>JBBCKE010000023.1:0-386369 GCA_037190985.1 Alphaproteobacteria bacterium
CCCCTCACCGGCCCTTCGGGCCACCTCTCCCCAGAGGGGAGAGGAAAAGTCCAAGCTGAATGAACGATGGCATCCCGGCCGCAGTTTTCCTCTCCCCTCTGGGGAGAGGTGGCGAGCGCAGCGAGCCGGTGAGGGGTCGGCGCCGGCTTTTCTGGATCAGCGCCGCAGCGTCATGCCGAGCCAGACGCTGGTCGCGTCCCAGTCGCGGCCGGGGCGTGTGCTTTCCTGCACTTCGTGGCGGGCGCGGGCGGTGATGCCGGCATTGCGGTTCATCCACCAGGTCAGGCCGGCCTCGCCGCGCATGACGATGTCGTGCCCGCCGCCGGAATAATCGCGCCAGTCGAGCCCGGCGGCGGCGCGCCCGGTCAGGTTGGCGCGCAGCTCGCGCTCGACGGAGAGGTTGCCCGTATGCAGCAGCGAGCCGCTGTCGCCGGGCGTCGTCGAGCCCTCGACGGCGGTGCTGGCCGAGAGGGCGACGGTGGTGCCGCGCACCGGCGACCACCTGAGATTGGCCGCAAGCGACAGGCCGGAAACGTCGGAAAGGCGCGGATCGTCCGGCCGCTCCGTCAGCCAGCCGGCGGCGATCTCGCCGTTCAGCTTCCCGCCGAGGTCGAGCTCGACGCCGGCGCGCAGGGCGTAGTGGTCGGCCGAGCGGGCATAGCCCGCGCTGTCGCGCTCGTGGTCGTAGAAGCGGCGGCCGATCTCCGCCTCGACGAAGGGCGCGAGCGCCGGCGACAGCGCATAGCCGGCGCGCAGCGTCGCCGTGGCGAGGGTCGAATCGCGCTCGCGTTGCGAGACGGTCGAGCCGTCGGCCAGCTCCGCGTCGTCGAAGGTCTGGCGCATCAGCGCGCCGGTCAGGCCGAAGCGCACCGGCCCGGCATCCTTCGACACGCCGGCGCTGGCGTCGAACGTATGGCGCAGCGGCCGCTCCACGGCGGCCGCGACCGCGCCGGGCGTCGAGGCCGATTCCGGGTTGACGCGGTAGCCGCCGGCGACGAAGGCGGCGAGCTCGTTGGCGAGGTCGAAATCGATGCGGCCGGTGGCGCGGCCGTCGACCTCGTCTATCCGCTCGCCGGAAATCGACCGGCGGTAGCTGCCGTCGACGGAGAAAGAGGCGCGATGGCGCGACCAGTCCGAGTCGGCGTCGAGCCGCAGCCGGGTTTCGGAGAAGGTCGATGGCCGGCCGCCGGCGGCGGCGGCCGAGTTGGAGGTCCAGCCGATTCCCTGCTCCAGTTGCGGGCGCAGGAGGAAGGTGCCGGCGCGGATGCCGAGCGGGGCGAAGGGATCGCCCTCGTCGAAGGTCTCGCGGCCCTCGATCGCACCGATGCGCAGGCTGTCGCGCTCGGCGCGGATGGCGCGCCCGGTGGTATCCTCCTCCTCCGGCAGCTCGACGGCCGGGCTGCCGGCTCTTCCCCCTGGGCGCGGCGTCGGCGTGGCGGTATCGGCGGCATTCCGCCAGAGATCCGTGACGGGCTGGTCCTCGTCCTCCTCCACCGGCATCGTGCCGCGCAGGCCGGTGTCCTGAGCGCGCGCGGGCGCTGCCGCGAGGCACGCGCAGGCCAGCGCGAGCGCGCTCAAGAATGCCGGAATGCCTGGTCTTCCCGTTCGGCGAGAGGTCATGGTTGCCCGATCGAAGGCGCGCGGGGCGCGATGCTTACCGAACCGTAAATGGCGATGGTTAACGGAGCGTTTCCCCAAGGCGCGCTTTCGCGCGCGATGGACAAGCAGGGGCCGACGCGATAAGCGCTAGCCATGCCGAGAAAAGCAATCGAGACCCCCGTGGACAGGAACGCCGCCGCCGCCTCGGCGCTGCGCACCGTCGCCACCGAGGCGAGCGGGCTGGCCGCGCTGGCCGCCGCGCTGGAAAACGGGCTGGCCGAACCCTTCGCCGCCGCCGTCGACATCGTCAGCCGCATCACCGGTCGCGTCATCGTCACCGGCGTCGGCAAGAGCGGGCATATCGGCTCGAAGGTGGCGGCGACGCTGGCCTCGACCGGAACGCCGGCCTTCTTCGTCCACCCGGCCGAGGCCAATCATGGCGACCTCGGCATGATCGCGCCGGACGACGCGATCATCGCCCTTTCCTGGTCCGGCGAGACGACCGAGCTGAAGGGCATCGTCGCCTATGCGCGCCGCTTCGCCATACCGCTGATCGCCATCACCTCCGGCCTCGATTCGGCGCTGGGGCGCGAGGCGAGCGTCGTCATCGGCCTGCCGCGCGCGGCCGAGGCCTGCCCGCACGGCCTTGCGCCCACCACCTCGACGCTGATGCAGCTCGTGGTCGGCGACGCGCTGGCGGTGGCGCTGCTCGAGGCGCGCGGCTTCACGCCCGACCAGTTCCGCACCTTCCACCCCGGCGGCAAGCTGGGCGCGAGCCTGACCAAGGTGGGCGAGATCATGCATACGGGCGAGCGGCTGCCGCTCGTCGCCGCCGGCGCCAGCATGCGCGAGGCGGTGCTGGAGATCTCGCGCAAGGGGTTCGGCTGCGTCGCGGTGGTGTCCGGGGCCGGCCTGCTCGAAGGCATCGTCACCGACGGCGACCTGCGCCGCCACATGGGCCCGGACCTTCTGTCGAAGACGGTGGACGAGGTGATGACGCGCAACCCGAAGACCGTGGCGGCCGACACGCTCGCGGCGGCGGCGCTGCAGCTCGTCAACGCCTCGGCGATCACCGTCGTCATGGTGGTCGAGGAGGAAAGGCCGGTCGGCGTGGTCCACCTGCACGACCTCCTGCGCATCGGCGCGGCCTGACGCTGCGCAAGGGGAACGGCATGGCGGATTCCCTGATAGACCCCGAGCTCCTCGTCTTCATCGACGGCGTCGCCGCCGCCTATGGCCGGCACCCGTCCTTCGACACGCTGTCGCCAACAGAGGCGCGCGCGGTGGCCGAGGCCGTGCGCGCGCCGTGGACGAAGGGCGGGCCGGCGATGGCCGGGACGCGCGAAACCGTCGTGCCGTTCGCCGATGGCGGGGTGCGCGTCCGCATTCATCATCCCTCGGCGGCGCGGCCGCTTCCGGCGCTGGTCTATGTCCATGGCGGCGGCTGGACGATCTTCAGCCTCGACACCCACGACCGGCTGATGCGCGAATATGCGGCGGCTGCCGGCGTCGCGGTCGTCGGCGTCGATTATTCGCTGTCGCCGGAGGCGCGGTTTCCGCGCGCCATCGAGGAGACGGCAGCGGTCGTGCGCTGGCTGGCGCAGTATGGCGCGGAGGCCGGCATCGACGGCGCGCGTCTGGCGCTGGGCGGCGATTCGGCCGGCGCGCATATTTCCGCTGCCACCGCGCTGCTGCTGCGCGATGCGGGCGAGGGCGGGCTCCTGTCGGGACTGGTGCTGAACTACGGCGTCTTCGACGACGATTTTTCGCGGCCGTCCTACGCTCGCTATGGCGGCGGCGAATATACGCTGTCGGCGCAGGAGATGCGCGGGTTCTGGCGCGACCATTTGCCGGCGGACGGGGCCGAGGACAATTCGCTCGCCCGGCCCCTGCGCGCCCGGCTTCACGGGCTGCCGCCCGCCTTCCTCGCGATCACCGCGCTCGACCCGCTGCATGACGAGAACGTGGCGATGGCCGAGGCGCTTGCCGCGGCCGGCGTCGCGGTGGAGGCGACGGTCTATCCCGGCACCACGCACGGCTTTCTGGAAGCGATGTCGGTGACGAAGGTCAGCCGCCGGGCGATCGCCGAGACGGGGCGCTGGCTTCAGGCCCGGCTGGGCGGGTGAGGGGAGTCGGCATGTACACCAAGCCCGAATTCACCCCCGCCGACCCCGAGGCCGCCTTTCGACTGATCGAGCAGGCGGTGTTCGGCACGCTGGTGACGGCGGGGCCGGACGGGCCGGTCGTCTCCCATCCGATCTTCATGCTGGAGCGTGGCGACGGAGGAAACGGGGCGCTGGTCTCGCATCTCGCCGCCGCCAACCCGCATTGCGACCTGATCGGCCAAGGCCTGCCGACGGTGGCGATCTTCATGGGCGATCACGGCTATATCTCGTCGTCGTGGTATCCACGCCGGATCGAGCGTGAGAACACCGACCGCGACAACGCGCCGACATGGAATTTTGCAACCGTCCACTGCCACGGCCGCCCTGAGGTTCTGGACGTGCGCGAGACGGCGCGGCACATCCGCGATTGCGTCGAGCATCTCGAAGCCGGCCGCGACGCGCGCTGGCACCTGAAGGAGCTGGGGCCGGGCGGCATGAAGCGGCGGCTACCCAACGTGCTCGGCTTCCGCATGCCCATCGAGCGCCTCGAAGCCAAGTTCAAGATGGGGCAGGACGAGCCGTGGCGCGACACGCGCGCGGCCATCGACAGGCTGGAGGACGGCGTCGATCCGTCGCTGGCGGCGGCGATGCGCCGCGAGAACGAAGGGCGGGACTAGCCGCCTTCCGTGCCGCTTACGCCGGCTCGACGCCCAGCTCGCCGTTCCCGGCCGTGACCACCCGCACCCGCGCCCCGGCTGGCAGGTCCGGTCCGCTGACGCGCCACAGCGTGTCGCCCAGCCGCACGCGGCCCCTGCCTTCGACGATCGGCTCCTCCAGCGTCGCGGTGCGGCCGACGAGCTGGAGCTCGCGCTGGTTGAGGAGCGGCTGGTCGGTGTCGGCGGTGCCGGTGGTGGGGAACGCCCTGCGCCCGACCAGCACCGAGACGATGGACAGGGCAAGGAAGACGAGGATCTGCACCTGCCAGACCCAGAATCCCGCCTCCCACAGCGCGAAGGAGAGGAGGCCGGTGAGGATCGCGGCGATGCCGAGCCACAGCAGATAGACGCCGGGCGTCAATATCTCCAGCGCCAGCAGCACCGTGCCGAGGATCATCCAGTTCCACGCGCCGAAACCGGCGAACCATTGAACGACCATGGCGCTATCCTCCCGCCGTCAACGTGCGTTATTGCTGCTCGGGGCCGGTGAGCGGCGGGCGCGCCGCGGTGTGCTGCGGCCGCTGCTGGCGCTGCGCCGGCGGCTCGTTGCCGAACACTTCTTTCGCAATCGCGCCGATGCCGCCGAGCGAGCCGATCAGGGAGGAGGCCTCCATCGGCATCAGCACCACCTTGTTGTTGCTGGACGAGCCGATCTTGGCCAGCGCCTCGGTGTATTTCTGGGCGACGAAGTAGTTCACCGCCTGGACGTCGCCCTTGGCGATGGCCTCGGAGACGACCTGCGTGGCGCGCGCCTCGGCCTCGGCCAGGCGCTCGCGCGCCTCGGCGTCGCGGAAGGCGGCCTCGCGGCGCCCTTCGGCCTCCAGCACCTGCGCCTGCTTCAACCCTTCCGCTTCGAGGATCTGCGCGCGCTTGTTGCGCTCGGCCATCATCTGGCGGGCCATCGACTCGACGAGGTTGGCCGGCGGGTTGATGTCCTTGATCTCGACACGTGTGACCTTGATGCCCCACGGGCCGGCCGCCTCGTCGACGATGTGGAGCAGCCGGTCGTTGATGGCGTCGCGGTTGGACAGAAGCTCGTCGAGGTCCATCGAGCCCATCACCGAGCGGATGTTGGTCATGGTGAGGTTCAAGATGGCGTTCTGCAGGCCAGCGACCTGATAGGCGGCCTGCGGCGCGTTCAGTACCTGATAGAAGGCGACGCCGTCGACCGAGACGATGGCGTTGTCCTTGGTGATGACCTCCTGCGTCGGAACGTCGAGCACCTGCTCCATCATGTTCATCTTGGCGCCGAGCCGGTCGATGAACGGCACGATGATGTTCAGGCCCGGCGTCAGCGTCCTCGTATAGCGGCCGAAACGCTCGACCGTGTAGTTGAAGCCCTGCGGCACGGTCTTGATGCCGGCGAAGATGAGGAGCAGGACGAGAAGGATGAGAACGGGGATCAGAACGTCCAGGCCGGAAAACAGCATCGGGGCCTCCATGGGTTGCCGATCCGGCACGAGGCCGCGCCGGCGCGGGCGCCGGACGCGCCCGGCCAAGGTTTATTCGGGATTTTGCGGCGTTACAATGACCGGGCGGGTGTTCAGAGCCAGCCCTTGAGCTCGCGCCGGACGATGTCCTCGATCATCGCCATGCCGTCCTCGCGGTCGTTGAGGCAGGGGATGTGGGAGAATTTCTCCCCGCCGGCATGCATGAAGATCTCGCGCACCTCTCCGTCGATCTCCTCCAGCGTCTCGATGCAGTCGGCCGAGAAGCCGGGATTGACGATGGCGATGCGCTTCACGCCCTCGCCGGCCAGCCGCCGGACGGTCTCGTCGGTATAGGGCCTGATCCACTCCTCCTTGCCGAACAGCGACTGGAAGGTGGTGAGGAGGCGCTTGTCGTCCCAGCCGAGCCGCTCGCGCAGCAGACGCGTCGTCTCGTGGCAGTGCCGCGGATAGGGGTCGCCGTTCTCGGCATAGCGCTTGGGGATGCCGTGATAGGAGGCGAGCACCACTTCCGGCTCGAAGTCGAGCGTGGCGAGGTGGTCCTTTATCGAGCTTGCCAGCGCCTCGATATAGGCCGGCTCGTCGTAATAGACGGGGACCGTGCGCACGGCCGGCTGGTCGCGCAGCTTCATCAGCGCGCGGAAGAGCTGGTCGTTGGCGGTGGCCGTCGTCGTCGCCGAATATTGCGGGTAGAGCGGGAAGAAGACGATGCGGTCGCAGCCCTGCCCGATCAGCCGCTCAAGCGCGCTTTCGATGGAGGGGTTGCCGTAGCGCATGCCGAGCTCGACCGCGACGCGCGGCTCGTCGGCGAAGGCCTGCGCCAGCGCCGCGGTCTGTGCGTTGCAGATCGTGCGCATCGGCGATTCGTCTTTTTCCGTGTTCCAGATCGTCTTGTAGTTGGCCCCGGTCTTCTGCGGGCGGGTGTTGAGGACGATGCCGTAGAGGATCGGATACCACTTCCATTTCGGCAGCTCGATCACCCGGGCGTCGGACAGGAATTCGGCGAGATAGCGGCGGATCGAGCGGGTGTCTGTCGCGTCCGGCGTGCCGAGGTTGGACAGAAGGACGCCGATGCGTCCCGTCTTGCTGTGCGGGCGGCCTGCCGGAAGGGTGGGCGATAGGGTCACTGCTGAGGCTCGGTCCTGGTCGATGGGGGCGTGGAAGTTCATGCCAGCGGCTCCTTGGCTCAGGGCAGGAAACTAGATGTCGCTCCCATGTTTACAAGTGCGTGGGTTGAGGCACCTTGACGCAGCGCAATCCGTCACCCGGGCCGTCACCCGGCGTAATCGCGCTCGTCGGCGATGACTTTTCCGTCATTGGGCAACGAGCCCGGAGCCGCCAGATGCACCGCGCCGCCGAGCTTGGTGATCTCGCGCAGCGACGCCTCGATGGCCGCGGCGTCGGGCGTCGCGCCGTCCGCCGGCTCGACATGCAGCGCCATGGCGTCGCGCGCGCCGTCGCGGCTGACGACGAGGCGGGCTCTCGCCACGCCGGCATGGCGGGCGACGATCTCGGCGACGTGCTTGGGGTCGACGAACATGCCCTTGACCTTGGTGCGCTGGTCGGCGCGGCCCATCCAGCCCTTGATGCGCGGCGCGGTGCGCCCGCAGGGCGAGAGGCCGGGCAGGATGGCGGAAAGGTCGCCGGTGCCGAGCCGGACCAGCGGATAGGCGGGGTTCAGGCTGGTGACGACCACCTCGCCGACCTCGCCCTCGGGCACGGGGTCGCCGGTGCCGGGGCGGACGATCTCGAGGATCAGGTTCTCGTTGACGAGCAGGCCGGGATTGGGCGCGCCGTCCTCGCCCGCGCTCTCATAGGCGATGATGCCGAACTCGGCCGTGGCGTAGCACTGGTAGACCTTGACGCCGCGGGCGAAGTATTCGGCGCGCAGCGAGGGGAACAGCGCCCCGCCCGAGACCAGCCCGTGCCGGATCGAGGAGAGGTCCTTCCCCATCTCCTGCGCGCGGTCGAGGATGACCTTGAGGAAATCGGGCGTGCCGGCATAGACGGTGGGCCTCAATGCCGCGGCCGCCTCGACCTGCATCTCGGTGTTGCCGGTGCCGGCCGGGAACACGGCGCAGCCCAGCGCGCGCGCGCCATGGTCGAGCATGAAGCCGCCCGGCGTCATGTGGTAGGAAAAGGCGTTGTGGACGACCGCGCCCGGCCTGACGCCGGCGGCGAAGAAGGCGCGCGCGGCCTGCGCCGGATCGGCGGCGAGGCCCTGCGGCTCCCAGATCGGGCCGGGGGACATGAAGATGCGGCCGCCATTGATGTGGGCCGCGCCGGCGAAGCCGCCGAAGGGCGGGTTCTTCGCCTGCATCTCCATCAGCTCGGCCTTGCGCAGCACGGGAAGCCGCGCCAGCGCCTGCCGCGAGGTGAGGCCAGCCAGGTCGACGCCGCTTAGCCACGCCTTGAGGCCGGGTGTCTCGGCGACGGCGGCGGCGAGGAAAGCGGGAAGGCGCGCGAAGAGGTCGGCCTCACGCTCCTGCGGCGCGCGCCGTTCGAGATCGTCGAAAAAGCCGGTCATCGTTCCTCCCCCTGTCGCCCCGTCGAGCCTTGGCGGCTTCTCGATAGCCTCTTATCGCAGGCCGGGCAGCCTGCGCGCAAGCCTTCGGGGTGCGCGCCGGGTCAGGAGACGCCGCGCCGGACCAGCGAGAACTGCGAGCCGGCGGAGCTGGTGCAGTTGAGCTGCGTCTGCGTGACCATGGAGCAGTTCACCTGCGTCGTCGTCTGGCGGATCAGGGAGGTGACGGAGATGGAGACGGCGGACGGCCCGGTCTGGGTGTAGTTGCCTTCCGCCAGCTTGTTGCCGGTGTCGGTGGCCAGCGTCTCGAAACGGCCGTTTGTGAAGCGCGAGATGGCGACCCCGTCCGTGCTCATCCAGTCGCCGTCGAAATGGCTGGAAGGGGGCGGCGCGCTGGCGATCGGCCCGCCGGAGCGCGGCGGAGCGCCGACGCCCTGGCAGCCCGCCAGAGCAAGAGCGACGGCGATAGCGCCGGCCGCGCGAATTTTGCCCGCATTCATCATGCCGATGGTCCTCGTTTCGGTACGACAGGTTTTTAAATCGCCGGTTTTCCCGGCGAATGCAAGATTGCGCGGCCGATGCCGGCAAAGGTTAACGCTCAACGAACAAGAATGTTGCGGAACTGCCAGGGATCGTCCGTGTCGATGTCCTCGGCGAACAGGCCCGGCCGCCCCTCGAGCGGCGTCCAGTCGGTGTAGACGCCGCGGAGCGGGCCGAGATAGGGCGCCTGCACCTCAAGGCAGCGGCGGTGGTCCATCCAGTCGGTGTCGACGATGCCGGCTTCAGGGTTCTCCAGCGCCCAGACCATGCCGGCGATAACGGCCGACGTGACCTGAAGGCCGGTCGCGTTCTGGAAGGGGGCGAGCCGGCGCGCCGCCTCCAGCGAGAGCTGCGAGCCGTACCAGTAGGCGTTGCGGCCGTGGCCGTAGAGCAGGACGCCGAGTTCGTCGCCGCCGTCGATGAGCTCGTCCTCCTCCAGCACGTGCTGCTCCGGTTGCGCCCTGCCGGCCGCGCCGAACATCTCGTGCAGCGACAGCACGGCGTCGTTGCAGGGGTGATAG
The DNA here is from genome assembly GCA_037190985.1 of Alphaproteobacteria bacterium. Lineage (GTDB taxonomy): Bacteria > Pseudomonadota > Alphaproteobacteria > Rhizobiales > Rhizobiaceae > Aerobium. Next base: position 9,454 of record JBBCKE010000023.1, read on the forward strand.
GCATAGTGGCAGGTCGGCCGGTAGAGGACCGTCCCGTCTTCGCCGCGCACGGTGAAGAAGTCGGCGATCGAGATCGCCTCGTTGTGCGTCACTAGGAAGCCGTATTGGGGACCGGGCGTCGGGCACCATGTGCGCACCCGCGTATTCGCGCCCGGCTGCTCGAGGAAGATCGCTGCGCCGCAGCCCTTCTTGTGGTGGCGGGCGTTGGCCGGCAGCCATGTCTCGTGCGTGCCCCAGCCGAGCTCGGCCGGCTGGAGGCCCTCGGCGATGAAACCCTCGACCGACCATGTGTTCCAGAAGGTGTCGAGCGGCTTCGGCAGCTTCGCCCGCTGGGTGTCGCGCTCGGCGATGTGGACGCCCTTGACGCCGGCGGCCTGCATCAGCCGCGCCCAGCCTTCGCGGTCGTGCGGCGCGGGCTCGTCGACGGCGAGACCGAGTTCGGCGGCGAGGTCGACCAGCGCCTGCTTGACGAACCACGACACCATGCCGGGATTGGCGCCGCAGCAGGAGACGGCGGTCACGCCGCCGGGATTGTCGCGCTTCTCGCGCAGCACGGTCTCGCGCAGCGCATAGTTGGTGCGGCTCGCGTTGTCGGCCTCGTCGTCGAAATAGAAGCCGAGCCACGGCTCGACCACGGTGTCGATATAGAGGACGCCGAGCGCGCGGGTCAGCCGCATCATGTCGAGCGAGCCGGTGTCGACCGAGAGGTTGACGCAGAAGCCCTGTCCGTCGCCCTCGGTCAGCAGCGGCGTCAGCAGCTCGCGATAATTGTCGCGCGTCACATGCGCCTCGACGAAGCGATAGCCGCGCTCCTCGACGAACGCGCGGTTCTCCGGGCGCGGATCGACGACGACGAGGCGCGCCCGGTCGAAGCGGAAATGGCGCTCGATCAGCGGCAGCGCGCCGCGTCCGATGGAGCCGAAGCCGATCATCACGATCGGGCCGGTGATCTCCCCGTAAACGGGAAAGGCGGTGTCGGCCATGTCGGGCTCCGCATGCGTCGAAAACCGGGGTGGAGGCGGCGCTAAACCACAATCGGCAGCCTGAATCAACAATTTGCTGGCTAAGGGGAAGCCATTTCCCGCAGTGCGGCGACGAGGAGATCGCGGTCGGCGGAGAGCCCCTTATAGGCGATCTCGGCATGGTCGAGGGCTTCGAGCTGCGCTGCGAAGGCGCTCGCGAGGCGCGATCTTTCGGGGTGGGCGCGCAGCTTTTCCATCGGGTCGAGATGGATGCGGATGGTGAAGAGGATGTCGCCCGAGCGCGGCAGGCGGCGCAGCGTCTGGCGCTCGACGCGGATGAAGGCGGAGGCGGCGGGCGCGGCCGGGCCGAAGCGGATCGGCTCCGCGCCTGCGCGGATGTCGCGCTCCAGCGCGGAGAGCGGGTGGTAGAGCGCCGGGTTGTTCTGAAGCGACCAGTTGGCCCGCTCGACCGGGCGCTCGACGGCGAGATTGTCGAAGATGCGCTCGATCAGCGCCTCGTTGCGCGTGCCGGGGCCGAAGCCGGGGACGGGGATGTGGATGTCGCGCAGCGGCCGGGCGAACTTTTCCGCCAGCGACCAGGACGAGGGAAAGCACAGCGAGGCGGCGGCGAGCCGCCAGCCCTCCGGTCCCCTCCGCATCAGCACGAGGTCTTCCTGCACCGCCAGCGAGGCCGCCTTCAGCGCCGGTTCGTCTGCGCGCGCCTCGGGTCGGGGCAGGTGCGGCGCGTGGGTTTCGAGATAATCGCGCACGAGGTCCAGCACTTCGCGCTGGGCGTCGTCGGTGCCGCTTTCCTGCGCGAACACGTCGCCGGGACGCTCGGCGAACAGCCGCCGCTTCTCGGCGAGATAGGGCGCGTGGAGCCCGTCGATCTCCAGCCATCCGGCAAGGTCGAGCGGCTTCAGGCCGATGGTGAACGGTGTCGCCGAGCCGTCATAGGGCGTGCGGGCAAGACCGGCTTCACGCATGCGGAGCGCTCACGCCTCCATCGCTTCCAGCTCGTCGATCAGGCTTTCGATGACCTTCAGGCCTTTGCCCCAGAATTCCGGGTCGGAGGCGTCGAGGCCGAAGGGGGCGAGAAGCTCGGAATGGTGCTTGGTGCCGCCGGCTTCCAGCATGGCGAAATAGCGGTCCTGGAAGCCGGACTCGGCCTGCTGGTAGACGGCGTAGAGCGAGTTCACCAGGCAGTCGCCGAAGGCGTAGGCGTAGACGTAGAACGGCGAGTGGATGAAGTGGGGAATGTAGGTCCAGAAGGTCTCGTAGCCCTCGCGCAGCGCAATCGCCGGGCCGAGGCTGTCGCCCTGCACCGAAAGCCACAATTCGCCGATGCGCTCGGCGGTCAGCTCGCCCTCGCGGCGCTCGGTGTGCAGCTTGCGCTCGAATTCGTAGAAGGCGATCTGGCGCACGACCGTGTTGATCATGTCCTCGACCTTCTGGGCGAGCATCGCCTTGCGCTCGCGCCTGTCGCTCGTGCGGTCGAGCAGCGAGCGGAAGGTCAGCATCTCGCCGAACACCGAGGCGGTCTCGGCCAGCGTCAGCGGGGTCGAGGCCATCAGCGCGCCCTGCGGCCCGGCGAGGACCTGATGCACGCCGTGACCGAGCTCGTGCGCCAGCGTCATCACGTCGCGCGGCTTGCCCTGGTAGTTGAGCAGCACGTAGGGATGGACCGACGGCACGGTCGGGTGGGCGAAGGCGCCGGGCGACTTGCCGGGACGCACCGGCGCGTCGATCCAGTTGCGCTCGAAGAAGCGGCCGGCGATCTGGGCCATGCGCGGGTCGAAGTCCCGATAGGCGCCAAGCACCGTCTCGCGCGCTTCCGCCCAGCCGATCCGCGCCTGCGGCGTCTCGGGCAGGGGCGCGTTGCGGTCCCAGTGGTTCAGCTTCTCCATGCCGAGCCATCTCGCCTTCATCGCGTAGTAGCGGTGCGACAGGCGCGGGCAGGCGGCCTTGACGGCGGCGGCCAGCGCATCGACCACCTCGCGCTCGACCCGGTTCGCCAGATGGCGCGAATCGGCGATGTCGGAAAAGCCGCGCCAGCGGTCGGATATCTCCTTGTCCTTGGCCAGCGTGTTGGTGATGAGGGCGAAGGTGCGCAGGTTCTCGCGGAAGGTCTTCGCCAGCGCCTCGGCCGCGCGCCGGCGCACCGCGCCGTCCGCGTCCTGCAGGCCGTTGAGCGTCGGCTCCAGCGCGAGACTCTCGCCGCCGACGTCGAAGCGCAGCCCCGTCATCGTCTCGTCGAACAGCCGGTTCCACGCCGCCCGGCCGGTCACCGACTTCTCGTGGAAAAGCTGCTCGACCCGATCCTCGAGCTGGTAGGGCTTGTCCTGCCGCAAGTCCACCACCCACGGCCGGTAGCGGCCGAAGACGGGGTCTGCGTCTAGCGCATCGTCGATCAGCGCGTCGTCGATCCGGTTCATCTCCAGCGTGAAGAACAGGAGATGGGCGCTGGCGTCGGTCAGCTTCTGCTGGACGTCGCCGTAGAACTTGGCATGGACCGGGTTCGAGGTGTCGCCGGCATAGAGCAGGCCCGCATAGGAGCCGATCCTGCCCATCAGCTCCTCGATCTTCTCGTAGTCGCGCAGGGCGCGGCCGAGATCGCCCGAGGCGGGGTTGCGCGCCGCGGCCTCCAGCCGGCCCTTCCATTCGCTCTCGAAGCTGATGGCGTCGGCGGCGACCCGGTCGAGGTCGCGCGCCAGCTCCGGCGCGTCCATGCCGGCGTAGAGGTCGGCGAGGTTCCATTCGGGCAGCTCGGCCTGCGTCTCTTCCCGCGCGGCCGTGCCTTGCGCCGGCGCGCGCACGGGCATCGGGGTGAAAGCCAGATCATCGGCAGGCAGCATGTCTCTCGTCTCTCGTTTTCATTCGATCTTTAGGCAAGACCGAAAGTTCTCGTTTACCGGCTTTGTTGAGCGGCCGTTTAGCCGTGTGTGCCATGTTGAACCAGACCCGCCGGCAACCTTAACGGGATTTTGCGAAACTTCCATGCCATGCCACGTCCTTGTCGTCGATGACGATCCCGTCCAGCGCCGTCTCGCCGAAGCCGCAATCTCCAAAGGAGGTTACCGGACGGTGTGCGCCGAGGGCGGCGAGGCGGCGCTTGGCATTCTGGAAGGCCCCGGGGGCGGCGGGATTTCGGCGCTCGTCCTCGACCTGATGATGCCGCAGGTCGACGGCCTTCAGGTGCTTTCGCGCCTGCGCGCCCGCGGCGTCGACATTCCCGTCATCGTCCAGACCGCGCGCGGCAGCATCGACGCCGCCGTGCAGGCGATGCGCGCCGGCGCGTTCGATTTCGTCGTCAAGCCGGCCGCGCCCGAGCGGCTTCTCGCCGCGCTCGCCAATGCGCTGAAATATGCGGAGCTGAAGACCGGCGCGACGACAGGCGCGGCGCGGCGCGAGCGTGCGCCCACGCCCGGCTTCGACGGCGTCGTCACCGGCAGCCCGGCGATGGAGCGTGTGCTCAGGCTGGCGCGCAAGGCCGCGTCCTCGACCATCCCGATCCTGATCGAGGGCGAATCGGGCGTCGGCAAGGAGGTGATCGCGCGGGCCATCCAGGGCATGGGCGAACGCGCCGACAAGCCTTTCGTCACCGTCAATTGCGGCGCGATCCCGGAAAACCTCGTCGAGAGCATCCTGTTCGGCCACGAGAAGGGCTCGTTCACCGGGGCGAGTGACAGGCATGTCGGCAAGTTCGTCGAGGCCGACGGCGGGACGCTGTTCCTCGACGAGATCGGCGACCTGCCGCTCGACGTGCAGGTCAAGCTCCTGCGCGCGGTGCAGGACGGCGAGGTCGATCCCGTCGGCGCGCGCGCCACGGTCAAGGTCGATATCCGGCTGATCTCGGCGACGCATCGCGACCTGATGCGGCAGGTCGGGGAAGGGCGGTTCCGCGAGGACCTTTATTATCGCCTCAATGTCTTTCCGATCCACGTCCCGCCGCTGCGCGAGCGGCGCGAGGACATCGCGCGGCTGGTGCGGCATTTCATCGCGCGCGCCGGTTCGGCCGCCACCGGCAGTCGCGTCCGGGACGTGTCGGCGCGCGCGCTCGCCATGCTCGAGGCCTATGACTGGCCGGGCAACATCCGCCAGCTCGAGAACGCGATCTTCCGCGCCGTGGTCCTCGCCGAGGGCGACGTGCTGACCGAGGACGAGTTCCCGCAGATCGGCGGGCAGACGGGCCGCGCCGGCCTCGATGCGCGGGAGGAGCCGGCGGCTCTCGCCGGCGGCGGGTGGCATGAAAATGCCGCCGCAATGCCGCATTTCATGCCCCCCGACGAGCCCGAAGGCGTCCTGCGGGCGCTCGACGAGCGGGGCGACGTGCGCGCGCTCGCCGATGTCGAGGGCGAGATGATTCGCCTCGCCATCGACCACTACAACGGCCAGATGAGCGAAGTTGCCCGGCGTCTCGGCATCGGCCGCTCGACGCTCTACCGCAAGCTCAAGGAAATGGGCATCGATCCCGAGCGCCAGCGTGGGGAAAGGTTGGCGTTCTAGCCATTCCTTAACGGGCCGCGCCTGTCCTTGGCCTTTCGTTTACCCTATAGTGGCGCTTCGCAGGCACGTCATGATCTTGCCACGGTCGGGACGCATTCCTAGGTCTATAAGCAGGGATTAACCATTGGGGACGATATTCGGGCTTTCGTGAAAGCCTGGGCTTTTGTTCCGGGGACAACCAACGCAGCCGCAGGGCCAGCCTACGAGGCGACGGGTTTTGAGCATTCTTGCACGATCGGAAACGGGACGGCGGTTAGAGGGGATCATCCAGCGCAAATGGCTGGGAGCGTTCCTCGCAGCCGTGGTGGCAACTCTTGCATTCGCGGCGCCCGCCAGCGCCGAGACGCGCAGTCTCAAGCTCTATTTCATCCACACCAAGGAGCGGGCCGAGATCGTCTACAAGCGCAACGGGCGCTACGATCAGGCCGGCCTGAAGCAGATCAACCGCTTCCTGCGCGACTGGCGCAAGAACGAGCCGGCCAACATGGACCCGCGCCTGCTCGACCTCGTGTGGGAGGTCTATCGCTCCGTCGGCGCGCGCGACCATATCCATGTCGTTTCCGCCTATCGCTCGCCGGCCACCAACGCGGCGTTGCGCAACCGCTCGTCCGGCGTCGCCCAGAAGAGTCAGCACATGCTCGGCAAGGCGATGGATTTCTACATTCCCGGCGTGCCGCTGTCGAAGCTGCGCGCGGCGGCCTTCAAGGTCGAGGGCGGCGGCGTCGGCTATTATCCCAAATCCGGCGCGCCCTTCGTCCATCTCGATGTCGGCAACGTCCGCTCGTGGCCGCGCATGAGCCGCAGCGAGCTGATGGCGCTGTTCCCGAACGGCAAGACCATGCACCTGCCGGCCGACGGCAAGCCGCTGCCGGGCTACAACCAGGCGCTCGCCGCCTACCAGGCGCGCAAGAAGTCGGGCGGCGCGGTCCATATCGCCAGCGCCCAGCCGCGCGCCGAGGAAGTCGAGCGCGCCTCCCGCAAGGGCGGCGGCCTGCTTGCCGCGCTGTTCCGCGGCGGCGCCGACGAGGACGAGGACAATTCGGAAGCGATGCGCGCGCCGGCTCCGGCCGTCGCGGCCGCTCCCGCGCCGGCCCAGCCCGCGCCGGCCACGCGCCGCCAGCAGCCGGCCGAGACCATCGTCGCGGCGCTGCCCGAGCGCAATGCGCCGCTCCCCGGCGTCGCGCCGCGCCCGCTCATCGATGTCGGCGCGCCGGCAAGGGCGGCCTTGGTGCCCGGCCTGCCGGCGCCTGCCGCGGTCGTGCCCGCGCCGGCCGCCGAAGAATCCTTCGCTGTGGCCTCCGTGCCGCTGCCGACCCGCCGGCCCGACTATACGCCGGAATTGCGCACCGCCGCGGCCGAGCCGGCCGCCGGGGCGAATTTCCCGGTCTCCGCGATTGCCCGCGAACAGGCGCGCGGCGGCGGCTCCGACGCGATCGCCGAGATGCTCGCCGCGTCCGGCGCGCAGGCCCGCGCCGACGTGGTGATCAACGCGCCGGTGCCGACGCTGCGGCCGCGGCTCGGCACGGCCGACGCGCCGGCCTCCGCTGAGGTGGCCTCCGATTCCGTGCCCGCCGGCGAGGAAGCGCCGGTCGCGGGCCAGGTGTTCGCGCTTGCCGCCCTGCCGGACACCAGCCTTGCCCCCGCGACGCGGCCCGAGCTGGTTCAGGTTCCCGTTCCCGTTCGGCTGCGCGAGGAGCGCGGCGCGGCGGCGGACGGCGCATCGCCCCGCGTCGCCGTGCTCGGCCGCCCGGCCGGCACCGACGCGGCCGAGGCCCTGCATTCGGGCGTCCGCACCACGACCAAGTCGGCGCGGCCGCAGGCCGGGCAGGTGGCGCGCAGCGAGCCGAAGCCGGTCGTCGTGCCGGTGGAGCAGGACGTCGCCCGCTTCGCCTTCATGCGCGACGTGAGCGTGACCACGGCCGGCGGCACGGCCAACCCCGCCACGGCGCATGCCATGGTGCGCAGCGCGCCGCAGGCGGTCTACACGCAGGGCTTCTCGCAGGGCGTTCCCGCGCCCGATCCCGCCCGCTTCTCCGGCAAGGCCGTCACCTTCCTGTCGGTGGCGAAGTTTGCGACGAACTGAGAACGGGTCAGACCGTTTCGGGTTTTAACGAAAACGCAGAAACGGTCTAACTCCTTGTTTCGACGCAATTCCGGACGGAAAAGTGCTTCACACTTTTCCTGGAATTGCTCTAGCCGCGCTTCAGCACTGACGCCCCACGGGCGAGGTCCGTGATCTCGCCCCACTTTCCCGCCGCGACCAGCGCATCGGGCGCGACCCACGAACCGCCGACACAGACCACGTTGTCCAGCGCGAGATAGTCCGCCGCATTGGCCGGGCCGATGCCGCCCGTCGGGCAGAAGCGGATGCCGGCGAAGGGCGAGGCGAGCGCCTTGAGGAAGGCCGCGCCGCCGGCCTGCTCGGCCGGGAAGAACTTCAGGATCGAATAGCCCGCCTCGGCGGCGGCCATGATCTCTCCCGGCGTGATCGCCCCGGGCAGCAGTGGCACCCGGCTATTCGCCGCCGCTGCGGCGAGCTGCGGGGTGAAGCCGGGGCTGACGATGAAGCGCGACCCGGCGGCTGCGGCCGCGTCGAACTGGCGCGCGTCGAGGATCGTGCCCGCGCCGACGACGGCCTCGGGAACCTCGACCGCCACCGCGCGGATCGCGTCGAGGGCGGCCGGGGTGCGCAGGGTTATCTCGATGGCGGGCAGGCCACCGGCGGCAAGCGCGCGGGCGAGCGGAACCGCGTCCGCCACATTCGCGATCTTGAGGACCGGGATGACGGGCTGCGCGGTCATGATCCCGAGCAGGTCTTCTATCCTTTGCGCGCCGCTTGCCATTGCCGCATTTCCCCGTTTTTCAACGATGGTCTTCAATCGATTTAGCCTGCCGACGCTCTATCAGGACGGAGCATGGCTGTCCACGTTGCCCCGCTCATCCGCCGCGCGGGGCGAGCAGCCACGCGAAGAGCGAAAGCAGCCAGTTCCCGGATTTTCCGGCCGCCGTGCCGAGGCCGAGCGCGGCCATGGTCGCGGGGCCGGCGATGCCGTCGACGGCGAGGCCGGTGCGGCTCTGGAACGCCTTCACGGCCCGTTCGGTGGCGGGGCCGAACGCGCCGTCGGCGGCCAGCGGGTGGCCCCGCGCCGTCAACGCCGTCTGGAGGGCGGCGACCGCCGCGCTGCGCGCGCCACGCCGCAGGATCGTGGAGGGCTGGACGGCCGGGCTCGTCCGGAACGTCGCGGCATGGCGCGCATGGGCGCGGGCGAGCTTGCCGTCATAGTCGTTCCTGCGGAAGCCGGGGCCGTTATAGCCGCGCGCGAAGGTCGCCCAGTCGCGGGCGCCGAGGGCGGGGGCCAGCCCGGCCTTGTCGATGTAGCGCGCCATCAGCCGCAACTGGCCGCCCGCGCCGCTGCGCGCCTCGGCGACCAGCGCGTCGACGCTCGCATAGCCCAGCCATGCCCAGTGCGCGCCCATCACCTGGCCGAGGCCCCATGACGTCGATTCATAAGCCGCCTTGCGGTCGATCGTCGCGGCGCGGGCAAGCAGCTTCCAGCGCGCCGCCTGCGAGGCCGGGTTCTTCACCTTGCCCGCCTCGGGCGTGGCGAGCCCCTGCCGTCGCGCTTCCTCGCGGGCGGTGCCGGCAAGGCGGCGGTCGAAATAATGGCCCTCGAAGCGGATCAGCGGCTCGGCCCGGCCGTCGACCGGGGCGTGCGCCTTCAGCCCGCTTTCGATGTCGGCGACGGCGGCGAGGGCGGCCGCCTCCACCCCGAGCCGCGCCGCGGCTGTCTCGATTTCCCTGATCGTCGTGCTGTCGAGCATGCGTCTGTCCGCCTCCATCGGCAAAACGTCATTGTCGCGCGGTGGCGCGGGGCGTGGATAAAGCAGGCGGGCCGACATTGTATTGTCGCGCTTGCCTGCCTATCTGCGGCGGGTCTTGGAAAGACCGGCGGGAGCGAAATCGCCGAAACCGAACGAAGGAGGCAAGGATGCTCGATCCGAAGGCGCTGCTGGACGACCTTCTGGGCGCGAAAGTGCCGGGAACCGAATCGACCGTGAGGGACAAGGCCGGCCAGGCGGCGCAGATGGCGCGCGACAATCCGCTGGCCGCCGGCGCGCTCGCCGCCATCCTCCTCGGCACCGGCGCGGGCCGGAAAGTCACCGGCTCGGCGCTGAAGCTCGGCGGTCTCGCCGCCGTCGCCGGCCTCGCCTACAAGGCGTACCAGAACTATTCGAAGGGCGCGGAGCCGGGCGCGGGCCAGCAGGGCGGCGAGCCGGAGCTGCTGCCGCCCCCGGCCGACACCGCTTTCGACCCGGCGCAGGCGCCGCAGGGCGAGGCCGAGTTCGCGCTGGTCATCGCCCGGGCGATGATCGCCGCGGCGCGCGCCGACGGCCATATCGACGACGCCGAGCGCGTGCGCATCGCCGACAAGCTGCATTTGTCGGGCATCGGCGAGGAGGCGGAAGCCTTCCTGATGGCCGAACTCGAAAAGCCGGTCGATCTCGACGGCCTCGTCGCCGCCGCGCAGACCGACGCGCAGAAGGCCGAGCTCTACACCGCCTCGCGGATCGCCATCGAGCCGAAGACGCGCGCCGAGCGCGGCTATCTCGACCTGCTCGCCGGGCGGCTGCGCCTGCCCGATGCGCTGGTCGACCACATCGAATCGACCGTTGCGGCGGCGAAGGCCGAGGAGGCGTCACTGGCCTGATCCGCGCCGGCTTCCCCTCCCGTTTCTCCGAAATCTGGCATGCCAGAAATCGGGCTTGAGGCAGCCGGCTATCTTCGTCAACCTTTGGTTAACGAATCGGGTCCAATCTTATTCAATCCGGAAAGGCTTTCCTCCTCCCAGGCCGATCCGCTAACTGAGGGCGACCGCAACCGGTCGCCCTTTCTTTCGCACTTCTTTCCCCCCTTCTTCACCCTTCGCCGCTGGCGCATGCCGGCAGGGCGGCTGGCGCTTGACCCCGCAGGCCGGCGGTGGGAAAGCTCGGCCCGGATTTTGCCCTTCCTTCGGCACGGGATGTTTCGATGAGCGATCTCAATGGATGGACGCCGCGCGAGCGGCCGGCGCGGGCGGCGATCGAGGGGCGCTACGTGCGGCTGGAGCCGCTCGACCCGCAGCGCCACGGCGACGGGCTCTATGCCGCGTCGCGTACGTCGGACGCCGACGATCGCTTCCGCTGGCTCTTCGAGACCGCGCCGGACGACCGCGCGGCGTTCCAGGCGTGGCTGGAAAAGGCAGCGGCGAGCGAGGACCCGCTGCATTTCGCCGTCATCGACAAGCCAAGCGGGCGCGTCGGCGGCCGCCAGAGTCTCATGCGCATCGACACGACGCACGGCGTCATCGAGATCGGCAACATCTTGTGGAACGATCCGGTGGCGCGCCGCCCGGCCGCGACCGAGGCGCTCTATCTCTTCGCCTGCCATGCCTTCGACACGCTCGGCTATCGCCGCTTCGAGTGGAAGTGCAACGACCTGAACGCGCCGTCGAAGCGGGCGGCGCTGCGCTTCGGCTTCACCTTCGAAGGCGTGTTCCGCCAGCACATGGTGGTCAAGGGCCTGAACCGCGACACCGCATGGTTCGCCATCGTCGACAAGGACTGGCCGGTCATCCGCGAGGCGTTCGAGGCGTGGCTCGCGCCGGATAATTTCGATGCCGGGGGCGGGCAGAAAGCGCGGCTCGAGGATATGAGGGCTGCAATCGCAGCGAAGCAAAGCGGGGCGGGCTGATGGATCGCTCGACCCGCAACGCGGCGGTCGCCGCCGCGATCATCCTGCTCGGCTTCGGCGTCGTCGGCTTCTACATGCCGGCGATCGTGCTGTGGCTGGGCGGCCTGTCGCCTTACGCCGGCGGCGCTGCGGCGGCGCTGTTCGTGCTCGCCTTCTTCGGCGTGTTCTGGCTGCGCGGACGCAGCCAGCGGCGCAACGGGGAATGATGGGGGAATGATCAGGCCACGAGGCTTGCCGAGAGCAGCGTGATCCCGAGCAGGAAGACGAAGGCCGCGCCGGCGATCTCGATGCCGGCGTGAACGCGGTTGCCCATGCAGCCGTCGCCGGCCAGCGCGACGGCCCAGTTCTTGGCCGTGACGGCAAGGACGGCCAGCGCCGAGACGGTGATGGCGGTGCCCAGCGCCATGGCGAAGACCGAGGCGATGCCCGCCACCCACAACCCGTTGAGGAAGGCGAAGGAAAGCACGATCAGCGCCCCGGTGCAGGGGCGCAGACCGACGGCGAGAACCGCCGCCCAGGCCGTGCGCCAGTCGAACCGGTCGCCCGAGATCAGCTTGGGGTCGGGGGCGTGGGAATGGCCGCAGCCGCAGCTCTCGTCATGCTCGTGGTGGTGATGATGCGCATGGTCGTGGTGATCGCAGCCGCAGGCATGGTCGTGATGGTCGTGGGCATGCGCCGAGGACAGGCTGTGCGCCGGCGCACCGACGAAAAGGCGGCGCACCGCCGGGGCCGCCTTGCGCCACAGCAGCCATGCGCCGAACGCCGTGACCAGCACGTAGGAGGCGATCTCGAGGAAGCGGGTGGCGTCGGTCATCGACACGGACGAGCCGCGCAGGATCAGGAACACCGCGCCCATCAGCACGATGGCCGAGACGGCCTGAAGCATGGCCGAGACGAAGGACAACAGGACGCCGCGCCGCAGCGCCACCTCGTTGGCCAGCATGTAGGACGAGATCACCGCCTTGCCGTGGCCCGGCCCGGCGGCGTGGAAGACGCCGTAGGCGAAGGAGAGGCCGGCCAGCAGCCATGCGCCGCCATTGCCGTCGCGCATGCCGCGCATCGCGCCGGACAGCGCGCGATAGAAGGATTGCTGCTGCGCGTTGATCCAGTTGAAGATGCCGGCGAACAGGCTGGTGGAGGGCAGGGTGGCCTCGCTGGCGCCGATGCCGAGCGAGCTCTGCGCATGGGCATGGCCGAGGAAATGGGTCAGCACGTAGGTGAGCGCGAGAGCTGCGAAAACGGCGCGCATGGCGGTCTTGTCGGTCCGCATCGTCAGCCCTCGCAGGTCAGTTCGAGCCGGGTGGCGAAGATCTTGCTCATGTCGTTGCCCGAGGGATCGTCGAAGAAGGCGTCGGTCAGCGATTGCTGGTTCATGGCGATGGCCTCGTCCGGATCGGGACGGACGATGGCGCGGGTGCAGCCGGTCGGCAGGCCGCTCACGGTCAGGTTGTCGTCCTCGAAGAAGTCGATGGCGGTGTAGAAGGTCGGATCGTAGACGCCGAAGCCGGTGGTGCCGGCGAGCTTCAGCGGCGCGGCCGGGCGCGATTCGAACAGGATGATCAGCTGGCTATCCTGAAAATCGGCGATGATGCGCTCGGGCGCCTGCATCTCGATATCGCGGCCGTTGACGGTGACGAACTGGAAGTAGCCGAACTCGGCCAGCGATTCGTGGATCACCTTGCCGACCTGCTCCAGCTCCGCCGTGTCGAGCGTGAGGTCGGCATTGGTGTCGAACTCGATCAGCACGGTCGAGGAGAACAGGTCGTCGAAGCGCCAGACGTGGCGCAGCGCCTCGACATTGCCCGCGGCGTCGACGGCGATCTCGAGATTGGCCTCGGCGAAGACGTGCGGGTGGGCGAGCGCGACGGCGGGGGCCAGCGCCGGGCCGGCGACGAAAGCCGCGAGAAGTGCTCGGATGGTGGGTCGTTTCAACTCAGCCCGTCCCTTGGGTTCGGTCGTGTGCAGCATCGGCAAAATCGGGGCGAAACTGGGGCGCGGCGGCGGCCGCGCGCGGTCAATCCGCCGCAGGCCTCAGTCGGCCTCGTGCTTCCTGAACCATTGGGCGAGGAAGTCGACGAACACCCTGATCTTGACCGGCAGGTAGCGGCGGTGCGGGTAGACGGCGAAGATGCCGCCGCCGCGCGGCACCCAGTCGTCGAGCAACGAGACGAGCTCGCCGCTCTCCAGCGCCGGCTTGGCGATGAAGTCGGGCAGCGGGGCGAAGCCGAGGCCGGCGATCGCCGCCGCGCGCGTCGTCAGCGGGCTGTTGGCCTCGAGCGGGCCGGAGACGGGCACAGAGAACATCTCGCCGTTCTCGCGCATGAACGGCCAGTTCGACAGCCAGCGGCCGTTGGTGTCGACGATGCAGGGCATGCGCGACAGGTCCTGCGGCTTTTCCGGCCGGCCGGTGCGGGCGATGAGGTCGGGCGAGCCGCATATCTTCAGCGAGAACGGGGCGAGCCGCTTGGCGATCATCGAGGAATCCTCGAGCCTGGTGATGCGGATGGCGAGGTCGTAGCCTTCCTCGACCAGATCGGCGAAGCGGTCGTCGAGATGGATGTCGAGCACCACGTCGGGATGCTCCTTCGAGAAGTCGATCAGCGACTGGCCGATGGGCGCGTCGGAGAAGGTGCGCGGCGCGGTCAGCTTGATGCGGCCGCGCACGTCGCCGGAGGAATCGCGAACCGTGTCGGCGAGGCTGTCGATCTCGCGCACGATCTCGGAGGCGCGGCGATAATAGGTGTGGCCGACCTCGGTCAGCGAGAACTGGCGCGTCGTGCGGTTGAGCAGCAGCGCGCCGAGCTCGTCCTCCAGCTCGCGGACATATTTCGACAGCAGCGCCTTGGAGCGGCCGATCTTGCGGGCGGCGGCGGAAAAGCCCTCGGCCTCGACGACGTCGATGAAGGCGCGCATGCGCGTCAGGGTGTCCATGCTGTCTCTTCGTTCGCGGATCGGAAACGATGGGACGAATGTCGTTCATTTTTTCGCCCGGATCAAGCCGGGCTCAGGCGGCGCTGGCGCTTTCGCGGGCGAGGGCGAGCGTGCCGATGGCGCAGAAGACGAGCGAGACGCCGGAGGCGACGGCGCGGATCGTGTTCCAGACCTGCCACGGCTGCGAATAGGCATCCCAGACCCGCCGTGCGGCCTCGATGTCGTCCGGCACGGCCTCGCGCGCCAGCGCCTCGTTCATCGGCACGTTGACCGCCATGGTGAGGATGAGGCCAAGGAGGAGATAGATGGCGGCGGCCGCGAAGAACCATCCGGCGGCCTGCCTGCGCCGGCGCGAGACGGCGACGACGCCGGTGAGCGCCGCGACCGCCGGGGTGAGGAAGAAGGCGGGGGCGAAGACGATGTTGCGCACCGAGGCGTTCATCGCCTGCATGGCGGCGATCGCAATGCGCGGGTCGGCCGCGTCCAGCCCCCACATGGTCGAGCAGACCCATGCATAGAAGAAGCCGAAGATCGCCCCGGAGAACAGGATGGAGGCGATGGACATCGCCGTCAGCAGCGCGGGCATTGCGGGCTCCCTGGATGAAGGGTACAGATATGTACGATAGTTGGTTCGTACATGCATGTACGCTTGTCGTCAATCGGGGAAATGCGCGATGGCTGGCTATGACTGGTAGGGGCGGAGACTGGCAGGAGCGGGAAGCGCGGATATTCGCGGCGGCCCATGCGCTGATCGCCGAGCGCGGCTACGGCGCGACGTCGATGCTGGCGGTGGCCAAGGCGGCGAAAGTCTCGAATGAGACGCTCTACCGGCGCTACGGCGACAAGCGGGGGCTGTTCGCGCGGATGGTCGAGGACAATGCCCGCTCGATACGGGCGATGCTGGAGGCGGCGGTCGCGGACGAGGGTGACGCGCTCGGCGGCCTGCGCGGCGTCGCGCCGCTTCTTCTCGGCATGCTGCTCGGCGAGCGGGCCGTCTCGCTGAACCGCGCGGCCGCGGCCGACGAGACGGGCGAGCTCGGCCGCGCGCTCGCCGGCGGCGGCCGGGACGCGGTCGCGCCGCTCCTCGGCGCGCTCGTCGGGCGGGCGATGGAGGCGGGGTCGATCCGCGCGCCCTCGGCGGCGCAGGCGGTCGAATGGTATATCGCGCTCCTCATCGGCGACATGCAGGTGCGCCGCGTCACCCGGGTCGCGGCCGAGCCTCCCGCGGCCGAGATCGAGGCGCGCGCGCATGCCGGCTTTTCGGCGTTCCTGCGGCTTTGCGCGGCGGGCTGACGGGCTTCTTCGCCGGCCTTGCGGCGTCACGGAAATTTCACAAAATTTCCATTGATTATCCTAGGACTTATCCTTATATCGCGCTTGCCCAAAGTCGCACGTGCCTGTGGGTGTCCGCCGTAGCCTCGTTCGGTGAGGTAATCGGTAAGGTACCTGGAGCTAACCCCTCCAGTCGGTCAGACGGCCAACCGCTGATCCGAGGACACCTTGAAGCAACGACGGTGCGGGCCTTTCTGGTGCTTGCCGGTCGTCCATAGACCGGGGTTACTGAAGAGGCACACCTTCATTGCCGGCAGTGCGGACCGGGGTTCTCCCATCCAAGCCAAGGCAGACAAAGCGGGTTTTCGCCGCAAGGCGGGTTCCCATCGTTCGCGTGGCAGCGCGTTTCGCGGTCCGGCTTTTCCACCGGCTGGGTCCTGATTCGCCTTCCGCGTCCTTTGTCCCACCGCGGGCTCGTCGCCCGTAGCCTTGAATCCTCATGCGGGCGTCGCCCGCGCCGGAACGATGCGGAGAACCACCATGGCCACCCAGCGCATTCTCGATTTCCTCGCCACCCGACGTCCCACCGGCCCGTGCCTCGTGGTCGATCTCGACGTGGTGCGCGACAATTACGTGGCGTTCGAGCGGGCGCTGCCGCAGTCGAAGATCTACTACGCGGTCAAGGCCAATCCCGCGCCCGAGATCCTGCGCCTGCTCGCCGGCCTCGGCTCGTCCTTCGACACCGCCTCGGTCGCCGAGATCGAAATGGCGCTGGAGGCCGGCGCCTCGCCCGAGCGCATCAGCTACGGCAACACCATCAAGAAGGAGCGCGACATCGCCCGCGCCCACGAGCTCGGCATCGACCTCTACGCCGTCGACTGCGTCGAGGAAGTGGAGAAGGTGGCGCGCGCCGCGCCGGGCGCGCGCGTGTTCTGCCGCGTGCTGACCGACGGCGAGGGCGCCGAGTGGCCGCTGTCGCGCAAGTTCGGCTGCGTGCCGGCGATGGCGGTCGACGTGCTGCGCCATGCCGCCTCGCTCGGCCTCGACGCCTATGGCGTGTCGTTCCATGTCGGCTCGCAGCAGACGGACCTCACCGCCTGGGACCGCGCGCTGGGCGACGCCAAGACCGTGTTCCGGGCGCTGGAGGCCGAGGGCATCCGCCTGCGCATGGTCAACATGGGCGGCGGCTTCCCGACGCGCTACCTGCGCGACGTGCCGGCGGCGCAGGCCTATGGCGAGGCGATCTTCTCCGCGCTGTCGCGCCATTTCGGCAACCGCATCCCCGAGACGATCATCGAGCCGGGCCGCGGCATGGTCGGCAATGCCGGCGTCATCAAGGCCGAGGTGGTCCTCGTCTCGAAGAAGGCCGACAACGACAATGTGCGCTGGGTCTATCTCGACATCGGCAAGTTCGGCGGCCTTGCCGAAACCATGGACGAGGCGATCCGCTACCCGATCGCGACCCCGCGCGACGGCGACGCGACCGAGCCGTGCATCCTCGCCGGCCCGACCTGCGATTCGGCCGATGTGCTCTACGAGAAGACGCCCTATCCGTTGCCGGTCTCGCTGACCATCGGCGACGAGGTGCTGATCGAGGGCACGGGCGCCTACACCACGACCTACTCGGCGGTGGCGTTCAACGGCTTCGAGCCGCTGCGCGCCTACGTGATCTGACGCGTCGGGAAGAAGGACCACGAACATGAACGAGCAGACGGCCCGCCAGTCGGGCCCGGTCATCGCCGTGCGCGCCGAGACGGTCGCCGACATCGCGGCGCGCGATGCGCTCATCGACCGCGCCATGGGGCCGAAGTGGCGGCGGAAGGCGTCGCATCGCCTGCGGCGTGGCCGCCGCCCCTCCGAAGGGCTGGCGTTCGTCGCCGTCGACGAGGCGGGTAGTGTCGTCGGCACCGTGCGCCTGTGGGACGTGCGGGCGGGAGAGGGCGGCCCTGCTGCGCTTCTCCTCGGCCCGCTCGCCGTCGATCCGGCGCTGAAAAGCGCCGGCATCGGCTCGGCGCTGATGCGCCATGCGGTCGAGGAAGCGCGCCGGCTCGGCCACCCTGCGATCCTGCTGGTCGGCGACGCGCCCTATTATGCGCGCTTCGGCTTCGGCGCGGAAAAGACCGGCAGCCTCGCCATGCCCGGCCCCTACGAGCGCGAGCGGTTCCTGGCGCTGGAACTCAAGGACGCCGCGCTCGACGGCGCGTCGGGCACGCTGGTCGCCACGGGCCGGAAGGCAAGGCCGGAGCCGCTGGCGCGGGCCGCCTGACCAACCTCTGCGGCACGGGCCGGGCGGTATACGCCCGGCCCGTCCGTCTCAATCGTCGACCGTATAGCTTTCGGTTTCGCACAGATCCGCGGTGTCGGTGATCTCGTCGCCGTCCTCGAACACGATCCTCAAATCGTATTCGCAGGTGCGGCGGCCGTCGCGGATGGTGACGCGCGCGACCTCGCCGGGGCCGAGGACCTCGAGGCCGAGAATATCCTCCTCCCATTCGTCCACATTCGACGGCGAGGCGTAGAGCTCGACGATGGCGAAGCTGCTGTCGTTGTTGAACTCGAAGACGAGGTCGTCCGCCACGGCCGGGGCCGCGACGAGGAATGCCGCCGCCGCAAGCGGCAGGTGCTTCAGGGAAATCATCAGGGATGGGCTCCGAAGGGGCGAATGCGCGCCATGTCTAGCGCAGGCACGGGGGCGCCGGAAGCTGCCGGGAGCCGAAAGCATGGGAAAATCATCGCCTTGCGGGCGCGGGCCGGGCCGTCGCGAAACGGCCCGGCCCCGTTGCCTGAGATCAGAGGACCTGGCTCAACTGCATGGCGATGGTCATGTCGCCGGCAACCTTCAGCTTGCCCTGCATATAGGCCATGGTCGGGTTCAGCTCGCCGGCGGTCAGCGCCTCGAAATCGTCGCGGGAAATGGTGATGGTGCAGTCGGCCGCGCCGTCCTCGGTCGAGACCTTCTGGCCGTCGATCAGGATGACACCGTCGTCGCCGAGGTCGAACTTGACCGACCTGTCGAACCCGGTTGCTGCAACGCGCTCGCCGATCTTGGCTGCAATGGCGTCAAGGCTCATGGAAATTCTCCCCTCGTGGCGGCGCTTGCTGCCGCAGTTGCTGGACGGGCTCCAGTTAGCAAGAAATTGACGTTTACGTCAACGTGATATGGCTCTGGCCGAACTGGACAGGCGCGCGCAGTCTAGCCGACAATGTGGCGGTGATGCGATGGGCACGGGCGCGGCGTATCGCCCCTGTGGGGAAAGCGACGCAGGAAGGCCATGCCAGGAAGGACAACTCAGTGGGCGGCGGGAAGGCTGGCCGCTCCCTCGGGCGCGCGCACGGAGCTCGATCCGGCCTCGTCCTTCGGCAGGTAATCGATCTGCTCGACGAGGATTTCGCGGATCAGCTCCTCGCCCAGCCGCTGGTTGACGCCGGTGCGCACGGTCTCGCGGAACGCGTCGACGTCGAAATTGTCGCGGCGGGTGAAGTCGATCTCGGGATTGGCGAAGAGATGGCCGTAGACATGGTCCGACAGGAGCGCCTCGGCGGGAAGCTTCAGCGCCGCCAGCCGCTTGCCTTCGGCGACGAGGACGAGACGGGCGAGGAAATAACCGTGGACGCGGCCCTTGTCGAAGACCGGGACCGATATGATCCCCGTCTTGACGTAGTCGAGACCCTTGAAGGGGGTGGCCTCGGCACCCTCGACCGTCTCCTCCGGCTGGGAAGACTGGAAGGCGAACAGGAGCGCGCCCGTCGTCGCGACGCTGACCCAGAGCGCGGCGACGATGAACTTGATCATGCCGGGCTCGCTTCCCGGCCGAACTCGTCGGCCGAATAGGTGCCGTCGGCGTCGGCGCGCTGGATCGCGTCCTGCATCAGGGCGGCGACCTCGGACACGGCGCTCAGATGGGCGCGGATGACGGCCTCGTTATGCGCCAGCTTGTCGCGCAGGCGCACGATGCCGGCGCGCTGCTCCTCGCCCAGCATGGCGCCGCGCAGCGATGAGATCGCCTTGTTCAGCTCGTAGAGATAGCGGCTCTTGCGGGCGTTCGACGCCTTGATGTCGAAGCGCATGTCGGTGCGGATCGAGGTGGTCTCGGTGTCCACGGCCTCCTCGATGCGGCCGATGATGGCGGAGAGGTTCATGAGCGGTGTTCCGGCCTTGTCGTCGTCGGGGTCGGATGGCTGCATGAAATCCGCGGCTTCGGGCATGGAATGGTTCTCATCTCACTCGTGGGGGCTATCGGGTTTCGGTATCGGATGAAGACGGTTGCCATTGGTCGAGCGTGTCAGCGACCCGGCGCTGGATCTCGTGGATCAGCGCGGTCGACAAGAGGCGCTGCTCGTCGAGGGCGGGCCTGGCGGGATCGGCCGAGACGCCCTGAACCGGTACTTTCTTCTCGTCGGCGACATAGTGGTCGCGCAGGACGCGCTCGGCGATGCCGATGCCGCCGCGTTTGGCGATGGTCGTGCCGAGCTGCTCGGCCAGCATCGACTGCCACATCTCGCCCGCCATGCCGCCGCCATAGACGGATTCGGTGTCCTTGGGCAGCATCGTCTGGATGAAGGATTGCAGCACCATGGCCTCGAAGCGGGCGAAGGCTTCCGGCGTCGCGGCCTTGCCGCGCGGGGCGTCGGGGCCGGCAGCCGCTGGGTCGAATTTCACCCCTTCCGCCCTGGCGGCAAAGGAGGCGAGCTTTGCCCGGGCCGCCTCGGGATCGGCGGCGCGCACCACGTCCAGTATCAGGTCGCCTGAGGTTGCGATTGCCAAGCGTCGAACTCCCGACACGTTGATCTGATGCGCCGACTATGGCCGAATAAGCTTGTGGCAGGCTTACTTGGTCTTGCCCTATCTGGCCTTGTCGGCCTTCGGGCCCGGCAGCGCGCCGCGCTCGACGTTCTCCAGCGTTTCCTTCTCCGCCGCCTCGCGTTCCTCGAGGCGCGCGGCGTCGCGCCAGGCGCGCTCGACGATGTTGGTGCGCGCGGTGGCGGTGGCGACGCGGCCGGCCTCGATGTCCGCCTGCGCCATCGCCTCGGTCTCGCGTCCCATGGCCGCGCCGATGCGCCGGTTGTAGAGATCGGGGAACAGGCCCGGCAGCGGCGAGGCGGCGTTGAGCGCTTCGAGCAGCTCGGCCGCCTCCTGCCTCGCGCCCGCCGCCTGCGACAGGTGGGTGGCGTGACGCGTCTCGTGCAGCGCCTTGATCTGCCTTTGCAGCCGCACGAGGCGCTTCAAGCGGTCGGAGCGCGGCGTCATCGTCAGCGGCCTATGGTCGTCGGCAGGAAGCCGTCGCCGTACAGCGACAGCATGATGCCGATGCCGAAATAGAGCAGGATCAGCGCCCCGGCGATGATGAAGGGCAGGGAGACGAAATAGACCGGGATCTGCGGCACCAGCTTGTTGACGAAGCCGATGGCGAGGTTGGCGAGGATGGCGTAGGCGATGAACGGGCTGGCGAGGCGCAGCGTCAGGTAGAAGGATTGCGAGACCGTGTCGGCGAGGTCGATCAGCGCCCCTTGCGCGTCGAAGAACCGCCCCATCGGCGCGACCTGATAGGAGGCGACCAACGCCTTGAGCACCTCATGGTGGAAGTCGAGCGCGAAGAGCAGGAGCAGCGCGCTGGTGGTGATGAGGACCGTCAGCGGCGCCTGCGGCTCCAGTTCGTCGACCGACGAGCCGGCCATACCGCCGAAGCCGCCGGTCATGGCGATGACCGCGCCGGCGAACTGGAGTGCCAGCGTATAGAGCCGGGTGACGAGGCCGATGGTCGCGCCGATCATCAGCTCCGAGGCGATGAGCAGCAGCATCGCGGCCGCCTCGATGCGCACATGCGGGACGATCGCGTCCCACAGATGGGCAAGCAGCGCCCAGGTGACGGCGATGGCCACGAACAGCCGCACATGCATGGCGATCCGCGCGCTGCCGAAGCCCGGCATCAGCATGAAGCAGGCGCCGATGCGGCAGAAGGCGAGGAACGCCGCCAGCACGACCGTTTCGAGGGAAAGGTTCTGGAGCATGGCGGCGCGCCGTTCCCGCGTCAGGAGATGGAGCCGAGAACCTTGACCTCGACGCCGCGGGCGATCTCGACATGGGACAGGACCGGCAGCGTCGCGAACAGGCGCTCGACGATCATCCGCACATAGGGCCGGGCATCCGGCGCGGTGACGAGCACGAAGCGTTCGCCGGCGTCGAGATGCGCGCGCACCGCCTTCGAGGTCTCGTTGCCGAACTCCTCGAGCAGCCGCGGGTCGATGTCGAACTCGCGGATCTCGCCCTTGGCGTCGCGCTTCAGCGCCTGGTGGAAGGCGAGGTCCCAGCGGTTGCCGAGGCGCAGCACCTTGAGGATGCCGCCCTCCGTCAGGTCGCCGCAGATCTGCTGCGCCATGCGGATGCGCACATGCTCGACGATCTGCTCGGTGCGGCGCACATGCGGTGCGATCTCGGCGATGGCCTCGATGATCAGGTGCAGGTTGCGGATCGAGACGCGCTCGGCGAGCAGCAGCTTCAGCACCGCCTGGAAGCCGGGATAGGAGATGTGCGAGGTGCACATCTCGTCGATCAGCTTGCGGTATTCCTGGTCCTGCCGCTCGATCAGCGCCTTCATGTCCTTGTAGGACAGGAGCTGCGGCAGGTTGTTGCGGATTACCTCCGACAGATGGGTGAGCAGCACGGACATGTTGTCGGCGAAGGTGAAGCGATCGCGCTTCAGGTCCTCGGCGAACATTTCCGAGACCGAATAGGCGCGCATGCCGAAGGCCGGCTCGCGCACTTCCTCGCCGGGGACCTGCGGCAGCGCGCCGTTGCCGAGCAGCACCATCACCTCGCCGACGCGCATCTGGTATTCGGCGACGACGGTGCCGTGGATCTTGATCTGGTAGTTCTTGGGCGGGATCGAGAAATCGTCGGTCAGCTTCACCTCCGGCACGACGAAGCCGTACTGGGTGGCGAACTTCTTGCGCATCTTGCCCATGCGGAAGGCGAGCTCCTGATGCGAGGTCAGGAGCTTGGTCGAAAGCTGCTTGCCGATCAGAAGCTCGATCTCGGCGGTCTTCAGCGAGGCCTTGATCGACTGCTTCTCCTCCTCGACCTTCGCGGCTTCCGCCTTCTGCACGACCTCCTGCTCGGCGGCGAGCTTCTTGCGGCGCTGGAGCGGGATGGCGTAGGCGATGGCCGCCATGGCCAGACCGAGCGCGAAGAAGGGAAGCATCGGCAGGCCGGGCATCAGGCCCATGCCGAACAGCAGCAGCGCCGAGACCGAGAGCGCGCGCGGATAGGCGCCGAGCTGGCCGAACACGGCCTCGTCGGTCGCGCCGCGCGTGCCGCCCTTGGAGACGACGAGGCCGGCGGAAAGCGAGACGATCAGCGCCGGGATCTGGGTGGCGAGGCCGTCGCCCACCGACAGCTTGACGAAGACGTCGGCGGATTCGGCCATGCCCATGCCGTGCCGGGTGTAGCCGATGGCGATGCCGCCGACGATGTTGATGGCGGTGATGAGGAGGCCGGCGATGGCGTCGCCGCGCACGAATTTCGAGGCGCCGTCCATGGCGCCGAAGAAGGAGGATTCCTCCTCCAGCTCGCGGCGGCGGAGCTGCGCCTGCTTGTCGTCGATGACGCCGGCCGAGAGATCGGCGTCGATCGACATCTGCTTGCCGGGGATGGCGTCGAGCGTGAAGCGCGCGCCGACCTCGGCGATACGGGTCGCGCCCTTGGTGATGACGATGAAGTTCACCACGATCAGGATCAGGAACACGATCAGGCCGATAACGAAATCGCCGGCCATGACGAGGCTGGAAAAGCCGGAGATGACGTAGCCGGCGGCGTCGACGCCCTCGTTGCCGTGCGACAGGATCGCGCGCGTCGTGGCGATGGAGAGCGCGAGCCGCAGCATGGTGACGATGAGCAGCACGGTCGGGAACGAGGTGAAGTCGAGCGGCTTCTGCATCCACAGCGCCACCATCAGGATCAGCACAGAGACCGCGATGGAGAGGGCGAGGCCGAAATCGATCAGGAAGGCCGGGATCGGCAGGAACAGGATCGACAGGATGACGATCACGCCGAGCGCCAGCGCGACGTCGCGGCCGTAATTGCGGGCGGTGATGGGGGATGCTGTTTCGATGAGCGCCATGGCGGGGAGAGTAGAGCGCGAACCTTGCGCGAGGGTGAGGTGAGCGAATAGCGAATAGGGCTACTCGCTATTCGCTACTCCCTATTCGCTCAGAACCCGCTTTCGATCCGCTGGAACATCACCGTGGTGAAGCTGGCGATCTGGGCGCCGATGAAGGGCGCGGAGAAGGCGACCGTCAGCAGGATGGCGACGATCTTGGGCACGAAGGTCAGGGTGATTTCCTGGATCTGTGTCAGCGCCTGCATGAAGGCGATGCCGACGCCGACGAACATCGCCACCGCGACCGCCGGCCCCGATGCCACGAGAACGGTCCAGATCGCGTACTGGGCGATGTCGAGCGCGTCGGCCTCGTTCATCGTTTTCTCTCTCTTCGCAATTCCGGACGGAAAACCGCTTCGCACGTTTCCGGGAATTGCACTGGTGGATCAGCGGATGACGACGCCCGCCCAGACCGGCAGTTCCTGTCCGTCCTCGAGCCGCGCCATGATGCCGTCGCTGTAGAGGCGCACGCTCTCGACGGTGCCCTTGATGGTGCCGTCGGCGGATTCGATCTCGCGGCCGATCAGGTCGCCGGCCTGGGCGAAGGTCGAGGCCTGGAGGATGCCGTCGAGCTTGTTGTTGATCTGCACCGATTGCTCGACCTGGCTGAACGTCGCCAACTGCGCGACATAGTCGGTGGATTCCATCGGCGAGGTCGGGTCCTGGTTCTTCATCTGCGCCACGAGGAGGCGCAGGAAGGACTGGTAGTCGACGGTCTGGGCCTTGCCGGCGGCGCTCTGCGCCGCGTTCGTCGGATTGCCGATGGCCGGAACGTTCATGGCGTCTACTCCGCTGCGGTGAGAACGAGAGGGGAAGGCTGCTGCATCGCGCCGCTTTCGAGGATGGCGGCCTCGCGCGGGAACAGGCCGCGCAGCGCCTTCAGGGCCTCGAACACGTCGCCTTCGTTGACCATGCGGTCGATGTTCTTGAGCATCGCCAGGATGTGCTCGTCGCTGAAGGTGGCGAGCAGCAGCGGCATCGACTTGCGCAGCATCTCGCGCGCTTCCGATGCCCCTTGCGGGTTCATCAGGATGATCTGGACGATGAAATAGAGCTGCTTCAGCGGGGTGTTGGCGGCCTCGGGCTGCAGGACGTGGGTCTCGAGCAGGAACTGCACGTCGTTGAGCAGCTCGACCGATACCTTGCGGTCGACCTTGAGCACGGCGCCGTTGATGTAGATCTTCTCGTTGGCCTTGAGGGTGATCTTCAGGGTGTTTTTCATTGAATGCCATCGCGGATGATCTGCGAGACCTCGATCAGGCCCTCGAAATTGTCGGAACGGCCCTGATGGACTTCCTCGGCCTCGCGCAGCAGCCACAGGCCGATCGAGATCAGGTTGGCGCGCAGTTCCTGCGGCAGCTCGTTCTCGTCGCTGCCGAGATCCTCGATGAAGGTGCTCCAGACCCGGTTGAGGAAATGGATGGCCTGGGCCGCCTCGACGGAAGGAACGCCCTTGTCCTTCGCGACCATCAAAAGATCGATGGAGCGGCTCAGGATCTGCCGCTCGCGATCCTTGGCATCGGCCACGGAGTCGGACTGAACTTCGGCATAAGAGAATTGGTACATGGCGTCCCCGTGCGGTATTTACTGTAAGTGCCGGCTTACGAAAGGTAGTTGAGCAGGCTCAGTTTCTGCATGCTGGCGGTCAGCGAATAGGAGATTTCGAGCTGGGTCTTTAGGTTCGTCACCTTCGCGGCAGCCTCGAACTCGTCTATCCCCTCGAGATCGTGGATGCTGCCGGTGAAGAGGTCGATCTGCGTCGACATGCGTTCGCTGGCCTGCTTCAGGCGCTGTTCCGTCACGCCGGTATAGCCCTGCTGGTTGGCGAGATCGGTGATCGCCTCGCCGAGAAACCTGATGCCGTGCTCGACGGCGGCGACGCGCGCCTCGTCGCTGAGCGGGCCGCTGAAGGTGGCGGCCACGGTGGCGGCGGCCATGGCGAGCTTGCGGAAGCCGGGAATGTTCGCCGACACCGATGTCTGGGCCGTTTCCGTCAGCGTGATCCGCGAGGTGATGGTCTGGTCGGTGGCCTGCGACCAGGCGGGGCTCCATGCCGCGCCGATGAACTGGCTCTCGATCGACGCGAGGAAGGCGTCCATGTCGGTTGAAGTAATGCCGGCCGCTGCCGGGTCGTCGGCCGGAAAGCCGAAATGCGCCGCGAAGCTGGCGTCGAAGGCCGCCCGGTTCGGCGATGCCGGGTCGAGGAAATCGTTGAGCGGCTTCGCGTCGGTGTTGATGCCGGCGAAGATGTTCTCGCCGTTGAGGTTGGTGTTCAGCACCGACGACATCAGCGCCAGCACCTTTTCCGCCTGCTGCTGGACGATGGTGGGGTCGACGGCGTCCGTCAGCGCGGTCGAGTAGTTGGCGAGCAGGTCGCTGGCGGCCTCGGTCAGCTCCTGGAGGCCGATCTGCGTTGATTTCAGCCGCGTGGCGGCGAGCTCGTTGGAATCGATGATGCCGTTCAGCCGGTCGATCTCGCGGTGGAGGGAAACCGATATGCTGCTGCGGGCGCCGAGGGCGAGGCCGGTGTCGGCGACGCGCAGCGTGCTCATCTCCTTGGTCGCCTTGACGAGATCGGACTGCAGACGCGACGTCTGGTAGCGCATCGCCTGCGAGATTGCCTGGGAGGAAACGAAAGAGACTTTCATGGCGTCATCTCACCGCATTCAGAAGCGTCCGGAGCATTTCGTCGACAACCTGCAACATCTTGGCCGAAGCGGAATAGGAGTGTTCGAGCTCGAGCATCAGCGCCAATTCCTCGTCGACGTTGACGCTGGTGATGTTCGACAGGGCGTCGCTGCTGCGGATCACCAGCGCGCTCTTGGTCTCGGCGGCGCCGGCGGCGGTCTTGCGCGCATCCTCTAGCCAACCGACCGCGGAAGCGGAATAGGAGGTCAGGCTCTGGCCGACGATCGTTCCCGAGACGCTGACGAAGCTGTCCTGGGCGTCGAGCCTCTCGGCGTAGCCGCGCAGCCTTTCGCTGAAGCTGGCGAGGTCCGTCGGGTTGTAGTCGAAGTTCGCGCCGTCCCTGAGAAGGAGCGGATCGCCGCCCTGGGTCGGGTCGATCAGCGCGTTCAGCCTGATCTCGCCGGCAAGGCCGGTGAGGACCGCCCCGCCGGGCGGAACGAGGGGCGCGGCGCTGAGCGAGGTGAAGAGGCCCGCCCGGACGTCGGCGGGGTTGCCGGGATCGACCTCGGCGAAGGCCGTGATCAGGCCGCGCGCGATCTCGTCGAGCTGGAGCTGCATGCCGTCCGCGTATTCGTCGCGCAACTGGACCATGGCCGCGAGGGTGCCCGAGGCGGTGGTGTTGGCGCCCGTGGCGGAGAACAGGGGAACGCCGTCGACATAGACGTTGTTGCCCTGCGTCGCCGCGCCGTAGGCGGGCGTGCGTTCGAAATGCACGTAGCGCGGAATGGTCTCGAACAGCGTGCTGCCGTCGGCGGTGACGATCATGGTGTCGCCGCCGCTGCGCGAGATGGTCGAGATAGGCACGATCTCGGAAATCCGCTTCAGCAGCGCGTCGCGCCGGTCGAGGCTGTCGAGGACGTCGCGGCCGGAGGCGGTGCCCTTGATGATCTCGTCGTTGACCGACTTGAAGTCGGCGAGAAGCTGGTTCAGCTCGCCGACGGCGGTGGCGATCTGACCGTCCATGTCGGTGCGGAAGGCCTGGATCGCGCTCGTGCCCTGGTTGAGCCCGAGCACGAGCTGGCGCGCCGCCTCCACGGTGTTCTCGGCCAGCGTGCGGTTGGACGGCGTCGAGGCGTAGAACTGCAGGGCTTCCTGCAGCTTGCCGATCAGCACTGCGGGCGATGAGGCGTTGTCGACGCCGTTCACCGAGGTCTGGAGCCGGTCCAGCCCGTCGACGATGGTGCTCTGCGCCGTCCAGCCGGAGATCGCCGACAGGTTCTGCCTGAAAAGGGCGGTGTTGGTGGCGCGGGCGATGGTGGCGACCTGCGCCCCCGGGGCAAGGCTCGATATGACCGCGGTGCGCCGCGCATAGTCGGCGTTGTAGGCATTCGCCATGTTCTTCGACACAACGCTGGTCTGGCGCTGGGTATTGAGAAGCGAGTTCTGCGCAATGCTCAGTGCGGTCGAAAGAGACATGTTTTCCCTGCTGCGTGTCCGCCGTGGCGGCCGCTTACCTCTTGAGGTTGACCAGAACGTCCATCAGGTCCGACCCTGTCTGGAAGACCTTCGAGTTCGCCGTGTAGTTGCGCTGCGACTCGATCATGTTCGTCAGCTCCTCGGCGATATCGACGTTGGAGTTCTCGACGGAGCCGGAGATGATGTCGCCGAGGCCGCCCGAGCCGGCGAAGCCGATCTGCACGTCGCCCGACTCCAGCCCGACGGCGAAGACGTTGCCCGGCAGCACCTGGAGCTGGTCCGGGCTCTGCACCGTCGCGATGGGAAGACGGTAGAGCGGGGCGGTCGAGCCGTTGGCGTATTGTGCGTAGAGAATGCCGTCCGTGCCGATGACGACGCCGTCGACCGAGGCCGGGCCGTTGCCGTTCTTGCCCACCTCTCCTTGCGTGAACTCGGCGGCGAGCTGGGTCATGCCCGAGATGTCCATCTCGATCATCTCGCCGTTCAGCCCCGAAAGGTCGATGTTGACGGAGGACGGGCCGACGAGCTTGCCGTAGCCGTCGAACTCCAGCGAGACGGTCTGGAGCGCGGGCTGGCTGTAGGGGAAGGAGGTCGTCGCCGCTGCGTTCGGCTGGTAGAAGACCGACATCTCCCAGGTGTCGTTGGTCGGCGGCGTCGCCGCGGGATCGGCGGTGCCGGTCCGGGTGAAGAAGATGTCGAGCAGCACTTCCTGGCCGACATTGTCGTAGACGACGAGCGAACGCTTGGCGGTGAACTCGGCGTTCGGATCGTTGGTCGAGGGCAGGCCGGCCGCCGCCACGACATCGGCGGTGTAGGGCAGGTTGGCCGCGTACTTGGCCAGCGTGGTCGGCGTCGCCTGGAGCTCGCTGTTGGCGATACGGACCGGCTCGAGGCCGGCATAGCCGTTGGCCACCGGGCTCGGGATGCCGTTCTCGTAGCTGTAGCCGAGGAGATAGAAGCCGGCGGCGTTGACGAGGCGGCCTTCATTGTCCGGGACGAACGAGCCGGCGCGGGTCAGGAACGGCTGGCCGTTGGAATTCTGCACCACGAAGAAGCCGTTGCCCTTGATGGAAAGGTCGGTGCCGGAGGTGGTGTACTGGGTGTTACCCGCCTGCGAGATGGCGTAGCGGATGGTGGTGGCGACGCCGCCGGACACGTAGTTGGTGCCGGCGTTGGGGATGACCAGGGAGGAGAACTCCACGCTGGCGCGCTTGTAGCCGTTGGTGCCGGAATTGGCGATGTTGTCGGCGACGGTGGCAAGGCGCGTCGATTGCGCCGCCATGCCCGAAACGCCGGTGCGCATCATTCCGTAGAGGCTCATATGGGTATCTCCTCGAGATTCAAACCGCTCGGCCGAATCCTATGCGCCCTGTCTTGCGTGAAGCTGTTCTGATCGAACCGGAGTGGAAATAAAGAGCCGGCCGCCGCGGAAGGGGAGCGCCCGTCTCCGGGCCGCGGCGCTGGGCGCATCAGGCGACCAGCCGGTAGCCGAGGAACCGCTTGGAATCGATCGGGTCGAAGCCGAGCCGCTCGCGCAGCTTCCTGCGCAGCTTGCTGATGTGGCTTTCGACGACGTTCTCCTCGACGTCCTCGTCGAAGATGCCGTAGATCGCGTTGAAGACCTGGTTCTTGGTGACGCGCCGGCCGGCATTGGCGGCGAGAAATTCGAGGATGCGGCGCTCGCGGCGCGGCAGCGGCAGCGGCGTGCCCTCGATCTCCGGGTCGCGGCCGTCCATGAAGATGCGCAGCGCGCCGAACTCCGAGAACGGCTTTTCGTCCTGGGCGCGGCGGCTGATCGCGGAAATGCGCGCGAGGATCTCGCGGATGTGGACCGGCTTGCGCACCACGTCGTCGACGCCGGACTCGAAAAGCCGCAGCGTGTTCTCGAGCGAATGCTGCTCGCTGAGCGCGATGACCGGCGCCGTGCTGCGGTCGCGGATGCGACGCGGACACACGAATTCGCTGGAGCATTCGCCGATCAGGAAGGCGCGCACCGACTTCAGATCGTCTTCCGGCGCGCTGGAGACCCAGTCGCTGAATTCGCTCGACGCAAAGCCTGCGCTGGCGACGCCTTCCCGGTTGAAAAGAGAATTATATCCGTTCGTTACGAGCTCGCGCTCGTCCACTATCACTATCATCGGCCCGCCCCCGAATCAGTTGATCCGTTCTGTGGATAAAGGGGTATCCGGCCGGGGGAATCTCGGGCAACCACTAATTCTTGTGGATTGTTTTTTGGGAGTCGCGCGGGAGGCCGGGGGTGGGGCGTCGACACCGCCGTGCAATCATGAGTGGCAGAACGTGCGCGCCTGCGGCGTCCATTGGCCGAAGCCGGTGGCGGCGAGATTGGCGATCACCCGGCACACATAGCGCTTCTGCGCCGGGTCGTTGTCGGGGCCGGCATGGTAGCGGGCGACGGCGAGCGCCCATGTGCCGTGCCGCTTCTTCAACTGCGCGAGAAACCGGGCGGCGTAGTCGACGTTGAAGCGCGGATCGAGCATGTGCCGCAGGCTGGTGAAATGCTCGGCATGGTAGTGGTGGTTGATCTGCATGCAGCCGAGATCGATGAGCTTGACGCCGCCGCTGCGCGCCTTGCGGAACGCGGTTTCCGCCTCGCCCGCCGAGCGCGCGAACACGGCGTGGCCCTCGATGTTGAGCGCGTAGGGGTCGAGGCTGCCCTTGCGGCCGGTCTCGGCGAGGCCGACCGCGTAGAGGATGCCGGCGGGGACGTCGTAGCGGTCCGCCGCCCTGAGGATCTCGGCCTCGCAGGCGTTGCCGGCCGCCGCGGCCGAGCAGGCGAAGCTAGATATAAACGCCGCCGCCAGCGCGCTCCGCAGCCGTTTCGCCGGGGGTGCTGCGCGCCGCGTTGCCATCGCTCTTCTCGCCCTGTCCACCGCGCCCGGCATTCGCTTCACCCTCGCCCTGCTGGCCCTGCATGAAGGGATCGCGCTGGCCGCCGCCCTGCTGCTGGGACGCCGTCCCGCCGGGCTGCGCCTGCTGGATCGTCACCCGCTCGATGTCGTAGCCGATGCCGCGCAGCGCCTTGACGATGCTGTCGGCGTCGTTCGACAGCCGCTGGCGGGCGTCGTTGGATTCGACGCGGATTTCAATCTCGAGTTGTGATCCGGTGGCGACCAGCCGGGCCGTGACAAGGCCGAGCTCGGCAGGGTTCAACTGGATGCGCAGCGTCGAGACGGTGCCGGCATGCTGGCCGCGCTGGGTGGCCGCCTCGGCTGCTGCTGCGCGCCATGTCGGCTCGGCTTCCATCGCCGCGACGACGCCGGCCGCCGTGGGCGACAGCGCAGACGGCTGGGAAAGGGCGGCTGGCAGCACCGGCGGGGCCGAGGTGGAGAAGCCGAGGACGTTGACGCGCGGCTGCCCGTTCTCCGCGCCCGTTTGCGCTCTTGTGTCCGTCCCGCCGCGCTCGGCCGTCGCGCGCGTGGCCGTCAGGCGGGAGAGTTCGGGCTGCTGCCGGTCCGCTGGGGCGGGCCGCTGCTCCTGCCGGGCGGCCTCGTCGGCGGTCAGTGACGCCTGCGCGCCCGGCCTGCGCTCCGCGTCGCGCGCCTGCGCGGCACGCCTCTCGGCAGGGGCGGGCTCGCCGATGGCCGCGGCGACGGGCGCAGCCGCCTGCGCCCGCTCGGTTCCGCTGGCCGTTCCTGTGCCCCCGGCGTGTGCCTGCCGGCGCGGCGCGTCCTCGCCGTCCGTATCGATCGCGCCGGCGGCCTGCGCGGCTTCGTCCTGCCCGGCTGGCTGACGCTGGTCCTGCCGGGGGGCAATCGCAGTCCCTGTCCTTGCCGGATCGCCATCGGCCTGCATCCGGGGCGTCGTGTCCGGCGCATCGACGGCGTCGGACGCATCGTCATGCGCCGCCGTGTCGGGCAGCGCTGCGTCAGGGTCTTGGAGCTGCATCTCCGCGGGATCGCCGGCGGCCGGGTCGGGGGACGGCCCGAAGGGCATCAGCAGGGCGAGCTTGTCGCCGTAGCCGCCGCCGAGACGCCATTTCGGCGGCTGCCCTTCGGCCTGTTCCGCATCGTCGCGGGGCGGTGGCATACGACCGGCGGGCTTACGGGTGAGCGCGTCGTCGAATGCCGACGTCTCGCCCTTTTCCGTCCTGCCGCCGCGCTCGCCGCCGCGCGCGGGAATTGCGGGGCCGAGGCCCATGGCAACGTCCATCGTCATGGCTTGCTCTCCTCAAGCAGTCTGTCGATCTCCTCCAGCCGCGCGCGGGCCGAGGTGACGAGGGGATCGATCGTGCCGGCGTCGTCCGCCACGTTGTCGCCGGCCGCCGTGCTTTGCGCGCCCTCCGTGGGCATGCGGGCGGCATGGGCGTTCACCGGGGCGACGACCTCGGTGGCGACGGTGCGGGCGGCCTCCAGCAGTGCGCGGTCGGCAGAGGAAAGCCGCGAGGCATCCATCTCGATCAGCCGGTCGAGCACCGCGTCGACCGAATCCGACGTCACCGACGATATGCTGGCATAGAGCTCGCTGCGCGCATCGCTGGCGTCGGACACGGCCTCTGCCTCGGCCTCACCGGTCGAGCGGCGCGAGGCGAAGTCGAGCAGGGCGGTGTCGCCGTCGATGGCCGCCCGCCGCGCGAGGCGCAGATAGACCGTGCGGGCCTGTTCCTGCGTCATCCACGACACGGCCTGCTCGACCCGGGCAAGGTCGATGCTGTCCCTGAGCGCAAGGATGCCGGCGACGAAGGTCTCGGCGAATTGCGCCGCGTAGGGCGAGCGCAGGAACCGGCGGGAGTACTGCTCGGCGGCGCGGGTGAATCGCTCGACATCGCCGGCCGGGACCGCCAGCGCCAGCGTGCGCCGCAGCGCCGCTTCCTCGACCAGCGTGCCGGGGGCGAGAAGCCGCGCCCGGTCGAGCATGGCGAGGCCGGACTTCACGTCGTCGCCGGCGACGACCGATCCCTTGACCAGCGCCAGGAAGGCGGCGACGTCCTGGGTGTGCGCGGCCGGGTCGACAGAGGCCATCACCCGGCGCGCCTCGGCCACGTCCCCGCCGAGATAGCTCAGCACGCCTTGGGTCGCGGCGCGGTCGACCTCGTCGAGGGAGAGCCCGCCGAGGCTGGCGGCGACGGTTTCGGGATTGCCGCCGCTCATCGCGTAGACCATCAGCGCATCGAAGTTGCGGCGCTCGGTGAACTCTTGGCTTTGCGCGTTGCGGAAGCGGGCGTCGATCAGCTCGAGCAGCTTCTTCTGCATCGGCAGCGCCGCGTGGTCGCCGCCGGCGATGCGGTCCTGCACCAGCTCCAGCGAGCGCACCATCTGGTAGGGCTGAAGGCCGCCGTCCCGCGCCGCCGGCTCTTCGGCGCGCGCGCCGGGACCCGCGAGCGCGGCGAGCGCCAGGGCGAGGACCGCGATGCGATCGCGCGGTTTCATCTTTCCGTCTCCAGAAAGATCTCGATGCGGCGGTTGGCGTTGGCGAAGGGATCGTCGGCGATCCGCAGCTTGCGGTCGGCGAAGCCTGCGACCTCGCTGACGCGGGCCTCGTCCATGCCGGCGCGCACCAGCATGTAGTAGGCCGAATGGGCGCGGGCGGTGGAAAGGCGCCAGTTGTCGTAACTGGCGTTGCGGAACGGCCGCCCGTCGGTGTGGCCGTTGATCCTGATCCGGCCGCTCTGCTCGTTCAGCGTGCGGGCGATCTTCTCCATGGCCAGCACGAGCTCGCCTTTCGGCACGGCCGAGCCGACCTCGAACATGCCGAAATCGAGATCGTCGGTGATGGAGATGAGGACGCCGTCGCCCTGCACCTCGACCGACACGGCCCTGTTCAGCGCGGAATCGCGGCCGAACGCCTCGGCGATGCCCTCGCGCACCTCCTCGGCCACCTGCGCGGCGTGGCTGGCAGGCGGCGTCTCGGCCGGGTCCTGCCACTCCTCGGAGGGCTCGGCCTCGGCTACCTGCGCCGGCTGCGGGGCGGGCAGGGCCTCGCCGTCGGCGACGACCTCCTCCTGCGGTTCGGCCGGCGGCGCGGCGCTTTCCGGCACCTCGGGCTGCCCGCGCCGGAACACGTCGAGCTCGGCGTCGTCCGTGGCCGTCGCGATCTCCTGCGACCAGAAGTCGGGCGCGAAGGGATCGCGATAGGATTCGCCGCCCTGCGCGCCGGTGGCCGGGCCGGAGGTCTGCGCGCCGCCGTCGCCCTTTTCGGAGACGTTCTGGAGCGTCGCCGTCTGGGCGGCGATTTCCGCCAGCACCGCGTAAGGGTCGGAGAACAGGTGCTGGTCCGACGTCTTGTGCGTGTCTTCCGTTTCCAGCGAATTGACGAACTGGCCGACGGCCGTCTCCGGCTGGGTGGCGTTGCGCGAGGTGTCGCTGGGCGAAGGCTCGGGCGGGATCTCCTTGCCCGGATCGTCCAGCCCCTTCTTGCTCGGAGCGCTGTCCACCAGCGTCATCGGGTTGAAATAGCTGGCGATGGCGGCCTTGGTCTGCTCGCTGGTGGCGTTGACCAGCCACATCACCAGGAAGAAGCACATCAGCGCGGTCATGAAGTCGGCGAAGGCGATCTTCCAGACGCCGCCATGGTGGCCGTCGTCATGGTCGCTGTTGTGGCGCTTGACGATGATGATCTCGCGCTTGCCTTCCTCGGCGTCGAATGCGCTCATGCCAATGTCTCCGCAAGCGCAGCCGACCATTCGGCAAGGCGTGTCTCGTAGATGCTGTCGTCAATGATGACGGAGAGGTCGAAATCGGGGCTTTCCATGAAGTCGAACTGGCTGGCGCGGCCCGGCATCTTGCGCTTCAGCGTCTCGAACAGCGGCAGGCTGCCGTGGATGCGCACGCGCACGGCCTCGCCGTCGCCCAGCGCCTCGCCGATGAGGGCGACCAGCCGGTCGATCGAGCGGTCGCGCAGATCGTCGCTCAGCATGGTGCCGAGGATGCGGGCGGTGACAGTGCTGGTGGAGGCGGCGAGGCGCTCCTCCATCTCGGCGAAGCCGGAGGCGATCTTCTCGGTCGCGGCCTCGGCGAAACGCTGCTGCAGCTCCGCCATCTCGTCGGCGTGGCGCTGCTGCTCGGCGCGCAGCGCCTCGGCATGCTCGGCGGCGAGCCGTTCGGACAGCGCCTCCTCGGCCCGCGCCACCGCCTCGGCGATGATGGCGTCGACATCGACCGGCTCGGGCTGCGCCATCGCCGGAAAGTCGGGGAAGCCGGCCGGCTCCATGGGAAAATGCGTCGCGGCGACGGAAAAAGGCTCCGCGGAGCAAGCGGGGCTTGCTCCGAAGTCCTTGAGCGCATCGGCCAGCGACAATGCGGACATCAGGCCGCGACCTCCTGGACGTCAGCCTTGGCCCATTTGCGCAGGATCATGGCCGAGCGTTCCTCGTTCAAGTCGACCATCTGGGCCAGCCTGTCCTGCGGGGCGGGCTTGATCTTGAAGCGGATGTCGTCGGCCATGTGGTCGGGGAAGGGGCCGCCGAAGGGGTTCATGCCCATGCCACCCATCCCCATGCCGTCGCCGTCCGCGGCGAGCGGGTCGGGAAGCTGGAGCGAGTCGAGCGGGTTGGGCAGTGAGAGCTGGAGATCGCCGAAATTCGGCTCGCCGTCCTCATCCTTCCTGCCGGTGACGGCGGCGATCAGCGGCTTCAGGCCGAACCAGGAAACGAGGAACGCGACGACGATGAAGGCGAGCGCGTTGATCAGCGTCCCGACATGGCGGCCGACCGTCTCGAGGAAGCCGGCGGCGGCGATCTCGGTTCCGGCGATGCCGTCGATGAACTCGACCGAGGAGACGTTGATGATGTCGCCGCGGCCGGTGTCGAAGCCGGCGGCCGAGGCGGCGAGCTTCTCGATCTCGGCGATGCGCTCGGCGATGCGCTCGGGCGTGGCCTCGGCGCCGAGCACGGCGGCCAGCCGCTCGCGGTTGACGACGACGGCGATGGACAGGCGCGACACCGAATAGCCGTTGGAAACGGTGGCGATGCGCTTCGAGTTCATCTCGTAATTGGTGGTTTCCTCGCGCCGCTCGCGCTGCTCGGACGAGGCCGGGCCGTCGCCGCCGGCCAGATCCTCGTCGGGCAGGTTCTGCTGCACCGTGGTCGGCGGCGCGGCCTGGCGCTGGCTGGCCTGGTCGTTGGCGCGCACGATCTGCACCGACCGCTCGACGCGCGATTCCGGATCGAAGATCGTCTCCTCGATCTGGCGCATGTCGGTGTTGACCTCGGCCTTGACGCTGGTGCGGAAGTTCTCGTGGCCGAGATAGGGCGCGAGCGCGCGGCGGATGTTGTCCTCGATCTGGCTCTCGACGGTGCGCTCGATGGTGATCGAGCGCGTGGCGCTGTTGTTGTTGGGGTCGTCGCCGGCGGCGAGCAGGTCGCCGGAGGCGTCGAGCACCGTCACCTTGTCGGGGGTCAAGCGCGGCACGGCGGCGGAAACCATGTGGCGGATGGCGAGCGCGGCCTTGACCGCGTCGGTGCCGCCGGCGCGCACCACGACCGAGGCCGTCGGCGCCTGCTCCTCGCGGCGGAACGAGGCGCGCTCGGGCATGACGATGTGGACGCGGGCCGACTTGATGCCGGCGATGGACTGGATGGTGCGGGCGATCTCGCCCTCGAGCGCGCGCACGCGCGTCACTTCCTGCATGAAGGAGGTCAGGCCGAAGGAGCCGACATTGTCGAACAGCTCGTAGCCGGCATTGCTCGATGTCGGCAGGCCGCGCTCGGCGAGCAGCATGCGCGCCTGGCCGGTGCGTCCCGTCGGCACCATGACGGCGGTGCCGTCGCTCGACACGTCGTATCGGATGCCGGATTCGGACAGCACCATGCCGATCTGGCCGACATCGGCGCGGTCGAGGCCGACATAGAGCGTCTCGTAGGCCGGCCTGTTCAGCCAGATCGAGGCGGTCAGGATGAGGGCGACGACGATGGCGCCGGCCCCGCCCATCATGGCGAGGCGCTTCGGACCTAGGCTGCGGAGATTGTCGAGGATGGACTTGATCTGTTCAGGCAAAGCTTCATGCTCCGGGACTACAGGCTCCGGAGAATAGGCGGTGAAGCTTGCGCGAACATGGCATCGGGCCGCTCGCGGGGAGCGGCCCCGTTCCCGTCGCGACGGCGATCAGCCGCCGCGGAACAGCGTCAGGATGTTCTGGCTGCTGGCGTTGGCGATGGACAGCGCCTGGATGCCGAGCTGCTGCTGGACCTGAAGCGCCGACAGGCGGGCCGATTCCGCGTTCATGTCGGCGTCGATGAGCTGGCCGATGCCGCGGTCGATGGCGTCCATCTGCTGCGAGGTGAACGAGGTCTGCGACTCGACGCGCATCTTCATGGCGCCGAACTCGGCCGCCGCCGTCTTCAACGCATCGAGCGTGGCCTGCGCCGTGGCGACGCTGGTGATGCCGGCCGCCGCCGCTTCGAGATCGTAGGGCGACAGAGTCAGCGTCTGGACGCCGCCGCCGCCCTTGATGTAGCCGCTGACGATGTCGACGGCGGTGCCGCCGGTGCGCAGCAGGTTCTGGCCCTCGAACTGGGCGGCGCGCGCGATCTCGACGATGCGCGCCTTGCGCTGGACGATCTCGGCCGTCACCGCCGCGGTGTCGATGCCGTCGGTCTCCAGCGCGACATATTTACCCAGCGCTTCGGTCGCGTGGATGATGGCGTCGGCGAGCGCGGTGTAGGTCGTGTCGAGGATGGCCTGGCCGAGGCCGAGCGAGTCCTTGACCGTCGACAGCACCTTGTTCTGCGCCTTCATGCCGACCGAGATTGACCAGTAGGCGGGGTTGTCCATGGCCTCGGAGACCCGCTCGCCGGTGGCGATCCGGTTCTGGGTGACGGACAGGTTCTTGCCGATGCCGCGCAGCGTCTGGAGCGCGGTCATCGCCGAGGAGTTGGTGAGAAGGCTGGACATGGCTCTCCAGGAGACTCGAACTTCGACGGGAACGATCCGGGCCGGCCGGGAGGACGAGGCTGCATCATGCGCGGCTGGATCGCCGGCCCCTCCTGCGTGTCGTCCCGTTATAGGAGCGAGTTCTTAAACGAGCGTTAACCATACCGGTTGACCACCCGTTAACCATGCCGGCCTTGGCCCGCGCACGCGAAAAGGCCGCGCTCCTTGCGGAGCGCGGCCCTGTCTTCGCCGGATGGCGCGTTGCGGCCTAGCCGCGGAACAGCGTCAGCAGGTTCTGGGTGTTGGCGTTGGCGATGGACAGCGCCTGGATGCCGAGCTGCTGCTGGACCTGAAGGGCCGACAGGCGCGCCGACTCCGCTTCCATGTCCGCGTCGACGAGCTGGCCGACGCCGCGGTTGATGGCGTCGATCTGCTGCGAGACGAAGGTCGCCTGCGACTCGATGCGCATCTTCATGGCGCCGAAATTGGCGGCGGCCGTCTTCATCGCGGTGAACAGGGCCTGCGCGTCGGTCTCGGAGGCGATGGGGCCGCCGATCGCCGCCTGAAGGTCGTATTTAGCGATCTGCATCGTCGTGACGCCGGTGGTCTTGTTGTAGCCGCTGACGACGTCGACGGCGGTGCCGGCGGTGGAGAGCAGGTTCTGGCCCTCGAAGTCGGCGCCTACGGCGATGGCCAGGATCTGCGCCTTCAACTGGGTGATCTCGGCGTTGACGGCGACGGAATCGATGCCGTCCTGCTCGAGCGAGACATATTTGGCGATCATGTCCTCGGCCTTGCCGAGCGCCTCATGAATGGCGGTATAGGCGGTGTCGAGGATGGCCTTGCCGAAGCCGAGCGAGTCCTGAACGGCCGACAGCGCCTTGTTCTGCGCGTTCATGCCGACGGAGATCGACCAGTAGGCGGCGTTGTCCGACGCCTCGGAGATGCGCTGCCCGGTGGCGATGCGGTTCTGGGTGGTGGCAAGGTTCTTGTTGGTCTGCGACAGGGTCTGCAGCGCCGTCATCGCGGACGCGTTGGTCAGAAGGCTGGACATGATAAACGCCTTGTACGGGAAACTCGAACGACATGCCGGCAGGCCAGCAAAGCGGAGGGGGCTTCATGCCGCCGGAAACGAACACTCCGGACCGCTCTCTTGACCGCCATTTATCTGCGGGAATGGCTAACCGCAGGCTAAGAAACATGGTTAATGCTTTGTAAAACTACAATTTTAATCAAGTTTCCCGGTTTTGACTCGGTCCTCATGAAGGGAAAGCAGGCATGCGAAAGGCCGCGCCCCTTGCGGAGCGCGGCCCTTGCGATGTCGGTCGGAGCGGCTGTCGCCGCCCAGATATTAGCGGAACAGCGACAGGATGTTCTGCGTGTTGGCGTTGGCGATCGAGAGCGCCTGGATGCCGAGCTGCTGCTGGACCTGAAGGGCCGACAGGCGCGCCGATTCCGCTTCCATGTCCGCGTCGACGAGCTGGCCGACGCCGCGGTCGATGGCATCGGTCTGCTGCGAGATGAAGGACGACTGCGACTCGATGCGCATCTTCATCGCGCCGAACTCGGCGGCCGCCGTCTTCATCGCGGTGAAGGCGGCCTGCGCCGTGACTTCGTCGGTGACGGCGGCGAACGCCGCTTCCAGGTCGTACTTGGCGATGGTCATCGTCGAGACGCCGGTGGTCTTGTTGTAGCCGTTGACGACGTCGACGGCGGTGCCGGCGGTGGAGAGCAGGTTCTGGCCCTCGAAGTCGGCGCCTGTGGCGATGGCGGTGATCTGCGCCTTGAGCTGGGTGATCTCGGCGTTGACGGCCGTGGCGTCGATGCCGTCCTGCTCGAGCGAGACGTACTTGGCGATCATGTCCTCGGCCTTGACGAGCGCCTCGTTGAGGCCCGTATAGGCGGTGTCGAGGATGGCCTTGCCGAAGCCGAGCGAGTCCTGAACGGCCGACAGCGCCTTGTTCTGCGCGTTCATGCCGGTCGAGATCGACCAGTAGGCGGCGTTGTGCGACGCCTCGGAGACGCGCTGGCCGGTGGCGATACGGGCCTGGGTGGTGTTGAGGTTCTTGTTGGTCTGCGACAGGGTCTGCAGCGCCGTCATCGCGGACGCGTTGGTCAGAAGACTGGACATGATAAACGCCTTGTAACTCGATACACGAACAACATGCCGGAATGGTCCGGCGAAGGCGGCGCGGCGTCATGCCCCGATCAGCTGGAAGTCCCCAAGCCCCGATCTGCCCCTCACCGCCAATCTAGACCGGGAAAGCCTGCGAAACGGATAAGGGGTATGGTTAACTTACTGGAAAATCATATGGTTAACAGGTGCTGAACATCGCCGCTTTCAGGCGAAGGAGCGCACCAGTGAGCCGACGAGCAGGTTCCAGCCGTCGATCAGCACGAAGAACAATATCTTGAACGGCAGCGAGACGACGACCGGCGGCAGCATCATCATGCCCATCGACATGGTGATGGTGGCGACGATCAGGTCGATGACGAGGAAGGGCAGGACGATCAGGAAGCCGATCTCGAAGCCGCGTCTTATTTCCGAGATCATGAAGGCGGGGACGAGGATGCGGAAGTCCGCGTCCTCGACCGAGACGTCCGCCTGGCCGCGCTCGCGCGCGAGGTCGGCGAACAGGTCGAAATCCTTGTCGCGGACATTGGCCGCCATGAAGTCGCGGAACGGGTCGGAGATGCGCTCGAACGCTTCCGCCTCCGTGATCTCCTCGGCCATCAGCGGCTGCATGCCGTCGTTCCAGGCACGGTCGAAGGTCGGCCCCATGACGTAGAAGGTCATGAACAGCGACAGGCTGATGAGGATCAGGTTCGCCGGCGTCGACGGCAGGCCGAGGCCGGAGCGCAGGATCGAGAACACGATGATGAAGCGGGTGAAGCTCGTCACCATGATGAGGATGCCGGGCGCCAGCGACAGCACCGTCAACAGCCCGAAAAGCTGGACGATGGTGCCGACGGTCTGGCCCTGCATCTGGCCGGCTATCGCGCCGAGGTCCAGCCCCTGCGCGGAAGCCGGCAGGGCAAAGCCCGCCAGAAGCGCGCAGGTGGCGACGGCGGCCGGAAGGAGGCGCCGGTGGATCATTCGAACAGCAGCGTGCGGATGAGGACGCTCCTGACCTTGCCCTCGCTGCGGATGGCGGCGCGCTCCTCGATGTCGGATTTCAGGTGCTGGAAGCCGCTCGGCCCTTCGACCTGATGGAATTTCACCGTCCTCAGATAGGCGAGGATGTCCTGCTGCACGGTCTGGGCGACCACGAGGTCCGGCTTGTCGGCGAAGACGAGCGCGAGCTCCAGTCGCACCCAGGTCTCGCTCGGGCCGGCGAGGTTGGTGGTGACGGGCTCGAGATAGACGACGCCGAGCTTCTCGCCCGCCTCGGCGAGATGGGTCTCGCTCGCCTTGACGACGGCGTCCGCCGCTTGCCTTTGCCGGTCCGGCTGCTGGCCCGACAGATAGAGGCCGGCGAGCCAGCCGATGGCGATGGCCGCGACCGTCAGCCCGACCAGCGCCGCGATCTGCACGATCAGCGGCTGGCCTTTCGGCTCTGGCGGGGCGGTGTCGTCGATGATGGCCATGGCTTGGGAACCCGGTCAGAAGGGCAGGACGTTGTCGACGATCTGGTGGCCCCAGCCCGGCTGCTGGACCTCGGTCAGCCTGCCGCGCCCGCCATAAGAGATGCGCGCCTCGGCGATCCGCTCGTAGGAGACCGTGTTGGCCGCGCCGATGTCGGAGGGCCGGACGATGCCGGTGATGGTCAGGACGCGAAGCTCGGCGTTGACCAGAACCTCCTGCGAGCCGGAGATGACGAGGTTGCCGTTGGGCAGCACGTCCGTCACCACGGCGGCGACGGAAAGCCGGATGTCCTCGGAGCGGGCCGTCGCGCCGGCGCCCTTGCTGGCCGTGTCGGAATCGATGTCGAACTCGGCCGAGCCGGTGACGCCCTTCCACGGCCAGGTCGCGACCGAGGCGCCGAGGCCGAGCCCGCGGCTCGACGTGCGCGAGCGTTCCGACTCGTTGCGGAAGCGGGCGCGGTCGTTGATCTGGATGTCGACCGTGAGGATGTCGCCGGCCTGGAGCGCGCGCGCGTCGGTGAAGAACTTCGACTGGCGGTCGTCCCACAGCGAATATTTCTTGGTCGCCTGCGCCGGCGGCGTCGGATAGCTGTAGGCGGATTTCGGGTCCACGCCGACGCCGTAGCCGACCGGCGACAGGGCCGGCGGCCGGTTGACCTCGTCCATCGAGGGCGTATTGCAGCCGGCGAGCGCGAGCGCGGCGGTGAGGAGGAGCGGCTTGGCGTTCATGTCGGGTCCTGCCTGCGGGCCGCGCTCGCCATGATGCCGGTGAGCGCGGCGGCGGCCTTGCTGTCCATTTCGTTCAGGATGATGCCCGCCTGCCGGGCCTGGAGCTTCATCAGGATGCCGGCGGCGAGCTCGACATTGACCGCGGCGAGCCGTTCCGCCGCCGCGTCGGGGCGCATGCGCGAATAGATCTCGACGAGGTTGCCCTCCGCCTTGGCGAGGAAGTCGTTGCGGCGCGTCAGCCAGTCCTGGTACTCGGCGCGCTTCTCCTCCAGCGCGGCGATGCGCTTGTCGATGTCCTGCTGGAGCTTTTCGAGCTCCGCCTGCTGGAGCGCGTAGCGGCGGTCGCGCGCGGCGTCGGCGATGTTGGAGCAGAAGCGGCGGATGTCGTCGTCGACCTCGCCGATCTTCACTGCCACCGTCTCGATCGCCTGCGTCGCGGCCGGGGTGCCGCCGAAGGCCAGCGCGCCGAAGACGATGCCGGCGCCTGCTGCGAGGGCGGCGCGGTTGGCGGAAACGGGACGAAGGGTCATCGCGGTGGTCCTATTGCAGCACGAGTTCGGCCTGGAGCGCGCCCGCCGACTTGATGCCCTGCAGGATCGCGATGATGCCGTCGGGCTTGACGCCGAGGCGGTTCAGGCCGGAGACCAGCGTCTCGAGGTCGGGGCCGTCGAGCATCGCCACCTTGCCGTCCGGCCTGTCGGCCTCGATGGCGGTGAACGGCTCGACCGCCGTCTCCCCGCGCGAGAACGGCTCGGGCTGGACGACCTTCGGCATTTCGGTGACGCGCACCGTCAGCGCGCCGTGGCTGATGGCGACGCGCGAGATGCGCACCTGCTGGCCGATGACGATGGTGCCGGTGCGCTCGTCGACGACGACGCGGGCCGGGGCGTCGGATTCGATGACGATGTTCTCCAGCTCGGCATAGAAGCGCGCGGCCGATA
Source organism: Alphaproteobacteria bacterium (assembly GCA_037190985.1). Classification (GTDB taxonomy): domain Bacteria; phylum Pseudomonadota; class Alphaproteobacteria; order Rhizobiales; family Rhizobiaceae; genus Aerobium. The sequence goes on from JBBCKE010000023.1 coordinate 52,198, forward strand.
TGCCCTGCGGCCGCTGGATGGTGACGGTGCGGGCGTCCTGCTCCTGCGCGACGCGGCGGCCGAAGCGGTGGCTGGCGTAGTCGTTGATGGCGTCGGCGATGCGCACGGCGGTCGAGAAATCGGGGTTGCGCAGTTGCAGCGTCAGCGTCGTGTCGGCGGTGAAGGAGGCGGGAACCTGCCGCTCGACGATGCCGCCGTTCGGCACGCGCCCGCCGGTCGGCACGCCCTGCGTCAGGGTCTCGGCCTGTCCCTGTGCCGAGAAGCCGGCGACGATGACCGAGCCTTGCGCCACGGCGTAGATCTCGCCGTCGGGCGCGCGCAGCGGCGTCATCACCAGCGTGCCGCCGGCCAGCGAGGTCGCGTCGCCCATGGAGGAGACGTTGACGTCGATCCGCGCGCCGGACTGGACGAAGGGCGGCAGGTTGGCGGTGACGATGACGGCGGCGACGTTCTTGGCGCGCGACTGGCCGCCGCGCGTCGACACGCCGAGATTCTCCAGCATCGCCCGCATCGACTGCTCGGTGAAGGGCGAGGAGCGCAGGCCGTCGCCCGTTCCCTGAAGGCCGATCACCAGGCCGTAGCCGACGAGCTGGTTGTCGCGGGCGCTCTGGAGCAGGGCGATGTCCTTGATGCGCGCGGTGGTGAAGCCCGAGCCGGAGAGCGGATCGTTGCGCCAGACGCCGCCATAGGCCGCGCCGCCGTGAACCTCGCCCGCCGCCGTGGCGTCGCGGCCGTCGCCGGCGGCGATGGAGCCGCCCGCGCCCGCGTTCGCGCCGCGCGGCTCGTCGGCGAAGGCGAGGCCGCCGACGCCGATGAGGACCGCGAATGCCAGTGCCAGAAGCCGCATCATGACGCGGTGATCCTGACCGTGCCGTCGGCCATGACGACGCCGGAGAAGACGGAGCCGGAATCGACGTTGCGCAGGCGCACCATGTCGCCCGCCGCCCCGGCCTGGAGGGCGATCGCCGACAGGGCGATCTCGAGCCCGCCCTGCACGTAGAGCACCTGCACCGGCTTGCCGGGCTCGACGATCCACGCCTCGCGCACCGAGCCGGTCGGGATCATCCGCCCCGGAAGCAGGGTGCGGCGCGCCACCTTGCCCGCAAGCGCGCGCCAGTCGCGCTCGACGGCGGCGGGGTTGCGCAACTGGCGGCGCAGCGGCACCTCCTGCAGCATGTCGGCCGAGACGGTCTCGCCCGGATAGATGGTGCGCACGGGTACCAGCACCATGTCCTGCGCGGCCGCCGGCAAGGCCATGGCCGCCGCGGCGGCGAGGATGAAGGCGGACAGGAATGCCCGGAGGCGGCGGCGGACCATGGTTGCTACCTGATGCCCTGCGTGATGGTGGCGGCCATCTCGTCGGCGGCCTTGATGACCTTGGAGTTCATCTCGTAGGCGCGCTGCGCCGAGATCAGCTCGGTGATCTCCTTGACCGGATCGACGTTGGAGGATTCGAGATAATACTGCTCGGTGGTGGCGAAGCCCGGATCGCCGGGAATGCCGGCGATGGCCGGGCCGGACGCCGCGGTCTCCTGGAACAGATTGTCGCCGAGCGGGGCCAGGCCGGCCTCGTTGGAGAAGTTGGACAAGGTGAGCTGGCCCAGCTCCTCCAGCTCGATCTGGTCGTCGTAGCGGGCGAAGAACTGGCCCGACTTGTTGACGATGACCTCGACCGCGTTGTCGGGGATGACGATGCCGCCGGCGACCAGATAGCCGTCGACGGTGACGAGCTGGCCCTCGGCATTGGTGTTGAAGGAGCCGGCGCGCGTGTAAAGCTCCTCGCCGTTGGCGCCCTCGATCTGGAACCAGCCCTGTCCGGTCAGCGCGATGTCGAGCTTGTTGCCGGTGTTGACGAGGTTGCCTTGCAGATGGACGTTGCGGATGGCGCTCGTCTTGACGCCGAGGCCGACATGCGACCCTTCCGGCACGATCGCCTGATTGGCGCGGTTGGGGACGCCCTGCACCCGCTCGGCCTGATAGAGCAGATCCGAGAACTCGGCCCGCGCCCGCTTGAAGCCGGTGGTGTTGATGTTGGCGATGTTGTTGGCGATGACCTCGAGATTGGTCTGCTGCGCGTTCATGCCGGTGGCGGCGATGGCGAGTGCTTTCATGGGATTTCTTCCTCAGATCGCCATGCGGCTGACTTCGAGATAGGCGGTGACGATCTTGTCGCGGATGGCGATGGCGGCCTGGAGCGTCTGCTCGGCGCTCATCACCGCGTCGACCACCTCGCGGGTTTCCGTCTCGCCCTGGAGCGCCTTCAGCGACAGGCCCTCGGCGTTGCGCAGGGTCGAGACCGCGTCCTGCGACACCGACGACAGCGCGGCGGAGAACGAGGTCTCGGCCGCGACGTTGGCCGGCTTCATCGCCGGGCCGGAAATGGTGGCGAGGCCGTCGAGCATCGACGAGGGAGAAGTCACCCGACCGAGGGCCGCAACGCTGTCTATCATCACTGGTTCCTCAGGAGGTCGATGGTCATGGAGATCAGCTCGCGGGCCTGCTTGATCGATTGCAGATTGGCTTCGTAGCTGCGGTTGGCCTCGCGCATGTCGGCCATCTCGACCAGGACGTTGACGTTCGGCATCTTGACGTAGCCGAGCTCGTCGGCGGCCTCGTGGCCGGGCTGGAACTCGGTCGGGAAGGCGGTCCGGTCGGGTGAGATCGCCGAGACCTCGACCATGCGCGCGCCCGACAGGCGGTCGAGCTCGGCGGTGAAGGTGATGGTCTTGCGCTGGTAGGGGTCGGCGCCGGGAAAATTGCCGGTCGACTGGGCGTTGGCGAGGTTTTCCGAGACGACGCGCAGGCGCTCCGACTGGGCGCCGAGGCCGGTCGCGGCCACCTTGAGAGAGGAAATCAGCGGGTCCACGCGGGTCAGCTCCGGGTTGTCATCATCAGCATGCGGTGGAAGGCCTTGACGATGGCGGTGTTCATTTCCATCGAGCGGCGGACCTCGCCGGACTTCATCAATTCCTGCTCCAGCACCACCGTGTTGCCGGAGGGCATCAGCGGCCTGCTCTCGTCGGTCTGGCGCACGGCGAAGGCATCCGCCGTCGCGCCGACCGCGATGTGCTTCGGATGCGTCGCGCGCATGGCGACGCGCGTCTGGTCGAGGACGGCCTCGAACGGCTCGACGTCCACCGTGCCGTAGCCGGGCGTGTTGGCGTTGGCGATGTTGCTGGAAACGGCGGTCTGGCGCACGGACAGCCACCGTGCCTGCTGTGATGCCAGTGCGAACAGGTTGACGGGTTGCATCGCTACTCCTCGAGGGTAACGATACTTTAAGAACCCGGCCTTGCGCGGACCTTGCGCGCGGCTGAACCTAGGTCAGTTGGCGTCGATCTCGACGACCTTGTCCTGCGACGTGAGCAGGACCCAGCGTCCGTTGCGCTGCTCGATGGAGACGACGCGGCTGGAATCGGGAAGCCGCGAGCCGCGCTGGACGACCCAGAGGCCGTCGCTGTCCTCGATCATGGCGCGGCCGTTGGCGACGTGGACCAGCCGGAAGCCGACGAGATCGGCCGGGAAGGGCTGCTCGGAGGCCGGCACGGCGCGCGCCGGGCCCTGATCGGTGGGCAGGGTGGCGGTGGGGAAGAAGTCGAGCTCCATCTTCGGCACCTCGGCATTGGCGAACGGCTTGCCGACGGGCTGCGGCTGGTAGGCGAACCCCGAGGCGGGACGCCCCGAGCCGCCGCCGCTGAAGACGAATTCGCGGACGCCGAATTTCTCCTGATTGAAGAAGATGTACCATGGGAAGGCGGCGCAGATGGCGGCGAGCGTGACGCCGAGGGCGGCGACGGTGACGTCGCCGCGATCCATCTTCTTTTTCTTCGCCTTGGCGGCGGGCGCAGGGGCAGCGGCAGGCGCGGGCGGGGCCGCTTCCGGCTTCTTCTCCTCCGGCTCGCCGAACAGGCGGCGCAGCATCGCCTCGTCGTCGGGCTCCGGGGTCGGGGCCGGGCGTGGCGCGGGCCGACGCGGCTGCGGGGCCTTGACGGCTTTCGCGGCGCGGACGGGCGTTTCGACTTCGACGGTCGGGGCGGCGATCGCGGCCGCGACCGGCGTTGCCGGCTTGCGCGGCAGGGCCGGGCGTACGGTGTCCCTGCGCGATTGCGGGGCCGTTCCGGCCTTGCCGGCGGGGGCCGCAATCGGCGCTTCCGGTTTGCGCGGCAGGGCCGGGCGCATCGGGTCCGGTCGCGATTGGGGAGGCGCTCCGGCTTTGCCAGCGCGGGCAGGGAGTGCGGTCCCGGCTGTCGCGACCGGCGTTTCCCGCTTGCGCGGCTTGTGTGGCGTGCCGACGATCTTCGTCCCGGCATAGGTCTCGGAGTCGTTCCCGGCGGCGGGGTCGCGCCGCAGGCCCAGCCGCGCCAGCAGGCCGGCGCGCCGCCCGGCAGGTGCGGGGGCGACTGCCTCGTGCGCGGCCTTTTCGCGCCGGAAGCCGAGGCCGAAATAGCGCTCGCGGATTTCCGGGGCCTTTGCCGGCGCGGGCTGGCGATTGCGGTATGCGGTCTCCGTCAGGTAGATGGCGTCGTCGGTCGCCGGACGCGCGCTGCCGCCCGCGAAGATCCCTTCCGCCAGATTGCGCAACCTATTCCACGGGCTATTCCACGGGCTCATCCGCCACCATCTCCTTGCTTCTCAGGTGACGCGCCAGATCGGCGAATGGGTCGGCCGAGACCAGATCCTGCGGCGTCTGGGTCAGCGCCTCGTAGATGGACGGGACCTGCCGCACGGCAAGGTCGAGCTCAGGGTCCGCGCCCGGCTGGTAGGCGCCGAGAAGGCGGATGTCGCGCGTGTCCTCGAAGCGGGCGATCATCGAGCGCAGCCGCGTGACGAGAACGCGCTGCTCCTTCGACCACGCCTTGGGCGCGAGGCGCGAGATCGAGGCCAGCGGGTCGACGGGCGGGTAGCGGCCCTGCTCGGCGATGGCGCGCGCCAGCACGACATGGCCGTCGAGAATGCCGCGGATCGAGTCGGCGACCGGGTCGTTGTGGTCGTCGCCGTCGACGAGGACCGACAGGATCGCGGTGATCGAGCCGGTCCCGTCGATGCCCGGGCCGGCGCGCTCCAAAAGCTTCGGCAGGTCGGTGAACACCGAGGCCGGATAGCCGCGCGCGACCGGCGGCTCGCCGATGCCGATGGCGACCTCGCGCAGCGCATGGGCGAAGCGGGTGATCGAATCGAGGACGAGGAGGACGCGGTGGCCCTCGTCGCGGAAATGCTCGGCGACGCGCATGGCCATGTCGGGCGCGCGCCGGCGCATCATCGCGCTCTCGTCGCTGGTGGCGACGACGGCGACGGTCTTGGCCAGGCACTCGGCGCCGATCGTGTCCTCGAGGAATTCGCGGACCTCGCGGCCGCGCTCGCCGACGAGCGCGACGACGACGGTGTCGAACGCCTCGGCGCCGGCAAGCATGGCGAGCAGCGTCGACTTGCCGACGCCGGAGCCGGCGAAGACGCCGAGCCGCTGGCCGAAACAGATGGGGGTGAAGATGTCGATGACGCGCACGCCGGTCATGAAGCCGGTGGCGACGCGCTGGCGGGCCATGGCAGAGGGCGCGGCGGCCGGCGCGATGTCCTTGCCGACGACCAGCAGCCCCTTGCCGTCGACGGGGCGGCCGAGCGCGTCGACGACGCGGCCGCGCCACGAGGCATGCGGCGCCGCGCCCCCGCCGGTGCGGATGAACACGCCGTCGCCGATGCCGGCGTCGGGGTTGCGGTCATAAGGAGCGATGAGCGTCTCGTCGGGGCCGATGCGCACGACCTCGCCGGTGCGCGGGCCGGCCGCCGAGCGATGCTCGACGATGTCGCCGAGCCGGGCGTTCATGGAGATGCCGCGCACGCGGTAGTGGCTGGGGGATATCTCGTCGATGCGCCCGCCGCTGCGCAGCAGCGTGCGGTCGTTGCCGAAGCGCGACAGGACGCGCTCCAGCGCGTTGAGCGATGAGTTGCCCCCTTGCATCGGCCTATCTCGGTCCGAGCGTCGAGATCGCCTGGTCGAGCGCCTGCTCGCTGTCGCGGATCAGCGCCGAGACGTGCTCGAAGGCGCGCTGCACCTGGATAAGGCGGGTGATCTCGAGGACCGGGTTGACGTTGGAATCCTCGACGAACCCCTGCGTGACGCCGGCGTCGAGGCGGTCGACGACCGGCTCGGGCATGCCGAAGGGAACGACGCCGGAATTGCCGTAGCGGGTGAAGTCGAGGCCGGGCTGGAAGTGGAACAGGCCGATGGCGGCCATCAGCCGGCCGTCCTGGCGCAAGGTGCCGTCGGCGCCGGCCTCGGGCGGCCCGCCCTGGGCGTCGAGCTGGATCGGCGCGCCGCCGGCGTCGAGCACCGGATAGCCCTCCAGCGTGACGAGATCGCCGGTCTCCAGCATGGTGAAGCGGCCGTCGCGCGTCATCACCGGGCCTTGCGGGCTTTCGAAGGCGAACCAGGCGTCTCCCTTGATGGCGAAATCGAACGTGCTGCCGGTTTCCCGCATCGAGCCGGTCTGGGTCGAAAGGTAGGTGTTGCCCGCCGAGGCGAAGGCGACGGACTTGTCGCCCAGCCCGCTGACCACGTCCTCGAACTTCACCCCCGTCGCGCGAAAGCCGACCGTGCCGGCATTGGCGACGTTGTCGGCGATGGTGGTCAGGCGCTTGTCGAGCGCCATCTGCGAGGAAAGCGCGACATAGATTCCGGATTGCACGAGGCGGTTCCTATTTCTTCAGGGTTGCGATGGCCATCAGCGTGTCGCTGGATATGCCGTAGGAGGCGACGCCCGAAAGCAGGGTCAGGGCCGGCGAGGAGACGACGGCCGTGTTGTTACTCACGTCCCACATGGCCGAGAAGCGGGAGAGGAACTTCTCCAGCTTCTTCGGGTCGGTGAAATCCTCGATGTCGAGGCGCTTCTCCATCGCCGCCACCTGACGGTCGATGTCGGCCTGCGCGAAGGACTCGGGAAAGCCGAGCGCGGTGCGCATGACCTGCGCCAGCGCCGGGTCGCCGAGGATCTGGTAGAATGAGGAAATGTCCGGGGCCTTGCGCTGGAAATAGAGCGCCAGCCGGACGCCCTCGTTCTCGACGCCGGCATTCTCCTCCAGCGTCTGGCGCATGTAGCCGGCCACGGTGACGTCGCGCGGCGCGACATGGGTCGTGGTCTTTTCGCCGAGCGTGACGAAGTCGAACGCCGCGGCGAATTTCGCGACATTCTCGTTCTCGTGCTTGTTGGCCGGGCTGTCGGGGTCCGACACGCCGCCTTCGAGGATCTTCATCAGGTCGGCGCGGGTCCATTCCAGATCCTCGATCCGGAAGGCGCTCAGGGCATAGTCAAGGAGGCGCGGATCATCGAGGAGATCGTCGATCGATTCGACCTCGCCGATCTTCTCGCTGAAATAGGCGTTCTCCGCCTTGGCGGCCTCGCTCAGCTCGAGCGCGCCGTTGACGGTGGCGCGGGCGATGTAGCTGCTCATCGTGCTGTCGCGCGCGGCGTTATAGGTGGTGGTCTGCGCGCCGTGCGTGGTGAAGTCGAAGACCTTGGCGAACTCGGCGTAGCGCTTGTCGGTCAGCTTGTTGGCGAAGCTTTCGCGGTCGCTCACGCCCTCCGTCAGGACCTTCTTCATGAAGCCCTTGGCGTACGCCATGTCGGCGAGGCCGAACGCCTTCATCGCGTAGTTGAACAGGCGGGTGTTGTCGAGGAACTCCTCGACCGACTTCACCTTGCCGATATTGGCCTCGAAATAGGCCGTCTCGCGCTTGACGGCGGCCTGATTGCCGACGCGGTCCAGCGACTTGTCGATGTCGCGGGCGATAAGCCGGTAACTCATGCTGGTACTGAGCACATGCGCCTCCATTGCGCAGGACGGACCGCGCAACACTACGGTCAAATGCTTGCGTGAAGCTGAACGCCGTCCGCGCTGCGCCCGTTCAAGCCTCGCGCAAGCCCTGCGCGCTACCCAAGAGGCGCGAAGACGCACAGGAAGGTGGTTCCAGTGGGCATTTTGATCGGTTTCGTCGTCATCATCGGCTGCGTGCTCGGCGGCTACATGGCCATGGGCGGGCATCTCGACGTGCTGATGCAGCCCTGGGAGCTGGTGATCATCGGCGGCGCCGGCGTCGGCGCGTTCCTGATCGCCAACCCGATGTCGACCGTGAAGGACGCCGGCCGGGCGATGATGGAGGCGTTCCGCAACCAGGTGCCGAAGGAGCAGGACTACCTCGAAACGCTCGGCGTGCTGCACAGCCTGATGCGCGAATTGCGCACGAAATCGCGCAACGAGGTCGAGGCCCATATCGACAATCCCGACGAATCGCCGATCTTCCAGGCGTTTCCGCTGGTCCTGAAGAACCGCGACCTGACCAACTTCATCTGCGACTACTGCCGCATCATCATCATCGGCAACGCCCGTCCCTTCGAGATCGAGGCGCTGATGGACGAGGAAATCCATACCATCAAGCACGACAAGCTGAAGTCCTACAACGCGCTGGTCGTGCTGGCCGACGCCTTCCCGGCGCTGGGCATCTGCGCCGCGGTCCTCGGCGTCATCAAGGCCATGGGCGCCATCGACCAGTCGCCGGAGATCCTCGGCGGGCTGGTGGGCGCGGCGCTCGTCGGCACCTTCCTCGGTATCTTCCTGAACTACGCGGTGGTCGCGCCCATCGCACAGAAGGTCAAGATCGTGCGCGACAAGAAGAACCGGCTCTACATCATCGTCAAGCAGACGCTGCTCGCCTACATGAACGGCTCGCTGCCGCAGGTCGCGCTGGAATTCGGCCGCAAGACCATCTCCGCCTATGACCGCCCGTCGATCGACGCGGTCGAGCAGAGCACCCTTCACGGCAAGGTGGCGTGATGGCGCCCCGGTCCGCGCAGAAGCAGAAGCAGCTTCCCGAGGCCGATTCCGGGGAGCGCGCGGAGCCGCGCAACCCGATCCTCGAGCGGCTGCTCGGCGATACGGGCGAGCCCGAGCACATCGTGCGCGCCGCGCGCTCGCTGGGCATGCGGGCGCTACCGGCCATTCGCGACAGCCTCAACGAGCAGGTGTCCTACCCGATCGAGATCGAGCTGGAATCGGTGACGCTGGCGCGCATCGCCGACGCCAAGCGCCCGGAGGCGGAGAACGACGCGCTCGTCGTCGCCTCGTCCGCGACCTCGCCCGACGCGCTGATGCTTCTCGCCGATTCCCAGGCCATCGCGCTGCTCGTCAGCGCGCTGTTCGGCGGCGACCCGGACATGCGCGTCGCGCCGATCCTGCGGCCGCTGACCATGATCGAGCTGGAGCTCGCCTCCGTCGTCTTCGAGGCGACGGCGAAGGCGCTCAACGGCTCGGGCGTGCGCGCCCTGTCGATCCGCTTCCCGATGCCCGCGGCGATCTCGGGGCGCGACCTGAAGAAGCTCGTCATCCGCGACGGGCCGGCGGTGCGGATGACGTTCAAGCTGCTCGCGCCCTCGGGCGAGGGGCAGTTCATCGTCATGATGCCGCAGCGCGTGCTGCTGCTGCACCGGGGCGACGGCACCGTCGAGGCCGAGGACAAGGGCGACCAGCAGACGCTGTGGCATGCGCGCTTCAGCGAGGAGGTCATGCGCTCGGCCGTCAGGCTGGAGGCAAGCGTGCCGCTCGGCCGCCTGACGCTCGGCGACCTGTCGCAGCTCGTCGTCGGCCAGGTCCTCGAAATGCCCGAGGCGGCGCCGACCCAGACGACGCTTTCGGCGCACAAGAAGCCGCTGTTCACCTGCGAGTTCGGCAAGCTGGGCCAGAACTTCACGGTCCGCATCACCGAGCCCTTCGACCAGGGCAAGGATTTCATCGATGGGTTGATGCCGCGCTGAGGCGCGAGACCCGCAAGGAGACGAGTATGAGCACACCGCTTCCCGATCTGGAGACCCTCGGCAATCTCGGCGAGACCGATGCGGCCGGCGGCTTCGGCGATTTCTCCAATCCGCTCGATCTCGGCGCGCTGCCCTCCGGCCTCGGGGCCGGCGACCCGCAGGAGGACGAGCTGAACCGGGCGATCGAGGAGCTGCGCGGGGTCCTGCATGAGGACAAGACGGCGGAAGCGCCGGCGTCCGCGGCGGCGGCCGGTGCCGGCGCGGGGGTGTCGCGGACCGCCAATCCCGACATCATCATGAACATTCCTGTGGATGTTCAGATCGTTCTCGGCTCGGCCGAAATGTCGGTTTCCGAGCTGATGACGCTGGAAAAGGGCTCCACCGTCGCGCTGAACCGCCGCATCGGCGAGCCCGTGGACGTCATGGTCAACGGCCGCAAGATCGCCTGCGGCGAAATCACGGTGCTGGAGGACGACCCGTCGCGCTTCGGCATCAAGCTGACGCAGATCATCAACGCTTCCAAGCCGGGCTAGGCCGTATATCCTGTTGCGCAGCGAATCGGGGACAGGGGTGTAATGGGTCCGGAAGGCAAGCTCACCAAGGCGCAGAAGGCGGCCGCCATTCTGGTTGCCATGGGCAAGCCTTCGGCCGGACGCCTTCTGGGCTTCTTCAAGCATGAGGAGCTGAAGGCGCTGATCGAGGCCGCGCGCAAGCTGCGGACCATTCCCCAGAGCGAGCTGGAGAACATCGTCGCCGAGTTCGAGGACGAGTTCACCGAAGGCGCGGGCCTGCTCGATTCCGGCGACCAGATGGACACGATCCTCAACGAGTCCCTGTCGCCGGAGGAAATCAGCGTCCTGATGGGCTGGAGCAAGCCGTCGCTGATGAGCGACGAGGCGCCGCCGATCTGGCCCGAGCTGACCGAGCTGGAGCCGGCGCGGCTCGGCGCGCTCTTGCGCGACGAGCACCCGCAGACCATCGCAATGATCTTCTCCAACCTCGAATCGCAGCCGGCGGCCAACGCGCTGCTGACCTTCGACAAGCCGCTGCGCAACGAGGTGCTGAAGCGGATGCTGTCGATGACGACGGTGCAGCCGGCGGCCAAGCAACTGGTCGAGAACCAGCTTCGCAAGCGGCTCGCCGCCGACGTCAACGGCAAGGACGTCTCCGCCAGCCAGACGCGGGTGGCGAACCTCCTCAACGAGCTCGACAAGGACGTGCTCGACGAGCTCGTCTCCGACCTCGAAACCAGCGGGGCCGAGGGCATCGACCAGGTCAAGGCGCGGCTGTTCAGCTTCGACGACATCGTGCTCCTCGACCAGAAGTCGCGCGTCACGCTGTTCGACGGGCTGTCGACCGAGCTCGTCACGCTGGCGCTGCGTGGGGCCGAGGCCGACCTTGCCGAGGCCGTGCTTTCGGCCATCGGCGCGCGCTCGCGCCGCATGATCGAATCCGAGCTGACCATCCCGGCCGATTCGGCGACCCCGGCCGAGATCGCCAAGGCGCGCAAGCGCATTGCCGCGACGGCCATCGGGCTGGCCGCCACCGGCGCGCTCGAATTGCCTGCCATGCAGGACGCCGCCTGACCCCTCCTGAACGGAGCGCTCCATGGCCGAGCAGTCGGACAAGGAAAGCAAGACAGAGGAAGCCACCGAGAAGAAGGTCCGCGACTCGGTCGAGAAGGGACAGGTTCCCTTCGCGAAGGAGGTCTCGGTCGTCGGCTCCTTCCTCGCGATCCTGGTGTTCCTGGTCTTCCTCGCCGCGCCGCGCGCCATCGAGCTGGGCGGGTTCCTGTCGATGTTCATCGAGCGGCCCGAAAGCTGGACGCTGGCGAGCGAGCACGACGCGGTGCTGCTCTACCGGCAGGTGTTCATCGAGATCGCCAAGCCGCTCGCCGGGCTGATGGCGCTGCTGATCGGCGCGGGAATCGCCGGCTCGATCTTCCAGAACATGCCGCGCATGGCCCTCGACCGGGTCCAGCCCAAGCTGTCGCGCATCTCGCTCAAGCAGGGATGGGGCCGGCTGTTCGGCCAGAAGGGGCTGGCCGAGTTCGCCAAGTCGCTGGGCAAGCTCGTCCTCGCCGGCGTGGTGCTCGCCCTCGCCATGCGCGGGGCGCAGACCGAGCTTCTCGCCGGTATGATCACCCAGCCCGAGGCATTCGGCGCGGTGATCCGCGACATCGCCATCGAGATCGTCGTCGCCATCACCGCGATCATGGTCGTCATCGCGGTGGCGGACCTTTTGTGGTCGCGCTTCAGCTGGCGACAGGACCTGCGCATGACCAAGCAGGAGGTCAAGGACGAGATGAAGCAGGCCGAGGGCGACCCGATCATGCGCTCGCGACTGCGCTCGCTCCAGCGCGACCGCGCCCGCCGGCGCATGATGGCGGACGTTCCGAAGGCGACGCTGGTGATCGCCAACCCGACTCACTATTCGATCGCCCTGCGCTACGTGCGCGAGGAAACCGCCGCGCCCGTCGTCGTCGCCAAGGGGCAGGACCTCGTGGCGCTGAAGATCAGGGAGATCGCCGAGGCGAACGACATCCCGGTCTTCGAGGACGTGACCCTCGCGCGCTCCATGTACAGTCAAGTTTCGGTGGATAGTATGATCCCACCTCAGTTCTACCAGGCCGTGGCGGAACTGGTTCGCGTACTCTATACGAGCAAGGCAGGGCCCGCTGCGGGCAAGGTGACATCATGAACCGGCAGCCCCATACGTCGACCCGCGAGGTCATCGTCGCCAACGCCATCGGAGAGGTGGTCAGGGAACTGCGCATGGTCGATGTCGGCGACTACATCGCCTATATCCGCCTCGAGCGCCTGGCTTCCATCGCCGATCTCGTCGACAGCGCGGCGGAGCTCTATTTCCAGCCGGGCACGCTCCGGCTCGGCCATGGCGGCGAGGCGCATGTCGCGTGGGAAGGCCCGCCGCGCATCGTCCTCGACCTCGAATTGCGCCCGACCGGCGTCACGGTCTATTTCGCGCTGACGCTGACGGCGCGTAAGGCCTCGGTCGAGGTCAACTACGTCGCCTTCGACAAGCCGGCGGCCGAGCCGGCCGAGAATGACGGGTTCCTCGAACGGGCGCTGGAGCATGCGCGCATCCGCCGCTCGGAGCCGGTGGCGACGTAAAGGAAAGCCCCCCGAAAACCGCCCGCTCAGTCGATCAGGCCGCCGCGCAGCGCCTTGGCCACCGCATGGATGCGGTTGACCGCGTTCAGCTTGTGCGCCGAGCTGGTCAGGTACTGGTTGGCGGTGTGGACGGAGAGGCTCAGCTCGGCGGCGATCTCCTCGCTGGTGAAGCCTTGCGCCGTCAGGCGCAGGCATTCGATCTCGCGCTTCGACATCGACGGCAGCGGCGCGCTGCCGAGCGGGCGCTGGCGCGCCACCTCGACGAACAGCGCGAAGCATGCCGCATGCGCCTCGCAGAGCGCGTCGGTGTTGAGCGCGAGCCCCGCGCCGTAGAAGGCGACGATCCCGGCGCGGCTGTTCTCCTGCGCCACGGGAAAGAGAATGCCGGGCTGGTCGGCAAGGGCGGTCTCCGTGAGCGGGCTTTCCACCTCGCGCGCCCAGAAAAGGGCGTCCGCGCCGAGGAAGACGGGCGCGTCCTCCGCCCGCCACCACAAGGGCGCGGCGCTTGCCGCCGCGCATCGCGCAAGGCTTTCCGCAGCCGGGGACGACAGCGCCCGCGACAGTGCGGAGACACCGGGAAAGGCGCTGTCGAAGACCGGCGCGAGGCGGCGCGTCTCGCCCTGCGCGGCCGTGAACAGCAGGCTGAAGCCGGCCGCGCCGATGCCGGCGGCCAGCGCGCGGCAGCGCAGCACCGCCTCGGGCAGCGAGGCGACCGGCTCGCGGATTTCCATCTCGTGCGCCGGGTGCCAGGCCTCGGCGATGGTCGCGGCTTGTGTCTCGCGCAGCATCATATGACTCCGCTTCTGATCGCGGTCGCGATCGCCATCGCCCGGTTGCTCGCGCCGAATTTCTGGATGGCGTGGGCGACGTAGCTGTTGATGGTGTTGGAGGAGACGCCGAGGATCAGGGCGATCTCCTCCGTGGTCTTGCCCTCGGAAACCCATTTCAGGCATTCGCGCTGGCGCTCGGAAAGGACGCCGGCCAGTGCCGGCTCCTGCGCTGTCGCGCCGAGATACAGATCGAGCGCGTAGCTGCACATCATGCCGGCGCGGGCGAGCGCGGCCGGATCGATCGCGCCGCAGTGAGGGGCGCTGAACAGGACGAAGACGGCGCGGCCGCGCACGCTCAGCCGGCGGGCGAAGATCTCGGCGTGGCCGCAGTCGCGAAGGACGAGCCGCTGCGCGGCGGAAAGGAAGGGGGCGGGCTCGGGCAGGGCGCGCGGCGCCTCAGCGATGCCGGAGGCATAGCCGCTCTCGATGATCTCGAAGATGCCTTCGCCGCCCAGCTCCTCGAGCGCGTCGTAGATCCAGTCGGAGGCGAGGATGCGCAAGCCCTTGGGGCCGCGCTCGACGGCGGGCTCGACCAGCAGGTAGGACCGCGCGCCGATGTCGGCGCAGACCCTTCTCATCAGGCGGGAAAGATCGGTCCGGCCGTGAATCCGCCCGGCTCCGGCCTGTCCCTCTCTTGTCGGCGCGAGATGCATCGTCGGCTTTCGGTTTGCGGCCTTGCCCGGCGCATGGTCCGGATCGCGGCCGACAATGAACATTTCGCCCGCGCGGCTGCACGGGAGAGTGAACTCGACAACACGAATCGATGCGCGCCCGCGGGACCGCGGGCCACTTCGACGACGCCACCAGACAATTACGAACAGGATAACGGAAGGAACATCCGCCACGCCCCGAAACGGGGCTACTCAAGGCAAGAGAAAGGGTGAACTCAATACCGGAGGCACGCATTTCAACGGACGCCCGGTCCCCGAATCACCCTCCTCCGCTCAGGTCCGCCTACCCGCAAATTGATATGTATCTATTTGATTCGCGTCAAGATTCCCCGGAATCATTCGCGAAAAAACTTTGCGCCCCGGCGAAAGCAGGGCGCAAGGAGACCGGGTCTGGCCGACAGCACCTAAGCGTGCAGCGCGTGGCCGAGCGCCTTCAGCGCCGCTTCCTGGAAGCCCTCGCTCTGCGTCGGGTGGGCGTGGATCGTGCCGGCGACGTCCTCCAGCCGCGCGCCCATCTCGATGGCGAGCGAGAAGGCGGCAGAAAGCTCCGACACGCCCGAGCCGACGGCCTGGATGCCGAGGACGAGGTGGTTGTCGGCCCGGGCGACGACGCGCACGAAGCCGGCCTCGCCCTGCAGCGTCATGGCGCGGCCGTTGGCCGAGAACGGGAACTGGCCGATCTTCAGCTCGGCTTTCGTCTGCCGCGCCTCGTCGGGCGACAGGCCCACCGAGACGATCTCGGGATCGGTGAAGCAGACGGCGGGGATCGAGCGCTTGTCCCAGCTGCGCTTCATGCCGGCGACGATCTCGGCCACCATCTCGCCTTGCGCCATGGCGCGGTGGGCCAGCATCGGCTCGCCGGTGACGTCGCCGATGGCGTAGACGCCGCGCATCGAGGTGCGGCAGCGCTCGTCGATGCGGATGAACGGGCCGGCGCGGTCGAGGTCGATCTCCTCCAGCCCCCAGCCCTCCGTAGCCGGCCGGCGGCCGACGGTGACGAGGACGCGCTCGGCCGGGATGTCCTGCGCCTTGCCGTCGGCGGTCTCGACGACGAGCGCGTCGCCTCCTTGCGAAAGCCCCTTCGCCTTCGCGCCGGTCAGCACCGTGACGCCGAGATCGGCGAGGCGCTTCGAAACCGGTCTGACGAGGTCGGCGTCGTAGAGCGGCAGGATGCGGGGCAGGGCCTCGACCACCGTCACCTTCGCGCCCAGCTTGGCGAAGGCGGTGCCGAGTTCGAGCCCGATATAGCCGCCGCCGACCACGGCGAGCGTGGCGGGAACGGCCTTCAGCGCCAGCGCCCCGGTCGAGGAGATGACATTTCCGCCGAAGGGGAGGAAGGGCAGCTCCACCGGCACCGAGCCGGTGGCGATGACGATGGTCTCGGCGCGCACGATCTGCGTGCCGGTCTCGGTCTCGACCGCGACGGTCTTGCCGTCGCGGAAGCGCGCGCGGCCCTCGATGGACTTGACCCCGGCCTTCTTGAGCAGCCCGGCGACGCCGGTGTTCAGCCGGCCGACGATGCGGTCCTTCCAGGCGACCGTCTTGCCCATGTCGATGGCGGGGGTGGCGAGCGAGATGCCGAGCGGGTCGCTCCCCGCCGCCATCTCGCGCACCTTGAAGAACTCGTCCGCCGCGTGGATCAGCGCCTTCGACGGGATGCAGCCGACGTTGAGGCAGGTGCCGCCGGGCTTGCCCGCTTCCACGATCACCGTGTCCAGCCCGAGCTGGCCGGCGCGGATGGCGCAGACATAACCGCCGGGACCGGCGCCGATGACGAGCAGCTTGCAGGAGATTTCCTTCATGGGATCAGCTCTCGACAAAGATCAGGGCCGGCGTCTCGATCAGCGTCTTCAGGCGCTGGACGAACACGGCCGCGTCCCAGCCGTCGACCACGCGATGGTCGAAGGAGGAGGACAGGTTCATCATCTTGCGCGGCACGAACTGCGTGCCGTCCCACATCGGCCGCACCATCATCTTGTTGACGCCGACGATGGCGACTTCCGGATGGTTGATGACCGGGGTGGTGGCGACGCCGCCGAGCGCGCCGAGCGAGGTGATGGTGATGGTCGAGCCGGTGAGCTCCTCGCGCGTCGCCGTGCCGGAGCGGGCGGCCTCGGCCAGCCGGCCGATCTCGGCCGCGCAATCCCACAGGTCGCGCGCTTCGGCATGGCGCAGCACCGGCACGACGAGGCCGGACGGCGTCTGCGCGGCGATGCCGATATGGACGCCGCCGTGCCGATGGACGATGCCGGCCTCGTCGTCGTAGATCGCGTTGATCTGCGGCTGCTCGGCCACGGCCTTGACGATGGCGCGGGCGAGGAAGGGCAGGAGCGTGAGCTTCGCCTGCCCCGATGCGCCATCTGGGCGCTTCTCGGCGTTCAGCTTGCCGCGCAGATCCTCCAGCGCGCCGACATCGATCTCCTCGACATAGGTGATGTGGGGGATGCGCGCCTTGGCAATCTGCATCTTCTCGGCGATGCGGCGGCGCAGGCCGACGACCTTGACCTCCTCGATCGCCATGTTCGGCCTCAAGCCCGCCGCGGCGGGGGCGCTGCCGCGGGCGATGAAGGCGTCGAGATCGTCATGGCTGATGCGCCCCGCGGGGCCGCTGCCGGCGACCTGCCGCAGGTCGACCCCGGCCTCGCGTGCCCTCAGGCGCACAGCGGGCGAGGCGAGCGGTCGCTCGCCCTCCGGTCGCGGCGCGCCGGTCAGGCCCGGCCCGGCGAAGGCCGGCTTTCGCGCCGGCTCGGTGGGGGCCGGCTTCGATGAAGTGGGCTTGGACGGTGCTGACGGGGACGTTTCGCTCGGCTGCGTGGCTGCGGCCTCCGGTTTCGCTTCCCCGGCGGGGGCGGGCGTTTCCGGAGCCGGCTCGAGCTTTCCTTCGGAGGCCGGCGCGTCGCCGGCGATCTCGATCTTCACCAGCGCCGAGCCCACCGCGACCGTGTCGCCGATCTCCGCGCCCAGCCACGACACCTTGCCCTCGACGGGCGAGGGGATTTCCACCGTCGCCTTGTCGGTCATCACCGCAGCGAGGATCGCGTCCTCGCGCACGAGGTCGCCGACCGCGACGTGCCACTCGACAAGCTCGGCCTCGGCGACGCCTTCGCCGACATCGGGCATCTTGATGACGTGTTCGGCCATTCTTCAGCCCTCCATCACGGCTTGAAGCGCCTCGCCGACGCGCTTCGGGCCTGGGAAATAGTCCCATTCCTGCGCGTGCGGGTAGGGCGTGTCCCAGCCGGCGACGCGCGCGACCGGGGCTTCGAGGTGATAGAAGCAGTGCTCCTGCACCAGCGCGGCGAGCTCCGCGCCGAAGCCGGAGGTCAGCGTCGCCTCGTGGACGACGACGCAGCGGCCGGTCTTCTTCACCGAGGCGACGATGGTGTCGAGATCGAGCGGGACCAGCGTCCTCAAGTCAATCACCTCGGCGTCGATGCCGGCGTCCTCGGCCGCCGCCTTGGCGACATAGACCATGGTGCCGTAGGCGAGCACGGTGACGGCCGAGCCCTCGCGCCGCACCTCGGCCTTGCCGAGCGGCACGGTGTAGTGGCCTTCCGGCGTCTCCGACATCGGGTGCTTCGACCATGCCGTCACCGGCCGGTCGTGGTGGCCGTCGAACGGGCCGTTGTAGAGCCGCTTCGGCTCGAGGAAGATCACGGGGTCGGGGTCCTCGATGGCCGAGATCAACAGGCCCTTGGCATCGTAGGGGCTCGACGGCACGACGACCTTCAGGCCCGAGACATGGGTGAACAGCGCCTCGGGGCTCTGGCTGTGGGTCTGGCCGCCGAAGATGCCGCCGCCGGTCGGCATGCGGATGACGATCGGGCAGGTGAATCCGCCGGCGGAGCGATAGCGCAGGCGCGCCGCTTCCGAGACGATCTGGTCATAGGCCGGGTAGACGTAGTCGGCGAACTGGACCTCGACGCAGGGGCGCAAGCCGTAGGCGGCCATGCCGATGGCCGCGCCGACGATGCCGGATTCGTTGATCGGCGCGTCGAAGCAGCGGTTCCTGCCGTATTTGGCCTGAAGGCCGGCGGTGCAGCGGAAGACGCCGCCGAAATAGCCGACGTCCTCGCCGAAGACGACGACATTGTCGTCGCGGCCCATGGACACGTCCATCGCCGAGCGGATCGCCTCGATCATGGTCATGCGCGGCATGATCTCACACCCCCGCCTGCTGGCGCTGCCGGCGCAGATGCGGCGGCATGGTCTCGTAGACGCCCTCGAACATGTCGCGCACCGAGGGCTTGCCGCCCGAATGCAGGGTGCCGTGGCCTTCCGCCTCCTTCTGGGCGGCGATCACCGTGTCGAGAATCTCGGCCTCGGCCTGCTTGTGGCGGTCCTCCGACCAGACGCCGCGGACGATCAGATGGTTCTTCAGCCGGATCACCGGGTCGCCGAGCGGCCAGGCGTCGGACTCGGTCTTTGGCCGGTAGGCGGAGGGATCGTCCGAGGTCGAGTGCGCGCCGACGCGGTAGGTGACGTATTCGACCAGGGTCGGCCCGAGATTCTTCCGCGCCCGTTCGATCGCCCACTTCGCCACGGCGTGGACGGCGAGATAGTCGTTGCCGTCGACGCGCAGCGCCGGCAGGCCGAAGCCGAGCCCCCTTGCGGCGAAGGTGCCGGAGCCGCCGCGGGCTATCCCTTGAAAGGTCGAGATCGCCCACTGGTTGTTGACGATGTTGAGCACGACCGGCGCGCGATAGGTCGAGGCGAAGACCAGCGCGGCGTGGAAATCGCTCTCGGCGGTCGAGCCGTCGCCGATCCAGCCGGCGGCGATCTTCGTGTCCTCCTTGATGGCCGAGGCCATGGCCCAGCCCACCGCCTGGATGAACTGGGTGCCGAGATTGCCGGAGATCGAGAAGAAGCCGTGCTCCTTCGACGAATACATCACCGGCAACTGGCGGCCCTTGATCGGGTCGGCCTCGTTGGAGAAGATCTGGTTCATCATGTCGACCATGGGGTAGTCGTCGGCGATGAGCAGGCCGGCCTGACGGTAGGTCGGGAAATTCATGTCGCCGGGCGACAGCGCCTTGCGGAAGGCGCAACTGACCGCCTCCTCGCCCATGTGCTGCATGTAGAACGAGGTCTTGCCCTGCCGCTGCGCCATCACCATGCGCGCGTCGAAGGCGCGCAGCGTCATCATGTGGCGCAGGCCCTCCAGCAGCTCCTCGTCGGTCAGGGTGCCGGCCCAGGGGCCGACCGCCTCGCCGTCGCGGTTGAGCACGCGGATGATGGAATAGGCGAGATCGCGGATGTCGCGCGGATCGACGTCGACCGGCGGGCGCTCGACCGTGCCGGCGCGCGGAATCTTCACATTGGAGAAATCGGGCGTGTCGCCGGGGCGCACCTCCGGCTCCGGCACATGCAGCGAAAGCCGTCCCGCGTCGCCCATCGTCGTCTCCTCCCGGACCAGATTTTCCTCCAGCTAAGTCCAAGACATGGCGCTTGTCCACAGGGGGGCAAGGGCCGGCGGCGGCGGCGGCGCGGCGTTGGAGCCGGCACCTTTCGCATCGTTGCCCGGACGGCCATGCGCGATTGGCGATTGTTTCGGCGATGCGAGCCGCCTTGAACGGATCGTGCCGGAACGCGCCGGCAAAAAAATTTCGGGAACTGCCGGTTTTCGCCCTGCCGGAGGCCGGGTCAGGCGGGAAACGCCTTCCAGCGGCGCGGTCTGAAGGCGATGCGGCTCTTGCCGGCGGCGGGGTGGTCGACGGGCAGCTCGATCTCGACGAGATGGCCGGCGCCGCCGAGCTCCAGCTCGACGCGCCGCGTGCCGGCGACGCGCCGGCTGGCGGCGAGCGTGCCGGCGATGCAGCCGCCGCAGCCGTCGAGAAGCTCGACGTCGTGCGGCCGGAAATAGAGCGTTGCGGGGCCGTCCGGCAGGCCGGGGTCGCTGAGGCCGACCGTCCGGTCGTCGAGCCAGATCTCGCCGTTCTCGACGCGCACGGGCAGGCTGCTCGAATCGCCGATGAAGCCGTAGACGAAGGGCGAGTTGGGGTCGTCATAGACCTCGTCGGCGGTGCCTACCTGCTCGATGCGGCCCTGGCTCATGACGACGACGCGGTCGGCCAGCTCCAGCGCCTCCTCCTGGTCGTGGGTGACGAAGACGGTGGTGTGGCCGGTGCGGTCGTGGATCTCGCGCAACCAGCGGCGCAGCTCGCGCCGCACCTGCGCGTCGAGCGCGCCGAACGGCTCGTCGAGCAGGAGCACGCGCGGCTCGATGGCGAGTGCGCGGGCGAGCGCGACGCGCTGGCGCTGGCCGCCGGAAAGCTGGCCCGGATAGCGTCCCTCGAGCCCGGAAAGCTGGACGAGGTCGAGCAGCTCCAGCGCGCGGCGGCGGATTTCCGCCCGGCGCGGGCGGCTGGCGCGCGGCCGCACCTTGAGGCCGAAGCCGATGTTCTGCGCCACCGTCATGTGGCGGAACAGCGCGTAGTGCTGGAAGACGAAGCCGACATTGCGCTCCTGCACGGTCTTGCGCGAGGCGTCCTCCTCGCCGAAGCGGATGATGCCCTCGGTCGGGAAATCGAGGCCGGCGATCAGCCGCAAGAGCGTCGTCTTGCCCGAGCCGGAGGGCCCGAGCAGCGCGATCAGCTCGCCGGAGCGGATGTCGAGCGAGACGCCGTGGAGCGCGGCGAAGCGGTCGAACTCCTTGCGCACGTCGATCAGACTGAGGTCCATGGGGTCCTTCCCTCTCGTCAATGGCCGGGGCCGGCGCTGCGGTCGCGCTCGTAGACGCGCTCCAGAAGCGTCTTCAGCACCAGCGTCGCCAGCGCCAACAGCGCCAGCAGCGAGGCCACGGCGAAGGCGGCGACGAAATTGTATTCGTTGTAGAGGATCTCGACATGCAGCGGCATGGTCACGGTCTCGCCGCGCAGGCGGCCGGAAACCACCGAGACCGCGCCGAACTCGCCCATGGCGCGGGCGTTGCAGAGCAGCACGCCGTAGAGCAGCCCCCAGCGGATGTTGGGCAGCGTGACATGGCGGAAGGTCTGCCAGCCGGACGCGCCGAGCGACAGCGCGGCCTCCTCGTCGCCGGTTCCCTGCTCCTGCATCAACGGGATCAGCTCGCGGGCGACGAAGGGGAAGGTGACGAAGATCGTCGCCAGCACCACGCCCGGCACGGCGAACAGGACCTGCATGCCCCACGAGGTGAGGAGGGGGCCGAGGAAGGAGCCCGCGCCGAACAGCAGGATGTAGACCAGCCCGGCGATGACCGGCGAGACCGAGAAGGGCAGGTCGATCAGCGTGATCAGGAACGACTTGCCCTTGAACTCGAACTTGGCGATGGCCCAGGCGGCGGCGACGCCGAAGACGCAGTTGAGCGGCACGGCGATGGCCGCGACGAGGAGGGTGAGGCGGATCGCCGACAGCGCGTCGGGATCGCTGACGGATTCGAGCGCCACCTGCCAGCCGCGGCGCAGCGCCTCGCCGAAGACGGCGGCGAGCGGCAGGAACAGTACCAGCACGAGAAAGGCGAGCGCCAGCGCGACCAGCGCCCATTTGACCGCGGCGCTTTCGGCGGTCGGGTCACGGAAGCGGCGCGGCCGGGAAGGGCGGACGGGGCGGGCGAGGCCGGCGGCGGCGCTATCCGTCATGGCCCAGCCTCCTTCTGCTCCACGCCTGGATCAGGTTGATGGCGAGCAGGACGACGAAGGCCAGCACCAGCATGATCGCGCCGATGGCGGTGGCGGCCGGATAGTTGAACTCCTCCAGCCTGATGTAGATCAGCAGCGGCGCGATCTCGGAGCGGTAGGGGATGTTGCCGGCGATGAAGATGACGGAGCCGTACTCGCCGACGGCGCGGCCGAAGGACAGGGCAAGGCCGGTCAGGATCGCCGGGACGAGGCCGGGCAGGATGACGCGCAGGACGGTCTGGAGGCGGCTCGCGCCCAACGTCGCCGCCGCTTCCTCGACCTCGCGGTTCAGTTCCTCCATCACCGGCTGCACCGTGCGCACCATGAAGGGCAGGCTGACGAAGACCAGCGCGATGACGATGCCGGCCGGCGTATAGGCGATGCGCACGCCGTAGGGCTGGAAATACTGGCCGATCCAGCTGGTCGGGGCGTAGATCGCGGTCAGCGCGATGCCGGCGACGGCGGTCGGCAGCGCGAATGGCAGGTCGACGGCGGCGTCGACGATGCGCCGGCCCGGGAAGCGGTAGCGCACCAGAACCCAAGCGACGAGCACGCCGAAGACGGCGTTGATCGCCGCGGCCGCGCCGGCGGTCCAGAAGCTGGTCTTCAGCGCGCCGACCAGACGCGGGTCGGAGGCGAGGCGCCAGAACTCCTCCCAGCCGAGCGAGGCCGAGCGCCAGCCGAGCCCGGCCAGCGGGATCAGGACGATGGCGCTCAGATAGAAGATGGCGAAGCCGAAGGTCAGGCCGAAGCCGGGAATGACGCTCGGCTCCTTCCATCGCCATCGCCCCTGCCCGCCGGAGGGCCGAACGGTGGCGTGGACGGGAGCCGGCAGGACTTTCGCTTCGCCCATGCGCTACCTGCCCGGCTGGAATATCTGGTCGAAGATGCCGCCGTCGCCGAAGAATTCCGGCTGCACCTTCTCCCAGCCGCCGAGATCGTCGATGGTGACGAGCTCGAGATCGGGGAAGCGCTCCAGCTCGGCCGGGTCGACGCCCTCGCGGCTGAACGGGCGATAATAGTGCTTGGCGGCGATGTTCTGCCCGACCGGGGAATAGAGATATTCCAGATAGGCGGTCGCCACCTCGCGCGTGCCCTTGGCGTCGACATTGGCGTCGACCACGGCGACGGGCGGCTCGGCGAGGACCGACAGCGACGGCACGACGATGTCGAAGGCGTCCGGCCCCAGCTCGTTGATGGCGAGGAACGCCTCGTTCTCCCAGGCGAGCAGCACGTCGCCGATGCCGCGCTGGACGAAGGTGGTGGTGGAGCCGCGCGCGGCCGGGTCGAGCACCGGGACGTGGCGGAAAAGCTCGGTCACGTATTCACGCGCCTTCGCCTCGTCGTTGCCGTGCTCCTTCAGCGCCCAGGCCCATGCGGCGAGGAAGTTCCAGCGCGCGCCGCCCGAGGATTTCGGGTTGGGCGTGATGACCTCGACGCCCTCCTTGACGAGGTCGCCCCAGTCGTTCAGCCCCTTCGGGTTGCCCTTGCGGACGAGGAAGACGATGGTCGAGGTGTAGGGCGCGTTGTTGTTGGCCAGCGTGCCGCGCCAGTCCTCGCGGATCTTGCCGGTGGCCTTGACGATGGCGTCGATGTCGGCCTGCAGCGCCAGCGTCACCACGTCGGCCTCCAGCCCGTCGATGACGGCGCGCGCCTGCTGGCCGGAGCCGGAATGGGTGTTCTGGATGCGTACGCTCTCGCCCTTGGTCTCCTGCCAGTGGCTGGCGAAGGCGGCGTTGAACTCGCGATAGAGCTCGCGCGTCGGGTCGTAGGACACGTTGATGATCGCCTGCTGGGCGAAGGATGGAAGAGCTGCCGCGAAGCTGAGCGAAGCTGCGAATGCGGCGGTCAGGATAAGCGATCTGCGGGTCGGGGTCATGTCGGCCTCCACTCGTGAAACCGGGAGAGTCTATCGTCGGGACGGAGATTTCCGGCGGTTTCGGATCGTCGAAATCAACTTCGTTCGTGCAAATTCTGTTCCCTGCGGGCGCTGCGAGGATGAAATTATTCCTTTCCTTCTTTTTCCACCGCCACGCAATGCCACATCCGGGGCCACATCCGGGCCGGTTGCGGATTCGATGAGCAGGAAGACCTAGCACTGCCACTGATGCCATGCCAACGGCGATATGTCGCGCGCCCGATCCTCACCCGGTCAGCGCGCCCTCGTTGGCGGGGCGGGCGAGCGCCGAGAACTTGGCCAGCACGCCGCGCCTGTAGCGCGGCTCGGGCTGCTTCCACGCGGCGCGGCGGCGGGCGATCTCGGCCTCGTCCACCTCGAGCTGGAGCAGCAGCTTGTGGGCGTCGATGGTGATGGTGTCGCCCTCCTCGACCAGCGCGATCAAGCCGCCGACATAGGCTTCGGGCGCGACATGGCCGACGACGAGGCCCCATGTGCCGCCTGAAAAGCGGCCGTCGGTGATCAGGCCGACGCTCTCGCCGAGGCCTCGGCCGATGATGGCCGAGGTGGGCGCCAGCATTTCCGGCATGCCCGGCCCGCCCTTGGGGCCGAGATAGCGCAGGACGACGACGTCGCCCGGCCGGATGCGGTCGTTGAGGATCGCGTCCATCGCCGACGCCTCGTCGTCGAAGACGCGGGCGGGGCCGGAAATCTTCGGGCTCTTCAGGCCGGTGATCTTGGCGACCGCCCCATCCTCGGCGAGGTTGCCCTTGAGGATGGCGAGATGGCCTTCGCGGTAGAGCGCCTTCTCCATCGGCATGATGACGTCCTGATCCGCGCGCGGCGCGTCCGGCACATGGGCCAGCTCCTCGGCCAGCGTGCGGCCGGTGATCGTCAGGCAGCCGCCGTGGATCAGGCCGGCATTGAGCAATATCTTCAGCACCTGCGGCACGCCGCCGGCGTCGTGCAGGTCCACCGCCATGTACTTGCCCGACGGCTTCAGGTCGCACAGCACCGGCACCTTGCGGCGCACGCGCTCGAAATCGTCGAGCGTCCAGTCGATCTCGGCGGCGTTGGCGATGGCGAGATAGTGCAGCACCGCGTTGGTCGAGCCGCCGAGCGCCATGATCAGCGCCACCGCGTTCTCGATGGATTCGCGGGTGACGATGGCGCGCGGGGTGATGTTGTTCTTCACCGCCTCGACCAGCACGCGGCCGGATTGCGCGGCGCTGTCGAGCTTTTCCTGGTCAGGGCTCGCCATGGTCGAGGAATAGAGCAGCGACATGCCGAGCGCCTCGAAGGAGGAGCTCATGGTGTTGGCCGTGTACATGCCGCCGCACGAGCCGGTGGTCGGGCAGGCGTTGCGCTCGATGCCCTCGAAATCCTCCTCGCTCATCTCGCCGGCCATGAACGAGCCGACCGCCTCGAAGGCCGAGACGATGGACAGGTCCTGCCCCTTCCAGCGGCCGGGGCGGATGGTGCCGCCATAGACGTAGATCGCCGGGGCGTCGGCGCGAATAATGCCGATCATGCCGCCGGGCATGTTCTTGTCGCAGCCGCCCAGCACCAGGACGCCGTCCATCCACTGGCCCTGCACCGAGGTCTCGACGCAATCGGCGATGACCTCGCGCGAGACCAGCGAATATTTCATGCCCTCGGTGCCCATCGACATGCCGTCCGAGATGGTCGGCGTGCCGAAGGTCTGCGGGTTGGCTCCCGCTTCCCTGATCGCGGCGACGGCGGCGTCGGCCAGCGGCTGGAGGCCGGCGTTGCAGGGGGTGATGGTCGAATGGCCGTTGGCGATGCCGATCATCGGCTTGTCGAAATCGGCCTTCTCGTAGCCGAGCGCGTAGTACATGGCCCGGTTTGGCGAGCGGGCGACGCCCTGCGTGATGTGTTTCGAGCGTTCGTTGAACGGCATGGCGGAAATCCTCGCTTGCGTCGGCCGGCTGGCATCATAGGTGCGGCGGATGCCCGGGCGCAACCGATATGCGCCGGAGGCTGCTGCCGAATAGAAATATTTGAAATATATCTATTGTCGGGAAGGGATCGCACGCGGCGGGCGCGGCGAACCACGGCCCGCCCATGCCGGCGGGTCGCTGGCCGGGAACGATTCCCAAGATGATTCAGCGACTTCATCCCATTCGCTTTCATCTTGATTCAGGGGCAAGGTCGGCGGGATGGCGACAGGTTCCGTGTCGCAGGTCAGGGTCTTGCTGGTCATGATCGGTTCGCCTTCAGGTCGATAAAAGATATATTGAAAATATATGATAATAGGAATGCGGGGCCGCCGCAATGGCTATGCGCGGGGGCGTGCGGCGATGCAGGGCGGCGCGGCAATTCGTCTTCGCCGGGCGGCATCCCGGTGGCTTGACTCCATATATATGAACATATATTCATATGTTAGCATCCGCTTCTCCAAGAGCCTCGTCATGCCGCACGATCACCATTCCCACGACCACGACCACGACCACTCGCACACGCCGGCCGTGACCGGCGACAACGAGCGCAAGGTGCTGGTCGCCTTCGTCATCATCTTCTCCTTCATGATCGTCGAGGCGGTGGGCGGCTATCTCTCCGGCTCGCTGGCGCTGCTGGCCGATGCCGGCCACATGCTGACCGACGCGGTGGCGCTGGCGCTCGCCTATGCCGCCTTCCGCTTCGGCCGCCGCGCCGCCGATGCGCGGCGCACCTTCGGCTATGCCCGTTTCGAGGTCATCGCCGGCTTCATCAACGCCATCACCCTATTCGGCATCGTGGTCTGGATCGTCTACGAGGCCGTCCAGCGGTTCCGCCAGCCGGTGGAGATCCTGTCCGGCCCGATGCTGGCGGTGGCGGTGGCGGGCCTGCTGGTCAACGTCTTCGTGCTGTGGCTGCTGACGCGCGGCGACACCGAGCACGTCAACATCAAGGGCGCGGCGCTGCACGTCATGGGCGACCTGCTCGGCTCGGTCGGCGCCATCGCCGCCGCGCTCGTCATCCGCTTCACCGGCTGGATGCCGATCGACCCGATCCTGTCGGTCCTCGTCTCGGTGCTGATCCTGCGCAGCGCCTGGAAGCTGCTGGCGAAGTCGGGCCATATCCTCCTCGAAGGCGCGCCCGACAACGCCGCGCCGCAGGAGATCGAACGGTATCTCATGGAGGCCATACCCGGCGTCGCCGCCGTTTCCCACGTCCATGTCTGGCTCATCAGCTCGGGCCGCGCGCTCGCCACGCTCCATGTGCGCCCGGCGCCGGGCGCGGAGGCGCGGGCGGTGGCCGAGGCGGTCGAGCGCGCGCTTGCCGAGCGCTTCGCCATCGGCCATGCCACGGTCGCCATCGACTGGAGCAGTGACAGGGCTGGCGGCTGCACCCTGTCGCGCGGGGAGGCGCAGGAGCCGCACGACCACGAGCATGGCGAAGAGAAGGGAGGCCCGGCATGACGGGAAAGGTGACGGGGGAGGTCGCGGCCTTGCAGGTGCAGGCGCTGTCGCCGCAGGACACGACGATCCTGGCGGAGACCTTCCGCCTGCTCGGCGACCCGACGCGGCTGCGCATCCTGTTCTTCTGCATCGCGCGGCCGCAATCGGTCGGCGACATCGCCGAGGCGCTCGGCCTGTCGCCGTCGCTGGTCAGCCACCATCTGCGCCTGCTGCGCGGGGCGCGGCTGGTCAGGGGCGAGCGGCGCTCGAGGCAGGTGTTCTATGCCGTCGCCGATTGCCATGTCAGCGACATGCTCACCGACATGGCCGTCCACATCGCCGAGGACCAGCCGGAGGATTGAGCCCGTGCGGGCGCGTCAGGCCGAGGTCGCCATGCGGATGCGGCCGTAGCACTCGCAGGCGCTGTCGAGAAGCCGGTCGCGATCGGTGATGTTGAGGACGCCGCGATGGTAGGAGATCGCGCCTGCGCTGGCGAGGCCGGCGCAAATCTCGTTGACGGTCGCGCGGCGCAGCGCGAGCAGGGCCGCCACCGTCTCCTGCGTGATGTGGAATTCGTCGCCCGCCACCCGGTCGTGCGCCTGAAGCAGCCAGCGCGACACGCGCTGCTGGGCCGTGTGCAGGCTGGCGCAGGCGAGCGATTCCATCAGTTGCGCCATGTGGCCCTTGGTGAAGCGCAGCATGGCATCGCGCAGGGGCTCGAAGCGCCGGAGCGCGCTGCGGGCGTCGGCCACGGCAAGCCACGAGGCATGGCCGGCGACCTGGACCACAGCCCGGCCGAACACCGTGTCGCCGCCCATGACGATGGCGAAGCCGAGGAAGCCTTCCGAGCCGATCAGCGATTTCTCGACGGTGCGGCCGTTCTCCATCCTGGCGATTAGCGAGACCAGGCCCTCATGCGGGAAGATGGCGTGCGTGATCGCCGCGCCTTCCTCGAACAGGATGTCGCCGGCCCTGATCGGCCGCGTCTCGGCCCTTTCCTCGATATAGCCGCGCGCTTCGTCGGGCAGGCATGCAAGTATCCTGTTGCCCGCGGGCGGTGAGGAAAGCTCTTTCATGTCGCGTGCCGGATGAAGGGGGCGTCTTATATACAGTCGTAATCGACAGGCGTTAATTGCAAATTAACCGTGTTATGTACGTTACCGGACATATATAGTTTAGTTTGATCTAATTATACTGGGGAACAAGGCGGGCGATACTGCGCGCGGCAGCGCAACGCCGCCGCCGGCGGTGTCGTCCGGTGGCAGCGGGTTGCGGTTCACGATCGCGGGGATGTCGGGCGGCTGCGTCCCGTTCATGCGCGAACGGGACGGCGGGCGGTCATCGCTCGCCGTCGATGTGGCGGATGTTGTCGCGTATCCGGTTGTTTATGCCCCAGATTTCGGAAAGGCCGGCCGACAGGGCCTCCTGCCCCTTCTCGAGGTCGCCGATCAGCTCCGCGAACATGCCGCGATATATGTTGACGCTTTCGACCTTGCCCATGACCCGCACGGCCGCCAGCGCCGAGGACAGGCGCTTCATGTCGGCGGTGAGGTCGAAGAAGCGGGCGACATGCACCTTGATGTGATCGAATTTCTCGGCGGCGAGGGCGCTGTAGTCCCGCGTCTGGCGCATCAGCCGCTCGGCTTCGTCGCCGAAGGCCGCGTCCTCTTCCGCCGCCTCGCGATTGAAGAAGGCGGCCGTCTCCTCCTGAAGCCGCGCCGTGCAGGCGAGAAACAGCCCGTCATTGACGGAGGCGAACACGTCCTGCGCGGCAAGGTGGAGCTGGCGCAGGTTCTCGACGATGGATTCGGAGATTTTCCCGTAATTGGTCGAGATCTCGCCGATGGCGCGGCCCTCGTCGCCGATCCGCGCCGCCTGGATGCGCAGATTGCTCGGCGTGTAGCGGAAAGCCGAGGCGAGATCGAGCATCCGCGCTGCGGCCGTCAGCAGGATGGCGGCGGACTCGAGAAGATCCTCGAAATGGCCGAGCGCCTGCCATGTCGGGCGATTGAGCGCCGCGTCGCGGTTCCTGATCTCGCCGCCCAGCGCGCGGGCCATGAAGGAGGGATAGTCGGTGAAGCCGGCCTGCGACAGGAGGCCGAGAAGGGCGTCGGCGCTTTCGGCGGGCTTGCAGTCGGTTTCGAGCTCCTGCCGGCGTATCGCGCCGTAGAGCCCGCTTGCTGCCGCGAACAGCGCGCTGCCCGGCTTGAGGCGGACCGAAAGATAGCCGTCGTCGAGCGGGGTGACGACGGCGTAGACCCAGTAGTAGCGGCCGTCCCTGGCGCGGTTCTTGACATAGGCGCCGACCGGCTGCCCGGCCCTGATCCGCTCCCACAGAAGATAGAACACCGCCCGGGGCATGTCGGGATGGCGGATGATGTTGTGGGGACGCTCGATCATCTCGTCCCAGCCATACAGGCTGACGCGCTGGAAGACGTCGTTGCCGGACAGGATCCGCCCGCGCGCGTCGGTGCGCGAGAAGAACAGCTCCTCGATCCTGAACGGGATTTCGTCCACCGACGCGGCGACGGCGCGGGGTCCGGCTTGCGGTGCGCCGTTGGGGGACGGTCGCTGCATCGTGTCGTCGGCTGTCACCGTATGGCCTCGCGAACCAGTGATGTCGGGATGCCCCCCCGGGGGTGGGGGGAGGGGTGGGGCGGTAATCAGTGCATCGGGCGGTCGAATGCGTGAACTGCCGCCAGTGTGTAGCAAACCGATGCGGGCGCTTTGCGTTAGCTCAAAGAAATATACGAATTTTCACCCGCGAATGCTGCGCTCAAGCCCGCATTACGGCAGGCGGGCAAGTGACGGCGGGGATGATTTCCCTGCGATCCATAATATGGAACGATCGGACAAGAAATTCTTGTGCACGCGCATGATCTGTGCGAGCAAATAGGCAAAGATGAGAAATTGGTCCATAATATAGACCAATGGTGGAATTGCCGGCGCGGGAGGAAACCGTCCGCCGGCATTTCCGGGGAGAACGGCCGGCTTTGCCCGCGGCGCGCCTGAGGGGGCCGTCGACCGGGATCGGGGCGGACCCGACGGCCGGGAGGAGGAAGTGCATGGCGGCTGCCGGCGACGAATTCGCAATCGAGACGCAATCGGAAGTGGTCGGCGCGAGGGCGGGTTCCCTGCTCATGCGGCCGGTCGAGGTGATCGCGGCGATCCTGCTGGTCCTCATCGTCGGCCTGCTGCTGGCCGGGGTGTTCACGCGCTACGTGCTTCACATGCCGGTGGTGTGGATCGACGAGGCGGCGTCGATCTCGTTCCTGTGGTTCGCCATGCTGGGGTCGGCCATCGCCATCGACCGCAACGAACACCTGCGCCTGACGGTGTTCCTCAACATGTTCCCCGCGCGCTGGCGCGGGCTGATCGAGACGCTGGCGACGCTGCTCGCCATCACCGCGCTCGCCGCACTGCTGATGCCGGCGATCGAGTATGTGCGCGAGGAATCGTGGGTCACGTCCGCCGCGCTGAAGATTCCCGTCAGCTACCGCGTCTCGGCCATCGTCGTCGGCATCGTGCTGATGCTCGTCGTCGCGCTCGCACACGTCTGGCGCACGGCGGCGCGGCAGGAGATCGTCGTCTCCGTGGTCATCATCGCCGCCCTTGCCGGGCTCGGCTACCTGATGTCGCCGGTGTTCATGGGGCTGGGCTACCTCAACATCCTGATCTTCCTCGTCGGGGTCGCGGCCTTCTGCCTCGTTCTCGGCGTTCCCATCGCCTTCTGCTTCGCCGTCGGCACCATCGGCTTCCTCGCCTTCACGACGCACGTTCCGATGATCGTGATGATCGGGCGCATGGACGAGGGCATGTCGAGCCTGATCCTTTTGTCGGTGCCGATCTTCGTGCTGCTCGGCTGCATCCTCGACGCCACCGGCATGGGCAAGGCCATCGTCGATTTCATGGCCTCGCTGCTCGGCCATGTGAAGGCGGGCATGTCCTACGTGCTGCTCGGCTCGCTGTTCCTCGTCTCCGGCATCTCCGGCTCCAAGGTCTCGGACATGGCGACGGTCGCGCCGGCGCTGTTTCCCGAGATGAAGCGGCGCGGCCACAAGCCGAAGGAGATGATCGCGCTGCTCGCCACCGGCGCGGCCATGGCCGACACCGTGCCGCCGTCCATTGTACTGATCGTGCTCGGCTCGGTGGCGGGCGTCTCCATCGCAGCCCTGTTCACCTCCGGCTTCGTCATCGCCTTCGTGCTGCTGCTGTCGCTGGCGGTGCTCGCCCGCTGGAAGGCGCGCGGCGAGAGCATGGAAGGGGTGTCGCGGGCGTCGTTCAAGGTCGTGCGCGCGACGCTGCTGATCGCCGCGCCCGCGCTGCTCCTGCCCTTCATCATCCGCGGCGCGGTCGGCGGCGGCATCGCCACGGCGACGGAGGTGTCGACCATCGCCGTGCTCTACGCCTTCGTCATCGGCATCGTGCTCTATGGCGGCATCAGGCCGCCGAAGATCTACGCCATGCTGGTCGAGACGGCGGCGCTGTCGGGCGCGATCCTCCTGATCCTCGGCACCGCCTCGGCCATGGCCTGGGCCCTGACGCAGACCGGCTTCGCCCACCAGCTCGCCGGCTACATGCGCGAGCTTCCCGGCGGCTGGTTCACCTACATGCTCGTCACCATCGCCGTCTTCGTCGTGCTCGGCTGCGTGCTCGAGGGCCTGCCGGCCATCG
Source organism: Alphaproteobacteria bacterium (assembly GCA_037190985.1). GTDB lineage: Bacteria > Pseudomonadota > Alphaproteobacteria > Rhizobiales > Rhizobiaceae > Aerobium. Next base: position 84,242 of record JBBCKE010000023.1, read on the forward strand.
TGCTGATGGCGCCGCTGATGTTCCCCATCGCCAAGCAGATGGGCATCCACGACGTCCACTACGCCATGGTCGTGGTCACGGCGATGAATATCGGCCTGATGGCACCGCCCATCGGCATCGGCTTCTACATCGCCTGCAAGATCGGCAACGTCTCGCCCGACGAGGCCATGGGCGCGATCTGGCCCTATCTCGGGGCGCTCATCGTCGGGCTCCTGCTCATCGCCGCCGTGCCGGCGCTGTCCATCGCCTATCTCTAGAACACCATCACGATAGCCAAGGAGGAAACTGCCATGAGAATGAACCGCAGAACGCTGATGCTGGGCGCCGCCGCCCTGCCGCTGGTCAGCACCATCCGCCATGCCGGGGCGCAGAGCGCGGAGTTCAACTACAAATACGCCAACAACCTGCCGATCACCCACCCGATGAACGTGCGCGCGCAGGAGGCGGTCGACAAGATCCGCGAGGAGACGAGCGGGCGCGTCGCCATCCAGATCTTCCCGTCGAACCAGCTCGGTGCGGACACCGACATGCTGAGCCAGGTGCGCTCGGGCGGCGTCGAGTTCTTCACGCTGTCGCCGCTCATCCTGTCGACCCTCGTCGCCAACGCCTCGATCAGCGGCATCGGCTTCGCCTTCCCCAGCTATGACGAGGTTTGGCCAGCGATGGACGGCGAGCTCGGCGCCTATGTGCGCGGCGAGATCGAGAAGTCCAACCTCGTCGTGCTCGATAAGATCTGGGACAACGGCTTCCGCCAGATCACCTCGTCGGTCGGCCCGATCAACACGGCGGACGACCTCAAGGGCTTCAAGATCCGCGTGCCGGTCAGCCCGCTGTGGACCTCGATGTTCTCGGCCTTCGAATCCGCGCCGGCCTCGATCAACTTCGCCGAGGTCTATTCGGCGCTCCAGACCGGCATCGTCGACGGGCAGGAGAACCCGCTCGCCATCATCTCGACGGCCAAGCTCTACGAGGTGCAGAAGTACCTGTCCTTCACCAACCACATGTGGGACGGCTTCTGGTTCCTCGCCAACAAGCGCGCTTGGGAGCGCATGCCGGAGGACGTGCGCGAGATCGTCGCGAAGAACATCAACGAGGCCGCTGTCAACGAGCGCGCCGACGTCGCGGCGCTGAACGCCACGGTGCGCGGCGAGCTGGAAGGCCACGGCATGATCGTCAACGAGCCGGACACCTCCTCCTTCCGCCAGAAGCTGGCCGATGCCGGCTTCTACGCCGAGTGGAAGAAGAACTACGGCGACGACGCCTGGGCGATCCTCGAAAAGGCGGTCGGCAGCACGCTCGGCTGATCCGTCTTACGCGCGAACGGGGCGGGCCGGCGACGGCCCGTCCGCTTCCCGAGGGCAGGAGTGGCAGGCATGAGCGGTCGCCTTCACGGCAAATCGGCCATCGTCTTCGGCGCCGGCTCGTCCGGCCCCGGCTGGGGCAATGGCAAGGCGGCGGCGGTCGCCTATGCCCGCGAGGGCGCGTCGGTCGCCTGCGTCGATCTCCTTGCCGACGCGGCTGAGGAGACCGCTTCCATCATCCGCGAGGAGGGCGGCGCGGCGCTGGCGCTCGCCGCCGACGTCACCGATCTCGCCTCGGTCCGCGACGCGGCCGCGCAGGCGGCGGCGTCTTTCGGCGGCATCTCCATCCTGCACAACAATGTCGGCGTCACCCATATGGGCGGCCCGGTCGAGCTCGACGAGGAGAAATTCCAGGCCGCGCTCGACCTGAATATCGGCCCGGTCTACCGCACGGCCAAGGCCGTGCTGCCCTACATGATCGAGGCGGGCGGCGGGGCCATCGTCAACATCTCCTCGCTCGCCGCCATTCGCTATGTCGGCTACCCCTATTTCGCCTATTACGCCACCAAGGCGGCGGTGAACCAGGCAACGGTGGCGCTGGCCATGCAATATGCGAGGCAGGGCATCCGCGCCAACTGCATCATGCCGGGCCTGATCGACACGCCGCTGATCTACAAGCAGATTTCCGGCCAGTACGCCTCGGTCGAGGCAATGGTCGCGGCGCGGAACGCCATGGTGCCGATGGGGCGCATGGGCACGGCGTGGGACGTGGCGGCGGCGGCCGTCTTCCTCGCCTCGGACGAGGCGCGCTTCATCACCGGCGTTTGCCTGCCGGTCGACGGCGGGCAGAGCTGCGCCGTGGCCGCGGTGGCCTGAGGCCATGCCCTCGCGCCCCGCCCCCCGCCGCAACGACGCCACCGGCGCGCAGAGCGTCGACCGGGCGCTGGCCCTTCTGTCGACGGTCGGGCGCCATGCCGAGCGCGGCATCACCCTGACCGAGGCGGTCGAGGAAAGCGGGCTGAACAAGCCGACCTGCCGGCGGCTGCTGCTGGCGCTGATCCGCGCCGGCACGGTCGAGCAGGACGAGGAGACGCGCCGCTACTATCTCGGGCAGGAGGCCTATGTCCTCGGCAGCCTCGCCTCGCGCCGCTTCGGCCTGCTCCAGCTTTCAATGGAAAGCCTGCAACGGCTGTCGAGGAAGACCGAGGATTCGACCTTCCTGTCGGTGCGGCGCGACCGCTTCTCCATCTGCCTCTATCGCGAGGAGGGCACCTATCCGGTGCGCACCCACGCGCTTCAGGCCGGCTTCGAGCACCCGCTCGGCGTCGGCGCGGGCTCGCTCGCCATGCTGGCGTCGCTGCCCGACGACGAGGTCGAGGCGGTGCTGGAGGCCAATGCCGGGGTGCTGGCCGAGAGGTTCCCGATGCTGACGCCCGAGCGCATCCGCCTCGACGTGGCGCTGACGCGCCAGCACGGCTTCGCGCTCAATCCCGGCCGCATCTTCGCCAATTCATGGGGCCTCGGCGTCGCGCTGCGCACGCCGCAAGGCGGGCTTGCCGGCGCGCTCAGCATCGCCGCCATCGACAGCCGGATGCACGAGGCGCGGCAGGCCGAGCTGGCGCAGGGCCTGATCGAGGAGGCGCGCCTCGTCGAGACGAAGCTCGGCCAGATGTTTTCCGCCCGCGGCAAGGGCGCGAGGAATCCTGAAAGGAGAACGGCACGATGAGCGCAATCCGTTCGGCGGAGCATCAGGCATGACGGCGACGACAGGCGGCCCGCGCCCGGCCAGCACCCGGGTGATGAACCTCGCGCACTTCCTGACGCAGGCGGCGCGGCGCGATCCGGACGCGCCGGGCTTCGTCTGGGGCGCGCGGAGCTGGACGTGGCGTGAGATGGAGGCGCGGGTCGAGGCCATGGCCTCGGCGCTGCGCGGCGCGTACGGCGTCGCAAAGGGCGACCGGGTGCTGGTGCAGTCGGCGAACTGCAACCAGATGTTCGAATCGATGTTCGCCTGCTTCCGCATCGGCGCGGTGTGGGTGCCGACCAATTTCCGCCAGACGCCGGACGAGGTCGCCTATCTCGCCTCCGCCAGCGGCGCGGTCGGCATGATCTGCGGCGCGGAGTTTCCTGCCCACGCCGCGGCCTGCCGGGCGGCCTCGCCCGCGCTGCGCTTCGCGATCGCCATCGGCGAGGCGGATTTCGGCGACGACTACGACGCCGTCGTCGCCCGTCATATCGGCGACAAGGCGGAAAGCGCCGCCGTCGACCGCGACGATCCCTGCTGGTTCTTCTTCACCTCCGGCACGACCGGCCGGCCGAAGGCGGCGGTGCTGACCCACGGCCAGATGGCCTTCGTCGTCACCAACCATCTGTGCGACCTGATGCCGGGGACGATGGGACGCGGCGACGCCTCGCTCGTGGTCGCTCCGCTGTCGCACGGCGCGGGCGTGCACCAGCTCGTGCAGGTGGCGCACGGGGTCAAGACGATCCTGCCGGCCTCCGCCCGCTTCGACGCGGGACAGGTGTGGGAACTCGTCGAGACATGGCGGGTGAGCAACATGTTCACCGTGCCGACGATCCTGAAGATGCTGGTCGAGGACCCGGCCGTCGACCGTTTCGACCATTCCTCGCTGCGCTACGTCATCTATGCCGGCGCGCCGATGTACCGCACCGATCAGGCCCATGCGCTGGAAAAGCTCGGGCCGGTCCTCGTTCAGTATTTCGGGCTCGGCGAGGTGACGGGCAACATCACCGTGCTGCCGCCCGCCTTCCATACGCTTAAGGACGGGCCACATGCCCGCATCGGTACTTGCGGCTTCGAGCGCACCGGCATGCAGGTCGAGATCCAGAACGAGGCGGGCGAGGCGGCCCTGCCGGGCGAGACGGGCGAGATCTGCGTCGTCGGCCCGGCCGTGTTCGCCGGCTATTACGACAACCCCGAAGCCAACGCCAAGGCGTTCCGCGACGGCTGGTTCCGCACCGGCGACCTCGGCCATATGGACGCGGAGGGCTTCGTCTACATCACAGGCCGGGCGTCCGACATGTACATCTCCGGCGGCTCGAACATCTATCCGCGCGAGATCGAGGAGAAGATCCTCCAGCACCCCGGCGTCTCGGAGGTCGCGGTGCTCGGCGTGCCCGATCCGGTCTGGGGCGAGGTCGGCGTCGCCGTCTGCGTCGCGCGCGAGGGCTTTGCCGTCCGCGACATCGACCTCGCCGGCTGGCTGGGCGGAAGAATAGCCCGCTACAAGATGCCGAGGCGCTTCGTGTTCTGGGACGAGATGCCGAAATCGGCCTATGGCAAGATCGCCAAGAAGCTGATCCGCGACGAGCTGGCGCGGCGCGGCGAGCTGGAGGAAACGGCATGAGCGGCCCTGTGAGCGATCTTGTCATCGTCACCGGCGGCGCGTCCGGCATCGGGCTGGAGACCGCGCGCCTCCTGAAGGAGCGCGGCTTTGCCCCGCACATCGCCGACCTGAAGCGCGAGGCGCTGGACGAGGCGTGCGCCGCGCTCGGCTTGCCGGAGGGCCAAGCGCATGCACTGAGCGTCACCGACGAGGCTGCGGTGGAGGCGATGGTCGCGCGGGTCGCGGAAGAGGGGACGCTCGCCGGCATCGTCAACTGCGCCGGCATCGCCGTCGACCGGCCGATGCTGGAGACGAGCGTCGAGGATTTCCGCCGCATCGTCGACGTCAATTTGACCGGCACCTTCATCGTCTCGCGCGCGGCGGCGCGGCTGTGGCTGGCGCGCGGACAGGGCGGGGCCATCGTCAACATCACCTCCGTCTCCGGCATGACCGGCAACAAGGGCCGCAGCGCCTATGGCGCGTCCAAGGGCGGGCAGAACCTCCTGACCCTCGTCATGGCCAACGAGCTCGGCCCGCACGGCATCCGCGTCAACGCGGTCGCGCCGGGGCCAATCGACACGCCGCTGACCAAGGCGATCCACACGCAGGACGTGCGCGACCAGTGGAACGCGCGCGTCTCGCTGCGCCGCTACGGCGAGCCGCGCGAGATCGCGAAGGCCGTGGCGTTCCTGCTCTCCGACGAGGCGAGCTACGTCAACGGCCATATCCTCGCCGTCGACGGCGGCTTCCTCACCGCCGGGCTGGCGATGCGGGAGGCGTGAGATGCGCTTTCTTCGCCACCCCGGCCCGCCCGCGGCGCCGAGGCAAAACGTCGTTCCCTGTCGCGCCCACCCGCTCGTCCTCGACCTCAAGGAAGGCGAGAGCGTCAACGCCGCCGTGACCGGCGCGCTGGCGCGGGCCGGCTTCGCCTCGGGCTTCGCGCGGCTCGACGGCGTTGCCATCGCGCCCATGCGCTACGTCATCCCGGCCGAGGCCCCGGACGACAGCCATGTCGCCTGGTATAGCGCGACGCATGCGCCCGACGGGGTCGTGACCATCGAGAAGGCAGGCGTTATCGCCGGCATCCGCGACGATGCGCCCTTCATCCACTGCCATGGCGTGTGGCGCGGCGAAGACGGCGCGCGGCGCGCCGGCCACCTCCTGCCGCACGATTCGTTCGTGGCGCGCGATGCGCGCGTTGCGGCGTGGGGCATCGCCGGCGCGGCCTTCGTCGCCCGCGACGATGCGGAGACGAATTTCAAGCTGTTCGCGGCCGAGCCTGCCGACGGGGATGAAGGGGAGGGTGGTTTGCCCGCGCTCGCCTGCACGGTGCGGCCGAACGGCGACATCTCGCTCATCCTCGAAGCGGCGTGCCGCGACCATGGGCTGACGGACGCCGACATTCACGGCATCGGCAGCCTCGCCGGCGTCGATTTCACCGACGCCCGCCATGTGCCGTCCCATGCGACCGAGGTGATGATCGACAGCGGGCGGATGCGCGCGGCGGCGTGTCTCATCGACGTCGCGCTGGCCGACATGGACGGCGCGGTGCACGAGGGCCGGCTCGCGCGCGGCGACAATCCGGTCTGCGTCACTTTCGAGGTTCTCGCCGTCGCGCGGCAGGGCTGACCGCAGCCAGCCTTTTTGCGACGGGCCGTCGTGCGCAGGCGCGTCGGCGCGGGAAAATCCTTCCTTCCCTTGCGGAATTTCCCTTCCTTCAGGAAAACACGCCTTGCATCGGCGTGCGGTTTCGATGCACTTCACCGACCCGTTTCCCGAATGCGAGCTGTATCCTCCGTGCCCAAGATCAAGAAGCTTCTCGTCGCGAACCGTTCCGAGATCGCGATCCGTATCTTCCGCGCCGCCAACGAGCTCGGCATCCCCACCGTGGCGATCTGGGCCGAGGAGGACAAATACGCGCTGCACCGGTTCAAGGCCGACGAGAGCTATCAGGTCGGGCGCGGGCCGCATCTCGCCAAGGAGATGGGCCCGATCGAGAGCTATCTCTCCATCGAGGAAGTGATCCGGGTGGCGAAGCTGTCTGGCGCGGACGCGATCCATCCCGGCTACGGCCTGCTCTCCGAAAGCCCCGAATTCGCCGACGCCTGCGCCGAGGCCGGTATCACCTTCATCGGCCCGAGACCCGAGACCATGCGCCGGCTCGGCAACAAGGTCGCCGCCCGCAACCTCGCCGTCGAGATCGGCGTCCCGGTGGTGCCGGCGACCGACCCGCTGCCCGACGACATCGACGAGGTGAAGAAGCTGGCCGCACAGATCGGCTATCCCCTGATGCTCAAGGCATCGTGGGGTGGCGGCGGGCGCGGCATGCGCGCCATCCGCGCCGAAGCCGACCTCGCCCGCGAGGTGACGGAGGCCAAGCGCGAGGCCAAGGCCGCCTTCGGCAAGGACGAGGTCTATCTCGAAAAGCTGGTCGAGCGCGCCCGCCATGTCGAGGTGCAGGTTCTCGGCGACACCCACGGCAACGCCGTCCACCTCTTCGAGCGCGACTGCTCGATCCAGCGCCGCAACCAGAAGGTGGTCGAGCGCGCGCCCGCGCCCTATCTCGACGCCGCGCGGCGCGAGGAGCTTTGCGGTTATGCGCTGAAGATCGCGCAGGCGACGTCCTATGTCGGGGCCGGGACGGTCGAGTTCCTGATGGACGCCGACACCGGCAAATTCTACTTCATCGAGGTCAATCCGCGCATCCAGGTCGAGCATACCGTGACCGAGGAGGTGACGGGGATCGACATCGTCAAGGCGCAGATCCACATCCTCGAGGGCGAGGCGATCGGCACGCCCGAATCCGGCGTGCCCGCTCAGGAAGACATCCGCCTCCACGGCCACGCGCTCCAGTGCCGCATCACCACCGAAGACCCCGAGCAGAACTTCGTGCCGGATTACGGCCGCATCACCGCCTACCGCTCGGCGGCCGGCTTCGGCATCCGTCTCGACGGCGGCACCGCCTATTCGGGCGCGATCATCACCCGTTACTACGACCCGCTGCTGGTCAAGGTCACGGCCTCGGGCGCGACGCCGCAGGAGGCGATCAGCCGCATGGACCGGGCGCTGCGCGAGTTCCGCATCCGCGGCGTCGCCACAAACCTCACCTTCCTCGAGGCGATCATCGGCCACGAGAAGTTCCGCGACAATTCCTATACGACGCGCTTCATCGACACGACGCCGGAGCTGTTCGCCAGCGTCAAGCGGCAGGATCGCGCCACCAAGCTCCTGACCTATCTCGCCGACGTCACCGTCAACGGCCATCCCGAGACGCGCGGCCGGGCGAAGCCCAACGCGCAGGCGGCCGCGCCGCGTGTGCCTTACATCGAGGCGGCAATCCCCGACGGCACGAAGCAGAGGCTCGACGCCCTTGGGCCGGAGGGTTTCGCCCGCTGGATGCGGGCCGAAACCCGGGTGCTGTTCACCGACACGACGATGCGCGACGCGCACCAGTCGCTGCTCGCGACGCGCATGCGCACCTTCGATATTGCGCAAATAGCCGGCGTCTACGCCCGCGCGCTGCCGAACATGTTCTCGCTCGAATGCTGGGGCGGCGCGACCTTCGACGTCTCCATGCGCTTCCTGACCGAGGACCCGTGGGAGCGGCTGCACAAGGTGCGCGAGGCCGCGCCCAACATCCTCACCCAGATGCTGCTGCGCGGGGCGAACGGCGTCGGCTACACCAACTATCCCGATAATGTCGTGCGCTATTTCGTCAGCCAGGCGGCGCAGAACGGCGTCGACCTGTTCCGCGTGTTCGACTGCCTGAACTGGGTCGAGAACATGCGCGTCGCCATGGACGCCGTGCGCGACGAGGGAAAGCTCTGCGAGGCGGCGATCTGCTACACCGGCGACATCCTCGATCCTGCCCGCGCCAAATACGATCTGAACTACTACGTCGCGCTGGCGAAGGAGCTGGAAGCGGCGGGCGCGCATATCATCGCGGTCAAGGACATGGCCGGCCTCCTGAAGCCGGCTGCGGCGAAGGTGCTGTTCAAGGCGCTGCGCGAGGCGACCGGCCTGCCGCTCCATTTCCACACCCACGACACCTCCGGCATCTCGGCCGCGACCGTGCTCGCGGCTATCGAGGCCGGCGTCGACGCGGTCGATGCGGCGATGGACGCGCTGTCGGGCAACACGGCGCAGCCCTGTCTCGGCTCGCTGGTCGAGGCCCTGCGCGGCGACGCACGCGATCCCGGCCTCGATCCTGAATGGATCCGGCGCATCTCGTTCTACTGGGAGGCGGTGCGCAACCAGTATGCCGCCTTCGAGAGCGACCTCAAGGGGCCGGCCTCGGAGGTGTGGCTGCACGAGATGCCGGGCGGCCAGTTCACCAATCTCAAGGAGCAGGCGCGCTCGCTCGGGCTGGAGACGCGCTGGCACGAGGTGGCGCGCGCCTATCACGACGCCAATCTGATGTTCGGCGACATCGTCAAGGTGACGCCGTCGTCCAAGGTGGTCGGCGACATGGCGCTGATGATGGTCAGCCAGGACCTGACCGTCGCCGATGTCGAGAACCCGGCGCGCGACATCGCCTTCCCGGATTCGGTCGTCTCGATGCTCAAGGGCGATCTCGGCCAGTCGCCGGGCGGCTGGCCCGAGGGATTGCAGAAAAAGGCGCTGAAAGGGGCCGAGCCGATCACGGTCCGGCCCGGCTCGCTTCTCGCCGCCGCCGATCTCGACGCGGACCGGAAGGACATCGAGGAAAAGCTTGGCCGCGCGCTTTCCGACGCCGAGTTCGCCTCGTGGCTGATGTATCCCAAGGTGTTCTCCGACTTCGCCGCAGCGCAAGGCGAATACGGCCCGGTCAGCGTGCTGCCGACCCCGTCCTATTTCTACGGCATGCAGCCGGAGGAGGAGATCCTCGTCGACATCGAGCGCGGCAAGACGCTGGTCATCCGTTGCCTCGCCGTCGGCGACCCCGACGACAAGGGCATGGTGACGGTGTTCTTCGAGCTGAACGGCCAGCCGCGCCGCGTCAAGGTGCCGGATCGCGCCCACGGCGCCGCCGGCGCGAGAGCCCGGCGCAAGGCGGAAGCTGGCAACCCGGCCCATGTCGGCGCGCCGATGCCGGGCGTCGTCTCGACCGTCGCTGTCGCCGCCGGGCAGACCGTGACGGCCGGCGACGTGCTGGTCTCCATCGAGGCGATGAAGATGGAAACCGCGCTCCACGCCGAGCGCGACGGCGTGATCGCCGAGCTGCTGGTGAAGACCGGCGACCAGATCGACGCCAAGGACCTGCTCGTCGTCTACGCCGCCGATTAGCGGCGACGAGCGACCGATCGGGGAATTTGCCGGAGAAGTTTCGCCGGGCCCCGATCAGCCGCTTGACACCGCAGGATGCGCCTCTTAAATGCGCCCATCCGCTGGACGGGGCCGTAGCTCAGCTGGGAGAGCGCGTCGTTCGCAATGACGAGGTCAGGGGTTCGATCCCCCTCGGCTCCACCAACGGATTGAAGATCAGGACCATCGCCGTCGCCTCGCCTGCCGCACTCCCCGGCGGCTTCGTCACGTCCCTTTTCCTGTTTGCGAAATCGCAAATCCAGATCGGAAACATCCTCCGGTTCCGGCAAAGCGCCCGGCGCGGCGGCGATCATTAATCGTTCCTTCATCGCGAAACGGGGACATGGCCCGGGCGCATGATGCGCTGCTTCCCAAGGCATGACGCCCGGCATTCCCGGAGGTTTCCATGCGTATCACCGACATTTCCATCAATCGGCGTCTGTGGGCCGCCGTGCTGTTGCCCCTTGCCGCGATGGGATACCTCGCCGCCATCCAGATCGGCGGCATGTGGGCGTCGTACCGGCACATGCAGCAGATCGTCATGGTCAGCGACAGCGTCGGGCTGGTCGGCGATGCGGTCCACCTGCTTCAGGTGGAGAGGGGGCTGAGCGCGGGATATCTCGGCGCGTCCGGCGCGACCGCGCGGGCGGACCTCGACCGGGCGCGCGCCAATGCCGACGCGGCGCTGGACAAGGTCGGCGGCCTTTCGCGATCCGAGGCCATTCTCGGCGATGACGGGCTTGCACGGCAGGTCCGCAGCCTCGAGGCGAAGCTGGCGCTGCTCGCGGAGGCGCGCAGCGCCATCGACAGGCGCGCCTTCACGACGGCGCAATCCTTCACCGTCTACACCGACACGATCGGCACCATGGTCGGGCTCGCCCGCGACCTGTCGATGAAGGGCGTGGAATCGCGGATCGCCTCGCGGATCGTCGCCTACAACCAGTTGATGCAGGCCAAGGAGATCGCCGGGCAGGAGCGGGCGACCGGAGCCGGCTTCATCGGCTCGGAGCGGGTCGACCCCGCCCGCCTCGTCGATTTCGCGCAGATGGGCGGCGCGCAGGCGGCGCTGCTCGACAATTTCGTCTCGCTGCAGGAGCCGGAGCACCGTCCCGCCATGGAGGCCGGCCTTGCTGTGCCGGTGCTGGAGGAGATCGAGGCGACGCGCAACGAGATCATCGTCGGCGGCGCGGGCGCGACGCTGCTCGGGCTCGACGGCGGCCGGTGGTTCGCGGCGACGAGCGAGCGCATCGACGCCATGAAGGACATCGAGAACCGGACCCTCGGGCAGATCGCGGCGCTCGCGGCGGCCGACGCGGCCGGCGCGCTCGCCGATCTGCGGATCATCGCCGCGCTGTGCATCGTCGGCGGCCTCGCGATGATCGCGCTCTCGAGCTTCATGGCGATGACCATCGTGCGACCGCTGAACCGGCTGGTCGAGGCGATGCGGGAACTCGCCGCCGGGGCGCTCGACGAGCGGGAGATCGGCGGCAGCCGCAAGGACGAGATCGGCGACATGGCGCGCGCGGTCGAGGTGTTCCGCCTCGCCGCGATCCGCAATACCGAGCTGGAGGAAGAAGCCGAGGCGGCGCGCCGGCAGGCCGAGGTGGAGCGGCTGGAAACCCAGCGCCGCGCCGAGGCCGAGGCGGAAGCGCGGCTGAACGAGGCGACGGGGACGCTGGCGGCCAGCCTGCGCCGGCTCGCCGCCGGCGACCTGCTCTGCGAGATCGGCGAGGCCTTCGCGCCGCAGTTCGAGGCGCTGCGGCACGATTTCAACGCGTCGGTCGGCCAGTTGCGCGAAACGCTGCTCGGCGTCGAGCAGGCGGTGGTCACCGTCAATGGCGGCGCGGGCGAGATCTCGTCGGCGTCGGACGAATTGTCGCGGCGCACCGAGCAGCAGGCCGCGTCGCTGGAGCAGACTGCGGCGGCGCTGGAGCAAATCACGGCCAATGTGACGGCGACGTCGCAGCGCTCGGCCGAGGCGCGCGAGGTGACGCGCGCGGCGCATGGCAAGGCCGAGCACTCGGGCGACGTCGTGCGCGACGCGGTCGCGGCCATGGAGCGGATCGAGGAAGCGTCGCGCCAGATCACCCGGATCATCGGCGTCATCGACGAGATCGCCTTCCAGACCAATCTTCTGGCGCTCAATGCCGGGGTCGAGGCGGCGCGCGCCGGCGAGGCGGGCAGGGGCTTCGCGGTGGTGGCGCAGGAGGTGCGCGAGCTGGCGCTGCGCTCGGCGACGGCCGCGCGCGAGATCAAGTCGCTGATCGAGAACTCCGAGGTCGCCGTGACCGAGGGCGTGCGGCTGGTCTCCGACACCGGGCGCGGCCTCGCGCAGATCGTCGATCTGGTGATGGAGGTGAACGCGCAGATGGAGGAGATCGCCACCGCCGCCCGCGAGCAGTCGACCGGGCTTTCCGAGGTCAACACCGCCGTCAACCACATGGATCAGGCGACGCAGCAGAACGCGGCCATGGTCGAGCAACTGAGCGCGGCCGGCGAGGGGCTGGCGCATGAGAGCGCCTCGCTGACGCAGGTTCTGGCAAGGTTCAGGCTGAGGTCGGCGGACGATGCGGCGCAGGACTATGCGGAGCCGCAACGCCTGAGCGCGTGAGGCGGCGGCCGGATCAGCCGGAATGCAGTTGCTGCAGGGCGCGGATCATGTCCTGCATGACGGGTTGCAGCGTGTCGGGCATGATCGGCTTGGCGATGACGGCGTCGACGGCGTTTTCTCTGTCCGGATCGGGCGTGCGGTGGTTGGACAGGAGGATCACCAGCGGCGCGCGCCGGCCCGAGACCGGGCGGCGCAGGCGGTCGAGCTCATCGATGAACGGGTCGCATTCGCCGTTGTCGGCGCCGCCGTCGAGAACGACGAGGATCGGCAGCGGATCGGAAAGTGCGGTCCCGGCCTGATCCGGCGTCGTCGAGACGACCCGGAAGCCCGCGCGCTCGCCGATGCGGGCCACGACGATCCGGTTGATGGGAGAAGACCCCACGACCAGCACCAGCCCGAAATCGAGGGCGGCGCCATCGGCACTGTCGTCTGTTGAATTCTGCATTGATTCTTCCGATTTGAAAGACCATGGGAATGAGAATTCGAAGGGGGCGAGTGCTTGTTCTTGATATGACTGCTTCTGTCAAGTCTACCGGATGACAAGAACGAAAAAAGGCGGCGCCGGAGCGCCGCCTTTTCTTCGTCTGAGGATCGGGTTTTCAGGCCTCGTCGCCGCCGCCCATGTTGGCAGCGTTGGCGACCACGACCGGAATGAGGAGATCGCCCCAGTTTCCGTCGCCGCCGTGGTGGCGCGCCGAGCGCACCAGCTCCACCGACACGCCGGCCTCGACCGCTTTCATCACCGACTGGTTCAGCCGGTGCAGGTCGTTCGCCACCATGCGGATGACGGCCTGCTGGTCGCTGTTCATGGCCGAGGACTGTTCCTCTGCACGTTCCTTGACGCGGGTCTTGGGCGACATGGGTGTTCTCCTTTGCCTTGTGGCCTGAGCCTGTTTGGCCGGATCGCTATTCCGCCGCCGGGCGGAACTGTTCGGTCTCGGTCGATTCCTTCATTGCGGTGGTCGAGGACTGGCCGCCGGTGATGGCCAGCGACACGGCGTCGAAATAGCCGGTGCCGACCTCGCGCTGGTGCTTGGTCGCGGTGTAGCCGTCGGCCTCGGCCGCGAACTCGGCTTCCTGAAGCTCCGAATAGGCCGCCATCTGGCGGTCCTTGTAGCCGCGGGCCAGCTCGAACATGCCGTAGTTCAACTGGTGGAAGCCGGCCAGCGTGATGAACTGGAACTTGTAGCCCATCGCGCCGAGCTCCTTCTGGAACTTCGCGATCGTCGCGTCGTCGAGGTTCTTCTTCCAGTTGAAGGAAGGCGAGCAGTTGTAGGCCAGCTTCTTGCCCGGATGCGCCTTCTGCACGGCCTCGGCGAACTTTTTCGCCTGCTCGAGGTCCGGCTTGCCGGTCTCCATCCAGATCAGGTCGCAATAGGGGGCATAGGCGATGGCGCGCGCGATGCACGGCTCGATGCCGTTCTTGACCTGATAGAAGCCCTCGACCGTGCGCCCGGCGTCATGGTCGACGAAGGGCTGGTCGCGCTCGTCGATGTCGGAGGTCAGGAGCTTCGCCGCCTCGGCGTCGGTGCGGGCGATGATCAGCGTCGGCACGCCCATCACGTCGGCGGCGAGGCGCGCGGCGGTCAGGTTGCGGATGTGCGCCTGCGTCGGGATTAGCACCTTGCCGCCGAGATGGCCGCACTTCTTCTCCGAAGCGAGCTGGTCCTCGAAATGGACGCCCGCCGCGCCGGCCTCGATGAAGGCCTTCATGATCTCGAAGGCGTTGAGCGGGCCGCCGAAGCCGGCTTCCGCGTCGGCGACGATCGGGGCGAACCAGGTGTCGACCGACAGGCCCTTGCCTTCGGAAACCTCGATCTGGTCGGCGCGCTGGAGGGTGCGGTTGATGCGCTTGGCCAGCTCCGGCGCGGCGTTGGCCGGGTAGAGCGACTGGTCGGGATACATGGCCGAGGCGGTGTTGGCGTCGGCCGCGACCTGCCAGCCGGAGAGGTAGATCGCCTTGAGGCCCGCGCGCACCATCTGCATCGCCTGGTTGCCCGACAGCGCGCCGAGCGCGTTGACGAAGGGCTCTTCCTCGATGAGCTTCCACAGGCGGTTGGCGCCGTTCTCGGCCAGCGTGTGCCGGATTTGGACCGAGCCGCGCAGACGCTTGACGTCTTCCGGCGAATAGGGGCGCTGGATGCCTTCGTAGCGGCCTTCCGGGGCGGACGGGACGAGATTGTAAAAATCGGTCATAGTGACTCTCCTGCAAACTGGTTCTGGCCGGCGGATCGCATGGGAGCTGCGATCCCGATGTGACCTCGTTTACATTGCACTGCCGAAAAGAACGAGGGAAATGGCCAAAAGGTTCGAAAAATTCGAGAAAACCTGTGTTGCGTTTGACATTGACCGCTTGTAAAATTGTCAAGATTGTAAAAGCGGGATCGACGTACGATTTGTAAAATCCGGTCAATCCCGCGTTTTTCACCCTCTTTCCTGCGTGAAAGCCGAAACGCATGGCCGAACAGAAGATCTTCGCCGGGCCGCGCATCCGCCGCATCCGCAACGCCAAGGGGCTGACCCAGACGGCGATGGCCGAGGGGCTGGGCATCTCGCCGTCCTATCTCAACCTGATCGAGCGCAACCAGCGGCCGCTGACCGTCCAGCTCATCCTCAAGCTCGCCTCCGTCTATCATGTCGAGCCGGAGGAGTTGCAGGCGGAAGGGGCCGGCTCCATCGCGGCGCTGCGCGAGGTGTTCTCCGACCCGCTGCTGGCGGGCGAGCTGCCGGGCGACCAGGAGCTGGTCGAGATATCCGACGCCGCGCCCAACGCGTCGGCGGCGGTCATCAAGCTCTACCGCGCCTATCGCGAGCAGGCGGAGCGGCTGTCCGACCTGTCAGAGCTGCTGGCGCGCGAGGGGCGGGCGACGACGCTGTCCTCGGCGCGCCTGCCCATCGACGAGGTGCGCGAGACGTTCGAGCGCCGGGCCAACTGGTTTCCGGCGCTGGAGGAGGAAACGGAGGCCTTCGCCCAGCTTCTCCAGCCCGGCGACGACCTTTACGGCGCGCTCAAGGGCTGGCTGAGGCGCGAGCACGGCATCGTCGTCAAGGTGCTGCCGGTCGCGACCATGCCCAACTGGCGCCGCCGCTACGACCGGCACTCGCAGCGCCTGTTCATCTCCGAGCGCCTTTCGCCGTTCGACCAGTTGCGCGAGGTGGCGATGGAAGCCTGCCTCATCCGCTGCCAGGTGGCGGTGGCGGCCGAGGTCAGGGCGCTGAAGCTGTCGTCGGACGAGGCGCGGCGTCTCGCCCGCTTCGAGCTCGGCCGCTACGCCGCCCACGCGCTGATGATGCCCTATGGCGCGTTCCTCGCCGCGGCGCAGCGCGCGCGCTACGACATCGACGTGCTGCGCTCGCGCTTCGGCGTCTCCTTCGAGCAGGCGGCAAACCGGCTGACGATGATGCAGAAGCCGGGCGCGGCCGGCGTGCCGTTCTTCATGCTCGAGGCCGACAATGCCGGCAACCGCTTTCGCCGCGCCGGCGCGCAAGGGTTCCCGCATGCCCGCTTCGGCGGCGGCTGCCCGAAGCTCGCGGTGCATGCCGCCTTCGCCCAGCCGGGGCAGATCCTGGTCGAGGCGGTGGAGATGCCGGACGGCGCGGCGTTCCTGACCATGGCGCGCACGCTGGAGGGGCCGCAGGGCGCGTTCGCCGAGCGGCCGCGGCGCACGGCGGTGCTGATCGGCTGTGATATCGGCTTCAGGGACGAGGTCGTCTATGCCGCCGCGCTGCCGGCGAACGAGAAGGCGGTTCCCGTCGGCCCGGCCTGCCGGCTGTGCGAGCGCACGGGGTGCCTGGCGCGCATCGAGCCGCCGGTGACGCGCCCGCTCGGGCTGGACGAGATGGCGACCGGCTTGTCGGCCTTCGATTTCCAGTAGCATTCCGGCCAAAGGGTGTCGCGGTCTTTCAGATTGGAGCCCCCCGCTTTGGGCAGCTCTTCTGTCTCTCGCCGGGGCACGATGGCGAACCGCTTGCGCCGTCCCTCATCCGGCTGCCGCCACCTTCTCCACGCGAACGGGGAGAAGGGAATATCATCGCCGTTTTCGCCAATCGCAAGCGTGGTGGATATGCCGCGAAGCGTGCGGTCGGCATTCCTTCTCCCCGTTCGCGTGGAGAAGGTGCCCGAAGGGCGGATGAGGGGCGGCGCAAGGCGCGAGGGCTATGGCGCTTCTGGGCGGATACGACACGACATGCTCGATGTGCCCTAACCGGATCGCGCCGCTGGATCACGTCAAACCCGGCGATTGCTTCTAGCAGCGGAAACGGGCATCACATTCCCAAAGCGCCTCCACGAGTGCCGGAGCCTGACGTCGATGAGCGGTCCTTCCACCACCGGCATATCTTCTCCTGCGCGCGAGGAGCAGACCGGCTACCTGCTCGTTTTCCTCTCCGCCCTGTGCTGGAGCCTCGGCGGCGTCAGCGCCCGCTTCATCGAGGCGGCCGATCCGTGGACCGTGGTGTTCTGGCGCTCGGTCTGGGCGGCATTGTTCCTGCTCGGCTTCATGCTGTGGCGCGACGGCGCGCGCGGCACGCTCCAGCTCTTTCGCGGCATGGGGCTGCCCGGCCTCGCGGTCGCCTTCTGCCTGACGATCTCCACCTCGTTCTTCGTGCTGGCGCTGGCGCATACGACCGTCGCCAACATCCTGCTGTTCCAGGCGGGCGGGCCGCTGATCGCGGCGCTGCTGTCCTTCGTGGTGCTGGGTGTCAAGGTCGCCGCGCCGACATGGGCGGCCATCGCCGCCGTCATCCTCGGCGTCGCCGTCATGGTCTCGGGCTCGGTTGCCGGCGGCGGCTCGCTGGTCGGCGATGCGCTGGCGCTGGCGATCGTCTTCGCCTTCTCCATCGCCACGGTGCTGATGCGCCGCTTCTCCCATGTGCGGATGACGCCGGCGACCTGTCTCGGCGTCGTCATCGCCGGGGTGCTGGCGTCGACCCAGGCGGGGACGTTCGCCGTCTCGGCTAGCGACATGGGGTTCCTGTTCGCGTTCGGCGCGATCAATCTCGGGCTGGGGCTGGCGCTGTTCGCCACCGGCGCGCGCCTGATCGCGCCGGCCTATACGGCGCTGCTCGCCACCTTCGAGACGCTGCTCGGGCCGCTCTGGGTCTGGCTCGTCCATGGCGAGGTGCCGGCGACGCGCACCTTCATCGGCGGGGCGATCGTCTTCGCGGCTCTTCTGGCGCATATCGGGCTCGAGCTGCGCCGGATGTCGCGGCCGCAGCGGCCCGGCCTGACCGGCATGCCGACGCCCCATTGACAGACCTGGGGCGCACGGGCAGGCTGGTCCGAGCGAAACAACCAAACAGGTTTATCTTGCCATTTCACCCATCGGACCTAGCAGAGTCCGGCGTTAAGACTATTCCAGAAACAAAACGCAAATCCGGACCCGATGCGCAAAAGTCGTCCGCCGACGCGGAAGAGTCCGCAAGGTTCATCTCTGCCGATCACGAGCGCGAATACCGCGCTTTCGTCGAACAACATCCCGATCTCGAGGCCGTCGAGTTCCTGATCGTCGATCCGAACGGCGTGATGCGCGGCAAGTGGGCGCCGGCCGACGCGCTGAAGAAGGCGTTCCAGGAAGGCGTCAACTTCCCGATGTCGCTGCACGGCCTCGACGTGTGGGGCCGAGAGGTGACCGAGACCGGGCTGCATATCGAGACCGGCGACCAGGACGGCTATTGCCGCGCCACGCGCGGCACGCTCGCCATCGTGCCGTGGGCCAAGCGCAAGACCGCGCAGGTGCTGCTCCAGACCTTCACGCCCGAGGGCGAGCCGTTCATGGCCGACCCGCGGCAGGTGCTGAAGAAGAAGATCGCCGAGGTCAACGAGAAGGGCTTTTTCCCGGTCGTCGCCTTCGAGCTGGAGTTCTACCTGCTCGACCCCGAGACGGACTGGGACGACGGCATGCCCGCGCCGGTCGGCGCGATGGCCGGGCCGGACCGGCTGCGCATGTACGGGCTCGACGACCTCGCCGAGCATGCCGACCTCTTCGACATGATCCGCGACGCGGCCGCGGCGCAGAGCCTGCCGATCGACACCATCATCAAGGAAGCCGCGCCCGGCCAGTTCGAGGTCAACCTGAAGCATCGCGCCGACCCGCTCAAGGCGGCCGACGACGTCATCCTTCTGCGGCGCATCGTCATGGGTTGCGCCCGCGCCCACGGGCTGACCGCCACCTTCATGGCCAAGCCCTTCCTCGAATATGCCGGCAACGGCATGCACGTCCACGCCTCGGTGCTGGATGCGAACGGCGACAACATCTTCGCCGGGGCGGAAGGGCGGCCGCGGCTCGAATCCGCCGTCGCCGGCCTGCTGAAGACCATGCCGGAATCGCTGCTCCTGTTCATCAACACCTGGAACGGCTTCCGCCGCATCACCCCCGGCTCCTACGCGCCGACGCGCGCGGTCTGGGCCGAGAACAACCGCTCGGTCGCGCTGCGCATCCCGGTCTCCAACGAGGAGAACCGCCGCGTCGAGCATCGCATCGCCGGCGCCGACGCCAATCCCTATCTGGTGATGGCGGCACTGATCCAGGGCATGGTCGAGGGTATCGAGAAGAAGGCGGTGCCGCCGCCGCAGGTGCAGGGCAACGCCTATGAGGACGAGGGGCTGTTCCTGCCGGACGACATGGACGACGCGCTCCAGCTCATGGAAAAGAGCCGTTTCATCGACCGGGCGCTGGGGCCGCTGCTGGCCAAGGTCTACAAGGACCTGAAGCGGGCGGAAATCCTCGCTTTCTGGGGCGAGATCACGCCGCTCGAACGCACCACCTATCTGTGAAGCGCCTTCGCTTTTTCCCGCTTGTGGGGATGCCAAAACGCCAATAGGCTTTTACCGATCGACCGCGTTCCGGCATGTCTTTCCGGGGCCGGGCCAGAGCCGGGAAAAAAAGTTCGACAGAGGAGAACACCATGATCCGCAAGGCATTCCTGCTTTCCGCCGCATCCGCCGCAGCCATCGTGCTGGCCGGCGCGGCCAGCGCGCAGGACCGTGTCGTCAACGTCTACAACTGGTCGGACTATATCGACGACTCGATCATCCAGGAATTCACCGCCAAGACCGGCATCCGCGTCGTCTACGACGTGTTCGACTCCAATGAGATCCTCGAGACCAAGCTGCTGGCCGGCGCGTCCGGCTACGACGTCGTCGTGCCGACCGCGAGCCCGTTCATGGTTCGCCAGATCGAGGCGGGCGTCTACCAGAAGCTCGACAAGTCCAAGCTGCCGAACCTCAAGAACATGTGGAACGTGGTGTCCGAGCGCACCGCTCAGTACGATCCCGGCAACGAGTACTCCATCAACTATATGTGGGGCACCGTCGGCATCGGCTACAACGTCCAGAAGATCCAGGAGGCGCTCGGCGTCGATGAGATCGATTCCTGGGCGACCGTGTTCGATCCGGAGCAGATCGCCAAGCTGTCGAGCTGCGGCGTCTATTTCCTCGATTCCCCGACCGACGTGGTCCCGACCGTGCTGAACTATCTCGGCCTCGATCCGAACGAGAAGGACCCGGAGAACCTCGCCAAGGCCGAGGAGGTGCTGCTGGCGGTGCGCCCGCATGTGCGCAAGTTCCATTCCTCCGAGTTCATCAACGCGCTCGCCAATGGCGACATCTGCGCGGCCATCGGCTGGTCGGGTGACGTGTTCCAGGCGGCCGACCGCGCGGCCGAGGCCGACCAGGGCGTCGAGGTTGCCTATGTCGTGCCGAAGGAAGGCGCGCAGATGTGGTTCGACCAGATGGCCATCCCCGCCGACGCGAAGAACGTCGCGGAAGCCCATGAATTCCTTAACTTCATCATGGAGCCGGAGGTCATCGCCAAGGCGACCAACTACGTCTATTACGCCAACGGCAACGAAGCCTCGCAGGAGTTCATCGACGACGAGATCGTCGAGGACCCGGCGATCTATCCGGACGAGGAGACGCTGAAGAAGCTGTTCACCGTCCAGCCTTACGACCAGCGCACCCAGCGCCTGCTGACGCGGAGCTGGACGAAGATCGTCACCGGCCAGTAAGGCCTCAACGTTCCGGCGCCGGCGGGTTCCTCGCCGGCGCTTCTCTTTCCAGTCACCAGGCGTCGAGGCGGTTTCGCGGGCGAAAAGGGAAGGCTCACGCGCAACCGGCTTCAGGGATAGATCGACAGGCCGCCATGCCTCCGCGAGAAGACGGCGGCGGCTTCGAAACCGGGGAACCTCGCATGAAATCGCTCGGCAGCATCCGCAGGAGCTTCGCGCCCTGGAACGACCCCGGGGCGCGGCCCTTCATCGCGTTCCGCAACGTCACCAAGCAGTTCGGCGATTTCACCGCCGTCAACGACCTGTCGCTCGACATCTACGAGCGCGAGTTCTTCGCCCTGCTCGGCGCGTCGGGCTGCGGCAAGTCGACCCTCCTGCGCATGCTGGCCGGCTTCGAGCATCCGACCTCCGGCCAGATCCTGCTCGACGGGCAGGACCTTGCCGGCATCCCGCCCTACAGGCGGCCGGTCAACATGATGTTCCAGTCCTACGCGCTGTTCCCGCACATGACGGTCGAGGCCAACATCGCCTTCGGCCTCAAGCAGGACGGCATGCCGAAGCCTGAGATCGAGGCGCGGGTGAAGGAGATGCTCAAGCTCGTGCGGCTGGAGCAGTTCGCCAGGCGCAAGCCGCACCAGCTTTCCGGCGGCCAGCGCCAGCGCGTGGCGCTCGCCCGCTCGGTCGCCAAGCGGCCGAAGGTGCTGCTGCTCGACGAGCCGCTCGGCGCGCTCGACAAGAAGCTGCGCGAGGCGACGCAGTTCGAGCTGATGGATTTGCAGCAGGAGCTGGGGCTCACCTTCGTCGTCGTCACCCACGACCAGGAAGAGGCCATGACCATGGCCGACCGCATCGCCATCATGGACAAGGGCAAGGTGATGCAGGTGGCGACGCCGGCCGAGGTCTACGAGGCGCCGGCCTCGCGCTTCGTCGCCGATTTCGTCGGCAATGTGAACATCCTCGAAGGCACCGTTTCCGAGCGCAACGGCGCCGTCGCCACGATCACCGGCGCCAGCGGCGCGCAGATCAGGGTCGAGAACGCGGGCGAGGCCGAGGCCGGCAGCACGGTCGCCTTCGCCATCCGCCCGGAGAAGATCAAGGTCTCGTCGAAGCGCCCGGAGGGCGCGGCCAACGTCATGGAAGGCGCGATCTGGGACCTCGCCTATCTCGGCGACATGACCGTCTACCACGTCAAGCTGGCCGACGGGCAGGTGGTGACGGCGAGCGCCCTCAACAGTTCGCGCACGGTCGAGGACCCGCTGAGCTGGGACGACACGGCCTGGATTTCCTTCGCGCCGGACGCCGGCGTCGTGCTGGCGCGCTAGCGAGGGGAACGGCCATGAGCGGAGCGACCTCGACGGCGGACGGCAAGGCGGCGGCATCACGCGGCGAGGGCAGCGGCGGGCGGCTGCTTGCCGCGATCACCAGCCGCTTCGTCATCCTCGTTCCCTATCTGTGGCTGATTTTCTTTTTTCTCATTCCGTTCCTCATCGTCTTCAAAATATCGCTATCTTACAAGGATGTGGCGATCCCTCCCTATTTCCCGCGCTTCTCGCTTGATGAAGGCTGGGACATTTTCTGGGAGAACGTGAGAGAGTTTTCGTTCGAACACTATGTGCGGCTCGTCACAGACGCACTCTATTTCAACGCCTATGTGTCGAGTGTCGTCATCGCAGCGATCTCGACCTTCCTCGCGCTGCTTGTCGGTTATCCGCTCGCCTATGCGATGGCCCGCGCGCCCGGCTCGCTGCGTCCGGTCCTTTTGATGCTGGTGATCCTGCCGTTCTGGACTTCGTTCCTGATCCGCGTCTACGCCTGGATCGGCATCCTGAAGCCGGAGGGGCTGCTCAACCAGTTCCTGATGTGGATCGGCGTCATCGACACGCCGCTGCTGATCATGAACACACACACGGCGATCTTCATCGGCATCGTCTATTCCTACCTGCCGTTCATGGTGCTGCCGCTTTACGCGACGCTGGAGAAGATGGACTTCTCGTTGATCGAGGCGGCGCAGGACCTCGGCTGCCCGCCGACCGCGGCATTCTGGAAGATCACCTTCCCGCTGTCGCTGCCCGGTGTCGTTGCCGGGTGCCTTCTGGTGTTCATCCCGGCGGTCGGCGAGTTCGTCATTCCCGACCTTCTCGGCGGCTCGCAGACGCTGATGATCGGCAAGACGCTGTGGAACGAGTTCTTCGCGAATGGCGACTGGCCCGCGGCCTCGGCGGTGGCGATCATCCTGCTGCTCATCCTCGTCCTGCCGATCATGTTCTTCCAGCGCTCGCAGGCGCTGGCGCAGGAAAAGGGGAGGTAGGGCGATGGAAGGCAAGCTCTCCCGCTTCAACGTCGTCGCGCTCGTCCTCGGCTTCGCCTTCCTCTACCTGCCGATCGTGCTGCTCATCATCTATTCGTTCAACGCCTCGCGGCTGGTGACGGTGTGGGGCGGGTTCTCGACGCGCTGGTACGTGGCGCTGTTCTCCAACCAGGGCCTGCTCGACGCCGCCTGGGTGACGGCGCGCGTCGCCTTCGTCTCGGCAACGATAGCCACCGTGCTCGGCACGCTGGCGGCGCTGACGCTCACGCGCTACACGCGCTTCCGCGGCCGCTTCCTGTTCTCCGGCATGGTGTTCGCGCCGCTGGTCATGCCCGAGGTGATCACCGGGCTGTCGCTGCTGCTGCTGTTCGTCGCCGTCGGCTTCGATCGCGGCTTCATGACGGTGACGCTCGCCCACATCACCTTTACCATGTGCTTCGTCGCCGTCGTCGTGCAGTCGCGGCTCGTCTCGTTCGACCGCTCGCTGGAGGAGGCGGCGATGGACCTCGGCGCGACGCCGACCCGCACCTTCTTCCAGGTGACGCTGCCGGTCATCATGCCGGCGGTGGTGGCGGGCTGGATGCTGGCCTTCACGCTGTCGCTCGACGATCTGGTGATCGCCTCCTTCACCTCCGGCCCCGGCGCCACCACCCTGCCGATGAAGATCTACAGCCAGGTGCGCCTCGGGGTGACGCCGGAGATCAACGCCGTCTGCACCCTGCTCATCGCGATCGTCACCATCGGCGTCCTCGTCGCCGCCGTCGTCAACAAGCGCCGCGATGTGCAGCGCCAGCGCGACGAGCAGGCCGCGCAGCAGGCGGAAATCTAGAGCGCGCCCCTGGCCACGGCGGCGCTGCCGAATTTCCCTTTTGCGCCGGGTGGGCTAATCTGGTCGCAGGTTCAATGGAAGGAATCCGTTCATGCTGCCCCTGTTCGACATGCTCGCCAATGCCCAGAACGGCAACGCCATCGATCAGATGGCGCGGCAGTTCGGCCTCTCCCAGCAACAGGCGCAGGAGGCGATGGCGGCGCTGATGCCGGCCTTCAGCCAGGGGCTCAAGCGCAACACCGCCAACCCCTACGATCTCGGCAGCTTCCTGTCGGCGCTGGCCTCGGGCCAGCATGCGAAATATTTCGAGGACGCGGCCGCCGCCTTCACGCCGCAGGGCATGCAGGAAGGCAACGGCATCCTCGGCCATCTGTTCGGCTCCAAGGAGCTGTCGCGCGCCGTCGCGGCGCAGGCTGCGCAGGCGACGGGCATCGCCCAGCAGACCCTGCAGCAGATGCTGCCCGCGCTCGCCTCGATGATCATGGGCGGCCTGTTCAAGCAGTCGACCGGGCAGATGAGCGCCGCCGGCTTCGGCGGCCAGGGCAATCCGCTTCAGGACATCATCGAGCAGATGATGAAGCAGGGCGGCGGCTTCGGCATGCCGCAGCCGGCCCCGCAGCAGCGGCAGGCGCCGCAGCAGCCCAACCCGTTCGACAATCCCTTCGGCAAGATCCTCGAAGGCATGTTCGGCGGCGGAGCGGCGCAATCGCAGCCCCAGCAGCGGCAGGCGCCGCAGAGCCCCTATGGCGACAATCCGCTCGGGCGCATCTTCGAGGAGATGCTGGGCGGCGGCCAGCGGCAGGCGGAGCCGGCTCCGCGCACGACGGCGAAGCCGAAGGCCAGCCCGAAGACGAATCCCAGCGGGCGTCCGCGCACGCCCTATGACGACCTCTTCGGCGACATGTTCGAGACCGGCGCCAAGACGCGCGACGACTACCAGAAGAGCATGGAATCGGTCTTCGACCAGTTCCTCCAGGGCATGGAGAAGCGCGGCCGCGGCCGATGATCCCGTAGAGGCAGAACGAAAAAGCCCGGCTCTCTTGCAAGAGCCGGGCAGGAAGCAGGCCGCCGGTGGGTCCGGCGATGGGGAGCCTGCGGGTAAGGGAGACCTGTCTCAGGAATGGGCGCGTTCGCGGGCCACGGAGGCGAGGCGCCGGGTCGGGTCGACGCCGAGGGGCGCACGCCGGGCGAAATCGAGATCGAGCCGCATCAGCCCGATATCCGCCAGCCCGCGGTCGGAGAGGTCGCGCAGGTGATCGATCTGGCGGCGATTGGCGAAGGCGCGGGCCAGCCCGCGCAGCGTCTCGGTGATGGGAGCCGGGGCAACAGTCGCGCGCCTTTCGGCGGCAAGCGCGGATGAGGGGCGGTCGAGGGCGCTCATGTCTTCATCTCCTTGGGCGTTGGACACGCACACCCCCGCGCCGCCGCATGGGAGGATGCGGCCGGCAGGCGGACGGGATGCGCTTGAGCTTTGCGAGCGTATCCTTCTCATACCGGCATTGATTAATCCAACGAATGTTTTTAATGTCTGGGATCAATTGGCGTTATGGGTTCATCATGGCGACTCCCCTCGATCTCGATCAGCTCCACACCTTCGTCACCATCGCCGACATGGGCAGCTTCACCCGCGCGGCCGGGGAGGTGCATCGCACCCAGTCGGCCGTCTCCATGCAGATGCGCCGGCTGGAGGAGCGGATCGGCAAGCCGCTGTTCGAGAAGGACGGGCGGGCCAACCGGCTGACCGAGGAGGGCGAGCGGCTTCTGACCTATGCGCGGCGGCTCTTGCGGCTGAACCGCGAGACGCTCGCCGCCTTCGACGACGCCACGCTTGAGGGCTCGATCCGCATCGGCACGCCGGACGACTACGCCGACCGCTTCCTGCCCGAGATCATGGCCCGCTTCGCCCGCTCCAACCCGCGCGTCGAGCTTTCCGTCGTCTGCGAGCCGACGGTCAACCTGGTCGACCAGTTGAAGCGCGGCCAGCTCGACATCGCCATCGTCACCCATTCGAACGACCGCAGCCTGTCCGACGTGGTGCGGCGCGAGCCGCTGCTGTGGGTCACGTCCGCCAACCATTCCATCCACGAGGAGGAGGTGCTTCCGCTGGCGGTCGGGCGCACCACCTGCCTGTGGCGCCGGGCCGCCTGCGACGTGCTCGACCAGATGGGGCGCGACTATCGCATCCTGTTCTCGAGCTGGTCGGCGACGGTGCTGATCGCCACGGTCCTGTCCGGGCAGGCCGTCTCGGTTCTGCCCGAATGCGCGCTGCGTCCCGGCATGCGCATCCTCGGCGAGGCCGACGGCTTCGGCGCGCTGCCCGAGGTGCGCATCGGCATCATGCGCGGCCATTCCAGCCAGCCGGAGATCGTCGACGCGCTGGCGCGCCACATCGCCGAGAGCCTCGACAACATCTCGGTGCCCTCGGTGGAGGAGATCGGCCAGTTCGATTTCGACGCGCTGCCCTTCGCGCGGCTCAAGCGGCAGAAGCAGAAGCAGCCCGCCGCCGTCTGGTGACTTGACCTTGGTGACTTGACCTTGCCGGGCGAGGGGGCGTCAATCGCGCCATGAGCGATCCGTTTTTCGATGCCGATTCGCGCGCCGTCACCCCTTCTGTGACCAACGCGGCCGAATACACCGTCTCCGAGCTGTCCGGGGCGCTGAAGCGCACGGTCGAGGACGCGTTCGGCAATGTCAGGGTGCGCGGCGAGATTTCCGGCTATCGCGGGCCGCATTCCTCGGGCCATGCCTATTTCGCGCTGAAGGACGAGCGCTCGCGCCTCGAAGCGGTGATCTGGAAGGGCACGTTCTCGCGGCTGAAGTTCCGGCCGGAGGAAGGCACGGAGGTGATCGCCTCCGGCAAGCTGACCACCTATCCCGGCTCGTCGAAATACCAGATCGTCATCGACAATCTGGAGCCGGCCGGGGCCGGCGCGCTGATGGCGCTGCTGGAGGAGCGGCGCAGGCGGCTCGCCGCCGAGGGGCTGTTCGACGCGGGGCGCAAGCAGCTCCTGCCGTTCATGCCGCGCGTCATCGGCGTCGTCACCTCGCCGACCGGGGCGGTCATCCGCGACATCGTCCACCGCATCTCGGACCGCTTCCCGCTCCATGTCGTCGTCTGGCCGGTCCGGGTGCAGGGCGAGACCGCCGGCGCGGAGGTGGCGGCGGCGGTCGACGGCTTCAACGCGCTCGACCCGCTCGGTCCGGTCCCGGTGCCCGACGTGCTGATCGTGGCGCGCGGCGGCGGCAGCCTGGAAGACCTTTGGGGCTTCAACGACGAGGCCGTGGTGCGCGCCGTCGCCGCCTCGCATATCCCGGTCATCTCGGCCGTCGGTCACGAGACGGACTGGACGCTGATCGACCATGCGGCGGATGTGCGCGCGCCGACGCCGACCGGCGCGGCCGAGCTTGCGGTTCCGGTCAAGGCGGACCTCGAGGCCGCGCTGGCGCGGCTTGCCGCGCGGCTGCGCGGCTGCATGTCGCGTCATGGCGAGCGCAAGCGCGAGGCGCTGCGCGCCGTGTCGCGGGCGCTGCCGTCGATCGACGATCTCCTCGCCATGCCGCGCCGCGATTTCGACGAGGCGGCGAGCCGGCTGTCGCGGGCGCTGGCCGCCAGCACCGAAGCCAAGCGGCTGCGCTTCAGGGGCCTGCGGCTGTCGCCGGCCTTGCTGGAGCGGCGGCTGGCCGAAGCGCGCACCCGCCTTGCCCGCGACGGGGCTCGCGTCTCGCCCGAGGCGCTGCGGCGGCGGATCGCGCTTCACGGCGAGGCGCTCGAACGGCTCGGCCGTCGCGCCGACCAGTCGGTGGCGATCGCGCGGGAGCGGCGCACGGTGCGGCTGGCGCAGGCGTGGCGGCTGGCCGAGACGCTCTCCCACCGCTCGGTGCTGCGACGGGGCTTTGCGCTGGTGCGCGACGCGCAAGGTCTGCCGGTCAAGTCCGCCGCCGCGGTCGGGCCGGGCGATGCGCTCGCCATCGAGTTCGCCGACGGCAGCGTCGATGCGGTCGCCTCCGGCGGGGAGCCGGCGCGGCCCGTCGCGCGCAAGCCGGCGCGGAAGCCGGAAGGCGGCGGTCAGGGATCGCTGTTCTGAGTTTTCAGGGGAAGAGATGGTACGGTTGGGTGGATTTGAACCACCGACCTCTGGTGCCACAAACCAGCGCTCTAACCAACTGAGCTACAACCGCATGCACATGCCTAAGGGCTGGCGTGGCTCTTACGGGCAATCGGCGGCGATTTCAAGTGCGACGAGAGGCCGATCGCGGCTTTAATCCGACAGTCCTCACGATTCAATGCCGACATAGGGGCCGGACACCGGGGCGGGGCATCGGGTTTTCGGGCGGCGATCCGTGCCCGTCGCGGCGGCGGGAAGCCGGAAAGAAAAAAGGAGCGGTCCGAAGATCGCTCCAGAAGAGGTGCTGTAAACCCGGGATCGGGGTTCAGATCGCGTTCTTGACCTTCTGGCGTACGTCGCCGACGCCCTTCTGGACCTTGCCGGCGACCTTGTCGGCCTTGCCTTCGGCCTGGAGCTTCTTGGAGCCCGTGACCTTGCCGGCGGCTTCCTTCACGGCGCCCTTGGCCTGCTTGGCCGCGCCCTTGACCTGATCCTTGTTGACCATCTCGCCTGTTCCTTTCGCCAATGCCGCATGCGTGCGGCGTGGAAGAACGAGCCAGACGGGTTTTGGTTGCGCGGACGCGCTCCCGCTATTTGCCCAATCCAAGAAGAAAGGGGCGGCATCGCTGCCGCCCCTTCGTCATTTCCAAGCTTTATGGACCTAGAAGTCCATGCCGCCCATGCCGCCCATGCCGCCGCCGGGCATCGCCGGAGCCGGCGCGTCCTTCTTCGGCGCCTCGGCGATCATCGCCTCGGTGGTGACGAGCAGGCCGGCCACCGAAGCGGCGTCCTGAAGCGCGGTGCGCACGACCTTGGTCGGGTCGACGATGCCGAACGAGATCAGGTCGCCATATTCGCCGGTCTGGGCGTTGTAGCCGTAGGTCGACGACTTGTTGTCGAGGATCTTGCCGACGACGATCGAGGCTTCCGCACCGGCGTTGGTCGCGATCTGGCGGGCCGGAGCCTGCAGCGCGCGGCGCACGATGTTGACGCCGGCGTCCTGATCGGCGTTCTCGCCCTTGGCCTTGACGGCGGCCGAAGCGCGCAGCAGCGCGGTGCCGCCGCCCGGGACGATGCCTTCCTCGACCGCGGCGCGGGTGGCGTTGAGCGCGTCGTCGACGCGGTCCTTGCGCTCCTTGACCTCGACCTCGGTCGAGCCGCCGACGCGGATCACCGCGACGCCGCCGGCGAGCTTGGCCAGGCGCTCCTGGAGCTTCTCGCGGTCGTAGTCGGAGGTGGTCTCCTCGATCTGCTGCTTGATCTGGGCGACGCGGCCCTGGATCTCGCCCTTCTTGCCGGCGCCGTCGACGATGGTGGTGTTCTCCTTGGAGATCGACACCTTCTTGGCGCGGCCAAGCATGTTGAGGCCGACATTCTCAAGCTTGATGCCGAGGTCCTCGGAGATGACCTGGCCGCCGGTGAGGATGGCGATGTCTTCCAGCATGGCCTTGCGGCGGTCGCCGAAGCCCGGCGCCTTGACGGCGGCGATCTTCAGGCCGCCGCGCAGCTTGTTGACGACGAGCGTGGCCAGGGCCTCGCCCTCGACGTCCTCGGAGATGATGAGCAGCGGCTTCGAGGTCTGCACCACGGCCTCGAGGACCGGCAGCATGGCCTGAAGGTTCGACAGCTTCTTCTCGTGGAGCAGGATGTAGGCGTCCTCGAGCTCGGCCACCATCTTGTCCGGGTTGGTGATGAAGTAGGGCGAGAGGTAGCCGCGGTCGAACTGCATGCCCTCGACGACTTCAAGCTCGGTCTCGGCGGTCTTGGCCTCCTCGACGGTGATGACGCCCTCGTTGCCGACCTTCTGCATCGCCTTGGCGATCATCTCGCCGATTTCCTTCTCGCCATTGGCCGAGATGGTGCCGACCTGGGCGACTTCTTCCGAGGTCTTGATCTTCTTGGTGGCCTTGGCCAGCGCCGCGACGACCTCGGCGACGGCGAGGTCGATGCCGCGCTTCAGGTCCATCGGGTTCATGCCGGCGGCAACCGCCTTGTGGCCTTCCTGCACGATGGCCTGCGCCAGAACGGTCGCGGTCGTCGTGCCGTCGCCGGCGATGTCGTTGGTCTTGGAGGCGACTTCACGGACGAGCTGCGCGCCCATGTTCTCGAACTTGTCCTCGAGCTCGATCTCCTTGGCGACGGTGACGCCGTCCTTGGTGATGCGCGGCGCGCCGAACGACTTGTCGAGAATGACGTTGCGGCCCTTGGGGCCGAGCGTCACCTTCACCGCGTCGGCGAGGATGTTGACGCCGCGCAGCATGCGCTCGCGGGCGTCACGGGAAAATTTTACGTCCTTGGCAGCCATGTTCAGCTCCTGTTTTCGAGGCCGCTCCGCATGCGGGCCGGCCGAATGTCAATGAAAGGGATAGGGACCGGCCGATCAGCCGATGATGCCGAGAATGTCGGATTCCTTCATGATCAGCAGGTCTTCGCCGTTGAGCTTGACCTCGGTGCCCGACCACTTGCCGAACAGGACGCGGTCGCCGGCCTTGACCTCCAGCGGAACAAGCTTGCCGTTCTCGTCGCGCGCGCCGGAGCCGGCGGCGACGATCTCGCCTTCCTGCGGCTTCTCCTTGGCGGTGTCGGGGATGATGATGCCGCCTGCGGTCTTCTCTTCGGATTCGACCCGGCGGACGACCACGCGGTCATGGAGCGGGCGGAACTTCGACTTTGCCATGTCTTTAAGTCCTTGAAACTGGTTTGAGAGGTTCCCTCCATCCGGCGACGCCGGACGCGGTTAGCACTCGCCATTGGTGAGTGCTAACATGACGGGTGAGATAGTCGCTGCCCCTGCATGAGTCAAGAAGATCGGTGCGGTCCGGTTAAAGCTCTTCGCGGCTTCCCTCAGTGCCGGCGCTCGGCGATCGCCGTTCCCGCCGCCCATCCCGAAGACCAGGCCCACTGGAAATTGTAACCACCGAGCCAGCCGGTGATATCCACCACCTCGCCGATGAAATAGAGGCCGTCGACGGCCTTCGCTTGCATGGTGCGGGAGTTCAGCCCGTCCGTGTCGACGCCGCCCAGCGTGACCTCGGCGGTGCGATAGCCCTCCGACCCGGTCGGATTGAGCTCCCAGCCCTGAACCGCGTCGGCTATCGCCGCCAGCTTCTGGTCGCTCGTCTCGCCCATCGGTTCCGTCCAGCGCCCCTGCGCAAGGTAAACGGCGAGCCGCTTCGGCAGCATTTCCGCCAGCGCGTTGACGACGCTGCGGCGGGGGTTTTCCCGTTTCGACGCGCGCAGGGCCGCCGCTACATCCTCGTCGGGAAGGAAGGCGATGCGGATCGGCAGCTTTTCCCGCCAGTAGGAGGAAATCTGAAGAACGGCCGGGCCGGAAAGACCGCGATGGGTAAACAGCAGCGCCTCCTCGAAGGCGGTCTTTCCGCATGAGACGCGCGCAGTGGCGGCGACGCCCGCGATCTCGCGGAAACCTTCAAGCATGTCCTGCCCGAATGTCAGCGGCACCAGCGCCGGGCGCGTTTCAGTGACGGCGAGGCCGAACTGGTCGGCGATCTGATAGCCCAGCCCCGTCGCGCCCATCTTCGGGATCGACTTGCCGCCGCAGGCGACGACGAAATGGCGGCACGTCACCCTTGCCGGGCTGTCGCCGGCCAATTCGAGCGCGAAGCCGTCTTCCGTCTTCTCCAGTTTCAAGAGCGTCGTTCTCAGCCGCAACTCGCAGCCGGCCTGCGCCATCTCGTCCAGAAGCATGGTGATGATGTCGCCCGCGGAGCGGTCGCAGAACAGCTGCCCAAGCGTCTTCTCATGATAGGCGATGCCGTGTTTCCTCACCAGTGCGACGAAGTCGTGCTGCGTGTAGCGGCCGAGCGCCGACTTGGCGAAATGCGGGTTGCGCGAGAGGAAATTGCCCGGCCCGGCCCCGAGATTGGTGAAATTGCAGCGGCCGCCGCCCGAGATGCGAATCTTCTCGCCCGGCGATTTCGCATGGTCCACGACCAGCACGCGCCCGCCGCGCGATCCGGCATAGGCCGCGCACATCATCCCTGCCGCGCCCGCGCCGAGGACGACGGTGTCGAAGCTCTCGATCAGCATCCCAAAGGCGGCGCCGACATGGTTCGCACCCAGTTGCGGGCGATGGCGAGGCCGGCGCCGTCCGCCTCGTCGCCGAAACGGGCGGCGTCGCGCGGCCGGCGCTCCTTCCAGTCCGGGTGCCGTTCGGCCAGCCAGTCGGCGAAGATGCCGCTCCATTGCTCGACCAGCGGCCGGTCGGCCTCGAAATGGAACTGGAAGCCATAGGCCGCGCGCCCGACGCGGAACGCCTGGTTGTGAACGGCGAGGCTGCCGGCAAGCCGGCTCGCGCCGCGCGGCAGGACGAAGGTGTCGTCATGCCACTGGAAGGTGCGAAAAGCGGTTGGCAGCGCGGCGAGCACCGGGTCTTCCCTTCCCTCGGGCGTCAGGTCCACCTGATGCCAGCCGAATTCCGTCGCGCCGCCGATGATGTTCTGGCCGCCATAGGCGCGCGCCAGCAACTGGCTGCCGAGGCAGATGCCGAGCACCGAGCGGCCCGAATCGCCGAAATCCCGCATCAGCCGGCAGAGCTGCGGCAGCCAGGGCGACTGCTCGTCCGCCAGCGCGTTCTGGCCGCCGCCGAGCACGACCAGCCCGTCATGGCCGCCCGGCCCGTCGGGAAGCGCCTCGCCGAGATCGGCGCGCAGGAGGTCGATGCTGGCACCGGCTTCGGCAAGCGCGACGCCGACCTGCCCGAGGCCGGTATTGGCATAATTCTGGACGACGAGAACGCGCATGAGGATGTCCGCTTTCGGGTGGTGCCGCAGCTTCGCGCGAGCGATAGCATGGAGACGCGCGAGTCGGAAAGGAACGAGAATCGTGCCGTTGCAGAACCGGGTCGATCCGCTGGGGCAGATCCATGCCGTCGCCGCGCGCGGCCTGTTCACCGGCAATCGCGGCGTCATTCACGATCCGGCGGCGAAGGCGCTGCTCGCGCGCCGCTGGACGACGAAGGCGTGGATCGTCTGCGCGCTCGATCATCCGCGAGGCTGCCGGCGCGCGCCGATGGGGCGCAACGCGCCCTCGGGAGCGGCCGGCTGGACGGAGCTGTTCTTCCTCGACGAGGCGACGGCGCTCGCGGCGGGGCATCGCCCCTGCTTCTATTGCCGACGCGCGGCGGCGGAGGCGTTTCGCCGTTGCTTCGCCGCTGGCAACGGGCTCGGCAGCGCCTCGGCCCCGGAGATCGATTCCATCCTCCACCGGCAAAGGCATGCCGCCGGCGCGGCGCTGCCCGCGCTCGACGCACAGGCGATCCGCGCGCTGCCCGACGGCGCGATGGTCGAGGCCGAGGGGCGCACCCTCGCGCTCCATGCGGGCAGGGCGTGGCCGTGGAGCTTCGGCGGCTACGGGCCGGCGCAGGCCTTGCCGCCGGGGGCGAGGCTCGTCACGCCTGCCGCCACGGTGGCAGCGCTGAGGGTGGGGTTCCGCCCGGTCTGGCACCCCAGCCCGACCCCGGCCTGACCCGACGTAAGCAGTGATCGACGGCAACCGCCGTTGCTGCCGGAAAAGCGCGTTCATCTCCTTTGGAGCTTTTCCATGCGCGCATCCGTCTTTCGTGCGGCGCTTGCAGAACCGCCTCGCCGCGGCCGGCGCGGGCATGATGGCCCCGGTGGCCACCAACGCGACCGACGACGGCCGGGCGAAGAACCGGCGGGTCGTGCTCGTCAAGGCCAACTGAGCGGGCCGGGGGCGGCGGGCCGGGCTTGACCCGGCCGCGTCCGCGCCGCATCACGAGATTCATGCGCGCGAACTATAAATTGCAGCGGCTTTTCGTGCCGCACGATCTCGGTCCCGGCTGCGCCTTCGAGGCGGACAGGGCGCAGAGCCATTATCTTGCCCATGTGCTGCGCATGGGCGAGGGGGCGGCGCTTCTCGTCTTCAACGGCCGCGACGGGGAATGGCGCGCGCGCATCGCGGCGGTTTCGAAGAAGGGCGTGCGGCTCGCCGTCGAGCACGCCGAGCGGCCGCAGCCGCCCGCGCCCGACCTCGTCTACGCCTTCGCGCCGCTGAAGGTCGGGCGGCTGGACTATATGGTTCAGAAGGCGGTGGAGATGGGGGCCGGCCTCCTCCAGCCGGTGGTCACGCAACACACGCAGGTGGCGAAGCCGCCGCTGGAGAAGATGCAGGCGAACATCATCGAGGCGGCCGAGCAGTGCGGCGTGCTGTCCATCCCGCTGCTGCGCCCCCTGGTGAAGCTCGACCTCCTGCTGGCCGGATGGGAAAAAGACAGGCGGCTGGTCTTCTGCGACGAGAGTGCCGGGACGAACGACCCGCTCGCGGCGCTCGGGGCGGTGACGGAAGAGAAGATCGGCGTGCTCGTCGGGCCCGAGGGCGGGTTTTCCGACGAGGAGCGGCGGCTGCTGGCAGCGCAGCCTTTCGTCACGGCAATTCCGCTCGGGCCGCGCATCCTGCGCGCCGATACGGCCGCGGTGGCGGCGTTGGCGCTGGTGCAGGCGACGCTGGGCGACTGGCGCAATCAGGCCGGCTGATCGGGCTGTCAGGATTTTTCGCTTGATCGCGGCGGCGAGTTCCGCTCAACACTCGCGCGCGGCCGCCGGGAAGGGCGGAGCGAGGCAGGGCGAGGACACGACCATGGCGCGCGACACCACCGATTTCAGCCCGATCGAAGGGGTGGACGAGCTCGTCTCCTACCTTGCCGCCGGCTGCAAGCCGAAGGATGCGTGGCGCATCGGCACCGAGCACGAGAAGTTCCCGTTCTATGTCGACGGCAGCCGGCCGGTTCCCTATGACGGGCCGAACGGCATCAGGGCGCTGCTCGAGGGTATGCAGGGCCTGCTCGGCTGGGAGCCGATCGTCGACGCCGGCAACGTCATCGGCCTGGTCGAGCCGACGGGGCAGGGGGCGATCAGCCTGGAGCCGGGCGGGCAGTTCGAGCTGTCCGGCGCGCCGGTGGAGACGCTCCACCAGACCTGCCGCGAGGGCAACGCCCATCTCGCCCAGCTGCGCGAGGTCGCCGAGCCGCTCGGCATCCGCTTCCTCGGCCTCGGCGGCAGCCCGAAATGGACGCTTGCCGAGACCCCGCGCATGCCGAAATCGCGCTACGACATCATGACCGCCTACATGCCGAAGGTCGGCAGCCAGGGGCTGGACATGATGTACCGCACCTGCACCATCCAGGTGAATCTCGACTTCTCGTCGGAAGCCGACATGCGGCGCAAGATGCAGGTGTCGCTCAAGCTGCAGCCGCTGGCGACGGCATTGTTCGCCAACTCGCCCTTCACCGAAGGCCGGCCGAACGGCCTGCAAAGCTGGCGCGGCGACATCTGGCGCGACACCGACAACCAGCGCTCGGGCGTTCTCGAATTCTGCTTCTCGCCCCGGTTCGGCTTCGCCGACTATGTCGAATGGGCGCTCGACGTGCCGATGTACTTCATCATCCGGGACGGGCGCTATTTCGACGCCACCCACGTCACATTCCGCCAGTTCATGAATGGCGCGCTGCGGGGCGAGGTGAGCGACGGCCTGCCCACCATGGGCGACTGGGCCAACCATCTTTCGACGCTGTTTCCCGATGTGCGGCTGAAGCGCTTCCTCGAGATGCGCGGCGCTGATGGCGGGCCGTGGCGGCGCATCTGCGCCCTGCCGGCGTTCTGGGTCGGGCTGCTCTACGACGCGGCCGCGCTCGACGAGGCCGAGGCGCTGACCAGGGACTGGACGTTCGCCGAGGTGACGGCGATGCGCGACGCCGTCCCGGCGCAGGCGCTCGCCACGCCGTTCCGCAACGGAACGCTGCGCGAGATCGCACGCGAGGCGCTGGCGATCTCGCGCCGCGGGCTGGCGGCACGGGGGCGCAAGAATGGTGAGGGCAGCGACGAGACCGGCTTCCTCGCGCCGCTCGACGAGGTGGTGGCCCGCGGCACGACCAGCGCCGAGGAAATGCTCAACGCCTACCGGACGCGCTGGGGCGGATCGATCGAGCCCGCCTTCCTCGAATACGCGTATTAGAATCCCGTTGCGTCTTATGCACCTCGCAGGCGCGCGATGACGAACCGCTTGCGCCGCCACTCATCGCCCTGCCGGGCACTTCTCCCCGTGAACGGGGGAGAAGAGGGCTTTCATCTCCTCTTTCGCCAATCGCGATCGCGGCAGAAACAGCGTGAAGCATACTGCCTGCTATCTTTTCCCCGTTCACGGGGAGATGGCGAGGACCGGGCAGGTGAGGGGCGATACTACTTCTATCGTGGCATGTCGCCCGAAGCCGTTTCCGCTTCGGGCGCGAGGCGTCAGTAGCGGCGGATGAGGCCGACCAGCTTGCCCTGCACCTTGACGCGGTCGGGGCCAAAGATGCGCGTCTCGTAGGCCGGGTTTGCGGCCTCCAGCGCGATGGTGTCGCCCTTGCGGCGGAACCGCTTCAGGGTGGCTTCCTCGTCGTCGACGAGGGCGACGACGATCTCGCCCGGGCTCGCCGTCTGGCAGTTGCGGATGATGACGGTGTCGCCGTCGAGAATGCCGGCCTCGATCATCGAATCGCCCTTGACCTCGAGCGCGTAGTGATCGCCGCTGCCGAGCATGTCGGGCGAGACGCCGATGGAATGGGTCTGGTTCTGGATCGCGGCGATGGGAACGCCGGCCGCGATGCGCCCCATGACCGGGATGCCGACCAGCGCGGTGCCGTCATTGTCGTTGCCGGTGGGCGCCCGCGCCGCGGGGGCGGCCGGGCGGCCGAGGCTGCCCTGGATGACGCTGGGCGAGAACTTCCTCGCCGCGTTGAGGCCGGGGGCGATGGAATCGGGCAGGCGCAGGACCTCGAGCGCGCGGGCGCGGTTCGGCAGGCGGCGGATGAAGCCGCGCTCCTCCAGCGCCGTGATCAGGCGATGGATGCCCGACTTGGACGCAAGGTCGAGCGCCTCCTTCATCTCGTCGAAGGAGGGGGGAATCCCGGTTTCCTTCAGCCGCTGATGGATAAAGAGGAGCAGTTCGTGTTGCTTGCGCGTGAGCATCGCGGCTCCTCCGGGAATCGATCCTAAACAAAACAGGAACAATCTATATATGTTCCTTTTGTGTTCTGCAAGGATTTATGCGCGCCGCCGGAAGGGAAAGGGTGCGCCGCGCCGTTTCAGGACGTGCGGATGGCGACGAAGCGGGCGGCGGCGCGCAGGATGCCGGCACGTTCACCGAAGGGGGCGAGCAGCTCGCTGGCCTGCGTGACGAGGCCGCCGAGCTGGCGGCGCGCCCAGTCGACGCCGTGAAGCGAGACCAGCGTCGCCTTGCCGGCGTCCTCGTCCTTGCCCGCGGCCTTGCCGAGCGAGGCCGAATCGGAGGTGGTGTCGAGAAGGTCGTCGGCGAGCTGGAACGCCAGCCCGATGGCCGAGCCGAACTCGGCCAGCGCCTCGCGCTCCTCCGCGCGCGCGCCGGCGATCTCCGCGCCGGCCTCGCAGGCGAAGCGGATCAGCGCCCCGGTCTTCATCGCCTGAAGGCGGATGATCCCCGCCTCGTCGGGCTTGTCGCGCTCCGCGGCGAGGTCGAGCGCCTGGCCGCCGGCCATGCCGCCCATGCCGGCGGCGCGGGCGAGCTTCGTCACCAGCCTTGCCCGGGCCTCGGCCGGCAGCACCGTCGCCTCGTCGGCGATGATGTCGAAGGCGAAGGTGAGCAGGCTGTCGCCGGCGAGAATCGCGCTCGCCTCGTCGAAGGCGCGATGCACGGTCGGCCGGCCGCGGCGCAGGTCGTCGTCGTCCATGGCCGGCAGGTCGTCATGGATCAGCGAATAGCAGTGGACGCATTCGAGCGCGGCGGCGACGCGCAGGGCCGCCTCGCCGTCGGCGTCGAACAGCGCCGCGCTCTCGAGGACCAGGAACGGGCGCAGCCGCTTGCCGCCACCGAGGACGCCGTGGCGAATCGGGCGCATCAGTCCGGCCGGCCGGGCGATCTCGCCGGGAAGCAGCGCGTCGCCGAGCAACGCCTCCAGCATCCGCTCGATGTCCCCGGCGCGCCGTGCCAGCACCGCCTCGAAACCGGTTGCGTCCATGTCCGCGCTCGCCTGCCGTCTCGTCATGGCCGGAGCGATGGCGGCAAAACCGGCCGCCGTCAAGCCGCCCCGCCCGGCATTGCGCCGGGCGAGGCTGGCGAGACGGCCGGCATTGCGCCGGGCGGGCAGGGTCTGTATTCCAGAACCGGGATGAAGGGAGCGTCGGCGTGGACAGCCCGACCGTGGAGATCGAGCCGCCTGTGAAACGTCGCCGCAAGGGCCGCAAGCCGCGTGGGCGCGGCCGCTTCTGGCTGCGCCGCATCGCGTACGGCGTCGTCGCCCTCCTCGCGCTGCCGCTCCTCCTGTCGCTCTTCTATCTCGCGCCGGTGGTCCATCCGGTCTCGACGCTGATGGCGAAGGACGTGGTCACGCTCAGGGGCTACACGCGCGAATGGACGCCGCTCGACAGGTTCGGCCCGCGCCTCGTCAATTCGGTGCTGATGTCGGAGGACGGGCAGTTCTGCGCCCATCACGGCATCGATCTCGGCGAGTTCCGGGCGCTGTTCCAGGATTTCCTCGCCGGCGAGGCGACGCGCGGCGGCTCGACCATCACCATGCAGACGGCGAAGAACCTCTATCTCTGGCATGGCCGCTCCTACGTCCGGAAGGCGCTGGAGCTGCCCTATGCGATCTATCTCGATCTCGTCATGCCCAAGCGGCGGATCATGGAGATTTACCTCAACATCGCCGAGTGGGGGCCGGGCATCTATGGCGCGGAGGCGGCGGCGCGGCACCATTTCGGCAAGTCGACGCGCGAGCTCTCGTCACGGCAGGCGGCGCTTCTCGCCGTCACCCTGCCCAACCCGCTGGCGCGCACGCCGGGCAAGCCCTCGAACGCGCTGAACCGGCTGGCCGCGACGATCGAGCGGCGCGCCGGCCATGCCGGCGGCTACAACTCCTGCCTGAAGTGAACCGGGCCTGCCTGAAGTAAGTTGGATCGCAGGGCTGCGAAAAATTTGCGGGCGGCGCTGGCCAAATGTCCCGCATGCGTGTATAGGCACGCAACTTTCCCGGTTTTCGGCCGCAAGCCAAGCCTTTCCATCGAGAGGCGGCAACGGCCGTTCGAGCGAACATCGGAGCAGGACAATGGCAGTACCGAAACGAAAGACCTCGCCGTCGAAGCGCGGCATGCGCCGCTCGGCCGACGCGCTGAAGGCCCCGACCTATGTCGAGGACAAGAATTCCGGCGAGCTTCGCCGCCCGCACCACATCGACCTGAAGACCGGCATGTATCGCGGCCGTCAGGTGCTGGAGCCCAAGGAAAGCTGATCTTTCCCGGCATCCATGACGTTCGGAAAGACCGGCCCCGCGCCGGTCTTTTTCGTTGCGGCCGTGGCCATGCGAAACCGGCTCCCGCTTTCGCCTGACATGCGCTAGATAAGGCCCGCCCTTCGGAGAAAGCCCATGTTCGCCCATATCCCGCTGATGATCGTGCCGTTCATCCTCTACAATCTCGGCCTCGCGGGCGCGTTCGGCGACATCACCGACCCGTGGCGGGCGCAGGTCTTCTCGCTTTCCATGCTGTCGGGCGGCGTGTGGACGATGAGCCTCGCCGATCTCCTCGTCCTGTTCTCGCTCGCGATCCTGTTCGTCGAGATCCTCAAGGCGACGCGCACCTCCAACGCCTCGGTGCTCGACCATCTCCTGTCGACCTTCGTCTTCGTGCTGTTCCTCGTCGAGTTCCTGCTGGTCGAGCGGGCGGCGAGCTCGCTGTTCTTCATCCTGATGATCATCGCGCTGGTCGACGTGCTGGCCGGCTTCGTCATTTCGCTGCGGGCGGCCTCGCGCGACGTGAACTTCCGCTAGAACCGTCCCCGTCGTCCATGAGGCAATGCGCGATCATGCGCGCGAAGCGGCGGACCAGCCTGCGCCGCGCCTCCCTGTCGGGCTCGAACGGGCTTTGCGTGTTGAGGCCGCGCAGGAACACCCGGCACAGCGTCCAGATTTCCTCCTGCGCCTCGGCCCCCGCGGGAAAGGCGCTGTAGCCGGCGGCCAGCGCCCGGTTGATCCTGCTGTTCCAGTCGAGGAAATTGCCGGCGATGCGGTTCTTGAGCGCGGCGTCGGTGCGCGAGGCGACGAGGATTTCGAGCAGGGCGCGCCCTTCGCGCGTGTCCACCATCTTCTCCCACATCCACACTATATCGGCCTCGACGGCGTCGCCGCGGCGTTCCGGATCGGCCGCGCCGGCATCGGGGCGCCGGCGGGGCGTCGTCACCGGCCGGAGCAGGCGCTCGGCGGTTTCCACCATCAGTGCCTCCTTGCTGGGGAAATGATGGGTCAATGCCCCGCGCGACATGCCCGCCCGCTCCTGGATGCGGGCGATGCTGGTCTCGGCATAGCCGTGCCGGTCGAGGCATTCGATCACCGCGTCGAGGATGCGCCTGCGCGCGGCGGCGGCCCTGGCCTCCATTGCCGAGGGCGGGGCTGCGCGCGCGTCGCGGTCAGGCGCGCCCCCGCCGGTTCCGCGCTTGTCATGCGCGCTTCGGTCGCCCCCGACCTTGTCGCGCCCGATCCTGTCGCGCCCGATCCTGTCGCGCTTGCCTTTTCCGCCCCCGTATCCGCCCGCGGTCGTCGCCATCGGTCCTGCCTTTTCAAGCCGTCGAAGCCGCCTTCATAGCCGATCCCGGACTTCTGGACAAACCGGACGTTCGTTCTGTATTGTCGGCCGCATCGCAAGGCCGGGAAACGGAGGATGCCGATGCGGGCGCTGCCGACGACACGCTCCCTGATGCTGGAGGAGGACGGCTGTTGGCTCACCGTCTGGCTCGACCGGCCGGAAACCCGCAACGCCCTGTCCGGCGAGATGGCCGATGAGCTGAAGGCCGTGGCAGTGGCGCTTCGTGACGACCGCTCGATTCGCGGCGTCACCTTTCGCGGCAGGGGCGGCACCTTCTGCTCCGGCGGTGACCTGAAGGGTTTTCGCGCCATCGTCGAGGAAGGACGGACGCCGGAGGAGGTCGCCGCCTTCAGCCGCGATGCGGGCGAATTGTTCCATGCGGTCAACATCTTGCCGCAGGTTACTGTGATGCTGGTCGAAGGAGCGGCGATGGCCGGGGGGCTCGGCCTCGTCTGCGCCGGCGATTTCGTCGCCGTCACCGCCGATGCCAGGTTCGCGCTGACCGAGACGATGCTCGGCATACCGCCGGCGCAGATCGCGCCGCTCGTCGTGCAGCGGATCGGGCTTGCGGCGGCGCGGCGCATCATGCTGACCGCGGCGCGCTTCGACGGCGTCGAGGCCCACCGCATCGGCCTCGCCGACGCGGTGGCGCAGGATGCCGCCGGGCTTGCCGCCGTCGAGGCCGAGGTCCGGCGAAACGTGATGCAATGCGCGCCGGGCGCCGTCGCCGTGACCAAGGAGCTGGCGCTGGCCGCCCCGCACCTGCCGCGCGAGGAAATGCTGGACCGCGCCGCCGCCGGCTTCGCCCGGTGCCTGACCGGCGAGGAAGGGCGCGAGGGCGTCGCCGCGTTCCTCGAGAAACGCAAGCCGCGCTGGGCAGTTTGAGGGGATAATGATGGCTTCGGAGAAGACGGTTCGCATCGGCGGCGCGGCCGCCGCCTGGGGCGACACCATTCACGGCGCGCGGCAGCTCGTCGAGACGGGCGAGGTCGACTACCTGATCGGCGACTATCTCGCCGAGGTGACGATGGCGCTGCTGGCGCGCGCCAGGGCCAAGGCGCCGGACGGCGGCTTCATTCCCGACTGGCTGGCCTCGGTCCGGCCGCTGCTGGCGCAGATCAGGCAGCGCAACATCCGGCTCGTCACCAACAGCGGCGGCATGAACCCGCTCGCCTGCCGCGACGCCTTCCTCGCCGCCGCGGCAGAGGCCGGGCTGGCGTTCAGGGTCGCGGTGGTCCTCGGCGACGACCTCCTGCCGGCGGAGGCCGAAATCAGGGCGGCGCGGCCGGCGGAAATGTTCTCGGGCGCGGCGCTGCCGGCGGCCTTCGCCTCGATCAACGCCTATCTCGGCGCTTCCGCCATCGCCCGGGCGCTGGCGGCCGGGGCCGATGTGGTCATCACCGGGCGGGTGGTCGATTCGGCGATGGCGCTCGGGCCGCTGATGCACGAATTCGGCTGGACGGCGGAGGATTACGACCGCCTCGCGGCGGGCAGCCTCGCCGGCCATGTCCTCGAATGCGGCGCGCAGGCGACGGGCGGCCTGTTCACCGACTGGGAGGAGGTGGCGGACGGCTGGGACGACATGGGCTTTCCCGTCGTCGAATGCGCCGCCGACGGCAGCTTCGTCGTCACAAAGCCGGAGGGGACGGGCGGCAAGGTCTCGCGCGGCACGGTGGCGGAGCAGATTGTCTACGAGATCGGCGATCCGCAATCCTACCGGCTGCCGGACGTCGCCTGCGACTTCTCGCAGGTCCGGATCGAGGAGATCGGCAAGGACCGCGTGCGCGTCTCGGGCGCGAAGGGCCGCGCGCCGGGCGGCCACTACAAGGTCTGCGCCACCCATGCCGACGGCTTCCGCCTCCTCACCACCTACATGATTGCCGGCTGGCAGGCCGGCGCGAAGGGTCGCCGCACGGCCGAGGCGCTGGTCGCTCGCGTCGGCCGGCTGCTGGCCATGCGCGACATGGCGCCGTTCCGCGAGGTCTCGATCGAGGTGATCGGCGCGGAGGACACCTACGGGGCCAATGCGCGGGTCACCGAAGCGCGCGAGGTGGTCGTCAAGATCGGCCTCAGGCACGACGACGCGCGGGCGCTCGATCTTTTCGCGCGCGAGTTCGCCCATCCCGGCGTCGCCATGGCGCAGGGGCTGACCGGCGTGCTGCATGGCAGGCCGAAGCCGACGCCGGTGCTGAAGGTGCATTCGTTCCTGTGGCCGAAGGAGAAGGTTCCGGTCGAGGTGCTCGTCGACGGCGCGTCCCTGCCTGTGGCGGTGGCGTCGGGGACGGAAGCGCCCGCGCCGCCGTCGCATGGCGCGCCGCCGGCGGCGGCCGTCGACGGCTCGACCGTGGCCGTTCCCCTGCGGGCGCTCGCCTTCGGGCGCAGCGGCGACAAGGGCAACCACGCCAATATCGGCCTGATCGCGCGGGATCCCGCGTTCTTTCCCGCGCTGGCCGCCGGGGTCGACGAGGCGCGCGTCGCCGCCTTCTTCGCGCATTACCTCGAGGGCGAGGTCAGGCGCTATGTCCTGCCGGGCTTCCACGCGCTCAACTTCCTGCTCGAGGACGTTCTCGGCGGCGGCGGCACCGCCTCGCTGCGCTACGACCCGCAAGCGAAGACCTATGCCCAGATGCTGCTCGACCTGCCGGTCGATGTCCCTGCGGCATGGCTGGACGAGGACGGCCCGCTTTCGGGATGGACAGCCGTCGAAAACCGCTGAGCGCGCGCCGCGCCGGATCGTGCCGCGCGCTTTCGCGTCGAGGGCAGCCGCACCCGCGGAAAATGCCAGTCGCGTGACATCATCTTGCCATTTGGCAAATCTCCACCTATTTTACGCCAAAAGGAGAGTTGCCGTGTTGCAGGAAATTCCGCGCACCGTCGCCGTTCCGGACAGCCCGCAGATCACCGCCGCCGAGGCCGAGGCGATGGTGCGGGCGGTGCTCCGGCTGTTCGAGCGGTGGCAGGTGTCCGATGCAGAGGCGCGCGAAATCCTCGGAGGGCTGACTGCGCGCACCTATGCGCGGTGGAAGGCGGGCTCACTCGGGCGCATCGACCGCGACCTCGCCACGCGCCTTTCGCTGCTCATGGGCATCCACAAGGGCCTGCGCTTCCTCTTCTCCGACCCGGAGCGGGGATATGCCTGGGTGAAGAAGCCCAACCTCGCCTTCGGCGGCCGCACGCCGGTCGAGATCATGGCGCAGGGCGACATCTTCTCGCTGGCGCGCGTGCGCTCCTATCTCGACGCGGAGCGCGGCGGCTGGTGAGCGGTGGCCTTCCGCCTGCCCGGGTGCGCTGGCCGAAGGCGTGCCGGATCATCCGCTCGATCTATCCGCCCATCGACCTTTTCGAGGACATCGCCGATCCGCAGGACTGGGAGGCGCT
Organism: Alphaproteobacteria bacterium; assembly: GCA_037190985.1. Lineage (GTDB taxonomy): Bacteria > Pseudomonadota > Alphaproteobacteria > Rhizobiales > Rhizobiaceae > Aerobium. Next base: position 128,041 of record JBBCKE010000023.1, read on the forward strand.
GGCCTCGGCGGAATCGAAGACCAATCCGCGCCTGTGGCAGCATATCGGCAGGCTCGACCTGGTACCGCCGGCGCGGCGGGTGAGCGGCCCCGGCGCCAGCTATCTGATGGCGCCCTTCGTCCACATCAGCACCGACCGGCCGGGGCGCTTCACCGACGGCACCTACGGGGTCTACAGCGCCGGCGACCGGGAGGAGGTGGCGATCCGGGAAGTCGCCCACCACCACGGCAGGGCGATGGCCAGTAGCGGCGAGGAACCGGGATGGACCTCCCAGTTCCGCATGCTGGTCAACCGGCTCGATCTCGACCTTCACGACGCGCGGCCGCAGGCGGCGTATCACGACCCGGACGACTACGCGGCGTCGCAGGCGCTCGGCAAGAGCCTGCGGGCGGGCGGCTCCAACGGCATCGTCTACCGCAGCGTGCGCTGCCCGGGCGGCGAGTGCGTGGCGGTCTTCTGGCCCGATCTCCTCGCCATTCCGGTGCAGGCGGATCATTTCGACTTCCACTGGGACGGCGCGCGGGTCGACAAGGTCCGCAACTGCCGCACGAGCGCGATCTTCGCGCTGTAGCGGCCTTAAAAAAGGTCCTCCAGCCCGGTGCCGGTGTCGAGGAAGCTTTCTATCCGCGTCTTCAGGGGCGCGATGTCCATGTCCTGCGCCGCGAGCCAGTCCGGGTCGTAATAGGTCGAGGCGTAGCGGTCGCCGCTGTCGCAGATCAGCGTCACCAGCGATCCCTGCCGCCCCTCGCGCAGCATGCGCGCGGCGATCCACAGAAGCGCCATGAAATTCGTTCCGGTCGACCCGCCGACGCGCCGGAACAAGCGTTCCGACAGCACATGGGCGGCGGCGATGGAGGCGGCGTCCGGGACGCGCAGCATGCAGTCGATCACGCCCGGTATGAAGGACGGCTCGACGCGCGGCCTGCCGACGCCCTCGATCCGCGACGGCCGCGCCGAGGTGATGGCGCAATCGCCCTGCCTGTAGGCGTCGAAGAACACCGAGTTCTCGACATCGGCGACGCAGAGGCGGGTCGAAAGGTTCTGGAAGCGGATGTAGCGGCCGATGGTCGCCGCGGTGCCGCCGGTGCCGGCGCTCATCACCACCCATTGCGGGGTGGGATGCGGCTCGCCTTCCATCTGCCGGAAGATCGATTCGGCGATGTTGTTGTTGCCGCGCCAGTCGGTCGCCCGCTCGGCATTGGTGAACTGGTCGAGATAGTGGCCGTTCGTCTCCTGCGCGATGCCGGCGGCAACCTCGTAGACTCGCGCCGGCTCGTCGACGAAGGTGCAGCGGCCGCCCATGCGCTCGATGGCATCGACCTTCGCCCGCGATGTCGAGCGCGGCATCACGGCGATGAAGGGCAGGCCGAGAAGGCGGGCGAAGTAGGCTTCCGAGACGGCGGTGGAGCCGGAGGACGCCTCGACCAGCGTCGTTCCCTGGCCGATATGGCCGTTGCAGATGCCGTAGAGGAAGAGCGAGCGCGCGAGGCGGTGCTTCAGGCTCCCCGTGGGATGGGTGGATTCGTCCTTGAGGTAGATGGACAGCCCCTTCAGCGCCGGGAAGGCCGGGTTGATGAGGTGGGTGTCGGCCGAGCGGCGGCCGTCGCATTGCAGGAGCTCGATCGCCCGGTGCACCCAGTCGCGGTCGAGCGAGGCCGCGCCGGCCGATTGCGCCGCGTTGAATTCCATGTGGCCGGCTTCGTTCATGTCATGTCTTCCGGTGGCGGCAGGGGCCGCGGGGGCGAGAGGGCCTGCGCCTGCCGATCTCGCAAGCAGGGAGATTCTAGTTGCCGTGTGGGAGAAATCTTCCCAATATGATCGGCATTATCCGGGAATCATGATGGATTTGATCGAAGAATGACCGAATCTTTCGATGAAATCGACGCGCGGATCCTGCGCGAGCTTCAGGCGGATGCCGGGCAGTCGCAGCGCGAGCTGGCGGACAAGGTCGGGCTGTCGCAGAACGCGTGCTGGCGGCGCATCCGGCTGATGCGGGAGCGCGGCCTCATCCGCGGCCAGACGGTCCGGCTCGATGCGCAGGCGCTCGGCTACGGCCTCGTGGTCTTCGCGATGATCCGCACCCGCAGCCATTCGGCGGAATGGCTGAAGAAGTTCCGCGTCCATGTCAGCTCGATCCCCGACGTCGTCGATTTCTACCGGATCGGCGGCGACTACGACTACATGCTCAAGATCGTCACCCGCGACATGAAGAGCTACGACCACGTCTACCAGCGCCTGATCGAGAAGCTCGATCTGGAGACCGTGACCTCCTATTTCGCCATGGAAGCCATCGCCGAGAACCGGCCGATCCCGGTCTGACGAGGCCGGAATGCCGGCCCGGCGCGGGGCGCGGGATTTTTTTTACTACTTAACATAAATCCGTCGGTTTTCCCGCGGCCGCGAGGGCCGCGATCCTGCGCGCGGAGCGTATGGGAGCGGCGCGCCGACCCGGCTGCGAAACGCCCTTGCCAAGCGCGCGGAACGCGACTAACAATTTTGTTGAGTACTTAACAATCCGGCTAAACCGGGTTCGACTCTTTAGTGGAGGACTGATGACGATAGACGAGGCTATCGCGCTGTTTCAGCGCGAATGCGAAACCATCTGGCTGACGCAGCCGGAGGAGATTCGTATCCTGTCGCGCGGCGAGAGCCCGCGCGGCGTCGGCTCGCGCGGGCAGTATCTCACCCCGCTGATCTTCGCCGAGGGCGCCGCGCGTTCGCTGGCTGACGAGACGCTGTGGGTGGTTCACCTGATGTGCGACCGGCCCGAGACCGACCTCGCCACGCTCAAGGTCATGATCGGCGAGCTGGTCAGCCGCAAGGCGGGTTTCTTCGAGCTGTTCGGCCTCGAGCACGCCTCCGGCCTGATGCGCAAATATATCGAGGTGGCGCAGACCGCGCCGGATCTCGGTGAGCTGCAGCGCCTGACCGACGCGGCGCTGGCCTATGCCAACCGCGTGCATGTCTGGCTCGACGCGGCCTTCCCGTGGGGGGTCTGCACCGGCTTCATGCGCGCCGGCTACGGCACGCGCGACGCCGACGGTCTGGAGCAGGGAGCCAAGCAATGAAACTGATCCTGAGCATGGACGGGCGCGACACCTGCACCATCGAGATCTGGGACGACCGCTATCCGGCCGTCGCCGCGGCGCTGCGCAAGGTGCTGCCCGTGACCAGCATCGCCCAGCACGGCAAGATCGTCGGCGACCTCCTCTATTTCTGCCTGCCGGTGGTGATGCCCAACGAGAAGCCGCAGACCCTGACCGAGATCTGCCGCGAACGGCGCGCCGCCAAGGGCACGGCCGGCGGCTCGGTGTGCTTCTACGGCCCGCGCCAGCAGATCTGCATCTACTATGGCGACGATGTGTCGCCTGAGCCCTTCGAGCTGTCCTATTGCGGCGAGATCATCGAGGGCGGGCTCGAGATGGAGCTCGCCGCCGTCAAGACATGGACCAGCCCGGGCGTGCCGCTGACGCTGCGGCTTGCATGACCGGGCGCCCGCGCGTCCGCCACGGCCGCGCGGGGCCCGCATTCCACCGGAACAGAAGCAACCAGAACCAGAAGATGAGGGAACTGCCATGACAAATCGTATCAACTGGCTGGGGCGCACCGGCCTTGCCATCGTCGCCGCCGTCGGCCTCATGCAGGGTGCCCAGGCCCCGGCGATGGCCCAGTCGGCGGATTCGGTGACGTTCGGCTTCTTCGCCCCGCTCAGCGGCCGCTTCGGCGCCAATGGCGAGCGCTTCAAGGAGTCCGTCGACCTGTTCGTCGAGCAGACCAACGCCAATGGCGGCATCGGCGGCAAGCCGCTCGTCGTGCTGACCGAGGACGACCGCGGCGAGCCGATGCAGGCCACGGCCATCGCGCAGAAATTCTCGGAGAACCCGGACGTGGTCGCCGCCATCGGCTCGTTCACCAGCGGCAACTCCATCGCCGCCGGCGAGATCTTCGCCACCGCGGGCGTGCCGCAGGTCAGCCCGTCCTCCTCGCATCCCGACTACACCAAGATCTCGAAGTTCCAGTTCCGCATCCCCAACACCCAGGACACCATGTCCCTGATGTATGTGAAGACCCTGAAGGAGAACGCCCCGCACGAGCGCGTGGCGGTGATCTACTTCCAGGACGACTGGGGCATCTATGTCGGCAACGCCACCAAGGCGGCGCTGGAAGAGGGGGGGTCGGAGGTGCCGGTGTTCGAGGCGATGCTGCCCGACGCGCGCGACTTCCGGCCGCTCGTCACCAAGCTGCGCCAGTCGAATATCGACAGCATCCTGCTGGCGAGCCATTACGGCCCGACCGCCATCTTCCTGCAGCAGTTGCGGCAGGCGGGCATGGAGCAGCAGGTGGTCGGTCCGGAGACGCTGTACAACCCCGAGCTGATCACGCTCGCGGGCGAGGCGGCCAACGGCATCATCACCACCACCTACTTCTTCCCCGGCGACCCCACCAAGGCCGGCTTCGTCGAGGCCTACACGGCCAAGTACGGCCGCGAGCCGGACCTCTGGGCCGCCTATGCCTATGACGCGATCTCGATCGCGGCAGCCGGCGCCAAGGCGCTGGCCGAGGCCGGCCAGCCGGTGACGCGCGAGGCCCTGCGCGACGCCATCGACGATCTGCCGCCCTTCGAGGGCGTGACCGGCGTCACGGAGTTCGTCGACGGCACGCCGTCGAAGGAGCTCACGATCCTCAAGATCACGGACGGCGCCTACACGCTGCTTCAGTGACCCTCTGTCGGCCCTGATCCGGCCGGGAGCCTTTCGAGGCTCCCGGCTGCCGGGCCGCGACCTTAGAGGCTTTCCCGAACATGCTGGAACTCTTCCTGAGTCAGATCCTTAACGGGGTCGTGATCGGCTTCGTCTATGCCCTGATCGCGCTGGGCTTCAGCCTCGTGTTCGGGGTGGCCAACATCATCAACTTCGCGCAGGGCGCGCTGCTGATGCTGGGGGCGTTCCTGACCTTCACCATGGTCAGGGTGGGCGCGCCGATCGCCCTCGCCATTCCCGTCGCGGTGGTCATCACGACCGTCACCGGCATGCTGATCGAGAAGCTGGCCCTGCGGCCGCTGCAGAACGCGCCCTATATCGCGCCGCTGCTGTCGACGCTGGCCATCGCCATCATCTTCGACTCGGCCGCCGAGATGATCTGGTCGGCCGAGATCCAGTCCTTTCCCTCGCCGCTTTCCCGCTACGTGGTCTTCGTCGGCTCCGCCTACCTCACCGGCGTCGATTTCCTGATCATCGCGGTGTCGCTCGCCGTCATGGCCGGGCTGATGCTGTTCCTGTCGCGCACATGGATGGGCAAGGCGCTGCGCGCCACGGCCCAGGACCCCGAGGCCGCGCAGCAGATGGGCATTAACGTGCCGCTGATGCGCCAGTTCTCGTTCGGGCTCGCCGGTGCGCTGGGCGCCCTCGCGGGCGTGCTGATCGGCATGTACTACATGTCGGTCTTCCCGCAGATGGGCATTCCCTACGGCCTCAAGGGCTTCGCGGCGGCGCTGCTCGGCGGCCTGTCGTCGATCCCCGGCGCCATCGTCGGCGGCATCCTGCTCGGCATCTTCGAAAGCCTCGCCTCCGGCTATGTCGGCGAGGGCTGGCGCGACGTGATCGCCTTCAGCGTGCTCTTGCTGGTGCTGATTGTGCGCCCGCACGGGCTGTTCGGCAACAAGTCGCTCGACGCGCTTGGCGGCGCATCGGGCGCGTCGGGCGGCATCCCGACCACTTCGGTCGTGGCATCCATGGCCGGGTCGACCGGGCGCACCAAGCAGCGCGTGATCGATCTGCCGCTGCCGGTGCTGCTCGCGGTCATCGCGCTGTTCGCGCTGTTGCCGATGCTGAGCGGCTCGAATTACGTGCTGCAGGTCGGCGTGCAGGCGGCGATCTACGCGATGCTCGCCGTGTCGCTGACGCTGCTGACCGGCTCGGCCGGCGTCATCTCCATCGGCCATGCCGCCTTCTTCGGCGTCGGCGCCTATGCGGCGGCGCTGGCGAGCCGGGCCTGGGGCATTCCGGCCGAGGCGGCGCTGCTCTTGGCAGGCGGCGCGGGCGCGGTGTTCGCCGCGGTCCTGTACTGGCCGACGATCCGCCTGTCCGGTCACACGGTCGGCCTCGCCACGCTCGCCATCGGCCAGATCGTCTATCTCATCTGCCTCAACTGGGTCGACGTCACCCGCGGCCCGATGGGCATTCCCGGCGTGCAGCGGCCTTCGCTGCTGCTCGGCGGGATCGACATGCGCAGCCTGACGGCGCAGTACTGGCAGGCGCTCGCGGTGCTCGCCCTCGTCGTCGCCATCGCCTTCGCCATGCTGAACTCGCCCATCGGCCGGACGTGGCGGGCGATCCGCGAGGACCGGCTGGCCGCCCATGCCTCGGGCATCCCGGTGGCGCGGTACCTCACTTTGGCCTTTCTCGTCTCGGGGTTCCTCGCCGGGCTTGCCGGGGCGCAGTTCGCCTTCCTTCAGAACTTCGTCAGCCCCGACAGCTTCATCATCGACACCTCGATCGTGCTGATCTCGATGATCGTGCTCGGCGGGCTCGGCAACATCACCGGCGCGCTGATCGGCGGCGTCTTGCTGGCGATGCTGCCCGAGCTGCTGCGCGAATTCGCCCAGTACCGCATGGTCGCCTATGGCGCGATCCTTCTTCTTCTTCTGCGCTTCCGTCCGCAGGGACTGGTGGGAACGAGATGACCATGACCAATTCCGGAACCCTCGTCGTCGACAAGGTCAGCCGCAGCTTCGGCGGGGTGGTGGCGGCCAACGCGCTGGACTTCGCCATCGCCAAGGGCGAGTTCCTCGCCGTGGTCGGTCCCAACGGGGCAGGCAAGTCGACGCTGCTCCAGATGATCAGCGGCATCGTGCGCCCGCAGCAGGGCGAGATCCGCCTCGGCGAGCGCCGCATCGACCGGCTGCGCCCGGAGCAGATCAACGCGCTCGGCATCTCGCGCACCTTCCAGACCAGCCGCGTCTTTCCGATGCTGTCCATCCGCGACAGCATCATGGTCGGCGCCCAGGTCGGCCTTATCGGCGGCGGGCGCGCCCCGCGCCGCTACGGCCCGGTGGGCGAGCTGGTCTCGGCGTTGCTGCGCCTGCCCGGCTACCGCGCCGGGGTCGCGGCCGCGGAAAGCCGCGCCGAGGAGGTGATGAAGATGTTCGGCGACCGGCTGTGGCCGCGCCGCGACGATCAGGCGTTCTCGCTGTCCTACGCCAACCGGCGCCGGCTCGAGATCGCCCGCGCGCTGGTGCAGGACCCCGACATCCTGCTGCTCGACGAGCCGGCCGCCGGCATGAACCCGACCGAGACCGCGGAGCTCGCCGAGGTGCTGGCCGAGCTGCGCAGCCGCCGTCCCGGCATGACCATCGTCATGGTCGAGCACAAGCTGCAGGTCGTGCGCCAGCTCGCCGAGCGCTGCATCGTCATGGCGCAGGGCGCGGTGATCGTCGACGACACGCCGGCCGGCGCGCTTGAGCATCCGCGCGTGATCGAGGCCTATCTGGGCACGCGGCGCTCGGCCGCCGCCTTTGGAAAGGTGAACGCCGATGGTTGAGGCTCCCGGCAGCTCCCCGCTGGTCTCGCTGACCGACATCGACGTCTTCTACGGTCCGGTGCAGGCGCTGTTCGGCGTTAACGTCACCGTCATGCCCGGCGAGACGGTGGTGGTCCTCGGCGGCAACGCCTCGGGCAAGTCCACCACGGTCAAGACCGTGCTGGGCCTCGTCAAGGTCACGCGCGGCGACGTCGTGTTCGACGGCGAGCGCGTCAACGACACGCCCGCCTACCGGATGATCGAGCGCGGCGTCGGCTCCATCCCCGAGGGAAGGCGGATGTTCTCCGAGATGACCGTCCTCGACAACCTCAAGCTGGGCGCCTATGTCCGGCGCGGGGAGCCGAAGGCCGATCTCGACGCGCAGATCGAGGAAGCGCTGGCGATGTTCCCGCGGCTGGCCGAGCGGAGCAATCAGGTGTCCGGCACCATGTCGGGCGGCGAGCAGCAGATGCTGGCGATGGCGCGCGCATGGATGCGCAAGCCGAAGCTCCTGTGCATCGACGAGCCGTCGATGGGCCTGTCGCCGCTGTTCGTCGACCAGGTCTATGAGATACTGGCGCAATGGAAGGCGCAGGGCATGACCATCCTGATGGTCGAGCAGAATGCCAACATGGCCCTGTCCATCGCCGACCGGGGCTATGTCCTCAAGCAGGGCCACGTCTCGGTCAGCGGGACCTCAGCCGAGCTGCTGGACAATGACGAGGTGCGGCGCGCCTATCTGGGAGGGTAAGGGAGATGCGGATCGACGCGCAATTGCGCCGCCAGCTCATCGAGGCCATGGCCGCCACGGTCGATGCGCACTGGCAGGAGCTGACGGTGCTCGACCAGGCCATCGGCGACGGCGATCACGGCGCGGGGATGAAGCGCGGCTTCGACGCGCTGCTGGCCGATGCCGACAAGCTTGCCGAACAGAAGCTGCCGGCGGCGCTGGTGGCTGCCGGGCGGACGCTGGTGATGTCGATGGGCGGCGCGTCGGGGCCGCTCTACGGCACGTTCTTCATGGAACTCGGCAAGGCGCTGGGCGACGCGTCCGACGATGCGCTCGACCGGGCCGGGCTCGCCGCCGGCTTCGCCCGCGCCATGGCGGCCGTCGCCGCGCGCGGCAAGTCGCAGCCGGGGCAGAAGACCCTGCTCGACGTGCTGGCCCCGGTGTCGGCGGCGCTGGAGCGCGGCGAGGATGCGGACGGCATCGCCCGCGTGGCGGCCGAGGCCGCCGAGGCGACGGTGCCGATGCAGGCGCTGCGCGGCCGCGCGGCCTTTCTCGGCGAGCGCTCGATCGGGCACATGGACCCCGGCGCGCGCTCGGCCTCGTTGATCATCGGCGCGGTCTGCGCCGTGCTGAAGGAAACACCCGCATGAACGCCCCCATGAATGCCCCGACGAACGTCGGTATCGTGATCGTCTCGCATTCGTCGAAGGTGGCGGAGGGCGCGGCCGACATGGTGCGGCAGATGGTGGGCGACAGCGTGCCGCTCGCCTTCACCGGCGGCGACGCCGCCGGCGGGCTTGGCACCAGCGTCGAGAGCATCATCGCCGCCATCGACCGCGCCTGGAGCGAGGCGGGCGTCGCCATCCTCGTCGACCTCGGCGGCGCGGAGACCAACAGCGAGATGGCCGTCGAGATGCTGCCGCCCGAGCGTCAGGGCCGCGCGGTGATCTGCAACGCGCCCATCGTCGAGGGGGCGGTGATCGCCGCGACGGAGGCGTCGGGCGGGTCCTCCCTCGAAAAGGTTCAGGCCGTGGCCGAAGAGCTCGCGGCGCAGTAAGGGATTGTCGATGTCGCAGGACCATATCGTCGCTTCCGCTATCCTGACCAACGAGGCCGGCATGCATGCCCGCCCGTCGGTCAAGCTGACGCAGCTCGCCAAATCCTTTCCCGCCACCATCGAGGTCGCGACCGACGAGGCCGGGCCGTGGGTCGACGCCAAGAGCCCGGTCAAGCTGATGCGGTTTCGCGCGCCGCAGGGCACGCGGCTGTGGCTGCGCACCTCGGGCGAGGGCGCCCAGCGCGCGCTGGAGGAGCTGCTGGCGCTGGTGGCCAGCAATTTCGACGAGGAAACCGCGGCGCCGGACGGCGGCGGACATGGCTGAGAGGCTGTTCACCGGCATCGCGGCGTCTGCCGGGCTGGCGTGGGGGCAGGTGCTGCGTCCCGCGCGCGCCGCGGGGCGGGAAACGACGCAGACACACGCCGGAAGCGGTGCCGAGGCGCTGCGCGCCGCCATCGTCGAGGCCGGCAACGAGCTGGCGGAGCTTCTCGGCCGGCTCGACGGCGACGAGGCCGAGATCGTCGCGATGCAGATGGCGTTCCTCGAGGACGAGGAGCTGGCGCGCCCGGCCTTCGAGGCGATCGCCGCCGGCCGGCCGGCCGCCGCGGCATGGGCTGCGGCGATGGATGCGGAGATCGCCGTCTACCAGGCATCGGACGACGAGTATTTTCGCGCGCGCGCCGTCGACTTTCAGGATATGCGCGACCGGGTGCTGGCCGCGCTGACCGGCAGCGGCGGCGGGCCGCTCGTCGTGCCCGACGGCACGATCCTCCTCGCCACCGAATTGCGCCCTTCCGAATTTCTCGCCGCAAGCTGGGGCAAGGGGGCGGGCATCGCGCTGACGCAGGGCAGCCCGACCAGCCACGTCGCCATGCTGGCGCGCGGCCGGGGCCTGCCGATGGTCGTGGCGCTCGACGCCGAAGTGCTCGATCTGCAAGGCGCGGCGCTTCTCGACGGGACGGCGGGCGTGCTCGTTTCGGAGCCGGACGAGGCCCGCCTTGCCGCCGCCCGCGACCGGCTCGCGACCGAGGCCTCGGGGCGCGCGCAAGCCGCGGCCATGGCCGCGCGGCCGGCGGTCAGCCGCAACGGGGTGCGGGTGGCGGTGCAGGCGACGATCGCCGACCCGACGGAGCTCGACCGGCTGGACCCCGCCCATTTCGACGGCATCGGCCTCGTGCGGACCGAACTGTTCCTCGACAGCCCCGAGCGGCTGAAGGACGAGGAGGGCCAGCTTGCCGCCTATCGCCGCATCCTCGCCTGGGCAGGCGGCCGCCCGGTGACGGTGCGCACCCTCGATGCGGGGGGCGACAAGCCGATTGCCGGCTATACCGTCGCGCACGAGGCCAATCCGTTCCTCGGGATGCGCGGCATACGCCTGTCCCTGCGCCATCCCGACATGTTCCGCGTCCAGTTGCGCGCGCTGGCCCGCGCGGCGGCCGACGGCCCGCTGAAGGTGATGCTGCCCATGGTGACGCTGCCCGGCGAGCTGGCCGAGGCGCGGGCCATGCTCGATAAGGAGATCGCGGCCCTTGCCGCCGCCGGCGTCGCGCACGGTCGGCCCGCGCTCGGCATCATGGTCGAGGTTCCGGCCGTCGCCATCACGCCTGAACGGTTCGACGCGGATTTCTTCTCCATCGGCTCCAACGACCTCGTGCAATATACCTGCGCCGTCAGCCGCGAGGAGGCCGCCGCGGCCCGGCTCGGATCGGCCGCCGATCCGTCGGTGCTGGCGCTGATCGCGCGTGTCGCCGCGTATGGCCGTCTGTCCGGGCGCGAGGTCGGCCTGTGTGGCGATGCCGGCGGCGATCCGCTATTGGTTCCGGCTCTTCTCGCCGCGGGCCTGCGGTCTCTCTCTGTCCAGCCCGAGCTGGCGGGAGCGGTCAAGGCCGCGATCGCCGGCCTCGACCTCGCCACGGACACATGACCCAGACCATGAGCAGCGCGCGCATCCCCAGGCATGTCCGTCAGTACAAGGAGCTGCTGCGGCGCGTGCTCGACAGCCGCCCCTCCGGCACCCGGCAGCGGCTGGCGGTGGCGCTCGGCACCAACCGCTCGTTCGTCTCACAGATCAGCAGCCCCACCTACAAGGTGGCGATCCCGGCCCACCATATCGAGACGATCTTCGAGGTCTGCCATTTCTCGCCGGCCGAGCGGGCCGAGTTCCTCGCCGCCTACGACGCGGCGCATCCCAACCAGCGCCAGCAGCCCGACGACGGGGCGGGCCGCCGCACCATCGAGGTCTGCGTGCCGGACCTGGGCAGCGCGCGGGCCAACCGGCTGGTGGACGAGGCGATCCGCGACATGGCCCGCAACATGATCCGCATCCTGCAGGAAAAGTGATCCGCCGAGGAGGAAACCCATGAAGAAGCTCATCAACGACGTCGCCACGGTGCTGGACGAGAGCCTCGACGGCTTCGCCGCCGCCCATGCCGACCTGATCGAGATGGATACCGAGCGTCGCTTCGTGCGCCGCCGCGCGGCAGCGCCCGGCAAGGTGGCGCTGGTTTCGGGCGGCGGCTCGGGCCACGAGCCGCTGCATGCCGGCTTCGTCGGGGAGGGGATGCTGGATGCCGCGGTGCCGGGCGCGATCTTCACCTCGCCGACGCCCGACCGCATCCTCGCCGCGATAGAGGCCGTCGACGCCGGGGCCGGGGTTCTTCTCATCGTCAAGAACTACGAGGGCGATGTGATGAATTTCGAGATGGCGGCCGAGATGGCGACGGGGCAGGTGGCCAGCGTTCTGGTCGACGACGACGTCGCGGTCGACAATTCGTCCTACAGCATCGGCCGGCGCGGCGTCGCCGGAACGCTGGTGGTCGAGAAGATCCTCGGCGCGGCGGCCGAGCAGGGCATGGGCCTCGACGCGCTGGCGGCGCTGGCCGGGCGCGTCAATGCCGCGACGCGCTCGATGGGCGTCGCGCTCAGCTCCTGCACCGTTCCGGCCGCCGGAAAGCCGACCTTCGAGCTCGGCGAGGACGAGATCGAGATCGGCGTCGGCATCCATGGCGAGCCGGGCCGCCGCCGCGGGCCGATGGCCCCCGCCACGACGATCGTGAACGAGCTGCTCGACGCGATCCTCGCCGACCTGAAGCCCGCCGCCGGCGCGCGCTGCCTGCTCTTCGTCAACGGGTTCGGCGGAACGCCCTCGGGCGAGCTCTATCTGGTCTACGACGCGGCCCGCCGCCGCCTCGCGAAGGAGGGGCTAGAGGTGGCGCGCAGCCTTGTCGGAACCTACGTCACCTCGCTCGAGATGGCCGGCTGCTCGCTGACGGTGACGGTGCTGGACGACGAGCTGGCGGCCCTGTGGGACGCCCCCGTGCGCACCCCGGCGCTGCGCTGGTAGGGCGTTTCACGTCTTGGCGGAAGCGCGTCCGGCATTTCCGAAGCCGCTGCATTTGCGTGGTCGCCGGCTGCCGGTCCGGGTAGCCAGCGGCTTTTGACAATTTCGAAAGGCCCATGCTAGCCAGTTCCTGAATGCTCCCGGAACCGTCCCGGAGCAGCTTTGCGGGGGAGCGCCATGCACGAGGTCGAAACGTTCCGCAGCAGGCGCGGTTTCCTGTCATGAGCGCCGGTGTGCTTTCCGGGCTGCGCGTCCTCGATTTCTCCACCTTGCTTCCGGGGCCGATGGCGACCCTTTTCCTCGCCGAGGCGGGGGCGGAGGTCATCAAGGTCGAGCGCCCCGGCAAGGGCGAGGAGATGCGCGGCTACCAGCCGCTCTGGGGCGCGGACAGCGCCAATTTCAACCTGCTCAATCGCGGCAAGAAGAGCGTCGCCCTCGACCTGAAGGACGAAGGCGACCGGCAGCGCCTCAAGCCGCTGATCGAAAACTGCGACATCCTGGTGGAGCAGTTCCGCCCCGGCGTCATGGCGCGCCTCGGCCTCGGCTACGAGGATGTCCGCCGGATCAATCCGCGCGTGATCTACTGCTCGATCTCGGGCTACGGCCAGGACGGGCCGCGCCATGCGAGGGCCGGGCACGACCTCAACTATATCGGCGATGCGGGGCTTCTCGCGCTCAGCCCCGGCACGGCCGAGGCGCCGGTCCTGCCGCCGGCGCTGGTGGCCGACATCGGCGGCGGCACCTATCCGGCGGTCATCAACATCCTGCTGGCGCTGCGCCATCGCGACCTGACGGGCGAGGGCAGCTATCTCGACATCGCCATGGCCGACAACCTCTTCACCTTCCTTTACTGGGCGCTGGGGCAGGGCCAGGCCACGGGCGTCTGGCCGGGCAGCGGCGATGCGCTGGTGACGGGAGGCTCCTGCCGCTACCGGCTCTATCCGGCCTCGGACGGCCGCTTCATTGCCGTCGCGGCGATCGAGGAGAAGTTCTGGGCGGCATTCGTCGACGCCATAGGGCTGGAACCCGGCCTGCGCGACGACCGGGCGACGCCGGAGGCGACGGGCGCGCGGATCGCGCAGATCATCCGCTCGCAAGCGTCGGCGCATTGGCAGGACGTGTTCGCCGCCGCCGATTGCTGTTGCACGGTGGTGCGCTCGGTGCGCGAGGCGCTGGCGGACGAGCATTTCGCGGCGCGCGGCGTATTTGCGGCCCGGCTGGTCAACGAACGGGGCGACGCCATGGCCGCCCTGCCGACGCCGGTGGCGCGCCCGTTCCGCGCCGGTGTGCAAGCAATTCGCGCCGCGCCGCGCCTCGGCGAGCACAATGAGGACGTGCTGGAAGGACGCGGCGGACAGACGGCTTCCACGGACGATTCTTTCGAGGTGTGAAATGAATGAGTGTTCATTCTATATTGAACGCCGGATCGTTCTCCGCTATGGTCGCTTGTCCCGAAAGGCGAGGCCAACGCGATGACAGCTCACACGGTTCCGGAGTTCGATGCCCTTCGGGTTTCGCTGGCCGGCGCGCGGGCCGACATCGTTCTTTCCCGGCCGGAGAAGCTCAATCCGCTCGACTGGACGACCGTGCGCGCGTTGAAGGGGGCCTGCGAGGCGCTCGAGGCCATGGATCATGTCCGGGTCGTCGTGATCCGCGGCGAGGGAAAGGCCTTTTCGGCGGGGGGCGACCTCCAGGGCTACCTCGATCTCTACGCCGCGCCGCAGCGCTTCGCGGCCTTCCTCGATGATTTCCACGATCTGCTGTGCGCCGTCGAGGCGTCGCGCAAGGTCTATGTCGCGGCCGTGAACGGCGTCTGTGTCGCGGGCGGGCTCGAGCTGCTGCTGGCCTGCGACCTCGCCGTGGCGGCCGCCGGAGCGCGCATCGGCGACGGGCATCTGAATTTCGGCCAGCTCCCGGGCGCGGGCGGATCGCAGCGCCTGCCGCGCCGGGTGGGGGCCATGCGCGCCAAGGAGCTGATCTTCACCGGGCGGCTGGTCGATGCGGCCGAGGCCGAGCGGCTGGGGCTCGTCGCCAGCGTCGCGCCCGAGGGCGGCTTCGACGACGCCGTCGACGCGCTCGTCGGCGCGATGCTCGCCCACGGCGCGCGCGGCCTTGCCGCCGCCAAGCGGCTGGTCGACGAGGGGTTGGAGAAGCCGCTGAGTGAAGCCCTGCGCTTCGAGATCGACCGGATCCACGACTACGCCACGGGTGACCCGGATGCCATGGAGGGGCTGGTCGCCTTCCGCGACAAGCGGCGTCCGAAGCTGAGCGACACGCTCGCGCCGCGTCCCGGCGGGCAATGAGGAGCACAGCGATGTGGGCATTGCGCGACAGATACGCATTGGCGGGCATCGGGGCCACGGAATACCGCAAGGCGTCCGGCCGCACCGTCCTCGCCCAGGCGGTGGAAGCCTGCGACAGGGCGCTCGCCGACGCCGGCCTGCCGCGCGAGGCGGTGGACGGCATCGTCAGCTTCCAGTTCCGCGATTCCGCGCCGGCCATGGCGGTGGCGACGGCGATGGGCCTTCCCGCCGCCCATCATTGCGTCGACTACGAGGCCGGCGGCAACGGCGCCAACCTCATCATCCTCGCGGCCATCGCGGCGATAGAGGCGGGTCTCGCCACCAACGTCCTGTGCTTCCGGGCGATGAACGGGCGCTCCGGCTTCCGGCTCGGCGGCGGCCGCGACATGGTGGCGCGCGGCGTTTCCCAATATACCGCGCCGTTCGGCTGGATCACCTATCCGCAGGCGATGGCGATGTGGTGCCGTCGCCATATGAACCGCTACGGCACGACCGGCGAGCAGCTCGGCCGCGTCGCCGTCGACATTCGCGCCCATGCGCTCGACAATCCGCGCGCCATGATGCGCGAGCCGCTGACGCTCGACGACCATCAGAATTCGCGCCTGATCGTCGATCCGTTCCGCATCTACGACATCTGCCTCGAAACCGACGGGGCCTGCGCGGTGCTCGTCACCTCGACGGAGCGGGCGAAGGACCTCAGCAAGCCCCCGGTTCTGGTCAGCGCCGGCGTCTATGGCGGCGGCCCGGCGCAGGGCGACGACCTGTTCGACGCCCTGCGCTGGCCCGACCATTCGCAGAACTTCCTCGCCTATGTCGGCGACGAGCTGTGGCGCAGGGCGGGGCTCGGCCCGGCCGACGTGGACATCGCCGAAATCTACGACTGCTTCACCTACTCCGTGCTGATGGCGCTGGAAGGGCTCGGCTTCTGCCGGCCGGGCGAGGCGGCGGGTTTCGTGGAGGACGGCGGCATCCGCCGCGACGGCGGCAGCCTTCCCGTCAACACCCATGGCGGCCTGCTTTCCGAGGCCTACATCCACGGTCTCAACCATGTCTACGAGGCGGTGGAGCAACTGCGCGGCGATGCCGGCCCGCGGCAGGTCGAAGGCGCGCAGGTGGCCCTGACCACCGCCGGCGCGATGACATGCGGCAGCGCGCTGGTCCTGAGGGCGGCATGACCATGGAAGACACGTTCCCCGCCTCGCGCCCGCAGCCGCACCCCGATCCGGAGTCCGCCCCCTTCTGGGAAGGGGTGGCCGAGGGCCGGCTGCTGCTTCAGCAATGCGAGGACTGCGCGCGCTACCGCTTCCCGCCCGCCGAGACCTGCCCGCACTGCCGCAGCGCGAAGGCGCAATGGCAGCCCGCCGGTGGCAAGGGAAGGGTCTATAGCTGGATCGTGGTCCGTCATCCGATCCCGGCCGAGATCTTCGCGCGGGAAGTTCCCTATATCGTGGCGCTGGTCGATCTCGACGAGGGGGTGCGGCTGGCGTCGAACCTGGAGGGGATCGAGCCGGAAGCCGTGCGCGACGGCTTGCCGGTGCGGGTGGTGTTTCACGAAGGCGGCGGGCGCGTGCTGCACGCCTTCCGCCCGGACGGGGAGATCGCAGCAGGGGGGACGATTTGATTGCCGAAGGGATGGAGGCGGCGCAGGCCTCGACGATACTCGACCGCATGGGTCGCATGACGCGCGAGGACCTGCTCGCGCTGCAATTCGCCAAGCTGAAACGGCAGCTCGACCGTCTCTACCACACCAACGCCTTCTATCGCGCCAAGCTCGACGCCGCCGGCGCGAAGCCGGAACGCATCCGCTCGATGCGCGAGTTCCGCGAGCTCGTTCCGCTCTCGACCAAGGCCGAGTTCCTCGCCGACCAGGAGGAGGCGCCGCCTTTCGGCCGCCGGGTGGGCGTTCCGCATGGCGAGATCGCTCTCGTCAACATGACCGGCGGCACCTCGGGGCAGGGGCAGGAGGTCTACGGCCGCACCTATGCCGATGTCGTCGTCCAGGGCTACCTGCATTGCCTGCCCTGGTTCATGGCCGGGCTCAGGCCGGGGCAGTTCGCGATGAACTGCGTGCCGGCCGGCGGCCTGACCACCGGCGGGTGGGGGCCGCCCGACGGGTTCCGCATCGCCGGGGCGGCGGCCATCCATGTCGGCGGTGCGATGACCACCGACGCCAAGATCGCGATGATGCGGCGTTTCCCCAATGTCGAGTTCATCTACGCCTCGACCAATTACGTGATGACCCTCGCCGAAGGCATGCGCCGGGCGGGCATCGATCCCAAGGAGGCGTTTCCGGCGCTGAAGACCATCTTCCTCGTCGCCGAGGGCTATTCGCTCGAATGGGCCGCGCGGATGAAGGAATTCTGGGGCGCGGCGCTCCACGAGGGCTACGGCTCGACCCAGGCGGCCGGTTTCTCCCATGTCACCTGCCGCCATGGCGTGGTGACGCCGGACGGCCGCCGCGCCATGATGCATGCGCTCGAATGGCACACGCTGATCGAGATCATCGACCCGGAAACCGGGGAGCCGGCCGAGCCGGGCGAGGAAGGCGAGATCATCGTCACCAATCTCGACATCGTCGGCGCGCCCGTGCTGCGCTTCTCCAGCCGCGACAAGGCGCGCTACCGGCCGCACCACGCCTGCTCGTGCGGCCGGCCATGGGACGGGATCGAGACCGGCACCATCGGCCGCTACGACGACATGATGAAGATCCGCGGCAACAATGTCTGGCCCGCCGCCGTCGATGCCGCCGTCTTCGCCTTCGCCGAGGTCGAGGAGTATTCCGGCCGCGTCTTCGTCGACGATGCCGGGCGCACCGATGTCGAGGTGATGATGGCGCTGACGCCGGAGGGCGAGAGCCTTGCCGAGAACGAGCGGTCGGCGCTGATCGCGCGGGTTGCCGAGAGGATCAAGGAGAAGACCAATGTGCGGATGTCGATCCGCACCATGAAGCGGGAGGACCTGCCGAATTTCGCCTACAAGGCGAGACGATGGCGCGACGAGCGCCAGGAAGGCTACAGCCGGCTTGCGCGCGGCGACGGGAAGGGAGGATGAGGATGGACAATGCGGAGATCGCCGCCTCGGCGCGGCGGATTGCGAAGGAGGCGGCGGCGATCGCCGATGCCGGCGACCAGCTCGTGGCCGGGCAGGCGACGCAGATCCTGCGGCTTGCCGAATGGATCGAGGAAATGGCCTCAGTGCCGCTCGGCCTGACGCCCGACACGCGGCGCAGCACGGCGCGGGAGATCGCGCCATGAGCGGGCGGCTGGAAGGGATGACGGCGCTCGTCACCGGGGCGTCGTCGGGGATCGGCAAGGCGACGGCCGAGCGCTTCATCGCCGAGGGGGCGAATGTGGTGCTTGCCGACATCAACGAGGCGGCCGGCGCGGCGCTCGCCGGCCGGCTCGGCGCGCGCGCCCGCTTCGTGCGGGTCGATCACAACGACCGGGCGCAGATCCGCGCGGCGGTCGCCGTCGCGCTCGACGCCTTCGGCGCGCTCGACACCGCGGTCGCCAATGCCGGCGTCTCGTTCGCCGGCCCCGTCGACAGCGCCGACGACGCCGTGCTCGAACGCGTGATCGGCAACAATCTTGTCGCCCAGTTCAAGGTGGCGCAGGAGGCGTTGCCGGCGCTGCGCGAGCGGGCGAAGAGCCGGCCGCTCCTGGTCTCGATCCTGTTCACGGCCTCGCTGCAAAGCTTCAAGGCCAAGCCGAATTTCAGCGTCTACACCGCCTCGAAGCACGGGGTGATGGGCATGGTGCGGGGGCTGGCGCTGGAGCTGGCGACAACCGGCATCCGCGTCAACGGCGTCTGCCCCGCCGTCACCGACACGCCGCTGCTGCGGGAGTTCACGGCGGCGATCGCCGACAACGAGGAGGAGGCGATGCGCCGCTTCCGCGCCACCGTGCCGCTCGGCGTGATGGTCGAGCCGGGCGACGTGGCGGCCGCCTTCGCCTTCCTCGCCTCGGGCGACGCGCGGATGATCACCGGCCACGGGCTGGCCGTCGACGGCGGCCAGATGGCGATGTAGGCCGGAAAGGGCGAAGGATCATGCAGGGACCGTCTTTCAGACTGGACGGGCAGGTCGCGCTGGTCACGGGCGCGAGCGGCGGCCTCGGCCGCATGGCCTGCCTCGCCTATGCCGCCGCAGGCGCATCGGTCGCTGCGGCGGGCCGGGACCGGGCCAAGCTCGAGGAAACCGTGGCGCAGGTGCGCGCGGCGGGCGGGCGGGCCGAGGCCGTCGTCGCCGACCTCGCCGAAGACGGTGGCGCGCAGGCGATGGTCGACAGGGCGCTCGAGCTTTACGGCCGGATCGACATCCTGCTCAACAATGCCGGCATCATGCTCGCCAAATCGTTCATGGATTCGACGCCCGAGGAGTGGGCCCGGGTGATCGACGTCAACGTGCTCGGCGTCGCGTCCTGCTGCCGCGCCGTCATCCCCGCGATGATCGAGCGCGGGCAGGGCAGCATCGTCATGACGGGGTCGATCCTGTCGCTGCGGGCCTTCGCCAACCGCAGCGCCTACGGCGTCTCCAAGGCGGGGGTCGCCAGCCTCGCCAAGGCGCTGGCGTTCGAGCTCGGCCCGCACGGCATCACCGTCAACACGGTGGCGCCGACGGTGATCGAGACCGACCTCAACCGCGACCTCATCAGGACCCAGCCGCATCTCTACGACGGCGTGCTGCGCCGCACCGCGCTCGGCCGCCTCGGGGTTCCCGAGGACCTTGCCGGCATGCTGGTGTTCCTCGCATCGCCCGCCTCGCGCTACGTGACGGGGCAGGTGATCGGCGTCGACGGCGGCTTTCTCGCGTCCTGACCGGCGGGCTACAGCGCCGGCCACACGCCGCCCGACACGGCGAGGATCTCGCCCGTCACATAGGACGACTCGTCGCTGGCGAAGAACAGCACGGCATTGGCGATGTCGCGCGGCTCGCCGAGCCGCTTGAGCAGGGGCTTGGCGGCGTAATGCTCCAGCTCCTCCGCGCCGAGCCGGTCGAGGACCCGCGTGCGGATGGTGCCCGGCGCGATGCAGTTGACGGTGACGTGGGGCGCGAGCTCCATCGCCAGCGTCCGCGTGAACGAGGCGACGGCGGCCTTGGCCGCGCCGTAGTCGGAACTGCCCGTCTCGCCGGCGAAGTTGATCGACGTCACGTTGACGATGCGGCCGAAGCCGCGCTCGACCATGCCGGGCGCGATGCGCTGGATGAGATGGAAATTCGGCTTCAGGTTGAGGGCGAAGGTCGCATCCCAGCGGCTTTCGCTCATGGTCAGGAACGGCTCGAACAGCGTCTGCGCGCGGATGCCGCCGACGATGTTGGCGAGGATGTCGACGCCGCCGAACCGCTCGACGGCGGCGTCGGCGAAGGCGGCGGCCTCCCCGGCGACGGTCAGGTCCGCGCGCATGGCGACGACGCGATCCTCGCCGCCGAGGATTTCGGCAAGCCTGTCGCGCGTCTCGTCGAGCCGGGCCTGCGAGATGTCGCTGATGGCGAGGCGGGCGCCTTCCTCGGCCAGCCGCTCGGCGACCGCCGCGCCCATCGGGCCGCCCGCGCCGGTGACGAGCGCGACCTTTCCTTCCAGCCTCATCGTCCTCTCCTTCCTGACGGCACGGGTCATGGCCGCGCTTCGGCGGCGGCGCGTATCGCCTCCACCGCCTCGGGGTTGACGAGCGCCGAAAGATCGCCCTGCGCCTCGCCGGTCAATGCCGCCCGGATGACGCGGCGCATCGTCTTCATGTTGCGGGTTTTCGGCAGGTCGGCGACGCAAAGCACACGCTCGGGACGGAAGGCGTGGCCGAAGCCGCGCGCGATCGCCTCGCGCGCCGCCGTCGCCGCCTCGTCTGCCGCGACGCCCGGCGCGGGCACCGCGACCAGCACCACGGCCGAACCCTTCACCGGGTCGGGAACCGCGACGGCGGCGGCGTCGCTGACGAGGCCGGTCGACAGCGCAAGCGATTCGATCTCCGCCGGGCCGGTGCGCTTACCGGCGAGCTTGATGGTGTCGTCCGAGCGGCCGTGCACGTACCAGTAGCCGTCCGCGTCGCGCGAGGCCCAGTCGCCATGGACCCAGATGCCGGGGAACCGGCTCCAGTAATTGTCGATGTAGCGTTCGGGATCGTGCAGCAGCCCCTTGGTGAGGCCGATGCAGGGGCCGCGCATGACGAGCTCCCCGACCTCGCCGGGACCGACGGGATTGCCCGCATCGTCCACGATGTCGGCATTGGTGCCGGGAATGGGGCCGTTGAAGCTGGCCGGCTTGATCGGGAACAGCGGATTGGTCGCCAGCAGGCCGCCCATTTCGGTGCCGCCGCTGTAGTTCATCAGCGGCCGGCTGCCGCCCAGCACGCAATCGAAGATCCAGCGCCATGAATCCTGGTCCCACGGCTCGCCGGTCGAGGCGGCGACGCGCAGCGACGACAGGTCGTATTTCGCGACCTCGTCGCGGCCGTGGCGCATGAGCAGCCGCGCGACGGTCGAGCCGACGCCGAGAAAGCTGACGCGATGGTCCTGGACGAGCCGCCAGAGGCGGCCGGGCTCCGGGTAGTCCGGCGTTCCTTCGGCGAGGACCAGCGTCGCGCCGCGCATCAGCGCCGCGGTGATCTGGATCGGGCCGACGAGCCAGCCGATGTCGGTCATCCACAGCAGCCTGTCGGTGGGCTTGAGGTCGAAGCAGAGTGCGAAGTCCTCGCCGGTCTTGGTCAGGAAGCCGCAATGGGTGTGGACGGTGCCTTTCGGCCTTCCGGTCGTGCCGGAGGTGTAGACGGTCATCAGCGGCGCCTCGGCGTCGAGCTCGACGGGCGGCCCGGGCTCGCGGCCGCCCGATACGAGGCTGTCCCAGTCCGTATCGCGGCCCGGCATCTCGGCATAGGGAGGCGCTTTCGCGCCGAGCCGGCGGACGGTGACGACATGGCGCAGCGACGGCACGCTGGCGGCGGCCTCGTCGACCACCGGTTTCATCGCCACCGCGCGGCCGCGCCGCAGGCAACCGTCGGCGGTGATGCAGGCGACCGCGCCGCCGTCCCTCATCCGCACGGCGAGGGCTTCGGCGCCGAAGCCGGAGAACATGGGCAGGACGACGCAGCCGAGCCGGGCGAGCGCGAGGAAGGCGACGACGGCCTCCGGCACCATCGGCATATAGAGGCCCACGGGATCGCCGGGCCGCAGTCCGAGCGCGCGAAGGCCCGTCGCCGCGCGCGCCGCCTCGTCGGCCAGCGCGGCATAGGTGACGGTGCGCACCGTCCCGTCCTCACCCTCCCAGACGATCGCCGGGTGATCCGCGCGCCCCTGCTCGAGGTTGCGTTCGATGAGGGTCCCGCAGATGTTCATGCGCCCGCCGACGCACCATTTCACCCATTCGGGGCCGTCGCCGGCGTCGAGCACCTTCTCGAACGGCCGGCTGAAACGGATGTCGAGGAACCGGATCAGCCCCTCCCAGAACCATGCCGGGTCCGCTGCGGCGCGGGCGGCGAGGCCGCCATAGTCGGCTTCGCCCATGGCGCGGATGAATGCCGTCCAGTTCGCCGCCTCGACGAAGGCTGGATCGGGGCGCCAGGCGATGGCGGCGGGATCGGCGCTCATGCTCCTGCCTCCGTTTCGGCGTCGCATGCGATCAGCGCGTCGATGAAGGGGGTCATGTACGCCTTCATCTCCTGGTGAACGGCCGAGACCTGATAGCGATCATGATCGTCGGCCGTGTCGAAGCTCGACAGCACGGCCCAGTCGTAGCCCGCGGTGCGGGCGGCGCGATTGGGCGCGAACGCGTAGCCGCGCACATAGGGCAGCTCCGCGCGCACCCTTTCGACATAGGCGGCGACGCGCCGATGGAATGCGTCGTCGATCCCGGACAGGCGCATCAGCACGATATGGTGAAACATCGGTTCCTCCTCCCACTCGGCGCATTTCGCGCGCCGGTTGCACCCCGCGCGCCGGCACGGTTCCGGACAGGCCGGCGCCCCGGCGCGCGAACCCGATCCGATCGGCGACGATCCATTTCTAGCACACGACACCATTGACGGATAGAAATGAATGAGCCATCATTCAATTATAAAACGACGTGCAGGACAACACCCGCCCCGGATGGCGGCGATGTTCCGGACAGCGGGTCCGGCGACCTTCGAATGGGAGCGGGCGAAGGTCGGGCCGAGAAGAATAAAGGGGAAACGACAGACGCCGCGGTCCATCGCGGCATGCCTCATATCGTTGGTGAACAGGCTTCAAGGGAGGAAGAGCCGGTGAAGTGTTTCTGGTTGGGAAGGCATCGCGCGGGTGCTGCCCGGCGGCGCGCGTTCGGGGGGGCGGCATGCTTGTCCAGATTCTGAACGGCCTCGTCTATGGCGGCCTGCTCTATATCGTCGCGGTCGGACTGGTGCTCATCTTCGGCCTGCGCCGCGTGGTGAACTTCGCCCATGGCGGCCTGTTCATGGTCGGCGCCTATGTCGGCCTCGCGGTGGCCACGGCGACGAACTTCTGGATCGCCATCGTCGTCTCGGTGCTCGTGCTGGCCGCCCTCGGCGTCCTGCTCGACCGGTTCGTGTTCCGGCCCCTGCAGAACGAGAACCATATCGTCACGGTCCTCGTCACGTTCGGCATCCTTCTGGTGCTCGAGGACATGGTGCAGACCATCTGGGGCAAGGATTTCCTGTCGATGCCGACGCCGCCGCTCCTGTCGGGAACGGTGACGATCTTCGGCAACATGTTCCCGGTGTATCGGCTCGTCGTCATCGTCGTCGCCGCCTGCGTCGCCATCGGGCTGACGCTCTGGCTGCGCTACAGCCGCGTCGGCCTGTTCGTGCGCGCCTCCAGCATGGATGCCGAAACGACGGCGGTGCAGGGCGTCGACACCGACCGGGTCTCGATGATCGTCGTCGCCGTCGGCACCGGGCTCGCCGGCCTGTCCGGCACGGTGGCCGGGCCGCTGCTGGCGCTTTCGCCGGCCATGGGCAGCTTCATCCTGATCGAGTCGTTCATCGTCGTCGTGGTCGGGGGCCTCGGCAGCTTCTCCGGCGCGTTCCTGGCGGCGATCGTCATCGGCCAGATCCACAATTTCGGAGTCATCTACCTGCCGTGGGCCGCGACGATGATCCCGTTCCTCCTGATGGTCGGAATCCTCATCTGGCGGCCGACGGGCGTCGCAGGGAGCCACGTATGAGCGATACCATCACACTCGACAAGACCGCGCACGAATGGGGCTCCTCGTCCCGCCCGAACCGCGTGTTCTTCGTGCTGCTCGCCCTTGCCGCGCTCGCGGGGGTGTTCCTGCCGGGCCTCGTCACGTCGGTCCTGCTGCTCAGCCTGATGACGCAGGCGGTGATCGGCGCGATCACGGCGACGGGCGTCGGGCTGCTGTTTCGCCAGAACGGCGTCGTCAGCTTCGGCCACGCCGCCTTCTACGGCTCGGCCGCCTACATCATCGGCCTGTCACTGCGCTACGGCCTGCTTCCGGCCGAGCTGGCCATCGTGATGGCCCTCGTCGTGCCGCCGCTGCTGGCCTTCCTTCTCGGCCTGGTCATCGTGCGCATTCCCGGCGTTGCCTTCGCAATGCTGACGCTCGCGGTCGGCCAGGCCATCTACGAGTTCGCGCTCAAGGCGCGTCACGTCACGGTCGGGGACGACGGCTTTTCCGTCGCCTTTCCCACCCATGTGTTCGGCATCTCCGTCCGCACCTTCCAGCATCCTTCGACCATGTTCCTGATCTGCTGGGTGCTGCTGATGGCGATCCTCCTGGCATTGCGGCTCTTCGCCGGCAGCCCGATGGGCCGCCTCACGGTGGCGATCCGCGAGAACGAGGAGCGGGCCCGCTTCATCGGCTACCGGACGATCGCGCCGCGGGCGCTGGTCTACGCGCTTTCGGCATTCGTCGCCTCGATCGCCGGGGTGATGGCCGTGCTCTACAACGGGTTCGTCTCGCCGGACATGCTGCACTGGAGCCTGTCGGGATCGGTGCTCATCATGGCGATCATCGGCGGCCCGAAATATCTGTGGGGGCCGGCCCTCGGCGCCGTCGTGTTCTTCTTCATCAAGGACTTCGCCGGCAACCTCACGGAGCACTGGCCGGCCATCATCGGCATCATCGTCATCGCCACCACCCTGATGCTGCCCGACGGCATCGCCGGCGCCTTCGTCCGGCTCGCCTCGGCGCTGCGCAAGCGCACGAACGGAACCGGGGAGGCCGGGCAATGAACGCGATCGAAGGCACCGATCTCACGCGCGGCTTCGGCGGCTTCGTCGCCTTGAACAAGGTCTCCATCGCCGTGCCGGAAGGGCAGATACGCGGGCTGATCGGCCCGAACGGGGCGGGCAAGTCAACCCTGATCGACGTGCTGTCGGGCAGGGCCGCCAACTGGTCGGGACAGGTCAGGCTGTTCGGCGAGGACATCTCGCCGCTGTCGGCCCAGCAGCGGCGCAGGATCGGCCTCGCCCGCTCGTTCCAGCGCACCAACATCTTCCCCGACCTCGGCGTCGGCGAGCAGCTCGACCTTGCCGCGCGCCGGGCCGAGCAGCCCAATGTCGGCGAGGTGCTGCGGGAGCTCGGCCTCATGCCCTATGCCCACCAGCGCGCCGCCGACATCTCCTATGGCGACCAGCGGCGGCTCGACCTCGGGCTGGCGCTGATCGGACGGCCGCGCGTCTTGCTGCTCGACGAGCCCGCGGCGGGGCTGACCGTGCAGGAATCCATGGACATGGCCGAGATGCTGCGCGACCTCGCGCAACGCTGGGGGGTGACCGTCCTGATCGTCGAGCACGATATGGATGTCGTTTTCAGCATCTGCCAGCACATCACGGTCCTGCATCTGGGGCGGGTGCTGGCCGACGGGCCGCCGCAGGAGATCAAGAAGATTCCCGAGGTCATCACCGCCTATCTGGGGAGCGCGGCATGAGCGAGCTTCTGGCTTTCAACGGGGTCCGCTCCGGCTATGGCGCCGCCCGTGTGCTGCATGGCGTCGACATCACCGTCAGCTCGAACGAGCGCGTCGCCATCGTCGGCCGCAACGGCGTCGGCAAGACGACGGTGGTCAACACGTTCCTCGGCATCGCCCGGCTGAACGGCGGCGAGATCCGCCTCGCCGGCAGCGCCCCGCGCGAGCTTCGCCGGTTCTCGGCCGCGCGCAGCGGGATCGCGGTGGTCCCGCAGGGTCGCCGCATCATTCCCAACCTCACGGTGGAGGAAAACCTGCTTCTCGGGGCGGCGGTCGACCGGCCCGGGCCGTGGAACCTCGACCAGGTCTACGAGCTGTTCCCCGTCCTGCGCGAGCGGCGGGGCAATCCCGGCATGGCGCTTTCGGGGGGCCAGCAGCAGATGCTGGCGATCGGCCGCGCGCTGATGGCCAACCCGTCGCTTCTCGTCCTCGACGAGCCGAGCGAGGGGCTGGCGCCGGTTATCGTCGACGAGCTGGCCGTGATCTTCAACCGGCTCGCCGACAGCGGAACGGGGCTGCTTCTCATCGAGCAGAACCTCGGCCTGATCGTCCGGGTGGCACGGCGGTACTACGCCCTGTCCAAGGGAACGGTGGTCGATCAGGGAGACTTGAGCGGGCTTTCGACGGAAGGCCTCAAGCGGCACATCGCGATCTGATGCGCCGAGAACGCAGAACGGGGAAAATCCAGGGAAGGAGAACGAAATGACGGTTCGCGTATGGAAAAGATATCTGGCTCTGGCTGGCGCCATGGCCATGGGAGCAGGCCTTGCAACCGGCGCCGCGCTGGCGCAGGACCCGATCCGCATCGGCGTTCCGACGGCGACGTCGGGCACCTATGCCGATCTCGGCAATCAGGCGATCCGGGCGGTGGAGTTCGCCGCGCAGGAGGCCAACAAGGCCGGCGGCGTCGACGGCAGGACCGTCGAATACCGGGTCTACGACTCGGAGGCCAAGCCTGAGGTGGCGCGCCGCCAGGCCGAGAAGCTCGCGCTCGAAGGCTACAACCTGCTGACCGGAACGGTCGCTTCGGGCGAGGGCCTGGCCATGGCGCCGATGCTGGAGCGGTGGAACGCCCTCTACATCTCGACGATCAACAAGAGCAACCAGCTTTCCGGCGAAAGCTGCACGGCGCGGATGTTCCGCGTCAACAAGATGGACGCGCAGGACGGCATGGTGATCAAGCCGTGGCTGGCCAGCCGGGACGAGAAGAAGTGGGCGATCATGGCCGCCGACATCGCCTGGGGCCAGGACGCGTCGAAGAGCTTCAACGAGGCGGCGGCGTCGACCGGCAAGGAGATCGTCGTCAATCTGTTCTCGCCCTTCGGAACCAACGACTTCGCCCCCTACATCCAGCAGATCAGGGATTCCGGGGCCGAGGGCGTATGGATCGCGCTCGCCGGGCGCGACGCCATCAACTTCGCCACCCAGGCGGGCCAGTTCGGCCTGTTCGATGCCGTCTTCACCGCCGGCGTCAGCTTCGTGACGGACAACACCGTCAACACGCTGGGAGAGATATCGCGCGGCATCAACGGCATCATCAACTACTCCTCGACCCTCGATACGCCGGAGAACACCGCTTTCGTGGAAGCGTGGAAGGCCTATTACAACGGTGACGAGCCGGCCAATTTCGAGGGCGAGACCTATATGGGCATGCAGGTCATCCTCGAGGCCGTGCGCCGCGCCGGCAGCGTGGACCCGGTCGAGATCGCCAAGCAGATGCATGGCGGCACCTTCAAGACCATTCTGGGCGAGCTGACCATCCGGGCGGAAGATCATCAGATCATCGCGCCGAATTACTTCGGTTATGTCGGAGACCATAACGGCAAGCTGAAGCCGATCATCACCATGACCGTCGACGCGGAAGCTGCGACGCCGCCGGTCAACCCCGCCTGCCAGATGGGCGAACTGCGCTGAGGCCTGTCCTCCCAGGGCGCGAGCGGTTCCGGGCCGGCGGCCATGCCAGGCCGCGCGATCCGGAACCGCTTCACGCCTGATGCACCCGCGCCCGGACGGACAACGCCCGGCGCGACATCGATACAGGTGAAGCAGGGATGCATCCCGGCCCGGAAAGTCGCCTGTGGCGCCTCGGATGCGGGATCGTTCGATAACAATTATTTGCTATCGGTCGGGTATGGGCGGCGCTAGATTGAACCGGATCGATTCCGAAGGCCGGGAAGCCCATGAATAGCAATAATATTGTCAAATCAAAGATAACGGACCCCGACCTGGTCGAGTGGCGCCGGGCGCAGATCGTCAATGCTGCGATCGATCTATTCGGACGCCATGGTTATCATGTCACGAAAATGCGCGACATTGCTGACAAGGCAGGCGTAAGCATCGGGCTCATCTATCAATATGTCGAGGACAAAGAAGACGTATTGTTCCTTGCCCTTATAGAAGTCCTGAATTCCTATCTCCGCGAGATCCCGGCCGCGGTCAGCGAGGAAACCGAGCCGCTGATGCGCTTCCGGCGGGCGATCCATGCCTATTGCATGGTCAACAGCGTCAATGCCGACGCCACCGTGCTCGCCTATCGCGAAACCAAGTCCCTTGCCGCGGAGCGCCGCAACCTCATCAAGGAGAAGGAGCTCGAAACCAACGAGATGATGGCCGGCTTCATTCGCGATTGCATCGACGCCGAGCTTTTCGAGCCTCTCGACATCGAGCTTTTCGTCTACCAGATCGTGATGTTCTCGCACACCTGGGCGCTGAAGGCGTGGCGGTTCCGCAAGCTGATGACGGTCAACGAATATGTCGAGCGCGGCCTCAACCTGATGCTCAACGCCGCGCTGACGCCGAGCGGCATGGAGGCCTATCGCAAGATCGCCAGCGACCCGCTGCCCCGCGAGGAGGAGCTGGCGCGCGCGCATGGCGGCGCGTTCGCCGGCGCGCCGACCCCGCAGGCCAAGGCCCGCACCGGCAAGCGCCGGACGAAGGCCGCCCCGCCGCCGCAGCCCGACTGAGGGCTCACCTCGCCAGCTCGCGATAGGTCTGGTCGGCAATCACCAGCTTGTTGATCTCCGTCGTCCCCTCATAGATGCGCAATGCGCGGATCTCGCGATAGAGGCGCTCGACCGTGTTGCCGGAGACGACGCCCAGCCCGCCCCAGAGCTGGACCGCCTCGTCGATGACGGACTGCGCCGCCTCGGTCGCGTACATCTTGGCCATCGAGGCCTCGCGCGTCACGCGCGCCGCGCCGCAGTCCTTCGTCCAGGCAGAGCGGTAGACCAGGAGCGCCGCGGCGTCGACGGCCGTGGCCATCTCGCCGATCTTCTGCCGGGTTATCTGGAACGCGCTCAGCGGCTCGCCGAACACGCGCCGTTCGCCGGTGCGCGCCAGCGCCTCGTCGAGCGCGCGGCGGGCGAAGCCGAGCGCGGCGGCGCCGACCGTCGAGCGAAAGACGTCCAGATTGGCCATGGCGATGCGGAAACCCTGTCCCGCCGAGCCGATCAGGTGGTCGCGCGGGACGCGGCATTTGTCGAAGCGAAGCGTGGCGAGCGGGTGCGGGGCGATGACGTCGATGCGCTCGACCACGCTGAAGCCGGGCGTGTCGGCAGGAACGACGAAGGCGGCGAGCCCCTTCGCGCCCGGCGCGTCGCCCAGGCGGGCAATGACGAGATACTGGTCGGCGATGCCGCCGTTGGATATCCACGTCTTGACGCCGTCGATGACGTAGGCGTCGCCGTCCTCGACCGCGCGCGTCGCGATCGCGCCGGCGTCGGAGCCGGCGTCCGGCTCCGACATCGCCAGCGCCGCCACGCGGCGGCCGGCCGCGATGCCGTCGAGGAAGCGCCGCTTCTGCTCGGCGGTGCCGAAGAGGCTGATCGGCCCCGTGCCCAGCCCCTGCATGACGAAGGCGAAGTCCGCCAGCCCGTCATGATAGGCCAGCGCCTCGCGGGCGAGGCACAGCGAGCGCACGTCGAGCGTCTCGTGTCGGCCTCCCGCCTCGGCCGGCACGCACAGCTCGAGAAACCCGGCCTCGCCCAATGCGCGGACATAGCCGAGGCATGTCGCGTCGAGCTCGGCGTTGCCCTGCGGGTGCGGCGGCTTCATGCCGATGCGGGCGGCCGCCCATTCGTCGACGGCGACGGCAAGGGTCCTGTGACGCTCCTCGAAGAACGGCCAGTTCCGGTAGGTTCTGTCGGGCATCGCGATCGCCTTTCGCCTGCGTCCGCCCCGCGGCTCCCCCGCGCACGAGGTGGACGTCCGGTTTCCTGAAACGGGCGCGGAGACCGGAAAGGCCGGCCCCCGCTGGTGCCGCGAGGGTTCTAGTTGCCTTCGAAGACCGGCTTCTCCTTGGCGACGAAGGCGAGATAGGCGCGCTCGTAATCCTTTGTCTGCATGCAGATGGCCTGCGCCTGCGCCTCGGCCTCGATGGCCTCGTCGATGCCCATGTTCCATTCCTGATGGATGCACTTCTTGGTCATCGAGTGGGCGAAGGTCGGCCCGGCGCGCAGGCTTCTCGCGAGCTTCATCGCTTCCTCCAGCACGTCGGACGACGAGGCCAGCTTGTTGTAGAAACCCCAGCGCTCGGCTTCCTCGCCGCTCATGACGCGGCCGGTGTAGAGAAGCTCGGAGGCGCGGCCGACGCCGATGATCCGGGGCAGGATGTTGCACGCGCCCATGTCCGCGCCGGCGAGGCCGACGCGCACGAACAGGAACGCGACCTTCGACTGGGGCGTGCCAACGCGCAGGTCGGATGCCATCGCCACGATCGCGCCGGCTCCGGCGCACACGCCGTCGACGGCGGCGACGATCGGCTGCGGGCAGGCGCGCATCTCCTTGACGAGGTCGCCGGTCATGCGGGTGAAGGCGAGAAGGCCGTCCATGTCGTCGGCGCGCTGCATCTCGACGAGGGGGCCGATGATCTCGTGGACGTCGCCGCCCGAGCAGAAATTGCCGCCGGCGCCGGTGACGACGACGATCTTGACCTCGGGCGCGTAGCGCAGGTCGCGGAAGGTGTCGCGCAGCTCGGAATAGGATTCGAAGGTGAGCGGATTCTTGCGCTCCGGCCTGTTGAGGGTGATGGTGGCCACCCCGTCGTCGAGCTCCCATTTGAAATGCTCGGGCTGGAAGTTGGTGAAATCGACGCGGTCGGGACGGAAGCGCGCTTTGGTCGACATGGGGTTTCTCCTTGATGTTCGGGCTCGCGCCGGCGGTCGCGCCGGCACGCTTCAGCTCGTGGTGTCGGTGCCGAATTCGGCCGCCACTTCGCGCAGCCGGAATTTCTGTATCTTGCCGGAGGCCGTGCGCGGCATCGCCTCGACGATCTCGATGCGCTCGGGCCAGTAATTGCGCGCCACGCCTTCGGCCGCGAGAAATTCGCGTATCGCCTCGAGGCCGATGTGGTGCCCCGGCCGCGGCACCACGAAAGCGCACGCCCTTTCGACCAGCCTCGGGTCGGGCATGGCCACGATGGCCGCCTCCATCACGCCGGGGTGGCGGTAGAGGACGTTCTCGATCTCGATGACGGGAATGTTCTCGCCGCCGCGGATGACGACGTCCTTGGAGCGGCCGGTAATGCGGATGTAGCCGTCGGCGTCCATCCGCGCGAGATCGCCGGTGCGGAACCAGCCTTCGGCGTCGGTGTCGTTGAGTTCGGGACGCTTGAGATAGCCGACGAAGTTGGCCATGCCGCGCACCAGAAGATCGCCGGTCTCGCCGGGCGGCAGGGGCCGGCCGTCGGGGTCGACGACGCAGACCTCCATGCCGTCGATGGCCTTGCCGTCGGTCTCGAACACCTTTTCCGGCGGGTCGCCGGGGCGGGCGATGGTGACGCCGCCATTCTCGGTCATGCCCCAGCACGACAGCACCGAGAAGCCGAGCCGGTCGGTGGCGCGGCGGACGATCTCCGGCGGGATCGGCGCCCCGGCGCAGACGAAGATGCGCAGCGTGTGCAACTGCTCGCGCGTCACGGAGGCGTCGTTCGCCAGATCGGAAAGGAACGGCGTCGAAGCCATGGTGAAGGTCGCGCGCTGCGCTTCGATGTTGCGCGCCGCGGCGGGCGCCGACCAGAGGTCCTGGAGGGCGAGCTGGGTCTTCAGGAACCAGGCCAGCACCACGCCGTAGATGAAGCCGGTCTGATGCGCCAGCGGCGAGGCCATGAACACCTTGTCCTCGCCGGTCAGCCCGATCCAGCGGGCATATTCCCGCGCCGAGCTGACGATGGTGTTGGAGGTGTGCATCACGGCTTTCGGCTCGCCGCTGGTGCCGGAGGTGAACATGAGCTGGGCGAGCGCGTCGGCGTCGGGACGCCGCGCGGCGAAGATCGCGGCGGCGTCCTCTTCCTCTTCCCAGGCGCGGTCGAGGAAATAGCCCTCGAAGGATTCCTCGTCTTCGCCGCCGACGACGAAGAGGCGCGGGGCCTCCTCCATTTCCGCCAGCAGCCCGCGCAGCATTTCGGCGTGGTCGAAATCGCGGAAGATGCGGGGCGCGACCACCACCTTGCTTTCGGCGAAGGCGAGCATCAGGCGCAGCTCGCGCTGGCGGAAGATCGGCATCAGCGGGTTGGAGACCGCGCCGATGCGGGCGCAGGCGGCGGCGAGCGCCGAGAACTGCCACCAGTTCGGCAACTGGAAGGAGACCACGTCGCCCGGCGCGACGCCGAGCGCGACGAGGCCGAGGGCGATGCGGTCGACGCGCCGGGAAAACTGCGCGTAGGTGAGGCGGGTTTCCTCTCCCGTCGCACTGTTGACGCCGGAAACCGCGATCGCGTCGGGATTGTCGGCGACGGCGGCCGCGAAGACGTCGGCCAGCCGCACGTCGTGCCACAGGCCGCTTTCGATCATCAGCCTGCGCCGCCCTTCGGGAAGGTCGATCGTGAAAGCCATGACGGGGTATCCTCCTCCCGGTCGTTTCTTATGAAGCCTTCAGCCGGCCATCGTCAGGCCGCCGCTGACGCTCATGACCTGGCCGGTGACGTAGCCGGCGCGCGGGCTGGCGAAGAAGGCGATCGCCTCCGCCACCTCGTCGGGCGCGCCGATGCGCCGGAAAGGGATCGCCCGCGTCAGCGCGTCCTTCAGCTTCTCCGGCTGGGCATGGAACAGCGGCGTGTCGGTCGGGCCGGGACAGACGCAGTTGACGTTGATGCGGAAGCGCGCGGTTTCGCGGGCGAGCGACTTGGTGAAGGCGATCAGCCCGCCCTTGGCGGCGGCGTAGACGGTTTCGCCCATCGAGCCGACCCGCCCGGCGTCGCTGGCGACGTTGACGATCGAGCCGCCGCCGCTCTCGATCATCGCCGGCAGAAGCGCGCGGGCGAGCCGCACAGGGCCGCCGAGGTTGATCTCGATGACCTTGTCCATGAAGGCGTCGGAGTTCTCGACGAAGGGCTGGATCCGGTCCCAGCCGGCCGCGTTGACCAGAATGTCGGCCCGGCCGTGCCGCTTGTGGAACGTCTCGGCGAAGGCGGCGACGGATGCGGGGTTTCCGAGGTCGATGGCGATGTAGTCGATGTCGAGGCCCTTGCCGGTCGCCTCGCTCACCAGCGCCCCGCCGCCGGCCTCGTCCACATCGGCGCAAACCACCTTCGCGCCGCGGGCGGCGAGCAACAGCGCCGTCGCCCTGCCTATTCCCGATGCGGCGCCCGTCACGACCGCCGTCTTCCCGTTCAGATCCATCGAAGTCTCTCCGTATCCGCCTGTGTTCGTTTCCCGGCAATGGCCGCGGCTATCCGGCGCGGCGCTGTTCGAGGAAGGCCGCGACCCGCGAGCGGGTCTCCGGGTTCGAGAACATGCGCGCGGTCGATTCCAGCTCGTTGGCGAAGCCGTCCCGCCCGGCGTTCTCCGCGTCGGCGATGCAGCTCTTGCAGGCTTCCAGCGCCTTTGCCGGCAGCGCGGCTATGCGCGCGGCGAGGGCCGCCGCCCGCTCGGTCAGCTCGGCCGCGGGCGCCGCCCATTGGACGAGGCCCAGCCGCAGGGCTTCCTCGCCGGTCAGGACATCGGCGGCGAGGATGATGCGCTTGGCGACGCCCCGGCCGCACAGCCAGGTCAGGCGCTGGGTTCCGCCCGCGCCGGGCAGGAGGCCGAGCCCCACTTCCGGTAGGCCGATGCGCGCCTCATATGCCGCGATCCTGAGGTCGCAGGACAGCGCGAGCTCGAAGCCGCCGCCCATCGCCGCGCCGTTGATCTCGGCGAGCGTGACCTGCGGCAGCGCCTCGATGCGGGCGAAAAGCGTCTGGAACCCGCGCGTGTCCTCGGCAAGGAGGGGGCCGCCGTCGGGGTCGTCGAGACGCCGGCGCACCTGGTTGAGGTCGGCCCCGGCGCAGAACACCTTCTGGGCGCTGCGGATATGGAGGATCGTCCAGTCGTCGCGCCCGGCGAGATCGTCGAGATGGGCGCCGAAGCCTTGCAGCCATTCCTGGCTGATGGCGTTGACGGGCGCGCGCCGCATCACGATTTTCGCGACGTTGCCAGCGACCTCGGTTTCAAACATGTCCCGGCCGTTCATCATGCCAGCCCCTCATCCTGTGCTTCGCCACGTCCCGCGCGCGTCGTCAGCACCAGCTTGCCGGTGATGGCGCGGCGCGCCATGCGCGACAGTGCCTCGGCTGCCCGCTCGAGCGGCAGCGCCTCGACCGGGGGCGGCTTCAGGCGGCCGGCGCTCCACAGGTCGAACATGTCCCGCTGCGCGGCGCGCACGCTGTCGCCGTCGGTGTCGCGGTAGTGATTCCAGTTGAGGCCCGTCGCCGCGATGTTGCGGATCAGCAGGTAGTTGCTGCGGATCGAGGCTGGCGGCGCGCCGGCGAAGCCGACGACGACGATGCGGCCGTCCCAGTCGAGCGCCTTGATCGCCGCGTCGAAGACCGGCCCGCCGACACTCTCGATCACGACGTTGGCGCGCCCGCCGCCGGCGGCGGCCTCGACCTGGCGGCGCAGGCTCTCGCCGAGATCGGGCGCGCCGAGGTCGACGACGGCGTCCGCGCCGGCCGCCAGCGCGGCGTCGGCGCGATGCGGCCCGCTGACGCCGGCGAGCGCGACGCCGCCCCACGCCTTGACGAGGCCGAGGGCCGCGGTGCCGACGCCGCCCGTCGCCCCGGTGACGAGGACGCGCTCACCCGGCCGGAACATCGCCCGCCTTTTCAGGGCGAAATACGCGGTCTGGTAGGTCAGGCCGAAGGCGGCGGCGAGGTCGAAGCCCATCGCGTCGGGCAGCGGGAAGCAGGTCGCTGCCGGGATGAGCACCTCTTCGGCGTAGCAGCCGTTCTCCCGCAGGCCGAGCACGCGGTCGCCGACAGTGAAACCGGCGACGCCCGGGCCGATGGCGGAAATCACGCCTGCCACTTCCTTGCCGGGGCTGAAGGGCAGGGGGGCCAGTATCTGGTAGGCCCCGCGCACGACGAGAAGGTCGGGATAGTTGACGCCGGCCGCATGGACGCGAACCCGCACCTCGCCCGGACCGGGCGACGGCATCGGCGCCTCGACGACGCGCAGCGTCTGCGGCTCGCCGTGCTCGAAGATCCGGACGGCGCGCATCGTCCCGCTGGCGTGCGCCCCCGTCATCTGTCCTCCGTCAGCGCCCGCGCGATGACGAGTTGCTGGATGTCGTTCGTGCCTTCGTAGATCTTGGAGCCGCGGACGGCGCGGAAGATGCGCTCGACCTCGAAGCCTTCGATATAGCCGTTGCCGCCGAGCGTCTGGATCGCGTCGGAGCAGACCTGCTCGGCCGTTTCCGTCGCGAACAGCTTGGCCATGGAGGCTTCCTTCAGGCAGGGCCGGCCGGCCGATTTCAGCTCGGCCGCGTGAAGGACGAGGAGACGCGCCGCTTCCAGCGAGGTGGCCATGCGGGCAAGCCGCGCGCCGACGAGCTGGTGCTCGATGATCGGCTTGCCGAAGGCGACGCGCTGGCGGGCATAGTCGAGCGCGATCTCGAACGCGGCGCGCGCCATGCCGATCGCCTGGGCGGCGATGCCGATCCGTCCGCCTTCCAGATTGGCGAGGGCGATGCGGTAGCCCTGTCCCTCCGCACCCAGAAGGGCGTCGGCCGGCACGAGCGCGCCGTCGAGCGCGACCTCGCAGGTATCGGACGCGTTCTGCCCCATCTTCTTCTCCACCCGGGTGACGCGGTATCCGGGGTTGGAGGTTTCGACGATGAAGGCGCTGATGCCCCTCTTGCCGGCCTTCGGATCGGTGACGGCGAAGACGAGGGCGATCTCGGCCGTGCGGCCGCTGGTGATGAACTGCTTGATCCCGTCGAGCACCCAGCCGTCCGCCGTCCTCGTGGCGCGGGTGGTGATGGCGGCGGCATCGGAGCCGCCCTGCGGCTCGGTCAGGCAGAAGGCGCATACCATCTCGCCGCGCGCCAGCGGGCGCAGCCAGCGCTCCTTCTGCGCCTCGGTGCCGTATTCGAGGATCGGCATGCAGCCGACCGAGTTGTGGCCGCTCATGAGCGTGGAGATCGCGCCGTCCCCCGCGGCGATCTCCTCGAGGGCGATGGCGTAGGTGAGATAATCGAGACCGGCGCCGTCCCATTCCTGCGGCACGGCCATGCCGAGAAAGCCGAGCGCACCCATCTCGGTCAGGATCTCGCGCGGGAACGCGGCGGCAGCTTCCCATGCGGCGGAATTGGGCCGCAGGCGCTGCTGCGCGAAATTGCGCGCGGTCGTCCGCACCATCTCCTGCTCAGGCGTGTAGATCATCCCCCGGGGTCATCCTTTGTCGTTCGGCTGTAAATGAACGATCATTCATTCAATGAATGTTTAAGCGTACGCCATCGTGCCTGTCAAGCATCCTGATGCGGCGATGGCGGTTATCCCCTCGACTCGGCGTGGCGCAGGGAACCGTGCGCCCGCGGAGGCGGATCGCGAGGCTTCGCATGCCGGCTTGCCGCCCGTCGCTCGGGCCGTTCGGCCTTCACGCGGCCTTGCGCGGCGCCGTGCGGATGAAGCCTGCGGCCAGAGCGCCCAGAAGCGAGATCGCCGGCAGGACCAGAAGCGCCGTGGCGTAGCTTTCGGGCAGGTAGACGGGGATTCCGGCCTCGGTCTGCCCGTTCCATTGCAGGTCGAGCAGCCAGCCGATCAGCGGTTGCAGCAGGCCGCCGCTGGCGGTCACGGCCATGTTGACGAAGCCGTATGTTGCCGTGGTCGCCTCGGGCGGGTTGGCGGCGGCGGCGCAGCCGAAGGTCAGGATCATCGTCGCGCCCGACGCGCCGGCGACGAGGATCAGCGCGCCGAGCGGGACGCTGCCCGAAACCGGAAGACACAGAAGCCCGCCAAGGCTCGCCGCTCCCATCAGCCCGCCGGTCACGAGGATCGGGCGGACGAGGCCCGTGCGATCCGCGAACCAGCCGATCAGCGGCGCCGCGATGGCCCAGCCGACGAAGAACATCGAGGCGAGGCCGGCGGCTTCGGTGCGCGAAAAGCCGTGCGCGGCGGTGAGGTAGGGGACGCCCCACAGGCCGGCGAAGGCCAGCATGGGGCCGGTATAGGCAAGCCCGACCGCCGCGGCGAGCCAGGTTTGCGGCGAGCGCGCCACGAGCGCGAGAAGCCGGAGCATCGGCGCGGCCGGGGCCGGGGGCCGGCCGGCTGCATGGCCTTGCCGCTTGCCCGGCGGGTGGTCGCGCACGACCAGCCAGAACATCGCCGCGAACAGGCCGGCCAGCCCTGCCGTCGCAACCAGCGCGCCGCGCCAGCCCACGCCTTCGACAATGAGGCTCAGCGGAGATTGCCCGAACACGCCGCCGGCCATGCCGAAGACCTGCGCCAGTCCGGCCAGCAAGGCGAAGTGCCGCGCGGGCAGCCAGCGCGTCGCCAGCGCAAGCGTCCCGACCCAGCTTGCGGCGGCGCCCGCGCCGATGAGGATGCGCCCGAGATAGGCGGCCGAAACCGTGTCGGCGAAGGCGAAGATCAGGTTGCCGGCGACGCAGAGAAGCGCAAAGAGCGTGAGCAGCAGGCGAGGGCCGATCCGGTCGATCATCAGCCCGACCGGAAGCTGCATGGCGGCATAGATGTAGAAATAACACGCGGACAGATTGCCGAGGATGACGGCGCTGACGGCGAAATCGCGCATCAGCTCGTCGACCATCACGCTGGGCGAAACACGCTGGAGGAAGGCGAGGAAGAAGAAGCCGGCGCCCAGGCCCCAGGCGAGGACGCCACGCAGCGGCAGCCGGCCGCGCGCGGTCGCCGGGGGAGGGTCTGCCCTCGGCCGGGCGTCGATCTCCCCGCTGGTCATCGAATGGTTCTCCCGTTAAGAATGAATCATCATTCAATAAGAATGGCCTGT
This sequence comes from Alphaproteobacteria bacterium, assembly GCA_037190985.1. GTDB lineage: Bacteria > Pseudomonadota > Alphaproteobacteria > Rhizobiales > Rhizobiaceae > Aerobium. The sequence continues at coordinate 166,122 of JBBCKE010000023.1, forward strand.
CAATCGACGGCTTCCAGTACGCAAGGCATGCAGGAGGTGGGGCTTCATGAGACGCGAAAACCGGCGAAACCATACCGATGGATGCGCTTCTGGCCTTCGAAGGCAGCGGCGCGGGCCATCGGGCGAGGGGCTGTGATGGCGCGGCACGAGGATGGAAGCGCATCGTCCCGGGAATCGCCCCTGCCGGGCTTCGACCCGCGCGCGGCCGGCTGGACCGTGCATGACGAGGAGCCCGGCTTCGTGGATGTCGTCGGGCCGCTTTGGCAGTCCCGGACCGGCGATACGCTTCGGCTCGGCTTCCTTGTCCGGCCCGACCACGTCAATCGTCGCGGCGTCGTTCATGGCGGCATGGTGATGACCTTCGCCGATCAGGTGCTGGGCGAGGTGGCGCTCGCCGCGGTGGGGGGCAGGCCGCTTGCCACGGTGCAGCTCGACACCCACTTCATCGACGCCATCGCGGTCGGCGAGTTCGTGGAGGGAAGCGCGCGCGTCGAGCGCCAGACGCGCTCGATGCTGTTCATGAGCGGGTCGATCTTCGTCGGCGGCCGGCTGGTGGCGATGTCGCATGGCATCTGGAAGGTTCTGGCGGCGAAGCCGCAAGCCGGCGATCCGGGCAAGGGCGGATAGGCGGCCGCGCCCGGCCGCTATCGTACGTGCTTTCGGAAATCCGGCGGACGCTTCTCGCGGAAAGCCCGGCCGCCTTCCCTGGATTCCTCGGTGTCGTAATAGAGGCTGAGCGCCTGCATGCCGAGGCTGGCGATGCCGCGGATGCTTTCGCTGTCGGCGTTGAACGAGCGCTTTGCCAGCGCCAGCGCCGTCGGGCTCTTCTCCAGGATCTCCGCGCACCAGCGGTCGACCTCCGCGTCGAGCTCCTCATGCGGGACGACGGTGTTGACCAGCCCCATCGCCATCGCCTCGGCGGCGGTGTAGCGGCGGCACAGATACCAGATCTCCCGCGCCTTCTTCTCGCCGACGATGCGGGCGAGATAGGCGGTGCCGAAGCCGGGGTCGACCGAGCCGACCTTGGGTCCCACCTGGCCGAACTGCGCCTTCTCCGAGGCGATGGTCAGGTCGCAGATCGTGGCGAGCACGTTGCCGCCGCCGATGGCGAAGCCCTGGACACGGGCGACGACCGGCTTCGGCACGTCGCGGATGACGGCGTGCAGCTCCTCCATCGGCAGGCCGATGGTGCCGCGCCCGTCATACTGCCCTTCATGCGCCGACTGGTCGCCGCCGGTGCAGAACGCCTTGTCGCCGGCTCCGGCCAGCACGATGACGCCGATCGAGCGGTCCCAGCCCGCGCGCTGGAAGGCGTCGATCAGCTCCTCCACCGTGCGGCCCCTGAACGCGTTGTAGCGGTCGGGGCGGTTGATGGTGATGCGGGCGACGCCCTGCGGGCGCACCTCGTAGAGAATGTCCTCGTAGTCGCGCATGGTTTTCCTCCTGATGGATCGATGAAGGAGCAGGGCACTCGTCGGCGGCCGGGCTGATATGCGGACAGCGTCTTTCGCGAGGGCGAGGTCTCGTGCTTTCCGTCTGGATATATCAATGCTATGCTACAATTCATGGAATGGCAATGTATTGATGTAAATCGCCGGGGACGTTCATGACCATCCAGCCCCGGCCGTCTTCCCGCACGGAACCGGCGGCCGACGCCGATACCGCCGCGGCGCGGTTCGACGTCGCCAACCGCCTGTTCTTCCGGCTCTATCAGGGCTCGAATCTGATGCACAAGGTCGGCACCCGCTTCGTCGGCGAGTTCGGCGTCACGACCCAGCAATGGGCCGTGCTCGGCGCGCTGTCGGGGCCGAAGGCCAGGGCGCACGGGGTGACGGTGAAGGAGTTGCTCGGCTTCCTCCTCGTCAGCCGCCAGAACCTCACCCCCGTGCTCGACCGGCTGGAGGATCGCGGCTGGATCGAGCGCGTGAAGGACCCGGCCGACGGGCGCAGCCGGCGCATACGCCTCACGCGGCAGGGCGGTGAGCTTTGGGCGCAGATGCTCGGCCCGATCGCCGAATTCTACGCCGAGGGGCTGAAGGACCTGACCTTTCAGGAGCAGGTCGTGCTGTACCGGCTGCTCGACCGGCTGAAGACGACGCTGGGCGCGCTGTGACGCGGCGACCCTCCGGCCGATAGCCTCTCGAACATAGGAAAAGCCTTCAGGCGAGCAGCCTGATCCGGGCGGCAAAACCGCCCCGGGATCGGCTTGCACGGCCGCGCCGGGCAATTCCGTGCTCTCTTCCACCGCTCTTCCTGCGCGCTCCGGTTTCGACGTGAGGCCGGGGGCATATTCATGATTGTGTGCATGACTGTGAAAATCCGCATGTCGGTATAATTGACAATGTATCCACAAATCCGTATTTATGTATCCATGAACGCCGGGAGGTAGCGACGTGGGAGTTTCCGCTTCGGACGCGGTTTACGAGGAGCTGTTCGACGACATCCGTCAGCAGAGGCTCTTGCCGAACACGGTGCTGCAGGAGGAGGAGCTTGCCGAGCGCTTCAAGGTGAGCCGGACGCCGGTGCGGGAAGCCGTGCGGCGGCTCATCCAGGACGGGCTTCTGGTGCGGAAGGGATCGTCGACCAGCGTGCGTCAGCTCACGGTCGAGGAGGTCGGCAACATCTATCCCATCATCGCCGCGATGGAGGGGCTGGCCGCGCGGCTTGCGGCGGAGCGCGTCACGGAAGAGGAGCTTGCGGCTCTCGACGCGATGCACCAGCAGATGATTGCCCAGGCGCGGAGCTCGCCGTCCGCATTCATAGAGACCAACCAGATATTCCACGACGCCATCATCGCGGCGGCGCGCAACGCCCCGCTGGCGCAGGAGATCGAGCGGTTCCGCATGATCACGAACAGTTTCCGGCAGGTCGTGCTCGGCATGCCCCAGCGCCAGGACCAGTCGGTGGCGGAGCATGACGGCATCCTGTCGGCGTTGCGCGCGCGTGACGGCGCGGCTGCGGAGGTCGCGATGCGGCAGCATGTCGGCACCGCGGAATCGCTGCTCATGCTCTTGCTCCGCACGAGCCAGCTCGTGGCGTCCAGCGTGGTCAGGGACGACGGACATCCCCGGAGCGCCGAGACGAGACGCGCGTCGCGCAACCCGTCGCGCCGGCCCCGATAGAGGCTCAATCCAGAGGGAAGACAGCAGTGAAGAACGCTTTGGTCGAAATGTGGCGCCGCAAGGAAGTCGCCTACGGCGTCTGGTGCTACCTCAACAACGATCTCGCGATGGAGATGTCCGCGGCGCAGGGTTGCGACTATGTCCTGGTCGATCTCCAGCACGGCGTCGCCGACATCGCGCAGGCCATCCATATGGTTCGCGCCGCGCAATTCCACGGCGCGAACCCCTTGGTACGGGTTCCCCACTGCGATATCGAGATGATCGGCAAGGTGCTCGACGGCGGGGCGGCGGGCGCCGTCGTGCCCATGGTCGAGAGCGCCCAGACCGCCGCGCAACTGGTGCAGGCCTGCCGCTATCCTCCGCACGGCATTCGCTCCTACGGGCCGGTACGCGCGTCCATCCTGCGCGGCACCATGGACCCGGACGTGCTGGGAGATGTCGCCGCGGTCGCCATGATCGAGACGGTCAATGGCCTCGACGCCGTCGAGGCGATCGCCAATACGCCCGGCCTGTCGGCGATCTATATCGGATCGGTCGACCTTTCGATCAGCCTCGGCCTCGGCCCGAAGATGCCTTCGGACGACAGGCGTTTCGTGGATGCCGTCGCGACGGTGAAGAAGGCCTGCGACGCCGCCGGCATCGCGGTCGGGCTGCACTGCCCGAACGGCGAGGTGGCCGGCGCCTATGCGAAGGCCGGCTATCGCATGGTGACGGTGGCGACGGACATCGAGCTGCTCAAGGCCGGCGCGAAACGCGAGCTCGACGCCGCGCGGGCCGTCGGCGAGGGAGCTGCGCGATGACGCCGCGCTGGAGTGGCGGCGCCGGCGTCGGCACCTGGATCCAGTCGCCCAACCCGGAAGCCTGCGAAGCCGCCGCCGGCGCGGGCTACGATTTCGTCATCATCGACATGGAGCACGGAACCTTCGGCTGGGACACGACGGTGCATCTGGTCCGGGCGGCCCAGGCGCTCGGTGCGGCAGCCGTCGTGCGCGTGCTGGAGGGCGACCAAAGGACGTTGCAGAAGGCCCTCGACCTCGGCGTCGACGGCGTGCTGGTGCCGAAGGTGGAGACGGCCGCGCAGGCTGCCGCCATCGTCGGGGCCTGCCGGTTCCCGGGCAAAGGCATCCGCGGCGCTTGCGGGACCACCCGCACCAGCATCCATGGCGTCCACGACTTCCAGGCGGTGATCCGGCGCGGAAACGCCCTGCATATCTGGGGCCTGATCGAAAGCGGACCGGGCGTCGAGAATGTGGAGGCCATCCTCTCGGCCGGGCTGACCGGAATCGTCCTCGGGCCGTTCGACCTTGCTTTCAGCCTCGGCTTCGAAGGCGACACCGGCCGCGCCGAGGTCTGGGATGCCCAGCAGACGGTGATGAAGGCGGCGCAGGCTGCCGGGTGCGACTGCATCGTTTCGCTCGGTGCGACCGACCCGTCGGGCCTCGGTGCCGAGATGCGCAAATGGCGTGCCGCCGGCGCACGGACCGTTACCGCCCCCTCCGATCGCGCCATGCTCACTGCCGCCTATTCACGCGGCCTCGAAGCCTGTCGGGCCGGCCTCGGCGGCTAGTCCGGTTCCATCGGGAAGAATGCCCAGTTCCATCGGGAAAAATGCAATGACGAAATATCTCAAGAAAGCCGCTCCCAAGGTCCGCCAGGCGTCGAGCGGCGTCGAGGACACGGTGCGCAAGATGCTCGCCGACATCGCGGAGAACCGGGACGACGCGGTGCGCCGCTATGCCGCCGCACTCGACAAGTGGGAGAAGAAGGACTTCGAGGTCACCAAGGACGACTTCCGCGCCGCCGCCGCGCAGCTTCCGGAGACGTTCAAGGAAGATTTCGACTTCGCCTACAGGATGGTCACCGAGTTCGCCAGGCGGCAGCTCGACAGCATGAGCGAGTTCGAAAGCGAGATCGAGCCGGGCATCGTGCTCGGGCAGAAGCTCATCCCGGTGACCAGCGCCGGCTGCTACATTCCGGGCGGCAAGTATCCTCTGATCTCGGCGGCGATCATGAGCATCGCGACGGCGCGCGTCGCGGGCGTCGGGACCATCGTCGCCTGCGCCCCGCCGCGCGACAGGGACGGCATGTTCGGGCCGCAGGTCTATGCGCTCCACAAGGCCGGGGCCGACGAGGTCTTCACGCTCGGCGGCGTTCAGGCGCTCGGGGCCATGGCTTACGGCTGCCTCGGAATGCCGGCCGTCGACATTATCACCGGGCCGGGCAACGCGTTCGTGGCCGAAGCCAAGCGCCAGTTGTTCGGCCAGGTCGGGATCGACCTCCTCGCGGGCCCGACGGAGATCATGATCATCGCCGACGAGACGGCCGATCCGGAGCTCGTCGCAACCGACCTGCTGGGCCAGGCGGAACACGGCCCCGACAGCCCGGCATGGCTGATCACCACGTCCGAGGCCTTCGGGAACGAGGTCGTCCGGGCGGTGGAGCGGCAGATCGAGACGCTGCCGACCGCCGCGATCGCCTCGCTCGCGTGGCGCGATCACGGCGAGGTCGCGGTCGTCGAGGATTTCGCGGCGGCGGTCGCGCTGTCGGATGTCTACGCGCCGGAGCATCTGGAGGTGATGACGGCGGACAACGACTACTTCCTCGACCGGCTGAGGAACTACGGCAGCCTGTTCGTCGGCGAGGAGAGCACGGTGGCCTATGGCGACAAGGGCGTGGGCACCAACCATACGCTGCCGACGGCGGGAGCGGCCCGCTACACCGGCGGGCTGTGGGTCGGGAAGTTCATCAAGACCGTGACCTACCAGCGGCTGACCGCCGAGGCCAGCCACCGGATCGCGCCGATCATGGGGCGTCTGTGCCGCATGGAGGGGATGCTCGCCCACGAGATCACCGCCGACGTCCGGCAAAGGCGCTACGCGACCTGACCAGTTTATCGCATCTGTGGAGGAGCCATCATGTGCAATTCACCGTTCTGTGGCCACGTCGGTGGCCCGCTGCCCGGCAAGTTCGCGTATTCGGCGTTTTCCGCCGATCTCGACCTGACGCCCCGGCGCACCCTTGAAGAAGTCGTCGCGATGTCGCCGGAGCAGATGGCCCGGTCCTCGCGCGTCGTGTCCGCCGCCTACAACGAGTTGCTGCAGGTGGCGGCGAGCCTCGAGAACCAGCAATATCGCGAGCTGATGACGGAGTGCATCTCGGGGCCGAAGATCGCGTTCCTCGAGATGTATCCCGGCGAGCAGGACCGGCGCCGGCTGTTCGACGAGATGGTTCGCCTCGGCTTCTTCAACAAGGAAGACGATCCGGAGCATGTGTTTCCGGCGGGGCATATGACGCCGCAGACCTATCTGACGGCGCCCTCCAGCCACAACGACTTCTACAACGCCCATCCGGGCGGGCTTGCCGTGACCGTCGCCTACAACATCCGCATGGCGGAGGCCTATACGGCCAACTACCGGCAGATGTTCGGCATCCCGATCAACCGCGACCTGCCCTCGGCGGCGCTGTGCGTCCACGAATATCCCAAGGTCTGGCTCTATCAGTGGCAGCAGGACGGATCGTGGCTGGAAGAGCCGCGGACGGTCTATGACGACACGTGGCACGCCCACTGCATCTACGTGACCGCGGAGCTGATGTACCGGCGATACGATTCCCGCATCGTCATGGCCATGGCGGCGGCCCACCAGCTCTCCGCCCTCAACGCCAGCATGGACGGTCGCGACGTGGTCTGCGAATGGGTCGGGCTCGACCGCGTCTGCCATTTCATCGAAGCGGCGGCCGTTCTCGCGCAGGTCGATCCGGTTGACTACGGCCTCCTGGAGCGCAAGGGCGGCAAGCTGGTTCTCGCGCCCCAGCCGGCCGAGCAGTGGGTGACGCATCTCGCCGACATGAACTGGCCTTACACGATGGGGGCCGCCCATCTCTACACCGCGCCGCTGCTGCGTGAATACGCGGAACGCGAGCTCAAGGTGGCGGGCGCGGGGCGAGAGTACAACCAGCTCAAGAACTACGTCTGGTCGCAGATCGGCCAGATCCCCCTCTACGAGATTCTCGTCCGCGAGGGGCGGGACGCGGCGAACGGGACGCTCGCCCGCCTCGTCTCCCGAAACTGAACTTGCCCGACATCGCGGCCCTCCGAGCGGACGGTCGACGCCAGGAATCAGCATGAGCCGGCCATTTTCCATTCGCCCCGAGGCTGCGCTGGCAGCCAACCGCTCGCCCTATTTCGGGCACGGCAAGATCGAGACGTTGCCCAAGGTCCTGGTCGAGGACCTGGACGATGTCGCGACGCTCTACACGCCGGGCGTCGCCTATTCGGTGCGCGAGATCATGGATCGCCCCGAGGCGCTCCACGAGCTGACGGCCAAGGACAACACCGTCGGCGTCGTCACCGACGGCACGGCCGTTCTCGGCTGGGGGCGGACCGGCCCGCATGCGGCCGTTCCGGTCATGGAAGGCAAGGCGGCGATGTTCAAGCTGCTGGCCGGGATCGACGCCGTGCCCCTGTGCCTCGACGTTTCCGGCGCGGATGACCTCGTCCACGTCATCAAGGCGCTCGAGCCCGGCTTCGGCGGGTTCAACCTCGAAGACGTTTCGGCCCCGACGTGCTTCTCGGTGATGCGGCGTCTGGACGAAGAGCTTTCGGTTCCCTGCATCCATGACGACCAGTATGGCACCGCGACGGTCGTCATGGCCGGCCTGATCAACGCCTGGAAGCTGCTCGGACGCAAGCCGTCGGACCAGCGCGTCGTCATAAACGGCGCGGGCGCCGCCGGCAGCGCCGTGTTCGATCTCCTGATCGGCCTCGGCGTGCGCGACATCGTCGTCCATGAGCGTGACGGCATCCTGAGCGACCGCGTCGCCTATGCCAGCGACCACCACAACTTCATCGCCTCGCAATCCAATCGCGACAGGCTGAAAGGCGGTCTTGCCGAAGCCGTCCGCGGCGCCACCGCGTTCGTCGGCTGCTCGATCGCCGCGCAGCTCACCGCGGCGATGGTGCGCTCGATGGCGCCGCGCCCGGTCATCCTCGCCCTTGCCAACCCGGAGCCCGAGATCATGCCGGAGGAGGCGATCGCGGGCGGGGCGGCAATCGTCGGCACCGGCCGGTTCGACTATCCGAACCAGTGCAACAATGTCCTGGCATTCCCGGCCCTGATGCGCGCCGCGCTCGACACGCGCGCCAGGCGGCTGGAGAGGAGCGTCTATCTGGCCGCCGCGGCGACGATCGCGGCAGACGTTCCCGACGACGCCCTGACGGAGCAGAACATCCTGCCCACCCCACTTTCCGCGACGCTCTATCCGCGCGTCTCGGAAGCAACGGCACGCGCCATTGTCGACGCCGGGCTTGCCCGGCGCGATCCCGGCGTTGGCGCCGTGGAGGCCGAAACGCGCCGACTTCGTGGCCTGGTCGCCCAACGACAAAAGGTGCTCACGGAGCTCGGAGCCCTCAGGCCTTCCCGGCAGTAATCAACAATCTACTCGGAGGAAACCATGCTCAATCGCAGACACGTTCTCGCCGCGCTCGCAACCGCGGCGCTCGCAACCACCGCGGCGTCGCCGGCCCTGGCCGATTATCCGGATCGCCCGATCCAGATGTATGTTCCCTGGGGCGCCGGCGGCGGCTCGGACGCGGTGGCGCGCATCATCGCCTCGCTGATGGAGAAGGACCTCGGCCAGCCGATCACCGTCGTCAACAGGACGGGCGGCAGCGGCGCGGTCGGCCATCAGGCCATCGCCGGCGCAAAGCCGGACGGCTACACGATCGGCATGATCACGATGGAAGTCACGACCATGCACTGGGTCGGCTTCAGCCAGCTCAAGTCGAGCGACTTCGTGCCGTTCGGCCAGGTCAATTACGATCCCGCCGCCGTCACCGTTCGCGCCGATGCGCCCTACAAGGATGTCGGCGAGTTCATCGAGGCCGTGAAAGCCGCGCCCGGAAAGTACAAGTCGTCGGGAGGCGGCGCGGGCGCCGTCTCGCACATCGCCATCGCCGGGCTGATGAAGGCTGCCGGCCTCGCGCCGACCGCCGCGCCGTGGGTGACGATGGATTCGGCCGCGACCGCGCAGCAGGAGCTGGTCGCCGGCGGTGTCGAGGTCGTGGGCTCCTCCCTCGGCGAGACCCGCGCGCTCACCGAGGCGGGCAGAGTCCGTCCCCTTGCCGTGATGGCGGACGAACGCCTGCCGGGCTTCGACGTTCCGACGGTCAAGGAAGCGTCCGGCATCGACTGGAGCTATTCCACCTGGCGCGGTTTCGCCGGCCCGGTCGGCATGCCCGACGAAGCCGTGCAGAAGCTCAGCGCCGCGCTCGAAAAGGCCTACAACAGCACGGAGTTCAAGGACTTCATGATGAATCGCGGCTTCGGCATGAAGTGGCGCGACGGCGCGGAGTTCGCGGCCTTCATGGTCGAGGCGGACGCCGTCAACGGCGAGATCCTCAAGGATCTCGGCCTGGCACAATAGATGCCGAGCGGAGGGCCGGACCATGAAGATCAGTGACCTCACCAGCGGGGTCGTCCTGCTCGTGTTCTCGATCGTCCTGTGGACGTCGGCGTCCGGGCTGCCCAATCCGGGCGGTCAGCTTTACGGTCCGGCCTTCTTTCCAGAGTGGATCGCCGTCGGAATGGGCATCTGCGCGGCGATCATGATCGCGACGTCGATGTCGCGCGCCGCGTCGCGCCCATTCGTCTCTTTCGACGAATGGGCAAGGGATCCACGCCGGATCCTTCAGTTCCTGCTCGTTCCGGCCGCCGTGGTCTTCTACGTCTACACGGTCGACGAGCTCGGCTTCCTGCTGGCGGCCGCGCTCGTCCTCCTCGTCCTGCTCACGGCGCTCGGCAGCCGGCTGGTCGTCGCGGCGCCGGTCACCGTGCTGGTGATCCTGCTGATCTACGGCATCTTCGACATGCTGCTTCGCGTGCCGCTGCCGCGCGGCAGCCTCTTCTTCGACTAGGGAGCGCGGTCATGGTCGACGCATATCTTCTAGGCCTCGAAATGGTGTTCACCCCCTATGTGCTGGGGGTGATGGTCCTGTCGGGGATTTACGGCCTGGCCATCGGATGCATTCCGGGCCTTTCGGCCACGATGGCGATCGCGCTGCTGGTGCCGCTGACCTTCTTCATGCCGCCCATTCCGGCGATCGCGGCGATCGTCACCACGTCGGCGATGGCGATCTTCTCCGGCGACATTCCCGGCTGCCTGCTGCGCATACCCGGCACGCCTGCGTCGGCCGCCTATGTCGATGAAGCCTACCAGATGAACCTCAACGGCCATCCGGAACGGGCGCTGGGCATCGGGCTGGTCTTTTCCGTGATCGGCGGCCTGTTCGGCGCGGTGGTGCTGATGCTCGCTGCGCCGGCCCTTGCCGATTTCGCCCTGCATTTCAGCTCCGTCGAATTCTTCTGGCTGGTGCTTCTGGGCCTCGGCGGCGCGGTCTTCATCGGGTCGAGCAGGCCGGTCAAGGCCGTTCTGATGCTGTTCCTCGGCCTCGCGATTTCGTGCGTGGGCATGCAGAATCCGGCCGGCCTGCCCCGCTTCACCTTCGGCACCGTCGATCTGCTCGGCGGGTTCGCCCTGATCCCGGTGATGGTCGGGCTGTTTGCGGTATCGGAGGTGCTGCGCTCCGTCATCCGGCCGCAGAGCGGCGCGGCGCCGTCTGTCGGCGGCGTCGACGGCATCTTCCGCGGCATGTGGGGGCTTACGAAGAAATATCCCTGGCCGCTGGCGCGCGGCTCGGTCCTCGGCACCGTCATCGGCGCCTTGCCCGGCGCCGGCGCCGACATCGCGGCATGGATGTCCTATGCCATGAGCAAGCGCTTCTCGAAGGAGCCCGAGAAGTTCGGAACGGGCCACCCCGAAGGGCTGGTCGAGGCGGGCGCGTCGAACAACAGCGCGCTCGGCGGCACGTGGATCCCGGCCCTCGTGTTCGGCATTCCGGGCGACTCCATCACGGCCATCGCCATTGGCGTATTGTACATGAAGAACCTCAATCCCGGCCCGACGATCTTCATTCACGCGCCGCAGAACGTCTACGCCATCTTCCTGATCTTCCTTCTGGCGAACCTCCTGATGCTTCCGCTCGGCTGGGCGATCATCAAGGTGGCGCGCCACATCCTGAAGGTTCCCCGCCGCGTGCTGATGCCGATCATCCTGTTGTTCGCGATGGTGGGCGCCTATGCGATCAACAACAACCTGTTCGACGTGCTGATCATGCTGGCCTTCGGCCTGCTCGGCTTCTTCCTCGAGGAAAACGAGTTTCCGGTGGCGCCGATCATCCTCGGCATCGTGCTCGGCCCGATGCTCGAAGCGAATTTCGTCGCGTCGATGATCAAGGCGGACGGCAGCCTGATCGGTTTCGTGAACCGCCCGATCGCGGCGGTCCTGGCGGCTCTTACCTTCGCGATCCTGCTGTGGACGCTCGCCGGCGCGTTCCTGAAGCGCGGCGCAGGCAGGGCCTCCGCCTCCGGGCAGCTCTAGAGCAGGTCCGGCAAAAGCGCATGGTGCTCCACGGATCGCTGTTGTGCCCTTGACGTCGCCGGAACTGATATAAGTTTAAGACGAAGGTGGGGGATCGGGTAGCGCGAAGGAGTGGAGCCATGGCGAAGCGGTTCAAGGTCGGCGATCATGTGAGATGGAACTCGGAGGCCGGCCGGGTGTCGGGGACGATCATTGCGATCCACACGCGCGACTTCGACTACAAGGGCCACACGCACCGCGCCTCCGAGGACGATCCGCAATACGAGATCAAGAGCGACAAGACCGACCATGTGGCCGCCCACAAGGGGAGCGCGCTCGAGCACGCCTGAGAAGGACGAAGCGTGAAGCCGCCTTTCTTCACCATCGGTCATTCCAACCGGAGCCTGGAGGAATTTGTCGACCTGCTGCGGGAAGCCGGGATCGAGCGTCTCGCGGACATCAGGAAAATGCCGATGTCGCGCAGCAACCCGCAGTTCAACGTCGATGCGCTGCCCGGGGCGCTGGCGGCTTTCCGGATTTCCTACGAGCACCTTGCCGCGCTCGGCGGCCTGCGCGGAAAGACGAAAGCCCTGTCCAGCGGCGTCAACGGCCTGTGGACGAACGGGAGCTTCCACAACTATGCGGATTATGCGCTCACCGAGCCTTTTCACGCCGGCCTCGAGCGCCTGCTGGAGGAAGGGCGCGCGCGGCGATGCGCGATCATGTGCTCCGAAGCCGTCTGGTGGCGATGCCACCGCCGCATCGTCGCCGACTACCTGATCGCGTCGGGAGAAACCGTTTTCCACATCATGGGCGAAGGCCGCCTCGACCCGGCCCGCATCACGCCCGGCGCGGTAATCCGGGCCGACGGCAAGGTCGTCTACCCCGCCGCACAGCCATCGGACCAGTGAAGCCGCGGGCCATCCTGCAGGTGCAGGCGTTCCCGCCGCCGTTCGGCGTCTCGGCCCGCCGGCGGCCTTTTCCGGCAAGCGGCAAAGCTAGTCCCACAGATCATCCGCTCCGACCCATTCCGGCAGTTTTGCGATCATCCTCGATGTCAGCATGTCGAGGGCCGCGCGCTCCTCGGGCGTCAGGGCCGAGAACATCTTTTCCTGCCGCTTTCCGACGACGGGAAGGATGTCCTTGAGGAGGGCCGCTCCCTTCTCCGTCAGGAAGAGCGTCTTCGCGCGTTTGTCGTCGCTCGTCGCGTGGCGCTCGAGATAGCCTGCCGCGCTCAGCTCGGAGATCGCGCGGCTGATCGAATTCTTGGGATAGCCGGTCGCCCGGGCGATGTCCTGCGCCAGTAGGCCCGTCGGCGGCGAGCAGAAAAGGCAGTGCAGGACGACGAAGCCGATCCTCGATATGCCGATGCGCTCGTCGAGTTCCTTGTAGAGGGGCCCCGTGAAGAAGTTCACGAGAACGGCGAGCCTGCCGATCTCGGCAATGGGGCTGACCGTCAGCAGTTGTAGCGAGAGCGGACCGAGCAGCCCGGTTACCGGCTCGATGGCCGCCTGCAACGCTTCCTGTCTGTTTCTCATCCGTCTGGCTCCGGCGACGTCGGTGCATTCCCGATTGACAAGTGGTTCCATGTGGAACTATGGTCTGGATATGGTTCCACATGGAACCAGTTTTAGCGCGCGGTCCGGGATTTCGTCCAGTCCGGGGTTCGAATCCACCTAAAGGCGTCCTGCCGGGGAGGCAAGATCACCATCTGACGTCGTCGCCGGGGGTGGAGGCCGGCGGCACCCGGGAGCCGGACGGTCGCGCTGCCGCGCAGCACCTGATTTGGGAGGAGAACATGGAACTCACGCGCCGGCATTTCCTTGCGGGGACGACTGCGGTCGCCTCGACGGCATGGCTGCCGAACCTTTCCTTCGCGAGCGACGCGAAGACCGTCACCTTCGCGCCGATATCCGACCTGACGGGAGTCGACCCGATCTGGACGACCTCGACGGCGGTGCGAAACTACGCCTATCTCGTCTACGACACGCTGTTCGGCGTCGATTCGACCTTCCAGGTGCGCCCGCAGATGGCCGAGGGCCACGAGGTGTCCGAGGACAGCCTGAAGACGACCATCCGGCTGCGCGAAGGGCTGAAATGGCACGATGGCGAGCCTGTTCTGGCCCGCGATTGCGCCGCGTCGATCCGGCGGTGGGCGGCGCGGGACGGGCTGGGCCAGATCATGCTCGACCGCCTCGACGACATCGTCGCGCAGGACGACCGCACCATCGTCCTCAGCTTTCGCGAGCCGTTTCCCAGCGTCGCCGACGCCCTGAGCAAGCTCGGCTCGCCCGGCCCGTTCATGATGCCGGAGCACGTCGCCGCGACCGATCCGAACGAGCAGATTTCCTCGACGATCGGGTCCGGCCCGTTCCGCTTCCTGGAGAGCGAGTGGGCACGCGGCAGCTCGCTGGCGTTCGAGCGGTTCGACGGCTATGTCCCTCGCGACGAGCCCGCCAGCGGCACGGCCGGCGGCAAGGTCGTCCATATCGACCGGGTCGAGTGGAAGATCATCCCCGATGCCAGCACCGCGATGGCGGCGCTGCAGAGCGGCGCGCTCGACTGGTACGAGACCGCCTCGACCGACCTCCTGCCGCTTGTGGCGGACAATCCCGACTTCACCGTGGTCTCTCTCGACCCGTCGGGCTATCCGATCATCCTGCGCCTCAACCACGCCGTCGCGCCGTTCGACAATGTCGGGTTGCGCCGCGCGGTCCTGACGGCGGTGGATCAGAACCTGTTCCTTCAGGCCACGGTGGGCGAGGGGGGCTTCGGGCAGGAATGCAAGTCCTTCTTCCCGTGCGGCACGGCAATGTCGACCGGGGCCGGCGGCGAGGCCATGAGCGGCGATCTCGACGCCGCCCGCAAGCTGGTCGAGGAGGCCGGATACGACGGCACCCCGGTCGTCATCCTGACCCCGACCGACAACCCGATCGTCAACGCATGCTGCCTGGTCCTCGACGAGGTGCTGCGCTCGATCGGCCTGAAGACCGACGTGCAGACCATGGACATCGCCACGATGATCCAGCGCCGCACCTCGACCGAGCCGGTGTCGAACGGCGGCTGGAGCGTCTTCTTCGCCTATGGCGAGAGCGCCCAGTTCTCGAACCCCGCGACCCATATCGGCCTGCGCGCCGACGGCCGCGCCGCATGGCCGGGCTGGCCGGAGAACCCGCGGCTGCAGGAGCTGCGCCTGCAATGGCTGCTGGCGCGGAGCGTCGAGGAGCAGAAGGAGATCGCCGCCGAGATGGAACGCGAGTCGTTCGGCTTCGTGCCTTACGTCCCGGTCGGCCAGTTCCAGCAGCCGACGGTCTATCGCAGCAGCCTGAGCGACGTGATCCGCATCGGCATCCCGGTTTTCTGGAATCTCAGGAAGGCCTGACGGGCCAGCCCGCGAGGCCCTTGCGCCGGCCTCGCGGGCACCGGCACGCGACGAGGAAAATCCATCATGCGGGAAACCCACATCGCCGCCATCGGCGACCTGCCGTTGCGGCTCGGCGGCACGCTGAATGAGGCCGAGGTCGCCTACGTGACCTATGGCCGGCAGGAACCGGGTCGTCCGACCATCCTGCTCACGCACGGCTACACGTCTCCGCACACCTTTGCCGAGGCGGGAGCCGTGGCCGCGGAAGGAAGCTGGAGCGCGCTCGTCGGTCCGGGCAGGCCGGTCGATACCGACCGTTTCTTCGTGGTCAGCGCCAACATGATCGGGTCGAGCTTCGGCTCCACCGCGCCGGCGAGCATCGATCCTGGGACCGGGCGGCCGTACGGGCCGGACTTTCCGCAGCTCGTCATGTCGGACATGGTCGAATCCCAGCGCCGCCTTCTCGACCGGCTCGGCATCGGCAGGCTGGCGGCGGTGGTCGGTCCGTCCTATGGGGGCTTTCAGGCGCTCCAATGGGCCATGGACCGTCCGCTCGACATGGACGCCATTGTCGTCGCCGTGTCGGGTTTGACCGGCCCGGACAGCGTGTCGGCCTCCGCCATCCGCGCGAGGCTTTCCACGGACCCGAACTGGAACGGCGGCCGCTACTATGATCATCCCGGCGGTATCCGCGCCACGATGGCGGCTTTGCGCGAGGAGGTCCTGCTGGGCTATGGTGTCGAGGCGACGCTGGAAGCCGCCTTTCCGGAGCGGGACGCGCGCCTTGCCGAAGTGCGCCGCATGGCCGGGGAGTGGGCCGACGCGTTCGACGGCAATTCGCTCGTGGCCCTGGCGGGCCCCATCGAGCGCTTCCGGCCCGGCGATGCGGATTTTGCGCGCATTCGCGCCCGCGTCTTGCTGGCGCTGTCCTCGACGGACGCGCTCTATCCCGCGTCGGAAGGGAACGCGGCGATAGCGCGCCTGAAGGCGGCCGGCGTCGATGCCCGTTTCGTCGCGATAGAGAGCGGGTTCGGCCATCTCGCCTCGGGTCTGGACCACCGGAAATGGTCGGGTACGCTCGCGGCCTTTCTCGCGCCGCTGGCGGCGTGACGCACGAGAGCTGGACATGCTGGCCTTTCTGATCAGACGATGCCTCGCGACGATCCCGGTCATGGCGGTCGTCGCCGTCTTCGTGTTCTCGCTGCTCTATTTCGCGCCCGGGGACCCGGTGGCGCTGATCGCCGGCGATCAGGCCTCGCAGGCACAGATCGACGCGGTGCGCGAGCGGCTCGGCCTCGACCAGCCCTATTTCGTCCGTCTCTTCACATGGCTCGGCCAGATCGCGCGTCTTGACCTCGGGCAGTCGATCATCAGCGGCCTGCCGGTGACGACGCTGATTGCCGAACGGCTTGCGCCGACCATCTCGCTGATGGTGATCGCCATCCCGCTTTCAGTGCTGATCGCCGTGCCGATGGGGATCCTGGCGGCGTGGCGGGCGGGAACCTGGATCGACCGCGCGGTGATGGTCATGGCCATCCTCGGCTTCTCGGTCCCGGTCTTCGTGGTGGCCTACGGGTTGAGCTGGGGCGTCGGGCTGAAGCTCGGCTGGCTCCCCGTGCAGGGCTACCAGCCGCTGTCGAACGGTCTCTGGCCGTGGCTGAGCCATCTGATCCTGCCCGCCTTCACCGTCGGGTCGGTCTATATCGCGCTGATCGCGCGCACCACGCGGGCGGCGATGCTCGACGTCCTGAAGCAGGACTACATCCGGACGGCGCAGGCGAAGGGCCTCGGCCTCGGAGCGGTCCTGTTCGTGCATGCGCTGAAGAATGCGGGCATTCCCATCATGACCGTCGTCGGCATCGGCGTCGCGCTGCTCCTCGGCGGCGCGGTCGTGGTCGAGAGCATATTCTCCCTGCCCGGGCTCGGGCGGCTGACGATCGACGCCATCCTGAAACGCGACTATCCGGTCATCCAGGGCGTCGTCCTCCTGTTCAGCTTCGCCTATGTCTTCGTCAATCTTCTGGTCGATCTGGCTTACACACTGATCGACCCGCGCATCCGCTATTGAGGCGCCGATGAGCACGGACCTCGATCACGCCGCCGACATCATCGCCGCGCCCGAGCTGCCGGCGGTCCTCGGCGCGCCGCGGGCGAGGGGGCGGCTGCGGCGCTTTTTCGACCAGCATCCGATGATCGTCCTCGGCGGGCTGCTTCTCGCCGTGCTCGTCGTCCTGGCGCTGTTCGCGCCGTGGCTCGCGCCGCACGACCCGGCGAAGCTGTCCCCGATCTCCCGTCTCAAAGGGCCTTCGGCGATGCACTGGTTCGGAACCGACGCGCTGGGGCGCGACATCTTCTCCCGCGTCGCCTACGGCGCGCGGGTGTCGCTGGTCATCGGCCTGACGGTGGCGGTGGTGGCCACCGCCGGGGGCCTGCTGGTCGGCCTGGTTTCCGGCTATGTCCGCTGGGCCGACGGCATCATCATGCGCGTCATCGACGGGCTGATGTCGATCCCGGCGATCCTGATCGCCATCGCCCTGATGGCGCTGACGCGCGGCTCGGTGCAGAACGTCATCATCGCCATCACCATCGCCGAGATCCCGCGTGTCGCCCGGCTGGCGCGGGGGACCGTCCTCAGCCTGCGCGAGCAGCCTTACGTCGAGGCGGCGATCACCTGCGGCACCAGTACGCCGCGGATCATCTGGCGGCACATCCTGCCCAACACGCTGGGGCCGATGACGGTGCAGGCGACCTATATCTGCGCGAGCGCGATGATGACGGAAGCGGTCCTGTCCTTCATCGGCGCCGGCATCCCGCCGACGGTGCCGAGCTGGGGCACCATCATGGCCGAGGGGCGGACGCTGTGGCAGATCGCCTTCCACATCATCGCCTTTCCCGCCGTCTTCCTCGGGCTCGCCGTTCTCGGCATCAACCTGCTCGGCGACGGCCTGCGCGATCACTTCGACCCGCGCACGGCGAGAAAGGGCTAGCCATGAACGGGCCCGTTCTCGATGTGCGCGATCTGCAGACCCATTTCCGGACGCCGGCGGGGGTCCTGCGCGCGGTCGATGGCGTCAGCTTCCACGTCGACGCCGGCGAGACGCTGGCGATCGTCGGCGAATCCGGTTGCGGCAAGTCGGCGACCTCGATGTCGATCCTGCGGCTGATCCCCGAATCGGCCGGCCGCTCGGCGGGCGAAATCCGGTTCGGCGCGCACGACCTTCTGCAACTCGACGAAGCCGCCCTGCGCCGCATCCGCGGCAACGAGATCGCCATGATCTTCCAGGAGCCGATGACCAGCCTGAACCCGGTCCTGACCGTGGGGCGCCAGATAATCGAGGTGGTGCGCCTGCATCAGGGCCTCGCTCGAAGCGCCGCGCGGGCCCGTGCCGAGGAGATGCTGCGTCTCGTCGGCATTCCCGAGCCCGCGCGCCGTCTCGACGAATATCCACACCAACTGTCCGGCGGCATGCGCCAGCGGGTGATGATCGCCATCGCCCTCAGTTGCGAGCCGCGCCTGCTGATCGCCGATGAGCCGACCACGGCCCTCGACGTGACGATCCAGGCGCAGATCCTCGACCTGATCCGCAATCTGCGCCAGCGCACCGGCACCGCCGTGATGCTGATCACGCACGACCTCGGCGTCGTGGCGGAGGTCGCCGACCGCGTCATGGTCATGTATGCCGGACGGAAGGTCGAGGAGGCCCGCGTCGCCGACCTGTTCGACGCGCCGGCGCATCCCTATACGGTGGGCCTGCTCGCGGCGGTGCCGCAACTGGGCGAAGGCGCCGCCTCGGGCCGCAGGCGGCTGGCGGAAGTTCCCGGCAGCGTTCCTGCCCTGACCGGACCGATAAGGGGCTGCGTCTTCCGCGACCGCTGCGGGCAGGCCCGCGCGCTCTGCTCGGACGTCGCGCCGGGCCTGCGCCCGGTGAAGGATGGCCATCTGGTCGCCTGCCACTATCCCGTGGCGAGGGCGCAGGCCGGAGGTGGCCAATGAGCGCGCCGGTTCTCGATGTCCGCGCGCTCGTGAAGGCGTTTCCGGTCGGCCGGGACCTGCTGGGGCGGCCGCGCGACGTGGTCCACGCGGTCAACGGCGTCAGCTTCGCGCTGGAGCGCGGCAGCACGCTGGCCGTCGTCGGCGAGTCCGGTTGCGGAAAATCGACGGTCGGGCGGGTGCTGCTCGGCCTCACGCCGCCGACTTCCGGCGAGGTCGTGCTGAACGGCCGCCGCGTCGACAATATCCGGGAAGCCGAACGGCGCGCCGTCCGCTCGCAGATGCAGGTGGTGTTTCAGGACCCGTTCTCGTCGCTCAATCCGCGCATGCGCATCGGCGCGATCCTTGCCGAGCCTCTGATCAATTTCGGTCAGGCGCATTCGGCCGCGGAGGCGAGGGAAAAGGCGGAGGCGCTGCTGCGCAAGGTCAGCCTGCCGGTCGAGGCGCTGGACCGGTTCCCGCATGAATTCTCGGGAGGGCAGCGCCAGCGGATCGGCATCGCCCGCGCGCTGGCCGGCAGGCCCGACATCATCATCTGCGACGAGGCCGTCTCCGCGCTCGACGTCTCGATCCAGGCCCAGATCATCAACCTGCTGATGGACCTTCAGGACGAGCTCGGCCTGTCGCTGCTGTTCATCAGCCACGATCTCGCCGTGGTCGAGCACATGGCCCATCACGTCGCGGTCATGTATCTCGGCAAGATCGTCGAGCACGCGTCCCGCGCCGACCTGTTCCGGGCGCCCCGCCACCCTTACACGCGCGCGCTTCTCGACGCCGCGCCGGTGCCGAAGATCATCGAGCGGCCCGAGCGCAAGCCGCTGGGCGGCGACGTGCCGAGCCCGTTGCGGCTGCCTTCCGGCTGCGCGTTCCACGGCCGCTGCCCAAAGGCCCGTGACATCTGCCGCCAGACGGAACCGCTTCTGGCGGGGGACGCCGATGGCCATCGCGTCGCGTGCCATTTTCCCTTGAATGGGTAGCTCGCGAGTGATGCCCGGTCTCGCCGGCCCACCCACGGCAGGGCAGGCCGGCGAGACCTATCCGAGGGATGCGGGTTTCACGCCCGGGCGGAGCCGCCCGCCAAAAGTGCTTCCAGCTTGACGATGTAGTCGGCCGGAAGCTTGTTGGCGCGGGCGCCCTTGAGGGCCGGTTCGACATAGTGCGCGGGCGGGCCGGCAGGGGCGGAGGGGTTGGGCATGTCGTAGGTCATGGACTGATGGGTCCGGCCATCCGCGGTGTGCAGCTCGATGGGCTTGTGGGCCCAATGCCCGTGGCCGACCCCGGCAGACTCGTCCAGCGCCGCCATGTCGCTGTCGGAGAGCTCGTATTCGACCCCCCAGATTTCGCCGCCCTTCGAGGGAACGAGGCGCGCGCCGCTGTGCGAGCCGTCATGGCAGACGCCGAAGGAGAACTCGTAGTCCTTCAGGCAGGCGATGCCGACGACCTTCGCCGAAGGGGCGACCCGGTGGAGATAGTCGATATCCATGAGGTTGGCGTATGAGAAGTATTTCATGTCGTTTCTCCCTGTAACTGAGCGATCGGTCGATCCTTGCTCCGTATCCGCGTCCCGGCCCCGACGGGCACGCCCCGCACGAGGCGGCCGTCGCCTCGCGGCCCGGATGCCGAAGAGCGCAATATTGTCTGTCATGTGCCGAGACATCGCCGGGGGTCCGGCAGTCTCGGGACAGGTTTTCCGGGACACGGGTGTCCCGCCGAACGCGCGCGATCCTTTGTCAGATGTCCGAACTACGATCATGCGCGGAAGGAAGTCTGTCCCTTGCGGCAATTATTCCACCCGCACCGGAGATCGGCCCGGGTCAAACCTGTCGAAGCTTACGGCGGCGGCCGGTCCTGTCAACACGGCCGGGGCAGGGGTCGAAATCCGGCCGAAGGACGGGGGAAATCTCTACCCTATTGTTATAAAAGGATTTTTATCTGCGCACGCGGAGATGCATTACAGGCTGGAATGATGGCGGAGCAAAATGTCAATTATTGCCCTCCACGGCCTGCGCTAACATTCCCTCTCACGGCGACGATACGGAGGCGCCGCCAAAAACCAGGGGCGCGCCTTCGCCCCGTATAAAGGGGAGATCACCATGCGAATGCGCACACTTATCGGAGCATCGGGCATCATCCTGATGCCCATGGCCGCGCTGGCCGAAGGCCGCGAGGTCCAGACCATCAGCTTCCTGACCTGGCCCGCCTCGAACTATCAGCACTATTACGAGACCTCGAACTACATCGCCGAAAGCTGGCGCGAGCTCGGGCTCGACGTGCAGCTCGACCCGCAGCCTTTCCCGTCGCCCATGGTGTCGATGTGGTTCACCGAGCACAAGTTCGACGTGGTGATGTCGGTGCTGTCGGGCTCGCCTGCGCGGCTCGATCCGGAGTTCTTCACCGTCAACCAGTTCGCGGGGATCAACGACAAGCCGGGCGGCGGCAATGTCGGCGGCTTCCATTCCGAGCGGTTCGAGGCACTCATCCCCGAGCAGCGCAAGCTCTATGATCCCGACGCCCGGCGCGCGGTGGTCCTCGAGATGCAGAAGGTGATCTATGACGAGCAGCCCGAAGGGCTGATCGCCGCCGTCGTCAACACGATGGCGATCAACACCGACCGGGTGAAGCTTGCCGAATACCAGCCGTCGCCCGACGGCGTGCGGTCGGTCTGGAACATGCTGAACATGGAGAGCCTGGTCGACGGGCCGGTCAAGCTCGGCTGGACCATCGACCAGGATAGCTGGAACCCGCTGGTCTTCAAGACGCTGGAGGACCTCGACCGGCTGGGGCTGATCTACGACCGGCTGGTCGTCACCGGCCCGGACGGCAAGCCGCGGATGTGGGCGGCCGAGAGCATCGAGGTGGTCGATGACACCACCATCGAGGCGGTGCTGCGCGACGGCCTGACCTTCAGCGACGGCAAGCCGATGACGGCCGAGGACGTGGCCTTCACCTTCCGCTTCCTGAAGGAGAAGGAAGCGGCCTATTTCCGCTCCGTGCTCGAGAGCCTCGCCGATGTCGCGGTCGACGGCAACCGGGTGCGCTTCACCCTGACCGAGCCGTCGGCGAGCTTCGTGCCGCTGGCGCTGGGGCAGCTTCCCATCCTGCCGAAGCATGTGTGGGAGGCGATGGACGCGCCGCAGGATTTCAGGAACACCGAGCCCGTCGGCAGCGGCCCGTGGACGCTGTCGCACTGGCGGCAGGGTCAGGAAATCTCGTTCATCAGGCGGCCCGAGCACTTCATGCAGCCCAAGGCGGACGTGCTGATGGTCCAGTTCGGCTCGGCCGAGGTTCTGGCCGCCGCCCTTCGCAGCGGCGAGATCGGCGTGTCCCTGCAGCCCATCGTGCCGACCGTGGTCGAGGAATTCGCCACGCAGGCCAACCTGCAGCTCATCCAGGCCCAGTCCAACGGCCACATGTCGGCGCGCTACAACATCCGCTCCGAGCCGTTCTCGCACAAGGCCCTGCGGCAGGCGCTGGGCTGGGCGATCCCGCGCGAGCAGATCATCGAGGACGTGCTGGGCGGCGACGCCGTCGCCATCGCAACCCCGCTGGTTCCGGCCAACGCCTTCTGGTCGGATTCCGAGCTGGCGGTGCAGGAATACGACCTCGACAAGGCGCGCGCCATCCTGACCGAGGCCGGGTTCACCTGGGGCGACAACGGCCGCCTGCGCTATCCTGAATAAGAGAGTACCCGGAGAAACGGGACGGGGCGCCGGACTTGCCGGCGCCCCGTTTTTCGTCCGGTGGTCCTTCGTCCGGCAGGTGTCCTTCTTCCGGCAGGTGGCCGGTCAGAGCCGTTCGGGCTCGGGCGTCGGGCGGGCCGGGGCGCCTTCCCAGGTCTCGGGCAGGGCGGCGGCGGGGCGCAGTTGCTCCATCTCGGCGATGCGGAAGCAGCGGGCCGCATGGCGGGAGGAAACCATCGTCATGCCGGGCGATTCCGAGCGGCACCGGTCGATGGCGAAGGGGCAGCGCGGCGCGAACCGGCAATGGTCGGGCGGGTCGACCAGATCGGGCGGGCGGCCGGGAATGGAGATTGGCTGCGCCCGCTGGCCGGGACGGGCCAGCGCGTTGTAGAGCCCGAGCGTATAGGGATGCGAGGGCGCGGCGACGATTTCGGCCACCGGGCCTTCCTCGACCACCAGCCCGCCATACATGACCGCGACGCGGTCGCAGTTCTCGATCACCAGCGCCAGATCGTGCGTCACCAGCAGCATGGCGAAGCCCAGCTCCTGCCGCAGCGCGCCGAGGCGGCGGAAGATCTGGTCCTGCACGATCACGTCGAGCGCGGTCGTCGGCTCGTCCGCCAGCAGGACGGGCGGGCGTAGCGCCAGCGCCATGGCGATCAGCACCCGCTGCCGCATCCCGCCCGAGAACTGGTGCGGATAGTCGCGCGCGCGGCGCGGATCGACCCCGACCAGCGCCAGCAGCTCCTGCACCCGCGCCTCGACCCGCGCCTTCGGCCAGCTCTCGTGCGCGGTGATCGCCTCGGCGATCTGCGCACCGACGCGCTTGACCGGGTTCAGCGCGTTGAGCGCGCTCTGCGCGACCATGGCGATGCCCTTCCAGCGGGCGCGCCGCCACGCCTCCGGGCCCGCCGCGATCAGGTCCTGCCCGTCGAAGCGGACGGCCCCGCCGGCGATCACCGCGTTGCGGGGCATCACGCCCATGATGGCCTTGAGCAGCGTGCTTTTCCCGCAGCCGGACTCGCCGACGATGCCGATGGCCTCGCCACGCTCGACCTTGAGATTCACGTCCGAAAGCGCCTTGGCCGGGCCCCTTTCGGTGACATAGCGCAGCTCCAGCTCCTCAATGTCGAGGATCGCCATGGTTCAGATCCCCTTGAGGCGCGGGTTCAGCACCTCCTCATAGGCGCGGCCGGCGAAATAGACGGCCGAGACCAGCACCATGATGGCGATGCCCGGCGGCACGACCCACCACGGCGCGCGGTACATGTTCTGCGAGGCATAGGCGTCGTAGAGGATCGACCCCCAGGTGATCGTGTTCGGATCGCCGAAGCCGAGGAAGCCGATGCTCGCCTCGGTGATGATCGCCCAGGCCAGCGCGAAGGCGGTGTTGACCAGCGCCAGCGGCAGGATGTTGGGCGCGACCTCGCGGTAGAGGATGGCCAGATCGCTGGCGCCGGTGATGCGCGCGGCGGCGACGAAGGGCATCTCGCGCAGCGTCAGCACCTGCGCCCGGATCACCCGCGCGGTGGAGCGCCACATCACCAGTGTCATCGCGATGACGATCGTCGTCAGGCTGCGCCCGCTCATCGACAGGACGACGATGATGAAGGGCAGGAAGGGCAGGCCGAGGAAGACGTCGGTGATGCGCATCAGGATGCCGTCGATCCGGCCGCCGTAATAGCCGGCCAGCAGCCCGATATTCATGCCGATGGCCACGGTGCCGAGCGCCGTCAGCCCGCCGACGATCAGCGCCGGGCGCGCGCCGTGCAGCATCTGGCTGGCGATGTCGCGCCCCATCAGGGTGGTGCCCAGCCAGTGGTCCCACGACGGCCCGGCAAGGCGCAGCAGCTTCCTGTCGGGGCCGTAGTTGCGCAGCATCGGGTCGTGCGGGGCGATCAGCGGTCCCAGCACGGCGACGAGCACGAAGATGCCGAGCACGATCAGGCTGAAGCGGCCCGTCGGGGTCTTCCAGACCGCCTTGAAGAAGGAAAGCAGGATCTGCACCGCGCCTCCTCCTCTCAGCGATAGACGATGCGGGGATCGAGCAGACCGTAAAGCAGGTCCGCGGCGAAGGTGCCGAGGATGGTCAGCACCGCGATCAGCAGGAAGGCGCCCTGCACGACGGGATAGTCCGAGCGGTTGATCGCCTCGATCATCAGGAGGCCGAGGCCCGGCCAGCTGAACACCGTCTCGATCACCACCGACCCGGCCACGGCCCAGCCGAGGATCATCGGCAGCGTCGTCGCCAGCGGCAGCAGCGAGTTGCGCATGGCGTGGCCGTAGAGCACGCGCCGTTCCGTCAGCCCCTTCATGCGCGCCAGCTCGACATAGTCCTCGCCGATGGTGGACAGCATGGTCGAGCGCATCAGCAGCAGCGGGAAGCAGAGCTGGTAGCAGGTGTTGACCAGGAAGGGCAGAGCCAGATGGTGCAGGAAATCGCCGGTGAGATACATGCGCCAGGTCGGGTCGGGGAAGCGCCCCGGCGTGACGATATGGCCGGTCGGGAACCAGCCCAGCAGGATCGAGAAGAACAGGATCGCCAGCATCGACAGCCAGAACAGCGGCGCCGACTGCATGGCGGTGGCGAACAGCACCACGCTCGCCTCGGCCTTGCCGCCGCGATGCCAGGCGATCAGCGCGCCGCCATAGGCGCCGATCGCATAGGCGGCGAGCATCGAGGGCAGGATCAGCAGCAGGGTGTTGACCAGCCGCAGCTCGATCATCTCCCACACCGGGGCCGAGGTGCGGAACGACATGCCGAAATCCAGCACCGACAGGTTGCGCAGATAGGCCAGATATTGCGTGAACAGCGGCTGGTCGAGGCCGAAGCGCCGCCGCATCGCCTCGCGCGCGGCTTCGTCCAGCGCCGGGCTGATCACCGCCGCCGTCGGGTCGCCGGGCAGCAGCCGGAACAGGAAGAACATCAGCGTGATCATGACGAACAGCGTCACCGCCATGTAGAACAGCCGCCGCAGGATATAGCGCGTCATGCCGCCGCCTCCGTCCGGGGGTGGTGGCAGGCGGCCTGCCAGGCGCCTTCTCCGCTCATGGGAGGGTCGTCGGTGCGGCACAGGTCGGTGGCGCGCGTGCAGCGCGGGGCGAAGCGGCAGCCGGGGGGAATGTCGGTCGCGTCGGGGATCGCGCCCTTGATGTCCGGGGCAGGGCGCCCGCCGCCCGGCACGGCGACGGGGATGGCCGAGACCAGCGCCGCCGTATAGGGATGGCGCGGCGCGGCCAGCACCTGATCCACCGGGCCGGTCTCGACGATCCGGCCGAGATACATGATGGCGATGCGGTCGCAGATCGCCCCCACCGTGGCGAGATCGTGGGTGACGTAGAGCAGCGAGATCGACCGCTCCGACACCAACCGCTTCATCAGCCGGATGATGCCCCACTTGATCGACACGTCGAGCATCGAGATCGGCTCATCGGCGAGCAGCACGACGGGGTCGAGCACGATGGCGCGGGCGATGCAGACGCGCTGGCGCTGGCCGCCGGAGATCTGGTGCGGGTGGCGGGTGAGATACTGCTCGGCCGGGGTGAGCCCGGCCTGCTCCAGCACCGCCTTGACCTTGGCGTCGAGCTCCGGTCCGCGCCGGTGACCCTGGTAGACCAGCGGCCGCGCGACGATCTCGGCGATGGTCAGGTGCGGGTTGAGCGAGCCGAACGGGTCCTGGAACACCATCTGCACCCGGCGGTGGAATGCCTTGCGGTCCTGCCGGCGCAGCGCCAGCGCGTCCTCGCCGCCGATGCGGATGGTGCCTTCGCTCGGCTCCTCCAGCCCGACGAGCAGCCGCCCGGTGGTCGACTTGCCGCAGCCGGATTCGCCGACCAGCCCCAGCACCTCGCCCGGGGCGAGATCGAAGGTCACGCCGT
Organism: Alphaproteobacteria bacterium; assembly: GCA_037190985.1. Taxonomy (GTDB): domain Bacteria; phylum Pseudomonadota; class Alphaproteobacteria; order Rhizobiales; family Rhizobiaceae; genus Aerobium. Next base: position 192,573 of record JBBCKE010000023.1, read on the forward strand.
CGACCGCGCGCAACTGCCGGGGGCGGGCGCCGCGCAGCCGGGCCACCATGCCGACCGGTATGGAATAGTAGCGGCTCAGCCCCCGCACCTCGATCACGGCAGCGGCCCTGTCGTGCGACGCGCGCGGACTCCGCTCATCCGATCGTCACTCCCATTTCATTATTCTTTTTGGCTTTTCCCACGAAGCCATGGTGCAACGCCGCCGCGCAATTGTATATTGCCATATGATGCGTTAGCTATTCCAAGTTGGAATAATGAACTTGGGAAGGCCATCATGCGCCGCACGTTGCCCTCGACCCGCGATCTGTGCTGTTTCGAGGCGGTGGTGCGCAACGGCTCGGTCACCAGGGCGGCCGCCGAGCTGAACATGACGCAGAGCGCGGTCAGCCGCCGGCTGGGTTCTCTCGAGGATCTCCTGGGCCAGCGCCTGTTCCTGCGCGAGCGCCTGCGGCTCACCCCGACGCCGGCGGCCCGCATCTATGCCGAAACGCTGCACGGGCTGCTGAACGAGATCGAGGTGGCGACCACCAGCATGCTGACCGAGGGGCGGCAGGGCGGCGCGCTGACCGTGGGCTGCCTGCCCACCTTCGGCTCGCGCTGGCTGGTGCCGCGGCTGAACCGCTTCCTTTCGGCGTATCCGGCCATCAACATCAACCTGGTGTCCAAGATCCGCCGTTTCGAGTTCGAAAGCGAGGATATCCAGGCGGCGATCTATTTCGGCCCGGCCGTCTGGCCGAACTGCCATATGCGCTATCTGATGGGGGAGAGCGTGGTGGCCGTCGCCGCCCCCGCGCTGGTCGGCAATGTGTCCCTGGCGCGGATGCTGCGCAGCGCGCCGCTGATCCAGCACACGACCCGCCCGACCCTGTGGCGCGAATGGCTCGACCATGTCGGGATCGACACGCCCGGCGACCAGGCGGGGCCGCGGTTCGAGTTCTATTCGCTGGTGATCGAGGCGGCGATGGCGGGAATCGGCTTCGCGCTCCTGCCCGAATTCCTGATCCGGCGCGAGATCGACGCGAAGGCGCTGGTCAAGATCAGCGACATCGCCATGCCATGCAGCGACGGCTACTACTACGTCTACCCGGACCGCTACCGCGAAAGCCACAACGTGCAGGTCTTCGGAAACTGGCTGTTCCGCGAAATGAACGCCCCCGACGCGTTGATGTGACGGTTTGGGGGGTAGGGCGGGTGAGTGGCGCCGGCACCGAGCTCCGCCTCGAAGAGATCGCATCCGCCTCCCGGTCGCTGAATATCGCCTTAAGGTCCTTTTCGAGCCGCCCGGCGCGCCAGAGTCAGGCGTCGGATGGCGCTTGCGCCGTTATGGAGCACGAAGCAACAATCGACTTAATTCTGTCCGACAAAATGTCGCGCTAGTTCTTTGATTGCTCGCCTACGACGGCAATCAGCTCAGGCTCTTTTTCCATAAATTGCCGAATCACGCCCCAGACGTACCAGAAATACGCAAGGGCGGCTGTGGAATCGTCAGACAAATTATTGACAGCGAAATTTTTGTCGGACAATAATATGCCTGTTGGAGCTCAGCCATGCAGATTGAGACAGCGGTTCCGCGCCTGCCCCCGGGTCTGGCGCTTCGGCCGGAAAATTTGTCGGAGCCTTTGGATATCGCCGTCGTCTCGGGTTGGCTCGAACGACAGGGAGGCTGCCTCGATCCCGGGGTCGAGCCACGTCAATTCGCCGGAGGCCTCGCCAATCTCAACTACCTGATCCGGCTGTCCGGAGGCTGGGCTGTGCTGCGTCGTCCCCCTTCGGGGCCGCTGCCGCCGGGCGCCAACGATATGATGCGTGAACACCGCATCCTGTCCCGTCTCTGGCAGGCGCTGCCTCTTGCGCCGCGCAGCCTGTATCTGTGTACCGACCCGGCCGTGATCGGCGTTCCGTTCCAGATCCTCGAGTTCCGGAACGGGCTGACATTGCGCGGCGACAGCCTTGCCCCGCTGCCGGCGACATCCGACACCGGTGCCCGCCTGTCCGATGTTCTGGTCGACGTGCTTGCGTGCGTTCATGCGGTCGATCCCGAGGCGATAGGGCTGGGATCGCTCGGGCGGCCTGAAGGTTTCTTCCGCCGGCAAGCGCAGGGTTGGCTTGGCAGGGCCCTCGGCGTGACCGACGGTGAGTTGCCCGTCGCCGCGCGCCGGATTGCCGATTGGCTGGATGCCTGTCCCGAGCCGCAGGATCGCGGAGCGGTCTTGCTGCATTCCGATTTCAAGCTGGACAACCTGCTGCTGGATCCGGTGACGCTGGAGGCCACCGCGCTGGTCGACTGGGACATGGGCACGCGCGGTCCGGCGATGTTCGATTTGGCGACGTTGCTTTCCTATTGGACGGAGCCGGGCGATCCCGAGTGCATGCACCGGCTCGCGCAGATGCCTACCGCCGGTCCCGGGTTTATGACCCGCGAGGAGGCCGCCGCCTCTTATGCGCGGCGGACGGGACGCGATGTCTCTGCCCTTCACCCCTGGCGCGTGCTGACGATCCTGAAGCTCGCGGTGGTCTTTCTGCAACTGCATCGCCGACATGCCAGCGGCGGGACGACCGACCCCCGCTACGCGTCCTTCCAGACGCTCGGGCACGAGCTTTTCGCCTTCGCGCTGGATGTGGCGCGCGGGCGGCAGTTCTGAGGAGTGCGCTTTGGATTTCTCGCTGCCTCCCGATCTCGTGGCGCTGGAGACCCGGAGCATCGCGCGCCGGCCAGAGAGGCGACCGGCATGAGCGGATCGGTCCTGCGCCGGGCGCTCGATTCCCTGAGCGGGCGCGTCGTGATCGTGACCGGCGGAGGCCGCGGCCTGGGGCGTTCGATTGCGGAGGGCTTCATCTCCGAGGGATGCAGGGTCGCGATCACCGGCCGCAACCGCGACAGGCTGGAGGCGGCGGCCGCAGAAATGGGCGGCGAGGTGATGGCTCATGCCGCCGACGCGGCCGACGAGGACCAGGTCGAGGCGGCGTGCGCGGCCGTTGTCGCGCGCTGGGGTCGGATCGACGCGCTGGTCAACAATGCCGGGATCAATCCGTTCTACAAGCGCGCTGAGCATACCACACGCCCGGAATGGCAGCAGATCATCGACGTCAACCTGACCGGCGTGTTCTTCGCATGCAAGCATGCGGGGCGCGTGATGCTGCAACAGGGCTCGGGCTCCATCGTCAACGTCACCTCCGTCGCGGCGAAGGTCGCGCTCGACCGCACCACCGCTTATTGCGCGGCCAAGGCCGGCGTCGAGCGGATGACGGGGGAACTGAGCCTGGAATGGGCGCGGCGCGGGGTGCGGGTGAACATGGTCGGCGCCGGCTATTTCACCACCGACCTCACCGAAGGGATGCGCGCCAACGAGGCGCTGGCCGGCAAGACCCTCGCCCGCACGCCGATGAGCCGCTTCGGCGTGCCGGACGAGCTGGTCGGGGCTTGCCTGTTCCTGGCGTCGGACGCCGCCAGCTACGTGACGGGAGCGTCGATCATGGTCGATGGAGGATGGACCGCATGCTGAGCCCCCAGATGGCCCTCGACGGGCTGAAGGTGCTGGACCTGACCCGCCTGCTGCCCGGTGCCTTCGCCACCCAGCTCCTTGCAGACATGGGCGCCGACGTCGTGAAAATAGAGCAGCCCGGAACCGGTGACTACAATCGCGGCTTCGCGCCGATCGCGAAGGAGGAATCGGGATCCTTCCTGCTCCTCAACCGCAACAAGCGTAGCGTGACGCTGAATCTCAAGGCCGAGGAGGGCAAGGATATCCTGCGCGCGCTGGTGGGCGAGGCCGATATCCTGATCGAGGGATTCCGCCCCGGCGTCATGGACAGGCTGGGCCTGTCCTACGAGAGCCTGCGCGCGATCAATCCCGGCCTGATCTATTGCGCGATCTCCGGCTACGGCCAGACCGGCCCCTGGAAGCTGCGGCCCGGCCACGATCTGAACTATCTGGCCGAGGCGGGTGCGCTGCAATTGTTCGGCAAGGCGGGAGAAGGGCCGATCGTGCCCGGAATGTCCATCGCCGATGTCGGCGGCGGCTCGCTGATGGCCACCACCGGCATTCTGGCGGCGCTCTGGTCGCGCGCGCGCACAGGCCTCGGCCAGTTCGTCGATATCTCCATGCACGACGGTGCGATCTCGTGGCTGGCGCTGCACGGGGCGGAGACCCTGTTCGCGAATATCGAGCCGAAAGGCGGCGAGCGCCCCTTCCTCGGGCAGGCGGCCTGCTACAACGTCTACGAATGCGCCGATGGCGGGCATGTCGCGCTCGGCATCATCGAGGAGCATTTCTGGGAACGCTTCTGCCGTGCCTTCGGCATGCCGGAACTGGCGAGCAGGCAATGGCCAGAAGGGGAGGAGGCCGAAGCGCAGAAGGCGGCGTTGCAGGCCCGCTTCCGGACGAAGGCAAGGGATGAATGGCTGGCGGAGCTTGAACCCGTCGACATTCCGTTCGGCCCGGTTCTCGGCATCGGCGAGGCGCTGACGAGCGAGCACGCAAAGGCTCGCGACATGCTGCTCGACGTCGACCACCCCGTGGAAGGGCGCGTGCCGCAGCTTGGCTTTCCCATCAAGCTCTCACGGACACCGGCAGCGATCCGCCGCGCGCCGCCGCTTCTGGGCGAGCATACCCGCGAGGCTCTCGCCGCGCTCGGCTACGACGAGGGGAGGATCGATGCGCTGAGGCGGGCCGGCACCATCTGACGTGAGGGTCTCATCCAGGAAGGAGGAAACGATGCCCCGGAACATGCCGGACTACGAGGCGACGCGCGCCAGCTTCCGCTGGGATATTCCGGACCGCTTCAACTTCGCAACGGACGTCGTCGATCGTTTCGCCGCCGAAGGCGATGGTCTCGCCCTGATCTGGGCCAATGCGGCCGGCGAGGAGCGGACCTTCCGCTTTTCCGACATCTCCCGCGCCTCGAAACGCGCGGCTGCCGCGCTCGCGGCGCGCGGGATCGGCAAGGGCGACATCGTGCTGGTCATGACGCCCCGTATCCCCGAATGGCAGATCGCCATGGTCGCCTGTCTCCGGCTTGGCGCGATCGCCATCCCGTGCATCGAGATGCTGACCGCCAGGGACCTCGCCTTCAGGCTCTCCCATTCCGGGGCAAAGGGCGTGGTGTGCCGCGCGGCGCACGCGCGCAAGTTCGACGGGCTTCTCGATCATGTCACCGCGCGGCTTTCGATCGGCGGGACGGCCGAAGGTTTCGACGAATGGGGTGCGGCCCTGACGGCGGCCGGTCTCGATATCGCGGCGGCCGAGGTGATGGCGGACGATCCGGCGCTGCTTTACTACACGTCCGGCTCCACCGGCATGCCCAAAGGCGTTCTGCATGCCTCGCGCGCCATCTATGCCTGGCGGGGCTCGGCCCGGTTCTGGCTCGATCTCGGGCCGGAAGACATCATCTGGTGCACGGCCGATGTCGGCTGGTCGAAGGCGGGGACCTCGATCCTGTTCGGTCCTTGGAGCATGGGCGCTTGCACCTTCTTCTACGATGGGCCGTTCGAGCCCGCCGAACGGCTGCGGTTGCTGGAGAGGCACCGCGTCTCAGTCTATTGCGCGCCGGGAACCGAGCTGTTTCGCGTCGTCGACCAGGATATCGGCGCGCGCGATCTTTCACGGCTCCGCCATGCCGTGACGGCGGGCGAGTCGCTGAACGCCACGGTTGCCGAGCGCTGGCGCGCGCGGACCGGAATCCCGATCCTGGAAGCCTACGGGCAGACCGAAGCGCTGATGACGCTGCTCAACTTTCCCTGCAAGGAGGTGCGCGACGGCTCCATGGGTCTGCCTGCGCCGGGGCTGGACATCGACGTCATCGACGAGAACGGACGCCGCCTGCCGCCCGGCGCAGAGGGTGAAATCGCGATCCGCCTGCCGACCCCGCAGATGATGCTCGGCTATCTGCATGACCGGGAACGAACCGCCGAGACGCAGATCGAGGCGGACGGGGTCCGGTGGTTTCTCAGCGGAGACCGCGGCGTGCGCGACGGGGACGGTTATTTCTACTATCGCGGGCGCGCGGACGACATCATCGGATCGGCCGGCTACCGCATCGGCCCGACAGAGGTGGAGAACGCGCTTCTCGACCACCCTTCAGTGCAGGAGTGCGCCGTCGTCGGCAAGCCGGACGTTGAGCGGGGCGAGATCGTCAAGGCTTTCGTGGTCCTGCGGGATGATTTGACCCTGACGAATAAACTGGTACTTGACATCCAGGAGCATGTTAAGAACGCCACCGCACCGTACAAATATCCCCGTGAGATCGAGGCCGTGAGCGAACTTCCGAAAACCTTGACTGGCAAGATCCAGCGCAAGGCGTTGCGTGATCTAGAGCGGAGCCGTCTCACCGAACATCGCCAAGGAACCTGATGCTGAACCCCGCCGATACTTCTCCGCCGCAACCGGCATTTCGCGCGTTCGCCGCCGAGATCGAAAGACGCATCCTGGCCGGTGACATCAAGCCGGGGGATGTCCTGCCGTCGGAGACGAAATTGGCGAATGAATGGGGCGTCAATCGCTCGACCGTGCGCGAGGCCATCCGCGTGCTGGAGCAGAACGGCTTCGTCCGTCGCGAAACCGGCAAGAAGAAGCTCTTTGCGACGGCGCCGCAGCCCAGCGACATCTCCCAGCGGATGAAGATGGCCATGATCCTCGATCAGGTCACGTTCGAGGAGCTGTGGGAGGCGATGCACGCCCTGGAGCCCGCCGCGGCGGAAGGCGCGGCGCGACGGCGAAGTGAAGCCGATCTGGTCGCGATAGAGCGAAATCTGGACGCGACGCGGGAGGCGTTGTCGGATTCCCAACGGTTGACGGAGCTCGATGTGGAGTTCCACCAGCTCATCGCGCGGGCCACGGCCAATCGGGCGATAGAAGCCGCGCGCCTGCCGATCGGGGAGTTGTTCTACCCCCCGTTCCTTGCCGTCATGTCGCGGCTCAATGCGGCGGAACGGCTGCTGTTCGCGCATGTCCGTATCGCGGAGGCGATCCGCGAAGGCGACGCCGCCAAAGCGCGGGAATGGATGGAAAAGCACGTTCTCGATTTCCGGCGGGGATACGAGCTCGCCAATCTGGACATGGAGAGGCCGGCAATCCTGCCGTCTAAATCCTAGAACGGATCTGCCCCGGGGGCTCTTCTGCCTACAGCGTGCCGGCAGGTGCGTTGCCGTGCCTGCTGCGCCGAAGATGCGCGCACCCGACTGCGATGAACGGGGGCGGCCCGTTGGGCGTTGCGTCGGCTTGGCTACGCTCGGTTCTTGACGGAATATCTGTCCGGCAGAAATTCAGGATAAATTCGAAACCTTCTGCGTTTATTCGTCGAAATGCCTGCTATCTCATCAGGATTGGCCTATTGACTGCCAAAGTCGCTTTTCTTAGGGTAATTATTGTCGGGCAATAAATGCGCAAGCGAGCTGTATTTCCCTGCGGCGCGATGCGAGCCGCCGATGGATAGAGGAGGGGAAGGCAGTCCCTTCCGAGCCAGCGCCGCTGGCCGTGCGTATCGTTGCCATCCGGGGCGCGCCATTGTTCCCGATGCTGGCACGCGCCCGACCTGTGCGGGTTTCAACGGAAGGGGTCTGAGCCTTGTCGCATGTCGGATTGTTCAGCGAGTTGAGCTTGCGTGACATCACCTTGCCCAACCGGGCGGTGTTGTCGCCGATGCAGACCTACCGGGCGGTCGATGGCCGTCCGCAGGCATGGCATCGGGCGCATTTGCAGCAATATGCGATGGGCGGCTTCGGGCTGGTGTTCACCGAAGCGCTCGCCGTGGAGCCGCGCGGCAGGAACACCTACAGCGACGCGGGGATATGGGACGACTCGCTGATCGAGGATTATGCCGCGGTCGTCGCGGCCATCCGCGCTGCCGGCGCGCGCGCCGGCGCGCAGCTTTTTCATAGCGGCGCCAAGGCTGCGCGCCGTCGCCCGTGGGACGGGTATGGACCGCTCGGCGCCGATGACGCGGCGCGCGGGGAGGCGAGCTGGCCGGGCGTTTCGCCCTCCGCCATCGAAGTGGACGCGCAGTTCCCGCTGCCGCTGGAGCTGAGCCTTTCGCAGATCGGCGACCTCGTCGCCCGGTTCGGGGAGGCGGCAAGGCGATGCGATGCGGCGGGGTTCGATGTGCTCGAGGTCCACGCGGCTCACGGATATCTGGTTCACAGCTTCTATTCCCCGCTGTCCAACCGCCGGCGCGATGCCTATGGCGGCTCGCTGTCGAACAGGATGCGCTTCGCTCTCGATGTGGCGGAGAGCGTCCGTGCCAACTGGCCGGCCGAAAAACCCCTGTCGTTTCGCCTTTCGTGCGTGGACGGGCCGGAGGATGGCTGGTCGATCGAGGATACGCTCGTCCTGGCGGCGGAGCTGCGCCGCCGCGGCGTCGATATCATCGATTGCTCGTCCGGCGGCGTCGGGACGCGCTCGACGCTGTTTACAAGCTCTACCCTCACGGAAGGCTACCAGGTCCATCTTGCGGAGCGCGTGAGGCGCGAGCGGGGCGGGCCTGTGATGGCGGTGGGGCTCATCCGCACGCCCGAATATGCCGATCGCGTGATCGGAGCGGGACAGACGGACCTCGTCGCAATCGGGCGGGAGGCCCTCTACGATCCCTATTGGGTGCGGCACGCGGCGGTGAAGCTCAACGGCAGCGAGGCCTTCGACGACTGGCCGACCAACTATGGATTCTGGCTCAAGAAGCGGGCCGGTAACCTGAAGGAGCCCGCCGCGGCATCGCGCTGAGGAAACCGCGCGAGCGCGGCGGGGTTCCGTTCCGCGCTCCCCGGGAAAGGGGCAATCCCGGAAAGGAGTCGACTATGGACATGGCAGCGCGCCTCGACCGGCTGGAGGCGGAGTCAGCGATAAGACGGCTGAAGGGGCGTTACGCCTATTGGGCCGACGCGAAATACACGGCCGACCACGAGCGCAAGCCCGATGCGGAAATGAATGAGGCGGCGCGCCAGCAATCGCTGTGCTTCACCGAGGATGCGGTGTGGGACGGCGGCGACGCCTTCGGCCTGACACGGGGGCGGGAGGCGATCCACGATTCCTTCCGCACCGGCCCGTGGACATTCGCGATGCACTATTTCACCACGCCGTGGATCGACGTGGATGGAAACAGCGCAAAGGCGCGCTGGATGCTCTTCGAGACGGCGACGCGGCGAGACGGCACCGCCCTGTGGATGGGCGCCCATACCGATGACGAGTATCGCAACGTCGAGGGCGAATGGCTCATTTCGAAGGTGACCGTGCATGTCCGTTTTCTTGTCCCGTTCTCGGGGCCGGACTGGGCGCAGTTGAAGAACAAACCTTGGTAGTTCCCGCCTCGAATAGCCGGTGAGCCGGGAGCCCGCGCCCTGCCGTTCCTGAACCGCTTCGCCGTTTCCCTGGATCGGCGAAGCAGTCCATCTCCTGTTCCGGCTTGTCAGATGCTCCCCGGAGAGGGAGCATGCGCATTGATTTTCGCGCTCACCGGGCAAAACCGGTATTGCGCCAGGGATAGGCGCGTTCCGCCGTGTAGGTCTCGGAATTTGCCAACGCGCCGACGGCGGTTTGTTCCACGAGGGCCCGCATGTCCGGCAAGGAAGAATCTTCCGGCCATTCCGCCACCAGCACGTAGAGCGGCCGATGCGATTTCACCAATGGATGATCCCTGGTCCGCTTCCCCATGCGCACCCTCAGGGCGCCCTGGGCCTTTAATGCCTGGCTGCAGGTGTCGAAGGCACGGGCGATGGCGGCTTCGTCCGCATCCCTGGCGTCGAACCAGATCGCGGAGATCCTGGGGCCGTCAAGCGTGGCGCCGCTTTCCTCGGGCGCCGGCGAGATATGGATCTGATGGTAGAGCGATGCGCCATGGCTCCCCATTCGCTTCAAGACATCGTCCCGATATGGATCGTTCTTCCCGACCCGCTGATATCCCGGCGATGAGAGGACTTCCCAATCGGGAAGCTCGTAAAGGTCGAGCACGCTGAACGAGCCGTCGAGCGTGTTGTAGCTGGTGCAACGCAAAAATCCCGCGTTGTACAGGTCCGGAGCGTGTCGCCCGGCAAACCAGCGCTCGAAATACTCCATGTCTTCTTTTTTGACATCGACCTCGACCATATAAAGGATCGGCAAAGACGCGCCCGTCGAAGTGTCATTTTTCCCAGTCATGTCAGCCTCGTTGCTTCCTTAAAAAATTACACCTGGTAGTTGATCTCTCGCTGCTCGCCGCGGCCTGCGGAATCGAGGCTTCCGGCGCCGGTTCCCGTCTCGAGCGGATGCAGGCACAGATAGCCGTGGCCGGATTCTGCCTCGGCCCACAGGATTTCGCCTTCGCTGCACTCGGGCGAGGCCCGATCGCACCGGGCGGCGAACCTGCACCCGACGAACCCTTCCCGGACGATGGGTGGCATGCCGGCTATGCCCTTGAGGCGCCGTCGCCCATCGACGACGGGAACGGCGTCAAGCAGCGCGCGCGTATAGGGATGGCGAGGGCCCTGCATCACGTGATCGACGGTGCCGGATTCGACCACCTTGCCTCCATAGAGGACGATCACCCTGTCGCAGAACTCGGAAACCAACGCGAGATCGTGGGTTATGAAGAGAAGGGCCGTTCCTTCCTCGTTGGCCAGCCCGCGCAGCAGCTTTATGACCTCCGCCTGGATGGTCACGTCGAGGGCGGTGGTGCATTCGTCGGCCAGCAGGATGCTGGGCCTGCAACACGTGCCGACCGCAATCGCGACCCGCTGCGCCATGCCGCCCGAAAGTTGATGCGGGTAGGAGTCGAGCACGCTATCGGGGTCCTTGAAGCCGAGCTGCTCGAGCTTCTCACGCATCCATCGCCGCCGCTCGCGGCGGGGGACCGCGTCATGGGCGCGCATGACCTCGTTGATCTGCGTCTTCACCTTGAGGACAGGGTTGAGCGATGTCATCGCGTTCTGGAATACGAGGCCGACCTCGCTGCCGCGAATGCGATCCAGCCGCGATTCCTGTGCGCTCAGGACCTCCTGGCCGCGGAATATCACCGAGCCGTCGACGACGCGGCAGTTGGAATCGAGCAATCCGGCGAGCCCTCTCAGCATGGTCGTCTTGCCGCTGCCGGATTCTCCGACGACGCCGACGATCTCCCCCGGCGCGAGCGAGAGGCTTACATCCTCGATGGGAATGATCTTGCCGAGCGGATCGTCGCATTCGATGCAAAGGCTGCGCAATTCCAGGACTGGCTCCACGGGCGTCACCTTGTTCTAGACCGGGGGTTGTAGAGCGACTGGAGGCCGTCACCGAGAAGGCTGACGAGCACCACTACACCGGTGATCGAGAGCCCCGGGAAGGTCACGAGCCACCACGCAGACCCCATCAGCTGGCGCCCATCGGCGAGCATCGCGCCCCAGCTGACGTGCGGAGAGGGAACGCCCAGGCCGATGAAGCTGAGCGCGCTCTCGGCAAGGATGACGTATCCGACCTGAAGCGTCGCGAGGACGATCAGGGTATCGGCGACGTTGGGGAGCACGTGGCGGAAGATTATTCGCTGCGGAGAGGCGCCGGCGATCTGCAATCCTAGGATGAAGGGGCGCGTCCGCAGGGTCAGCACTTCCGCCCGGATGACGCGCGCGTATTGCGCCCAGCCGATGATCGCGAGGACCCCGATGATCGCGCCGACCGACTGTCCGCGCGCCGTCATGATCGTGATGGCCAGCAGGAGAAAAGGGATTGCGAGCTGCGCGTCGATGATGCGCGAAATGACGAAGTCCATCGGCCCGCGGAAATAGCCGGCGAGCATGCCGAGCGTTGCGCCGAGGGTGGCGCCCACGGCCGTGGAGGTGATGGCGATGAGGAGGGTCAGGCGCGCGCCCCACAACATCCGCGCCGCCTGATCGCGGCCGAGCTGATCCGTGCCGAGAACGTGATCCCACGTTCCCGATTCCTGCCACGCGGGCGGCGCGAGCGCGCTGCTCAGGTTAATTGCCTCCGGATCGGGGACAGGAAGCCAGGGCAGCATGACGGCGACGACGGAAAGCAGTGCAAGAGGGATTCCGGTCGCAAGGACCTGCGTCGTGCCGGGCCGCCAGGCGCGGCGCCCACCGGGCCTGGAGGTCGAGCTGGCACCCATATCCGGCGCGGGGCTACTCAACGGCCTGCTCCCCTTACGCGCGGATCGATGATCGCATAAGCGAGGTCGATGACGAGATTGATGACCACGAACATGATGGCGCCGAACACGACGAGGGCCTGCACGAGCGGGACATCGCGCGCGAGCACCGCATCGGTGGTGAGAAGCCCGATTCCGGGCCAGGCGAAAACGAACTCGACGGTCACGGCGCCCGACATCAGCATGCCGCTCTGGACGCCGATCAACGTGACGACCGGCAGCGCCGCGTTGCGCAAGGCGTGAACGAAGGCGATCCGGGTTCGCGAGACGCCATGCGCTTTCGCCAGCTCGATGTAGGGTTCCCGCAGCACGCTTATCATGCTCGCCCGGGTCATTCGCGCGATCTGCGCCAAAAGATATCCGGACAGCGTGATGGCCGGCAGCGCAAGGTGCCTCAGCTCGCCCCGGCCGCCGGCGGGGAGAAGCTGATAGCGGACGGCGAGGAGCTGGATGAGCATCAACCCCAGCCAGAACAGCGGCATCGACAACACCACGAGCGTCGAGGAGTTGATGAACCGGTCAAGCAGGCTTCCCGCAAAGAGCGCGGCGAGCAGGCCCCCCAGGCCGCCGATGACGATGGCGATCGCAAGCGCGGCCGCCGTCAGCTCGAGGGTCGCGGGCAGGCGGTCGAGGATCAAGGCAAGGTTGTCACGCGCATACCGCAGCGAGACGCCGAGATCGCCGCTGACCGTGTCGCGGATGAAGGCAATATACTGGGCCGGCAGCGGCCGGTCGTAGCCCAACTCCTCGTTCAGGGCCGCGACCGCCTCCTCCGATGCAAGGCTTCCCAGCATCTGCCGGGCCGGGTCGCCTGCTGCTCGCGCGAGGAAGAACGCTATGGTGAGCGCGAGCAGCAGCGTCAGCAGCGAACCGCCGATCCGGGTCAAGATGAAGTTCTGCATCCGGTTGCTCTCGATCCGTTATCGCTGCCGACGTCGACCGCAAGGGTCACTGCTTCACGGACACGTCGATGTAGGAAATGAAGCCGTGGGGGTAGAGCTTGAGGCCCTCGACCCGGTCCGAGACGCCGTAGAGCTGCACCAGGTCGAAGATCGGCACCTGGCAACGGTTTTCGGTGGCGATGAACGTCGCGATGCCCTGGTATGTCGCGATGCGCTCCTCGCGCTGGTCGATCTGCTTGGCCGCCTCGATCTTGCCGTCGAGCTCCGCCGTGCCGCAATAGTGATACAGCCCCGTCGTCGTGAACTGCGTACGCATGAGGAAGTCCTCATGCGGATAGAGCGGCGCGGCGGTGAGGATATGCGCGCCCGGCATGTTCTGCGACTGGAGCAGGGTGAAGAAGGCGCCCGTCTCCATGAGCTGGGTCTTCACCTCGAAGCCCGCGTTCCGCAGCATCCCGGCGATGGCCTCGCCAACGAGCTTGTCGTTGGGGAAGCGACCGACCGACCCGTAGAGCTCGATCGACTCGATCGGCCCGACCTCCTTCAGGATCTGGCGCGATTTCTCCGGATCGTATTTGAAGACATCGGGGAACTCCGCGGCGCTCAGGAAGTTCGAGTTCAGGATCGCCGTCGTCGCCCGGGCGTGGCCCTTGTAGATGGCGGCGACGATGGCGTCGCGATCGACTGCGGAAGCGAGCGCCTCGCGCACCCGCACGTCGTCGAACGGCTTCACCTTCGTGTTGACCTCGAGGAAAACCTTTCGCAGATCGTTGACGCGCACAACGTTAATGCCCGGCTTGCCCTCGACGCTCGGCAGCAGATCGGCGGGGAAGCCCTCGACGAAATCGACTTCGCCCGAGGCCAGCAGCGCCAGCTGGGTCTGCGGGTCGGGAATGAACCGGAACAGCAGCCCGTCCAGCTTGGGCTTGTTGCCCCAATAATCGTCGTTGCGGACGAGGCTCACCGACTTGCCCGGTTCCCAACCTTCGAACTTGAACGGGCCGGTGCCGACGGGTTCGCGGCCGAACAGCTTGGGATCGGCGCTATAGTAGCTGGCGGGCAGCACGTACTGGAACGTCATCATTTCGGGCATGCCGCCGAAAGGCCCGTTGGTGGTGACGACGAGCACGTCCGGCGACTTGGCCGAGGCGTCCTTGATGATCGGCTTGAAGAAGCCCTGGAGGACGCCCGGCGTGTCGCGGGTCGCGAGGATCGAGGCGGCCGCGGCCGCCGCATCGAAGCTTTCCCCGTTGTGGAACTTCACGTCCTTGCGCAGCGTGAATTCCCATGTCGTCGGGTCCACCCGCTCCCAACTGGCGGCGAGGCCCGGAACCGGGAGGAAATCGCCGTCGATGCCGACAAGCGTCTCCACCACGTTGTTGGTGATCGTCAGGCTCGACTTGACGATGTCGATGATGGGATCGAGCGAGCGAGGCTCATTGGAGTGAACCACTACGATGGCGTTCTTTGCCGAAGCATCGGTCTGGGCGCTGGCGGGGGCAGCCGCTGCAAGGAGCGGCAGGGCGAACAGGCATGCTATGCCGCGAAGGGCCAGGCGTCTGTCGAATATCGTTCTGATCATTGTTTTTCCCTCTGGATGGATAAGAAAGGTCATCACGCGAATGAGGCGACGTTCTCCGCCCCCGTGGGCGCGAAGCTCTCCATGGTCTTGCCGCGACCCGGAATGCTGTTGATCAGGCGCTGCGTGTAAGGCTCCGAAGGGGAGGAGAAGATCATCTCCGTCGTTCCGGACTCCACGACTACGCCTTTCTGAAGAACGTAGATGCGCCTGCATGTCTGCCTCACCACGCCGAGATCATGGCTGATGAACAGGATGCCAAACCCCCAGTCCGATTGCAGGTCCAGCAACAGATTCAGGATTTGCGCCTGAACCGAAACGTCGAGCGCCGATGTCGGTTCGTCGGCGACGAGCACGACCGGGCGGAGCAGAAGGGCGCGCGCGATCGAAACGCGCTGACACTGACCGCCGCTCAACTGGTGCGGATAGCGCTTCAGCAGGTTGGCGTGGAGCCCGACGCTGCCCAGCAGGTCCTCGTCGCTCGTCCAGGCGGTGCGGGCGGAATGCAGCGCGCGCAACTCCGCGAAACCGGAACCGATGCTCTGTCGCGGATCGAGCGAGGAGTATGGGTCCTGGAACACCATCTGAACGTCCGCGCGTGCCGCGCGGCCCCGCCGTCCGCCTTCCACGAGGGTGCGGTCCTTGCCGAGAACGCGGATCGTACCGGAACTGATCGGCCCTATGCCGACCACGGAGCGCGCGATGGAAGACTTTCCCGAGCCCGATTCCCCGACGACGCCGACGGCCTCGCCGGGCTGAACAACGATGGAGACGCCGCTTACCGCCGGAATGCCCGAGGCATGTCCCATGAAGGGGGCCGAAGCCCGCGATTTGTAAACGACATGAAGGTCCTGGATGTCGAGCGCGGGCGCCGAAACGGGCGCGCTTTCAAAACATACGTCGGGAGGGGGTTCCACCAGTTCAACCTTCCCTGAAATCCGGTAGCGAAGCCCGGCGACCCTTGGGCCGCATGGGGATCGATTTACCGGAGTCTATATCCATCATTTTTGTCGGACAATAAATACGGTGTCAAGATCAAAATTTGGACCTTCGGGAGGTCGCCCCGTCCTTGTTCCACTGCAGGATCTTCGATAGGGAATTGGTGCGCCGGGGTAAAAAATGGCTGGCGACAGCACCGGGGGGATTTGTTCTCGCCTTCAAATCCGTTCCGGGGACTAGGCAACTTTTTCAGAGACGTTTAGCTTCTTCCATGAATGCCTTCGGGGTTACGTTCCCGCGCGCTCTGCAGGGGCTTCGTCATAGGCGTACCTCTGTTTCTCGCTGGGATCGTGGGCTTCGCCCAGCGACATGAACCAGGATGCATTCAAAAATTCTGCGCCGATCTGCCCCCGCTCTGCGGCGGGGCCTCGATATTTTCTATGGGCTATCGCTCCGCGGCGCGGCGCTGTGAGCTTCAGGGTCTGCGGTGGATTTCCGGTGCTACCGGCCCGCTCCCGATAGGTCCCGGTTTGCTCTTCGGCAGCTCGCTTCTTTGCCATGGCGTTTCTGCTTCCATCGGAAGACATGCCCGAAAATCGCTTTCCTCCTGAGCGGGCTCGCTGGAGCGGGGCAGGGTGTCGTTGCGGATAATTTTTTGCGCCGGCGCATCGGTTTGCCGGCGAAATCCCGAGGCCGGAGTGGGCGCGGATCGGTCCTTTGGCGATCCGGAAATTTGACCTTGACACCATGAAGCGGAGAATTATTGTCGGACGAAAATAATGAATATTGGACTCCCGGCAGATTGAAACCCGATTGCGCCAAGGCTCGCCGGGCTTCGTTGCCGGATCTTGAGGGGTGGCTGAACCGGAGGGCCCCTTACCACCGTACGGGTTCCGCAAATATCGGAATGGCG
The DNA here is from genome assembly GCA_037190985.1 of Alphaproteobacteria bacterium. Lineage (GTDB taxonomy): Bacteria > Pseudomonadota > Alphaproteobacteria > Rhizobiales > Rhizobiaceae > Aerobium. The sequence goes on from JBBCKE010000023.1 coordinate 209,005, forward strand.
AGGAAGCGCGATGGTGTGGTTGGTAATAGCAGTGGGGTTGACGATCGCCGCCCTGACCGGCGCCCCCGTGGGCATCGCCCTTGGCGCCGTGGGAATGCTCATTCTCGCCTGGCTGGTCGGCGGCGCGCAGATCCTCGCCTTCACGTCGGTTTGGAACTCTCTCAACGAGTTCGTTCTCAGCGCCGTGCCGCTCTTCATCCTGATGGGGGAGCTGCTTTTGAGGAGCGGGTTGAGCGAACGCATATACGATGCGTTTTCGCCGATATTCCGCCGGATTCCCGGGCAGTTGCTTCACACCAACGTTGCCGTCTGCACCGTCTTTGGTGCCGTTTGCGGTGCCAGCACGGCCACCGCTGCCGCGGTCGGGTCGGTTGCGTATCCGGAATTGTCGAAGCGGGGCTATGCCAAGCCTGCGGTTCTCGCGAGCCTTGCCGCCGGTGGCACCTTGGGCTTGCTGATCCCGCCCAGCATCGCGCTGCTTATCTACGGCGCGACCCAGGGCGTCTCGATAGGCAAGCTTTTCCTTGCTGGCATCATCCCGGGGCTGGTGCTGGCCGCGGGCTTCATGGCGTTCATCTTCGTCAAGGAGATCGTTTCGCCGAGCATTCCCGCCGGTTCGATATCGGACCGCAGGCCGATGCGCGAGATCATCGTGGGACTGCTGTCGCTGTGGCCGATCGTCATCTTGGCCTTCATGATCCTCGGCACGATCTATATGGGCATCGCGACGCCCACCGAGGCTGCCGCGATCGGTGTCGTTGCCACGATAGTGCTCGGGATGATCTTCGGCAGGCTGGATCTGCGAGGGATCGTTGACGGATTGACGTCGGGGGTCGTCGTCTACGCGGCGCTCGCTCTCGTTATCGTGGGAGCGCTGATCCTGGCGCAGGCTCTCAGCGTGATGGGCTTGCCGACCGAGCTGGTGCGCGCCGTCGAGGCGGCAGGCCTCACGCCCCTTCAGGTCCTGGCGGTCATCGTCCTGATGTATCTGATCTTGGGGTGCTTTTTCGACGGGCTTTCGCTGATGCTGATGACCTTGCCGGTCGTCTTTCCCTTGATGACGTCCATGGGTTTCGACGCCATCTGGTTCGGCGTCGTGCTGACGGTCCTGATCGAGATCGGGATGCTCACCCCTCCCGTCGGCATGAACCTTTTCGTTCTCGTCGCGATCTCCAAGGGCGAAGTGTCCCTCGGTTCCGTCGCCCGCGAGGCCCTTCCCTATTGGCTCATCATGCTCGGCTTTATTGCGCTCGCGACGCTCGTGCCGGACATCATACTTTGGTTGCCAAGCCTATATAACAACTAGAAGCATATCGGAGGAAATATGACACATATACATATCAAATCTGCCGTTCTGGGAATGGCGGGACTGGCCTGCCTTGTCTATCCGGCGGCGACGCCTGCCGGCGCGCAGGAGCATGCATGGAAAATGCACATCACCTTCGTTCCGACGCGTCCGGAAACGCAGATGGCGGTGGCCTGGGCCGACCGGGTGAACAGTCGCGCCGGAGGCGAGCTGAAGATAGACGTCTATCCAGGAGGGGCCCTCGGCATCAAGGATGCGGACATGTTGCGCATCCTGCCCGGCGGGAACATCATTCAAACGACGCTTCTTTATGGCGGCTACGTCAATCGCGAGGCGCCGGAGATCGCCTATGCGCTGCCGAACGAGGCGCTCAGCGATCCCAAGGACATCATGAAGATCGTCGGCATCATGAACGATATCTACGAGACGTCCTTTACGGAGCGGGGGATCAAGTACCTCAACTACATCGTAACCGCCGCCCGCGGGGTCAGGGTTTTCTGCAAGGAGCCGTTCTCCGGCCTTGCCGATCTTCAGAAGCGAAAGCTGCGGGTCTGGGGAAAATTGCAGGCCGACACTTTTGCAAAGCTTGGCGTCAGCGGTTCGATCATCCCGCAATCGGACATGTACATGGCGCTCCAGACGGGCGTCGTCGATTGCGCCACCTACACGATGGACGCGGTCAACACGATCTCGCTGTACGAGGTCGCGCCTCATGGGCTGACGATCTCGGCCTACGCGGTGCCGGAAGCGATCGTCGTTTCGGGCAAGGCGTGGGAATCGCTGAAGCCGGAGACGCAGGCGATCCTGCAGGAGGAGGCGGATCGCGAACACGACACGTCGATCGAGAGCTTCATAACTGGCGCGGTCGAACTGGCTGAAGAGAAGAAATTCGAGGCGAGCAGGGGAACGCTGGGCGCGTTTCCCGACGACGATCGAAAGGCATATCAGGAAGCCGCTCGCGCGGCCTGGCTCGAATTGACGGAGACCGCCGGCGGCAAAGCCAAGGAAAACGCGGATCTCATCGCGAAAACTCTCTTCAACTGAACCTCTTCCCAGCCGGGTGATGGAAAATGAACTCTCTTGATCGAATTGCTCTGAAGGCAGAAAGAGTATTGTTTTTTATCTCCCGGCTGCTTCTGTATCTGGCGATTGGCGTGATTTCCGTGATCGTCATAATAATATCGTGCAGCGTGTTCATGAGATATGTCTTGTTCCGTCCCCTCGTGTTCACCGAGGAGATCGTCGGGCTGCTGTCGGTTTTATTGATTTTCCTCTCTCTCCCCTATGTCGCGATCAGCGGGAAGAACATAGAAGTCAATCTTCTCATCGACAGATTCGGACCCGGGGCGCGCGTTGTCCTGAGGCGGATCGGCCTTGCGTTGGGGCTGTGCTTCACCGTCAGTTTCATGATCGTCGTATTCTCCTACGCCGACGAGACATATCGCATCGGAGCGCGCAGCGACATTCTGAACATGGTGCTCTTCCCGTGGACGGGAGCCGTCGCCGTATGCATGGCAGTATTGTCTGCCGTCCTGCTGCTGCGCATCGTTCGGGAAAGCCCGGAACAGGCTGCGGGCGCGGACTCGGCGATCTAGGGCGCCCTGCTGCCGGACGGGATCGTCTGGCGTCGCGCGAATGCGGTGGGATTACACAGACAAGGTAACGGGCGGCACTCGCCGGGACCCGGTTATCGGAAGCAGATGGCACAGACGGGAGGCCGCTCCATGAGCAACGACACTGCGACTACAGGCATGGCTGGCGTGCCGGAGGAAATCCGCGTCTTCCACGACCAGCTCACCGCATGGCGACGCGATTTTCACGCTCATCCCGAGATCGGTTTCGAGGAAAAGCGCACCTCGGCCCTGGTGGCGGACCGGCTCGCGTCGTTCGGTTGCGAGGTGCATCGGCAGATCGGGGGAACAGGCGTCGTCGGCGTCCTGCGCAATGGCGGCGGCGGGGAATCCATCGGCCTGCGCGCCGACATGGACGCGCTTCCCATCGCCGAGGAGAACGCCTTTGACCATCGTTCAGTCAATCCGGGCACGATGCATGCCTGCGGTCACGACGGCCACACGACCATGCTCCTCGGCGCGGCGCGTTACCTTGCGGAAAAGCGGAACTTCCACGGAACGGTGCATTTCATCTTCCAGCCGGCAGAGGAAGGCCTCGGCGGCGCCAGGGCGATGATCGACGACGGGCTGTTCGATCGGTTTCCCTGCCGGTCCGTCTATGCGATGCACAATTGGCCCAGCCTTCCGGTCGGTCGTTTCGGCATCCGGCCTGGCGCGATGCTCGCCGGTGGCGGGTTTTTCGATATCGACATCCGCGGTAGAGGCTCGCATGGCGCCTTCCCCCATCTGTCGGCGGACCCCGTAATCGCTGCCAGCGAACTGGTTCTGGCGCTGCAAACGATCGTGTCGCGGCGTATAAATCCCACGCAACCTGCCGTCGTCAGCGTGACACGGATGCAGGCCGGGGACGCCTATAACGTCATTCCCGAGTCGATCAGGCTCGGCGGCACGGCACGAGGTTTTTCCGACGCGGTGCTCGAGCAGATCGAGACCGAGATGCGGCGCCTCGCCGCCAGCGTGGCGACCGGGCATCAGGCGGAGGCGACGGTGAGCTTCCGGCGGATCTTCGCGCCGACGATCAATGCCGAGCGGGAAACGACCGTGTTCGCCGATGCCGCGGCCGCGCTTGTCGGCGAGAACAAAGTCGACCGCGCCTGCGACATCATTCTTGGATCGGAAGATTTCTCCTTCATGACGGAAGTCTGCCCCGGCGCCTTCATCCTGCTCGGCAACGGCGAAGCGAGCGCGCCGCTCCATACGCCCACTTTCGACTTCAACGATGCGGCCTTGCCCCTGGGCGCTGCGCTGTTCGCCGGCATTGTAGGGAAGGAGTTGGGATAGCCCTCTCCGCGAACCGGCCGCAGGTTTTCCGGTGGGGCTGATAGTGATCCCAAAGGTGCGCGGGGGCGGGCGATCCCGCTCTCAAGCCGCCAATCGCCATCCCCGCAGGGTAACGGCCGGCGGCCGGAATTCACGCAAATAGCGGCTCCATATCGATGGTAAGTTTAACCGCAATGTACCAGCGCCGGCTTCAATCCCGCTGCATTCGACTGGACCGATCATCAGGCGGTTGACGGCGCGCCGGCGGCGGCGTTTCTGTCGGATCTGTGCGAGGTGATCGAGACAGCGGTCTGAAGGTGATGACGAAGGAAGGGCTGGCGACGATGCAAGGCGCGGCCGGCGGGCGGGCCGTTCTCATGCAGCTCGCCTATGACGAGGCCCTGGCGCGCGAGCGTGCCATGCTTGCGGCCGCCGATGGCAGTCCCGGCCTGACATGGATGCTGTGGCAGACCGGACCCTGCATCGTGGTGCCGCGCAGCCATGTGAACCGCCCTGCATTCGAGGTGGCGGCAGCGGCGTCCGCTGCGCGCGGCTGGCCGGTCCACACCCGCGACACGGGCGGCGGCGCCGTGGTGCAGGGGCAAGGCGTCGTCAACCTGTCGATGGTGTTTTCCATCGGCGCGGACCTGCGCGAGCGTATCGGCACCAGCTATCGTATCCTGTGCGAGCCGGTCATGGCCATGCTGCGCAACCGGGGCATCCACGGCGCCTACCGCGCCATTCCCGGCACGATGTGCGACGGGGCCTACAATATCGTCGTCGGCAATCGCAAGCTTGCCGGCACCGCGCAGCGCTGGCGCAGCCTCGGTCGCGACCGGCCGGGCGAGCACGCCGTGCTTGCGCATCTGGCGATGTTCGCAAGCCTCGACCATATCGAGGCGGCCGAAGCCATCAACGCGCTCTATGCCGACATGGGGATCGAGGCCGGCATCGAAGCGTCCAGCCATATCAACTGGGCCGAAATCGACACGTCGGCCGGCGCCGGGATGGCGGCGGCAATGGCGCGCGAACTCGACGATGCCTGCCGGGTCGCGAGGCTGGACGAGCTGGAGGGTTCGAGGAACTGCGTTCCGACGCCCGGATGATCTCGCTTTCCATTATTCGGGCGGCTTCTTCGTCAGCCTGCGAGCCGTGGACGGCGGGGCGTCACGAGCGCGCCTGATCGTCCGTGAACAGCGACCACACGGCGACGAACAGCGCCGCGATCAGCGGGCCGATGACGAAGCCGTTGATCCCGAACAGCGACAGCCCGCCGAGGGTGGAGACCAGCACCACGTAGTCGGGCAGGCGCGTTCCCTTGCCCACCAGCGGCGGGCGCAGCAGGTTGTCGATCAGGCTGATGACGAACAGCCCGACGGCGAGCAGGATCGCGCCCTGAAGATACTGGCCGGTCAGCAGCAGATAGGCGGCGGCGGGCATCCAGACCAGAAACGCTCCCACCGCCGGTAGCAGCGACAGCACCGCCATCACCACGCCCCAGAGAAGCGCGGCCTCGATGCCGAGCAGCCAGAACGTGACGCCGCCGATCGTGCCCTGGATGACGGCGATGATGACGTTGCCCTTCACCGTCGCCTTCACCACGTCGGAGAATTTCCGCAGGATGTGCTCGGTGTGGTGGGCGCTGAGCGGGCTTGCCTTGCGGATCGTGGCGGCCACGCCGGCGCCGTCGCGGAACAGGAAGAACAGCACGTAGAGCATCACGCCGAGGCTGATGAGAAGCTGCGCCGTGCTCTGGCCGATGCTTAGCAGCCGGGTGGCGGTCGCCTGGGCGGCCTGCCCGAGAAACGAGGTGAGGCGGGTCTGGATTTCCTCGAAGCTGCCGAGGTTGAACGCGGAAAGCGCCTCGAGGACGAAGGCCGGCAGGATGCTGCGCAACTGCTCCAGAAGCGTTGCGGGGTCGAACTCGCGCGTGCTGATGCGTCCGTAGAGGCTGGCCGCCTCGCGGGCGAGCGAGGCGAGGATCAGCGAGCCGGGAATGACGACGATGCAGACGCAGGCCAGCAGGCTGAGCGACGCCGCCAGATTGCGGCGGCCGCCAAGCCGGCTCTCGAGCCGGCGTTGCAGCGGGTTGAACAGGATCGCGAGAATGACGGCCCACAGCACCGCCCCGTAGAACGGCAGGAGCAGCCAGACGAAAGCCGCCGTCACCAGGACGACCACGGCGATGAAGCTGACCCCCTGAACGGTCGGCGCCGACATCCGGCTTCCCGCCTCCGCAATTTCCGGTTCAAGCTCCCAGACTGTTAGCGGCAGGCTCGATCCGGGTCAAACCGTCGCACCGCCGGATCACGCGGGCGGAAGCGCGCCGGGGCGAGGAAGCCTGCCTCCTGCGCGCACTTCTTCAGCCATGGCAGCGCGTCGCCGGACATCATGATGAGCGGCAGCGTCGAGCCCCGTTCGCGCAACGCTTTCGCCACGTCGAGCCCGGTGATGCCGGGCATGTCCCGATCGATGATGGCGCAGGCCCATGGCTGCGGTTGCGGCGCGGCCGGGAATACGGCCGCCCATCGGCATCCGCGCCCCGAAAGCCGGCTATCCCGGCTTCTTCGCCGGCGCGGTCGCGCCGGTCAGCTCCGTCAGCTCGCTCTCGTCCAGCGTCTCCTTCTCGAGCAGCCGCCGGGCCGTCTTCTCGAGAAGATCGCGCCTCCCGGCGAGCAGCGCGACGGTGCGTCCGAAGGCCGCCTCGACGATGGCGCGGACCTCCGCGTCGATGGCGTCGGCCGTGGCCTCGCCGTAGTCGCGTTCCTGGGGATAGCCGGCGTAGGGGTTCGGGTTCAGGAACGGGTTCTGGCTCTTCTCCAGCGCCACATGGCCGAGCTTGTCCGACATGCCGTAGCGCGTCACCATGGCGCGGGCGATGTCGGTCACCTTGCCGAGATCGTCGGCCGCGCCCGTCGACAGGTGTCCGAACACGATCTTTTCCGCCGCCCTTCCTCCGAGCAGCACGGCCATCTTGTTCTCCAGCTCCTCCCGCGTCATCAGGAAGCGGTCCTCCGTGGGGCGCTGGATCGTATAGCCCAGCGAGCCCACGCCGCGCGGGATGATGGAGACCTTGTGGACGGCGTCCGAGCCGGGCAGCGCCAGCGCCACCAGCGCGTGGCCCATCTCGTGATAGGCGACGACCTCGCGCTCCTTCGGGTTGAGCAGGCGGTTGCGCTTTTCGAGCCCGGCCACGATCCGCTCGACCGCGTTGTTGAAGTCGTCCATGGTGACGGCATCGGCCTTGCGGCGGGTGGCGAGCAGGGTCGCCTCATTGACGAGATTGGCGAGGTCGGCGCCGGTGAAGCCGGGGGTGATGCCGGCCACTTTCTCGGCGTCCACGTCGGGGCCAAGCTTCGCCTTTCTCATATGGACGTGCAGGATGGCGATGCGGCCCTGCTTGTCCGGCCGGTCGACCAGCACCTGGCGGTCGAAGCGCCCGGCGCGCAGCAGCGCCGGGTCGAGGATTTCGGGCCGGTTGGTGGCGGCCAGCAGCACGACGCCGATCGACGGGTCGAAGCCGTCCAGCTCCGACAGGAGCTGGTTCAGCGTCTGCTCCTTCTCGTCGTGGCCGCCCATGACCGGGCCGATGCCGCGGGCGCGCCCGAGCGCGTCCAGCTCGTCGATGAAGATGATGGCCGGCGCCTTTGCGCGCGCCTGCTCGAACAGGTCGCGCACGCGGGCCGCGCCGACGCCGACGAACATCTCGACGAACTCCGAGCCGGAGATCGAGAAGAAGGGCACGCCCGCCTCGCCGGCGACGGCGCGCGCGATCAGCGTCTTGCCCGTGCCGGGCGGGCCGACCAGCAGCACGCCCCTGGGCATGCGCCCGCCCAGCCGGCCGTATTCCTCCGGATTCCGCAGGAAATCGACGATCTCCTGCAATTCCGCCTTGGCCTCGTCCACTCCGGCGACGTCGTCGAACGTGACCTTGATGTCGGTCTCGACATAGACCTTCGCCTTGCTCTTGCCGATCTGGAGCATGCCGCCCGCGCCGCCGCCCATGCGGCGGATCAAGAACATCCATACGCCGATGAACAGCGCCATCGGCACGATCCATGAGAGCAGGTCGCGCAGGAAGGTGCTCTCGATCTGCCCGGTGACGACGACGTCGTGCTGCCGCAGCTGATCGGCGAGCGCGGGCTCGACACGCGTGGTTATGAAGCGGGTCTGGCCGCCCGCCAGCGGTTCGCGGAACGTGCCCTGCACGAAATTGTCCGACACCTGCACCTCGGCGATGCGACCCGCCTCGAGATGGGTCTCGAACTCGCTGTAGGGAATCTGCGCCACCTGCGTGGCGGTGGAGAACAGAAGCTGGAAGATCATCAGCCCGACGAAGGCCGCCACCCAGTACCAGAGGTTGAATTGCGTCTTTCCGTTCATCGTTCCGGGCCTTTGTGCGGTTACACGACGGTGCCTGCCGCACGCCCCGATGTCGAGGCGCGACGGCATGGTTCTTCCATGGCAGGGTCGCCGTCGCCTTACGCTGGATCAATCCGCCGGCCGGCGGCGCCGGAACTTGCGCGGCGAGCGCTATCGGGCGCGATTGATCTGCCGCAAGGACCGGCCCGCATTGCGGGCGATCATGAAGGGCATCCCGCCGGCACGACGCCGCCGCCTTGCAAGGAGACCGTTTCATGCGCGCGATGATGCTGAGGAAGCCGGGGCGGCGGCTCGAGGCCGTCGAACTGCCGGACCCAGCGCCCGGACCCGGCGAGGTGCTGATCGAGGTGGCGGCCTGCGGCATCTGCCGTACCGACCTGCACGTCGTGGACGGGGACCTGCCGGAGGCGGCACTGCCAATCGTGCCGGGCCACGAGATCGTCGGCAGGATCGTGGCGCTCGGCGCGGGCGTCGAGCCCGCCCGCCTCGGCCAGCGCGTCGGCGTCGGCTGGCTGGCGCGCTCCTGTCAGGATTGCTTCTACTGCCGCAGCGACCGGGAGAATCTGTGCGACCGGCCGCTTTTCACCGGCTATACGCGCCATGGCGGCTTCGCCAGCCACGCGGTGGCCGACGCCCGCTTCGCCTATCCGCTCGGCGAGGAAGGGGACCCCGCCGCGCTCGCCCCGCTCCTGTGCGCGGGCCTGATCGGCTGGCGCTCGCTGGTGATCGCCGGGGAGGGGAGGCGGCTCGGCCTATACGGCTTCGGCGCGGCCGGTCACATCATCCTGCAGGTCGCCCGCTGGCAAGGTCGCGAGGTGTTCGTCTTCACCCGCCCGGGGGACACGCAGGCGCAGGCTTTCGCCCGCACGCTCGGCGCGGCATGGGCCGGCGCTTCCGACGAGGCCCCGCCGGAGCCGCTCGATGCCGCGATCCTCTACGCGCCGGTCGGCGCGCTGGTGCCCGCCGCGCTGCGGGCGGTGCGCAAGGGCGGCCGCGTGGTCTGCGCGGGCATTCACATGAGCGACATCCCGTCCTTTCCGTACCGCTGGCTGTGGGAGGAGCGCCAGATCGTCTCCGTCGCCAACCTGACACGGGCCGACGCGGCCGACTTCCTGCGCATCGCGCCTCAGGCCGGCATCGAAACCCGCGTCTCGACCTATCCGCTGGCGCGGGCAAACGAGGCGCTCGACGATCTGAGGGCGGGCCGCATGCAGGGCGCGGCCGTGCTGGTGCCGTGAACCCCGGGGGCACTACCTGCCCTTGCGGCCCAACGCCTCGATCCGGCTGCAACGGCGCGCGGAAGGCTTCGGCGGCCGCGTCGCCGCATCCGCCAGGGATGCGGCGGCTGCGGATCAGGGGTGCGTCGGCGCCGCCGCCCGGTCAGCGGGGGCTTGCTCGCCCGCTGCCCGTCTTCGCTCCCACCAATTGCCGAGAAGAAGCAGGATCGGCGCGGCGATGAAGATCGAGGAGGTCGTGGCCACCACGATGCCGAACACCATCGGCACGGCGAAGTTCTCCACCGCGCTGCCGCCCCAGATCGCCATCGGCAGCATCGCCAGGAAGGTCGTCACCGAGGTGAAGACGCAGCGCGCCAACACCTGGTTGATGCTCATGTCGATCAGCTCGCGCAGCGGCATCTTCCTGTAGAGCCGCAGGTTCTCGCGCATGCGGTCGTAGACGACCACCTTGTCGTTGACCGAGTAGCCGATGATGGTCAGCAGCGCCGCGATCGCGGTCAGGTTGAAGTCGAGCCCCAGAAGCGCGAAGAAGCCGACGGTCTTGGTGGTGTCGAGCACCAGCGTGGCGATCGCGCCGACGGCGAAGTTCCACTCGAACCGCCACCAGATGTAGCCCGTCATGGCGAGGCTCGCCAGCACCACCGCGATCACGCCGTTGCGCGCCAGCTCGCCGCTCACCTTCGGCCCCACCACCTCGGTCCGCTCGATGCTCACGTCCCGATCGATCCGCTGCATGGCCGCCTTCACCGCGTTGACGGCCGCGGTCTGTGCGGCTTCGCCGCCCTGCTGGCGCTGGACCCGGATGAGGACGTTGTTCTCGCCGCCGATCTGCTGGAGCGCGACTTCGCCGAGCCCCAGATCGCCGAGGGAGGTGCGCAGCACCGAAAGATCGGCCGGCTGCGAGGTGACGATCTCGACCTGGATGCCGCCGGTGAAGTCGATGCCGTAATTGAGGCCCGGCTTGATGAACAGGCCGATCGACGCCAGCGACAGCAGGATCGACATGCCGATGCCGAGGAAGCGCGCCTTCATGAAGGAGATCTTCGTCCCCTCCGGCACGAAGCGGATCAGCGGCTCGATGCGGATGGTCCTGATCCTGCGCCAGCGCACCCATTCGGTCATCAGGATGCGCACCACGGCGACCGCGGTGAACATGGAGATGCAGATGCCGAGCATCATGGTGATGGCGAAGCCGCGCACCGGACCCGAGCCGAACATGAACAGCAGCGCGGTGGCGATCAGGGAGGTGACGTTGGCGTCGACGATGGTCGAATAGGCGCGCTTGAAGCCGAGATCGAGCGCCGCGAAGGCGCCGGCGCCCTTCCTCGTTTCCTCGCGTATCCGCTCGTTGATGAGGATGTTGGCGTCGACGGCAAGCCCGATGCCGAGGATGATGCCCGCGATGCCCGGCAAGGTCAGCGTCGCCCCGATGAAGCTCAGCAGCCCGAGCGTCAGCGCGACGTTGAGGAACAGCGCGAAATTCGCGATCATGCCCCAGCCGCCATAGAGCGCGACCATGAAGGCGACGACGAGGGCGAAGCCGGCAAGGCCGGTATAGACGCCCATGCGGATGACGTCCGCGCCGAGATCGGGGCCGACGGTGCGCTCCTCGATGACGGTCAGCGGCGCGGGCAGGGCGCCCGACCGCAGCAGCGCCGACAGGACCACCGTGTCCTCGACCGTGAACGAGCCGCTGATCTGGCCGGAGCCGCCGGTGATCGGCTCGCGGATGACCGGCGCGGACAGCACCTTGCCGTCGAGCACGATGGCGAAGGGCCGCCCGACGTTCCGGCTCGTGATCTCGGCGAACTGGCGCGCGCCGGCGCCGTCGAAGCGGAACGAGACGATCGGTTCACGCGTGCGCTGGTCGAAGCCGGCGCGCGCGTCGACGAGGCGCTCGCCGCTGAGCGCGACCCTGTCCTCGATCGGGTATGTCTGGCCGGTCTTGGCGTCGGGCATCAGAGACACGCCCGCGGGCAGGCGGTCGCCGCCGGCATCCTGCGCCACCATGTGGAACGACATCTGCGCCGTCGAGCCGAGCAGCTCGCGCAGCCGCGTCGGATCCTGAAGACCCGGAAGCTGCACGAGGAGGCGGTCGGAGCCGACACGCTGGATCGTCGGCTCGGCGACGCCGACCTGGTCGACGCGCTGGCGCACGATCTCGAGGCTCTGCTGGAGGGCGTGGTCGATCCGGTCGCGGAAGCCGGCCGCGCTGAGCGTCAATCTGATCTGGCCGTCGCCGGTCGTCACATCCAGATCGGATATGGCCGTTCCGAACCCGCTCTGCGCGACGGGAACCGCGAGCGCGCGCAACGCTTCCAGCGCCCGGCCGCGATCCGTCTCGTCCGCGATCGTCACGACGACGGACTCCCCCGCCAGGCGCACGGATTGCGCCTGGATGCGAGCGGCACGCAGGGCGCCGCGCGCATCGTCGAGAAGCGATTTCAGGCGATCCGCCTTCAACTGGGCGGCATCGACTTCGAGCACGAGATGGGAGCCACCCTGAAGGTCGAGCCCGAGCGTGACCTGCCGCTTGGGCAGCCAGTCCGGCACGGAGGCGAGCTGGCTTTGTGTGAAGAGGTTGGGAAGCGCGGCGAGGATGCCGGCGAGGACGATGACGGTATAGGCAATCAGAACCCAACGTGAGGTTCGCATTCTCTGATCCTTTCGAACGGCGTCCGGCCGTCCTGCGATGCAGGCGGTGCGCCGCGACAAGGGCATCGATCCGTCGATGACGGATGGCGGTGGGGATCAGGAATGGAAAGGAGGCGCTCTCGCGTCGGCCGTCCGGAGCGCGGCCACCCGCGCAACCGCGGGCGCAAGAGCCGCCGCTGCGGCATGACGGCCCGGGACGATGGAGACCGGATGAGCCGGAAGGCCGCCGGAATCGGTGTCGGCCTTGGTCGGGACGGGGTCCGGCTCGCCGGAGCGCGGCTGCGACACCGCGACACCGCGATGATCGACGGCGTCGACCGCGCGCGACGGCGGCAATCCCGTTCGCGCATGGGCGGCAGGGTCGAAGGAGGACACGGCTGCCGCCGCGGCCCCGGCCTGGAACGACGGCGCAGATGCGGTCGAGGCGACGGCCCAGAGCAGCAGAACGAAAAGGGCGATCAGCCCCTTGCCGTTGCTCCTGGTCTCCGTTCGGGCCATGGTCGAGAACATCCTGCTTGCGGCGGTCACGCGCGCGTCCATGCTTCAGTTCGGTCGGCACGGTCCTGGCGACGTGCTCTGGTGCGACGCCGGCGGACCACCTCGATCAGCAGCGCAAATAGTTCGAACTGTGGAGATAGTATCTCATCCCCTTCGGTCATGGAACCTCCCTGCCGATCGCCTATCAGAGCAACGGCCACGAAGCGTTGCCGGCGATGCGCGGTCTTAAGAAGCAGACATCCCATGTGCCATATGCATTAATGGAGGTATGGCTGGGCCCGGAATAGGGCCTGCCAGGAAAAGGGACGTGGTGAAACTCAGGTATGAGGCCAAACAGCAACGCCGTCTTCTGGTTCGCGATCGGCGCGCTCGCGCTCGGTCTGGTTCTGCTGCTTTTGAGCGGTGACACGAGCACCGTCTTCGGCATGGAGGACGACAGCTTTGCCCGCATGCTCTATCTCGGCGTGCTCGGCGCGGTGATCGCCGCCGGCATCGTCGGCTCCGGCATGCGCTTCGGCCATGTGGCGCGCACGATGGCGATCTGGCTTTTGATCCTGCTCACGCTGATGGCCGGCTACCAGTACCGTTACGAGTTGCAGGACGTCGCAAGCCGTCTCAGCGCGGGATTGATTCCCGGCAGCCCCCTGTCCATCACCAATACGGACGGACGCGCCGCCGTGATGATCGACCGTCTCGCAAACGGCCACTTCGAGGTCCGCGCCGAAATTGACGGCACCCCCTTGACGGTGATGATCGATACCGGCGCGACCAGCACGGTCCTGACATTCGAGGATGCGCGGCGGGCAGGGTACGAGCCGGAGACGCTCAGCTTCGAGATTCCGGTCATGACGGCCAACGGCCAGGCAAGCGCGGCGCGGGTCGTGGCCGATGAAATCCGCATCGGCGACATCGTTCGCAGGCGCGTGCCCGTGATGGTCGCGCAGAGCGGACGCCTTGAACGCAGCCTGCTCGGCATGAATTTCATCGGCACGCTTTCCGGCTTCGACATGCGTGGCGAACGGCTGGTCCTGCGCGACTGACGGGCGGATGATCACGCTATGAGCGGCACCGGGGCAATGTTCTTCGGGAAAGAGAAATGGATCGAGCAAAGGGCTGCGTCGAGATGCACGGGGCTGTGCTTTGCGCAACTATTCCGCTTCAGTGGATCGTCGTGAACGACGCAGTGGTAGCGGAGGAGACGACCAAGTGGGCGCGCAGACGTCCAGCGTAGATATGGCGCTCTATCAAGAATTAAAAAATCACTCAATATATAATGAGGGTATTAGAAAATGATATCAGGAAAAGATTCTGAGAATATCTACAAGTTATACCTATATGACTTAGGATGTTTGATTAATGAGATGGCTATTGATTCAAAATTAGAGGCTACAAAAATTAAGTCGGATTTTTCGTATGGATATATGGCTGGATTTCATCGAGTTGTGTCTCTTATGAAGCAGCAGGCCGAGGCATTCAATATCTCTCAAGCAGACATTGCACTAGATGGATTTGATCCAGATAAAGAACTTGTTTGATTATATTCATTTTTTACAGTGTGTTGGGAAAATCTGCGCCTTCGGCAAGAGGCAAAAGGAATACTGACATGGTTATTTTAGGTGGCTGCATCGCGACCATCTCGCCTCGGTGCGCTTCGTCACCGATGCGGCCGGAGCGCCGGTCGAAGGCACCGGCTATGCCGCCTATGGCGAGCTGCTCCGCATGTGATTAACGTCCCAAAACTAGCTCGTGGCGCCAAGCTCCTGATCAGGCCAAGAAAGAGTCAAGCCAACGGCCGCTGAAGATACGTTTCGCGCCGCCACCTGCACTGCTGCCGCCATGAGATTGCCGCAACCGCTGCAACGACAAGCCTGCAGCAGGCGTTCAACCTGCGACGTGAGGAGTTGATCAAGTTCCAACCGGCCTACGCCGATCGGAGTGACCATATCGCGCTCAAGGGATCTTGGTACAAAGACGGGCGGGAACGGACGGTTCCGATCATCACGCCAGAGCAGTGTGCTGTTCTGGATCAGGCCCACACCCTTGCCGGTTCCGGCTCACTGATCCCGGCGCACAGGACTACATTGAGCAGCGCCATGTCTACGACGGGCAGTGCAAGGCGGCCGGCCTCAGCAATATGCAACGGGCTGCGCCATGCCTACGCGCAAGCCCGCTACGAGGCGCTGACCGGCTGGAAATCGCCGGCTGCCGGTGGCTGCACCGGTCGCGAACTGGCGCCGGACCAGCGCGTGGTCGATACCGAAGCCTGCCAGCAGATCAGCCGGGAACTCGGGCACGAGAGAACGCAGATCACGTCCGTTTATCTTGGCCGGTGAAGCGGTCATCACAACCCGCATATAGCGGAGCATATCCCTCTGGAAGGCGATGGATTTGGCGCGTTCCATCGCACTTCGTGATGAACGCCAGGCACCGGTTTGCTATAGTGATCTTGCACTGACCTTCGGGCGGATTCCAGAAGACCGGCGCAGCAGGCGGTTATCTGTTGAAGGCCCCGCGAAGCCTGTTCGATGAGGTGCCGCCGAACAACCCCTACTGTCGATCATCTCATAAGCCGGTTGCCGGGTGTTCCTGAGGAGAGCTCGCGTTGCTGGTGCCCTTCGCTATGCCGCTGCCGGCTTCGAGCTCATCATGGATGACGGTCAAGCGTACAATGTCCTTGTACCCCCTTACTGGAGACAAACAAACTATTGTTAGAATTACTCCGCTGTGCGACCATCGCGTCGACGCATGGAGAGAAGCACAGTGAACACCCCCAAACGATCCGGTCCGCTCGGCGGCGTCAAAATTATCGAGTTTGCTGGCATCGGGCCTGCGCCCTTCGCTTCGATGCTGCTCTCCGACATGGGAGCCGACGTGGTCAGGATCGACCGTCCGGGCCAGGGCCTTGCGCCGTCGAGCGAGATCACCAGCCGCGGCCGGCGTTCGATCGAGATGAACCTGAAGGATGCGGCCGATGTCGCGCGTGCCCGTGACCTCGTCGTCCATGCAGACGTGCTGATCGAAGGCTTCCGCCCCGGCGTCATGGAGCGACTGGGGCTCGGTCCCGAGCCGGTGATGGCACTCAACCCACAGCTTGTCTATGCCCGCATGACCGGTTGGGGGCAAACTGGACCGCTGGCGCGCATCGCAGGGCACGACATCAACTACATCGCTCTTGCTGGTGCCCTGTCGGCGATCGGCCCCCATGGCGGCCACCCAGTCCCTCCGCTCAATCTGGTTGGCGACTACGGCGGCGGCGCGCTCTATCTCGTGGTCGGCATTCTGGCCGCAAGGCTGGAGGCCATGCGATCAGGTCTAGGCCAGGTCGTCGACTGCGCAATGTGCGACGGCATCGTCTCGCTGATGTCGCTCTTCCACAGCTTTGCTGCGCGTGGTGAGTGGGACGACGACAAGCGCGGATCGAACCTGCTCGACGGCGGCGCCCATTTCTACACGACCTACGAGTGCGCGGACGGCCGTTTCATCGCAGTCGGCGCGCTGGAGCCGCAATTCTACGAGGAACTGTGCCGCTTGGTCGGACTTGATGACCCGGACTTCGCGGAGCAGGGCAACCGGGCGCTCTGGCCCGAGTTGAAGCGGAAGGCGCAGGTGGTATTCCAGCGGCGTACGCGCCAGCAATGGTGCGACCTTCTCGATCACGCCGATGCCTGCTTCGCGCCGGTACTGAC
Organism: Alphaproteobacteria bacterium; assembly: GCA_037190985.1. Classification (GTDB taxonomy): domain Bacteria; phylum Pseudomonadota; class Alphaproteobacteria; order Rhizobiales; family Rhizobiaceae; genus Aerobium. The sequence continues at coordinate 225,662 of JBBCKE010000023.1, forward strand.
CATGGCGGAGGCGGCGCAGCATCCGCATCTGCTGGCGCGAGGCAGCTTCGTCGAGATAGATGGCGTCGTGCAGGCCGCGCCGGCACCCCGCTTCTCCCGAACGCCAGCGGCGATTCAGGGCTTGCCGCCGCAACGCCTGACCGAAGCTGCCGACGTGCTTCGCGAATGGTCGCAGGATGGGAACGCGGCCCCCTCGCAGGAAAGAACGCAGCCTCTGTCTTGAGTGGCCGACGCCTTAGTGGCGGCCGGCCGGCTGCGCCGTACGCCCGAGATAGTGGTCGATCACAGACGGATCGCTTGCCAATTCGGCACTGACACCCTCGCGCACCAGGCGACCTTGCTCCAGGATGTAGGCGGTGTGGGTGATCTCCAGCGCCCGCTTGGCATTTTGCTCCACGATTAGGATCGCAATTCCGGTGCTGTTGAGATGGACGACGGCGTCGAACACCGTCGTCGCCATCAGAGGCGAAAGGCCGAGACTCGCCTCGTCCAGTAGCAGCAGCTTGGGCCGCCCCATCATTGCCCGGCCGATCGCCAGCATCTGCTGCTGTCCTCCAGACAGCACGCCGCCGGGCGCGCGCCTTCGTTCCTTGAGCACGGGGAAAAGCGCGTAGACCTCATCCAGCCCCTGCCGCTCCTGCACCTGCCTGCCGGCCGCTGCAAGCCCGCCTAGGAGCAGGTTCTCTTCCACGGACAGCGAGCCCAGAATGCGTCGTCCTTCCGGCACCTGCAGCAGGCCTCGCCGTGCGATCTCGTAGTCGTTCAGATAGGTGATGTCCTCACCGTCGAACAGCACGGTTCCGTGCGCCGCCCGCACCACGCCGCAGATGGTGTTTAGCATCGTAGTCTTGCCTGCTCCGTTGGAGCCGATTAGCGCTACCAGCGCATTGTTGGCGACCTTGAGACTAACGTCGACCAAGGCATGGATACCGCCATAGGAGGTCGACAACCCAGAAACTTTGAGCATCGCTTATTCTCCGAGATAGGCTGTGATGACCGCTGGGTCGTTATGAACCACGGATGGCGGTCCGGACGCGATGATCACACCGGTATGGAGCACATTGACCTCCGCACATGTCGACATGACGAAACGCATATTGTGCTCGATCAGCAGGATCGCCGTCCCGCGCTCGGCGATGCGATGGAAGATCTCTCCGAGTTCCTGCGCCTCCACGTCGTTCATTCCAGCTACCGGCTCATCCAGCAGCAGGACCGACGGGGACGTCGCCAGCGCGCGGATAATCTCTACCCGTCGCTGGTAGCCATAGGGGAGGCTACCGGCGTTCTGGCCGGCATAGGGCAGCATGTTGAACGAAGCGAGCAGTTCTGCCGCCCGCTCGCGCAATACGCGCCGCTCGCGTAACGCCGACGGCAGCGCCAGCAGGTTCGCCGTGAGCGACGTCGTCTCGTGCCTATGAAAGCCGATCACAACATTGTCGATGACGCTTTCGTCCCTCATCAGGCGGATGTTCTGGAACGTGCGGGCGATTCCCGCTCGTGCGCGCGCCACCGCAGGCGCGCGGGTGATGTCCTGTCCCCCGAGGTCGATGCGCCCTCCATCGACCTGGAGCATGCCGGTGATCAGGTTGACCACCGTGGTCTTGCCGGCGCCGTTGGGACCTATCAGGCCGGTGATCTGGGCCGGCTGGATGCTCAGCGTGCAGTCGTCGAGCGCGCGCACTCCCCCGAACGACTTTCGCACATTGGCCAGAGCAAGCGTCGTCATCGGGAAGCAACCTCTTGGACAGGCTTCGACCGGCTACCGTAGCGCGATGCGAGGACAGAGCGCACCGCCTCGACAATACCGTTCGGCATGTAAATGCTCATGGTCACCAGCAGCGCGCCGTGCACCAGCATGCGCTGGTTGGCGAAGATACGGCCGAGTTCGGGAAGGAAGGCCAGGAACGTCGCGCCGACCACCGGTCCGAGCACCGAGCTACGCCCGCCCAGCGCCACCGCAGCCAAGACCGCGACAACCATACCGAAGCCGAACTGGGTGGGAACGAGGCTGTAGCTGTGGAACGCATAGAGACCGCCGCCCCAGCCTGCGATGGCGCCCGCGATGAGGAATGCCAGCGTCTGGTAACGCTCCACGGACACACCGAGCGAACGGGCCAGCGTCTCGTCCTCGCGCACCACGTCGAAGGCGCGCCCGATTGAGCCGTAGGATACGGCCGCCAGTAGGGCCGCGATCGCCACGGCGCTAGCGAGGATGGACCAAGTGCTCACCAGCTTGGGGATGTTGTTCAGGCCGCTCGCGCCACCCGTCACGCCCTCGAAAAAGAGGGCGAGTGAAATAACGATCTGCACGAAGGCCAGCGTGGCGATCGCCTGGTGGATGCCGCGCAGCCGCGCGAGCGGAAAGGCGAGCAGTAGCGACACGGCGACACCGGCCACCAGTGCGGCAAGAACCGCGAACGGCGCTGGCAGCCCGTAGCTGACGTTCAATATCGCTGCGGTGTAGGCACCAATCGCCACGATACCGACTGTCGCGATCGAGAACACGCCCGCCCGCAGCACGATGAACTGGCTAAGCGCGAAGATGATCTCGAATCCTGCATGGGCAAAGAGCGGTTCGTAGGCCGCGAAGAAGCTCATCATCGGGAGTGCCCCCCCTGCAGCTCGTTTCCGAAGAGCCCATGCGGTCGTAAGAGCAAGACGACGAACAGGACGCCGAACAAGATGGCGTCGGCGATGCCGGAATAGCCTGCGGCGGTGACAAGCGTCTGGATCGTTCCCAGCCCAAGCCCAGCCACGACCGCCCCGGATATGCTGCCCAGTCCGCCGATCACTACAATGATGAGGGCCCGAAGCAGATAGGGCTCGCCCATCAGGAAGTGCACCGAATTGAATGCCAGACCGATGATTGCGCCGGCGGCACCCGCCATGGCGCCGGCCAGAAAGAAAGTCTTCACATAGACAGGCTGGGGGTTGACACCAAGCAGCCTGGCCGTCCGCTCGTCGAGCGAGGCCGCGCGAAGCTGGCGGCCGAAATCGGTGCGATAGATGTACCAACTGAGCACGACTGTGGTGACCAGGACCGAGACCACCATCACGATCTGCAGCAGCGAGAGCCTCAGCCCCCAGAATCGGTAGACAATGGTGGGGAACGTGTCGAACGGATAGCGCAGAACTTGGGTATCGGTGACCTGCTGGGCGGCGCTCATCAGGATTAGGCCAGCGCCGATCGAGGCGACGATGACCGAGAACTCCGATGCGCCGCGGCGGCGAAGTTGCTTGAAGACGAGAAGTTCCAGCATCACCGAAAGCAGGCCTGCGACCAGCGCCGCGACGAGCAGCACGACCACGAAGGGCTGGCCGGAATCGGCGATGAAGACGCCCACAAGCGCTCCCCACATGAACACCGCGCCATGGGCGAGGTTAAGCACGCGAGCCAGACCGAAGATCAGCGTAAAACCCAAGCTGAACATGACGTAGACGGAACCTACTACGAGCCCGTTCAGGATCTGCTGCATGAGCATCGAGTCATCCTCCCGGCCGGTGCGGCCCGATTGAACCTGCGTCGCGTGCGAGGGCTCGACATGACGCCCGTTGGCTCGCCGCGGTTTGAAGGCGGTCGGCGCCCGCATGTACTTTCGTCAAGCCTTTTACCTGCAGCGAGCTACCATCATTTATGCTATCGAACAAGTGATTGTTTGTTTGAATTGCCAATGCGACGGACAGTTCGCCGCGCGCCGCACGAACAATCGGCCATCGCTTGTTATTCTATCGCTTGTTTGATAGGCATCAACGTCCGTGACGACCCGGGCCGAACGCGCTTTTCGATGGCATCGGCGAGACCGGGGCGGTCGTTCGCGCAGACGGGCAGTTGCCGGTCGTAGTGGGGAAATTATCCCCGGCGATGCCGAGCATGAGATAAAGTCAAGGAACCCATGCGGTCGAAATCAACCACTGTCAAATCCCAGCGGCGAGGCGCCAAGAAGACGCTGGCCAGCGCCGAAGGTGGCCAGAGCAATCAGCGCCGACAGCGCATCATGGCTGAGGCGGCACACCTGTTCGCCACCCGAGGCTTCGACGCGACGACCATCCGCGACATCGCTTCGGCCGCAGGCATCTTGGGCGGCTCGGTCTACTATCACTTCGCCTCCAAGGAAGAGATCTTTCTTGCTGTCCACACATCCGGGATGGAGGCGATCACCAAAGCGGTGGAAGAGAGCATAGCGAAGCATACGGACCCATGGGACCGGCTGATGGCGGCTGCTATGGCCCATTGCGAGTCGCTGCTGTCGAGCAGCGAGTTGCCCGTGATCGTATCTCCCTACTATTCCCAGTCGTTGTCCGGCCTGCGGGAGGAACTGGTCAAGACGCGCGACCGCTATGAAACGATCATGAAGGAGTTGGTCGCCGCGCTCGACCTGCCCCCGCATATCAATCGTCACGTTTTTCGGCTGCATTTCCTAGGTGCGATGAACTGGGTATCGACCTGGTACAAGCCCGATTCCCAACTCACCCCTTCCGAGATTGGCCGGCAATTGGTGATGATGATCCGGCATCCCGCCTAGGCTGCTCCTCAGCGTCTCCCCGGCGGCACGCGGCTATTACCCCGAAAGCGGGCCGCGACCCCGGAACCTCTGCGTCGACGACGCTTGCGTCCGATCTGGTGGGTCGCGGAGCTGGCATGACCGCACAGCGCGGGCATGGCGCCGCCCGTCGCGGTCTCGCAATCGCATGTCGTGCGGCATGTATTCACATGACGAAGCGTGCAGCGACCAACGTCCGACGGTAACGATATCCGTTTGACTGCCTATCAATCGTTTGGTAGTTTTTTGCATTGCACTGTAGCGCCGCGAAGGTGGACGACACGATGAACGAGGTCAGTGAGGAACTTTCCATCCTTCGCGATGCGGTGCGGCGATTTCTTGAGCGTGAAGTCGTCCCGCTTCGCGAACAGTGGCGAGCGGCAGGGCGCGTTGACTCCGGTGCCTGGCGGGCGGCGGGCGCCGCTGGCCTGCTGTGCCCCAGCGTCTCCGCCGACTACGGCGGCGCCGGCGGCGATTTCCGCCACGAGGCCGTCATAATCGAGGAGATCTCCCGCATCGGCTTTCCCGATTTCGCCATACCTTTGCACAACGGCATGGTCGTGCCTTACATCGTTCACTACGGTAGCGAGGCGCAGAAGCGACGCTGGCTGCCACGCCTGGCAACCGGCGAGTTGATCGGCGCAATCGCGATGACGGAGCCGGGCGCGGGCTCCGACCTGCGGGCCATGCGCACGCGTGCCCTACGCGATGGCGACGACTATGTGCTGGACGGCGGCAAGACCTTCATCACCAACGGGCAGATCGCCAATCTGGTCATCGTCGCCGCCAAGACCGATCCGAAGGCCGGCGGCAAGGGCATCTCGCTGTTCGTGATCGAGACGGAAAATGTGCCGGGCTTCGTGCGTGGCCGGGTGCTCGAAAAGATTGGGATGCGTGCACAAGACACGTCCGAACTGTTCTTCGAAGGTCTACGCCTTCCCGCCGACGCGTTGCTCGGCGAAGAAGGTGCCGGCTTCACCCAACTCAGCCGGCAGTTGGCCCAGGAGCGGCTGGTTATCGCCGTGCAGGCGGTGGCGGCAATGGAGGCAGCGCTGGCGGAGACCTTGTTGTTCGTCAGGCAGCGGCAGGCCTTCGGCCAGCGGCTGCTCGACTTCCAGAACGTACGCTTCCGCCTCGCTGAGGCCCGTAGCGAGATCGACATTGCGCGGGTCTTCGTCGACCATTGCGTGGCGCTGCTGTTGGAGAACCGGCTCGACGCGGCCACTGCGGCCACCGCCAAATGGTGGACCACCGAGAAGCAGAATGCCATCGCTGATGCCTGTCTTCAATTGTATGGCGGCTACGGCTACATGCTCGACTATCCGATCGCGCGCATGTGGGCCGACGCGCGTGTTCAGAAGATCTACGGCGGCACCAACGAGATCATGAAGGAAATCGTAGCCCGGTCGCTGTGACCGGGCTCGTGCCGTCCGCGAGGGACACAGCCATGAACGATGCCTTGATCTACGATCACGTGCGGACGCCGCGCGGGCGCGGGCGCGCCGACGGTGCACTGCACGAGATCACTCCCATCCAGCTCGCAACGCAGGCGCTGGCGGCCCTGCGGGATCGCTCTAGGCTCGACACGGCCCTGGTCGACGATGTCGTTATGGGCGTCGTGATGCCGGTGGGTGAACAAGGCGCCAATATGGGTCGCGTGGCGGCGCTGAATGCCGGATATGCCGAAACCGTCGCTGGATTCCAGTTGAACCGCTTCTGCGCTTCGGGACTGGAGGCGATCAATCTGGCAGCAGCCCGCATCCGCGCCGGCGAAAGTGACGGCTTCATCGCCGCCGGCGTGGAATCGATGTCACGCGTGGCGATCGGCTCGGACGGCGGCGCCTGCTATTCGGATCCGCAGGTCAACTGGCGCACCTGGTATGTCCCGCAGGGCTTCGGGGCCGACCTCATCGCCACCATGGATGGCTTCAGCCGCGAGCAGGTCGACGCCTTCGCTCTAGAGAGCCAGCGCCGAACCACTGAAGCTTGGGCCAGCGGCCACTTCGACGCCTCGGTTGTTCCCGTCCGCGACATACTGGGCGAGGTCGTGCTGTCGCGCGACGAGCATCCACGCCCTGGCATCACAATGGAGGATCTGGGCCGTCTGAAGCCTGCTTTCGCGACGGCAGGCGAACGGGACGGTTTCGACCGCGTCATACTGCAACGCTATCCGGCCGTGGAGGCGATCGAGCATGTCCACACGGCCGGAAATTCCAGCGGCATCGTCGACGGCGCCGCCGCTGTGCTGATCGGCAGCCCCGCCTTCGGCAGGAGTACGGGGCTGAAGCCACGCGCGCGCGTTCGCGCATGGGCTTCCATCGGCAGCGAGCCCGCCATCATGCTGACGGGGCCCGCTGCGGTCACCCGCAAGGTGCTGGCCCGCAGCGGCATGCAGCTTGCCGATATCGATCTCTTTGAGGTCAACGAGGCGTTCGCATCCGTGGTCCTGCGCTTCATGCGCGAGATGGATCTGCCCCACGACCGCGTCAACGTCGCCGGTGGAGCGATCGCGATGGGCCACCCGCTCGGAGCGACGGGCGCGATGATCCTCGGCACGGTGCTCGACGAGCTGGAGCGGCGCGACCTTTCCACGGCGCTCGTTACGCTCTGCGCCGCAGCCGGCATGGCGACGGCGACAATTATCGAGCGGCTGTGAGCAAAGCAAACCGGAGGGATCGCCGACTATGAACGCTTTGACGCTTTCGATCGACGAGGATGGCTGCGCCCTGCTGGTGATCGACGTTCCCGGCCGGCCGCTCAACGTGTTCACCCCGGAATTGCTCGAGGAGCTGGCGGTGGCGGTCGAGCGAATTGCGTCTGATCCGGTCGTGACCGGCGCTGTCCTGACCTCGGGCAAACCCTCGGGTTTCCTTGCCGGAGCCGACCTCATCGATCTGGTACAGCTGTACGACAGTGGCGTCACCGAGGCGGAAGGAGCCAAATGGGTGGCCGCGCGCGGGCGGATCTTGCGCCGCATCGAGACGTGCGGCAAGCCGTTCGTCGCGGCGATCAACGGTCTCGCGCTCGGCGGCGGCTATGAGCTGTGCCTTGCCTGTTACCATCGCATCGCCGCTAGCGACGGCGGCATCGTGGTCGGGCTTCCGGAGGTGACGGTCGGCCTCCTGCCCGGCGCAGGTGGCACTCAGCGGCTGCCGCGCATGATCGGCGTGGAGGCGGCGCTGCCGCTGCTGCTGCAGGGGCGCTCCGTCCCGGCGGCGGAGGCGCTGGAGATCGGCCTCGTCGACGAGCTGTGTCCGGCCGCTGGGCTGCTTGAGCGCGCGCGGGCGTGGATTGCGGCTGCGCCGGACGTGGTCCGCGAGTGGGACCGTCGCGGCTTCCACCTGCCCGGCGGTACCGGTCCGCTGGCCGAGTATGCGGGTCGGAGCTTCATGACCGGCGCTGCGCGGCTCCGGGCAGATACGCAAGGTAATGACCCCGCGCCCCTCGCAATCCTCTCGGCGGTCTACGAGGGCACACAGGTCGACATCGAGACCGGACTGCGCATCGAGTCCAAATATTTCGGGACGTTACTGGCTTCTCCCGTCTCCCGAAACCTGATCCGGACGCTGTTCATCGATAAGAGGCGCGCCGCCAAGCTGGAACGGCGGCCGGCAGGCATCCCGCCCTCGGCGTTCCGCCGCATCGGCGTTGCCGGAGCCGGCATGATGGGAGCCGGCATCGCGCAGGTCTGTGCGGCGGCCGGTCTCGAGGTTGTGCTGCTGGATCGCACCGAGGAGCTTGCAGCGCGCGGCAGACAGCAGGCACAGCGCCAGTTCACCCGCGGTGTTGCGCAAGGCCGCAACACGCAGTCCGACGCCAATGCCGTCCTCGACCGGATCGCTCCGACCGCCGACCCGGCCGATCTGCACGGTTGCGACCTCGTCGTGGAGGCTGTCTTCGAGAACCGCGCCGTGAAAGCACAGATCATGAACGCTATCGAGGCCTCGACGGGACCCGAGACCGTCTTGGCCAGCAACACCTCCACCCTTTCCATCACCAGCCTCGCCGCTGGCTCGAGTCGGCCCGAAGGCTTCATCGGCATGCATTTCTTCTCGCCGGTCGAACGCATGCCGCTGGTCGAGATTATCCTGGGCAGCGCAACGGCAGCCGCAACCGCGGCACGTGCGCTCGACCTCGTGGCCCGACTGCGCAAGACGCCGATCGTCGTCAACGACAGTCCCGGCTTCTTCACGAGCCGTATCTTCTGCAGCTACATCGACGAGGCGATGGCGATGCTTGCGGATGGGGTTGCGCCGGCGCTGATCGAGAACGCGGCTAAGATGGCCGGTTTTGCCGCACCGCCGCTGGCGGTCACCGACGAGGTCTCGCTCGATCTTCAGCTTCTGGTGCTTGAGCAAGCCATCGCCGACGAGCTCGCACCGACATTCCTGCGGGCGCAAGCTGACGGTGTGATCCGCACCATGAACCGGCTGGGACGCCTGGGTCGAAAGAGTGGCGGCGGCTTCTACGAGTACCTAGCTGACGGCCGCAAGCGCCTATGGCACGGCCTTCCGGAGCTGTTTCCGATCGGCAATCGCCAGCCGGGCGCGAACGAGGTTCGCAAGCGCCTTCTCTACATTCAGGCGATCGAGACGCTGCGATGCCTGGAGGAGGGCGTGCTGTCCGATCCAATGGACGGTGACCTCGGCGCGATCCTCGGGCTCGGCTACCCGCGCTGGACCGGCGGCCCACTGTCACTTATCGAGACGATAGGACCACAGACGTTCCTGGAGGAGTGCCGGCGGCTCGCAGACGACCACGGCGCCCGTTATGCTCCATCGGACTGGATGGCGGCGGCGGCGCACCGGTTCAGCAAGGGTGGCGGCCGGATCGGCATGCCGCGGGAGGTTCACCATGCCTAGAATGGCTGCCATCGCGGGCATCGGCGAGACGGTTCCGACGCGCGCGTCGGATCGTGATCTGCGCACGCTAGTCGTCGACGCGATCGCGGAAGCTTGCGCCGACGCCGGGATCATGCCCGAGATGATCGACGGCGTGGTGACCGACACGATGATGATGCCGACGACGGTGCCACCCGACTGGGTGGCGGCACAGTTCGGCTTCGATTGCCGCCTTGCGGCGGGCGTATCCTGTGCCGGCGCGGGCAACGCCTATGCGCCGCGTTTCGCCGCCGGGATGATCGCGAATGGTGAGGCCGAAACTGTGTTGATCTATTTCGGCACCGATTGGGGCAGCCGCGCCGGCGGTGCCTATGCCTTTCATGACGCGTTCCCGGCCAAGGTGGCTTTCGAGAAGCCGCACGGATTCTCCGCACAGGCAATGTATTTCGCGCTGTGGGCGCGGCGCTACAAGCATCTCTACGGCAAGCTGGACGCCGGACTGGAGGCGATCGCGCTAGCCGCCCGGCACAACGCAGTCCTGAACGGCAGAGCCCAGAACCGCAGGCCGCTCGACTCCGCTGCCTACCGGGCGTCCAGGGTGGTGGCTGATCCGCTGCGCGTGGCCGATTGCTGCCTGCTGAGCGACGGCGCCTGCGCGATGATCGTAACCAGCCTCGAACGGGCCCGCGACCTGCGAAGCCGCCCGGTCCGGGTGCTCGGCGGCGCGCTGAGGTCGTGTCCGGTGGCTGCGGACGACATATTCACGCAGCTTGATGAGCTCGACGCCATCCCTGCCGCGCATGCGGCGGCGCAGGCCGCGCTGGGCGAGGCCGGCATTGGGTTGGGCGATGTCGACTTCGCCGAGGTCTACGACTGCTTTTCGATCTCGTGCTTACTGCAGATCGAGGATCTTGGTTTCTGCGGCAAGGGTGAGGCGCAGGACTTCATCCTCGAGAACGGTATCACCACCACGGGTCGCCTGCCGGTCAATACCCATGGCGGGTTGCTGGCTCACAGCTATCTCCTGGGTGCTGAGCATGTCGTCGAGGCGGTCCGCCAGCTTCGCGGCGACGCGGGAGGCGGACAGGTGGCGGACGCAGGCATCGGGCTCGTGTCCGGCCTCTCCATGCCCGAACACGGCGTGCTTCTGCTCGCAAGGGATTGAACCCGATGTCTTCGACGGTTTGCAGGCAATGACGACAGCTCAAGAGATCGCACCACGCTTGCGCCCCCATCGCGACGCGCTGGCCGCGGGGCGGCTCGCCTTCCCGTTCTGCGAGGAATGCGCGAGGTATCACTGGTATCCGATGGTGCGCTGCCCATACTGCTGCGGCAGCCGCATCACCTGGCGTGATGTGGAGGCGCGCGGACGCCTGTTCTCGTGGACGATCGTGCGCCACGCATTCGATCCGTCATGGCGCGATGCCCTGCCGTATGTCGTCGCGTTGGTGCGGTTCTCCGACGCGCCGGGCATTACTCTCGTCGCCAATATCGAAGACGCGACCGAGGGTGAATTGCGGGTGGACCTGCCATTGCGCCTGCGGCCGGCTGCCACTCCAGCCTATCCGCCGCGCGCCATCTTCGAGGTCGACACCCCGCTCCGGTCCTGACGGCGTCTCTGGCGCGCCGCCGGCCGCGACCTTACCTTCAAAAAAAGAAGGCCGCGAGGAGATTCCGCAGCCTTCTTTATGATGACGAAGGAACCGTGGTATCGCGTCCTCGGAAACGTGCTGGAAGGCACGATGCGCAGAGGATCCTACTTGGCGGTGACCCACACGCCGTTCTCGATGCGGAGCATGGCGGAGCCGTAGGACGGCGTGCGATCGGGCCCCAGCGAATACACACCGGTGCCCAGCACGGTCGGCATGCCGGACGTCTTGCCTATGTTCTCACGGATCGAGTCGCGGGTGACGTCGCTGCCACTCGCCTCGGCCGCCGCCAGCATGATGTTCGCCGCCGTGTAGCCCACGCCGGCCCAGTTGTCGGGTTGATGGCCGAACTTGGCGTTGAAATCCGTCGTGAATTTTTCGTTGAGAGCCCTGTCGCCGCCACCGAGCGAGTAGTCAGCGATGGCGATCGTGCCCTCCACGGCTGAACCGCCGGTCCGCTGATAGGCCTCATTGACCAGACCCGGCGGCACCACGATGCGCACATCACCACTCATGCCGGCCTGGCGCGCCTGGATCACGACGTTAGCGCCGAGTTCTGGCGGGGCATAGAGCGATAGCGTATCGATGTCCATATCGGCGAGCTTCGTGGCCAGCGCCGTGAAATCGGTGTCGGTCTGGCTGATCGACTCGTCGCTGACGATCTCTACACCCATGGCTTTCCATGCATCATGCACGTAATTCTTCTGGATGACGAAGCCTTCGTTCTCGCGCACGGTGACCGTTGCCACCTTCTTGATGCCGAGCATCTCGAACGAGTTCTTCGCGAGTTCCGCAATCATGTTCGACGGCGGTGTCGTTGTGTTGAACGACCACGGGCCGAAATCACGGACGGCAGCTGTCGGCGAGCTGGTGATAAGCGGGACCGACTTCTCGTTGACCAGCGGGCCCACCGCCGTGACCTCGATGGTAGTTGCCGGCCCCAAGATGCCGAGCACCTCGTCGCGCACGATCATCCGGTTGACCACGGTGACTGTCTGCGCCTTCTCGCTGGCCGTGTCGTCGACCACGAGGCGAATCTTGCGCCCGTTGACACCGCCTTCGGCATTGGCCTGGTCGACGGCGATCTCGATACCCTTATTCACAGCGACGCCGATGAACGCCCACGTCCCGGTCAGCGCCATGGGCGCACCGATGACGATGTCGTCGTCTGCCGCCCACGTCGGCAGAGCTGTCATGGCGGTCGCGACCGCCAGAGCAACTCCGATATAGGATCTTCGCATTGTTCCTCTCCCTGATGTCGCGCCACGAGCGGCTGGCTGAGTTCAGTCCGGCCGCGGAACCCTTGCAACCGATCTGAGCAAAGTGAGCGTATGCCACTCTCTCCTTTTCTGCAAGTCAAACGTTTGATAGATTAATGTACACTATACCTCAACCGGCCGTTCCAGGCCTCTTTGCGGGCTTTTGGACACGCAACGGAATGAGACAAGGAGAACTGAAATCGTGAGAACCGAAGCGGATCGTGCCTGCATCGTTGGCATCGGTCAGTCGCGCTTTACCAAGTGGGGGCAGATCATGGACTCCAGCGAGCTCGAGCTCGCCGGCCGGTCCATTCTCGATGCCTGCGCTGAAGCCGGCCTGCCACCCTCGCAGATTGACGGCTTCGTGTCCTACGGCACGGATCGCAACGAACCCGCGATCGTCCATACGATGATGGGGAGCGAGCAGGTACGCCTTTCGGCGCAGGCATGGGGCGGCGGCGGCGGCGGATCGTGCGGCGCACTTGCCCTCGCTGCGACCGCGGTGAGGGCCGGCAGCGCGCACCATGTCGTCGTCTACCGGAGCGTCTGCCAAGGGCAGTCGTTCCGCTTCGGCCAGTTTCACCCCTGGGCGCCGGGTGGCAATTTCATCTATCCGTTCGGCCTGTTCGCGCCGCCGCAACTGATGGCGATGATAGTGCGCCGCCACATGGCGGAGTTCGGAACGACGGCCGAGCAGATGGCCAGGATATCGATGGCCTGCTACGCACATGCCGCCAACAATCCCAACGCCGTCATGCGCCACAGGACGCTCGATCTGGAGACTTATTTCGCCTCGCGCATGATCGCCGACCCTTTCAGGCTCTACGACTGCTGCCTTGAGAGCGACGGTGCCTGCGCGGTGTTGGTGACGACGGTGGAGCGGGCGAAAGACCTGCGCGGCACGCCCGTCGAGATCCTTGCGGCCGGACAGGCAAGCGAGAAGGACTGGGGTACCGGTCCGCTCGGCGGTTACAACATGCCGGGCCATCTTTTCACAACGGCCAATACGCGCTCGCTCGCCGCCGAGCTGTATGGCCGCGCGGGGGTAGGACCGCGCGACATCGACGTGGCCCAATTCTACGATGATTTCTCCGGAATGGTGCTGCTTTCGATCGAGGATTTCGGCTTTTGCGGCAGGGGCGAGGCAGGGCCCTTCGTCGCCTCGGGCGCGATTGACGGACCGGACGCCGTCCTGCCGATCAATACCTCGGGCGGCAGTATCGCCGAGGCCTATATCCACGGTCTTAATCTGGTCGTCGAGGGTGTGCGCCAGATGCGCGGCGTCTCCACCGGGCAGGTGCGCGGCGCGCAGACTTGTCTCGTCACGGCCGGCCCGGGCACGGGCCCTACCAGCGCCGCTATTCTCGGAAGGATCTGAACCATGGCCTACCTGCCCGACGGATTTCCCACCGTTACGCCGACCCTCGACGACGCCACCTTTTGGGAGCATTGCGCGCAGGAGCGTCTCGCCTTCCAGCGATGCGCGGCGTGCGGAACCCTGCGCCATCCGCCGGCGCCGATCTGCGGGCGGTGCCAGTCGCGTGAGATCGACTGGGCCGAGGCTCCCCGTCGCGGCCGCATCTATAGCTACACGATCGCTTGGCATCCTACGCATCCCGCGGCGACGGCAGCCATTCCCTACAACGTCGTGCTCGTGGAGTTCCCGCAGATGCCCGGCGTGCGTCTCATTTCCAACGTCATCGAGGCAGCATACGACGAGCTCGCCGTCGGCCTCGTGGTAGAACTCGTGTTCGAAACGGACGCGAAGGGGCGAAAACTCCCACGCTTCCGTTTCGAACGCGATGCTTCAGGCAGGCCACGGCGCTGACGGCCTGCGCCCAAGTGGCGGCAGGCCGTCTCGCCGTCACCCTCGCGGAGCAGGTGCAGTCACGCCCTTACGTTGCAGTTCCCTGTCGCGCAGATCCTTGCGTCGTATCTTGCCAGTGGCCGTGACCGGGAAGTCATCGACAAACTCCACCTCGCGCGGATACTGATAGGCGGCGAGGCGAGAGCGCACATGCTCCTGGATCGATACGGTGAGCGCGTCATCCGCCGTGATGCCGACACGCAGCTTGACGAATGCCTTCACGATGGTGCCGCGAACCGGATCGGGGCTTCCAACTACGGCGACCTGCGCCACGGCCGGATGACGCATGATGCAATCCTCGACCTCGGTCGGTCCGATCCGATAGGCACCGCTCTTGATGAGATCGTCATCGCGGCCAACGAACCAGAAATAACCCTCCTCGTCCATCCAGCCGGCATCGCCGGTCAGCAGCCAGCCATTGCGGTACTTGTCGGCTGTCGCCTGCGCATTGTTCCAGTAGCCGAGGAAGAAGATGGGATCGGGGCCTTTGGCGGCGAATTCTCCGACCTCGCCGGGCTTCAGCACGGCCCCGTCCGGCCCCAGGATGGCGACATGATGGCCAGGGATGGCGCGTCCAATCGAGCCCGGCTTCACGGGCATAATCGTGCCGCGGTTTCCGGTCAGGAGATTGGCCTCGGTCTGACCCCAGAACTCGTTGATCGTCAGCCCGAACACATCGTGTGCCCAGTCCAGCACCTCGACGCCGAGAGATTCGCCGCCGCTGGCGATGCTGCGCATATCGATCGCCCACCGATCGCGCGGCGACGAGACTTCGCGCATCATCTTGAGCGCAGTCGGCGGCATAAACGCATTGCGGATCCGGTGTTCGGCAATGAGCGCAAAGGCACGCTCCGGATCAAATTTGCGAAAGCGGTGGGCGACGACCGGCACACCGTCGTACCAGCTCGGGAACAGCGTATCGAGCAGGCCGCCTCCCCACGCCCAGTCGGCGGGCGACCAGAAACGATCGCCGGGTTGCGGAAAGCCGTCATGCGTGAAGGAAATGAGCGGCTGGTGCGCAACAACAAAGCGGTGGGCGTGGACAGTACCTTTGGGGCTACCCGTCGTCCCCGATGTATAAATGATCATCGCCGGGTCGTCGCATCTGGTCGAGACTGGATTGATCTCGTCCGAAGCCCGCTGCGACAGCGCGCCGAAAGAATGGCCAAGCCGGCCCGTGGGATCGTCGACCAGAATGACATGCTCCAGCGAAGGCAGACGATCGCGAACCGACTGCAGCTTGTCGACATTGTCGAGGTCGGTCACGATCACCTTCGCTCCCGAGGAGGCCATCCTGTACTCGATGGCCTCGGGACCGAATTGCGTGAAGAGCGGCACCGAGAGCGCGCCGATCTTGAAACAGGCAACATGGGATATTGCCGTCTCCGGGCGCTGCGACAACAGGATCGCCACCCTGTCGCCGCGCGCGACGCCGAGACCCTTCAGCGCGTTGCCCAGCCGATTGGATTGACGACGGATGTCCTCGAAGCTGTATTCACGGACCGAGCCGTCAGAGTCGACGGCGACCAGAGCGAGCCCGACGCCGGCGGCGGCATGGCGGTCGCACAGTTCGACGCCCGCATTGAGCTGGTCTGGAACATGCCAAACGAAGTCGCGTCGCAGCTCATCATATGTCGTCATCATCACCCTCCTGCATCGCGCGGCGCCTTCGCGCTGAGACAGCCGGCTCCACATAATCTTTGATCTAACAAACATTCGTTTGCATGTGAAGCCCTGCCAATCTCCGGCTATCGGTGTCGCAATTGCTTGTCGGGCTTGGCACCGGCAAGACGCAGCGCACCCACGATGATCGAGAACAAGAATGGCACTACAATCGAGATGAGCGGCGACTCTCAGGTAGCCGTCAGTGATCTAGGAACGACAGAGACGAGGTCGCCTGGCGAATGACGCCAATCCACTGAACTCGATCTGACAGCGGACAGTCGGCAATCGGTCAAGAAGCAGTCATCCCGACGCAGACAGACATTGGCTGGAACGGGTCGGAACCAGAAAGGCAGCTGTTTGGCGGCTGCAACTCAGGACCGGACTGTCTGGATTCGGCCCCGTTCACGCTGTTGCATTTGGCGTGATCATCCATGGGTGGGGATGAATGAGGATGAACTTTCAGAGGGTATCAGGCTCGCCCAGCGAAGCGCGGTTTCAACGATCTCCCACGGCTCCGCCGCCTCTCTCACGAGCTCGAATGCTTGCTCCCCGGCGTCAGGAAGGGCAACCCAAAACAGAAAATGTCCGTTTCCTGAACTCAACGCGGCACCGTTTTCGCCAAATCGTGCATGGAATTGCGGCAGGAAGTCCAATCGCATCGGCAGCAAAGCCTGCTCCATCAAGGGCAATTCCCGAGCGGCTCGAAACGGCCGTAGATACCACGGCAGATTGTCCCGAAGCGGTTTGCTGACGAGCTTCGGAGCTCCGTGCCGGCTGAGGATTTCGAAAACGCGCCCCAAAAGCCTTTCGGCCGCTTGATCCCAATCCGCGTCGTTATCCCCGAACAGGGTAAATCCTGCCTCCTTGAAACAGACATCATGGTTCACGGGCGCCGGCCAGATCGCCAGCAGACGGCAATCCCGGGGAACAAGGTCTGCGGCTTCCTCCCGTGGCAGAAGACACCAGTGGACCTGAAATGCGGACGACGTGGAGACAGGCATTGGCGAGGCAGCGTACAGTGGGTTTAATCAAAGGATGGCAAGCGTCGCATAACGGATCGATGCTGTGAAGGACGTCTCCACTTTGGGGAGGTGCGCGCGTTCAATGACCGGGCGTTTCAGAGACGATTTCATTAGCCGGGACCATCATTTCAGCCTTGGCACCGACCGGGAAACGGGCGGCTATTATCTGTCGACGCCTGTGTCCGGGTTTGCGGCGGCAGCCGAATGGGAAGCCTATTTCTCGATCAGTGCCGATCAGTTTGCCCGGTTTCGTGCCGATCCGTCGACGGCCGACGATTTCGCCGAAGACTGCCGCATGGGACGGAACAGAGAACTTCTCATCTATCCAGGGTGACAAGGGGTTGGTTGTATCGATTGACCGGGTAGCTAGCCGGAATGTCTGGAAACGGCCTAGTGGCAGCCACAAGCCGACTGTCCGCTTGCAGCCCCAGGCAAGACGCTCATAGTCTGGGGCATGAACATCGGCAACGGCGCACCGATAACTGACTCGCAGTTAGTTCTTCTGCTGCTCGCCAAGATGGTCGCTGTATGGAATGAAGCTGCAATCCTTATAAATCAAATGTCGATTAGACGTGGGTAGGTTTATCGATAGGTAAAATTTTTTAATAGAATCAACGATATATGGTAGCGGAGGGGCGTTCAGGTCAATTCCAACACACCTCTTGATACCGTTCAAATTGGCCGCAGCTGCTTGATAAGAAAGGAAATCTAGATTTCCCTACCGCTGTGAATTGCAATTAATTGCAATGCAATTGATTGCACGAGTTGGTCTACCTCGTTTGGAAGAACCGTGCGGTAGCGTCCATCTCGTCTCTTAGCGTTTGGGCCGCATCTCCTTGAATGTTGTCGCGTTGAGACTGGCAAAATCGAACGATAAAATCCTTGTCCTCAGGAAAATCACGCAGGCGATAGACTGCGGCGACCTTCGTAGCAATCGGCCGATCCTTGCTGTCGATGAAGGTCATCAACTCGAAAAATTGATCCCGCCTACGAGTGGCTGCATCCTGATACAGCTTCACCACGTAGCCCACTGCTGATCCTGCAAGCGCGATGAGCGGGGCTGCAAAGCCCAATAGAGTGACCCAGAGCGGCACCGTTTGGTTCATAACTCCCCCTTTTCTCAGTGTGCCTGCTATTTAGCTGTATTTTTCCTTGGGCGGCCACCTTTCTTCCGTCTGGCCTTTTTGATCGCCGCTCGATGATCCTCTCTCGCCGCTTCAATTGCCAGTGCGCGAGCAAAGGCATCCAATTGCTGATGAAGGAGCTTCTGTGCCCATGCGCTCGTCGGAGAGAGCGGCTTCTTCGCCATCGCGTTAAAGTTCAATTTGAACGTTCTTAGACGCACATATCATGATGATGTCCCGCGACGTGGTGTAGCTGGCGGCGTTGGTCGCCGTGCTGTCCGGCATGGCCGGGTTGATCAGCGCGCCACGGCGGGCAGGCTGATGAGGGGATCATCGCTCAACTGGCCGACGCTTTCCAGCGTCATGTAGCGGGCGCGCTGGACGGCCCATTCGTCGTTCTGTTCGAGCATCAAGGCGCCGACGAGGCGGACGATGGCGTCGTCGTTCGGGAAGATGCCGACGACATCAGTGCGCCGCTTGATCTCGCCGTTGAGACGCTCGATCGGGTTGGTCGAATGGAGCTTGGCCCGATGCTCCTTCGGGAAGGTCATGTAGGCGAGGACGTCGGGTTCGGCGTCGTCGAGAATGGCGGCGAGCTTGGGCACCTTCGGCCGGATCTGGTCGGCGACGGCCCGCCATTGGGCGCTGGCGGCTTCCGGTGTCTCCTGCGCGAAGGCGGTGGCGATGAAGGCCGAGACGACGCGCCGACCGCTCTTGCCGGCATGCGCCAGCACGTTGCGCATGAAGTGGACGCGGCAGCGCTGCCATGTCGCCGAGAGCACCTTGGTGACGGCCGCCTTGAGACCCTCATGGGCATCGGAGACAACGAGCTTCACACCGCGAAGACCTCTGCGCGTCAGCTTGCGCAGGAACTCGGTCCAGATCGGCTCGGCTTCCGAGGTGCCGATCTCCATGCCCAGAACCTCGCGCCGGCCGTCGGTGTTGACGCCAACCGCGATGATGACGGCCACCGAGACGATGCGCCCGCCGCGGCGCACCTTGAGGTAGGTGGCGTCGATCCACAGGTAGGGCCAGTCGCCTTCGATCGGCCGTTCGAGGAACGCCTTTACCTTGCCGTCGATCTCCTCGCACAGCCGCGAGACCTGGCTCTTCGAGATGCCGCTCATGCCCATTGCCTTGACGAGGTCGTCGACCGAGCGCGTCGAGATGCCTTGGACATAGGCCTCCTGGATCACCGCCGTCAGCGCCTTCTCGGCCATGCGTCGCGGCTCCAGGAAGCCCGGGAAGTAGGAACCCTTCCTCAGCTTCGGGATGCGCAGCTCGACGGTGCCCGCACGCGTCTCCCAGTCCCGGTCGCGGTATCCGTTCCGTTGGACCGTGCGAAGCGGGCTCTTCTCGCCATAAGCGGCGCCGGTGGCCGCGCCCACCTCCATCTCCATCAGCCGCTCGGCGGCGAAGCCGATCATCTCGCGCAGAAGATCGGCGTCAGGTGTCTTCTCCACGAGCGCACGCAGGTTCATCATGTCGTCGGTCATCGGTGGTCTCTCCAGAAAGGTTGGCTTCGACAACCAGACCCTACCGGAAAGCGCCGATGACCACCGCGCTACCCAGCTACACCACGTCCAGGGACGTCACCAGTGGACCTCGGCTTTCCGTCTTCGTGAAGACAGAAAAGATCGTAGTAGGGTTGCTTCGGGATTGCGGATATACATCGGCGGGGTTGACCTCCTCAGGCGGTTCTCGCTAGGCGGCCGATTTGGAGAATGCAGACCAGACCTGCCGTTCACAGTCGCCTCTGGCATGCAGCGGCCGAGCAGATGAGGGCCCTTGCCGAGGTCGTACCGGATGCCGGCTCGACATTTCGGTTGCGATACATAGGCCGCACCCGGATCGTGCTTAGGGTGATAGATTTCGAGCGAACCCTGGTAGGGTGCGCCCCCGGTGACAGGGGCGCACAGATAGGTCGGGACGTGCATACGACTTGAGGCTCGCGACCCCGTCATCGATGAAGTTTCAGCGACAGGGTGTTCGCGCGCCCGCTAGTGTTTATGCCTTGGGATGAGTTGGCCGATGCTGTGGCGTAGCTGGGAGGACCGTTCTGCTGTTCGGATCGGACGTTGAACTCACGGTACCCAGATCTGCCCAATGCTGCAGGTCGGCCAACGCATAAACGACGCGACCGCCAAGCTTGCGGTAGAGTGGTCCCGTTCCATAGGTGCGGTGTTTCTCCAGCGTTCGGGGCGATAGGCCGAGGAACATTGCGGCCTCTCGGGTGCGGAGGTAGCGCGGGGGAATAGGGAATGATTGCATTTCGATATCTCCTTGATTTCGCATACCGGAATGGCATGCAGGCAAGGAGTTCCACGATTTCGTTGGAAAAGGGCTGTCCATCGGTGAAGGGGATAGCTAGCGCAATTCCTTCACGCCTCAATTCAACTATTCCGCTGTGTCTCCAACGGGGTTAAAGGATACGAGAGCCACAGGAGGTAGATGTTCCCTTTCTTCAATAGAAGTGATTTTGCAGGCATCCCGAGTCAGCGCACCAGTCGACCGATCAAAGAGTTTGAAGCGGCTCTTGATCGAGCGGTTGGGGAATCGGTGAGAGCCGACGGGGCACGCGGCGTCGAACTATGGTCGGCGCTTACCAACATCCGGTGGCACGGATCGAAGGGGGCAGTTGTCTCCTACTCTTTTCGACAAGCAGCCAGTCTCGTCTCTTGGGTACGTGAAGAGAGCGACGATATCCTGTGGTATTGTAGCGGACCTCCGGGCGAGGTAGCGCCATGGATTGGTGAAGCGATGGCCGCCGAGGGGTGGGGTTGGACTGCCTCCGACTGATCGTGCTCTTCCCTGGCTAGGAGCCATTCTCGTGCGCGAAATCCTTGCGCCGATATTGTGGGGCAGGTAGCGGCGCTTAAGCTCCGCTGAGTACTCGATTGGGAACCCTGCGAACAGGTGTGAGAGGCGGGCTCGATTGGCGCTTTGAGGAGGCAGTCAGGGAGAGTATCGAAGGAATCATCGTGGCACGGGTTTTTACGCGCGAAGAGTTTTACGAACTCGTCTGGTCCAGGCCGCTAACGCATTTGGCAAAGGAGTTCGCGATCTCCGATGTCGCACTTCACAAGATCTGCAAGAAGCACGACATTCCCAATCCACCGCTTGGCTGGTGGGCAAAGAAGGCCGCCGGCAAGAAGGTGACGCAAGCGCCGCTGCCGAAAGCTAAGGCGGGGAGTGCTGACAGGATCACGATTGCCAATGCGGACTTCAGCCGTGAAGCTGCAGCGCTCGCGGGAGTGCGCGAACACGCACGTATCCTCGCATCTGAAGGTGATGATAGCGAAGCAATTCCGCCGCACCCGGTGATCGAGCGGACGCTTGCCGGGCTCAGAAGAGCGAAGCCATCCGATATAGGCGTGGTCGTTGCTGACAAACCTGGTCTTATCAAATGTGAGGTGGCGTCGTCGTCGATCGAACGTCTTGCGATCGTTCTGCCGCGGATCGTCCAGGCGGCATCACTCCAAGGCTTCGAACTCGTCGCAGGTGAGGGCTTGGCGAAATTCAGATCCGAGACGGAGACCGTCGGCTTCTCAATCACAGAAGCGATCAGGCGGGAGAAACATGTACTGACCGATGCCGAGCGGGCCAAGGAGGAGGCTTGGGAACGAACGAGGGATCGCGCGGCGAGGCGAAACTCTTGGGACGATGTCTTCCTCGATAGGCCCCGCTTTCCGGAGTGGGACTACCATCTGACCGGCCAGCTCTCGTTTGAGTTCGAGCAGGTGTATGTTTTCGGGGGCTCTGCGCCGCGCCGGAGCTTCCGCGACGCCAAAGTTCAGCGACTGGAGAATATGGCCAGTGACATCGCTGTTGGCCTTGCGGTGCTTGCTGCAGCGAAAACTGAAGATCGGCTCAGGCGAGAAGCAGAACAGCAAAGGATCGAGGAAGATCGTCGTCGCCGCGAACTTGCGGCGCGTATCAAACATGTTGAGGATCGACGCATCGCCGGACTGGCGGCAGTTCTTTCCGAACTCGACGAACTGGATCGGCTTCGTCGTCTCATCTCCATGCTCACCGAGAAGGCTCCAGCAGAACCAAGCTCCAGATTGTCGGTATTTCTGGCTTGGACCAGAGAGCATTTGGCGCAGCGCGAGGCTCGCCTGTCATCTCAGGCGATCGAGGGCCGGTTTGTGGAGGAACGCCTATTCGGCGACGATGACGACTACGGTTTCACGCCGTCCAGATGGTATTAGAAATAAAGGATTTATAAGGGCGAGATGATCGAGCAGAGTAGGCGGGGAGAGGATTGGGACGAAGGCGAGCTCGACGCCATCATCGCCGATTATTTCGTGATGCTAGGTGATGAACTGGCTCATCGACCTTATGTGAAGGCACATCATCGCGCAGTTCTAATGCAACAGATTGGACGCTCCGCCGCATCGGTCGAGTTCAAGCACCGGAACATCTCCGCGGTCCTACAGGAGCTGGGACTTCCATGGATTTGGGGATACAAGCCGGCGCCCAACTACCAAGATGCCCTGTTTGATGCGGTCGACCGATATCTCACCGGCCACCGCGACGTACTGGATCAGCAGCCCGCCACGTCGCCTTTGCGGATGGTAGAACCCGACGACGTCTTCATCGCCATGCCGACGGCGATTCCTCGTCCTAGGCGGACCAGCCTGGAACGCTTGGTAAGTAAGTTCGACCCGGTCGAACGGGATTTCAGGAACCGGGAGCTCGGCCGCGCCGGCGAGAAGTTCGTTATCGACTTGGAACGCAGGCGATTGGCCGCGAGGGACCGTGCAGATCTCGCCCGAAAAGTTCGTTGGGTCGCGATGGAGGATGGTGATGGCGCAGGTTTCGACGTCCTATCGTTCGATCTCGGCGGCAAAGAGCGCCTCATCGAAGTCAAAACCACCAATGGCGCGGCCCAGACACCGTTCTTCCTCACCCGCAACGAAATGGCTGTAGCCGGGGAGCGGTCCGAGCATTGGCATCTCTATCGCCTCCATCTGTTCGCTCAGCAGCCCCGGATCTTCACCGTCACGCCACCGCTCGAAGGCGTATTGAGACTCGATCCCGAAACGTGGCGGGCGAGCCCCGGGCAGCCGTTGTGAGCCGCGCTCCTGACCGTCGCGCGCCTTGAGTAGAATGCGCCCCAATGAGAAGACTTCGCTGATCTGTAGAGCCGTGCGCGAAAAGGTCTTCAGTCGGAGAGGCCCTCGGAATGCGCTCCGATCGAGCGGAGGAAACTCTCGGTATCGGCGGATGCGGAGTCGATCCGGCGCATGCGGTTTCCCTCCGGCCCGGGAAATAGCGAGAGTTCGTAGCCAACGCTGCAATCCGTGCAAATTATCGACTTGGCGAGACTATCGAGCTTTGGATTTCGGAGGCGCATGGCTTGTAAGGCTTCGTGAGGCAATTCGACAAGGGTGCCGCAGCGCGTGCAGGACAGACCGAACTGGAGGCCAGCCGCCAGAGCTTCCGAGAGGCTCAAATTGGCCAAGCGGGCAAGTGGCACTAGCTCCGTTTTGGAGTTAGCCTTGTGCTCGGCCCAAGAATTTCCGAGGTCATATCCGCGACTTGAAAGAGCACGCGCCCAAGCGGCCTCACGCGCTAAAGCCTCGATGCGGTTGGCGCACTCCTCGAGGCAATGGAACTCGATCGTTGCGCCCATCGCAATGAACTTGCGTTCAAGATGGCCGTTGCGGCTGTTATCCTCGCGTCCCCTATAGGCAACGGCCAAGTGCTGCTCGAAGCGCTTGTTCGGGCGGCTGGTTTCCCCGACATAGATCGGCCTGCGTGAGCTGTTCTGCCTGGCGACGACAGCGTAGACGTAATGTGGCCCGTTTCCGAAGCCGTAGAATCTCTTCAGGATCGCATTTCGAGCCGCTTGCAACTCCGGTGTTCGCCAGCGTTTCATACTGATCCTCCTTGGGGCAGCATGGCTGTTCAGCCATTGAGGTCAACCCAATTAGCGTGTGTAGTCTCCACGGGTGTCCACCCTACGGTGGTGTTCTGCGGTATCGTCCTTTCCGGCGCGACCCAATATATTGAATAAGGCCGGCCGCCTTTAGCATGGCGATATCGCGGCGTGCCGTCTTGAGGCTTACCTGCCAAATCGACACGATTTCGCTCGCGCCGAGGCGGCCGCCTTCGGCAATTCGTGCCAAGAACCAGTGTTGACGTTCGTTGAGTTCAGTCGGTTCAGGGCCAACCATTGGGTCACGATCAGGGTCATTTATAGGGTCATCGGACCCGCGCGCCTGTTTTGGCTCGCTTGCCGCCGTTTCGCCTGCGGCATAGGCGGCTCGAGCCGCGGCGATCGAGAACCGATCCACAGGGTAGGCCAGTTTCTTTGCTGTCGGTCCTTCGATCAGCCCAAGCACGAAAGCCCGGATGACGGGCGACGAAATCATGAGACGCAGGAAAAACACGGTATCGGGACCGTGTTTTCCCGAGAGCCAGTGCTTGACCGCCCGTTCGCTCGCATGGGTCTGGCGCATCAAGAGCTTGATCGTGCGATGGCTCTGTCCATGCTCCTTGTGCAACAACTCGGCAATGGTCTGAGCATAGGCTTCGCGCCCACTCAGAACGCCATTCCACACCGGTAATTTCCTGCCCTTTTTCGGCAACATCTTCCGTTTTCTCCGCAGTTAGACTGGCAACAGTGCGGAGTGGCGGCAGACACCTATCAGGCGCTGCGGCGGTTGGTCGCCCGGACCACCGCAGTCAGAAACGGGGAAGGGCGAGGTTTGACGAGCCGGAAATCTTACGACGATCATGGGTCGCAGCAGCCGGAACGTCCTGTTCGGGCTGCCGAATACGTCCGCATGTCGACGGACCATCAGAAATACTCGACCGAAAACCAATCTGATGCGATCCGGCGCTACGCCGATGAGCGCGGCATCGAAATCGTGCGCACCTACGCCGATGCCGGAAAGAGCGGCCTCAAGATCGAGGGGCGCGATGCGCTGCGGCAGTTGATCGAAGATGTTCAAGCCGGCAACGCAGATTTCACCGTGGTGCTGGTTTATGACGTCAGCCGCTGGGGCCGATTCCAGGATGCCGACGAGAGCGCCTACTACGAGTATATCTGCCGGCGTGCCGGAATTTCCGTAGAGTATTGCGCTGAGCAATTCGAGAATGACGGCAGCCCTGTCTCGACGATCGTCAAGGGCATCAAGAGGGCAATGGCTGGCGAATACAGCCGCGAGCTCTCGACAAAGGTGTTCGCGGGGCAGGGCCGGCTAATCGAAAAGGGGTATCGGCAGGGCGGCCCAGCTGGCTTTGGCCTGCGGCGGACGCTCATCGACGAGCATGGCACTGTCAAGGGTATCCTCGGGCGCGGTGAGCACAAGAGCATCCAGACCGACCGGGTGATCCTCACCCTCGGGCCGGACGAAGAGGTCGACCTCGTGCGCGAGATCTACGAGGCCTTCGTCCACAACGGGCGCAGCGAGAGCGAGATCGCGGACGATCTCAACATGCGCGGCTTAGCGACGGACCTTGGTCGTCCCTGGACGAGGGGTACGGTCCACCAGATTCTCATCAACGAGAAGTATGTCGGCGACAATGTCTGGAACCGCCGTTCGTTCAAGCTGAAGAAAAAACGGGTTCGCAACGCTCCCGACATGTGGATTCGGGCCGAGGGCGTGTTCGCCGCGATCGTTGCACGCGAGCTTTTCGAAGCGGCTCGGACGATTATTCACGCGCGCTCGTTCCGGCTCAGCGACGAAGAGATGCTGCAAGCCCTGCGGGAGCTGTACCAGCATAAAGGTTTGCTCTCGGGCATTATCATTGATGAATGCGACAGATTGCCGTCGAGTAGCGCGTATAGCTCGCGTTTCGGGAGCCTGCTCAGGGCTTACAGCCTGATCGGTTTCACGCCTGAACGCGATTACCGCTATGTCGAGATCAACCGCGAGCTACGCAAACTTCACCCCGGTATCCTGCGCGAAATCATCGATGGCTTGCGGGCAACTGGGAGCGATGCCTGGCAGGATCTTGAGACGGACCGGGTGCTCGTCAATGGCGAGTTTAGCCTCTCCGTAGTGATTGCGCGTTGCCACCAGACGCCAACCGGACTTCTCAGTTGGAAATTGCGTTTCGACACCTCGCTTGTGCCGGACATAACGATCGTTGTTCGTATGGATAGCACCAATCGCGCACCGTTCGACTACTATCTGTTTCCCCGCATTGACCGGCTCTCCGACAAGCTTCGGCTGGTCGAGGACAATGCTCTGGGTCTCGACGCCTATCGCTTCGACGATCTCGATCTTCTCTACGCCATCGCCACGCCCATTCCCCTTCCGGAGGTAGCCTGATGTCCGCCGTTCGACCGAACCGCGTCGAGATGATCCCGATTGCGCGGATCTCCGTCCTCAACCCTCGTGCGCGTAACAAGCGCCAGCATCGCGAAATCGTCAACAATATCGAGGCCGTCGGACTCAAGCGGCCCATCACCGTCAGCCGCCATGACGGTCCCGGCGGCCCCCGATACGACCTCGTCTGCGGCGAGGGGCGGCTCGAGGCGTTCCAGATGCTCGGCCAGA
Source organism: Alphaproteobacteria bacterium (assembly GCA_037190985.1). Taxonomy (GTDB): domain Bacteria; phylum Pseudomonadota; class Alphaproteobacteria; order Rhizobiales; family Rhizobiaceae; genus Aerobium. Next base: position 252,146 of record JBBCKE010000023.1, read on the forward strand.
CCGAGATTCCCGCGGTAGTGATCGAAGCAAGCGAAAGCGAATGCTTGGTGATGAGCCTTGTCGAGAATATCGCTCGGCGTACGCCGCGACCGATCGACATCATGCGGGAGATCGGCGCGCTACGCGCTCGTGGCTACAGCGACAGTGCCATCGGCGATAAAATCGGTGTCGGCGCATCTTGGGTCAACATGATCGTTTCGCTGCTGGAGCGCGGCGAAGAGCGCCTTGTTGCTGCGGTCGAGACGGGACTTATCCCGATCACGCTGGCGATGGAGATATCCAAGGCCGAAACCGAGGAAGCGCAAGATCTGCTGTTGGACGCCTATGAGACCGGGAAGCTCAGGGGCAAGAAGCTGGCCGCTGTCCGGAGGATGCTCGACATGCGCATGCGTGCCCAGGGCAAGGGCATGCCGGCTGGGCGCTTGGGACGCAAAGGCACAGGTCGGCGGATGACGGCCAACGATCTGATGCAGGTTTATCAGCGTGAGGCGGAAAAGCAGCGGCTCCTAGTCAAGAAGTCGGATTTCGCCCAGACCCGCCTGTTGTTCATCGTCGAGGCGCTGAAAGACCTTCTCACCGACGAGGGGTTCCTGAATCTGCTCAGGGCCGAGAGGCTCTCCACTATGCCACGGGCATTATCTGTACGGATTTCCGGAGAAAGCGATGACTGATCGACCCAAAGATCCAAACGAGAATGGCGAGCGTATCCATCTCGCCTTCGACCGCAATTTCGTGACCGTTCCCGTGTCCGCGGTCGTTCCACTCAAAACACTACCGGATGGCGCGCGCGAGGGCCGTACTTATTCGCAGGTGCTCAGCTCGATCAAATCGATCGGGCTGGTGGAAGCGCCGGTCGTGATGGCCGATACAGCGAATGTCGGCACCTATTTCCTGCTCGATGGCCATCTGCGCATCGAAGCGCTGAAAGAGCTTGGCATAGCTGAAGTCGAATGCCTTCTCGCGACTGATGACGACACCTACACCTACAACAAGCGCGTCAACCGCATCCCGCCCATCCAGGAGCATCGAATGATTGCGCGTGCCATGGAGCGCGGCGTGTCATCGGCCGATATCGCCGCCGCGCTCAATCTTCAGGTTGAGTCCGTGCTGAGGCGCTATCGGCTGCTCGAAGGCATCAGCCCGGAGGCCGCTGAGATGCTGAAAGATACGCCCTGTTCGATGAAGGTTTTCGATATCCTGCGTCAGATGACGGCGGTCAGGCAGATCGAGGCGGCCGATCTAATGATCGGGCAGAACAATTTCTCGATCATGTTTGCTCGGGCAATCCGCGCAGCAACACCGGAAAATCAGCTCGCAGCGGCCAAGAAGGGAAAAGGCGCGGCGGTACCAACCCCCTCGGGCCAGCAGATCGCGCGTATGGAACGGGAACTGGCGGCACTTCAGACCCAAGTTAAATCGGTCGAGGAGACTTATGGCGTCGACAATCTGCATCTAACAGTGGCGCGCGGCTATATAGCCAAACTTCTTGCCAATACGCGTGTCGCTCGCTGGTTAGCGAACCGCCAGCAGGACTATCTCGCGGAGTTCCAGAAGATCGCCGAAATCGAAACGCTCGGTCCAATTCCGGACGCTCCGGACGCCTGAGCCGAAAATGGGGACCCGGACCCGATAAGCGCGGGGACCATGGGAGACGCCGCACGGCGGGGCGGATCAAGCATGGTGGTGGGAATGGCGGCGAACCCGCATGAAGCCCACCAGGCTGGCCGTCATATGGACCAGCCGCATGTGGGGCTTGCCCTGCATGAATTGTTGGGCGTGCCAGTATGGAGCGGCTGGCACGCCCAGTGGCATGACCGAGTATTTCAGCCGGTTTGTTCCTTGCGTTGTTTTACCGCTGCACAAGGCGGTGGTGGCCTTGGACAGTGTGCAGAACAGGTAATGCCTGTCATTTGTGGCTGCGTCTATGCGTGGCCTCATTGGCGGTAAGCACGACTTATGGCTCGGGTGAGAACAAAAAAAGAACATAAAATCTCAATACCGAACTTCCGGTTCTTGAACGGCTGAGGAAAATAGAGGAACCTGCCGCTCAAGGTGTAGAGAGGGGGGGAAATGAGCTACCTAACTGATGAGGAGCTTGGCAGCCTGAAGGTAGCCAAGATGATTATCCATTTGGTTGGCCGTCCAGATGAGCCGTTCTCACCCAGAGATGAGATTGAGGTTCAAGAAGAAGGATTTTTCCGCGCCCGTATTCAGAGCGAGGCCGGCGATGGTGTTCATTCCTTTCTCGATGACTCTCCAGTAAAGGCCATCTTGGAGAGCATGGGGCAAGGTGTGTTAGACTTCGCTGACGGAGGGCAGCAGCTCGCCCGGCGTTTCTTCGACCTGCACGTGAGGCAGAGCGTCAGCGGCGCGTTCTTCGTGCTAGAGTTACGATCCGATCGCGCAGACGCGGTTCTGTACGCGCTGATTAAGTACGACTATCGCGAAGCAGTGGAACTGGCAGATGCTGAAGGACGTAGCGTTCTGCGGGCGATCGTGCAGGCGTTTGTCAAGGAGCGTAGGGCGGTGCAGAAGTTCTGCATCGTTCGCGTTGTGGGCGGATTGGCTGACGCGATGGTGTGTGCCTCCGACCGTATGAAGGAAGCCCCCGACCTCACCGACTATTTCGAGCGCTATCTCGGTGTTCAGCGAACCAAATCTAATGCGGAGCTGTCCAAGAACCTCAACGAGGCACTCAGGGGCGCCCTACAGGATTTGAAGGACGTGCTACCGAACTCGGACGTTGGTGCAGCCGTGTCTCGAGCCAAGCTTGCCCTGCAAGGACGGGCGACGGTGACCAACGATGATATCGTCGATGCCATTCTGCATGCAGCTAATCGTCCGGGCGACGAGGAGGTCGTGAGCCGCATCGATTCGACCACTCGAAAGCGGCTCAAGAAGCAGCAACTCCAAGACGTGGAGTTTCGACCCGATAGAGCAACGCTCCAGGTCCAACCGAGACGGATCGTCAGAACCGTTGAAGAAGTGCGCCTAGAGTTTCCGGGAGAGGAGTTAGGACGAAGCGTCAGCAGGGACGACCACGGCGATGAGGTCGTGTTCACCATCAGGACCAGAAGGTTGGTGGAAGATGGGACCCTCCCAATCAAAACTCGCGGATAACCTGAACGGGCTGGTCGAAGGCGGCAGGGTCGCCGTCACCGAGACGGCCGCGGGTGTTTCCGTCTATCAGCTCAATGGCGATGAAGCGACTTCGCTTCTCGAGTTGCTCGGCGAAGCTGGATGGTCGAAAATCGAGTGCTTCGATGACGGCGGACCCATCGAGCCCCACCAACTTGCCGACAATGGCGATGGTGTGCGCATCGTCGCGTTGCGCCCCGAACTCCCAAATGACGTTGAGGCGGTCGTGACGAAGTCGGGGTTTCAGCAGCTCTTGGATCGACCAGTCTCTGCGTCGGTCGTCTGGGTTCAAGGCCTCACAGTGACAATCGATACGCGTTCAGTGCGATACTGTCCTTGGTGGCGAGAAGAGCCGTTCCAGGTTCAAGTTTGTGCTCAAAGCGTCGCGAAGATAACCCGCGTTCTTGGCAAAAAAGGACCGAGCAGGGACTTGGGGCGTTGGGTGCTCAAAGTGCCCGGGGCGATTGTCGCTGACGAAGCTCTCGGGCCCTGGCGAGAGAGCGCTGCGGCGAATCTGCTGCGTGCCATGGCTCAGGAGATCGAGATTGACAATCGACTTTTCTTTCGTGGTCCCCCAGCGACGAGGTTCACCGTCGCCTCCCGTGTAGCAGTGCCCGCCGACCTGTTCGCATCAATCCAGTCGGTATCGGGGTGGTTGTTAGAAACGGAGCGCGAGCTCGAGAATCGTCATGGACTGCTGGCCGCTGAGATCGCCCGCACCTCCCTTCGGGATGGCAGCGCCACTGACATGGCGGGTGTGCTGCCTGCCGCCTTTGAGGGTGCTCGAATTGCCTATGCCTTTGGCGTGACACAGCAGAGCAGGGACACGCTCAAGGCACTCGGGGATTTACGAAAGGCCGTTTCCGATGACACGGCCAAAATGTCGGAGACGACGCGCGCTTTGGGTATCGCAGTGGTGGGAGCGGTATTCTCGAACATCGCATTGATTGTCGCGAGATTGACGCTGCCTGCCAACAGCACCTTCGTGGCGCCAGCCGCAGTACTGCTGGGGATCGTCGTCGCCGTTTACGTCGGCACCGTCATTGGCAGTGGTTTCCACTACATGTGGATGCAGAAGCTTCTTCGGCAAGAGTGGCGCAACAGCCTTTATCGGTTTCTGTCGGCGACCGATTACGATCGCCTGGTCGAGAAGCCCGTGAAGCGATCTGAGGCGGCATTCGTCTGGATGTCGATCGCTGGCGGTCTGATGGTGGCGCTCGTGCTCGTGGCCACGATATTCATCATTCAGTCACCGTAGGACGACGTCTAAGCGGGGGGATCACTTGGATCTTGATCCTTCCACGGCAAGACCGGGGTGATGGTCGTGCTCGCGTCACGTCGATCGGCCGACTCTGCCGTGCTTGTGGTCTGCCCCTCGAACGCAGTCCTGGCCTGGCAGGTTGAGTGGCACTACATCGTGCCGGGCAAGCCGATGCAGAACGGTCTAGTGGAGATCTTCATCAGTTGTCGCTGGCCGGCTGAGGTCTAGGAAGCTCGATCTTGGCGCAGCATTAGGCAGCTTCGTCGAGACACCCAGGCCCGCATGCTGCGCAACTAGCAGAAAGCCAGGGCCGATCGACCGTCCGAACGCCCTCTTCAATTTCGCCAAAAGCGGAGCGCCAGCCTTCGGTCAGCTGTCCGCCAAGTGACGTGATACGGCGCGGCGACGCGACGAACACGCGACTGAAAGATTGCGCAGGTGGATCGAGAAGACAGTCCAGCGCGACTTCCGCGATCATCGCATTCACGTAGGAGAGTTCCACCGGCCCATAGGGCTGATAATGCGCGCCGCAGGCCGGCTCCTCCTGAGCGATGTCGCCGCCATTCGGCCACTCCACTGCTGTGAGTTCGGGCGCGCCGGTGCGCCCGATGTGACATTGCAGGCAGCCGCCTCTCTTGCCGATGGCGACCGCGTGGCCAGCGCAGGCATGCGGCTCAGTCCATCCGTAGACAATGGGCCGTCCGCGCCCTTGCCGGACATGCCAGCGATTGAGCGCGCTCTCGGCGACCCAATTTCCGGTCGCAGCGACGATCATATCGGCCACTTCGAGCAGATCTTGATTGTGCGCGATCAGGTGATGCAGGCCGCAAACGCGATATTCGACTTTCAAATGTGGAAAATCGGCCTGCAGCCGTTCGGCCAAGGCTTCGGCCTTGTTGCGCCCTACGGCGGTGGCGCCGAGCGGATGGCGCCCGACATTGGGCCAGGCCAACGGCTCGGGATCGACGAGGATGAGGCGGCCGACACCCGCTTGGGCCAGCGCGCAGGCGACTGGCGCTCCTACCGAACCGCAGCCGATCACCGCGGCCGTCGCTCCGAGCAGCCGACACGTGCGGGCATCCTGACCGCGCCCATGCACCCAATCGGCATCGGCGCGCTGCACCAGGGTCCTGATGACTGGAACGGCTCCGAAAAAGCGGCCGAGCAGCAGCGATTGTGGGGTATGGCCAGGCCGGAATCCCACGGAGAGGGGTTCGTCGGGCGCGCGCGGCCGGCCCTTGCGCCGCTTTGGGTTGAACGCCTTCACCCCAATCGACGCGGCACCCCCGCGTCCAATAGCGCCGAGCAGCGCTAGCACCTCGTCCGGCTCGCCTTTCGCCGCCTGCTCCAAGACCGTTCTCGCTTCGCCCGCGATCCGATCAGCCAAGTGATACAGATCGGCGGCTGTCTCCGGGTATTCAGCAGGAAGCAGTGGTGTATCGAGCCAGAGGAACGCGGCCGCCTCGGTCTTAACTGGGATATTTTCTCCAAAGCGGCGACGCACCCATTTCGCGAGTGCGTCATGGTCCTCCCCGACGACTTCGAGACCCTTGCCGCGCCAGACGCGCACCATGCGCGAGGGTGGTTTGGGCGCGACCAGGCTGAACAGGTTTTCGCCTTGGGAATGCACCCGGTAACCCCAGTAGGTGACAAACTCCTCGCGGAAGTCGCGTTCGACAATGCTGCCCTCCAGCAGCTCCTCGACCAGCCGGACCGAGCGGTTTAGTAGATTCATTGCGACCTCGGAGGGATCGTCGGGATCCCACTCGGCCATGTTCGGCAACAGGCACAGGATGCCGTCGCTCTCGACGTGCGGCCAGGTCATCGGCTCGGGATGGTCGACCAGCGCGGTCCTAACGGGCGTCACCGGAAACTGCGCGCCGGCCACAAGGTCGATTCGGCGGGCTACTCCGTCGGAAAACACCACGCTGATCCGCCAGGCGGCGACGATCCAGTCACGGCCGGGATAGTCGCTGGAGATCGTCGCGCGGCCGAGGCGCTCGGGCACCTGCCCCGCCCGCTCGCGCAGTGTCGTTTCGAGCAGGAGCGCTGCCCGTTGCCAATCGAGCGCGAGACCGGCCTTAGGCATGGCGGCCGCCGCCGGCGCTGCTGACTGTGCTGGCTGCCGCCGCTGTCGCGCTGAGCAGGGCGGCGGAGCCGATGATGGCGGGGGCTGCCATGGATGCGCGCTGTTCCTCCTCGAGGCGCTCGCTGAAGAAGGTGGTTGCAAAAACCTTGTCCCAGCATTTGAGCGCCTTCTCGCGCGTGCAGTCGGCGTCAAAGAGCGGTTCGAGCGTGTTGATCGCCTCCGTCAGCTTCTCGCGGAAGCAGCGCGCCTTGGCGTCGTCGGACCCGCTAGTGATGGTGTCGCCCGGGGTCACAGGGTGGGCGACGACGAGGTTCCAGTTCAGCCGATCACGGATGGCAACCATGGTGTCGTAGAGCGCGCGATCCTCGCGGTCGTTCGCGCGAAACTTCTCGGTCGTCAAAACCGAGATGCCGAAGCCGCTGAGGATCGAGCCGCGCCAGCTATAGCGGCTGCGGGCGTATTTCTTCAGGTCGCGATTGATGCGGCGCAACTGGATGCCGTCGGAGGATGCGGCGCGCTGTTCCTCGTACCAGTCCGATACATCACGGGCGTCGGACCGCTTCCAGCCGCTGCTCGCCGCCAGCTCGTAGTGTACCTCTTCGCCGAAGACGGTGTCAGTGACGACGCGGCGGTAGACCGGCAGATCGACGTGGTAACCCTTCTCGTAGAAGACACGCACGCAGTTTGACCGCACCTCAGGAGCACGCTTGAACTTGCCGTCGTCGACCGCGTCGCGCACCATCCAGCGCGCCTGTAGGGACGTCATCTCGGCCCCGCGATCGCCGACCAGATCCTTTTTGTGGAAGTAGACCCCGTCGTCGATGTCATAGTCATTGTCGGGGTCGCGGCACATCGTCTTCATGGCATAGCTGCCCTGTTTGACGAACTCGATCGGCTTGGGCTTGCCGGCCTTATCCAGGCCGTTCCGCAGCCGCGTCCGGTTGGAGTCGCGGCGATCACGCATTGCATCCTGCTCGCTCTTGGGCAGGGTTACATCTTGGTCGTGGTACGCACGCACATCTTTGGCGCAGTCGAACATCACCTATCCTTTCTGATAGTCGATGAAGCGGGACGCCAGACGGCGCCGGTGGCCGGCATCGCCGGCAGATCGTTCATGAGTTGACGAATCATGCGCCCGTCGGCGCTGTTGGAATCGTCGCAAGCGCTCTTGGTCAGATCGGCGTCGGTGTGCGCTTGGCCGACCAGCCGATCCATCGCCTCTGGCCTGGTATCGTCGAGGGCGAGATACGGCATCATGCTTGCCGGAACCGGCTTGTTGGGAAAACGCACACGCCGGATCGAGCGGCCGCAGTTGCTGATGGCGTTCGTCAAAAGCCGCGCCATGTGGTCAAAGGCAAATTCCTGCGCTGAGATGCTGAGCGGCGCGACGTCGGCGCCAAGCGACCAGTCGAGCATGGAGCGGTGCGCGCTCTCTGCGTCGAGGTGATCACCCTCGGGGCGCGGACATGTTCCGAGTGAATAGATCTCGATCGGGCGGTCGGGTGGTGCCACCGTCAGCGCGTCGACGAGCCCGACCATAATCGGATTATTGGCCCAAAGCCCCCCGTCGGCGAACACCTGTTTGGGCCCGCCCGGAGCGTTCGGGTCGTCGATGGCGGCGAGCGAGCGATAGATTGGCGCAGCGCTTGTCGCCATGCAGACGTCCACCAGAGGATAGCGATCGTCGCGTACCCCGCTCTTGGGAGTTTTCTTGAAGACCCAGGCCCGGTGCTCGCTCATCAGCACTGTCGGGATCGCGAGCGAGATGCCACGACCTTCGAACACGTCGATCATAGTGATGTCTTCGAGCACGCCGCGCAGCGCCTCGCGCAACGCGTTGTCACCCTCGCGCACGAAACGGCTGCCCTGGCTCGCTCGGTAGATCGCACTACGCTTCCCCGCAATCCGATGCGGGAAGATCTTGGGGCCGTGCTCTCGATAAAGCGCCACCACTTCCGTCATCGGCCGCCCGACCGCGAGCGCGCAGCCGACGATCGCGCCGGTGCTGGTCCCGGTGATCAAGTCGAAGCCGCGTCCCAGATCCAGGGCCGATTCGCCCCGAATGCGCGCGAACTGATCAGTCAGGCGGGCGAGAAACGCAGCCGTATAGATGCCCCGCATCCCCCCACCGTCTAGGCTGAGCACGCGGTAAGGCCGTTCAGTACCCTGATCTCGATCACCTTCGGCCATCTGCGCGCTGTTTCCTCTCTGTCGATCCGTTGTCTCATCCATGCAGCCGAGCCGGACCGCTTCTAAAGGCGGTCCGGTCTGGTCAGCCCTTCGGCGGGAAGGGGTCGTTGCCGTAAGAATTGGCGTCCCGGATGCGACCGTCCGGACGATGGATGATGACTTCGCCGCGTTCGCGAACGGCGGTACCGCGCGCGGTCTGCGTCGCATCGGCCTGGGTGTTGTGGATCGAACCGACCCGAGCCGCGCCTTCGCGACGCGTCGCCCAGCCCGAACCATGGGGCACTACGTGAATCCGCTTCGACATCTCGATTCCTTCTCCTCGTCACGGGCACCACGCCCGAGTCCAAAGGATTCCTGATGCGATTCGGAATGTCAACTACCAATCACAAGGCATAGTTTGTAATAAGCACACAATGTTTGCGAGGTTGACATCTTCGAGAACATAGCGCAAACATGATTCATGGCAGGCGAAGCACTCTACAAGGCATTTGGCAGTGCGGTTTCAACCCGCAGGAAAGCGCTCGACCTCACCCAAGCGGAACTGGCTGGTAAGGTGAACATGTCGCGCGCTTCGATCGCCAACATCGAGAGCGGTCGGCAGAACATCCTTTTGCATCACGTTTACGCGCTCGCAGCTGCACTCGATTTCACCAAGGTGGCAGAGCTGCTGCCGCCGATGCCGCAAAAGCCTTTAGGGGAGGGGTTGAAGATGATGCTTTCCAATCAGACGCTATCCAAGCAGACGCTTTCGCAAGACGCTGAAGCGCAAGTCGCCGATCTGATCACAGCCGCGTTGCAGCCCCGACGCGGTAAGGCCTGATTATGGCCGATGCCGATCCAGATCGCGCGCGCGTATCTGCGCGTTCGATCCTCCGGGAGTATGGCGTATCGGCGCCACCGGTCCCGGTCGAGCGGATAATAAAGTCTCGTAAAATCGTCCTTCAGTATGCACCGCTCGATGACGACCTCTCCGGCATGGCCTATATCAAGGATGGCGTGGGTATCATCGGAGTGAACGCGCTGCACCATCCGAACCGACAGCGATTCTCGGCTGCCCACGAGCTGGCCCATCATATGCTCCATGCTCCTGAGATCAGCCAAGCCGTGCATGTCGACAAGGGGATCCGCGTCTTGTTCCGCGACGATGTTTCGGCTCTCGGGACAGAGCCGATGGAAATCGAGGCCAACGCCTTCGCTTCGGAGCTGTTAATCCCCGGCGATCTCCTGGCCGCCGCGCTGGAGGGCGGAGGAGTCGACCTTGAGGACGAGGCAGCGATCGAAGCGTTAGCGCGTCGGTTCAGAGTAAGTCCGGCCGCAATGCGCTTTCGGCTAACTCGTTGGTAGCGCGCCCATGAGCTTCGTCTTCTTCGATACTGAGACGACGGGGCTCAAGCGCGGTTTCGATCAAATTCTCCATTTCGCCGCGGTTCGCACCGACGCGAACTTGAACGAGGTAGCGCGCTTCGAAGCGCGCTCGCGCCTACAGCCTCATGTGCTTCCCCATCCCTCGGCGTTGCGCACCAACGGGTTGCCGATCGAACGGTTAACCGACACCAACCTACCATCGCACTACGCGATGGTAGGAGATATTCGCCGAACCCTTGTGTCATGGAGTCCGGCTGTCTTCGTCGGCTTCAACTCCATCCGCTTCGACGAAGAGATGCTGCGCCACGCACTCTTTCAGTGCCTGTATCCGACCTATCTGACGAGCAACCACCGCAACTGTCGGGCTGACGCGCTCAGTCTGGTGATGGCCGCTGATGCCGTATCGCCTGCGCAGCTTGTTGTGCCGGTCAGTGAGGAGGGGCGAAGGACATTTCGTTTGCAGCAGTTGGCGGCGGCGAATGGCGTCGTCCATGCCCGCGCTCACGACGCCATGTCGGATGTGCTTGCGACGGTCGAGTTATGTCGACTGGTCCATCAGCGGTCTCCGGAGCTTTGGCAGCGGTTCGTTCGTTTCTCGAACAAGGCTACTGTCTCGGATTTCGTCGATGCCGAAGATGGTTTTGTGCTGACTGAGTTCTATGGCGGGCAGGCTTATCATACGCCAGTCGTCTGTATCGGTGTCGATCCCGATCAAGCAAACGGCCGGCTTTGCCTCAACCTCAACGAAGACATTGGCCAGCTTGCTGCAATGGGCGACGTCGAACTGCAGGCCCATCTGTCTCGGAAGCCCAGTCCGATCCGTCGCTTCAGGGTCAACTCAGCACCTACGCTGACCGCATTCTTCGATGCTCCCGAACATATGTTGGATGGCGGTCCGATCGGCCACATTGAAGACCAGGCCCGGCGCGTAAAGGCGGACGCCGATCTATGTGCGCGGCTTGTCGCCGCTTACATCGCCGCTCGTGAGCCATTTCCACTGTCACCTCATCTCGAGGAGCGAATCTACAACGGCTTCCCAGGGCCGGATGACGAGGGGCGCATGAACGCCTTTCACCAAGCCTCATGGCCGGATCGTCTCGCTATCGTGCAAGGCTTGGAAGACGAGCGCCTGCGGTGGTTTGGCTTGCGCCTCATATATTTCGAAGCCCGCGGAGTTCTGCCCGCAACGGTAAAAGCCCAAATTGAGCGTCGCTTGGCGGACCAATTGGCGGGAGATGGGTCCGGCTGTCTCACATACGAGCTTGCTTTGGCCGAAACGGATAAGCTGATGAGAGAAGGAGCAGACCACGACGGTCTTCTCTCTCGATACCAGATCTATTTACAGGATCGTAGCGCGCGGGCTGCTGCCTTCAGGGCGCAGATGGTCGTTTAAACTGCATTCATATCGGACTTTTGCGCATCTGAAATGCGCGAAAGTCCTTGACATCGGTCGCCACAGAGTGGACTTTTCCGCATCTGAAATGCGAGATCGTCCGTGGCTATAGCCCTAGTTGGTGAAACAATCGACCGAAGACGCGCGCACGCGCAAGCTGCGGCGGGCGAACTCATCCAGCTGGTCCGCGGCGTCTATGTGCAGGCGAACGTCGATATTGAGGCAGCGGTGCTCACGCATGCAGTACGCATCGCGCAATATCTATATCCGGCTGCCTATCTCTCGTCCGCTTCGGCCGTACTTCTGGGACCAACCCCTGATGGCCGCCTGTTCCTGAGTGGGCGTCGCAACCAGCGAACCCGGATTCGCACGCTTGAGATCGTCCAGAACGAAGCACCGGCTCACCCGTCGACAGCACCGGCAATCGTGGGCGACGATCAAGGTGAGATTAGGATCCAGGTGTCGTCACCCCGCCAGCGCTTCCTGGAAGCCTTCCGGCTCCGGAGTGAGCATGCCAGTGCCATTACCGATGAGCTTCGTGCCGATATGGCGGTACGGCTGATCGAAGAGTTTGGATCACCGCAAGCGGCGGCGGATGCCGTCTGGTCTCTGGCGCGCGAGAACGGCTGGTATCGCGAGGGGGAGGGGGCGGAGCGTTACCTGACCACGCGCCCCTTTGCCGGAAGGGCGGCCGCAAACAAGGCGGTGCTCAAGCGGATCGTCGCCTGGCACGGCGAGCCTCTCGGACGCCTGACGCACGATGGTTTCGAATGGCGTTGGAAGGCGACGGCGAATACGGCGCCGCCATTGGTCCGCCAGACAGCGCCCGGCAAGCTCCCCGCCTTTGTGGAGTCGCTCTTGCCGGAAGGCTGGCTCGCTCAAGTGCTTCACGAGCGAGACGATCGCGATGCTATTCGGCGTGGCAAGCGGTTCATGTCGAACGTCGCGATTGTCGCCGACAAGAAAGAGCTCGAAGCATTACCGCTTGACGTCCTGCAGGCGCCGCTCGCGAAGTTCGCGAAAAGCGGAGAATTCACTGGACGGTATGTCGGCCCATCGAGAGGTGAGCTGGAGCACAGCTTCGAGGAGAGCCTCGCTCAGCTATTTGAGCGTGCGGAAACGCCACGTCTGTCCGGCGTGCAAATCAAGGCGCCGATGTGCTTGACTTCGGACGGGGCGCTGACCGCCGCCACTGACGCGCCATTCACCCACATCCTCAAGCCCGCTGGTACGGCCGGCTTCGAGGCATTGCCAGTCGTCGAATGGCTGTGTCTGGAGTTGGGTCGAGCAGCAGGGTTCTCGGTGCCCGACGCAGCGCTTGTCGGCATGCCCGACGGTATGGCGCCTGCGTTGGTCGTCGAGCGCTTCGATATTAGGGTTGCGCCTGACGATGGGCGCCGCCTCGCGCTCGAAGATTTCTGTTCCGTTCTCGATCTGCCGGCCGCCGCCAAATACGATGGGACAATCGAGCGCGTGGCGAGGGGGCTGCGACCACTCTCGACCAATCCGGACGAAGACCTGGAGATTCTATTCCGCCGGGCGGTGTTCGCATGGTTCATCGCTGATGGCGACATGCATCTCAAGAACCTCGCGCTGATCAAGACGGCCGCACCAGGCAGTCGAAGGTTCGACAGCGTTCGGTTCGCTCCACTGTACGATGCGGTCACGACGCGCGTGTTTCCTGGCCTTGGTGGCGACAGGATGGCATTGAAGCTGACCGGGAAGGACGATCGGCTGACACCGCGAGATTTCCTCGCGCTGGCGCGGACCATCGAACTGCCGATCACGCGCGCCGAAGAAGCGATGGCGAGTATCTCCACTGCTCTCCGATACGCTGTAAATGCGACAGCGCTGCCCGACATGACCCTTGATCGAGAAAGTGGTCGCACCGCGATTGAGAGGGTGAAGGGTATCGTCGTCGAGCGGATCGGCGCGTTCGAATGAGTGCGGAGTCGATCAAGATCTACGTCGGCATGACCGACCTCGAATGGTTCGAGTATCTGTCCACACAAAGCCCGGATGGCGCGGGTCACCGATTTTCGAGCGAAGCAGTTCGCTAACTAGATTCGCTGATGGCAAGACTAACTTGGCATGCGGGGGAAGAGGCCACCGTGAAGGTGCAAGACCCTTTGGGTCTGATGCCAGAGCTGGCGCAGATCGGTGTCGATATTGAAATGCGCTGGAGCTGCCTCAAACTATGACAGTTCGTCAACGGCGACCCCGCCCACGCTGGCGAGGTCGCAAGCGGCAAACCGGCTAAGCGTCCTATAGATTAAGGCCCGCATGAAAGGCTGGATTTAGACTGTAGCTGAGGTTTCCTTTGGCCTTCGTCACGAGCACCGACAACAGCTTCATGTCGTAATTCACGTCATAAACAAAGGTGGGCGCCGCAGTCCCGTTCTGTACGCCGAGGAAGCCGTAATAGAGTAAAAACTCAACTACTGATTCTAGCTTTTCGGCAGCGACCCCAGCGCCCGTACAAATCTCATCGAGCTTGGCTCGATCGAATAGCGTGCCTTCTCCAATGAAGTGATAGAGCAGGTTGGTATCTTCACCAAGAATGTCGGTGAGCTCCTGATCCGCCTCGGTGATGAGATCAAGTGAGTAGCTCTTGAGACCCTTTTCGAGATCTTCTACCTCAATTTTCTCGTGTTCCAGACCTACTGCAAAGCCGCGACAGTGAGCCACAAGCTTGATCAGGTTACGGGGGCGCATCAAAGAACGCTCGATAAGGTATTGAGCCGTCTCTTCTCCGGCGTAGTGGCTGACGCAAATGCTGTTCCACACCTTTGCGAAAGAAGTGTCGGGCGGCAAAACGCCGTGAACGAGACGCTTGCGCAGCATCTCTCGGAGCAAGTCAGGGTCGTGCCAGTCCAGAACGGCCCGGCTTTCCTTGCCATAATCGGCTGAAGCCTCGACCAGAAGCTGATAGACGTCGTTCCGGACAAAAACGATGCAGTGAAAATCATGGTCGTCGGATTGCATCTGCCGTTGAACTTTGCGGGCAGCATCGATGAGGCAGCGCAAGATGGTGACGTCGTCGTCGGACAGGCCGTGGGCGGACCAGCCTTTGTCGAGGTTATCGAAGAGGACCCACACACTCTCCTTGAATTCCAGATATGAGGAAAGCGCTTCCCTCACGTCTCGGATGTTGTGCTTGTGAACCAATTCGGTAACTTGTGCAGACGTAAGGCGTTGTTCCTTCACATTCCCAAACCGCTCCTTGAAGGCATCAACAAGTGAGCGCGAAATTCCGAGAAGCCGCTCGGAAAAATCCCCTTCGCCGGCGTCGCCAGACTGGTAGACTTCCTGCAGACGCAGGTACGGCTCGTACAGGCGACCGTCCCGCATGTACTTGCTTTTGTCCTTCTCCAGCAGCTTGTAGCAGATCTCTAAGTAGAAGACGTATTCGAACAGTGCGGTGATGAGGTGGGTCCTGGCGCCCTCGGCCAGGTAGTCCAATACGTCTTCCTTTAGCCGTATCAGCTGGTAACCTTCTGGCTTCAGATCCACCACGATATTGCGGACATTAGCGCGTTTCTCGTTTCTGACCTGAGAGAACAAAGCAGTCTTCCCTGCTCCTTTGCGGCCCACTACCAGGTTCACCTCTCCCCTAGATGCGCGGCCATACTGGTCTGTGCGGAGGTAATATTCGCCAAGTGTCTGAAACTCGTTCTCAGCGATCGCGTCGCCGATGCTGAGTTCTGACAGGAAGTTTCCCTTGGCGATCGGCAAAGGGTCGTCGTTCTGCAGCCGCTCGGTTACATCGAGCGCGAACTCCGCAACGTGGTCAGCTATGTCGTCTGGCTGCGAAAAGGTTTTCACCATGTCGCGCACATCTAGAGGTGCCGGCCCGTCCGGCGGCTGCAGGATCAGCGTCACCTTTCCCAAGCCGTAGGCCATGCCTGCGACAAATGCCGAACGGATGTTGTGGACCTCGGCATCGACGAAACTCGCCGGCAGGAGCGGCACGATCGCACCTAGGCACGCAGACACATCGTCTACCGCCTTTATGGCTGACAGACGGGATTCTTCTTGCGGTATGAAACTCTTATATCCCAATCGGGCCTTTTTCACCCGCCCCCAGATCGCAAGCATCGGTGCATTGGACTCCGGTGTATTGAGCACATACACCGGCGCTTTGCTGTTCGGCGTCTTATTGAGCGGGAGGGGGCGGTCAGATTGCGCATTCTGCAAAACGCCCGCCAATGTGACGCCCTCTGTGTAGGACTCGAAGCCCAAGGTGTCAAAAATGCCGATGCGAGTGATAAGCGAGGACTGGCGGCCTATGTTGCTGTCACGGACCAGATGAACTCGCTTCCCGAGGCCGAGTGCGTAGCCAATCTCGAAGGTTACATTGAAGTTCATTACTGTTACGTCAGCGAATAACATATCGGCAGACGCGATGTGTTCGAAGATTGGATCTGTCAGGGGCCTGCCGCTGATGTCATTTTCTTCCCACAGATGGATATCAAGCTCGCGCCTAGACAAGGCGAGCTTCGCCTTTGCATCACGAATGGCCTGTACGGCGTCTGGCTCGCTCGAGGGGTAAGCAAAGAAAGCCTTGACCATCTTTATCCCTAATTGGTTCCGCCTGAAATCGAGTGTGGGTGGGTAGCAAGCTAGTTGTTTTCTTGCCGACCGACAAAGAACAAAAAAGGTACCCCACTAATTTGCTGTGGAAGCGATGAGTCAATGCAGCCTGCACGGAACCCCGAAAGCTCGCCTTGTGCGAAAAGCTCTCCCAGTTTCGAGGCGTAAAATCGCCCGGTGCCTTTCATCAGGGAAACATACGCCTTACCCAGCGGCTACTATCTCGCTCGCATTCCCGAAAACTGTCGGTCCGCATTCTGCTCTTTTTTGGTCATCCAACTCGGGAGGCTCGGCATCGACCACATATTTGCGCGAGCCGGCGATCCTCCGGACTATGTCTATCAGAGGGAGAGTTGGTCGTTTAAGGGCGCCTGCGTAATCCATTCTCCTACCTCGGTCATCCGTGGTCCCGCTAAGTCACTGAAACTTTGTTAAATCGTAGCTTGTCCGGGACTATACGTGACCCACAATGCCCGTCGGGTAGAGAGTGGGATAGTTGTGGACGAGGATGATCGCGGTCGCCGACACTTCGAGCGCCCGGCGCACCACCTCGCGCGGATAGACCGGCGTGTGGTCGACCGTGCCCGACTGCTGCACCTCGTCGGCGATCAGCACGTTCTTCTTGTCGAGGAAGAGGACGCGGAACTGCTCGCGCGGCTCGAAGGCCATCGCCGCGCGGCAATAGTCGATGACCTGCGTCCACGAGCCCAGCACCGGCCGCTTGGCGACCTCGCCGCGCGTCATCCGCCGTGCCGCCTCCGCGATCGCCCTGATGTCGAGAGCGGCGATCTCGCCCACGCCCTTGACCTCGCGCAGCAGGTGCTCCGGTGCGCCCAGCACCTCGGCGAAGGAGCCGAAGCGGTCGAGGAGGGCCTTGGCGGTCGCCTTGGTGTCGGCGCGGGCGACGGAGCGGAACAGCAGCAGCTCGAGCAGCTCGTAATCGGCGAGCGCGGCCGCGCCGGCCTCGCGGAAGCGGCCGCGCAGCCGCTCGCGGTGGCCGTGATAATGCGGCTTTTCGGGCGCAGTCCCCGCTCGCGGGTTTTTTGCGTCGCGGGCAGGCGGCTGCGGCGCGGAAAGCGGCTTTTCGGCAAAGAAGCCGCGTTCGTCCTCGTCCCTGCCGTCCTGCGCCATGCTTTCACCCTCCCTGCCGCTGCCGGCTAGGATAGGCGGCCCGGATCAGGCTGCAAGCCCCGGCGCGAACAGGCCGGCGGGCGACAGGGTGAAGACCTCGCAGCCGCCTTCGGTGACGCCGACCGTGTGCTCGTATTGCGCGGTCAGCGAGCGGTCGCGGGTGACGGCGGTCCAGCCGTCGGCCAGCACCTTCACATGCGGCTTGCCGAGGTTGATCATCGGCTCGATGGTGAAGATCATGCCCGGCCGCATCTCGACGCCCTCGTTGGCGCTGCCGTAGTGCAGGATGTTGGGCGCGTCGTGGAACAGCCGGCCGACGCCGTGGCCGCAGAAATCGCGCACCACCGAACAGCGCTCGGCCTCAGCATAGGACTGGATCGCCGCGCCGATGGCCCCGGTGCGCGCGCCCGGCCTGACCGCGGCGATGCCGCGCATCAGGCACTCATGCGTCACCTCCAGCAGGCGCTCGGCGGCGCGCTTGATCTGGCCGACCGGGTACATGCGGCTCGAATCGCCGTGCCAGCCGTCGAGGATGTAGGTGACGTCGATATTGACGATGTCGCCCTCGCGCAGCGGCTTGTCGTCGGGGATGCCGTGGCAGACGACATGGTTGATCGAGGTGCATACCGAGCGCGTATAGCCGCGATAGTTCAGCGTCGCCGGCAGCGCGCCGTGGTCCATGCCGAACTCGAACACGAAGCGGTCGATGGCGTCGGTGGTGACGCCCGGCTGGACCATGCCGGCCAGCTCGTCGAGGCAGCGGGCGGTCAGCCGGCATGCCTGGCGCATGCCCTCGAAGCCCTCGGGGCCGTAGAGCCTGATCTGTCCGGTGTTGCGCAGCGGCGCGGCGTCCGCGTCGAGATAGGTGACCATGGGGGCAAGTCCTTGCAGTTCTCGCCCTCATGTCGCACCGAAGCCGGCGCGGTTCAAGAGGCGGGCGCGAAAGTGAGCGTCATTCCCGGAAGCGGCAGGCCGTCGATCCGCGTCGTCCACGTCTCGCCGTTCTCGACGGGAAAGGCGCGCGTGACCGTTCCGGTGGTGACGAGGTCTCCCGCCTCGATGCCGCGCGCCAACGGCCGCTCGTCGAGCCCGGCGACGAAATGGCGCAACGCCTTGAGCGGGCCGCCGAGCACATTGGCGGCGCTGCCGCGATCCACCGTCTCACTGTTGCGCAGCAGCGAGATCTCGAAGCGCGCGAGGGAGTCGAGCCATGGCCCGGGGTCGTTAATCGAGGTCAGAGGACCGCAGACCAGCGCGCCGTGCATCGCAAAGGCCGCCACCGTGTCCGCGGCCCGGAAGCGCCAGCCGGGATAGATCGACTGCACGATCTCGAACCCATGCCCGACGGCGTCGATGCAGCCCAGAAGTTCCGCCTCGTCCATGCCCGCATGGGGCGGGCGGGCGATGCGGAAGACGATCTCGGGCTCGATGCGCGGCTCGATGAAGGTTGTGGCGTCCAGCCGGGCCGGGGCCGCGCCGCCGTCCGCATGGACCACGGTCCGGTCGTAGATCGGGGCCCAGATCGGGGCATGGACGCCGTATTCGTCCCAGATCGTGCGGTTGGTGAAGCCGAGCTTCCAGCCGGCCGGGCGTTCGCCGCGCGCGACGCGGGCGGCCATCACGGCGTCGGCGATGCCGTAGGCGGCATCGAGGCCGAATCCCGCATCGCCGTCGGTGATCGGCGCGATCGGGCGCTTGCCGTCGAGCGCGGCGAGGATGATCGCGCCGAGATCAGCGGCCGGCATGCCCTTCAGGCCCCGTCGACGGGCCAGCCGGAGACGGCCTTGACCTCGAGGAAATCCTCGATGCCGAAGGCGCCGCCCTCGCGGCCGAGGCCGGATTGCTTGTAACCGCCGAACGGGCTGCCCGGCGCGCGCGACTTGCCGTTGACCTGCACCATGCCGGAGCGGAGCTGGCGCGCGACGCGGCGGATGCGCTCGGGATCGCCGCTCTGGATGTAGCTCGACAGGCCGTAGGGCGTGTCGTTGGCGATTGCGACGGCTTCCTCTTCGGTCTCGAACGGGATCATCGTCAGCACCGGGCCGAACACCTCCTCGCGGGCGATAGTCATGTCGTTCGACACGTCGGCGAAGACGGTGGGCCGCACATAGTAGCCGCGATTGAAGCCCTCGGGGCGGCCGGGACCGCCGGCGACGAGGCGCGCGCCTTCCTTGATGGCGGTCTCGATCAGGCCCTGCACCTTGTTGAACTGCGCCTCGGAAACGAGAGGGCCGATATGGTCGCCATCCTCGGCCGGGTTGCCCACCTTCACGGTCTTCGTATGCTCGGCCGCGATCTCGACCGCGCGCTCGTAGACGGGCCGCTCGACCAGCATGCGGCTCGGCGCGTTGCAGGACTGGCCGGTGTTCTCGAACATATGGTCGAGGCCGCGGATCACCGCCTTCTCGACGTCGGCGTCGGCGAAGACGAGGTTGGGCGACTTGCCGCCGAGCTCGAGCGCGACGCGCTTGACCGTGTCGGCCGAGGCCTTGGAGACGGCGATGCCGGCGCGGGTCGAACCGGTGAACGACATCATGTCGATGTCGGGGTGGGCGGACATCGCCTCGCCGACGGTCGGGCCGTCGCCGTTGACCATGTTGAAGACGCCGGCGGGGAAGCCGGCCGCGTCCATGGTCTCGGCGAAGACGATGGAGGACATCGGCGCGATCTCGGACGGCTTCAGCACCACGGTGCAGCCGACCGCGACCGCCGGCACCACCTTCAGCGCCACCTGGTTCATCGGCCAGTTCCACGGCGTGATCAGGCCGCAGACGCCGATGGGCTCGCGCACGATCATCTCCTGCGGGTTGCGCTCGTCGAGCGGGTGCTCGAAGCGGAAATTCTTCAGCGCACGGATGAAGTTCTTGATGTGGTAGGCGCCGACGGACGCCTGCGATTCCGTCGCCAGCCTGATCGGTGCGCCCATTTCCCGCGAGATCGCCTGCGCCATATCGGCCATGCGGGCCTTGTAGGCCTCGAGCAGCCGCTCGACGGCGGCGAGCCTCTCCTCATGGCCGACGCGCGACCATGTCTCGAAGGCGCGGCGCGCAGCAGTGACGGCCTTGTCGACATCGGCCTTCGAGCCGAGCGAGATCACGGCGAAGGGCTGCTCGTCGGCCGGGTTGATGACCTCGAACTCGCGCGGGGTGGCGGGCGCGACCCACTTGCCGTCGATGTAGAAATCGGTCTTGCGCAGCATGGTGCTGTCTCCTCCGGCATTCGTTCAGATTGAACGGGTGATACCAGCCGAAGGCGGCCTGCGCCACCTCCAGCCGCTCATCCCGGTTGGGGCAGGGGGATGACTGTCCGATCGAGCCGCTTTTATGCGACGCCAGACGATTCCGTCCGGCTGCAAAATGCTCAGTAGTCGCGCTCGTAGAAGATGCCGAGCGAGGAATCGCCGTCCGAACCCATCGAGCCGCGCGCCTTCAGGTCCTCGGTGATGTCCAGGTTGATGGTGCCGCGCGTCGTTCCCTGCGCGCCGGCCTCGACGCCGAGATAGATGTTGTCCTGGATGTAGCGCCCGGCGCGCACGGCGGCGTTGCCCTCGCTGTCCGTCACCACGTCGAGGTCGTCGAGGCCGGTGGCGCTGCGCAGGCTGCCGAGAAGCGAGGTGTTGGAGCCGCCGGCGAGCTCGGCCGCCGCCGCCGCGAGCTGGGCGATCTGGAGCGCGGAAAGCTCGCTCAGGCTGCGGTTGAAGATCAGCCGCGCCAGCACCTCGTCCTCGGGCAGCTCGGGCTGCGAGGAGAAGCCGATGTCGAGGTCCGAGACCCGGCCGCGCACGGTGATGAAGACGGTGATGTCGTTGCCGGCCGAGCGGGCGACGAAGTCGATATAGGGGTCGAGATCGCCGATCAGCGTCACCGTCCCCTCGTCGAAGGTGATGCGCTGGCCGAGGATCGACAGGCGGCCGCGGACCAGGCGGAAGCCGCCGACGGGCTGGATGTCGGTCACCGGCCCGGTCAGGCGCACGCTGCCGCCGACCTCGGCGTCGAGGCCGCGCCCGCGGATGAAGATGCGGGCGGGGGCGGTGACGTTGACGTCGAGGCGCACGACGCTCGGCCGCGCGGAAGGGGTCGGCGTGCCGTCATTGGCGCGGGCGCGGGCGAGCGTGGCGCGCACGCCCGCCGGGGCGTTGCGGTGGATGACGTCGATGGCGGCCGCGCCGCCGCCGAGGCTGTCCGGCACCGTGATCTCGGCGCGCTCGACATTGATCTCGCCGGCCAGCAGCGGGTCGCGCAGCAGCGGGCCGGAAAGGGTCAGCGCGCCGCTCGCCGTCGCCACCACCATGTCGCCGTCGCTGTAGCGCGCCTGGTTGAGCGTGATGCGCAGGTCGGCCGGCATGCCGGCGTCGGCGTTCAGCGAGACGGTGCCGGCGGCGGCCAGCGCGCCGCCGCTGGCGAGGCGGGCATTGGCCGAGCGCAGCGTCACCGTGTCGCCGTCGATGACGCCCATGACGTTGATCTCGTTGAGGCGCACGTTCGCCTCGGGGTCGATCACCTGCGCGCCGCTGGTCGAGAACATGGCGCGGATCGCCGGCTGCGTGAGCGGGCCGGAGACCGAGCCGCTGGCCTCGACGACGCCGGAAAGCTGGGTGCCGCGCTCGGCAAGGAAGCGGTTGGCGAGCGCGAGCGGGGCCGAGCCGTTGAAATCGACCGCGAGGTTGCCGCCGGTCAGTGGCACGATGCCGTTGGCGGAAGCGCGCAGCCCCTCGGGCGTCGACGCGCTCGCGGTGAGGTTGAGCCGTTCCATGCTGCCTTCGCCCGAGGCAGTGAGCGAGAGCCGGCTCTGGCCGGCCTGCCGCAGCGCGGCGGCGGTGATCGCCTCGCCGTTCAGCGTGAAGCGGGCGCTCGGATTGGCGCGCGGGCCGGTGACGCGCGCCTCGCCGTCGAGCGTGCCGCCGAGGTCGAGATCGGGCCGCACCAGATTGGCGATGGACAGCGGCAGCCGCGCCATGGTGACGGCAAGGTCGAGATTCTGCGCCACGGTGCCGCGCGCCGTCAGCCGGCCGCCGCCGACATCGAGCGTGAGCGTGTCGATGGCGACGGTGTCGCCCTCCACCTTCAGCGAGGCGGGCGCGGTGAGCCGAGCGACGAGCGGCCCCTGGCCGAAGGAGGCCTCGTCGAGGACGAGCCGGAAGCCCTGGCCTTCGGGCGCGAACGAGCCGGCAGCGCGGGCGGCCGCGCCGTTGTCGAGCCGGGCATCGGCGTTGAAGCGCGTGGTGTCGCCGCTGGTCTGCGCGGTGGCGTCGAGCGTCGAGACGGTGACGCCGCCGGCGGTTATCCCTTGCGCCTGAAGCCGGCCGTCGATGGCCGGAACGCCGAACAGGTCGGCGATGGCGGCCTCGATCTCGGCGCGCTCGATGCGGTTGCCCTCGATGCGCAGATTGCGGGCGTTGCCCTTGAGGTTGGCGACCTGCGTGCCCTGCGCGTGCGACAGGGTGACGTCGGCCTCGACCGCGCCCGCGCCCTCGACGAGGAAGAGGGCGGCAACGGTCGAGATGTCGGCGGCGTCGACCTTAAGCGCGCCGTCGATCAGGCCGTCGGCGTTCTGGGTCAGCGCCCCGGTGGCGCGCGCGCCGCCGGCGATGAAATCGAGGTCGCTCAGCCGGCGCTCGCCGTCGCGGACGCCGATGCCGGCGGAAAGCTGGGCGCGCACGCCGTCGAGAAAGGCGTCGCCGCCCAGCGTGCCGTCGAGCGCGCCGTTCTCCAGCGTGCCCTCGAAGGCGATCTGCGCGTCGGTGAGCCGCTTGCCGGCGAGGCTGCCCGAAGGCACGCGGGCCAGCGTCGTCAGCGTGATCAGGCCTTCCGCGCCCCGGGCCGCTCCTTCAGCTTCCAGCCGCCCGGCCGCCTGCGGGGTGAGGAGCGCGAGGTCGGAGAGAGCGGCGCGATAGGAGAAATCCGCGCCGCCGGAGGCGATGCCGCCATTGGCGGTCACCTCGACGCGGTCGTTGCCGATCCTGAGGTTCTCGGTGGTCAGGCCGTTCTCGCCGCGCGTGACGCGGCCGGTGATGGTCGAGCGGCCGGCGAGGAGCTTGTCCGCCGCTTCGACGCCGATGGCGAGGTTCTGCGCCGCGCTGTCGATGACGAGGTTGAAACCGCCGCCGATGGGCTCGACCGTTCCCGCTGCCTTCAGATCGAGCGCGCCTTGCAGCGGGCGTCCGGCGAGGCCGGAGAAGGGGGCGATGGTCGTCGCCTCCACGGCGATGTCGCCGGTGAAGACGAGATCGGCGATGTCGCCGGCGAGCGAGGCGGAGAGGCCATTGCCGGTGAGCGCGGCGTTGTCCAGCCGGATCGGCCCGCCGGCCCGCCATGCGCCGTCGATGTCGAGCGCGATCTCGTTGCCGAGCGCCTCGTTCCAGTCGGCGCGGGTGGCGACGATGCCGGTGAGCGCGCCGTCGGCGGCGAAGGTGATGCTGCGGGCGTCGGCGCGTTCGAGATCGGTGGCCAGCCCGCCGAGCGTCAGCCTGGCTTCCTTGGCCGCGAAGGCGGCGGTGGCGAGATCCTCGACCGTCAGCAGGCCCGACCATTCACCGCTGGCCGCCTCGCCGAAGGAGAGGGTGAAGGCGGCGCGCTGCACCGTGGTGTCGCCGCCCGGAACCGGCAGCACGACGCGCTCGTCGGTGCCGTTGTCGAGCTGCGCGTCGAGGTTGAGGCGGCGCAGGAAGCCGTCGGTCCCGGTCTCGCCGTTGGCGGCGAGCGTGAGCGCCGCGCTTTGCAGCCGCAGCGCGTCGAGCGCCACGCCGCCGGCGTCGCGCACGAGGCCGCTCGCGGTGAGCGAGGTTTCCTCGCCGAAGAAATCGCGGAACTGGGCCGGCACCAGCCGGGCGATCGGGCCGGTAAAGCGCGCGTCATAGGCGAGGCCTTCCGCCTGCCGGCGCAGGGCGGTGGTGCCGCTCCGCACGCGCTCGCCGCCGGCGTCGAGCGCCAGCTCGACGTCGAGGCCGGAGAGCGGTCCGCTGCCCTGCACGGCGAGGTCGACCGGCGGGCGGCCCTCGATGCCGAGAAGGTTGGCGATGACGCCGTTCTCCGGCTCGGAAAGCTGGAGGTCGAGGTCGAGCTGCTCGCTCTCGTTGGCGTAGGCGGCGGTGAGCGCGAAGCGCCCGCCCGGCCCGTCGAGCCGGGTGATGTCGAGGGCGGTGTCGAGCGAGCCGTCCTCAAGGCGGATGCGCCCGGTGATCGAAAGCTCGGATTGCAGGCCGAACACGTCCGGCCCGAAGGAGACGAACGGCACTTCGAGCGCGTCGAGATTGACCGCGACGGGCAGCTCCGGCAGCCGGAACGACGAGGATTCGGGCGCGGGCAGGCTCTCGTCGGGCAGGGGGCGGCGCAGCACCTCGATGCGCGCCGCGGCCAGCCGGTCGATCTGGAGCCGCTGGCTGAAGATCAGCGCCGACCGGCTCCAGACGATCTCGGCGTCGGTGATGCGCAGCCACACGCCCTGATTGTCGGCGACGGTGATGAGGCCGATCCGGGCGTTGGACGACAGGACGCCCTCGATGCCCTGGATGCGGATCTGCCGGTTCGGTCCGGAAAGCCGGTCCTCGACGAAGGCGAGGAGCATCGAGCGCTCCTCCTCCGGCGTTTCCTGCTGGGCGAAGGCCGGCGCGACGAAAAGGATGAGAAGGAGGGCGAGAAGCGCGCGCATCAGAAAGCCTGCCCCAGTCCGACATAGAAGGCGACGCTCGGATCGCCGGGGCGGCGGTCGAGCGGAACGGCGACGTCGAGCCGGATCGGCCCGAGCCCGGTGATGTAGCGCAGCCCGCCGCCGACGCCGACGCGTAAGCGGTCGTCGAAGGTGGGAATGGAATCGGCTCCGACATAGCCGGCATCGGCGAAGGCGACGAGGCCGATCGAATCGGTGACGCGCATGCGCGCCTCGACCGAGGCCTCGGCCAGCGAGCGGCCGCCGACGACGTTGCCGCTCGGGGTCTCGACGCCGATGTTGCGATAGGCGTAGCCGCGCACCGAGCCGCCGCCGCCGGCGAAGAACAGCAGGTCCGGCGGCAGCTCCGCCACCGAGGGCCCGGCCAGCGAGCCGAGCTTCACCCGCCCGGCGAGGACGAAGCGCGAATCCTCGCCGAAGCCGTAATAGGCGCGCGCCTCGGCGATGGCGCGGATCGCCGGGTTGCCGTACTCGAACTCGTAGAACGGCTCGATCGTGGTCTCGAGGAAGACGCCGCGCGTGGCGTCGGCGGCGTTGTCGCGGGAATCGTAGGTGAGCGCGCCGGCGAGGCCGACGGTCATGAAATCGCGCCGGCCGTACTCGTCGTCGTCGAAACGGGAGCGGGCGGCGTTGACGAACAGCCTGCCGGAAAGCTGCTCGGTGAACTCGTGGGTCAGGCCGGCCGACAGGGTGATCGCGGTGCGCGTATAGGCTTCCAGCACCTCGCGGTCGCCGAACAGCGAGGCGGAGAACGAGGTGTCGGGCGTGTAGACGCCCGGCTTCACGAAGCTGGCGCCGACGCGGTAGGTGAACTCCTCGGGCTTGAAGGTCTGGCCGATGCCGGCGACCTTGCCCTCGATCTTCAGCCGCTCGGCGCGGCCGAACAGGTTGCGGTGCAGCCAGAAGGCCTCGAGGCCGATGCCGTCGATGCTCGACCAGGTGCCGCCGACGCCGAAGCGGCGCGGCTTGCGCTCCTGCACGATGTAGGTGATCGGCAACAGCCCGTCGTCGCCGATGAACTCGGCTTCCTGGAAGCGCGCGGCGCGGTAGACGTCGAGCTTGGCGATGCGGGTCGCGGCGCGCTTGATGTCGTCGGGGTCGTATTCCTCGCCGTGGCGCAGGCCGGTCATCCAGGCGATCCATTCGGCGTCGACCTGCTCGGCGCCCTCGACCGTCACCGGGCCGTAATAGGCCTTGCGGCCGGGATCGACCGTGACGCGCGCGTCGATGACGTCCGCCTCGTGCGCGGCCTCGACGCGGCGGTCGCTGATCTGAGCCTTCGCATAGCCCTGCTGGCGCCAGGCCTCGACGGCGAGCCGCTCGGCGCGCAGCACCGCGCCCGAGCGCGCCACCTCGCCGGGGGCGAAGCCCTCGTCGCGCGGATCGTCGACCTGATCGCGCCAGTCGTCCGTCGGCGGGGCCTGGTTGACGATCTGCGCCTCGCGGAAATGGAACAGCGGGCCGGGATCGACGGCGACCGCCACCCGCGCCGGCTCCGCCAGAACGGCGTCGGGGGCGAGGTCCGATGCCTCGCGCCCGTCGATGCGGATCGAGATCGTGCCGCCGTAGCGGCCTTCGGCATAGAGCGCGGCGAGCATGCGGCGATAGTCGCCGCGCGCCTTGGCGATCAGCCCGGCCGCGCCCGAGGCCGCCTCGTCGCGGTCGGCCCACAGCGTCGATGCGCCCTTCAGCCTCTTCTCGATGTCCTCGTCGGTGACGGCGAACTCGACGTCGTAGCGCTGCGGGTCGCCGATGGTGTCGTCCTGCGCCTCCTCGGCCTTTGAGCCGAACAGCTTGATGCCGAATATCTCGAAGGCGTGCGCGGGCAGGGGCGCGGCGGTGAACGCGACGCAGAAGGCAACGACCAGGAACCGGAACGGGCGCCGGATATGCGGGCTGTACACGGCCAAGTCTACTCCTAACTGCTCTCGACATGCGGGAAAGAACCCGCATCGCGCCCTGGCGGCCACTATCGGCCGACAGGGTTAACAGCGCCTTGCCGCCGCAGGCCGCAGCCTGCCCCCGGTTCCGATTAAATCAGCACGAGGGCGCGGGCAACCCCTTGCACAACCAATGCGTTCAAAGATGATGGAGTTATACAACACGCGGGCTGCCGGCGAATCGGGCATTTCGCGTCGGGAATGGAAAGGACGAACGATGGCCTTGCGGGATATGACGAGGGTGCTGATGGCGGCGGGAGCGCTGGCGGCGGCGATGCTGCCGGCCACGGCGCAGGGACGGCCCGACGCGCGCGCCATGAGCTGCGGCGAGGTCAGGGCCATGATCGACTCGCGCGGGGCCGTGGTGCTGACCACCGGCCGCCACACCTATGACCGCTACGTGAGGGATACGCGCTATTGCGCCCCGCCCGAGGTCGCGCAGGTAACGACGATCGCGACGCGCGACGCGGCGCAATGCATGGTCTATGCCTGCCGCCCCAACCCTTACGAGGACTGACGCCGCAAAAGGCGGGCGCGCGACGGCGATTGCCTGCGGGGCCGTGTTGGCCTATGCGTTGCCGCCTTGCACACGGCAAGCGGCGCACCGGAAGGCTGGCAATGCTCTCTCCCGACATGAACACGCACCAATCCGATGAAACGGCAATCGTCGACCGCGCGATCACCTCGCGGCGCTCGGTGCGGGCGTTCCTGCCGACGCCGGTTCCCGAGGAGACGATCAGGGACATCCTGCGCGTCGCCTCGCGCGCGCCGTCCGGCACCAACATGCAGCCGTGGAAGGTCTATGTCCTCACCGGGGAGAAGAAGGAGGCGCTGTCGCGCGCCATCCTCGGCAGCGGCATCCGCCCGGAAAAGATCGAGTGGGACGAGTACCGCTACTATCCCGACCAGTTCTTCGAGCCGTATCTGACGCGCCGGCGTACCGTCGGCTTCGCGCTGTACAGCCTGCTCGGCATCGGCCGCCGGGATGTCGAGCGCATGCGCGAGCAGCACGACCGCAACTTCACCTTCTTCGACGCGCCGGTGGGCATGCTCTTCACCATCGACCGGCGGCTGAACGTCGGTTCGTGGGTCGATCACGGCATGTTCCTCGAGAACGTGATGATCGCGGCGCGGGGCAGGGGCCTGCACACCTGCCCGCAGGCGGCGTTCGCGCCCTATCACCGCCAGATCAGGCCGCTGCTCGGCATTCCCGACGAGGAGGTCGTGGTCTGCGGCATGGCGCTCGGCCACGAGGACGAGACGAAGCCGGAGAACGCGCTGCGCAGCGAGCGCGTCCCGGTCGAGGAGTTCGCCACCTTCGTGCGCTGAGGGCGTGCCCTGCACCCCCCGTCGCCGGCCTTGCCGCCGCCATCTTGCTCGCCTAACAATGACCTTCCCTGTCACAGCAATACGCCGAGGCGCATGAAGCTGCCGGTCCATTTCCTTTCGCGGCTCGTGCTCGCCGTCGTGCTCGTGGCGGGCGCGCTGGCGCCTGCCGTCCTTGCGGCGCAGGAAAGCGACGCCGATGATCGCGCGATTTCCATCGGGCCGATGCGCGCGCCGTCGCCCGAGGTGGTCGTCGAGCAGCGCAACAGGATCACCGCCATCATCGCCGAGGCCGGGCAGCTCGAGACGCGCATGCGCGCCCATCTCGAGGACGACTCGGTGCTGGTCGAGGTGCGCAACACGCTCGACGGGCTGGCGCGCGACCTGATCGCGGCGGGCGTCGCCTTCCGGCCGCGCCTCGCCGCGATCAACGAGCGGCTGGACGAGATCGGCCCGGCGCGCGGCGCGGACGAGCCGCCCGAGCCGCCGGCGCTGACCGAGGAGCGCCAGAGCCTGATCGCCGAGAAGGCCGAGATCAATGCGCTGCTCGGCGAGGCCGAGACGGTCTCCCTGAAGATCAACCGGCTGATCGAGGAGATCGTCCAGATCAGGCGCGACCTCTTCGCCAACACGCTGTCGCGCCGCTACGACGTGTCGATGGCCGTCAGCCCGGAAGTGCTGAAGGATTTCGCCGCCGAGAACACCAAGCTCTACAACACGCTCTCGTCGTGGCTGCGCTTCGTGTTCTCCTACAAGCTGTCCTCGGTGCTGCTGGCCACCTTCTACGCGCTGCTGGCGGCCGGGGCGCTGCTGATCGGCGGGCGGCGGCTGTTCGGCGACATGCTGGCAGTCGATCCGGCCAAGGAGGAGCCCTCGTACCTCAACCGGCTTTCGGTCGCCTTCTGGTCGACGCTGCTGCCGTCGGCGGCGCTTGCCGTGTTCCTCGCCTCGACATGGTTCTTCTATAGCTATTACGGGGTGCTGCGGCGCGACGTCGGCGAGATGATGGTGACGCTGTTCAACGTCATCGCCATCGTCTTCTTCGTCTACCGGCTGTCGAGCGCGGTGTTCTCGCCGCGCCTGCCCAACTGGCGGCTGGTGCCGGTCGACACCGGGGCGGCGCGGGCGCTGTTCTGGCTCGTCTGCGCCACCGCGCTCGTCACCGGCATCGATTTCGTCGCCAGCAAGATCAACCAGGTGATGGGATCGCCGCTGTCGCTGACGGTGGCCAAGAGCTTCTTCGCCACCATCCTCGTCGGCCTTCTCGTCGTCGTCATCGGGCTGGTGCGGCCTTTCGTCGACGAGGCGGGCAGGCCGCGGCGCTGGCATCCGCTGTTCCGCGGGCTGCTCATCCTGCTCGGCGGCGGCACCGTCCTTGCCGCGCTGCTCGGCTATATCGGGCTCGCCCGCTTCATCTCGCAGCAGATCGTCGTCACCGGCGCGATCCTGGCGACGATGTATATCGGCTACCTGTCGGCCAGCGCCATTTCCGAGGTCGGCGCCTTCGGCAAGACCAGCTTCGGCAAGGCGCTCGACAGGCGGTTCCATTTCGACGAGGCGACCGAGGACCAGCTCGGCCTCGCGCTGTCGATCTGCATCAACATCCTGGTGCTGGCCATCGGCATCCCGCTGATCCTGCTGCAATGGGGCTTCCAGTGGGGCGACATCCACGCCTGGGCCTACAATCTCGCCACCGAGGTCCGGATCGGCTCGATCTCGATCTCGCTGATCGGGATCCTGAGCGGCATCCTGCTCTTCTTCCTCGGCTATTTCGGCACGCGCGGCTTCCAGCGCTGGCTCGACGGCAAGGTGATGGCGCGCGGGCGCGTCGACATGGGCGTGCGCAACTCGATCAGCACCGCGGTCGGCTATGCCGGCATCGCGCTCGCCGCCCTGATCGGCATCTCGGCCGCCGGCATCGACCTTTCGAACCTCGCGCTCGTCGCCGGCGCGCTGTCGCTCGGCATCGGCTTCGGCCTCCAGAACATCGTCAACAACTTCGTCTCCGGCCTGATCCTCCTGGCCGAGCGGCCGTTCAAGGTCGGCGACTGGATCGTCGCCGGCGGGGTCGAGGGCAATGTGCGCAAGATTTCCGTGCGCGCGACCGAGATCGAGACCTTCCGGCGGCAGACCGTCATCCTGCCCAATTCCGAGCTGATCAACGCCGCGGTCGGCAACTGGACCTTGCGCAACAAGCTGGGGCGCGTCGACATCCCGGTCAACGTCGCCTTCGACAACGACCCGCGCCACGTCCATTCGGTGCTGCTCGACATCGTCAACGAGCAGACGGGCATCCTGAAGAACCCGGTGCCGACGGTGGATTTTTCCGGTTTCGCCGAGAATTCGCTGAATTTCGTCATTCGCGCCGTGGTGCCGGACATCACCGGCACGCTCGCCTTCACCAACGAGATGCGCTTCCGCATCATGGAGCGGTTCCGCGAGGAGGGGATCACCCTTCCGGCATCGGCGCGCACCGTCCAGATCAGGACCGTCGGCGAGGAGGTCGCACCGGTGGCGGCCGAGGACGAGGCGCGGAAAGCAGCGCCCGTCGAGCGCGCGCCGGCGGAGCGGCCGAAGGAAAAGCCGGCGCGGCAGGTTCCGGTGAAGGAGACGAGGCCGGCGAGCCACGTCGCCGGCGCGGAAGCGGTCGATTCGGAAGGCGCGTGAAGCCGTTCAGTTGGCGTTCAGCTTGGAATGGCTATAAAACGGACGCAAAGGGACAATCGTCCCGGACCAACAGAGGCGGTGGAGACACCGACGGGCAGATGAAGAAGTTTCTGGTTGCCATGGCTTTGACGGTCGCGATCGCCGCGCCGGCCGCCGCGTCGGCGGCGACGGTGACGAACCGCGACGACGAGGCCCACACGCTGGTCGTCAGCGAGGGCGGCGAGCAGGTCGAGCTGTCGATCGGCCCCGGAGAGAGCATCGAGATATGCCCGACCGGCTGCTTCGTCACCATGCCGAACGGCGACCGCGAGGTGCTGACCGGCACCGAGCGGCTCGAGATCGAGGCCAGCCGCGGCAAGATTTTCTGATCCCGCCATTGCGGGGGTGCGGGGAGGCCGGGCAGGGGTGCCCGGCCTTTTCGTTTTCCGCCCCTTTTTCCGCGCCGCCGAAACCCGGCGTCGAGCGGCGCGCCATGTCGCAAACAGGCTTCGACCATTCCCGCGCCTCGCCCTATAGTCGGCCGAGCAATCATGTCGGAGCAGGGGCCAATGGCGGAATTTCCTCAACAAGCGAGGGTGGTCATCGTCGGGGTGGGCGGCATCGTCGGCGCCTCGCTCGCCCATCACCTGATCGAGCGCGGCTGGGACGACATCGTCGGCATCGACAAGTCCGGCATCCCGACCGACATCGGCTCGACCGCGCATGCCTCCGACTTCTGCTACACGACCAGCCACGATTTCCTGTCGTGCTGGACGACGCTCTATTCCATCGATTTCTACGACCGGCTCGGCCATTACGACCGGGTCGGCGGGCTGGAGGTCGCGCGCGTCGGCGACGATGCGCGCATGGACGAGATCAGGCGCAAGGTCGCCTCCGCCAAGGCGTTCGGCACCCGCGCCCGGCTGATCGAGCCGGCGCAAATCAAGGCGAAGTTCCCGCTGATCGAGGAAAGCGTCGTTCAGGGCGGGCTGTGGGACCCCGATGCCGGCCTCGTCGTGCCGCGCTCGCAGACGGTGGCCGGCAAGCTGGTCGACATGGCCGAGGCGTCGGGCAAGCTGAAGGCGTTCGCCAACACGCCGGCGACCTCGCTTCTCATCGAGGACGGCCGCATCCGCGGCGTCAAGACGGAGCGCGGCACTATCCTGGCCGACCGCGTCGTGGTCTGCGCCGGCCTGTGGGGGCGGCTGATCGCCGAGATGGCCGGCGAGGACCTGCCGGTGATGCCCATCGACCATCCGCTGACCTTCTTCGGCCCGTATGAGGCGTTCGCCGGCACCGGCAAGGAGATCGGCTTTCCGCTCATGCGCGACCAGGGCAACTCGGCCTATATGCGCGACACCGGCGATCCCGTGACCTCCGAAGGCGGCATGATCGAATGGGGCTATTACGAGGAGACGAACCCGCGCCTCGTCCACCCGCGCGACCTTCTGGAGAAGGAGGAGGCTAGGCTGTCGCCGTCGCAGCGCGACCTCGACATGGAGCAGATCCTCACGCCGCTCGAGCGCGCCATCGAGCTGACGCCGATCCTCGGCGAGCTCGGCTATGACGAGCGCCGCTCCTTCAACGGCCTGTTGCAGGTGACGGCCGACGGCGGTCCGTCCATCGGCGAGAGCCGCAAGGTCGAGGGGCTATGGTACGCCGTCGCCATCTGGGTCAAGGACGCGCCGGGCATGGCGAAGCTCATCGCCGACTGGATGACGGACGGGCGCACCGAGATCGACCACGCCCGCATCGATTATGCCCGCTTCTGGGACCACCAGTTCGATCCGGCCTTCGTCGAGGGCCGCTGCGGCGAGGCCGCGTGCAAGGTCTACAACCCGGCGGTCCACCCGCGCGAGCCCTATGCGACCGGGCGCGGCATCCGCCGCTCGCCCTTTTACGCGCGCGAGCAGGAACTGGGCGGCTATTTCATGGAGCTTGGCGGCTGGGAGCGCGCCCACGGCTACGCGGCCAACGAGCATCTGCTGGAGAAGTACGGCGAGCGGGTGCCGGTGCGGGAAAACGAGTGGGACAACCGCCATTTCTGGCGCGTCTCCAGCGCCGAGCATCTGGCGATGAGCGAGGATTGCGGCATCGTCAACCTGTCGCATTTCGCCGTCTACGACGTCGAGGGGCCGGACCATGTCGCGCTCATGGAATGGCTGAGCGCGGCGAAGATCGGCGGCGAGGGCAATATAGGACGCGGCATCTACACCCACTTCCTCGACGACGAGGGCATGGTGCGCGCGGATCTGACCGTGATGCGCCATACCGACCGCTGCCGCGTCATCGACGGGGCCGACGCGGGCCCGCGCGATTTCGCCTACATGAAGCGGGTTGCGGCCGAGAAAGGCTTCGACGTCACCATCACCGACATGACGGAGCGGCGCGTCACCATCGGCATCTGGGGGCCGAACGCGCGGGCGACGCTGGGCAAGGTCGTCGAGGAGCCGGACGCGCTGTCGCCGGACGCTTTCCCCTTCGCCACCATCAGGCCGGTGCGCATCGCAGGCAGGGACGTGGACGCCTTCCGCATCTCCTATGTCGGCGAGCAGGGCTTCGAGCTGCACATGGCCTATGAGGACGGCTTGGCCGTGTGGGACGCGCTGCGGGCGACGGGAGTCATGGCCTTCGGCGTCGAGACCTACGCCAATTCGCGGCGAATGGAAAAGAGCCTGCGCCTCCAGAACGCCGACCTGACCACGGAGTACAATCTGTTCGAGGCCGATCTTGCCCGCCCGAAGGTCAAGGAGGCCGATTTCCGCGGCAAGGCGAAGCATCTCGAATACCGCGCGCGGGCGAACCAGCCGGCGATGCTGTGCACGCTGGTGCTGACCGACACCACCGATTCGCAGGGCTTCGTGCGCTATCCGGTCGGCACCATGCCAGTGATCGACCCGGCGACGGGCGAGACAGTGGTGGACGAACTCGGCCGGCGCTCCTGGACGACCTCGGTCGCCTACGGGCCGACGCTGGGCAGGAATATCGCGCTCGCCTATCTGCCGTGGGCCTATTGCCAGGAGGGGCGCAAGCTCGCCGTCGAGTATTTCGGCGAAACCTTCCCGGCCGAGGTCGCGGCCGTGGGCTATCGCGCGCTCTACGACCCGGAGAACCTGAAGCCGCGAAGCTGACCCCGCGCCGGCCGGTCGCAAAAACGTGAAGGGAGAGGCGGCGGCCGCCCGGCCGTTTCGCTTTCCATCGCGCCTCGATCGCGTATCCTTCTGCCCATGTCGCGCCCATGGCTTACCCTGCCTGCGCTGCGTGCGGGCCTTCTCCTGACGGCGGCGGGCGGTTTTGCCGGCCCGGCCCTGGCCGAGCCGGTCGACGTCGAGCTGATCCTTGCGGTCGACGTTTCGCTTTCCATGTCGCCCGAAGAACTCGCCATCCAGCGCGACGGCTACGCCGCTGCGCTGGCGCACGAGCAGGTGATCCGCGCCATCGAGGACGGCATGCACGGCAGGATCGCGCTCGCCTATGTCGAGTGGGCGGGCGACAGCGTCCAGCACGTCATCGTGCCGTGGACGATCATCGCCAATGGCGAGGATGCGCGGCGCGTCGCCGAGCGCCTGACGGTCGCGCCATCCAACAGCGCGCGGCGCACCTCGATCTCCGGCGTGCTCGATTTCGCCGCCGACCTCTTCGCCGAAAGCGCCCATCGCGGCATGCGGCGCGTGGTCGACGTCTCGGGCGACGGTCCGAACAACCAGGGCGTTCCGGTGGTTAAGGCGCGGGACGCGCTGGTGGCGCAGGGAGTCACCATCAACGGCCTGCCGCTGATGACGACGGGCAGGGGCTATGCCGGCCGCTTCGACCTCGCCGAGCTCGACGCCTATTACCGCGACTGCGTGATCGGCGGCCCGGGGGCGTTCATGATCCCGGTCAACGACTGGAGCCACTTCCCTGAGGCCGTGCGGCGCAAGCTGGTGCTGGAGCTGGCGGGCGGCGGCTGGGACGCGTTGCCGGTGCTGCGGGCGTCGGTAGAGGCCGAAGGCATGGATTGCATGATCGGCGAGAAGATGTGGCTCAACCGCTCGTGGATGTGGGAAGGCGACAGGTAGATCGCCTTACGCCGCCATCAGCGGCTTGCGCTCGCCGCGCTCCTGTTGCGGCGAGCGGGCGTAGAGCTCGCGATAGCATTTCGAGAAATGCGAGGCCGAGACGAAGCCGCAGGCCACCGCGACCTCGACCACCGGCAGCGACGACTGGATCAGCAGGTGGCGGGCGCGGTCGAGCCTGATCTCAAGATAGTAGCGCGCCGGCGAGCGGCCCATCTCCTGGCCGAACAGGCGCTCGATCTGGCGGCGCGAAAGGCCGACATGGGCGGCGATCTCGACCAGCGACAGCGGCTCGGAAAGATTCGCCTCCATCAGCTCGATGATGGTCAGCACCTTGGAGTTCTGCACGCCGAGGCGGGCGCGCAGCGGCAGGCGCTGGCGGTCGGTCGGGCTGCGGACGCGGTCGGTCAGCACCTGCTCGCAGACGCGGTTGACGATGGCGTCGCCGAAATCGTCGCCGATCAGCTTCAGCATCATGTCGAGCGCGGCGGTGCCGCCGGCGCAGGTGTAGATGTTGCCGTCGACCTCGAACAGGTCGGCATAGACGTTGGCCTTGGGGAACGCCTCGGCGAAGCCGGGCAGGTTCTCCCAGTGGATGGCGCAGCGCCGGCCCGAAAGCAGGCCGGCCTGCGCCAGCACATGCGCCCCGGTGCAGAGCCCGCCGATGGCGACGCCGCGATTGTGCGCCTCGCGCAGGAAGGCGAAGGCCGACTTCTCGCGATAGGTCTCGACCCCGAGGCCGGAGCAGACGATCACCATCGAGGGCCGGTCCGGGCCGGCCAGCCTGCGCCGCTCCTCCTCCAGCGAGGTGGCGACGGCGCATTCGACGCCGTTCGAGGCGCGCACCGGCCGGCCGTCGATGCTGGCGAGCCGCCAGCGATAGCCCTCGTAGCCCAGCATGCGGTTGGCCGAGCGCAGCGGCTCGAGCGCGGTGGCGAACGCGATCATGGTGAAATCGGGCACCATGAAGAAGACGATCGAGCGTTTGACGGCGCCTGCCTCGGTCACTTTGGCCTGGGTCACTTGCGCCTCCTCCCGGACTGACGCGGCCCGCTGACATATGATGTCGCGATCGGCAAAGCGTCATCAGGAAAACGCTTCCTTGTCAACGGGATGGAGCGGAGGAATCCGACAAGTGGAACAACCGGGGCGGCAAGGGGCTGAAGGGGCCCTCACTCCCGGCGCTTCAGCCGGTTCGGCTGCCGCTCCATCGGGTCGGGCCAGCCGATGTCCTTGCGGATGTCGAGCGGCAGGCTCGACAGCTCGATAATGGTCGCCATCCGGCGGCGGCGGGCGCGGAAATCGCGGGCGATCCGGCTGAGCGCGTTGATGATCGACATGACTGCCTCCTTTGGTTCGCAGGCCTCGCCTGCGGGATGAGGCTTGACTATGGGGCCGTGTGAGTGTTCAATCAAACGAAATGGAATGATCGTTTTATTCAGAAATCTTGATCGGATGAAACCATGAACGCTCCGCTCAACCATCCCCTGCCGCTGCTCGAGCTCGACGTGCTGCGCACCTTCATCGCCATCGCCGAGACCGGCAGCTTCACGCTTGCTGCCAATGCGGTGTTCCGCACGCCGTCCGCGGTGTCGATGCAGATCAAGAAGCTGGAGGAGACGCTGGGCGTCTCGGTGCTGTCGCGCGACGCGCGCTCGGTGTCGCTGACGCAGGACGGCGAGATGCTGATGGGCTATGCGCGGCGGATGCTGGCGCTGAACCGCGAGGCGGTGTCGAAGTTCATCGTGCCGGACATCGCCGGCGTGGTGCGGCTCGGCTCGCCCGACGATTACGGCGAGCGGGTGCTGCCCAACGTCCTGAAGCGGTTCGCCCAGACGCACCCCTGCATCGCCGTCGACGTCACCATCGACCAGAGCGTGAACCTGCGCCGCCGCATGGCCGAACGCCAGCTCGACCTGACGCTGTTCACCGTCTGCCGCCATGTGCCGCCGGAGGCGGAGGTGCTGCTGACGGAGCCGATCGTCTGGGGCGGGGCGAAGGGCGGCTGCGCCCATCTGCGCGAGCCGCTGCCGCTGTCGATCTGGGAAGAGAACTGCGTCTGGCGGGCCGACGCGCTGGAGGCGCTGGGCCGCGAGGGGCGCGACTACCGCATCGCCTATATGAGCGCGCACACGGCCGGCCAGCGCGCCGCCATCCTCGCCGACCTCGCCGTCGCGCCGCTGCCGAAATCCTTCATCGGCGACGAGATCGTGGCCCTCGGGCCGAAGGAGGGGCTGCCGGCCCTGTCGAACTACAATCTGGCGATGATCGTCGCGCCGGACGCCTCGCCGCCGGCGCTCGCCGCGGCCGACCACATCCGCGCCACCTTCCAGGCGCTGCGCGAGGCCGAGGCGGCCTGACCCGCCCGTCGCCGCAGCTCAGGCGGTGAGGAAGGCGACCATCCTGTCGCGGGCGGGCTTCGCCTCCGGCATGTCGATCAGCGGCCAGACATGGAACATGCGCTCGCCGGTGACGAGATCGACCGTCCGGCCCAGCGCGCGCGCCTTCTCGGCGAACAGCACCGCGTCGGGATAGAGGATGTCGTGGGTGCCGCAGAAGACGAGCATCGGCGGCAGGACGGAAAGGTCGCCATAGAGCGGGCTGATGCGCCAGTCGTCGAGCGCGATGTCGCCGCCATAGAGCCGCATCGCCTCGGTGCCGCCGGGAATGTCCAGCCACGGATCGACCCTGGCATAGTCCCGCACCTTGGGGTTGGCGAGCGTCATGTCGATGCCGGGCGAGATGAGGGCGAGGCGGTCGGGAAGCGGCCAGCCTTCCTTCGCCGCCGTCATGGTCAGCGCCAGCGCCATGGTGCCGCCGGCTGAATCGCCCATCACCGCCACGGTCTCGCCGCCGCCGAGAACCTCGCGATAGACCTCCGTCATCATCGCCTCGACGGCGGGAAGCCCGTGCTCCGGCGCCAGCGGATAGATCGGTACGGTGATGTGGGCGTCCGTGCGCTCGGCCAGCTCGGCGACGAGGTTCCAGTGGTGCGGCGTCATCTGGAAGCAGAACGCGCCGCCATGGATGTAGAGGATGCGCCGCGCCGCCGCCTTGCCCTTCGGCTTCGCCTCGTAGACCGGGAAGCCGGCGACCTTGCGCTCGGTGATGTCGAGCCGCTGCGCCACCTTCGCCGGCGGCCTGTGGTCTTCCCGCGGGCGCACCTTGCGGATGCGGGCGTGCAATCCCTCGGCGCTGGCGAACGCCTTCTTGCGCGTATGGCGCAGCACGAAGGCGACGAGATGGTATTTCAGGCTCGGCATCCTGTTCCCCTTTGCCCATCGGCGTACGGCGCGGCCGTCCCCCGAAGCGAATCGCGGTCCGCCGCGCCGCGCGGGGAAATCTTACCCGTTCGGCCCGGTTCGGGAACAGGTCATGCGGCCGGGCGTCCGTGAACGGATCGGAAGCATAGCAGGTAAATTTATCAAGAATAACAATATCTTACCTTAGGTCGATCAGCCGGTTCGTCCACCTCTTCCGACACTGCCTCAGACTCCTCCCGTCACGGGAAAAGGAGGTGACGGCGCGTGGACCGGCAAGAGTTTTGGCAACCCCCGCTGAGATGGCGCTTGGCAAGCCTGCGCGTGCGCGTAGCGATGCTTCGGCTTTCGGTCAGTATCAAGGCCGGTTTCCGTCCCGACCAGCCGCGCCTGCCGCGCGGCCATCCGGACGGCGGGCAGTGGACCCGCGTGCCCGGCTATGCGCAGGTCCATCGCGTCTCACGGCGTCGCGGCGGCGGCGGGCAGGTCAGGATCGGCGGCCGCTGGCATCCGATCACGCCGGCGCAGGAGCTATTGCTGGCGCAATCCTACGGCGCCATGCGCAGGGCGATCCGCGATGTTCGCAAAGTCGATCCCGAGTGGAAGCCGCCCGCGCAAGCCTACTCGACGGTAGAGGGGCTTATCGCTGCCAACCGTGCTATCGAGAATGAAGCGCGACGCCACATTTTCGAGAAGCTGGGCACGGGTGCGGGAGTAGGGCCCAATGCGTGGGAATGGATGCCTGCGCCATCTACCAATCGTCGCCTGACGCGAGCCGAGCAACGGGAAGTCGACCGAATTGGCCGAGAGCGGGGTTGTCATTGGTGCGGGAAGACTGATCCCGACACAAGATCAGGCAGTTTCATAGGCGATCACCAGATGCCAAGGTCTATGGGAATGCCAACACGAATATATCCGCATTGCTTCGGGTGCAGCGCAAGTCAGGGTGGTTTGCTTCGTCAGTATCTCGGGAGGAGAAAATGAGCGTAAAAAGCGTTTCCGTCGCGCCGGAGTATGTGAGCTTCTACGTTGCTGGCTCGATGGATGTCGATGTCCCAGTCGGGTATGGGGCGGTTGGTATTTTTGGCACCAGCGAGTGTCTCGTCGTCACCTGCCTTTACTGGAATGACGGCGACACCAGGATCACGCTTGGTCCGTTCGACGAGCTTCCTCCGCAACCCGACCCGCCGCACTTCGACGGCCTGCTCAAGACCCCGCAGTCGAAGGTCCTGCTCTTCGATGTGAACATGCCGGAAATTCTCTCAATGGACGTGCCCGGCACGCTGACGAGAGTTCGCATCTGGACAAACCATCCGACCGAGCCGGACGATGTCGTCATCGCCTTGGGCTAAGGGTTCTTCCCGCCCGCACAAATGTGGTGTTGTCGAGAAATTTTCGGAGCAGGAGCCTCGAATGATCAGGAAGATGATCTCTCCCCCTTATCTTCAGTTCTTCATCTCGGATTCCAGCCTTCCGGAAAATCCGGTCCAAGGCGAGACAATCAAGATTATCTCAAATGGCCAATGCTTATCCGTGCCATGTGCATATTGTGAGGACACGGAGACAGAGCTCGTCATCGGCCATCCGGATGAAGTTGCGGAACCCCGGATGCCGCAGTTCGACAGGAAGATACCGACGCCCGGCGGCGCCCCTGTTTTCCACGATGCGGAACTGACCGAATGGGTCGTCTACCCGACGCCGACCGCCGAAACCCGCATCCGTATCTGGACCGACGGTTCGATGCTGCCCGGGCGGGTTGTCGTCGCGGTGGGGTAGGCGATATGGTGGTCAAGGTCGCTTCGGTCCTGCTGGACTATTGCAGCTGCTATATCGGTGGATCGTTGGATGTGGACGTGCTGGTAGAGTATGGCGCTACCGGCGTCTTCGGAACGGACGCGTGTCTGGTCGTCACATGCCTGTCGTGGAACGAGGGGGAAACCAGAATTACCCTCGGGCCAATCGAGGAAATGCCTCTCCAGCCGGCGCCGCCGGTATTTGACGGGATGCTGAAAACCCCGGACTATCGGGTGGTTGTTTTCGACGTGAACATGCCGGAAATTGTGGCCGCGAACGTTCCCGGCGTGGAGACGCGCATCCAAATCTGGACAAACGATCCAATCTGCCCGGATGATGTGATCATTGCTCTAGGGTGAGGGGATGTTCTGCGTTGCACCTTGTCATGACGCAGTTGGTAGCGGTCGAAAATACTATAGTATCGGCATTCTTGACCTGAATACGGGGGATTTTCAGGTGGATACGGTCTTGTTTTTCAATCTCCATCTGAACGCGGATGAGCAAGCCGAAATCAACCGGATCGGCCGGAAGTCCGGTTGTCATCGTTGTGGTTCCACCGATCCCTTCACTGCCTCCGGTAATTACATCGCCGATTTCTGGCCTCCCCGGATACTTTCCGTTCCCGAGCGGCTGTATCCTGCCTGTCTCAGGTGCAGCCGGTCTTCAGGGACTGTTTTCTTCAGGCACATCGCGGGGAAACGGGGATGATGCAGCGGCGTCTGCTTTCTCTGGAGTATCAGGGCTTTCTGCTGAGCGGGGAGCTTTATCCGTCCGATATTCCGATCGATCACGACAGTGCCAACGGCATCGTCGGCAATGAAGCCTGCATCACCGTGCCGTGCAGATACTGGAACGAAGGTCCGACCGAGCTCGTGGTCTGGTCGACCGGCGAGATGACGGAAGACGGCACCGATCCCGATTTCGACGGATGGCTGACGACGCCGAGGCGATCCGTCGCTTTCAGCGATGTCAATGAGATCGGCTTTCTGGTCGCCGAGGTGGTCGGCACGAAGACGCGGGTGCGCATATGGCTGGACGTTCCGGTCGAGCCGGCCGTGGTCAGGATCGCGCTCGGCTAGTCGGAGGCGCGGCGTTCATCTTCCGCTATCTGGCGCGTCGCGCCATGCGCTCCTCGCGCGAGCGGCGGCGGGGGGCGGGGTCGCCGGCGGCGCCGTCGTCGCCCGCCGTCTTGCGGGGCGGCAGCTTCACCGCGGCGGCGAGCTTCGGGAAGGGGTCGACCTTGTTCGGCATCGCCATCGCGTTGACGAAAAGCTGCTGGAAATGCGGCTCGAGCGCGGTCTCGATCTTCTCGATGCGCGTCACCGTCTCCTCGATCTCGCGGCGGTGGCCGCGGTTGAGCAGCGCCATCATCGCGCCGGTGCCGGCGGCGTTGCCCACGGCCTTGACCGCGGCGAGGTCGCAATCGGGAATGAGGCCGAGCACCATGGCGTATTTCGGGTCGATGAACGAGCCGAACGCGCCGGCGAAGCGGATCGTGTCCACCTCGGTCACGCCCTGCTTCTCCATCAGGAGGCGGATGCCGGCATAGAGCGCGGCCTTGGCGAGCTGGATGGCGCGGATGTCGTTCTGGGTGACGGTGATGCGTGGGCTCCCGTCATGCAGGAGGTAGGAGAAGGTGCGGCCGTTCGGCACGATGCGCGGGCTTTTCCCGGCCAGCGCGCCGTCGACGACGCCGTCCTCGGAGACGATGCCGGAAAGGTACATCTCGGCGACGACATCGATGATCGCCGAGCCGCAGATGCCGGTGACGCCGAGGGTTGCCGCGTCCTCGGCGAAGCCGTCCTCGTTCGACCATCTCTCCGAGCCGATGATGCGGAAGCGCGGCTCGAGCGTGTCGGGGTCGATGCGCACGCGCTCGATGGCGCCGGGCGCGGCGCGCTGGCCGGAGGAGATTTCCGCGCCCTCGAAGGCCGGGCCGGTGGGCGAGGAGGCGGCGACGACGCGGGCGCGGTTGCCGAGCACGATCTCGGCATTGGTGCCGACATCGACGAGCAGCATCATGCGCTCCTGCCGGTGCGGGCCTTCGCAGAGCGTCGCGGCGGCGGCGTCCGCCCCGACATGGCCGGCTATGCACGGCAGGAGATAGACGCGCGCGCCGTCATTGGCCTTCAGGCCGAGTTCGGCCATCGAGGTGCGCACCGCGCCGGAGACGGCGAGCGCGAACGGCGCCTGGCCGAGCTCGGTCGGGTCGATGCCGAGGAAAAGATGGTGCATGACCGGGTTGGCGACGAAGACGGCGTCGAGGATGTCGCCGGCGCTGACGCCGCCCTCGGCGCAGACCTTGTCGATCAGCCCGTTGACGGCCTCGCGCACCGCCGAGGTCATGGCCTCGCGGCCGTCCGGGTTCATCATCACATAGGAGACGCGGCTCATCAGATCCTCGCCGAAGCGGATCTGCGGGTTCGACGCGCCGGCCGAGGCGACGACCCGGCCCGACAGCAGCGAGACGAGATGAAGCGCGATGGTGGTCGAGCCGATGTCACAGGCAAGGCCGTAGGCCTCGTTGTGCAGGCCGGGCCAGATGGCGATGATCTCGGGGCGGGCGGCATCCTCGTCGTGGTGGACGGCGACGGTGACGCCCCAGCCTTCCTTGCGCAGGGTCTTCTGCACCAGCGGCATGAGCCTTAGCGGGACAGCGGGGTCGTCGATGCTCCAGTCGCGCGCCAGCATCGCCTTCAGCCGGTCGAGATCGCCCAGCGGCTTGTGCATGTCCGGCTCGTCGACCTCGACATAGCACAGCCTGACCGCCGGGTTGCGCTCGATGACGCGGTCGGATGCCGCCTTGCGCACCACCTGCGCGTTGACGACCGTATCCTGCGGCACGTCGACGACGAGATCGCCCTCGACCGTGGCCGAGCAGGAGAGGCGGCGGCCCTCGGGCAGGCCGCGTACGCGTTCGTAGCGCTCCTCCTTCGGGCCCTTCGGCGAGATGTGGTCGTTGGACGAGACGATGCCGTGCTTGGCGAAGCTGCCTTCCTGCACCTCGACCTGGCAGCGGCCGCAGGTGGCGCGGCCGCCGCACACGCTCTCGACATAGACGCCGAGCTGGCGCGCGGCATCGAGCACCGGCGT
Organism: Alphaproteobacteria bacterium; assembly: GCA_037190985.1. Classification (GTDB taxonomy): domain Bacteria; phylum Pseudomonadota; class Alphaproteobacteria; order Rhizobiales; family Rhizobiaceae; genus Aerobium. The sequence continues at coordinate 295,085 of JBBCKE010000023.1, forward strand.
TCCGACCGGAAAGCGCCCGCGCTTGCCCGAGGGCATGAACAGGACGAGCGGGTCTTTCGGGGCGTGCGGGGCGGTCATGACAAGCTTTCTTCTCCCCGTTCACGGGGAGAAGATGCCGGCAGGCAGATGAGGGGCGGCGCGAGCCTTGCCATGTGGGGGCTCCTCATCCGGCCCTTCAGGCCACCTTCTCCCCGTGAACGGGGAGAAGGGCTCGTTGTGATGACCGTCATCTCTACCCTCTTGCGCCGAGCCTCGCCTCGCGGCCGCCGCGCCTGCGGCCGCCGCCGGCCTCCGACGCGGCCGGGGCGGGCGCGGCATGCTCGCCCGGACGAAAATCCTTGTAGGTCCTGATCCAGCTCGCGCAGTCCCTGTCGGTGCCGGCGAGGACGTTGGCGGCGCGCACGGCCTCCATCTCCTGCGGGCGGCAGGGATTCATGATCGCGCTGGTCATGCCCGCGCCGATCACCATCGGGATGAAGCCGGCATTGATGCCGTGGCGGTGGGGCAGGCCGAAGGAGATGTTGGACAGGCCGCAGGTGGTGTTCACCTTCAGCTCGTCGCGCAGGCGGCGCACCAGCGCGAACACCTGAAGGCCGGCGCTGCCCAGCGCGCCGATCGGCATCACCAGCGGGTCGACCACCACGTCCTCGGGCCTGATGCCGTGGTCCATCGCCCGCTCGACGATCTTCTTCGCCACGGCGAAGCGCACGTCGGGGTCCATGGAGATGCCGGTCTCGTCGTTGGAGATGGCGACGACCGGCACGTCATACTTCCTGACCAGCGGCAGGATGGCCTCGAGCTTCTCCTCCTCGCCGGTGACGGAATTGACCAGCGGCCGGCCCTTCGCCACCTTGAGGCCCGCCTCGATGGCGGCCGTGACCGAGGAATCGATGGAGAGCGGGATGTCGACCAGCTCCTGCACGATCTGCAACGTCTGGACGAGAAGCGCGGGCTCGGTCGCGTTGGGGTCGACGGCGGTGACGCCGGCATTGACGTCGAGCATGGTCGCGCCCGCCGCCACCTGCTCCAGCGCGTCCTTCTTCACCGTCTCGAAATTGCCCTCGATCATCTCGGCGGCAAGCTTCTTGCGCCCGGTCGGGTTGATGCGCTCGCCGATGACGCAGAAAGGCTGGTCGAAGCCGATGACGACTTCCCTTGTCGCGGAGGCGACGATGGTGCGGGTCATGAAGTTCTCCTCAGAGATATAAAGATTTCTTTATATCGTTATCTTTAAGCGTTCAAGCGGGCGGCAGCCTTACGAAGCGGCATCGCGCACGATCTCCTGCGGGGTCTCCACGGGCGCGTCGTGCAGGATGTGGTCGAGCCGCTCGGCGACCATGGCGTCGTCGGCGCGGGGCTCGCGCCGCCACGGCCGGCGGCCCTTGAGAATGCCCGATTCGTGGACGATCTCGGCGACATACTCCTCCTGCCGGTAGGCCATGACGTGGATGCCGGCCACGCCCTCGATCTCCTTCACCTCGTCGATGATATCGATGGCGAGCTGCTTGCCTTCCTTCTTCTGGTCGGCCGCGCCTTCCAGCCGCGCGATCACCGCGTCGGGGATGTGGACGCCCGGCACGTTGGCGCGCATCCAGCGCGCGGTGCGGGCCGAGGCCAGCGGCCCGACGCCGCAGAGGATGAAGCATTGCTGGTGAAGGCCGAGGTCGCGCACGCGGGCCATGTAGGCGCGGAACATCGGCACGTCGTAGCAATACTGGCTCTGGACGAACTGCGCCCCGGCGGCGATCTTCTTGGCGAGCCTGAGCGGGCGGAAATCGTATGGCGGCGCGAACGGGTTGATGGCCGCGCCGAGGAAGACGGAAGGCGGCGTGGTGAGCTTGCGGCCGGAGAGGAATCTTTGTCCGTCGCGCATGGTGCGCACCGTCTCCAGCAGCGACATGCAGTCGAGGTCGAAGACGGGCTTGGCGCCCGGCTGGTCGCCGGCCTGGACGCCGTCCCCGGTCAGGCACAATATGTTCGTCACCCCCATCGCCGCCGCGCCGAGCACGTCGCCCTGGATGGCGATGCGGTTCTTGTCGCGGCAGGAGATTTGCATGATCGGGGCATAGCCCATGCGCGTCAGCAGCGCGCAGATGCCGACCGACGACATGTGGCAGTTGGCGCCCGAGGCGTCGACGGCGTTGATGCCGTCGACCCAGCCGTCGAAGATCCGCGCCCGCTCGTAGACCTCTTCCGGGTCGGCGCTGTCGGGTGGATTCAGCTCGGCGGTGACGGCGAACTCGCCGCGCCTCAACACGCGCTCCAGCCGCCCGCGCGAGGAATGGCCGGGCAGGGGATCGAGCGGCAGGTGCGCGCCGGCCGGGTTCTCGTCGTGATGGCGCGCGCCGGGCGTCATGCCGCTTCTCCGGCGCGGGCCCTGGCGCGCGCGGCGGCGGCCTCGGCGGTGACGCGCAGCCAGGCCGAGGTTTCGCGCAGCGACTGGTCGACCGGCTTCTGGACATTGAGGATGGCATCGCCGCGGCGCATCCTCTGCGCGCCTTCCCACGCCTTGACCCAGACGCAGGGCATGTCGGGCTCGACCTCGCAATGGCCGTTGGCGCGCACGCCGCCGCACGGGCCGTTGCGCAGCTGCTTGGGGCAGTTCATCGGGCAGGACATGCCGGTGGAGGACAGGATGCACTGGCCGCACATGCGGCAGTCGAACAGCAGCCCCTTCACATGCCGCTCGACGAACTTCACCGGCTTCTCGGCGCGGGCGTAGCCGACGGCCCGCCATAGCGGGTCGAGCGCCAGGAAGACGCTGGCGAAGCGGCCGTAGAGCCATTCCAGCCCGCGCGCGTGGCGCACGGACCACAGCCGCAGCGACCAGCGCCGCTGCACCCGCCGCTGCGGCGACGTATCCGCCGGCTTGTAGGCCGCCTTCGTCGCCGGCGCGGCGGCGGGTTTGGGTTCAGCCATCGTTCCTCCCGCCCGAGTCCTTGCCGCCGGCCTTCACCAGCGCCACCAGCCGCTCGCGCGTGTAGTCGCTATCGAGCGCGGCGGCGGCCCTGTCGGCCTCCGCTTCGAGATCGTCGGAGACGGGAACGGGGTCGGCCTTGCGCCAGTCGGCGAGATAGGCGTCGGTGTCCCTGGCGTCCGTGCGCATGGCGCACATGTCGATCGCCTCGGTGAAGCGCAGCGGCAGCTCGCGCTTGGCGTTCTGCCTGCCTTTCCTGACGATCACCTGTGCGGGGATGTCGCGCCAATAGACCACGATCAGGTCCGCCATGTTCAAGTCTCCATCCGTTCGTGAGCATTGTCTGAAGGGGGAATGCCTGCTTGCTGTCGCGCGACGGCGGCAGCTTCAAAAACGACGCGTCATGCGCCGCCGCCGGTGGCCGCCCGTTTCAGCGCCGGCTCGAGGTCGCCATAGGCGGTGAGACGCTTCTCGTAGGCGAGGCCGAGCATCTGCGCCGCGCGGATCGCCACCTTCTCCAGCTCGGGGTCTTCGGTCTGGGCGAGATAGACGACCTTCTCGTAGTTGGCGAAGAAATCCCGGGCGAGCTCCGGGTGGCGGTCGAGGCCGAGCGGCTTGACGAAGAAGGCGTCGAACTGCCGGCAGAGGAAATCGGTCATGTAGAAGGCGGTGATGTCGGCGTCGGCGACCGCCGCGAAGGCGGCCTCGCCCTGGTAGAAGGCGAAGCAGTGCGGCCCCGCCATGCGCGCCACGCCGTGCTTTTCCAGGACGCGGTCGAGAAGCCCGCCGGTGCCGCAATCGGCGTAGCCGATGAAGATGTTCTGATAGCCTTCGGCCTTCGCCTTCTCTATCGCCCGGTCGATCGCGGCGGGGATGCGGTCGGGGTGGAAATGCAGCTCCGCCGGCAGGCAGGTCAGGTCGAGATGGGCGAGCCCCAGCCGCTCCTTCACGGCCAGCACCTCGCGCGCCAGCATTCCGCAGGCGATGACGAGAACCTTTTGCGGGCCGGCGCGTTCCATTTCCGTCACACGCAACCGGGCGCCGGATGCGCCCGAACGACAGGGGATACGATCATGACAACCACGGCCATCCGAATTTCCGCCCTCGCGCTCGCCGCCCTGATGGTGGCGGGCTGCGCCAACACCATACGCGGCATGGGACAGGATACCGCGAATGCCGTCGACGCGACACAGGACGCGGGCCGGAAAGTGGAGCGCGCCGCCAACTGACGGCGGGCTCCCCGCCGCCCGTCGCCCCGCCTGGGGCGTCAGGCGGCGTGGACGTTGTGCTTGCGCTTCATGAAGTCCTTGGCGGTCTCGACCGCCACGGCCGCGTCGCGGCAATAGGCGTCGGCGCCGACGGCCTTGCCGAACTCCTCGTTGAGCGGCGCGCCGCCGACCAGCACCACGTAGTCGTCGCGGATGCCCTTTTCCTTCAGCGTGTCGATCACGACCTTCATGTAGGGCATGGTGGTGGTGAGCAGCGCCGACATGCCGAGGATGTCCGGCTTGTGCTCCTCGATGGCGGCGAGATAGTTCTCGACCGGGTTGTTGATGCCGAGGTCGACGACGTCGAAGCCCGCGCCCTCCATCATCATGCCGACGAGGTTCTTGCCGATGTCGTGGATGTCGCCCTTGACCGTACCGATGACCATCTTGCCCTGCTTGGGCGCGCCGGTCTCGGCGAGCAGCGGGCGCAGGATCGTCATGCCGGCCTTCATGGCGTTGGCCGAAAGCAGCACCTCCGGCACGAACAGGATGCCGTCGCGGAAATCCTCGCCGACGATGCGCATGCCCTCGACCAGCGCCTGGGTGAGCACGTCGTAGGGAACCCAGCCGCGCCCGAGCAGGATGTTGGTGCCTTCCTCGATCTCTTCCTTCAAACCGTCGTAGAGGTCGTCGTGCATCTGCTGCACGAGCTCGTCGTCGGAAAGCTCGGAGAGGATGATTTCGTCGTCGGACATCTCGTGGCTCCAGAAGCTGCGTCTGCGAGGAAGGAAACCGGGGCAAGCGTGCCGGCAAATCCTTGCCAATTCATAGTCCGGCCGATCATGGTCTCCATAGTCGATTTGCGACGTTCCGCAAGGATAAAGCGACTGCGCGGGCCGCGGCGCGAAGAACGGTTTTTCCCCTGTCGGTTTTGCGACAGGCGCTGGCGTTGGCTGGCCGCTCCGGCATAATGGCTCGGATACCATCCTTCGAGAATGCGGCGATTTTGGCCGTTCGGATTCGGGATTGACGGCGATGACGGAAGACGCTTCGACGACGGCGGAAGCGGGCGGCAGGCGGGGCCGAGGCGACCGCGGCGGCGGGGCCGCCGCGCGCCGGGCCGCGCGTTCGGGTGGCGGGCCGGGCGGCTCGCTCACCTACATCACCCGCAAGGTGCCGCTCTACGAGGTGCTCGACGAGGAAGGGCTGGCGCTGATCGAGGCCAATGCCGACACGGTGCTGGAGGAGATCGGCATCGAGTTCCGCGACGATGCCGAGGCGCTGGCGCTGTGGCGGGAGGCGGGGGCCGAGGTGAAGGGCGAGCGCGTCCATTTCCCCAAGGGCCTGTGCCGGTCGCTGCTGAAGACCGCGCCCTCCGTCTTCACCCAGCATGCGCGCAATCCCGAGCGCTCGGTGCAGATCGGCGGCGACGCCACCGTGTTCGCGCCCGTCTATGGCCCGCCCTTCGTGCGCGATCTCGACGGCAAGCGGCGCTACGCCACCATCGAGGACTTCCGCAATTTCGTGAAGCTCGGCTACATGGCGCCGGCGATCCACCATTCGGGCGGCACGCTGTGCGAGCCGGTCGACGTGCCGGTCAACAAGCGCCATCTCGACATGGTGCTGGCGCATATGACGCTGTCCGACAAGCCGTTCATGGGCTCGGTCACCGCGCCCGAGCGGGCCGAGGACACGGTGGCGATGGCCAGAATCCTGTTCGGCGACGGTTTCGTCGACGAAAACACCGTCATCATCAGCCTCATCAACGCCAATTCGCCGATGGTGTTCGACGAGACCATGCTGGGCGCGGCCAAGGTCTATGCCCGCGCCAACCAGGCCTGCATCGTCACGCCGTTCATCCTCGCCGGGGCGATGAGCCCGGTCACGGTCGCCGGCACGCTGACGCAGGTGCTGGCCGAGGTGCTGGCGGGCGCGTCCTTCACCCAGTTGATCCGGCCGGGCGCGCCGGTGCTGTTCGGCACCTTCGCTTCCTCGATCTCGATGCAGTCGGGCGCGCCGACCTTCGGCACGCCTGAGCCTTCTTTGGTCTCCTACGGCGCGGCGCAGCTCGCGCGGCGGCTCGGCCTGCCGTTCCGCACCGGCGGCTCGCTCTGCGCCTCCAAGGTGCCGGACGCGCAGGCAGCCTATGAAAGCGCCAACACGCTGAACTCCACCCTGCTCGCCGGCACCAATTTCGTGCTGCATGCGGCCGGCTGGCTCGAGGGCGGGCTCGCCTCCTGCTACGAGAAGTTCATGATGGACATCGACCAGCTCGGCATGGCGCAGAAATTCGCCGACGGCGTCGACCTCTCCGAGAACGGGCAGGCGATGAGTGCCATCCGCGAGGTCGGGCCGGGCAGCCACTATCTCGGTTGCGCCCACACGCAGGCGAATTTCCAGACCGCCTTCTACCGCTCATCCATCGCCGACAACAATTCGTACGAGCAATGGCTGGCGGAAGGCGAGAAGACCGCGCCGCAGCGCGCCAACGAGATGGCGCGGCGCTGGCTGGCGAGCTACGAAGCGCCGGCGCTCGACCCCGGCATCGCCGACGGCTTGCGCGACTACGTGGCGGCGAAGAAGGCGTCGATGCCCGACGCTTTCACATGAAGGGAGCCCGTGTCGGGCCGGGCGAAAGTGGCCGAGATCATCCATAACGAGGTCTGGCGCAGCGCCGCCCTGAGGGGAAATGGACGCTGACCCGATCGAACGCGCCCGTGCCGCGCTCGCGCCCAGCGGCTTGATCCTGCGCGGCGGGCTGAATTTCGCGCCCGGCGAGGAGCGGCCGGAAGGGCCGGGCGGCGCGCCGGCCCGCGCGGTCGTCCTCGTCGGCAATGCGGGCGCGGGCTACTGGCGGTATTTCTCGCGCTGGCGCGCCCGGCAGGCGGCCCCGGTCGCCAATCCGCTCGACACATGGTCGCGCATTGTGATCGCGCGGGCGGCGGCAGTGGCCGGCGCGCGGGTGGCGATGCCGAACGACCGGCCATATCTGCCGTTCCAGCAATGGGCGATGCGCGCGGAAGGCTTGCGGCCGTCGCCGCTCGGCCTGCTGATCCACCCGCGCTTCGGCCTGTGGCACGCCTTTCGCGGGGCGCTGCTGTTCGATGTCGAGATTCCGGTTCAGGCGGTTGGCGAGGTGAATCACCCTTGCGACCTATGTGCCGGAAAACCTTGCCTGAATGCCTGTCCGGTCTCGGCCTATACCGTCGAGGGATTTGCCTACGAGGCGTGCCTTGCGCATGTGCGCGGCGGCGAGGGCGCGGCGTGCCGCACCGGGTGCCTCGCGCGCAACGCCTGCCCGCACGGGCGGGAATGGCGCTATCCGGCCGCGGTTCAGGCGTTTCATCAGCGCGCCTTCGCCGGTATTTGAAAGCGCCCGGCAAAATTCTTTTGCCTTTCCCCCAAGGCCGGCAAAATTCTTTTGCCTTTCCCCCAAGGAATGCCAAGCTCGCGCCGTCCAACGGTCGATGATGGCGCTGATGATGGAACAACGCATTCCCGATGCCGAGCTTGCCCGCAACGCGGCAGGCGGCGACCGGGATTCGTTTTCCGCGCTGGTGGAGCGGCATTACGGCTTCATCTTCCGCCTCGCCTGGCGGCTGACCGGCCACAAGGCCGACGCCGAGGACATCGCGCAGGAGGTCTGCGCGCGGCTCGGTCGGGCGATCCGCACCTATCGCGGCGGCTCCGCCTTCACGACATGGCTCTACGCCATCGTCGTCAACGCGGCGCATGATGCAGGACGGCGCGCGGCGCGCGAGGCGGCCAAGGCCGACGCCTGGAGCGCGCAGGCGCTGATCGAGGGCGGCGAGGCGGTCGACGACCATCGCGACGATCCCGCCGAGGCGCTGTGGGCGGCGGTGCGCGAACTGCCCGCCAAGCAGCGCGAGGCGATCACCCTCGTCTATGGCGAGGGCATGAACCATGCGGGAGCGGCCGACCTGATGGGCTGCTCGGAAGCGACCGTCTCGTGGCATGTCCACGAGGCGAAGAAACGGCTGCGGCAGATCGTTGCGGCCGGGGAAGTCTGATCATGGCAAAGAACGAATTCGACGAGCTCGACATCCTGCGCAGGGCGAAGACGCCGGCCCCCGACGAGGCCGCGAAGGCGCGCGCGCTTGCCGGGGCGATGGCCGCTTTCGACGCTGCGGAAAAAATTTCGCCCGCCACCCAAGGATCGGCGGACGGGGCGCGTCTTACCGACAGAACGATCCGGTTCTGGAGGGAAATGATGCAGAAGAAACTCGTTGCCGTCCCGGCGCTCGCCGGCCTCGTCGCGCTCCCGGTCGCCGGCTATGTCGGCTGGCAGGTGATGGAGGAATTGCGCCACGCGACCGCGCCGGGCGACGCCTTCGTGGAGACGAAAGCGCCGGAGCGCCAGCGCGTGGAAGCGCCGCAGGCGCCCGTGGGCGAGGCCGAAATCGCCGAGCGCGGCATTGCCGATACGCTCACCGCGCAGCCGGCGCCGCGGAGCGAGGAGCCCGCGCTCCTCAATAGCGGGACGCGCCCGGCCTCGCGCGACATGCAGGTCGGCGGCTCTGCCCTGTCGAAGCAGATGGCGGTTCCGGCCGCGCCGCCCGTCATCGCGCCGGAGCCCTACATCACGCCGGAGGACCGCGAGCGTTTCGAGCGTTTCGGCACCAACCCGGTGCGCTCGGCGCTGGAAAGCCCGGTCTCGACCTTCTCCATCGACGTCGACACCGCGTCCTACGCCTTCGCCCGCCGCTCGCTGAAGGAGGGGTTCCTGCCCGAGCGCGACAGCGTGCGCGTCGAGGAGATGATCAACTACTTCCCCTATGACTGGGCCGGGCCGCAAAACGCCGAGGTGCCGTTCAACACCACTGTGACGGTGACGCCGACGCCATGGAACGCCGACACGCGGCTGATGCATGTCGCCATCAAGGGCTACGACGTCCAGCCGGCGGAAAAGCCGCGCTCGAACCTCGTCTTCCTCATCGATACTTCGGGTTCCATGAGCGCGGCCGACAAGCTGCCGCTGCTCAAGAACTCGTTCCGGCTGCTGGTCGAGAGACTGGAGGCCGACGACACCGTCTCCATCGTCACCTATGCCGGCAATGCCGGGACGGTGCTGGAGCCGACCAAGGTTTCCGACAAGGGAAAAATCCTCGCCGCGCTCGACAGGCTGGAGGCGGGCGGGCGCACGGCGGGCGAAGCCGGCATCACCGAGGCCTACCGGCTGGCGGAGGAATCCTTCGTCGCGGACGGCATCAACCGCATCATGCTGGCCACCGACGGCGACTTCAATGTCGGCCAGACGAGCGACGAGGCGCTGAAGCGGCTGGTCGAGGAGAAGCGCGAGAGCGGCGTCTATCTGTCGGTGCTCGGCTTCGGGCGCGGTAACCTCAACGACGCGATGATGCAGACCATCGCCCAGAACGGCAACGGCGTCGCCGCCTATATCGACACCCTGGCCGAGGCCGAGAAGGTGCTGGTCGAGGAAGCCTCCTCGTCGCTGTTCACCATCGCCTCGGACGTCAAGATCCAGGTCGAGTTCAACCCGGCGCGCGTCGCCGAGTACCGGCTGATCGGCTACGAGACCCGCGCGCTCGCCCGCGAGGATTTCAACAACGACAAGGTCGACGCCGGCGACATCGGCTCCGGCCATACGGTGACGGCGATCTACGAGATCACGCCCGTCGGCAGCCCGGCGCGGATGATCGACGACCTGCGCTACGGCGAGGCCGGGCAGGGCGGGGGTGTCGCCAACGCCGACGAATACGCCTTCGTCAAGATTCGCTACAAGACGCCGGGCGAGGGGACGAGCAGGCTGATCGAGACGCCGGTGACGGAGGCAAACGTTTCCGCCTTCACCGAGGCGGGCGAGGATTTGCGCTTCTCGGTCGCGGTCGCCGCCTTCGGGCAGAAGCTGCGCGGCACCGACGCGCTCGCCGACTACGGATATGACAAGGTCATGGAGATTGCCGCCGCCGCACGGGGCACGGACCCCTTCGGGTATCGCGCCGAATTCCTCTCGCTGGTGCGCCTTGCCTCGGCGCTCGACGGGAAGCGGTAGACGGCAAAAGCGGGCAGGCGGCGCCACGATGGGATCGTGTGAACGGCGCCGACTGTCCAAGGGCGGGTGAGGCAGGCCGGCAGGGCATTCGTCCCTGTCGGCCTTTTTTTTAGTGAGTAGGGAATAGCGAGTAGTGGGAATAACCCTATTCCCTATTCCCTATTCGCTCCTCTGCTCCTCCGCCGCTCGCGCCGGCCGGCGGCTTCGCCGTCCGCGCCGCTTTCCGCAGCCTGCTTGTTGCGCAGGGGGCCGATGCGGGAGACGATCTCCTCGACGGTCGGGCGCTGGGCCTTGCGGTGGGCGTCGAGCGCCTCGCGCATCGCCTTCAGGTGTACGAAGGAGGTGCCACAGCAGCCACCGACGATCCTCGCGCCGCCGTCTATGGCAAGGCGGACATAGTCGGCCATCAGCTCCGGCGTGCCGGAATAGTGAATCTCTGTGCCGCGAAATTCGGGGATGCCGCAATTGCCCTTGACGACGATGGTCGCCTCCGGCCTCGCGCCGCTCATGTCGAGCAGCGCCGCGAGCGTGTCGGAGGCGCCGACGCCGCAATTGGCGCCCACCGCGGCCGGCGCCTCGGCGAGGCCGTCGACCACGCCGTGGATGTCCTTCGGCGCAAGGCCCATCATGGTGCGGCCGGCGGTGTCGAACGAGCCGGTATAGGTGTAGGGCAGGCCGACGCGGATCGCGGCTTCGGCCGCGGCGCGGATTTCGCCGGGCGCGGACATGGTCTCGATCCACGCGACCTCCGCGCCGCCTTCCTTCAGGCCCTCGATCTGCTCGGCGAAGGCGTCCACCGCCTCCTCGTAGCTCATCGCGCCGAGCGGCTGAAGCAGCTCGCCCGTCGGGCCGACAGAGCCGGCGACGATGACGCGGCGGCCGGCCTTGTCGGCGACGGCCCGCGCGATCTCGGCCGCCTTGCGGTTCAATTCGCGCACGCGGTCCTGCGCGTGGTGCAGCTTCAGCCGGTGGCGGGTGCCGCCGAACGAGTTGGTCAGGATGATGTCGGCCCCGGCGTCGACGAACCCCTGATGCAGCGCGGCGACGCGCTCGGGATGGGCCTCGTTCCACAGTTCGGGCGCCTCGCCGGCTTCCAGCCCCATGGCGAAGAGGTTGGTGCCCGTGGCGCCGTCGGCCAGGAGAACGCCCTTCTCGGCGAGCAGCGCGTCGATCGGATTGGTCATGACAAGGGGTCCAATTGGGTCCGGCGGGAAATGGATGAAATAAGCATATAAAGAAATGATTATATCAAATCAACGGCCGTGCGGACGGATGCGGCGGTCGGGAACCGTCGCATCCGTCATCGTCCACCAGTGGGACTAGTCGGCCGTGGCGAGATGCCAGACGCCACCGACGCCGTCGCCGGTCGCGTCGCCGGCCTTCTCATCGTCCGCGTAGGTGTAGAGCGGCTTGCCCTTGTGGGCCCACATCATGGAGCCGTCGCTGCGCGCTATCACGGTCCAGTCGCCTTCGGCGGCCGCGCCGGCTTCGGCCGCGAAGGGCGGCCATCTGGTCGCGCAGTCGCCGTCGCAGTTGGATTGGCCGGCGGTGTCCCTGTCGAAGGTGTAGAGCGTCATGCCCTGGCTATCGGTGTAGACCTTCTGGCCGTTGATCGTCGCGGTTCCGGCCGGTTCGGCGGCATAGGCCCCTGCGGCGCCCGCAAGCAGGGTCGTCAGTGCAATAACAGCGATTTTCATGGAAGTTGCTCCTCCTCCGGAGCGCGGCCGGGGGTATTGCCCGGCCGGATGGGAAAACGTTCGTCCGCGTTTCGCGTTCCTTCCGCTCACGCACACTTGTTCAGCCCTTGGCAGCCGGGCTATGGTTGCCCCATGGTGCTTGAGAGAACCCAGATCGTTCCGGACAGAATGTCGGTCACGCCGTCGGCGCGCACGCGGCATGCGGAACTGCTGCTTCTGTGCGCCCGCATCGGCTACTCGCCCCATCGCCCCGCCTGAATCCGCCCCGGCAGTCCTGCCGGATCGATTCAACGGGAGTTCCTATCGTCATGACTTACCAGAACTTTTCCCTGAAGCAGCTTCAGGCGCTCGACGCGGCGCATTACCTGCATCCCTTCACCGACCACAAGGACCTGCGCGCCGCGGGAAGCCGCATCATCACCCGCGCCGCCGGGCCGTTCATCTACGATTCCGAAGGCAACGAGATCCTCGACGGCATGGCCGGCCTGTGGTGCGTCAATGTCGGCTATGGCCGCGACGAGCTGGCCGAGGCCGCCTATGCGCAGATGAAGGAGCTGCCCTACTACAACTCCTTCTTCCGCTGCGCGACGGCGACGCCGGTGCTGCTGGCCAAGAAGCTGGCCGAGATCGCGCCGGCCGGCTTCAGCCAGGTGTTCTACGGCTCGTCGGGCTCGGAAGCCAACGACACCGCGCTCCGGCTCGTGCGCCACTACTGGGCGCTGGAGGGCAAGCCGGAGAAGACCGTCATCGTCTCGCGCAAGAACGCCTATCACGGCTCGTCGGTCGCCGGCACCTCGCTCGGCGGCATGGCGGCGATGCATGCCCAGCTCGGCGGGGCGGTGCCGGGCATCGTCCATGTGATGATGCCCTATGCCTATGAACTGGCGCTGCCGGGCGAGAGCGACCACGAATTCGGCCTGCGCGCCGCGAAGGCGGTCGAGGACGCGATCCTCGAAGCGGGGCCCGACAAGGTGGCGGCCTTCATCGGCGAGCCGGTGATGGGGGCGGGCGGCGTCAAGATCCCGCCGGCGAGCTACTGGCCGGAGATCAATCGCATCTGCAAGAAGTACGACGTGCTGGTGATGCTCGACGAGGTCATCACCGGCTATGGCCGCACCGGCGCGTGGTTCGCCGCTCAATCGATGGGCATCGAGGCCGACACGATCACCACGGCCAAGGCGCTGACCTCGGGCTACCAGCCGCTGTCGGCGCTGCTCGTCGGCGACCGCATCGCGGCGACTCTGGTCGAGAAGGGCGGCGAGTTCTATCACGGCTACACCTATTCCGGGCATCCGGTCGCCTGCGCCGTGGCGCTCGCCAATCTCGAGATCATCGAGCGCGAAGGGCTGATCGAGCGGGTGCGCGACGACACCGGCCCGTATTTCATCGAGGCGCTCAGGGAACGCATCGCCGGCCACGGCATTGTCGGCGAGGTGCGGGCCATCGGCCTGATGGGCGCGATCGAGATCGTCAGGGACAAGGAGACGCGCGAGCGGTTCCCCGGCGACGGGGCTGCCGCGGTCGTCGTGCGCGACCATGCCATCGCCAACGGCATGATGCTCAGGGCGACCGGCGACACGATGATCCTGTCGCCGCCCTTGATCTGGACGCGGGAAACGATCGATATGGCGGTGGAGCGCATCGGCAGGGCGCTCGACCTCGCCGAAACCGACCTGAGGAAATAGCCATGCCCGACCAGCCCGTGGTTTCACTGATCGAGTACGAGGACGCCTCGCCGGAGGTGCGCGCCATCTATGACGACATCATGGAGACGCGCGGCATCGACTGGGTCAACAATTTCTGGAAGGTGCTGGCGCACGATCCCGACCTCCTGAAGCGGACCTGGGAAGATCTGAGGCAGGTGATGGGGCCGGGCGCGCTCGACCCGCTCGTCAAGGAGATGATCTATATCGCCGTCTCGGCGACGAACGGGTGCGAATATTGCACCTATTCCCATACCGCCTCGGCCCGGGCGAAGGGCATGACGGACGCCCAGCTCATGGAGCTGCTGGCGGTCGTCGGCATGGCCAACGAGACCAACCGGCTTTCCAACGGGCTTCGCCCGCCGGTCGACGTCAAGTTCACCCCGCGCTGAACGATGGAGATACGGCGATGAAGCGGGCCTCCCGTCGTTCGGATCGCAATGCCGGCGCGCTGGCCGGCAGCCTGATGCTCGCGCCGGCGGTGATGGCGCTGCGCGCGCCGCTGCTGGCGGCCGAGGCGCGCGAGCTCAACCCGTGGCGGCTGGAGACGACGCGCGCCGTCAGCGAGAAGCTGGCGGCGGCGGCGGAAGGCATGGTGGCGGCGCAGCTTTCGCTGGTGCGCTCGACATCGACCTTCTGGCTGGAGCTCTACGGCGGCGCGACGCCGTCGCTGCTCACCGGCGTCGCCTTCGAGCGCGCCGTCCATGCCGCGCTGAAGCCGGCCGGAAAGCGGGTGAAGAAGAACTACAGGCGGCTGAAGACCCGCGATTGAGCTGGCCGCAAGCGGCGTTCGCGATGCTTTGAGCGGGGCTGAAACAGCAAGATCCGCGTTCTCCGGGCGGGGAGAAACGCGGTCTTGCCATAGATACGCATGGCGTTTCGCGGATACTCGATACGCTTGCGAAACTGACAGCTCCGGTACGCATGTACCTGATCCGGAGCGGTGGGCGGCTGCGTTTGCCGTCCTCGGGAACCGTTCTACCGGGACATCGTTACCACGCGGTTATCGAGAGCTTAAGCAATCCTGAATCCGCCACTTTTTTGCGAGCGACGGACGAGAAGGGCGTCGACGCCTCACGCCTTGCCGCGCAGGAAGCGGACGATGCCGGAGAAATCCGCGCCGCCGTGGCCGGCCGCGTCGAACAGGGCGTAGAGCTGGGCGGCTTCCGCGCCGAGCGGCGTCACCGCGCCCGCGCCCTGCGCCGCTTCCTGCGCCAGCTTCAGGTCCTTCAGCATCAGCGCCGCGGCGAAGCCCGGCTGGTAGTCGCGGTTGGCAGGGGAGGTGGGCACCGGGCCGGGCACCGGGCAATAGGTGGTCAGCGACCAGCACTGGCCTGACGAGGTCGAGGCGACGTCGAACAGCGCCTGATGCGACAGGCCGAGCTTCTCGGCCAGCACGAAGGCTTCCGAAACGCCGATCATCGAGATGCCGAGGATCATGTTGTTGCAGATCTTGGCGGCCTGGCCGGCCCCGGCCTCGCCGCAATGCACGATCTTGCCGGCCATCGGCTGGAGCAGCGGCTCGGCCTTGGCGAAGGCTTCCGCCGCGCCGCCGGCCATGAAGGTCAGCGTGCCGGCGGCCGCGCCGCCGACGCCGCCCGAAACCGGCGCGTCGACCGACAGCATGCCGGCCCCTGCCGCTATCCCATGGGCCTTGCGCGCCGACTCGACGTCGATGGTCGAGGAATCGATGAACAGCGTGCCCTGCGCCGCCGCCGGCACGATGTCGGCATAGACGGCCAGCACATGCTTGCCCGCCGGCAGCATGGTGACGACGGCGTCGGCTCCCTTGACGGCTTCGGCGGCGCTTGCCGCGACCGCCAGCCCGTTGGCGCGCGCGGTCTCGAGGTTCTGCGGCACGAGGTCGAACCCCCGCACGTCATGCCCCGCTTTGACCAGATTGGCCGCCATGGGGTTGCCCATATTGCCGAGGCCGATGAATGCGATGGTGGTCATGATGTCCTCCCGAGAAAGAGCGAATAGCGAATAGGGAGTAGCGAATAAGGGAAGGACGAAGCTGAAGCGGGACCCGAAAATCCCTGCTCGCTATTCGCTACTCCCTATTCGCTCTCTTCCTCATCTTCCGATCAGATGCCGCGCCACGATCAGGCGCATGATCTCGTTGGTGCCTTCGAGGATCTGGTGGACGCGCAGGTCGCGCACCAGCTTCTCGACGCCGTATTCGTGCAGATAGCCGTAGCCGCCGTGGATCTGCAGCGCCTCGTTGGCGATGTCGAAGCAGGTGTCGGTGACGAAGCGCTTGGCCATAGCCGACCATTTGCCGGCGTCGTGCGCCTTGCGGTCGAGCTTCGAGGCGGCGGTGTAGAGCATGATCCGCGACGCCTGAAGCTCGATCTCCATGTCGGCGAGCTTGAACTGGAGCGCCTGGAACTGGTTGATCGCCTTGCCGAAGGCGACGCGCTCTTGCGCATAGGCGAGCGCCTTGTCGAGCGCCGACTGCGCGCCGCCGAGCGAGCAGGCGGCGATGTTGAGCCGCCCGCCGTCGAGGCCGGCCATGGCGATGCGGAAGCCCGCCCCTTCTCCCGACAGCAGGTTCTCGGCCGGCACGCGGCAATCCTCGAAGATCACCTGCCGGGTCGGCTGCATGTGCCAGCCCATCTTGTTCTCGGCCGGGCCGAACTTGAGGCCGGGCGCGTCCTTCGGCACGACGAAGGTCGAGATGCCTTTCGGGCCGTCCTCGCCGGTGCGGGCCATGACGACGTAGACGTCGGTATCGCCGGCGCCGGAGATGAACTGCTTGGTGCCGTTCAACGTATAGTCGCTGCCGTTGCCGCCGCCGCGCACGGCCCGCGTCTTCAGCGCGGCGGCGTCCGAGCCCGAGCCCGGCTCGGTCAGGCAGTAGCTCGCCAGCCATTCCATCGACATCATCGGCGGCAGGAAACGCTGGCGCTGCTCGTCCGAGCCGAAGGTATCGATCATCCACGCCGCCATGTTGTGGATCGAGATCATCGAGGAAAAGCCGGGGCAGGCTGCGGCCAGCGCCTCGAAGATCAGCACTGCGTCGAGCCGGCCGAGACCGGAGCCGCCGACATCGTCGCGGACATAGATGCCGCCGAAGCCGAGCGCGCCCGTCTCGCGGATGACGTCGGAAGGGAAATGCCGTTCCTTGTCCCAGTCGAGCGCGAAGGGCGCGACCTTCTCGGCGGCGAAGGCGGCGGTCATCTCCTGAATGGCGCGCTGGTCCTCGTTCAGTTCGAACTGCGCGGCGGCAGGGGTCGCAGCGTCCATGACATCCTCCCAGATGGCCGATGGCGGATTTCGGCGGTCGATCGTCGCGCCAGTCTATTCCATCGAAGCGGCCGCGCAACAAGGCTGCCTGCACAGGCGCTGTGCGCGATTTCGATAATGGGAGTGCGATTTATCGAGGTCGACCGCAGGGCGGAACGAAACGGGCCGGCGTGCGGTGAAGCACGCCGGCCCGAAGACCGCATCGGGGCCGCGCTTTACATGCCCTTGAAGAGGCTTCCCGCGGCCAAAGCGAGCCAGGCGACGAAGACGATCCAGAAGGCCCATACGGCGACGGCGGGGCCGAGGACCGCGAGATGACCAAGAAGACCGACAAGTGCGAGGACGACGGAAATCAGAAACACGATCTGCGTGGGGGCATTCAGATTCATGACTTTCTCCCTGAGACAAGATGATTCCCTGCCCCGTTACTTTACTCTTTCCGAACTCTTCGGGGAGGGTGTTTCTCGTCTTGCTCAATCGAGCAGAAGCCGCACCGCCAGCACGACGCAGGTGACGACGAGCAGCGGCTTGATCAGGCGCGCGCCCGCCTTCATGGCGAGCCGCGCGCCGAGCCGTGCGCCGACGAACTGCGCCGCGCCCATGACGAGCCCGACCTTCCACGACACCGCGCCGACGGCGGCGAACAGGATCAGGCTGCCGAGATTGGACGAGAAGTTCAGCAGCTTGGTGTGGGCCGTCGCCTTGAGGACGCCGTAGCCGGCGAGCGCGACGAAGGCGAGCATGAAGAAGGAGCCCGCCCCGGGGCCGAACAGCCCGTCATAGAAGCCGATCAGCGGCACCATGGTCAGGCCGAACAGGAAGGGCGAGATGCGCTGCGCCCGGTCGATGTCGCCCATGTCCGGCTTGAAGGCGAAGTAGAGCGCGATGAGGACCAGCATCGGCGGCAGCGCCGCGCGCAGCCATTCGCCGGGCAGGACGGTGGCGAGCAGCGCGCCGGCGATCGAGCCGAGAAGGGCGAGCAACGCCCACGGAAGCTGCCGCCGGAGGTCGACGAGGCCCGCCGAGGCGTAGGACCAGGTGGCGGAGCCCGAGCCGAAGACGCCCTGCAGCTTGTTGGTGCCCAGCGCCTCGACCGGCGAGAAGCCGGCCAGAAGCAGCGCCGGAACCGTCACCAGCCCGCCGCCGCCGGCTATGGAATCGATGAAGCCGGCCAGGAATCCCGCCAGCGCGAGGAGAAGCAGGATGTCGAGGCCGATCTCGCCGAACATCGTCAGCCCTGTTCGGAAAGGCGGCGGGCGAGCGCGCGCGAAAGATCGGGCGCGGCGGCGACCAGCGCCTTCGCCGCCTCGGATTGCGGGCGGTCCAGCACCTCGCCGGTGTTGCCGCGCTCGACGATGCGGCCCTCGTGCATCACCATTACCTGGTCGGTGATGGCGCGCGCCACTGTCAGGTCGTGGGTGATGAACAGATAGGCGACGCCGAGCCTGCCGTTCAGATCGGCGAAGAGGTCGAGGATCTGGGCGCGGATCGACACGTCGAGCGCCGAGACCGGCTCGTCGGCCACCACCAGCTTCGGTCGCGTGATGATGGCGCGGGCGATCGAGATGCGCTGGCGCTGGCCGCCGGAAAACTCGTGCGGGTATTTCTCCATGTCGCGCGGCGCGAGGCCGACCTCGTTGAGCGCTGCCGCGACCATTTCGCGCCGCTCGGCGGTCGTGGGCTGCTTTGCAAGGAGATGCAGCGGCTCGGCCACCAGCCGCTCGACCTTGTGGCGCGGGTCGAACGAGCCGTAGGGGTCTTGGAACACCACCTGCATCTTGCGCCGCGAGGGTTTCAGCGCCGCCTCGCCGAGCGCGCTCGTCTCGACGCCGTCGAGCCGGATTGCCCCGCCGGTCGGCCGGTCGAGGGCGAGGATCATCCGCGCCAGCGTCGACTTGCCGCAGCCGGAACGGCCGACGAGCGCGACCGACTGGCCCTCATGGAGCGAGAACGACACGTCGTCGACGGCGCGGAACGGCGCGGGCCTTGTGAAGAGCGAGGCGCGGCGGCCGGGATAGTCCTTCGTCACCGACTTGACCTCGAGCAGCGGCGCGGCGGCAGGCCGCGCCCGCCGCGGGCGGCGATCCGGCACATGGGTCGAGGCGAGGGCGAGTTGGCGCGTATAGGGATGGGTCTGCTCGGTGAGGATCGTCGCCGCCGCGCCCGATTCCATCACCTCGCCATGGCGCATGACGGTGATGCGGTCGGCCATGTCGGCGACGACGGCGAGGTCGTGCGAGATGAGCAGCAGGCCCATCTTCCGCTCGTCGACCAGATCGCGCAGCAGCTCGAGGATCTGCTTCTGCAACACCACGTCGAGCGCCGTGGTCGGCTCGTCGGCGATCAGCAGCTTGGGTTTCAGCGCGCAAGCGATGGCGATGACGACGCGCTGGCGCTGGCCGCCGGAAAGCTCGTGCGGAAAGCGCGACAGCGGGAATTTTCCCGCCGGCAGGCCGACGCGGTCGAGAATTTTTCGTGCTTGCGCCTCGGCTTCGGCGCGCGAGGCGCCGGTGTGCCAGCGTATGCCTTCGGCCACCTGCTCGCCGATGGTCTTGACCGGGTTGAGCGCCGTCATCGGCTCCTGGAACACCATGCCGATGTCGTCGCCGCGCAGCTGGTTCATCGCCGCTTCCGGGGCGGAAAGAATGTCGATGCCGTCGAAGGCGACGCGGCCGGAAGTGCGCATCATCTCGGGCAGGAGGCGCATCACGGTCAGCGCCGTCATCGACTTGCCGGAGCCGGATTCGCCGATCAGCCCCATCACCTCGCCCTCTTCGATGGCGAGGTCGACATCCTTGAGGATGCGGGTCGAGCCGATGGAGAGCGTCAGCTTCTCGATTTCGAGGAGGCTCATCGCTCGCGCCTCAGCCTTGGGTCGAGCACGTCGCGCAGACCATCGCCAAGGAGGTTTAGCCCAAGCACCGTGACGACGATGGCAAGACCCGGGAAGATCGCCTGCCAGGGCGCGACCATCATCCGCGTCTGGGCGTCGAACAGCATGCGCCCCCATGACGGCATCGGCGGCTGCGCGCCGAGGCCGAGATAGGACAGGCCCGCCTCGGCGAGGATGCCGAGCGCGAACTGGATTGTGCCCTGCACCAGGAGCATCGAGGCGATGTTGGGCAGGATGTGCTCGATGGTGATCAGCGCCTGCCCCTTGCCGGCGGCCCGCGCCGCCAGCACGTATTCGCGCGGCCACAGCGACAGCGCGCCGGCCCGCGCGACGCGGGCGAAGACCGGCACGTTGAAGATGCCGATGGCGATGATGGCGTTGACCGCGCCGGGGCCGAAGATCGCGGTGATCATGACGGCCGAGAGCAAGGCGGGGAAGGCGAAGACCACGTCGTTGAAGCGCATCAGCGCCTCGTCGATCCAGCCGCCACGCGCGGCGGCCCAGCAGCCGAGCGGCACGCCGATCCCCATGCCGATGCCGACGGCGACGATGGCGACGGCGATCGAGTTGCGCGATCCGATCATGACCATCGACAGGATGTCGCGGCCGAAATGGTCGGTGCCGAACGGGTGCTGCCACGACATCGGCTTCATCCGGTCGGCGACGACGAGATGGGTGATGTCGAACGGCGTCCACAGGTAGGAGAGGAGCGCCATCGCCGCGATCAGCGCGGTGATGACGAAGCCGGTGACGAAGGAACGGTTGGCGAAGGCGAGCCGGAGGATGCCGGGCGGCGCGGCTTCGGGCGCTGGCGTTTCCATCGTCATGCCCTGACCCTCAGGCGCGGATCGACCACGGCATAGAGGATGTCGACGACGAGGTTGACCAGAACGACGCTCGCCACCAGCAGGATCACCACGCCCTCGACCACGATCAGGTCGCGCTGGGTGATGGCCTGGAAGACGAGGCGGCCGAGGCCGGGGAGATAGAACACGTTCTCGATGATGATGGTGCCGGCAAGCAGGAACGAGAATTGCAGGCCCATGATGGTCAGGACCGGGATCATGGCGTTGCGCAGCGCGTGCCGCCACAGCACGGTGCGCCGCGGCATGCCCTTGGCGCGGGCGGTGCGGATATAGTCCTCGCCCAGCACCTCCAGCATCGCCGAGCGGGTGACGCGGGCAAGGATCGCCGCCTGCGGCAGCGCCAGCGCGACGGCCGGCAGGACCAGCGCCTTCAGACCCGGCCAGACGCCTGCGCCCCAGCCGGGGAAGCCGCCGGACGGCAGCAGCCGCAGCCACACGGCGAAGACGTAGACGAGAAGCAGCGCGAACCAGAAATTCGGCACCGCGACGCCGAGCTGGGCGACGCCCATCGACACCGTGTCGCCGGCCTTGCCGCGCCGCGCGGCGGAAAAGATGCCGACGGGAATGGCGATGGCCGTCGACAGCGCCAGCGATATCAGCGCGAGCGGCAGCGAGACGACGACGCGTTCGAGGATCAGGTCGATCACCGGCGAGGAATAGGTGAAGGAGCGGCCGAAATCACCGACGAGGAGCCCGCCGACCCAGTTGACGTAGCGCACCGGAACCGGGGCATCGAGGCCCATCTGCTGGCGCATGGCTGCCAGCGCCTCCGGCGTCGCGTTCATGCCGAGCATGAGCTGGGCCGGGTCGCCCGGCAGGATTTCCAGCACGCCGAACACCACCATCGACGCCACGAGAAGCGTGACGACGCCGATGCCGATGCGTTTTGCCAGAAATGCGATCATGCGGGGGAAGGGCCTGCCGTGACGGAAAAAGCCTTCCCCGCGGTGCGTGCGCGGGGAAGGCGTTCAGGAAAGGCCGGCGCTATTCCGTCCAGTGGACCTTGGTCAGGTCGGCGACGGAGAGCGGCCAGTTCTCCCACATGCCTTCGAGCTTGGCGTCCCACACGCCGACCTTGGGCATCTGGAACAGGAAGCCGACGGCCGCGTCCTCGGCGAGGATGCGCTGGGCCTTGCCGTAGAGCTCGTTGCGCTTGGCCTCGTCGGTCGTGACCTCGAGCTCCTCCATCACCGCGTTGAACTCGGGATTCTGGTACTGGAAGTAGTAATCGGGCCGCGCATAGATGCTGATGTCGTTCGGCTCGACATGGCTGACGATGGACAGGTCATAGTCCTTGTCGGTGAAGACCTGCTTCAGCCAGTCGGCCCATTCGAGCGGGACGATCTCCAGATTGATGCCGACCTGGCGAAGCTGTGAGGCGATGATCTCGCCGCCCTCGCAGGCGTAGGGCGGAGGCGGCAGCTTCAGCGTCGCGGAGAAGCCGTCCGGCAGGCCGGCCTCGGCCAGCAGCTCCTTGGCGCGGTTCGGGTCGTGCGGATAGGTGCCGGTCAGGTCGACATAGGCCGGATGGTGCGGGGCGAAGTGGGAGCCGATCGGCACGCCGAGGCCGGACGACGCGCCGGCGATGATCTCGTCGCGGTTCAGTGCGTGGGCGATGGCCTGGCGCACCTGGAGCTTGTCGAACGGCTCCTTCTTGTTGTTGGTCGACAGGACGGTCTCGCCCTCGGTCGAGCCGATCACCACCTTGAAGCGCGAGTCGGACTGGATCTGCGCCAGCGCGTCGCCGGCCGGCATGTTGGAGAAGGCGTGGACGTCGCCGGAGAGGAGGGCGGGAATCGCGGCCGCCGCGTCGGGCACGATGCGGAACTCGGCGCGCTCCAGCGCCACAGGCTCGCCCCAGTAGTCGGGGTTCTTGACCAGCTTGATCGAGGAGCCCTTGGCCCAGCTCTCGAACCTGAACGGGCCGGTGCCGACCGGGTGCTCCTTGTTGTTGTCGGCCGTGGCCGGCGAGACGATGGCTGCCTCGCCCCAGCCCATGTTCCACAGGAACGCGCCCTGCGGGTGCTTGAGCGTGACGACGACCGTGGCGGGGTCGACGACCTCGACCGTGTCGACGGCCGAATAGAGCTGCTTTTGCGGATTGACCGAATCCTCGGCCATGGCCCGCTCGATGGAGAACTTCACGTCGTCGGCGCTGAAATCCGCGCCGTCGTGGAACTTGGCCCCGGTGCGCAGCTTGAAGGTGTAGGTCTTGCCGTCGTCCGAGATTTCCCAGCTTTCGGCGAGGCCGGGCTGAACCTGGCCGTCGGGGCCGATGCGGGTGATACCCTCGAAGATGTTGGCGTAGCCGACTTCCTTGATCGCGGCGGCGGCGCCGGCGGTCGGGTCGAGATGCGGCGGCTCCAGCACCATGCCGATGACGACATCGGTGCGGGCCGCGAGAGCCCCGGTGGTGGCGGCGGTGGAAACGGCCAGCGCAAGCCCTGCGGCTGCGAGGATCGACTTCAACGGTTTCATGACTCTCTCCCTGATGCGGAACCGGATTTGGCGGCGATCAAAGCGCGAAACGGCCGGCGAGTAAATCGGCTTTGTTGCGGCGCACCGCGCTCTATCCGTGACGGTGGCCGTGGCCATGATCGTGGGCATGGGAATCCTGGTGCGCGCCGCGCAGCAGCGCGTCGAGCGAGATCGCCATCACCTTGGCCGATTCGATCATGTCCTCGATGCCCACCCACTCGTCCGGCCGGTGGGCGAGATCGAGGATGCCGGGACCGTAGGCGATGCAGTCGTGCAGATGGCCGATGCGGGCGATGTGCTTCTGGTCGTAGGTGCCGGGCGAGATCACGTAGTCCGGCTCGCGGCCGAAGATCTGCCGGATTCCTTCCGCCACCGCCGTCACCACCGGCGCGTTGCGCTCGGTCATGGTCGGCAGCACCTCCATCATGTCGCGGATCGAATAGTCGAATTTTGGCCGCTCGCGCTTCAGGCGCTCGAGGATGGACGTGACCTCGCCCTTCACCTCGTCGAGCGATTCCTCGAGCAGGAAGCGGCGATCGATCACCGCGCGGCAGGAATCGGCGACATTGGGCGAGGGCAGGCCGGGGAAATGGTCCTCGGTCTGGCCGCCATGGATCGAGTTGATGTTCATGGTCGAGCGGCGCGCGCCTTCCGGCACGACGGGCATTTCGGTTCGCTTGGCGTCGAGCGCCGGGTAAAGCTCGTCCTCGAAGGCGTGGAGCACCGCGCCCATGTGGCGGATCGCCGAATCGCCGAGGAAGGGCATCGAGCCGTGGGCGATGGAGCCCTTGGTCTCGATCTCCGCCCACCAGACGCCGCGATGGCCGAGGCAGATGCGGTCCTTGTTCAGCGGCTCGGGGATGATGACGTGATCGACGCGCGGGCGCGAGAAGAAGCCCTGCCGCGCCAGATAGGCGACGCCGCCGAAGCCGCCGGATTCCTCGTCGACCGTGCCGGAAATCTCGATCGCGCCGGGGAAGTCGGGAAAGACGTCCATGAAGGCTTCGGCCGCGACGATCGAGGCGGCGAGGCCGCCCTTCATGTCGCAGGCGCCGCGCCCGTAGACGCGCCCGTCCTTCACCGTGCCGGCGAACGGATCGACGGTCCAGCCTTCTCCGGCCTCGACCACGTCGATATGCGAGTTGAAATGCACGGTCGCGCCGGGGCTGCGGCCCTCGCGCCGCGCCACGACGTTTGTGCGCGGGTAGCGATTGCTGTCGCCGGGCGTGCCTTCGCCGCGAATCAGCTTCGTCTGGAAGCCGCGCTGCCTCAGGCGCGCGCCGATATATTCGGCGCAGGGCGTATAGGCTTCTCCCGGCGGGTTGACGGTCGGGAAGCGGATCAGGTCCGAAGTCAGGGCGACGAGCTCGTCGCGGCGGCTTTCGACTGCACGGAAGAGGCGTTCGTTCATGGGGCAACCTAGAGCAAAGCGGGGCAGGTCTGGCAAGATGTCGGCGTTGGGCCAGCGTCTCACGCGGATTTGACCGCCTGCCGGCGACGTCCTGTTAGGGAATTGACGGCAGGATGCGCGGGAAGATTGATCGCAAAGGGATTCTGCGGCAATGATTTTCGCGAGACCGGGCAGGGGAATCGGGAACATGGCGGGCACGAGGCGTTTCATTGCGACTGTGGCAGTGGGCCTTGCGCTGTGGGCGCTTCCGGCCGTCGAGGCCGAGGCCGCGAGCCTCATCGCGCGTGTCGACGTCGCGGCGCAGAAGATGACCGTCTCGCGCTACGGCAAGGTGCTGCACGAATGGCCGGTCTCGACCGCGCGGGCGGGCTACACGACGCCGCGCGGCGAATACCGGCCGCAGCGCATCCACAAGATGTGGCATTCGCGCACCTACGACATGTCGCCGATGCCGTTCGCGGTGTTCTACGACCGCGGCTGGGCGGTGCACGGCACCTCGGCCGTGTCGCGCCTCGGCAGCCCGGCCTCGCATGGCTGCGTGCGGCTCGCCACGCCCAATGCCGAGATCTTCTATACGCTCGTTCGCCAGGTCGGGCCGGGCAACACCCGGATCATCGTTCAGGACTGAGGCGCGGGCTTCGCCGCGTTCTTCTTCTTGCCGTCGAGCTGCCAGCGCTTGTGGAACCACATCCACTGGCCGGGATGCTCGCGCACCCAGCCCTCGACCACGTCGTTCAGCAACTGGCAGGTGGCGTTGACGTCGACCGTGCCCTTTTCGGTGCGCGGCAGCACGAGCCTGTCGTAGACCTCCAGCCGGAACCGGTTGCCCGGCAGGCGGATCGAGCGGGCGGGATAGACGTCGCACTCGTACTGGCGGGCGAGCTTGGCGACGAGCGGGCTGGTGTTGCACGGGCGGCCGAAGAAGGTGGTCGGCACGCCCTGCCTGAACTTCTGGTCGACCAGCACGCCGATATTGCCGTTGCGCTCCAGCACGCGGGCGAGGCCGAAGGCCGCGCCGGCGCGCGAGGCGATCAGCTCGCCCATCGCCTCGGCGCGGGTCGAGAAGATGTATTTCGCGATATAGGGGTTGTTCGGGGCGCGGAACAGCGCCGTCACCGGCAGGTCGTAGAGCGAGGCCGCGACGGGCAGCAGCTCGAAATTGCCGGTATGGGCGGTGAAGAAGATGTGCGGCTTCTTCTCCTCGCGCAGGCGCAGGAAAATCTCCTCGCCGGAAATCTCGATCCGCGCGTCCTCGCCGTCGCCGGGCTTCATCTCGAACATCCGGTCGAGATAGAGATATTCGCCGGCAAGGCGCGCCATGTTGCCCCACATGTCGGAGGCGATGGCGCGGATCTCCTCCTCGCTCTTTTCGGGATAGGCGCGGCGCAGATTGTCGAGCGCCACGCGATGGCGGCCGGTGAGCGGCCCGATGCGCCGGGCGGCGCGGTCGGCGAAGGCCAGCGCCCTGTCGGGCGGCAGGAGGCGCAGCAGCCACAATATGGCGAAGGCGAGCTGCCCGACTAGCCAGTGCTCCGCCCGCTTGAGAATGCGCAGCGTGCGCGCGGCGAGCGGCCGCAGGAATGTCGCCGCGCGTCCGGCCATCAGGGTATCCGCAGGATGATCTTGCCGAAGACGTCGCGGCCTTCCATGCGGCGCAGCGCGAGGTCGATGTCGTCGAAGCCGACTTCCGTGTCGATCACCGGCCTGACGATGCCGGCCGCCATCTTGAGCATGGCGTTCTCCATGTTCTCCATGCGGCAGCCGAACGAGCCGAGGATCTTCAACTGCTGCTGGAAGAGCTGCATCAGGTTCATCGAGGTCGAGACGCCCGAGGTCGAACCGCAGGTGACGAGGCGGCCGCCGCGCTTCATCGACAGCATCGAGCCGGCCCATGTGTCGGCCCCGACATGCTCGAACACGACGTCGACGCCCTTCTTGGCGGTGAGCTTGCGCACCACGCCCTCGAAACGGTCCTCGCGATAGTTGATGACGTGGTCGGCGCCCAGCGCCTTCGCCTTGTCGATCTTGTCATCTGAGCCGACGGTGGTGATGACGGTGCAGCCCATGCGCTTGGCGAGCTGGATCGCGGCCGAGCCGATGCCGGAGCCGCCGGCATGGATCAGGATCGTCTCGCCGGGCTCGAGCCTCGCATTGTCGAACAGCATGTGCTCGACCGTGCCGAAGGTGACGGGGGCGACCGCCGCGCCGACTTCGTCGACGCCGGGCGGGGCGGGGACGAGCAGGCGCGCCGGCAGGTTGACCTTTTCCTGCGCGAAGCCGTCGAGATGGAAGCCGTGGACGCCGGAGACGTGGCCGCACAGATTGTCGCGGCCCTCGCGGCAGGCGCGGCAGCGCCCGCAGGTGCGCGCGCCGTAGATCGAGACGAGCTGGCCGGGCAGGAGGCCGGCGACGCCCGGACCGACCGCCTCGACCTCGCCGGAGGCCTCCGCGCCGATGACGAGCGGCATCTTGCGCTTGGCGAAGGCCATGCCGCGCCAGCCCCAGACGTCGATATGGTTGAGCGCGACCGCCCTGATCCGCACCGTGACCTCGCCGAGGGCGGGCGGCGGCGGGGGAGGCAGCTCGACGGCTTCCAGCCGCCGGTCCTCGACGAGTTGCAATGCGCGCATGGGTTTTCGTCCGCTTGTGTCTGCCTTGTCGCGGTGCGGGTTAGCCGGGTTCCCGCGCCATGACAAGGCATGCGTTCTGGCCGCCGAAGCCGAAGGAGTTCGACAGGACGGTCGAAACCTCGGCTTCGCGCTTGACGTTCGGCACCACGTCGAGCTCGATCGAGGGGTCGGGCTGGTCGTAGTTGATGGTCGGCGGGATGACGCCGCGCGTCATGGTCAGGATCGAGAATACGGCCTCGACCGCGCCGGCCGCCGACAGCGTGTGGCCGATCATCGACTTGTTGGACGAGACCGGCATCGTCTTCATGCGCTCCCCGAACACGGTGGACAGCGACAGATGCTCCATCTTGTCGTTCTCGGGCGTCGAGGTGCCGTGGGCGTTGACGTAATCGATGCCGTCCTCGCTCAAGCCCGCATCGGCGAGCGCGGCGCGCACGGCGGCGATGGCGGGCGAGCCGTCCGGCTTGGAGCGGGTGCGGTGGAAATCGTCGGCCTTCTCGCCGCAGCCGGCGACGACGCCCAGCACCTTCGCGCCGCGCGCCAGCGCGCTGTCGAGCGATTCCAGCACCAGCGCGGCCGAGCCTTCGGCCAGCACGAAGCCGTCGCGATCGCGCGAGAAGGGCTTCGAGGCCTTCTGGGGCTCCTCGTTCTGCGTCGACAGCGCCGAAAGCAGCGAGAAGCGGATCAGCGCCTCGGCGGTGGCCGAGCCGTCGGCGCCGATGGAAAGCGCCCGCGTCGCCTCGCCGCGACGGATGGCCTCGACGCCGAGCTGTATCGCGGTCGCGCCCGAGGCGCAGGCGGTCGAGACGCTAACCGGCAGGCCGCGCGCGCCGAACCGCTCGGCCAGCCGGTCGGCGACGGTGCCGAACTGGGTCGAATCCCAGACGGTCTCGTCGAGATGCTCGCGGGCCGAGACCAGCAGCCGCTCATAGTCCGGCAGGTCGAGATCGGCGGTGTCGTAGAGGCGGAAGCGGTCGTGCCAGTCGAGCTCGACCGGCGGGGTGGCGAGAAACAGCGGGCCGGCGAAATTGCCGGCATCGAGCCCCGACCCGGCGACGGCCTCGATGGCCGAGGTCTCGGCGAGCTCGTAGGTCAGGGCGCTCGCGCCCTTGTCGCTCGACGGCAGGAAATCGACCATGCCCGAGATGGTCGTCGCCAGATGCTCGACCGGGAAGCGCGTGATCGGCCGGATGCCGGAGCGGCCCGAGGTCAGGGCCGACCAGTTGTCCTCGACGCCCTGGCCGAGCGAGGTGACGACGCCGATACCGGTGACGGCGACGATGGGCCTGCCCAGATGATCGGTGGTGCGTGCCATGCGGGTTGCCTTCCCTCTTCAGGCCTTGACCACGAGGGCCGCGCCCTCGAAGCGGCGATAGCCGACCGCCGTCGCCAGCGCCGCCTGCGGCGCGCCGTCGATCCCGCTCTCGTTCTCGGGGTCGAAGGCGGGGTAGGGCGCGCCATTGTGGATGGCGAGCGCGGCGAGCGCGATGGCGAAGGGGAACTGGACCTCCTTCATATGGCCGGTCAGCGAGGAAAAGCCGCGCAACGCGAAATCGCCGGCGCTGGACAGGGCCGAACGTTCCGCCCCGGTCGCGGCATGGGCTCCCGACGCGCCGGACAACGCAAGCAGCCTTTCGCCGGGCAGGCCGAGCGCGCGCACGAGGCCGGAGATCGCCTGGGTCAGGTTGCCCTCGGCGCGCCGGGCGCTGCCGGATTCGACCCTGCCGAGCGCGGCGTAGGCGTTGCGGCCGCGTGCTTTCGCATGCGCGCGCGATTCGAGGACGAGGAAGGCCGCGCCCGAGCCGGTGACGATGCCGCCGCCGTCGTTCGCCGCGCGCTTCCAGACGGATTTCCACCGCTTGCGGTGCAGGAGGCCGCCGAGCTCGTAGCCGAGCAGCATGTCGGGATGCTCGGTCTGGAACGCCGCGCCGACGAGGGCGTGGCTGGACTGGCCGGCGCGGATGCGCGCCGCGGCCGTCTCCACCGCGGCGACGCCCGCGCCTTCCTCGCCCATGAAAGTGCGCGAGGAGCCCGTCACCTTGTGGACGATGGAGATGTTGCCGGCGAGGAGGTTGGAGAGCTGGGCGAGGAACAGCGTCGGGCGCAGCTCCGTCGTCAGCTTCTCGTTGAGCAGCATGTCGCGGTCGTTGCGGGCGCGGCCGGCGTCGAGGATCGTCTGGTCGACGGCCATGTCGCGCTCGCCGCCGCCGGCGGCGACGATCATGTCCATGCTGGCGAGGAGGGCCTCGTCCTCCTTCATCCCGGCGTCGTCGAGCGCCAGCCCGGCCGCGTAGGTGCCGAGCCGCTGCCACGTCTCCATCTGCCGCTGGTCGCCGCGCTTGGGGATCTGGCGGCTCCAGTCGATCTCCGGCAGGGGATGGACCGTGTAGGGCGTGAAACGCTCGGCCTCGATGACGGGCTTCGCCCCCGGCGCCGACAGGATCTGCCAGTGCGTTCCCGCGCCCTCGCCGAGCGAGGAGACGAGGCCGATACCGGTGATGACGACGTCGTTGGCGCTCATGCGGACCTCATCATGCGAACGGGACGGGCGGCGCGTCAGCCGGCGTTCTTGGCGGCGACGAGGCCGTCGATCTTGGCGCAGAGGTTCTCCATGACGAAGTATTCCTCGGCCGCGGCCTTGCCGTCATTGACTTCCTGCGTCCACTTCTCGAGCGGCACCTTGATGCCGAATTCCTTGTCGATGGCGAAGACGATGTCGAGGAAATCGAGGCTGTCGATGCCGAGATCGTCGATGGTGTGGCTCTTGGGCGTGATGGTGTCGCGGTCGATCTCGCTCGTCTCGGCGATGATGTCGGCAACTTTGTCGAATGTCGTTGTCACTGCGATTCCCTCGGTGATCGGGGTGGCTCTGCGTGGATCGTTGCCGCAATTCCGGACGGAAAAGTGCTTCACACTTTTCCTGGAATTGCTCTCGCCGGCTGTCTAGTCCGTTTTTGCCGGCAGGAAAAGGGTCGAAGCCAAAAACGCGACCCATCCGCCCCCGTCAGTTGAAGACGATCCGCCCGATGACGACGAGACCATCCTCATGCGGCGCGACGATGACGGCCTCGCCCTCGCGCGCCCGCACGCCGACGAGAGCCTCGACGTTCTCGGGGTGGGTGACGAGGACGAGATTGCCCGAGCCGGTATAGTCGCGCACGAGATCGACCACCGCCTTTTTGGCCTCGTCGGCCCCTTCGGGGTCGCGCACGAGCGAATCGAGCGCCTCGTTCGCCTCGACGAGACGGTCGCCGAAGGCGAGCCGCGCCGTTTCCAGCGCCCGGCAGTAGCGGCTGGAATAGACCTGCTCCACCGGCTCGGCCCGCGCCGCGAACAGTGCGCCGATCCGCCGCGCCTGCTGGCGGCCGCGATCGGACAGGTTCCGCTGGGTGCGGCAATTGTCGATGTCGAAATTGGCCGGGTCGCCGTGGCCGGGCGCGTTGGCGTTGACGAGAAGCACGATCTGGCCGCCCTCGCGCAGCAGCGCCCAGCCGGCCTCGGTCGCCCCTGCCTGCGGCAGGCCGGCGAGGAGAAGGGCGACGACGATGGTGAAGAAACGAAGCATCCGGCCCCCTTTGTGCGACTGCTCATATAGGGACGGGATCGGAACATGAAAGGCAAGGGGCCCGTTCGCGGCTTCTCGCTGCGGCTTGCCGCCGCGCTGCCGTTGGGATACCGCCTTGCGTGATGTCTCCCATGGTCGAAACCATCGCGTTCGTCTTCGGGCTGGTCGGGCTCGGCTATGCCGCCGGCTGGACGGGAGTGCTGCGGCCGCAGGTCGGCGACGCGCTCGCCGACTTCGCCATCGTCGTCGCGGTGCCGGCGCTGCTGTTCCGCACCATGGTCGGGATGGATTTCGCCGGCGCCGCGCCCTGGGCGATGTGGGCGGCCTATTTCTCGGCCATACCGGTGGTGTGGCTCGCCGGCCATCTCGTCGTGACGCGCGTGTTCGGGCGCGAGGTCGCGGCCGGCGTGGTGGCCGGCGTCGCGGCCTCGTTCTCCAACCTTCTCCTGCTCGGCCTGCCCTTCATGCAGGGCGTGTTCGGCCGGCCGGGCGTCGAGATCCTGTCGCTGCTGCTCGCGATCCACCTGCCGATCATGATGGCGGCGTCGATCATCATGTTCGAATGGGCGCGGCGGGGGGAGGGCAAGGCGAGCGCGCCGCTGACGGTGCTGCGCGATTTCCTGCGCAACCTCTTCCTCAACCCGCTGATCGTCGGCATCCTCGCCGGGCTGGCGTGGCGCGTGAGCGGCCTCGCCATGCCGGCGCTGGGCGCGCGCTTCGTCGACGCCTTCGCCGGGACCGCGGGAACGGTCGCGCTGTTCTCGATGGGCCTCGGCCTGCGCAAGTTCGGGATTTCCGGAAACGTGAAGCCGGCGCTGGCGCTGGCGCTGCTCAAGGTCGTCCTGATGCCGGCGCTCGTGCTGGCGACGGTGCTGGTCGCCGGGCTGCCGCCGCTCGTCGCCATGGTCGTCGTGGTGGCCGCGTCGATGCCGACGGGCGTCAATCCCTATCTCATCGCCTCGCGCTTCGGCACGGGCCAGGTCCTCGCCTCCAACGCGATGACGATCTCGACCCTCCTCGCCGCCGCGACGACGGGTTTCTGGCTGGCCGTGGCCCAATCGGTTTTCGGCTGAAGGCTTGGAATCGACGCGATTGCGCTCCATTGTAGGGACAAGAAACATGTCCGGCGCGGGCGCCGGCAAGGGAGAAGCGAGATGTTGCAGAAAGCCAGCCAGTTCCTGCGTCAGGCCAACCTCATCGACGGCGAATGGGTGCAGGCCGATTCCGGCGCGACCATCGACGTCGTCAATCCCGCGACGGGCCTGAAGCTCGGCACCGTGCCGAAGGCGGGCAGGGCCGAGACCCGCCGCGCCATCGAGGCGGCCGAGCGCGCCTTCCTGACCTTCCGCAAGACCTCGGCGCTCGAGCGCTCGAAGATGCTGCGCCGGCTGCACGACGCGATCATGGACAACCAGGACGCGCTGGCCGCGCTGTTGACCATGGAGCAGGGCAAGTCGCTGGCCGAGGCGAAGGGCGAGGTCGGCGCGTCGGCGGCCTATGTGCTGTGGTTCGCGGAAGAAGCGCGCCGCACCTATGGCGACGTCATCCCGAGCCCGTGGCCGGACCGGCGCATCCTCGTCAACAAGGAACCCGTCGGCGTGATCGCCGCCATCACGCCGTGGAACTTCCCGTCCTCGATGCTGGCGCGCAAGATCGGCCCGGCCATCGCCGCCGGCTGCACGGCGGTCGTCAAGCCGGCGTCGCAGACGCCCTATTCCGGCCTCGCCTGGGGCGCGCTGGCCGAGGAGGTCGGCATCCCGAAGGGCGTCGTCAACGTCGTCACCGGCTCGGCCGGCGAGATCGGCGACGAGCTCTGCACCAACCCGATCGTCAAGAAGATCACCTTCACCGGCTCGACCGAGGTCGGCAAGATCCTGATCGAGAAGTCGGCCTCGACGGTCAAGAAGGTGTCGATGGAGCTGGGCGGCAACGCGCCGTTCCTCGTCTTCGACGACGCCGACATCGACCGCGCGGTCGAGGGCGCCGTCACCGCCAAGTACCGCAATTCCGGCCAGACCTGCGTGTGCACCAACCGCTTCTACGTGCAGGCCGGCATCTATGACGCGTTCGTCGAGAAGCTGGCCGCCGCCTCGAAGAAGCTGAAGGTCGGCCCCGGCGTCGAGGACGGCGTGCAGCAGGGGCCGCTGATCGACGGCAACGCGGTGGAGAAGGTCGAGGAGCTGATCGCCGACGCCGCGGCCAAGGGCGGCAGGATCGTCACCGGCGGCAAGCGCCACGAGCTCGGCGGCTCCTTCTTCCAGCCGACCGTGATCGCGGACGCGACCACCCAGATGCGCTTCGCCAAGGAGGAGATTTTCGGCCCGGTCGCCCCGGTCTTCAGGTTCGAGACCGAGGAGGAGGCCGTCGCGCTCGCCAACGACACCGAATACGGCCTTGCCTGCTATTTCTACACCGGCGATCTCGGCCGCGCCTTCCGTGTGATGGAAGGGCTGAAATACGGCATGGTCGGCGTCAACGAGGGCCTGATCACCACGCCGGAAGCGCCGTTCGGCGGCGTCAAGGAATCGGGCCTCGGCCGCGAGGGCGGACATCAGGGGATCGAAGACTACCTCGACACCAAATATGTCTGCATCGGCGGCCTCGGCCTTTGAAGCCGGCGCGCGATGGACGCGAGCGAGCCCTTCGGCGAAACGCCGCAGGGTGAGTCCGTCCACCGGCTGACGATAACGGGAGGCGGGCTGAGCGCCCGCATCCTCACCTTCGGCGCGGTGGTGCAGGATCTGCGCCTCGCCGGCCACGACGCGCCGCTGGTGCTCGGCTTCGAGGCGCTTTCCGGCTATCTCGACCATTCGGTCTATTTCGGCGCCATCGTCGGCCGCTATGCCAACCGCATCGGCGGCGGGCGTTTCGTCCTCGACGGCGAGCGGTTCGACACCGACGCCAATGACGACGGCAACACGCTGCATGGCGGGCGCGCCGGGCTCGACCGTCGCGTCTGGCGCATCGCCGCCTCGGGCGCGGATTTCGTCACGCTCACTGTTCGCGACCCTGACGGGGCGATGGGCTTTCCGGGAAATCTCGACATCGCCTGCACGTACCGGCTGAAGCCGCCGGCGACGCTCGCCGTCGAGCTCGTCGCCACCACGGACCGGTCGACGCTGTGCAACCTCGCCCACCATTCCTTTTTCAACCTCGACGATGGCGGGCGCAGCGGCATTTCCGGCCATCGGCTGTCGATCGCGGCCTCGGCCTGGCTGCCGGTCGACGCGCGCCGTGTCCCGACCGGCGCGGTGCTGCCCGTCGAGGGAACCGCGTTCGATTTCCAGCTCGCGCGGCCGATCCGCCTGCCGGGCGGAGCAGAGCGGTACGACCATAATTTCTGCCTGTCGGCCGCGCGCGGCCCGCTGCGGCAGGCGGCATGGGCGCAAGGCGCGGCAAGCGGGATCGAGATGGAGGTGTGGACGACCGAGCCGGGTCTGCAATTCTTCTCCGGCGATTTTCCCGCACGCGAGGTCCCGGGCCTCGACGGCATCGTCTACGGGCCGGGCGCCGGCTTCTGCCTCGAGCCGCAAATCTGGCCCGACGCGCCCAACCGACCCTATTTCCCGCAGGCGGTCCTGCGGCCGGGCGAGGAATACCGGCAGATAAGCGAATACCGCTTCCGCTTGCCGGCCGCGATCGATGGCTAGAGCAGCCCGGCGATCTTCCGGCCGACCTTGAGGAAGCGCAGCGGATCGACCGGGTCGCCGTTGCGGCGCACCTCGTAGTGGAGGTGCGGGCCGGTGGAACGGCCGCTGGAGCCGACCTCGCCGACGATGTCGCCGGTCTCGACCTTCTGGCCCTCGCGGGCGCGGATCTTGCTCATATGGGCGTAGCGCGTCGTCAGGCCGTTGCCGTGATCGACCTCGACCATGCGGCCGTAGCCGCCGTTCCAGCCGGCACGGACCACGGTGCCGGCGCCGGCGGCGCGGATCGCCGTGCCGGAGGCGGCGCGGAAGTCGATGCCGGCATGCAGGGCCGGCGTGCGCAGGATGGGGTCGCGCCGGACGCCGAAGCTGCTCGACACCGGCTGCCCCGGGGCGGGGTTGTGGATGGGCATCGCCCGCGCGGCCGCCTTGACGGTCTCGAGCTTTCCCAACGCCTCGTCGAGCTCGCGCACCCGCGCCTCGAAGGCGCGGCCGGCGTCGACCGGCAGCAGCGGCCCGCCGACGGCCTCGTCCGCCTCGCTGCCGAGCGCGACCTTGAGGCCGGCGGCGGCCAGCGCCTCGGCAATGGTGTCGGCGGTCTCGAAGGCGTTCTCGGCGAGGGAATCGATGCCCTCGATCTGCTCGTTCTCGATGGCGCGCAGCGACTGGTTGATGGCGACGAACATGCGGTCGGCCCGGTCGGCCGCGGTTTCCGCGCCGGCGACCGTCTGGCGGAAGGGCCAGAAGGCCGCGCCGGCGGTGCTCCCTGCGCCGCCCTTGACCGGCTCCTCGAAGAAAGCGCGCAGCTCCGGCTTCGTCGCCGGGACGGGGGCCGTGCCCGAGGCGGGCAAGGCGGGAGCCTCGCCCCCGCCCATGCGCTCGAGGATCGGGCCGATGCGGCCGTGGCGCTGGGTGAGCTGCGTCTGGCGCTCCAGCAGCTCCGTAACCTTGCTCTCGACGATCTGCTGGTCGAGGAGCTGGCGGCTGGTGATGCGGTCGACCTGCGCCCGCAAGGCGGAGATGCGGTCCTCATAGGCCTGCTGCATGCGCGCCTGCCGCGCCACCGTCGCGCTGATCAGGTCGTCGCGCAGCACGAGGTAAGAGGTGGCGACGAGATAGCCGATCGCCAGCGCGGCGAGGACCGAGCCGGCGAGAGCGGCGAGCCACGGCCTGACGACGAAATGCCTGATTTCGTCGCCCCGTGCGATGATGAGCGTATGCGGCTCCTTGCGTCTGCCGAATACCGAAGCCTGTCTGATCCCTGTCACGACTACACCCAACCGACGTCAAGGAAGATCGGGTGCGATTACACAATGTTAGGGTTAACAAAGCTTTGCGCTCGCCGCGCCGGCGGGCGGGATCAGTCCAGGAACAGCCACAGGAGGATGATGATCGGGATGGGGATGCCTACGAGCCACAGGATGAGCGAACGGAACATGAAGCCTCCCTTTTCGGTTGAATGATCCGATAGAAAGCAAACGTTCCGTTCGCGATTTTGTTCCGGCCGCGCGGCTTTCGTTCAGTCGAGCGCCTTCGCCGCTTCCAGCACCTCGGCGGCGTGGCCGGGAACCTTGACCTTGTTCCAGACCCGCGCGATCGTGCCGTTGCGGTCGATCAGGACGGTGGTGCGCTCGACGCCCATATATTTGCGGCCGTACATGCTCTTCTGCACCCACACGCCATAGGCCTGGAGCACCGCCTTTTCCTCGTCCGAGGCGAGGTCGACGGTGAGCTCGTGCTTGGCGCGGAAGCGGTCGTGGCTCTTCACGCTGTCGGGCGACAGCCCGATCACCGTCGCGCCCAGCTTGTCGAACTCGCCCTTGAGCCCGCTGAAGCTTATGGCCTCGGCCGTGCAGCCGCTGGTGTCGTCCTTGGGGTAGAAGAACAGGACCACAATCCTGCCGCGATAGTCCGATAGGGAAATCCGGTTCTCGCCGCTTCCGGGAAGGGTGAAGTCCGGTGCCGGGTTGCCGGGTTTGATCTGATCCATGCCGTGGCCTCCTTTGTGGTGTCGCCATTGCCCTGCGGCGCTATAGTGTCTCTGCCAGATTCGTTCGCAGACAGGAAACAGGCTCGCCACGCGTGCATAGCGAGGTTCCGCCCCACGAGAAGATCCGCTTTCGCCGCAGCGACATTGCGTCCCTCGACGCGCTGCCCTCAGCCGTCCCGCTTCCGCGCCATGCGCGCATGGCCCGCGCCTCGCGAAAGCTGGGCAAGGCCGTCGTCCTCGCCGTCCTCGGTATCTGCGTCGCCATCGCGCTGGCGGTCGCGGTCGTCGTCGCCGGGTTCGGCGAGGGGCGGCTGCGCCTCGAGGCGCAGAAGGCGGTGCTGGGCGTTGTCGGCGACGGCTACGAGGTGGGGATCGGCAGCGTCGGGGTCACGCTCGACGGATTTCGCGGTTTCGTGCTCAGGATCGACGACATGGCCATCGCGCCGGCCGGGCAGGAAGGCCGCACCACGCGCATCGGCTCCGCCCGGTTCGGCCTCAACATGCTGCCGCTCCTGCGCGGGGAGATGCAGTTCGGCCGCATCGCCGTTTCGGACGCGGTCCTCGACGCGGGGGCGTTTCCGCAGCCGGCCGGCGGCACCGGCCTCGCCATTTTCAACGAGGACGGCCTTGCCGATCCCGACCTGCTCAACGCCGCGGTCTTCGATGTCGTCAGGCAGGCGATCACCGTGCTCGACGCGCGGGGGATGCGCCGCATCGAGGTGAGCAATGTCGAGATCGTGCTGCCGGGGGAGGCGGCGA
Source organism: Alphaproteobacteria bacterium (assembly GCA_037190985.1). Lineage (GTDB taxonomy): Bacteria > Pseudomonadota > Alphaproteobacteria > Rhizobiales > Rhizobiaceae > Aerobium. The sequence continues at coordinate 332,132 of JBBCKE010000023.1, forward strand.
CGCGGGTGCGCGTCGACGAGGCCACCCTGCGGCGAAGACCCGGCGGGGGCATGCGGCTTGCGGCGACGATCGAGGCGTTCGGACGCGTCCTGACCGCGCGCGGCGACGCGGCGCTCGATTCCGCCGGCGGCCGCGTCGCCTCGCTCGACCTGCGCGTCGACCTCGCCGACCACGCGCAGGCGCAGGAAGACGACCCGGACACCCCCAGGCCGGCCGGCGAGCGGGTCGGGGCAGCGGTCCTCGCCTTTTCCGGCAGCCAGACGGCGGATGGCGGCCGCCTCGCGCTGTCCGGCCGCGTGGAGCGGGCCGATTTTCCCGTCAGCAGCCGCGACGACATCGTCGCCGACCTCGATTTCGTCGCCACGTCGCAGAGCGGCACCGGCAAGGTCGAGATCGAGCGGCTGCGGATTCTCTCCGGCCGCTCGACATGGGGATTCCACGGCGCGATCGGCCCCGCGCCGCGCGATGCCGCCGCCGACGGCGCATTCTATCGCTACGAGCTGGTGAGCGACGGCTCGTCGATCTCTCCCGCGGGCTCGTCGGAGCCGTCGCTGCTGGTCGCCGCCCGGGTTGCCGGTCGGCTCGACGCCGCGGCCACGGCCCTCCATGCCGACGAGATCGGCGTGCGCTCGCCGCAGGGCGAGGTCACCGGACGCGGCGCGGTGCTGTTCGAGCGCGGCAAGCGCCCCGGCCTCGACCTGCGGATCGATGTCGGGGCCATGCCGGTCAGCCACGCCAAGCAGCTATGGCCGTGGTTCGCCGCGGGCTCGGCCCAGCGCTGGGTCACGGCCAACGTCTTCGGCGGACAGGTCGAGGGCGGCTGGGTCGAGCTGAAGGTGCCGGCGGGGCGGTTCGGCGACGGCACGCCGCTGCGGCACGAGGAGGTGTCGGGCTTCTTCAAGGTGCGCGGAACGCGCTTCGACGTCGCCGGCCGCATTCCACCGGTGCGCGACGGCAGCGGCACCGTCGCCTTCTTCGGCACGGATGTGGAGATCGAGCTGGCGCAGGGCACGGTCTACATGCCGTCCGGGCGCACGGTCGCGGCGAGCAACGGCGTCCTCGACATCCGCGACGCCCACATCAAGCCGACCATCGGCCGGCTCGACATCGAGGTTTCGGGGCAGGCCGACGCGGTGCTGGAGCTGGCGAGCTACGACCCGATCGGCGTCGGGCGCTTCGTCGACCTGAAGCCGGACGATCTCGACGGCACGGTCAGCGGCTCGGTCGCGGCCGACATTCCGCTGCAGAGCGGCGTTCCCCTCGACCGGCTCGACTGGAAGGTCGAGCTCGCCTATGACGACCTGTCGGTGGCGCGGCCGTTCCAGGGGCAGGCGGTCAGGGCGGCGACGGGTACCATCGTCGTCGATCCGCAGAAGGCGGTGATCGAGGCGAAGGCGCAGCTCAACGGCCTGCCGGCGACGCTGAAGCTGACCGAGCCGCTCGGCCAGAGCACCGAACGGCGGCAGCGGCAGATCGCCATCGACATGGACGACAAGGCGCGCGCGGCGCTCGCACCGGGCCTAGACGCGCTGCTCTCCGGAATCGTCAAGGTCGAGGTGGACGACGCCCGCTCCGGGGCCGAGGCGGATGCGGCGCGGACGATCCGGGCCGATCTCCAGCCCGCCACGCTTTCGATTCCATGGGTCGGATGGAGCAAGGGGGCCGGGGTTCCGGCGGCGGTTTCCTTCGCCATGAAGGCGGCGGGCGGGCGCACGGAGCTGTCGGATTTCTCGCTGCGCGGCGAGTCCTTCGCCGCGAGCGGGACGGTTCTCCTCAACGACGGCGGCGTCGAGCGCGTGCGCTTTCCCGCGATGCGGCTCAACCGCGGCGACGACTTCTCACTCGACGTCGCGCGCAGCGGGGCGGGCTACACTGTCACCGTGCGCGGCAAGAGCGTCGACGCGCGCTCGCTCGTCAAGCTCTACGCGCGCGATGTCGGCGCCGGCGGCGCGGCGGAGGTGGCGGCGACGCCGGTCACGCTCGACCTCAAGGTAGACGCCATGGCCGGCTTCCACGGCGAGGTGCTGCGCAACGTGACGCTGGCCTATTCGGGAACGGGCGCGCAGGGCGGCAACACCGAGTTTTCAGCGACGACGGCGAGCGGCGAGCAGATCGTCTTCCGCGACGGGCTGGAGGGCGGGACGCGCGGCATCTCCATGCAATCGGCGGATGCCGGCGCGCTGCTGCGCTTCCTCGACATCTACGAGCGCATGGAGGGAGGGCGCATCGCGCTCAGCCTGTCCGGGCGCAGCGGCGAGACGCTGCGCGGCCGGATCGACGCGCGCGATTTCTGGCTTGTCAACGAGCCGCGGCTGTCCTCGATCGTCTCGACGCCGTCGACGCAGGACGGGCGATCGCTCAACCAGGCGGTGCGCGGCTCGCTCGACACCAGCCGCGTGCAGTTCGAGCGCGGCTATGCCGAGGTCGCGCGGGGGCAGGGCAGGGTCTCGCTCGACCGCGGCATCCTGCGCGGGCCGATGATCGGCGTCAGCTTCCAGGGCCTCCTGAGCGACGGCAACGGCAACATGGCCATGACCGGCACCTTCATGCCGGCCTACGGCCTCAACCGGATATTCGGCGAGATCCCGATCATCGGCCAGATCCTCGGCAACGGCCGCGACCGTGGCCTGATCGGCATCACCTTCCGCCTCGCCGGGAAGACCGACGAGCCGCGGCTGGAGGTCAACCCGCTCTCGGTCATCGCGCCCGGAATCTTCCGCTCGGTGTTCGAGTTCCGTTGATTGCGCTCACGGCAAGGCGCGCTTTGCGCGCCGCCTCCGCGCGGGCGGCCTGATCGGCCGGGCCGCGGTCGCGCCCGCGGGCTTCGCCCGAAAAGCGCCCCCTCGCTTCAGACCGGGCGGACCAGGACGTGCTTCTTCTTGCCGAGGGACAGCTTGACGACGCCGTCTCCGGTCACGTCGGCAGAGCCGATGACGCGCCTGTCGTCGGCGACCGGCTGGTCGTTGACGCGCACCGCGCCGCCCTGGACGTGCCGGCGCGCCTCGCCGTTGGAGGCGGCAAGGCCGGCCCTGACGAACAGCGCCAGCACGCCGATGCCGGCCTCCAGCTCGGCCGCGGGCAGCTCCACCGTCGGCAGGCTGTCCGCTAGCGCGCCTTCCTCGAAGGTTTTGCGCGCGGTCTCGGCAGCGGCTTCGGCGTCGGCGCGGCCGTGCAGCATCGCCGTCACCTCCGTCGCCAGCACCTTCTTGGCCTCGTTGATCTCGGAGCCGCCGAGGGCGGCGAGCCGGGCGATCTCGGCCATCGGCAGCGTGGTGTAGAGCTTGAGGAAGCGCTCGACATCGGCGTCCTCGGTGTTGCGCCAGTACTGCCAGAAATCGTAGGCTGACAGCATGTCCGGGTTGAGCCAGACCGCGCCGGACAGCGACTTGCCCATCTTCGCGCCGGAGGCGGTGGTGAGCAGCGGCGAGGTCAGCGCGTAGAGCTGCGGCGTGCCCAGCCGGTGGCCGAGGTCGATGCCGCTGACGATGTTGCCCCACTGGTCCGACCCGCCCATCTGCAGGCGCGTGCCGTAGCGCCTGTTCAGCTCGACGAAGTCGTAGGCCTGCAGGATCATGTAGTTGAATTCGAGGAACGACAGCGATTGCTGCCGGTCGAGCCGCATCTTGACCGAGTCGAAGGACAGCATGCGGTTGACCGAGAAGTAGCGGCCGACGTCGCGCAGGAAGTCGAGATAGTTGAGGCCGCGCAGCCACTCGCCGTTGTCGACCATGAGCGCGTCCTTCGGGCCGTCGCCGAAGGCGAGGTAGCGCGCGAACACGGACTTGATCGAGGCGGTGTTGGCGGCGATGGTCTCCAGCGTCATCAACTGGCGCGCCTCCTCCTTGAAGGAGGGATCGCCGACCATGCCGGTGCCGCCGCCCATCAGCGCGATGGGGCGGTGGCCGGTCTGCTGAAGCCAGTGCAGCATCATGATCTGGATCAGCCCGCCGGCATGCAGGCTCGGCGCCGTCGGGTCGAAGCCGATATAGGCCGTCACCGTCTCCTTCGCCAGCAGGGCGTCGAGACCGGCTTCATCGGAAATCTGATGAATGAAGCCGCGCTCGGAAAGCGTGCGCAGGAAATCGGACTTGAAGGCGGACATGATCGGTTCTTTCACGAATGGACATGCATGGTGATGGGCGGGCCTTTAGCATCATGACGGCGAGAATCACAAGGACGCGGCGATGACGGAACCCCAATGGGCCCTCGGCCTGATGAGCGGCACGTCGATGGACGGCATCGATGTCGCGGCCGTCGAGACCGACGGGCGCGGCCATGTCCGGCGCGGGCCGGGCGGCTTCTTCGCCTATGACGCGGCGTTCCGCGCCCGCATCGAGGCGGGGCTGGACGACGCACGCGCGATCGCCGAGCGGCAGGAGCGGCCGGGCGCGCTTGCCCTGCTGGAGCGCGACCTGACGCTGCGCCACGCCGAGGCGGTGAAGCGGTTTCTTGCCGACAATCCCGGCTTCACGCCGCGGGTGATCGGGTTCCATGGCCAGACGGTTCTGCACCGGCCCGACCAGGCGCTGACGGTCCAGCTCGGCGACGGCGCGCTGCTGGCGCGCGAGACCGGCATCCCGGTCGTCCACGACATGCGCGCCAACGACATGGCGCATGGCGGGCAGGGCGCGCCGCTGGTGCCGGTCTACCACGCCGCGCTCGCCGCCTCGCTGCCGGCGGCGCTGCGTTCCTTTCCCGTCTGCTTCGTCAATATCGGCGGCATCTCCAACGTCACCTTCATTCCCGAGGCGGGCGATCCCGTCGCCTTCGACAGCGGGCCGGGCAACGCGCTGATCGACCAGTGGGTGGGCGCGGGCGGCGGCCCGTCCTATGACGAGGACGGCCGGATCGCCGCCGCGGGCGGAACGGTCGAGGACGTCGTCGCGCGCTATCTCGACGCCCCGTTCTTCGACGAGCCGGCGCCCAAATCGCTCGACCGCGGCGATTTCACCACCGATCTCGCGCAGGGCCTTGCACTGGAGGACGGCGCGCGCACGCTCGCCGCCGTCAGCGCCGGGGCGATCCTCAAGGCGCGGGCGCACATGCCGGAGCCGCCGCTCCTGTGGATCGTCTGCGGCGGCGGGCGCAAGAACCCGGCGATCATGGAGGACCTGCGCCGGGGCGCGGGCAATGTGCGGGTGATCGCGGCCGAGGAGGCGGGCTTCGACGGCGACGCGATGGAGGCGGAGGCCTGGGCCTATCTCGCGGTGCGGGCGCTGAACGGCCTGCCGCTGACCTTCCCGACCACGACCGGCTGCGCCCGGCCGGTGACGGGCGGCGTGCTGGTCAACCCTTGAGATCGGGGGCCTTGACGCCGGAGGCCGTGAGGCCGAGGCGGTAGGGGACGAAACCCTCGTCGTCCGGCCCGTCGATCAGCCGGAAGCCGCAGGCGCGCACCAGGGCGAGCCCCGCCTCGTTGTCGCGCGCGACAAAGACATCGATGTGCGAGAAGCGATCGGCTGCACGCTCGGCGAAGGCGTCCAGCACCCGGCGGGCCACGCCCTTGCCGCGCTGGGCGGGATCGACGGCGATGAACAGCGTCATGCCGCCGTCGCCTTCTTCCTCGTAGCGGATCACCGCGACGGGCGTGCCCTCGGCGTCGAGCGAGGCGATTTCGGCGATCACGCCTTCGCCGGCGGTCGCCTCTGCCAGCCAGTCGGCGTCGGGGAAGGGCGCGCGGCGGGCAAGCTCCTCGTCGGCGAACCAGGCGGCGTAGGCCGGCAGGTCCGTCTCGTGGAAACGCCGGAAGCGCAGCAGTTCCACGATCCTTGCCCTCCCTATCTCAGGCGCTTGGGGCGCGGGTCGGCCAGTTCGCCCGCCAGCCGGCGGTCGAGATAGTCGGCGCACTCCTCGATCAGGAGATCGGCGTCGTTGGAGAAGAAGTGGTTGGCGCCGGGCAGCGTCTTCTGGGTGATGGTGATGCCCTTTTGCGTGTGCAGCTTGTCGACCAGCGTCTGCACGTCCTTGGCCGGGGCGACCCTGTCGGCGTCGCCATGGATGATGAGGCCCGAGGACGGGCAGGGGGCGAGGAACGAGAAGTCGTAGCTGTTGGGCTGCGGCGCGACCGAGATGAAGCCCTCGATCTCGGGCCGGCGCATCAGGAGCTGCATGCCGATCCACGCGCCGAACGAGTAGCCCGCCACCCAGCAGCTCTTGGAATCGGGATGCAGCGACTGCACCCAGTCGAGCGCGGCCGCCGCGTCGGACAATTCGCCCGTGCCGTGGTCGAATTCGCCCTGGCTGCGGCCGATGCCGCGGAAATTGAAGCGCAGCGTGGTGAAGTCGCGCTTCTGGAACATGTAGAACAGGTCGTAGACGATCTTGTTGTTCATCGTGCCGCCGAACTGCGGATGCGGATGCAGCACGATCGCGATCGGAGCGTTTTTCTGGCTGGAGGGCTGGTAGCGGCCCTCGAGACGGCCGGCCGGACCTGCGAAAATTACCTCGGGCATACCAACTCCAATGCACAACGGGCTCGCCGGGTTTCGACCGCCGGTCCGGCCGGAGCGGAACGCTCGCCGGACTTGACGCGGAAGGATCGTCGCCGTAGAAGCCAGTTTAGAACAGTTCAAAACAGGCAAGCCGGTAGCCAGCCTGTTGGCAGAGCGGGTAAATAGGACGGCTGGCCTTGCAATTTCAAGGAAAAACGCCGACCGACCGCCCGACAACCCGCAAGGGAAACGGAATCGCCCGAATGACCGGCAAGCGCGCCTATCTCGACCACAACGCCAGCGCCCCGCTTCTGCCCGAAGCGCGCGCGGCGATGCTGGCCGCGCTGGAGGTGGACGCCAACGCCTCGTCCGTCCATGCCGAAGGCCGCGCGGCGCGCCGCATGGTCGAAGAGGCGCGCCGCGACGTCGCCGCCCTCGTTGCGGCCAAGCCGGAGCATGTGGTGTTCACCTCGGGCGCGACGGAAGCGGCCTCGACGCTCCTGTCGCCCGAATGGCGGCTCGGCCGCTCACCGGTGCGGATGGCCCGGCTCATCGTCTGCGCCACCGACCATCCCTGCTTCCTCTCGGGCGGGCGGTTCCCGCCGGAGGCGATCACGGTCGTCGGCGTCGACGGCAACGGCGTCGTCGATCTCGGCGCGCTGGAGGCGCTGCTCATCGGCCACGACCGCGAGGAGGGGCTGGCGCTCGTCGCCATCCATGCCGCAAACAACGAGACCGGGGTGATCCAGCCCGTGCGCGAGGTCACGCGGCTCGCCAGGGCGCATGGCGCGGTGCCGGTGGTCGACGCGGTGCAGGCCGTGGGGCGGATTCCTGTCGATATATCGGACGGATACGGCGACTTCCTCATCTTGACCTCGCACAAGATCGGCGGGCCGAAGGGCGTGGGCGCCTTCGTCGGCGCTGCCGACCTGATGATGCCGGCGCCGCTGATTCGCGGCGGCGGGCAGGAAAAGGGCCATCGCCCGGGCACCGAGAACGTCGCCGCCATCGCCGGCTTCGGCGCGGCAGCGCGGGCGGCGCTTGCCGGCCTCGGCGACATGGACGCGATGCGGGCGCGGCGCGACGCCTTCGAGGCGGCCCTGCTCGAGCTCGCGCCCGATGCCACGATCCACGGCCGCGCGACGGAGCGCCTCGCCAACACGCTGTTCTTCTCCGTGCCGGGGGTGAAGGCCGAGACGGCGCAGATCGCCTTCGATCTCGCCGGCGTTTCGCTGTCGGCCGGGTCCGCCTGCTCGTCGGGCAAGGTGGGCGCAAGCCATGTGCTGAAGGCGATGGGCGTCGAGAGCGATCTCGGCGCGCTGCGCGTCTCGATCGGGCGCGGGACGGGCGAGGCCGAGCTTGCCGCCTTCCGGACGGCGCTGGCGAAGATGATGGAACGCAGGGCCGCGCGGGTGAATGCGGCCTGACCTAGGGCGCGGGGGCGGTGTATTTCCGGCCCGGGCGCCTATATAGAGCGCATACCGCGACAAAGACGCGGCCCTATGCGATTTCGACAACTGCCGGGCCTTGAACCCGGCGAGGATGGAGAACGCCGATGCCTGCCGTGCAGGAAACGATCGAGCAGGTCCGCAAGATCGACGTGGACCAGTACAAATACGGTTTCGAGACCCATATCGAGACCGACAAGGCCCCGAAGGGGCTGAACGAAGACATCATCCGCTTCATCTCGGCCAAGAAGAGCGAGCCGGAATGGATGCTGGAATGGCGGCTCAACGCCTTCCGCCGCTGGCTGACGCTGGAGGAGCCGACCTGGGCGCGCGTGTCGTACCCGAAGATCGACTTCCAGGACATCCATTACTACGCCGCGCCGAAGAACCAGAGCGGCCCGAAGTCGCTCGACGAGGTCGATCCCGAGCTGCTGCGCGTCTACGAGAAGCTCGGCATTCCGCTCGTCGAGCAGGAAATCCTCGCCGGCGTGCAGAAGGGCAACGGCGAAGGGACGAACGACAACGTCTACGCCTCCGGCCGGGTCGCGGTGGATGCGGTGTTCGATTCCGTCTCGGTCGTCACCACCTTCAAGGAAGAGCTGGCCAAGGCCGGCGTCATCTTCTGCTCGATCTCGGAGGCGATCCGCGAGCATCCCGAGCTGGTGAAGAAGTATCTCGGCTCCGTCGTGCCGACGACCGACAACTATTACGCGACGCTGAACTCGGCGGTGTTCACCGACGGCTCGTTCGTGTTCGTGCCCAAGGGCGTGCGCTGCCCGATGGAGCTGTCGACCTATTTCCGCATCAACGAGAAGAACACCGGCCAGTTCGAGCGCACGCTGATCATCGCCGAGGAGGGGGCCTATGTCTCCTATCTCGAGGGCTGCACCGCGCCGCAGCGCGACGAGAACCAGCTTCACGCCGCCGTGGTAGAGCTCGTCGCGCTCGACGACGCCGAGATCAAGTATTCGACGGTGCAGAACTGGTATCCGGGCGACGCCGAGGGCCTCGGCGGCATCTATAACTTCGTCACCAAGCGCGGCGACTGCCGCGGCAGGAACTCTAAGATTTCCTGGACGCAGGTCGAGACCGGCTCGGCGATCACCTGGAAATATCCGTCCTGCATCCTGCGCGGCGACAATTCGCGCGGCGAGTTCTACTCGATCGCGGTGTCGAACGGCCACCAGCAGATCGACTCGGGCACCAAGATGATCCATCTCGGCAAGAACACGTCGAGCCGCATCATCTCCAAGGGCATCTCGGCCGGCAAGTCGCAGAACACCTATCGCGGGCAGGTCTCGGTCCACCGTCGGGCCGCGGGCGCGCGCAACTTCACCAACTGCGACTCGCTCCTGATCGGCAACGACTGCGGCGCGCACACCGTGCCATATATCGAGGCCAAGAACTCGTCGGCCCAGATCGAGCACGAGGCGACGACCTCGAAGATTTCCGACGACCAGAAGTTCTACGTCATGCAGCGCGGCATTCCCGAGGAGGAAGCGATCGCGCTGATCGTCAACGGCTTCGTCAAGGAAGTCATCCAGGAACTGCCGATGGAGTTCGCCGTCGAGGCGCAGAAGCTGATCGGCATCTCGCTGGAAGGCTCGGTCGGCTGAGGCCGGCAGACCAACCAGCCGGCAAGACTATTCAGGAAGACATACCATGCTTGAAATCAGAAACCTGCACGCCCGCATCGCCGAGGATGGCACCGAGATTATCCGCGGCCTGAACCTGACCGTGAAGGCCGGCGAGGTCGCCGCCATCATGGGGCCGAACGGCTCCGGCAAATCGACGCTGTCGTACATCCTCGCCGGGCGTGACGATTACGAGGTGACCGAGGGCGACATCCTCTACAACGGCGAATCTGTCCTCGAGATGGACCCGGCCGAGCGCGCCGCCTCCGGCATCTTCCTCGCCTTCCAATATCCGATGGAGATCCCCGGCGTTCCGACCATGGAATTCCTCAAGGTGGCGATGAACGCGCAGCGCCGGGCGCGCGACGAGGAAGACCTGAAGATCCCCGAATTCCTCAAGCGCGTGAAGGAGGCTGCCGCCTCGCTCAGCATCGACATGGACATGCTGAAGCGGCCGCTGAACGTCGGCTTCTCCGGCGGCGAGAAGAAGCGGGCCGAAATCCTCCAGATGAAGCTGCTGCAGCCAAAGCTGTGCGTGCTGGACGAGACCGATTCCGGCCTCGACATCGACGCGCTCAAGATCGTCTCGGACGGCGTCAACGCGCTGCGCGCGCCGGACCGCGCCTTCCTCGTCATCACCCACTACCAGCGCCTCTTGGAGCACATCGTGCCGGACAGCGTGCACGTGCTCTATCGCGGCCAGGTCATCAAGTCGGGCGACAAGAGCCTCGCGCTCGACCTCGAACGCGAGGGCTACGCCGGCGTGATCGGCGAGGCGGCGTGAGGAGGGCGCGATGAACATCCATTCCAGCCCCGTGCTGACGCCGGCCGAGACCGCGCTGGTCGAGGCGTTCGCGGAGCGCATCTCCGAGCTGCCGGGCGACGCCGACATCGCGCTGACCCGCGACAACGCCGTCGAGCGGCTGAAGGCCGGCCTGCCCACCCGCCGCATCGAGGCGTGGCACTATACGGATTTGCGCCGGCTCCTCGCCACGGTGCCGGCGTTCGACCCCGCGGCCAAGCCCGAAGCGCCGCGCGCGCTGGTCGAGGGCTCGTCCGTGCTGCGCGTCGCCAATGGCGAGGCGCTGCCCGCGCCGCGGATCGAGGGCGTCGAGATCGTGCCGTTCGGTGCGCTGCTGACGGCGGGCGACGCCCGCGCCGCCATGACCCCGGCCGACCGGGACGACGCCATCGGCGCGATCAACGCCGCCTTCGCCGCGGACGGTTTCGGCCTGACCATCGCCGACGATGCGCAGATTTCCTCGCCCATCGAGCTGCAGAACCTGCAGGCCGGCGGGCAGGTCCATGCCCGCTTCCCGGTCACGGTCGGCGCCGGCGCGAAGGCGACCGTCATCGAGCGGCAGGCCGGCTCGGGCGCGGCGCTGGTCAGCTCCGTCTCGTCGCTCGATCTCGGCGAGGGCGCCGAGATCGTCTGGATCATCGTCCAGGAGCAGGCCGAGACGGCGACCCATCTCGGCCAGTTCGTCGCCACGCTCGCCAAGGACGCGAAGCTCACGCTGTTCATCATGAATGCGGGCGGCAAGCTGGTGCGCCAGGAAGTGCGCGTCGACGCCGCCGGCGAGGGCGCGGACTTCCAGCTTCGCGGCGTCAACCTGCTCGGCGGCGAGACCCATTGCGACGTGACCATGGTGCTCGACCATTCCGCGCCGCACACGACCTCGACCGAGATCATCCGCAACGTCGCGACCGACCGCGCGCACGGCGTGTTCCAGGGCCAGATCAGGGTCGCCCAGATCGCGCAGAAGACCGACGCGCGCATGGCCTGCAACACGCTGCTTCTGTCGGACGATTCCGAGTTCTCGACCAAGCCGGAGCTGGAAATCTTCGCCGACGACGTCGCCTGCGGCCATGGCGCGACCGTGACGGAGATCGACCGCGACCATTTGTTCTACCTGATGGCGCGCGGCGTCGATGAAAAGCAGGCGCGGGGGCTCCTCATCAAGGCGTTCCTCGCCGAGATCGTCGAGGAGCTGGAGGACGAGGCGCTGGTGGCGGCGCTGGAGGAAAAGCTCGACCAGTGGTTCGCCACGCACGGATGATCGGTGGCGCAGATGGACCAGATCGTGGAGCATGCCGTCTATGACGTCGAGGCGGTGCGGCGGGATTTCCCGATCCTGTCGCGCACCGTCTACGGCAAGCCGCTCGTCTATCTCGACAACGGCGCGTCGGCGCAGAAGCCGCAGGTCGTGATCGACACGGTCGCCCACGCCTATTCCCACGAATACGCCAACGTCCATCGGGGCCTGCATTTCCTGTCGAACGCGGCGACCGACGCCTATGAGCGCGCGCGCGAGACGGTGCGCCGCTTTCTCAACGCGCCGAGCGTCGACGAGATCGTCTTCACCCGCTCGGCCACCGCCTCGATCAACACCGTGGCCTATGGCTGGGGCATGCCCAATATCGGCGCGGGCGACGAGATCGTCCTGTCGATCATGGAGCACCACTCCAACATCGTGCCGTGGCATTTCATCCGCGAGCGGCAGGGCGCGAAGCTGGTGTGGGCGCCGGTGGACGACGAGGGCGTCTTCCATCTCGACGCGTTCGAGAAATGCCTGACGGAGCGGACGAAGCTCGTCGCCGTCACCCACATGTCGAACGCGCTCGGCACGGTGACGCCGGTGAAGGAGATCGTCCGCATCGCCCACGGGCGCGGCATTCCGGTGCTGGTCGACGGCAGCCAGGCGGCGGTGCACATGCCGGTCGACGTCGCCGATCTCGGCTGCGACTGGTACGTCTTCACCGGCCACAAGGTCTACGGCCCGTCCGGCATCGGCGTCCTCTACGGCCGCAAGGAGCGGCTGGCCGAAATGCGGCCCTTCGAGGGCGGCGGCGAGATGATCGAGACCGTCACCGAAGAGGCCGTGACCTACAACGAGCCGCCGCACCGCTTCGAGGCCGGCACGCCGCCGATCGTGCAGGCGATCGGGCTGGGCGCGGCGCTGGAATACATGGAGCGGATCGGCCGCGAGCACATCGCCGCGCACGAGGCGGAGCTGACGGCCTACGCCCACCAGAGGCTTTCGGGCATCAATTCGCTGCGCATCTTCGGCAACGCGCCGGGCAAGGGGGCCATCGTCTCCTTCGAGCTGGAGGGAATCCATGCCCATGACGTGTCGATGCTGATCGACCGTTCGGGCGTCGCCGTGCGCGCCGGCACCCATTGCGCCCAGCCGCTCCTGAAGCGGTTCGGCGTGACCTCGACCTGCCGCGCCTCGTTTGCGATGTATAATACCAAAGCCGAGATCGATGTTCTGGCCGAGGCGCTGGAGAAAGCGCGAGGATTTTTCGGATGACCACGATGGACGAGACCCGCAACGACACCGAGGACGCCGGCGCGCCGGCCGATCCGGTCTATTCCGCCTCCGCGATCCCTCAGGACGAGCTGGTGCGGCTGACCGATGACATCGTCAGTGCGCTGAAGACGGTCTACGATCCGGAAATCCCGGCCGACATCTACGAGCTCGGCCTGATCTACCGCATCGACATCGAGGACGACCGCTCGGTCAAGATCGACATGACGCTGACCGCGCCGGGCTGCCCGGTCGCCGGCGAGATGCCGGGCTGGGTCGAGAATGCGGTCGGCGCGGTCGAGGGCGTCTCGGGCGTCGCGGTGAAGATGACGTTCGACCCGCCATGGAGCCCGGACCGCATGTCCGAGGAGGCCCGCGTCGCGGTCGGCTGGTACTGACCCGTCTTGTACCGACCGTCTTGCGCTCCGGCGCAATCTCTCCCATCTTGAGGGAGGAACGACCATTGCGCCGGCCTTGAACCGGCGGCTTTTGGAGAAGGCGATGAGCAGGTTCCAGGTGATGACGATGACCGACGCGGCTGCGGCGCGCGTGCGCGAGATCGTCGCGACGCGCGAGGGCGCGCTCGGCATCCGCGTCGGCGTCAAGAAGGGCGGTTGCGCCGGCATGGAATACACGGTCGATCTCGTGACCGAGCCGGTCGCGGGCGAGGACCATATCGAGCGCGAGGGCGCGGAGGTCTGGATCGCGCCGGCGGCCGTGCTGTTCCTGCTCGGCACCGAGATGGATTTCGAGACGACGAAGCTCAGGACCGGCTTCACCTTCCGCAACCCCAACCAGTCGTCGGCCTGCGGCTGCGGCGAATCGGTTGAGCTGAAGCCGGCGGACCTGAAGGCGCTGGCCGAGGCGCGCGCCGCCGCCGACGCCGCCTGACTTTCAGGCGGCGCGATGTCCACCCCGATCCGCGTTTCCGGGGGAACCCCCATGACTGCACCGTCCGAATTGCGCGTGTCGAAGGACCGGCGGCTGCTGGCCGTCACCTTTCCGGGCGAGGCCCCGTTCGAGTTCACGGCCGAGCTGCTGCGCGTCCTGTCGCCCTCGGCCGAGGTGCAGGGCCATTCGCCCGAGCAGCGCGTGACCGTGCCGGGCAAGAAGGACGTCGCTATTGCCCGCATCGAGCCGGTCGGCAATTATGCGGTGCGCATCGTCTTCGACGATTTCCACGACAGCGGCATCTTCACCTGGTCGTATTTCATGACGCTCGGCCGCGAGAAGGACGAACGCTGGCAGTCCTATCTCGACGAGCTGGCGGGCAAGGGCCTGTCGCGCGCGCGCCGCTGACGGCTCGGGAAAGCTACTCGTCGGGGCCGAGGATCGCCTCGATGCGGCGCATCTGCTCGCCCATGGCGTCGCACTGGGCGACGGTCGACTGCGCCATCACCCGGTCGAGAATGCCGCAATAGAGCTTCAGCGCCGCCATCAGCCGCTTCTCGCCTTCCACCGTCAGGTGAAGGCGCATGATCCGCTTGTCGGCCGCGTCGCTCTCGCGATGGATCAGTCCCTGGGCGACGAGCTGCGGCACCAGCATGGTGATCGAGGAGCGGCCGACGAGCAGCTTGCGGGCGACCTCGTGCTGCGACGAGCCGGGATGGCGGTAGATGTTCATCAGGACGTCGAGCTGGCCGATCTTCAGGTCGAGCGGCGCGAGCGCCCTCGTCAATTCGCGCACCACCGCACGCTCGGCGCGCACCAGCGCGATCCAGTTGCGGAAGCGGGGATTGTCCCAGGGCAGGGCGGGCTTAGCTGTCATGCGCGGATACGAAGAAGGCTCATTGAACGACGTGGTCTCCGGCCTATCGGTAGCCTATTCGCGCCCGGCGAACAAATGGCATGCGGAGAATGCGCGAACCAGATCAAGGCCGCGACTGCGGCCCGGGCTTTCGCCCGCCCCATCGGAGGCGTGAGCGAAGCGAACTGCCGTGAGATAAAGATGGTGGCCGCTGCGGGAATCGAACCCGCACGGGCAAGGCCCGAGGCATTTTAAGTGCCTTGTGTCTACCAGTTCCACCAAGCGGCCGCATGCGAGGCCCGTACGAGCCATCGACAGCCTCGTTAGAGGACGGCGCGCCTGCGATCAAGCGCGGGGATCAAGTGCGGGGATCAAGCGGCGAAGGCGCGGTCGGCGATGCGGCGGATGAAAGCGACGACGCGGCTCGTGTCGGCATATTGCGGCATGTGGCCGACGCCTTCCATGATCTCGACGTCGAGGCCGGGTATGCGGCCTTCCATGCCGGTGCCGTGGCGCTTGTGGTCGAGCACCCGGTCGGCGCTGCCGAACAGGATGCCGGCCGGAACGCCGATCTCGGCGTAGCGCGCGCCGATGCCGGGCATGTCGTGGCGCAGGGCGACGAGATCGGTCGAGGTGGCGTAGAAATGACTCGGCCGCAGCCCCGCCATCGCCCCGCCGGCCACGGCGTAGTCGTGCGGCGGCTTTTGCGGGCCGAAGACGAAATCCAGCGTCTGCGCGGCCATCTTGACGGAGGTCGGCACGGCAAGCGTTTCCGAGACGATGCGGCGCAGCAGCGGGGAGCGGATGTCGAGCCCGCGGAATTCGGGCGCGACCTTGTCCTCGTGCTGCGTCAGCGGCGCGATGAGGGCGAGGCCCGCCACCTTCTCGGGATAATTGAGCGCTGTGGCCAGCGCGACCGCCCCGCCGAGCGAATGGCCGACCAGCAGCGGCCGCTCTAGTCCGAGCGCGTCGATGAAGCCGGCGATCAGGCGCGCCTGCTCGCCCAGCCGCCCGTCGAAGCCGGAAGGCCGGGTCGAATAGCCGGAGCCCGGCCGGTCGAGGGCGATCAGCCGGTAGCCATCGCCGAACTCGTCCATCAGCGGCCGGCTCATATGGTGCAGCGTGCCGCCGAGGCCGTGGATGAACAGGATCGGCCGGCCCTCGCCGCGCTCGACATAATGGATGTCGCAGCCCTCGACGGCGACGAAGCGGCCGCGCGGCGGCACGGCATGCTCGGCGTCGCGGCTGATCCGGCGCGTCGCCTGGAAGTAGTAGGTCGCGACCAGCAGGACGGCGGCGAGCAGCGCGGCGGCGATGGCGGTGAGCGTGGCGAGCATCTAGGTGATTTCCCCGAAAGCGGCGGGAGCACCTTACCCGGTGGCGGCAGGATGGCAACGGCGCTTTAGGTCATTGCCGCGCGCGGCGCGCGGCGCTAGAGCAGGGCGCTCTCGACCGCCCGCCAGGAAGGACTGCGCCATGGCCGACATCATGACCGCCGCGATGATCGTCATCGGCGACGAGATCCTCTCCGGCCGCACCAAGGACCGGAACATCGGCCATCTGGCCGACGTGATGACGGCGATCGGCATCGACCTGAAGGAAGTGCGCATCGTTCCCGACGAGGAGGACGAGATCGTCGCCGCGGTCAACGCGCTGCGGGCGCGCTACGGCTACCTTTTCACCACCGGCGGCATCGGCCCGACGCATGACGACATCACTGCCGATTCCGTAGCAAAGGCGTTCGGCGTGCCCTGCGAGTACGACCCGGCGTCCTACGCGCTTCTGGCGGCGCATTACGCGGGCAGGGGGCTGGAGTTCAACGCGGCGCGCAAGCGTATGGCGCGCATGCCGCGCGGGGCGGTGGCCATCGACAACTCCGTCTCGGTGGCGCCGGGCTTCCGCATCGGCAACGTCCATGTCATGGCCGGGGTGCCGGCGATCTTCCAGGCGATGCTCGACAATGTCGTGCCGACGCTGGAGACGGGCAGCAAGCTCGTCTCGGCGACGATCCACTGCCCGTTCGGCGAAGGCATCATCGGCGGCCCGCTCGGCGAGATCCAGAAGGCGCATCCCGAGACGATCATCGGGTCCTACCCGAAATATCTCGACGGCTCGTTCTGGACCGAGCTCGTGGTGCGGGCGCGCGCGCCGGAGACGCTGGAGGCGGCGCGCGCCGCGGTGCAGGCAATGGTCGATTCGCTGGAGCAGCCGACGGCGTGATCGCTTTCGTGATCAGCCGAAGACGCGATTGAAAATCGTGTCCACATGCTTGGTGTGGTAGCCGAGGTCGAACTTTTCCCGGATCTCGTCTTCCGAAAGCGCGGCGCGCACCTCCTCGTCGGCGAGCAGCTCCTCGAGGAAATCGGCGCCGCGCTCCCACGTCTTCATCGCGTTGCGCTGGACGAGGCGATAGGCGTCCTCGCGCGAGACGCCGGCCTGCGTCAGCGCGAGCAGCACGCGCTGCGAATGGACGAGGCCGCGGAACTTGTTGAGGTTCGCCTCCATGTTGTGCGGATAGACCACCAGCTTCTCGATCACGCCGGTCAGCCGCGCCAGCGCGAAATCGAGCGTGATCGTCGCGTCCGGGCCGATCATGCGCTCGACCGACGAGTGCGAGATGTCGCGCTCGTGCCACAGCGCGACGTTCTCCATCGCCGGCAGCGCATAGCTGCGCACCATGCGGGCAAGGCCGGTCAGGTTCTCGGTCAGCACCGGGTTGCGCTTGTGCGGCATCGCCGAGGAGCCCTTCTGGCCGGGCGAGAAATATTCCTCGGCCTCCAGCACCTCGGTGCGCTGGAGGTGGCGGATCTCGATGGCCAGCCGCTCGATCGACGAGGCGATGACGCCGAGCGTGGCGAAGAACATGGCGTGGCGGTCGCGCGGGATCACCTGTGTCGAGACCGGCTCCGGCGTCAGGCCGAGCTTTGCCGCGACATAGTCCTCGACGCGCGGGTCGATGTTGGCGAAGGTGCCGACCGCGCCGGAGATGGCGCAGGTGGCGATCTCGGCGCGGGCGTTGACCAGCCGCTCGCGGCAGCGCGAGAACTCGGCATAGGCCAGCGCCAGCTTGACGCCGAAGGTGGTCGGCTCGGCATGGATGCCGTGGCTGCGGCCGATGGTGACGGTGTCCTTGTGCTCGTGGGCGCGCCTCTTCAGCGCCGCGAGCAGGGCGTCGATGTCGGCGAGGAGGATGTCGCTGGCGCGCGAAAGCTGGACCGCGAGGCAGGTGTCGAGCAGGTCCGACGAGGTCATGCCCTGGTGGATGAAACGCGCGTCCGGTCCGACGAACTCGGCCAGATGCGTCAGGAAGGCGATGACGTCGTGCCTGGTCTCGCGCTCGATCTCGTCGATCCGGCCGACGTCGAACTCGGCCTTGCCGCCCTTTTCCCAGATGGTGCGCGCGGCTTCGGCGGGAATGACGCCGATCTCGGCCAGCGCGTCGCAGGCATGCGCCTCGATCTCGAACCAGATGCGGAACCGGGTCTCGGCCGACCAGATGGAAACCATTTCGGGGCGCGAGTAACGCGGGATCATGAGGCTCGTCCTGACTGATGGAAGGAATGCGATGCCTCCTAGCAGAGCGGGGCGGTTTGCTCAACGCATATGGACGCCGATGGTCGCCTTCGGGCGGGAACTGTGCCAAGAGAGGGCGAACGCGCCGACCCGCGCGCCACGATGCGAGGACCATGACCTATCCGCCCCACCGACTTGCCGTCGCGCCTATGATGGACTGGACGGACCGGCATTGCCGGTTTTTCCATCGCCTGCTGACGCGGCGGGCGCTGCTTTATACCGAGATGGTGGTCGCCGATGCCGCCATCCACGGCGCGCGGGCGCGGCTTTTACGCTTCGACGCGGTCGAGCATCCGGTGGCGCTGCAACTCGGCGGCTCGGAGCCGGCCAAGCTCGCCGAGGCGGCGGCCATCGGCGAGGGCTTCGGCTATGGCGAGATCAACCTCAATGTCGGCTGCCCGTCCGACCGCGTCCAGTCCGGCACGTTCGGGGCATGCCTGATGAGGACGCCCGACCTCGTCGCTGAATGTGTCGCGGCGATGAAGGGGAGGGTGTCGGTTCCGGTGACGGTCAAGTGCCGGATCGGGGTCGACGAGCAGGATGTCGAGGCGGCGCTCGACCGGCTGGCCGACGCGGTGTTCGCGGCCGGCGCGGACGCGCTGTGGGTGCATGCGCGCAAGGCGTGGCTCGAGGGCCTGTCGCCGAAGGAGAACCGCGACATACCGCCGCTCGACTATGGCAGGGTCTATCGCCTGAAGACGCGGCTTTCCGGCCGCTTCGTCGGCATCAATGGCGGCATCCGCACGCTGGACGAGGCGGAAGCGCATCTGGCGCAGGGCGTTGACGGCGTCATGCTCGGCCGCGCCGCCTATCACGAGCCGGGCCTGCTCACTGAGATCGATGCGCGCTTCTACGGCGAGCCGGAGCGCACACCCGACTGGGCGGACATCATCGAGCGGATGGCCGAGTACGGCGCGCGCCACATCGCCGCCGGCGGGCGGCTCGCCCATGTCACGCGGCACATGACTGGGCTGTTCCACGGGCTTGCCGGCGCGCGGCGCTGGCGGCAGGTTCTGTCGACCGAGGCGGCGCGGCCGGGAGCGGGACCCGAGGTGCTGCGCGAGGCCTTCGCCCATGTGCGCCTCGACCAACGGCGCGATGCGGCCTGATCCCGTTTACATCGGGCGACGCCGGGTTTAGCCAGCGTCGGAGTCGATCGGAGATTCTCCTTCATGACCGGACCGGACGTGCCGCTCGGCGAGATCGCCGTTTTCGCGCTCGCCATCGCCGCCTCGGGCGTGGTGTCCGGCCTGATGGCCGGCGTGTTCGGCATCGGCGGCGGCGCGGTGCTGGTGCCGGTGTTCTATCAGGCGCTCGGCCTGCTCGGCGTCGAGGAGGCGGTGCGGATGCATCTCGCCGTCGGCACCTCGCTCGCCATCATCATCCCGACCTCGCTGCGTTCCTTCACCAGCCACAAAGCGCGGGGGGTGGTGGACATGGAGCTGCTGCGCAGCTTCCTGATCCCGGTCCCCGTCGGGGTCGTGCTCGCCTCGCTGACGGCGGCCTATCTCACCAGCGAGGGGCTGCGCACCATCTTCGCCGTCATCACGCTGGTCGTCGCCCTGCGGCTCCTGTTCAACCGCGAGAGCTGGCGCATCGGCGGCGAGATACCCGGCAACCCGGCGCGCGGGGTCATCGGCGCGGCGATCGGCTATTTCTCGACGCTGATGGGCATCGGCGGCGGCGTCATGAACAACACCTTCATGACGCTCTACGGCCGGCCGATGCACGAGGCGGTGGCCACCTCGTCGGGCGTCGGCGTGCTGATCGCCATACCCGGCACGCTGGGCTACATCTGGGCCGGCTGGGATGCGCCCGGCCTGCCTGCCGGCTCGACCGGCTACGTCAACTGGATCGCGGTCGCGCTCATCATCCCCATCGCGCTTATCGTCACGCCGTGGGGCGTCCGGATGGCGCATGCGCTCGGCAAGCGCCAGCTCGAGATCGCCTTCGGCCTGTTCTGCGTGGCGGTCTCGGCGCGGTTCTTCTGGAGCCTCCTGTAGAGGCCGGCTCCATCTATTTCACGACGAGAACCGGCACGCTCGACGTCGCCAGCACCTCGGCCGTCTGGCTGCCGAGCATGATGCGGTTCATGCCGCTGCGGCCGTGCGAGGACATGACGATCAGGCTGCATCCCCTGTCGCAGGCGGCGTCGATCAGCGCGCCCGCCACCCGCCGCCACGGTACATGCAGCGTCTCCACCGCGAGGCCGAGCGCCTCGGCCTTCTCCTTGACCGGGGAAAGGATGCGCGCGGCGATCTGCGCCTGCGCCTCGTCGAACGCGGCGGTCTCCTCGTCGCTCGGCGACCACAGGTCGGAGGCGAAGGCGAACTGCCCGCCGAGCGGTTCCGTCACCGTCACCACCGTGACCTTGCTGCCATGCTTGCAGGCAAGGTTGAGGCCATGGATGATGCCGCTCTCGGCAACGTCCGATCCGTCGGTCGGCAAGAGAATATGCTCGTACACGTCGCTTCCTCCGTTGGCGTGTTAGCCAGCGAAGCATTGGTTCGACGCCGCGGCAAGCCGCATCTTGTCGCGGGGCGGCCTGCGCCTTGTCTGCATGCGCCGGCGCGGATAGCCTCGCTCGCGGAACCGGCCCGCAGATCCGAAAAAGGGGGAGAGGCATCATGTCGGTCGAGGCGTTGCTATGGGAGGAGGACGCGACGGGGCTCGCCGCGCGGGTGCGCGCCGGCGACGTGACGCCGGGCGAGCTGGTCGAGGCGGCGATCGCGCGGCTCGAAGCCGTCAATCCCGCCATCAACGCCGTTGCCGAAAAGCTCTACGACGAGGCGCGGCGACAGGCCGAGACGGTCGACCGCGCCGCGCCGCTCGCCGGCGTGCCGTTCGCGATCAAGGACCTCGGCATCGCGGCAAGGGGCGTGCCGACCCATGGCGGCAGCCGCGTGCCGCCCTTCACGCCGGATTTCCATTCCGTGCTGACGGAACGCCATCGCGCCGCCGGGCTGACCGCGATCGCCACCTCGACCACGCCCGAATACGGACTGCGGCTGATGACGGAATCGGCCCGGTTCGGCGTCACGCGCAACCCGTGGAACACCGGCCACACCTCGGGCGGCTCGTCGGGCGGGGCCTCGGCGCTGGTCGCCGCCGGCGTGGTGCCGCTCGCGCATGCGTCGGACGGCGGCGGCTCGATCCGGGTGCCGTCGGCCTGCACCGGCCTCGTCGGGCTGAAGACCGCGCGTGGGCGGGTGCCGCTTTCGCCGCTCGTCAGCGAATCCTGGTACGGCTTCGTGGTCGATCACGCGGTCAGCCGCAGCGTGCACGATTCGGCGCTGCTGCTCGACCTGACCCACGGTCCCGACCCGTTCGCGCCCTACGCCGCGCCGGCACCCCGTGCAGGCTTCGCGGCGGCCGCCGCGCGCGATCCGGGCAGGCTGAAGCTCGCCGTCTATCGCGGCTCGCCGCTCGGCATGGAGATCTCGCCCGAGACGCTGGCCGCGCTCGACACGGCCGTTTCGCTGGCGAAGGAGGGCGGCCATGAAGTCGATGAGATCGACCTGCCGATGATCGGCCGCCCGTTCATGGCCGGTTTCGCCCGCTGCGTCGCCTCCGCCATCGCCGGCTCGACGCGGCAGGAGGCGGCGCGGCTCGGGCGCGGCGTGCGCGGCGATCTCGAACGCGCGACGCGGCTGATTGCCCGCCTCGGCGAGGTCGTGACGGCGGGCGAGATCTATCAGACGCTGGAGCGCCTTCGCGCCGCATGCCGCGCCATGCTCGCCGCCACGGCCCGGTTCGACGCGGTGCTGATGCCGCTGATCGCCCATCCGCCGCTTCCCTGCGGGGCGATGGACCCGAAGGGCATGGACGCCTTCCTCGAGGAGGCGCTGGACAGGCTGCGCCTGACCCGGCTGCTGCGTGTCGATCGCTTTTTCGACGAGCTGCTCGACAAGAGCCTGTGGTTCACCCACTGGCCGGCGATCCAGAACGTGTCCGGCCAGCCGGCCATCGCGCTGCCGGTCCATGTCACCGCCGCCGGTCTGCCGCTCGGGGTGCAGGCGGCGGGCCGGCCGGGCGACGAGGAGACGCTGCTCTCGCTCGCCGCGCAGATGGAGAAGCTGTCGGGCTGGCGAACGCGCCGTGCGCCGCTGAAGCGCCCGGCCTAGCGGCTGCGCGAGACGCCGGTGCCGGGCGAAGTTGCGCGCCGATGCTTGCCAGCCGGCCTGCCATCGTTTATCAAGCGCCCATGGTCATCCGCCGCGACACATCCTTCGTCTCCCGCCCCGCTTTCGCGGGCGAGACCGTGCGCGCGCTCTTCTCCACGCTTCTTCTTCTCGGCCTTAGCGGCGATCGCCGGGCTCGCTGAAGGGGCGTCCGGCGGTCGATGGTGCCGACGCCGGCTTTCCGCCCCTTGCCCGAAAATCCCGGAAAAACGATGGAAGCGCGCCGTGCGCCGTGGCATTGAGCCAGGGCAGGCGTCGGAGAGAACAAGATGAACGAACAGAGCCGAATCCAGTCCGCAACCCGCGTGAAGGGCATGCCCGACGCGCCGGTCAAGTACCAGCCCTATCCGCTGATCGACCTCAAGGACCGCACCTGGCCGGGCAAGCGCATCGAGAAGGCGCCGATCTGGTGCTCGGTCGACCTGCGCGACGGCAACCAGGCGCTGATCGACCCGATGGGCCACGACCGCAAGGCGCGGATGTTCCAGTTGCTCATCGACATGGGTTTCAAGGAGATCGAGATCGGCTTCCCTTCCGCCTCGCAGACCGATTTCGACTTCGCGCGCTGGTGCGTCGAGGAAGGCAACGTGCCGGACGACGTCGATCTGCAGGTGCTGGTGCAGTGCCGGCCGGAGCTGATCACCCGCACCTTCGAGGCGCTGGAGGGCGCCAAGACGCCGATCATCCATTTCTACAACTCGACCAGCGAGCTGCAGCGGCGCGTCGTCTTCGCCAAGGACGTCGCCGGCATCAAGGAGATCGCCACCGACGCGGCCAAGATGATCATGGACATGGCGGCGAAGGCGGGCGGCGGCTACCGGTTCCAGTATTCGCCGGAAAGCTTTACCGGCACCGAGCTGGAGGTGGCGCTGGAGATTTGCAACGCGGTCGCCGAGATCGTGAAGCCGACGCCCGAGCACAAGCTGATCGTCAACCTGCCGTCGACGGTGGAGATGGCGACGCCCAACATCTATGCCGACCAGATCGAATGGATGTGCCGCCAGCTCGACAATCGCGAGAACCTGATCATCTCGCTGCACCCGCACAACGACCGCGGCACCGGCATCGCCGCGACCGAGCTCGGCCTGATGGCCGGCGCCGACCGCGTCGAGGGCACGCTGTTCGGCAATGGCGAGCGCACCGGCAATGTCGACGTGGTGACGCTGGCGCTCAACATGTACACGCAAGGTCTGGACCCGATGCTCGACTGCACCGACATCAACCGCATGAAGGACGTGTACGAATACTCCAACCAGATGAAGATCGGCGAGCGGCATCCCTATGTCGGCGAGCTGGTCTACACCGCCTTCTCCGGCTCGCATCAGGACGCGATCAACAAGGGCATGAAGGCGATCAAGACCGCCAACAAGCCGCTGTGGGAGGTGCCTTACCTGCCCATCGACCCGCAGGATGTCGGCCGCAGCTACGAGGCGATCATCCGCATCAACTCGCAGTCGGGCAAGGGCGGCATCGCCTATGTGCTCCAGGCCGATTACGGGCTGAACCTGCCGCGCAACCTGCAAGTCGAGTTCAGCCAGGACATCCAGCACATCACGGATGTCGAGGGCAAGGAGGTGCCGGCCAGGCGCATCCACGAGCGGTTCCAGGAGGTCTATGTCGAGCAGCCCGGCGCGCGGCTGAAATTCGTCGATCACCACACCTTCCCGGACACCGGGCAGAAGGGCCGGCGCATCGTCGAGGCGGTGATCGTCGACAACGGCAAGGAAATCACCATCACCGGCACCGGCACCGGCCCGGTCGACGGGTTCGTCGATGCGCTGTCGCGGCATCTCGGCGTCGAGATGTCGGTGCTCGACTATTCCGAGCACTCGTTGCAGCGCGGGTCGAACGCGGCGGCCGTCTCCTACATGGAGATCGAGCATCCGGGCGGGCGGCTGTTCGGCGTCGGCGTCAACACCAACATCGTCGCCGCCTCGCTCGAAGCCGTGGTCTCGGCGGCGAACCGGGTGCTCGGCGCCAGGACATGACGGACGGGCTCTACGCCCGCCCGAAGGGGGCGGGTCCGCGCACGATCGTGCTGCTGCACGGGTTCGGCGGTTCCAACATGGACTGGAACGACATCCAGCCCGACCTCGCGCGTGACGGGCTCGCGCTCGCCTACGACCTGCCGGGTCACGGCAGATCGCTCCACCATCCGGCCGCCGGCTCGGCGGCGGGCATGGCAAAGGCGATCCTCGCCGATCTCGACAGCCGCGACGTCGGCAAAGCGCATGTCGCGGGCTTCTCGATGGGTGGTGCGGTCGCCGCGCTGATGGCGATGCGCGCCCCTGACAGGGTCGCGTCGCTGACGCTCATCGCGCCGGGCGGCTTCGGTCCGGAGATCAGCGGGCGGCGGCTGAGCGCGATCGCCGATGCGCCGGACGCCGACGCGTTGCGCGCCGGCCTGAACGCCATGGGTGCACCCGGCTTCGAGATGCCGACGAAGAACGTGGCGGTCGCCGCGGCGATGCGCTCCCTGCCGGGTCAGGCGGCGAAGCTTGCCGAGATCGCCGCCAGAATCTCGGCCGACGATCGCCAGGGCGAGATTCCGCGCGACGCGCTGGCCGCGCTCGAAATGCCGGCGACGGTGGTCTGGGGCACCGAGGACCCGGTGCTGCCCTACGGCCAGTCGCGGGACCTGCCCGCGCAATTCGCCCTGGTGCGCGTGCCGGGAGCGGGCCACATGCTGCTCGAGGAGGCGCGCAGGACCGTGACCCAGGCGATCCGCCAGACGGTCAGGCGGGCCGGACAGTGCTGATCGCGGGATAAAGGCGCGACGCGCGGCCGGGGTCGTGATTTTGCCCGCTGCCCATGTTAAGAATGGCTTAACCATGAAGCCAGAGGCGGCGATGCGATGAGCGAACCTGTCGAAAACCGGAGCGAGACGGGCGAGGGCCGCCTTGCCGCGACCCTGCGCGAGGTCAAGAACGCGATCGCCGACCGCGACGACGTCGTGGTCGACATCCGCGAGGCGCAGTTCACGCGGCTCGAGCTGCTGGCCGACGAGCTGAAGCCGGTCTTCGCCGAGGTTCCGCACGACGACGACTGGTTCGACCTCGTCATTTCCTCCGGCGCGCAGCCGCGGCTGTGGATCGACGCGGTGGCCCATGTCACCATGGCGCGCGACCGGCGCACCTACCGTTTCCTGCACGACACGCGGCTCGGCCGGGTGGTGCTGGCCGAATCGAGCGACATGAAGCCGGTCACCGACCAGGTGACGCGCTACATCGCCGAGCGCATGATCGAGCGCCGCCGCGCCATGGAGGGCGACACGATCGCGCTCGAACGCGCGCCCGCGCCGCCGCCCGCGCCCGAGGAGCGGTCAGGGGCGGGCGCTTCCGTTTCCGCCATCCTGCGCAGCCTGCTGGTCATCCTGATCGGCGGGCTGGTCGGCGTCGCCGCCGTGCTCGCCTTCACCGGCGGCTGGCTGGAGCGGCTGGGCCTGACCTTCTGACGCCAGCTCCTTGTTTTCCCCGCCTCGTAATGTCAGCCGGCGAGCGTTTCGGTGGCGATGTCGTGGACCTCGGGATTGATGTCGGAAATGCCGCGCCGGGTGAGCTCGATCTTCCATGCGCCGGGCTGGCCCGAAATCGCGAAGAGGTTGTACTGCCCGGCCGGCCGCTTGCCGCGCGGCGCCTGGCCGGCGGCGGCGACGCCGACGACGGGAACCGTGCCGTCGCGGCCGTCGATGCGGTAGGTCGTCGGCAGATGGGTGTGACCGTGAAGGACGAGCTCGGCCCCGTGGCGGCGCATCACCGACTGGAACCGGCCGATGCCGAACAGCCGCTTGTGGGCGGCCGCCGCGCCGCGCACCGGCGGGTGATGGATCATTACCACGCGGCAAAGCCCCTTCTCGCGCGTCTCGTCGAGAAGGCGGGAAAGCCGACCTGCCTGCTCCTCGCCGAAGAAGCCGCTGGCCATGAACGGCGCGGTCGCCCGCGCCGAGGACACGCCGATCAGCGCGACCTGCCCGCGCACCCTCAGATAGGGGAACGCGCCCGGCCGCGCCGGCTCGCCGCCGTCGCCCGTCATCCAGGCGCCCCACGCCTTGCAGGCCTTGGTCAGCGCGCCGCGCACATAGGCGTCGTGGTTTCCCGGCACAACCGAGACGTCCTCCCCGTTGCCCAGCGCCTCCAGCCACAGCCGCGACAGCTCGATCTCGCCGGTGAGCGCGAGGTTCATCAGGTCGCCGGTGACGGCGATATGGTCGGGCCGCGCCGCCTTCAGGTCGGCGACGAGGCTGTCGATGACGCCCTCATTGAGATCGGCGCTGCGGTTGCGCCGCCAGTTGATGTAGCCTGTGATGCGCTTGGAGACGAGGTCGCGATAGGCGACCTCGGGCAGGGGGCCGAGATGGATGTCGGAAAGATGGGCGAGCCTGAACATAACGCCTGTTTAGAGCATTTTGCAGCCGGACGAAATCGTCTGGCGTCGCATAAATGCGGCAAAAACAAGCAGATAGAGCGGCAGCCCGGATTTATCCGGGCGTCGGCCGCCCGAATGCAGCGCGCGGCGCCTTGCCGGCGCGGCGGGGCGCGGCGATGAGCGGCGCGCGTCCGAAGCCGGCCGCCGGCACCCTTTTGCTGCGGGCGCGGGTGCGGCTGTTTCACCTGTGGTTCCTGGCGCGGCGGCCGATCACCTTCGGCGTGCGCGGCGTGGTTCACGACCCCGCCGCCGGCACGGTCTTCCTCATCCGCCACACCTATGTGCCCGGCTGGCAGCTTCCCGGCGGCGGGGTGGAGATCGGCGAGACGGCGCTCGTCGCGCTCGCCCGCGAGCTGGCCGAGGAGGGCAATATCGAGATAACCGGGCCGCCGGTGGCGAAATCGGTCCATCTCAACCGCCACGCCAGCCGGCGCGACCATGTCGCGGTCTATCTCGTCGAGAGCTTCCGGCAGAGCGCGCCCAAGCGGCCCGACCGGGAGATCGCCGAGGCGGGATTCTTCCCGCTCGACGCGCTGCCGGAGGGTACGACGGAAGGGACGCGCCGGCGGCTTGCCGAGATCTTCGACGGCCTGGAGCCGTCCGGCGAATGGTAAGGCTCAGCCGGCGGTGAACCTGTCGCGGTCCTGCGGCGCGGAAAAGTCGAGCGCCGGCCCCTTCGGCACGATCCGCGTCGGGTTTATCGTGATGTGGCTGCCATAGTAGTGCGCCTTGATGTGCAGCATGTCGACGGTCTCGGCGACGCCCGGCATCTGGTAGATGTCGCGGACATAGGCCCACAGGTTCGGATAGTCGCGTATCTCGCGCAGATTGCATTTGAAATGGCCGTAATAGACGGCGTCGAAGCGCACCAGCGTCGTGAACAGGCGGATATCCGCCTCCGTCAGCCGGCTGCCGACGAGATAGCGGCTCTTCGACAGCTTCTCCTCGACCTCGTCCAGGGCCTCGAACAGCGCGTCGAAGGCTTCCTCATAGGCTCCTTGCGTCGTGGCGAAGCCGGCGCGGTAGACCCCGTTGTTGATCGCGGGATAGACGCGGGCGTTGATCGCATCGATCTCCTCATGGAACCCGGCCGGGTAGAGATCGACGGAGGCGTCGCCCCATTCGTCGAAGGCCGTGTTCAGCATGCGGATGATCTCCGACGATTCGTTGGAGACGATGGTGCCTTCCTGCTTGTCCCACAGGACCGGCACGGTGACGCGGCCCGAATAGGACGGATCGGCGCGGGTGTAGATCTGATGGAGGAAATCGCTGCCGAACAGGCTGTCGCCTGTCGCGCCGTCCTCTTTCAGGAACGTCCAGCCGTCGTCGCCCATATAGTGGTGGACGACGTCGACGGAGATGATCTCCTCCAGCTTCTTCAGCTTGCGCACGATCAGGGTGCGGTGCGCCCACGGGCAGGCGAGCGAGACGTAAAGGTGATAGCGACCCCGCTCGGCCCTGAAGCCGCGCGTGCGGCCTTCGGCCGGCGCGCCGTCCTTCGTCACCCAGTCGCGGAACTGCGAGACGGACCGCTCGAACCGGCCGCCGCTCTTTTCCGTGTCGTACCACTCGTTCTTCCAGACGCCGTCAACCAGAAGGCCCATCTTCTCGCTCCATCGTTTGCGTCCATCTAGGTCGGACGCGGCGAGGGAGAAACAGTCTTGTCGCTGAACAGTTCGTCACCGGCGTTCACGAATGGCGATTGCAGAGGCAGGAATTTGATGCTAGCGGACAAACCCATGCCGGCAGGGTGGCCGGCGGGAGGACAGGTCTTGATCGCAATCCGGTTCGAGCGACGACGAATGGTCTGAGGCGCGCCCTCGCGCGCGCAGCGCGGCCCCGTGCCCGCCTGGCCCCTTCCAACGCTTTCGCACCCGGATGACCGACAATGAGCCTTGCCGATATGGCCACCGACGTGGCCTATGCCCTCGAAGCCGCCGAACACGACCCTGAAATCGAAGACATCAACGCCGAGGCCTTCGGACCCGGCCGGTTCACGCGCGCGGCCTATGCGATCCGCGAGGGCGGGCCGCACAGGCGCGACCTCTCCTTCGTGGCAACCGTCGACGGCGCGGTCATCGCCTCGGTGCGGATGACGCCGATCGCGGCGGGCGGCGGGCAGGCGCTGCTCCTCGGGCCGCTGGCGGTGCGGCCGGCGTTCAAGAATCTCGGCATCGGCCGCCGGCTGGTCGCGCTCGCGCTCGAAGCGGCGCGCAAAGACGGCTGGGGCCTTTCCATCCTCGTCGGCGACAGGCCCTATTACGCGCCGCTCGGCTTCTCGAAGGTCGTGCCCTACGGCCAGCTCGCCATGCCCCGCCCCGTCGATCCCGCCCGGCTGCTCGCCTGCGAGCTGGTTCCGGGGGCGTTGGACGGGTTTGTCGGGGATGTGGTGCATGTGGGGAGAGTGAGTAGGGAGTAGCGAATAGCGAATAGGGGAGTAAAGGGCACCGGAAACGCCGGTGACGGCGATCCCTATTCGCTACTCCCCATTCGCTATTCGCTCATCTCCCTTCCCGATACCACATCGACCCCAGCGCCAGCAGCAGCGCAGCGAGGCCGAGGAAGCCGGCGAAGAGGGGAGTGCGGTCGACCGATTTCAGCACGCTGTCGCCGGTCGACCTGAGGCCGATCCAGTCGCGGCCGGAGGCGTCGCCGGCGGCGCGCACCGGCACGATGCCGGGCAGCGAGACGCCGGAGCCGCCGTCCAGCCGCCGCACGCTGCCGCCGCTGGCGGCGGCGGCCGGCTGCAGCAGCGACGTCGACGAGACCGTATCCTGGAACTCGGGCGCGTTGACCGGCCCGACATGGGCGAGCGCCGCCAGATCGCCGTTGCCGACCTGATAGAGGCCGATCTCGTCGGTCTCCAGCGAGCCGGAGAACACGCCGGGCGAGGCGGGCGACAGCGTCACCTCGACGGAACGGCCGGACGGGGTGATGACCGTGGCGCGGCCGGGGTCGTCGCTCATGGTCTGGCGGGCGATGTCGAGCGTCATGCCGCGGCCGGAGGCGGTCAGGCGCTCCTCCTCCAGCTCCGGCTCCTTCATCAGCCAGTGGGCCATGCGCCGGTAGAGCGCGGCATGCGGGCCGCCGCCCTCGAAGCCGCGCGCCCACAGCCAGCCCTGATCGGAGAGCAGCATGCCGACGCGGCCCTCGCCCTTGCGGTCGAGCACGAGGAGCGGCTTGTCGTCCGGCCCCTCCATCACCACGGCACCGGACGGCTCGCCGACGTCGATCAGCCGGAACCAGCGGCTCCAGTGCGGCGGCTCGGCCTCGGAGCCTTCGAGGCCGCGGGTGACGGGATGGCGCTCGCCGGTCTCGGTCAGGCGCGGGTGGAAGGCCTGCTCGACCACCGTTCCCGTCGGCAGGCCGGGCAGGGCGGGCATCAGCGGCGTGCGGGCGATCGACATCGCGCCGGCATATTCGGGGCCGGCGGCGACGAGCAGCGCGCCGCCCTTTTCGACATATTCGGCGATGTAGTCGTAGTAGAGGATCGGCAGCACGTCGCGGTGCTGGTAGCGGTCGAACAGGATCAGGTCGAAATCGTCGATCTTCTCCACGAACAGCTCGCGCGTCGGAAAGGCGATCAGCGACAGTTCGTTGATCGGCGTGCCGTCCTGCTTCTCCGGCGGGCGCAGGATGGTGAAGTGGACGAGATCGACCGAGGTGTCGGACTTCAAAAGGTTGCGCCAGGTGCGCTCGCCGGCATGCGGCTCGCCCGAGACGAGCAGGACGCGCAGATTCTCGCGGATGCCGTCGAGCACGGCGATCGCGCGGTTGTTGGTGTCGGTCAGCTCGCCGGGGGCGGTGTCGATGGACAGCTCGACGATGTTCTTGCCGGCATTGGGCACGGTCAGGTCCAGCGTCGTCTCCTCGCCGACCAGCGCCTCCTCGGTGCCGATCTGCTCGCCATTGACGAGGATGCGCACCGTGACCATCTCGCGCCGGCCGCCCGCGTCCTCCATGCTGGTGTCGAGGACGCGATAGGTCAGCCCGATGGGGCGGCCGACGATGCCGAAGCGCGGGGCGCGCTCGAAGCGGATGCGGCGGTCGAACTCGCCTTCCTCGCCGGTGACGAGGACGTGCAGCGGCCCGGTGGCGGCCGCGCCCGGCGCCGACGGCGCGTCGTGCACCTGCCCGTCGGTGATCATCACCGTGCCGGCGATGCGCGAGGGCGGCACGTCGCGCAGCACCTGGCCGGCGGCGTCGAACAGGCGGGTCTCGACCCGCTCGTCGGCCGCGCCGGCCTGGCCGGTCTCGACGACGCGCACGTCGAATTGCGGGAAGCGCTCAAGACGCGCCTTGACCTCCTCCAGCGCGGCGTCCGTCTGCTGCGTCCGCTCGCCGATCGCCTGGCTCTGGCTGCGGTCGACCACGAGGGCGACGACGCTTTTCAGCGCCTCGCGCTGCTCGTCCATCAGGACGGGGTTGAAGAGCGCGAGCGCCAGCGCGACGAGCGCGGCGAACCGGATCAGCCCGCCCGGCCGGCGGAAGTAGAGGCCGGCGGCGGCGAGCGCGGCGACGGGCAGCAGCACGGCGGCCAGAAGCCAGGGGGAAAGCAGCGGTTCGAAGGCGAGCGACCAGTTCATGCTACTGCCCCAGCCGCTCAAGCAGGATCGGCACGTGGACCTGATCGGATTTGTAGTTGCCGGTCAGCACGTACATCATGATGTTGACCCCGGCGCGGAAGGCGTAGGCGCGCTGCATCGGGTCGGCCGGGACGGTCGGCAGCAGCGGGTTGCCCGACGAATCGATCGCCCACGCGCCGGCGAAGTCGTTGGCGGTGATCATGATGGGAGTGACGCCGTCGCCGGTGCGCACCGGGCGGTTCTCGACGTTCTCGGCATCGAGCGAGGCCTCGACCCAGAGCGGCCCGCCGGCATAGCGGCCGGGAAATTCCGGCATGATGAAGAAGGTCTTGGTCAGCACGTGGTCGGCCGGGATCGGCTCCAGCGGCGGCACGTTGATGGTGGCCAGCATGTCGCGCAGGCGCTGGGTCGAGGGGCTGGCCGCGCCGTCGAGGCCGGGGGCGTAGCGGTCGCGGGTGTCGAACAGCACCGTGCCGCCGTTGCGCATATAGGCGTCGACGCGGGCGAGGGCGGCTTCCGACGGCATCGGCGCCTCGGCGTCCACCGGCCAGTAGATCAGCGGGTAGAAGGCGAGCTCGTCGCGCTCGATGTCGATGCCGGCCGGCGCGCCGGGCTCCAGCGCGGTCTTGTCGGCGAGGAAGCGCGACAGGCCCTGCAGGCCGGAGCGGCTGAGCGAATCGACGGCCGCGTCGCCGGTCAGCACATAGGCGATGCGGGTGGTGCTGATCGCGGCGATGGCCTTCTCGTCGTCGGCCGCCCCGTTTTGTGCCGCATCGCCCTGCGCCAGCGCGGGAGCGGCGAAGGCGGCGAGCGCGATGCCGGCGGCGAGGAGGACGACCGCCGCGCCGCCGGCCACGCGGGGCTGGCGCGGCTGGCGCTGGCGGCGGGAGAACGCGCCGCCCATCCATAAGACGGCGAGCGAATCGAGCGCCATCAGGAGAAGCGCGGCGGCGAGGAGCGGTCCCTTCATGTCGACGGCCTCGTCGAAGGCATAAGTCGCGCGGGTGACGGGAAGGCCGGTCTGCGGCCGCGCGAGCGGCGCGAGCACGGCGTCGGGCGCAAGGAGGTTGTGGGCGACCATGCCTTCCTCGCTGCCGTAGAAGCCGGGCGGGTTCTCCAGCGTCACCGAGGGGGATGCGCCGGCGGCGAGCGGGCGCGCGTCGGGGCCGGGGGCGGTCAGCGTGCCGTCGGCGGCGACCATGCGGTAGGGCGGAAGGGCAGGCGCGTTTCCGGCATTGGCCGCATCGATGCGGCCCTGATTGCTGGAAAGCTGGGTCAGCCGGCGCAGCATCTCGACGAAGCTGCCGGAGATCGGCAGGCTGGACCATGTCGCTTCCGGCGCGATGTGGAACAGGACCAGCGTGCCGTCGCCGCGCGGCGCGCCTGTCACCAGCGGCGTGCCGTCGGCGAGCGCCGCCCAGGTGCGCTCGACGATGTCGGCGGTCGGCTCGGCCAGCACCTGCCGCGACACCGTCACCTCGGCCGGCGACGGCAGGTCGGCGAAGGGGCCGGCCGGCGGAAACTCGCTCACCGCCTGCGGCTCCGTCCACGACAGCGCGCCGCCCATGGCACGCTCGCCGAGGCGCAGGCGCACGGGAAGCAACTCCTCGTCATTGCCGGCGGCGGCAAGGCGCGGGCCGGCGAAGCGCACCAGCGTGCCGCCGTCGTCCAGCCATTCGATCAGTTTTTCGCGCGCGGCCTGCGGCAAGGTGCCGACATCGGCGAGCACGATCATCGCCGGCTTCTGCTCGAGGATCTGCGGGATCGCCTCGGCGAGGTCGGCGCTGGCCGGCTCGATCAGGTCCGAGAACGGTTCCAGCGCGCGGCGGATGTAGTAGAGCGGCGACAGGAGAGGCTGGGCGCTGCCGCTGCCGGCCTCGGCCTGCGAGATCAGCCCGACGCGGCGGCGGCGGGCGTTCTCGTCGAGCAGGCGCGTGGCGGCGGCATGGTCCTCGCCGGCTATGTCGAGCCAGGCGAAGTCGTTGCGCAGCTCGAACGGTATGGCGAATACGCCTTCGGCCTCGCTCTCGCCGGCCTCGAAGGCAAGCGTGGTCTCGGCGATGCGCCGGCCGCGATCGTCGAAGGCGGCGGCGACGGCCTGCCGCGCCTCCGTATCGGCCTGCGGCCGGATCGCGGTGAAGGAGAAGCCGTCGGTCAGGTTGCGGCTGTCGCGCACGCCGATGGCCGAGAGCCTGTCCGGCTCGGCCCAGACGAGACCGGCGGCATTGCCGGAAAGCAGCGCGGCGAAGGCCTCCTCGTCGCCCTCGGCGGCCAGCCCGTCCGACAGGAAGGCGACGGTGGTCTCCGGCATCGACTGCATGGCGTCGGCAACGCGGGCGAAGATCGCCGGCCGGTCGGGCGGCACCGGGCGGGGCGCGGCGGCGGCGAGCCGCCTTTGCGCCTCGGTGGCGTCGAACGGGCCGATCTCGGCATTGGGCCTTTCGGCGGTGAAGGCGAGGAGGATCGGCTTGTCGGCCGCGTCCGCGATCAGCCGGCCGGCGGTGGCGACGCGCCGGTCCCAGTCGGGCGCGCTCGCCCAGGCATTGTCGACGACGAGGGCGAGCGCCGCGCCTTGCGTCGGGGTGGCCTCGCGCGGGTTCAGCACCGGCTCGGCCAGCGCCATGATGACGAGCGCGGCCATCATGAGCCGCAGCAGGGTCAGCCACCACGGGCTCTTGCGCGGGGTTTCCTCCTGCCGGACGATGCGGGCGAGGATGCGCAGCGGCGGGAATATCTCCTCGCGCGGCCGCGGCGGCGTCAGCCTGAGCAGCCACCAGATGACCGGCAGAGCCAGAAGCCCGGCGAGGATGGCCGGGAAGCCGAAGGAGAGGGGGATCATCGTCCGCGGCCCCTTCCGACATCGGCGGTCATCGTCATGTGGACCTTGATCAGCGTCTCGGAGGCGAGGCGGTCGGTGCGGCTGACCGTGTAGCTCCAGCCGAGGCGGCCGCACCAGGCGGCAAGCTCCTCGCGGCGCGCGCCGTAGAGCCGGCGGTATTCCTCGGACAGGGTCTCGGCGCGGCCGGCGGTCAGCTTCTGCCCGGTCTCGGGGTCCTCGAACTCGGTGCGGCCGGAATAGGGAAAGGTCTCCTCGGCCGGGTCCGACACC
Source organism: Alphaproteobacteria bacterium (assembly GCA_037190985.1). Lineage (GTDB taxonomy): Bacteria > Pseudomonadota > Alphaproteobacteria > Rhizobiales > Rhizobiaceae > Aerobium. Next base: position 366,577 of record JBBCKE010000023.1, read on the forward strand.
TCGATCAGGTGGGCGCGCACCCCACGCCCGGCCAGCGGGTCGAGCCAGGCGATGGTTTCCTCGACCGGGTCGAGGAAATCGCTGGCGACGACGATGTCGCTGTAGCGCGAGACCGGTGCGAGATCGGGGCGCGGGTCGAAGCGCGCCTCGTGGCCGAGCCGCGCCGCCAGCCGCTCGGCCCCGTTGCGCGAGCTGAACGGGTCGGTCAGGCCCGGCCAGGCGATCCGCTCGCCGCTGCGCGACAGGAGCTCGGCCAGCGCGAGCACCAGCACCAGCGCGCGCGATTCCTTGGAGACGTTGCCGAGTTCGGACTTGTAGAGCATCGACGGCGAGGGGTCGGCCCACAGCCAGACGGTGTGGGCGGCCTCCCATTCGAGGTCGCGGACATAGGTCTGGTCGTCGCGCGCCGAGCGCCGCCAGTCGATCCGCGCCATGGTCTCGCCCTCGATATAGGGGCGGAACTGCCAGAAATTCTCGCCGACGCCGCGCCGGCGCCGGCCGTGCCAGCCGGCGATGACCGTATTGGTGATGCGCCGGGCCTCGACCAGCAGGTCGGGAATCAGCGAGGCGCGCAGCCGCGCCCGCGCAATGGCGTTGCGCGGGGAGACGGCTGCGGTCGCCTCGCCGAAGCGCACCATCAACCGGCCGCTTTCACGAGCTGGGCGATGACGTCGCGCACGCTGACGCCTTCGGCGCGGGCGGCGAAGGTCAGCGCCATGCGGTGCTGCAGCACCGGCTCGGCCAGCGCGCGCACGTCGTCGACGGAAGGCGCGAGCCGCCCGTCATAGAGCGCGCGGGCGCGGGCGCACAGCATCAGCGACTGGCCGGCGCGGGGTCCCGGGCCCCAGGAGATGTGGCGCTCGGCCTCCTTGCCGCCCTGTCCGGGGCGGGCGGAGCGCACCAGCGCGAGGATCGCCTCGACCACGCTTTCCGGCACCGGCATGCGGCGCACGAGAAGCTGGATCGCCTTCAGCCGTTCGGCCGAGAGCACGTTGCGGGCCTTGGCCTCGCCGATGCCGGTGGTTTCGAGCAGGATGCGCCGCTCGGCATCCATCTCGGGATAGAGAACGTCGATCTGCATCAGGAAGCGGTCGAGCTGGGCCTCGGGCAGGGGATAGGTGCCTTCCTGCTCCAGCGGGTTCTGGGTGGCCAGCACATGGAAGGGCGCGGGCAGGTCGTGGCGCTGGCCGGCGACGGTGACGTGATATTCCTGCATCGACTGCAGGAGCGCCGACTGGGTGCGCGGGCTGGCGCGGTTGATCTCGTCGGCCATCAGGAGCTGGGCGAAGATCGGGCCGGGGATGAAGCGGAAGGAGCGCCGCCCGGTGGGGTCCTGCTCCATCACCTCGGAGCCGATGATGTCGGAGGGCATCAGGTCGGGCGTGAACTGGATGCGCCGGCCGTCGAGGCCGAGCACCACGCCCAGCGTCTCGACCAGCTTGGTCTTGGCGAGGCCGGGAACGCCGACCAGCAGCGCATGGCCGCCCGAAAGGATGGCGACCAGCGTGCGCTCGACCACGCTTTCCTGACCGAAGATGACTTCGCCGACCGCCTCGCGCACGATGCCGATGTCGGCCAGCGCGGCTTCGGCCTCGGCGATCATCTGCCGCTCGTCGATTGCCGGTTCCCGGATGATTGCGCTCATGACCGTCCCGCTCCTTGGGTCTCATGTTGCGACTCTGCATCGCATCTGGCGGTGCGCGAGCGTCGAGCTTAAAACACGCTGCATGGCTGACAAGCCGAACAACAGTGACTATTTCGTGACGATGGACATTACCACGGATAAAAGCAAACAGGCGGCAACGAAGCCTGTGGACGCGGCCGGGCTGGAGGCGCTGGTGGCGCGCGCGGCCCGCGCCGGCAAGGGCGCGCCGCCGGTCGAGAAGTGGAATCCGCCGTTCTGCGGCGACCTCGACATGGAGATCAGGCAAGACGGCACCTGGTTCTATCTCGGCACGCCGATCGGCCGGCCGGCGCTGGTGCAACTGTTCTCCACCGTGCTGCGCAAGGACGAGGACGGCAGGACCTATCTGGTCACCCCGGTCGAGAAGGTCGGCATCCGGGTCGAGGACGCGCCCTTCGTCGCGGTCGAGGTCAACGCTTCGGCGCGGGACGGCGAGCGGGTGCTGACCTTCCGCACCAATGTCGGCGACGTGGTCGAGGCGGGGCCGGCGAACCCGCTGCGCTTCGCCATCGAGGCCGGGACCGGCGGGCTGAAGCCCTATCTGCTGGTCAGGGGCCGGCTGGAGGCGCTGGTCAACCGCGCCGTGACCTACGAGCTGGCGGAACTGGGCGAGGAGATCGAGCATGACGGCCGGCGCATGTTCGCGGTGCGCTCCAACGGGGTCGTGTTCCCGATCATGCCCGCCGACCGGCTGGGTGAACTGAGTGCCTGACATGCCGAACGACTCGCTCCCATCCTTCACCGCCGAGGATTTCCGCCGGCGCGCGGCCACCGAGCGGGAGCCGTTCGCCGAGTCCGACTATGGCGACCACCGGCTCAACCCCGACATGCGCGACCTGATCGTGCGCGACGGGCTGCGCGACGCGGCCGTGCTGATCCCCGTCGTCGACCGGCGCGAGGGCGCGAGCGTCATCCTGACCAAGCGCACCGAAAAGCTGCGCTCGCATTCGGGTCAGGTCGCCTTTCCGGGCGGGCGGATCGATCCCACGGACCCGACGCCGGAATATGCCGCGCTGCGCGAGACCGAGGAGGAGATCGGCCTCGCGCCGAGCTATATCGAGGTGGTCGGGCGCATGCCGGACTACGTTTCCGGCTCGGGCTTCCGCATCGCGCCGATCCTTTCGGTGGTGCGGCCCGATTTCAGGCTGTCGATCAACCCCGACGAGGTGGACGACGCCTTCGAGGTGCCGCTCGCCTTCCTGATGGACCCGCGCAACCACACGCGCGACAGCCGCGTCTGGCAGGAGAGGGAGCGCTATTTCTACACCATGCCGTTCGGCGAGCGGTACATATGGGGCGTGACGGCCGGCATCATCCGCACGCTCTACGAAAGGCTCTATGCGTGAGCGCGGTCTCCCTCAACAAGCGGGCGGCATGGCTGGATAACAGCGAGCTACAGCGTCTTCTTCAAGTTCTTTGCGAGGATGGCGAGGAAGCACGAATCGCCGGCGGCGCGGTGCGCAACGCGCTGCTCGGCCTTGCCGTCAGCGACATCGACATCGCCACGACCACGCTGCCCGACGAGACCGAGCGCCGGGCGCAGGCCGCCGGCTTCCGCACGGTGCCGACCGGCAAGGAGCACGGCACGATCACCGTCATCGCCGGCGGCGCGGCCTACGAGGTGACGACGCTGCGCGCCGATGTCGAGACCGACGGGCGCCGCGCCCGCGTGGCCTTCGGCCGCGACTGGGAGGCGGATGCCAGTCGCCGCGACTTCACCATCAACGCGCTCTACGCGACGGCGGCGGGCGAGGTGATCGATCTCGTCGGCGGCCTCGCCGATCTGAAAACCTCGACGCTGCGCTTCATCGGCGATCCGGAGGCGCGCATCCGCGAGGATTACCTGCGCATCCTGCGCTTCTTCCGCTTCTTCGCCTGGTACGGCAGGGGCAGGCCCGATGCCGACGGCCTGCGCGCCTGCGCGCGGCTGAAGGAGGGGCTGGCGCGCCTGTCGGCCGAGCGGGTGTGGACGGAGCTGAAGAAGCTGCTCGGCGCGCCCGATCCGTCGCGCGCGCTTTTGTGGATGCGCCAGACGGGCGTGCTGACCGCCGTGCTGCCGGAAAGCGAGAAATGGGGCATCGACGCGGTTCACGCGCTGGTCGCGGCGGGCGACGATCTCGGCTGGACGCCCGATCCGCTGCTCCGGCTCGAGGCCATCGTGCCGCCGGACGCCGCGCGCATGGCGGCGATGGCCCGGCGGCTGAAGATGTCGAGGGCGGAAGGCGCGCGCCTGTCTGCTTGGGCGATGACCGCGCCGATCGCCCATGCGACCAGCGAGGCGGCGCTTGCAAAAATCGCCTATGCGGGCGAGCGGCAGGCGGTGGAGGACAGGCTGCGGCTCGGCCTGGCTTCCGCCCGCGCCCGGGCCGAGCACGACCCGGCCGCGTTGGCCGAGGCCGGCGGCTATCTGCGGCTGCTGCGCTTTCTCGACGGCTGGGAGAGGCCGGTGTTTCCGGTCAAGGGCGGCGATCTCGCCGCGCTCGGCCTGCCGGCGGGTCCGAAGATGGGAAGCCTGCTGGCAAAGCTGGAAGCCGAATGGGTGGAGGACGGCTTCCGCCCGAGCCGCGACGCGCTTCTGGCGCGCGCCGCAGCGCTTGGCGGGGATGCCTGAGATCAGGCGGCGTTGCGCCTGGTCTCGATGCGCGAGCGGATGGCCTCGACCATGGTCTCGCGGATGATGGTCTCGCCATGGGTGTCGCGCATGTGCTCGACCGCCCGGCGCATCACCTCAGCTTCCTCAGGGTGGCGCGTGTGCCACGCGCAGCCGGGAACCAGCGAACCACAATGGAATTCCTTCATGGGGAACCTCCTTTCAGCGTCTTCTTGTTGTGAGGGTCAATCATAACACGGAAATGACCGTTCCGGTTGCAAAAAGCCGGCCGCAAAAGGCGAGGCAGGGGAAAAGTCCTGCCGTTTCCCGGCCCCGTCAGGGCCATTTGACCTCGGGCGGCATGCTGGACAGGATCGAATCGACGTTGCCGCCGGTCTTCAGCCCGAAGATCGTGCCGCGATCGTAGAGCAGGTTGAACTCGACATAGCGGCCGCGCCGGATCAGTTGCTCCTCGCGGTCGGCCTCGGTCCAGTTGTCGTTGAAATTCTTGCGCACCAGATGGTTGTAGACGATCAGGAAGGTGCGGCCGACATCCTGCGTGAAGTGGAAATCGGCGTCCCAGCCGCCCCGTTCCTGTGGGCTCTTCAGCCAGTCGTAGAAGATGCCGCCGACGCCGCGCGGCTCGCCCCGGTGCGGCAGGAAGAAATAATCGTCGCACCACGCCTTGAAGCGGTCGTGGTCGGCGACGCCGGCATGCTTGTCGCAGACGAACTTCATCGACTTGTGGAAGGCGAGCGTGTCCGCGTCGTCCTGCGTGCGCCGGCGGGCGAGCACCGGCGTCAGGTCGGCGCCGCCGCCGAACCATTGCCGCGTCGTCACCACCATGCGGGTGTTCATGTGGACAGCCGGGACGTTGGGGTTCACCGGATGGGCGATCAGCGAGATGCCGGAGGCCCAGAAACGCGGGTCCTCATCGGCACCGGGTATCTGCTTGCGGAATTCGGGCGAGAACTCGCCGTGGACGGTCGAGACGTGGACGCCGACCTTCTCGAAGACGCGGCCGTACATCATCGACATCACGCCGCCGCCGCCGTGTCCCCCATTGGCTCCCTCGTCGCGCTGCCAGGGCGTGCGCTCGAAGCGGCCGGGCGACCAGCTCGACTGCGGGCCGGTCAGGTCGTCCTCGATCTTCTCGAAGGCGTCGCAGATCCTGTCGCGCAGCTCCTCGAACCACGCCTTGGCCGTCGCCTTCTTCTCCTCGATCCCGTCCGGCAAGCCGGCCGGTATGTCTGGACGCTCCATCGGCACTCTCCATCGCCGCGCGCGCCGGTGGGCGGCAGGCGGCTAAAATGACTCGCAAATCGTGCCTGCGATCCCTAATCTGTTGCCCGGAAGGGTCAAGGTGTTTCGGGGGATTTCCGAAGGCACTACGGAGAGTCCGGTTGCGCGTTCCCGCAAGGCCACCGCTCGACAGCCTGAAGCGCACGCTCGACAGGGCGCGCGGCGAGGGCGCCCGCAGGGATCGCGACGGCTTCGTGCGCGAGACCTTCGCGCTTCCGCGCCCGGCGGCGCGCGCCAAGGCGCGCGAATGGTTCGACCGCTGGCCGCGCCAGGCCTACTGGACCGAGATCGAGAGCTGGCGCGAGCGCCCCGACGACGTGATCGAGTTCACCATGCGCCGGCTTTCGAGCGCGGACTGAGCGACCCGCCGTGCAACATTCATCCTGTTCCCGTCCACGCAACGGGAAAAGTCCGTCTACAAAACGTGATCGCGGGACGCATAGCGTTTTGCCGCCGGCCGGTTTATGGAGGTCGCCTTGTCAACCGAATCTCAGGAGGCGTCGATGGATCACCGGCTCGGCTTTGCCACCATGCGCCTGCGCGACGGGCGTTTCGCCTGACGGCGGTTTCGGCTAGACCTTCTTCCTGACACGACAGCCCGGGTTCCGATTCCGCCGGAAACTTCTTTCCGACCTTTCGAGGAATCGCGCCATGGCCGCTGCCGCCATCAAGGGCCTTCCCGCCCGTTTCGAAACCGATATTTCCGCCACGCCGGCGCGCCGCCCCGCTGCCCGCGCCGCCGCAGCCTTCCCGATCCCGCCCCGCCGGATGCGCGCCCGACTGCGTTCCGTGGCGGGCGAAAACCCGACCATCCGCCCGTGACCCGGGCGCGCCTGCATAAAAGAAGACATTTGTCATGTATCGCTGGTTCGAATCCTTCCTCAACCCGTTCCCGCCGGAAGAGCCGGTGGAGCCGCCGAAGACCCTCGTCGCGTTCTGCATGCACTATACGCGGGGGTCGTGGCCGCTCATCGCCGTCTCGGCCGTCGCGACCTCGCTGATCGCGATCACCGAGGTGTGGATGTTCGGCTTCCTCGGCAATATCGTCGACTGGCTCTCGGCCCAGTCGCGGGAGACCTTCCTCGAGACCGAGGGCTGGAAGCTCGCGGGAATGGCGTTCATCGTCCTCGTCTTCCTGCCGGGCATCGTGTTCGGCAACTCGCTGCTCAACCACCAGACGCTGTTCGCCAACTATCCGATGCGCATCCGCTGGCAGGTGCACCGCTACCTGCTCAAGCAGTCGATGACGTTCTATCAGGACGAGTTCGCCGGCCGCATCGCCACCAAACTGATGCAGACGGCGCTGGCCGTGCGCGAATGCGTCATCAAGCTGATCGACGTCCTCAACTACGTCGTGGTCTATTTCCTCGGCGTGCTGTTCCTCGTCGGCTCGGCCGACTGGCGGCTGGCCGTGCCGCTCGGCGTCTGGCTCGTGTGCTATCTCGTCCTTTTGCGCTCCTACATCCCGCGCCTCGGCAAGGTGTCGGAGGAGCAGGCCGACGCGCGCTCGGTGATGACCGGGCGCGTGGTCGACAGCTACACCAACATCCAGACGGTCAAGCTGTTCAGCCACGCCCAGCGCGAGGCCGCCTTCGCGCGTGAAAGCATGGAGGGCTTCCTCGACCCGGCATACCGCACGATGCGGCTGGTGACGGGCCTTTACGGCACGCTCTATTTCCTCAACTCGCTGCTCCTGTCGGCGATCGGGGCGATCTCGATCTGGCTCTGGCTCACCGAGACGGTGTCGATCGGCGCGGTCGCGGTGGCGCTCGGCCTCGTGCTGCGGCTGTGGGGCATGTCGCAATGGATCATGTGGGAGGTGTCGGGCCTGTTCGAGAACATCGGCACCGTGCAGGACGGCATCCGCTCGATCTCGCTGCCGCGGCTGGTCGAGGACCGGCCCGACGCGAAGGCGATCGTGGTGGAGCGCGGCGAGATCGCGTTCGACCATGTCCGCTTCCACTACGGCAAGAAGAAGAGCGTGATCGAGGACCTGTCGCTGACGATCCGCCCCGGCGAGAAGGTCGGCGTCGTCGGCCGCTCGGGCGCGGGCAAGTCGACGCTGGTCAACATCCTGCTGCGCTTCTACGACGTCGAGGGCGGCAGGGTCGAGATCGACGGGCAGGACATCGCCACTGTGACGCAGGACTCCTTGCGCGCGCAGATCGGCGTCGTCACGCAGGACACCTCGCTCCTTCACCGCTCGGTGCGCGACAACATCGCCTATGGCCGCCCGGACGCGACCGAGGAGATGATTATCGAGGCCGCGCGCCGGGCCGAGGCGCTCGACTTCATCGCCACCCTCTCCGACGCCAAGGGCCGCAAGGGGCTCGACGCGCATGTCGGCGAGCGCGGCGTCAAGCTGTCGGGCGGCCAGCGCCAGCGCATCGCCATCGCCCGCGTCATGCTCAAGGACGCACCGATCCTGATCCTCGACGAGGCGACCTCGGCGCTCGATTCGGAGGTCGAGGCGGCGATCCAGGAGAACCTCTACCGGCTGATGGAGGGCAAGACGGTGATCGCCATCGCCCACCGGCTGTCGACCATCGCCGCGATGGACCGCCTTGTCGTCATGGACAAGGGGCGCGTCATCGAGGAAGGAACCCACGAGGCGCTCATTGCCGGCGGCGGCCTTTATGCCCAGCTATGGCAGAGGCAGTCCGGCGGATTCCTCATCGAGGAGGAAGAGGGCGGACGGGAAAGGGAAGTCGCGGCCGAATGAGCAGGATCGAGGAACGCGAGGTCGAGGACCGCAAGGACGACGGTTTCGCCGAGCGCATCTGGCGCAGGACCGAAGAGGTCATCGAGCCTTTCGCCGACACCGAAAGGGAGGTGCTGCCGCGCGACGCGTGGGCGTTCATCCTCTATTTCGCCCGTCAGGCGAAGGGGCCGTTCCTGCTCCTGCTCATCGCCGGCGGCCTGTCGGGCGCGGTCGACGCTGCGCTCTACTGGTCGCTCGGCTGGCTGATCGACCTGCTGGAAAAATCCTCGCCGACGCGGCTTCTCACCGACCACTGGGTCGAGCTGGCGGCGTTCCTCGTGCTGGTGCTGGTCATCCGCGCCATCGTCATGATCGCCAACGCCGTGGTCGAGCAGCAGGTGATCGTGCCGAGCTTCTACCAGCTCGTGCGCTGGCAGTCGTTCCGCCGCGTGATCGAGCAGCCCTACACCTTCTACCAGAACGATTTCGCCGGCCGCATCGCCACCAAGATCCTGCAGGGCGGCGAGGCGACGGGAGACTTCATCGTCTCCTCGCTCCAGACGATGTGGAGCTTTTTCGCCTTCCTCCTGCTGGCGGGAACGATCCTGACCATGCTCGATCCGGTCATGGGCCTCGTGCTCGCGGTCTGGCTCGTCGTCTACGGCTTCGTCGCGTGGCGCTACCTGCCGCCGCTGCGCGCGGCCGGGCGCAGGAGCGCCGACGAACGCTCGATCATGAACGGGCGGCTGGTCGACGCCTTCACCAACATCATGGCGGTGAAGCTGTTCGACAGCGGCATGCGCGAGAACGACTATGTCCGCGAGGCGATGGAGCGGTTCCTCGGCGCGGTCAAGACGCTGTCGCGGGCGATTACCCGCGTGCGCTCGGCGGTTGCCATCGTTAACGGCCTGATGATGGCGGCGGTGTTCGCGCTCGCCATCCGCGGCTGGATGGCGGGGTCGGCCACCACCGGCGAGATCGCCGCCGCCATGGGCCTCGTCTTCCGGCTCAACCAGATGTCCGGCTACATGATGTTCAACATCAACGGGCTGATCCGCTCCTTCGCCACGGTGCAGGACGCGACCGGCACGATCTCGGTCAGGCCCGAGCTGCGCGACCGGCCGGGCGCGGCCGTGCTGCCGCGCGTCAGGGGCGAGCTGGCCTTCGAGGATGTCACCTTCACCTATGGCAAGGGCGAGGGCACCATCCAGCATCTCGACCTTCACGTGCGGCCGGGCGAGCGGGTGGCGCTGGTCGGCCCCTCTGGCGCGGGCAAGACCACGCTGGTCAACCTGGCGCTCAGGCTGTTCGACGTCGAGAGCGGGCGCATCCTGATCGACGGCACCGACATTCGCGACGTGACGCAGGCGTCGCTCAGGGCCCAATACGGCGTCGTCGCGCAGGAGCCGCTGCTGATGCACCGCTCGATCCGCGACAACATCGCCTATGGCAAGCCGGGCGCGAGCGACGAGGAGATCGTCGAGGCGGCGAGGCGCGCTGCGGCGCACGACTTCATCCTCGGGGTCACCGACCCGAAGGGCAGGCAGGGCTACGACGCCCATGTCGGCGAGCGCGGCGTCAAGCTGTCCGGCGGCCAGCGCCAGCGCATCGCCATCGCGCGGATGATGCTCAAGGACGCGCCGATCCTGATCCTCGACGAGGCGACCTCGGCGCTCGATTCGGAGATCGAGGCGGCGATCCAGGACAATCTCTACCGGCTGATGGAGGGCAAGACCGTCATCGCGGTGGCGCACCGGCTTTCGACCATCGCCGCGCTCGACCGGCTGGTGGTGCTCGATCACGGCCGAATCGTCGAGGAGGGCACGCATGACGCGCTCGTCGCCCGCGACGGCCTCTACGCCCAGTTGTGGAAGCGCCAGTCGGGCGGCTTCCTGGCGTCGAGCCTCGCCGCGGAGTAGGATGGAGGAAACGGGATCGTGAGCCTGCGCCCGCCTTCGCGCTTTTCGGCCTCGGCGCTCGCCGGCGGCGCGGGCGAGGGGCTGTTCGCGCCGCTCGACCACGAGATCGCCGCCGAGAAGGCCTCCTCGCTTGGCCGGGCCGGCGAAAAGGTCGAGAAGGCGCTCGCCCGCCTGCGCGATTGCGACCCCTCCGACGCGGGGCGGCCGCAATGCCTGAAGGCCGCCGTTCAGGCGGTCTACGCCTATTTCATCCAGCGCGAATTGTGCGGTTTGCGCCGCCATCACGACGCGATTCGCGACTACGCCATACCCGCCGAGGTGCTGGTGAGGCTGGGCGCGGCGTGATCCACAAGGCTAATCCGCGACATTGTGCCGTAAGTGGCTTGTGATACTGGACAAGCGCGCGGCTCGGGCATAGAAACCTTCGCCAAATGCAGGGGGAATCCGCCAGCCGTCGCCAGCCGCCAGCACATCTGCAAGGAAAGGTGACTGTGAGTCGGGCTATGGTTATGCGGGTTCCTGCCGGTGAAAATAAGGCGAAAGGACCCGGTCCCCGTGAGCGCGAACGAAGCCACCGAACATAACCGTCGCGATTTCCTCTACATCGCTACCGCCGTGACCGGCGTTGTCGGCGCCGGCGCGGCCGTCTGGCCCTTCATCGACCAGATGCGGCCGGACGCCTCGACGCTGGCGCTGGCGACGATCGACGTCGACATTTCCTCGATCGAGCCCGGCATGTCGGTGACCGCGAAGTGGCGCGGCAAGCCGATCTTCATTCGCAACCGCACCGATGACGAGGTGGAGGCCGCCAAGGCCGTGCCGCTCGGCGACCTCAAGGACCCGGTCGCGCGCAACGACAACATCGCCCCCGACGCCCCGGCCGACGACCTTTCGCGCTCTGCCGGCGAGGGCAAGGAGAACTGGATCGTCATGATCGGCTCCTGCACCCATCTCGGCTGCGTGCCGCTCGGCCAGGCGGGCGATTTCGGCGGCTGGTTCTGCCCCTGCCACGGCTCGCACTACGATACCGCCGGGCGCATCCGCACCGGCCCGGCGCCGACCAACCTCCCGGTCCCGACATTCCAATTCATTTCCGACTCGGTCATCCGGATCGGTTGAGGCAGAGAGAGCATCAGACCATGAGCGGTGGACACTCGACCTATACGCCCAAAACCGGCCTCGGCCGCTGGATGGACTCGCGCCTGCCGGTGCCGCGTCTCGTCTACGATTCCTTCATCGCCTATCCGGTTCCGCGCAACCTGAACTACGCCTACACCTTCGGCGGCATCCTTGCGATGATGCTGGTGGTGCAGATCGTCACCGGGATCGTGCTGGCCATGCATTATGCGGCGTCGACGGAGCTCGCCTTCGGCTCGGTCGAGAAGATCATGCGCGACGTCAACTCCGGCTGGCTGCTGCGCTATCTCCATGCCAACGGCGCGTCGTTCTTCTTCATCGCCGTCTACATCCACATCTTCCGCGGCCTCTATTACGGCTCCTACAAGGCACCGCGCGAGGTGGTGTGGATTCTCGGCGTGATCCTCTACCTCCTGATGATGGCCACGGGCTTCATGGGCTACGTGCTGCCGTGGGGGCAGATGAGCTTCTGGGGCGCCACCGTCATCACCGGCTTCTTCACCGCCATACCGCTGGTCGGCGAATGGGTGCAGCAGCTCCTGCTCGGCGGCTTCGCGGTCGACAACCCGACGCTGAACCGCTTCTTCTCGCTGCACTATCTGCTGCCGTTCATGATCGCCGGCGTCGTGGTGCTCCACGTCTGGGCGTTCCACGTCACCGGCCAGACCAACCCGACCGGCATCGAGATCAAGCACAAGACCGACACCGTGCCGTTCACGCCCTACGCGACCATCAAGGACGGTTTCGCCATGGTCGTGTTCCTGGCGGTGTTCGCCTACTTCGTCTTCTACATGCCGAACTATCTCGGCCATCCGGACAACTACATCCCGGCCGATCCGCTGAAGACGCCGGCGCATATCGTGCCCGAATGGTACTACCTGCCGTTCTACGCGATCCTGCGCGCCATCACCTTCAACATCGGCCCGATCGACTCCAAGCTCGGCGGCGTGCTGGCCATGTTCGGCGCGATCGCGGTGCTGTTCTTCGTGCCGTGGCTCGACACCTCGAAGGTGCGCTCGGCGGTCTACCGTCCGTGGTACAAGCTGTTCTTCTGGCTCTTCGTCATCGACACCGTCTTCCTGGGCTGGCTCGGTTCGCGTCCGGCCGAGGGGGCGTATGTGATCATGTCGCAGATCGGCACGCTCTACTACTTCGCGTTCTTCCTCATCATCATGCCGGTTCTCGGCCTGATCGAGACACCGCGCCGGTTGCCGAACTCGATCACCGAGGCGGTGCTGGAGAAGAACAAGACCGCGGCTGCGCCGCAGTCCGCCAACTGAGCCGTCCCTGGAAGAGACAAGGACTTGACCATGAAGACAATTCTCAAGGGACTGGCGGCATTCGGCATCGCCTTCGGCTCGATGAGCGCCGCCCAGGCGGCCGAGTATCCGCTGAAGAAGCCCGTGCCGCAGGAGTGGACGTTCTCCGGGCCGTTCGGCACCTACGACAAGGGCCAGCTCCAGCGCGGCCTGATGATCTACCGCGAATCCTGCTCGTCCTGCCATTCGATGGAGCTGGTCGCCTTCCGCAATCTCGAGGCCCTCGGCTACAGCGACGAGCAGGTGCGCGCGCTCGCCGCCGAGTACGAGGTCGAGGACGGCCCCAACGCCGACGGCGAGATGTTCATGCGGCCCGGCATCCCGTCCGACCGCTTCCCTTCGCCCTATCCGAACCCGGAGACGGCGGCGGTCTCGAACAACGGCGCGGTGCCGCCCGACTTCTCGCTGATCGCCAAGGCGAGGGCGGTGGAGCGCGGCTTCCCGACCTTCGTCTTCGACATCTTCACCCAGTATGCCGAAAGCGGGCCGGACTACATCTACAACCTCCTGACCGGCTACGAGGAGGAGGTTCCCGAGCATGTCGACGTCCAGCCCGGCACCTACTACAACCCGCACTTCCTTTCGGGCGCGGTGCTGTCGATGGCGCCGCCGCTGTTCGACGACCAGTTCACCTACGCGGACGGCACGCCCGCGACGCTCGACCAGCATGCGCGCGACATCACGGCGTTCCTGATGTGGGCGGCCGAGCCGCATCTGGAGGCGCGCAAGCGCACCGGCTTCAACGTGATGGTGTTCCTGGCGCTGTTCGGCGCGCTGGTCTATCTCACCAAGCGCAAGGTCTGGTCGAAGATCGACCATTGAGCGCAGCCGGATGCGAAAGGCCGGATGCGAAAGTTCGGGGGCGGCGGCAAGCCGCCCCTTTTCTTTTGCCCGCGTTCCGGTCATCACTGGCGTGCAACAAACGGGCCCAGCATAATCGGAACACCCCATGACATCGTCGCTTGAAGACACGCTGCGCGCCGCAATCCGCACCATCCCCGACTATCCGAGGCCGGGCATCCTGTTTCGCGACATCACCACGCTGCTCGGCAATGCGCGCGCCTTCCGCCGCGCCGTCGACGAGCTGGTTCATCCGTGGGCCGGCTCCAAGATCGACAAGATCGCCGGCATGGAGGCGCGCGGCTTCATCCTCGGCGGCGCCGTCGCCCATCAGCTTTCGGCCGGCTTCGTGCCGATCCGCAAGAAGGGCAAGCTGCCGCACGAGACGGTGCGCGTCGCCTACAGCCTCGAATACGGGCTGGACGAGATGGAGATGCACCGCGACGCGGTGCAGCCGGGCGAGAAGGTCATCCTCGTCGACGACCTGATCGCGACCGGCGGCACGGCCGAGGGCGCGGTCAAGCTGATCCGCCAGATGGGAGCCGAGATCGTGTCGGCCTGCTTCGTCATCGACCTTCCCGACCTCGGCGGCCGGGCCAAGCTCGAGGCGCTCGACATTCCCGTCCGGACGCTGGTTTCCTTCGAGGGGCATTGAGCGCCTGCCGGCGGCCTGTGGCCCATCGCTTTCCCCGGACGGCGCTTCATCGCGATGATAGGTTAGAGCCATGTACACGCCGCCCGCCTTCCGTGAGGACGATCCCGACGCGCTGCGCGCCATCATGCGCGGGGCGCGGCTCGCGACGCTGGTGACGGCGACCGCCGACGGCCTCGTCGCGACGCCGCTGCCGCTGTTCCTGGTCGAGACGGAAGGCGCGGCCGGCACGCTCTACGGCCATCTGGCGCGGGCCAACCCGCAATGGAAGCTCCCGCCGTCCTGCGAGGCGATGGCGATCTTCGCCGGCCCAGACGCCTATGTCACGCCGTCCTGGTATCCGTCGAAGCGCGAGCACGGCAAGGTCGTGCCGACATGGAACTACGAGGCCGTCCACGCCTACGGCCCGGTCGAGTTCTTCGACGACAGGAAAAGGCTGCGCGACGCCGTCACGCGGCTGACCGAGCTTTACGAGCGGCCGCGCGCCGATCCGTGGGCCGTGACCGACGCGCCCGACAGTTATATCGACGCCCAGCTTCGCGGCATCGTCGGCCTGCGCATGCCGATCACCCGCATCGAGGGCAAGCGCAAGATGAGCCAGAACCGGCCGCAGGCCGACCGCGACGGCGTGGCGGCCGGGCTCGGGGCAAGCGGCAGCGAGGCCGACCGGCGGGTCGCCGCCCGGGTGGCGGGACACTAGGCCGGCCGCCGGCCCGGCCGCATCTCAGCATACCGATCCTTTCCGTTTCCCCGTCTCGCCCATCGGCTCCAGATGACGTCCTTCCCGATTTCCATATCCCGGCACGAGCTCGCGCTGGTCTCGATCACGATGGTCTGGGGCGCGACCTTCCTGGTCGTGCAATGGGCGATGCAGCATAGCGGGGCGCTTTTCTTCGTCGCCGTCCGGTTCCTGATCGCCGGGGCGATGGCGGCGCTGGTCTTCCGCAGGGCGATGCGCGGCCTGACGTGGCGCGAGGTCAAGGCGGGAACGGCGATCGGAACAGCACTGTTCCTCGGCTACGCCCTCCAGAGCCACGGCCTGAAAACCATCACCAGCAGCCAGTCGGCCTTCATCACCGCGCTCTACGTGCCGATGGTGCCGCTGCTGCAATGGATCGTCCTGCGCCGCCGCCCGTCCCTGATGAGCTGGATCGGCATCGGCCTCGCCTTCGTCGGTCTCGCCCTGCTCGCCGGGCCGGATGCCGGCCACCTCACGCTCTCGGCCGGCGAGGTCGTCACCCTCGTCGGCGCGCTCGCCATCGCCGCCGAGATCATCATGATCGGCGGCTTCGCCTCCGGCGTCGACAGCCGACGCGTCACTGCGGTCCAGTTGCTCGCCGGCGGGACGATGTCGCTCGCGGCCATGCCGCTGGTCGGCGAGGCCGTTCCCGCCTTCCATTGGGTGTGGTTTTCTTGCGCCGTCGGCCTCGGGCTGGCGAGCGCGCTGATCCAGCTGACGATGAACTGGGCGCAGAAGGTCGTCCCGCCGACGCGGGCGACGCTGATCTATGCCGGCGAGCCGGTGTGGGGCGGCATCTTCGGCCGCATCGCCGGCGACCGGCTGCCGCCTCTCGCACTCCTCGGCGGCGCGCTGATCGTCGCGGCGGTGATCGTCAGCGAGTGGCGGCCGCGGGGAGGGATGTGGGCGCGGTTGCGCGGGAAGGCGAAATAGAGCCCTCGCGGGCAAATGGAATCAGAGCGGCTCGTCGAAGGTGACGATCGACACCTCGCCCTCGAGAGCGCCCTGCCAGGCCGAAAGGTGCGGTTCCTCGTCGGGCGCGCCTTCCATGTCGCCGATCTGGTCGAGCTCGGCTTCGGCGTAACCTTCGGCGGCCAGCGCCTCCAGCGCCTTGCGCACGGCGGAATCGTCGTCGGGGGCCGTCAGCATCACATGAACGCCCTGCGATTCTGCGCCCTTGTCGCGCCAGACGCGGCCGATGATGATGGTGACGGGCTTCTGATCGTTGTCGTTCACGGGATTCGCGCTCCACTGAAGCTCCTGTTTCGCACGATTCCCGCCGCGGCGACAGGCGAAGCCGAAGCGGGAGGCCGTTTGCGAAGGCCAACCGCGCAATTATATTAGGCAGGCCCGCGCAACCGCGAAATATGGCCGAAGCCGCGCGTTTCTTGAGGCCCCGGGGCTTGACGGTCGCGGGCGTTGCGAGTAGAAGCCGCCTCGTCTGAGCCGATGTGAGGCTTGTTCGTTCGGGACGCCGCGTCCCGGAGTTCGCCTCAAACAGGGTTCGTTTTACGAGCGACTAGACATTGCCGGCTTGCATGAAACGGGCATCCGTTTCCTCTGCGTTTTGTTCGGGCAGGACCGCCGGAGGTGGTTTGGTGCCCGAATTGCCGTATGGAAATATCGCCGAAACGGCCCTGAACAGGGTTTGAGACACGGGTTTTGAGATAGAAGGAAGGTTTGATGCCTACCGTCAACCAGCTGATCCGCAAGCCGCGCGTCGCGCCGGTGAAGCGCAACAAGGTTCCGGCCATGCAGGCCAACCCGCAGAAGCGGGGCGTTTGCACGCGCGTCTACACGACGACGCCGAAGAAGCCGAACTCGGCTCTGCGCAAGGTCGCGAAGATTCGCCTCGTCAACGGCTTCGAGGTGATCGGCTACATTCCGGGCGAAGGCCACAACCTTCAGGAGCACTCCGTGGTCATGATCCGCGGCGGCCGCGTGAAGGACCTTCCGGGTGTGCGTTACCATATCATCCGCGGCGTGCTCGACACGCAGGGCGTGAAGAACCGCAAGCAGCGCCGCTCCAAGTACGGCGCGAAGCGTCCGAAGTAAGGGTTTTCCCGGCTTCGGCGCTTTTTTCAACTGTGCCGCTGCCGACGATCGTGAGAGACGAAGAAGATGTCCCGACGCCATAGAGCAGAAAAGCGCGAGATCAACCCGGACCCCAAGTTCGGCGATCTCGTCATCACCAAGTTCATGAATGCCGTGATGCTCCACGGCAAGAAGTCCACGGCCGAGTCGATCGTCTATGGCGCGCTGGATCAGGTGCAGTCGAAGGCGAAGCAGGAGCCGGTGGCCCTGTTCCATCAGGCGCTGGACAACGTCGCCCCGCACCTCGAGGTGCGTTCGCGCCGCGTCGGCGGCGCCACCTACCAGGTTCCGGTGGACGTGCGCCCGGAGCGCCGTCAGGCGCTCGCCATCCGCTGGCTGATCGCCGCCGCGCGCAAGCGCAACGAGACCACCATGGTCGACCGCCTGTCGGGTGAGCTGCTCGACGCGGCCAACAACCGTGGCACCGCCGTCAAGAAGCGTGAGGACACGCACAAGATGGCCGAAGCCAACCGCGCCTTCGCGCACTACCGCTGGTAATCCGGCGAAGCGAAACGAGAGGCATCCCCGATGGCCCGCGAATACAAGATCGAAGACTACCGCAATTTCGGTATCATGGCGCATATCGACGCCGGCAAGACCACCACGACCGAGCGGATCCTCTACTACACCGGCAAGTCCCACAAGATCGGCGAAGTCCATGACGGCGCCGCCACGATGGACTGGATGGAGCAGGAGCAGGAGCGCGGGATCACCATCACGTCGGCCGCGACCACGACCTTCTGGGAAGGCCGCGACGGCAAGAAGCGCCGCTTCAACATCATCGACACGCCCGGCCACGTCGACTTCACCATCGAGGTCGAGCGTTCGCTGCGCGTGCTCGACGGTGCCATCGCGCTGCTCGATTCCAATGCCGGCGTCGAGCCGCAGACCGAGACCGTGTGGCGCCAGGCCGAGAAGTATCATGTCCCGCGCATGATCTTCTGCAACAAGATGGACAAGACGGGCGCGGATTTCTATCGCTGCCTGGAGATGATCGGTTCGCGCCTCGGCGCGGTCGGCGTTGCCGTCCAGCTGCCCATCGGCGCCGAGAACGAGTTCAAGGGCGTCGTCGACCTGATCGAGATGAAGGCGCTGGTCTGGCGCGACGAGACGCTCGGCGCGCAGTGGGATGTCGTCGAGATTCCGGCCGATCTGAAGGACAAGGCCGAGGAATATCGCGAGAAGATGATCGAGGCCGCCGTCGAGATGGACGAAGGCGCGCTCGAGCGCTACCTCGATGGCCAGTTGCCGTCGAACGACGAGTTGCGCAGCCTGATCCGCAAGGGCACCATCGACGTGAAGTTCCACCCGGTCCTGTGCGGAACCGCGTTCAAGAACAAGGGCGTGCAGCCGCTTCTTGATGCGGTGGTCGACTTCCTTCCGTCGCCGACCGAAGTTCCCGCGATCAAGGGCATCGATCCGAAGACCGAGGGCGAAACCGTTCGCAAGTCGTCGGACGAGGAGCCGCTGGCGATGCTGGCGTTCAAGATCATGAACGACCCGTTCGTCGGTTCGCTGACCTTCGCGCGCATCTATTCGGGTGTGCTCAAGAAGGGCATCTCGCTCGAGAACACCGTCAAGGGCAAGAAAGAGCGCATCGGCCGCATGTTGCAGATGCATTCGAACTCGCGTGAGGACATCGAAGAGGCGTTCGCCGGCGACATCGTGGCGCTGGCCGGCCTCAAGGACACCACCACGGGCGACACGCTGTGCGACCCGCTGAAGCCGGTGATCCTGGAGCGCATGGAATTCCCGGATCCGGTGATCCAGATCGCCATCGAGCCGAAGACCAAGAACGACCAGGAGAAGATGGGCCTGGCGCTCAACCGTCTCGCGGCCGAGGACCCGTCCTTCCGCGTCAAGACCGACGAGGAGAGCGGCCAGACGATCATCGCCGGCATGGGCGAGCTTCACCTCGACATTCTCGTCGACCGCATGCGTCGTGAGTTCAAGGTCGAGGCCAATGTCGGCGCGCCGCAGGTGGCCTATCGCGAGACGATCACCCGCGCCGCCGAGATCGACTACACCCACAAGAAGCAGACCGGCGGTTCGGGCCAGTTCGCGCGCGTCAAGATCGTGTTCGAGCCGAACCCGGAGGGCGAGGACTTCCTGTTCGAGTCCAAGGTCGTCGGCGGCTCGGTGCCGAAGGAATACATCCCCGGCGTCGAGAAGGGCATCCAGAGTGTCCTGTCGTCGGGCCCGCTCGCCGGCTTCCCGATGCTCGGCGTCAAGGCGACGCTGATCGACGGCGCCTACCACGACGTCGACTCCTCGGTGCTCGCCTTCGAGATCGCGTCCCGCGCAGCGTTCCGCGAGGGTGCGCAAAAGGCCGGCGCCCAGCTTCTCGAGCCGATCATGAAGGTCGAGGTCGTGACGCCGGAAGACTATGTCGGCTCGGTGATCGGCGATCTCAACGGCCGTCGCGGCCAGATCCAGGGCCAGGAAGCCCGCGGCATCGCCGTCGTGATCAACGCGATGGTGCCGCTGGCCAACATGTTCAAGTATGTCGACACGCTGCGCTCGATGTCGCAGGGCCGCGCCCAGTACACGATGCAGTTCGACCATTACGAGCCGGTGCCGACCGCCGTGGCTCAGGAAATCCAGAAGAAGTACGCGTAGCCGCGCGCCGGCCGCGAGTGGACAAGACCAGCCCGGACGGGCGCGCAAGGAATGGAGAATTCAGATGGCCAAGGGTAAATTTGAGCGTAACAAGCCTCACGTCAACATTGGCACGATTGGTCACGTTGACCATGGCAAGACGTCTTTGACGGCTGCGATCACGAAGTATTTCGGTGATTTCCGGGCGTATGACCAGA
>JBBCKE010000024.1:0-6608 GCA_037190985.1 Alphaproteobacteria bacterium
CCGTCGCCGAGGTCGATGGCCCGGCCGGCCTCTCCCGCCAGTTCCATGTCGTGGATGAAGACCGGCGCGGCATCCTCGTCGCCGGGAATCTCGAACGTCCGCTCGCTGATGACGCGAAAGCCCATGTTCTCCAGCAGCGGCACCCGCCGCGACAGGCCGACCGGCTCGCCGTGATGGTAGATCTTCAGCGAGGCGTGGTCGTCGCCCTCGCCCGCGGCGCGGTAGAAGTCGATGGCGATGGGGTCGGCGGCCGAGAGCGCCGCCACCTGCCGCGCATCCTCGAGCGCGGTTTCCGGGGCGAAGGAGTTGCGATAGCTCCGCGGCAGCCGGTTGGCGAGCGCGACCAAGCCGCTCTCCGCGCCGGAATCGGCGGCGGCGTCGGTGAGCGCGTCCTCCCATGTGCGCACGATCGCGCGGATGCCGGCCTCCAGCGCGCCCGGCTCCACCTTCGGCGTCCGCCCGCCGGAGCGGCCGATGATGAAGTGGACGCGCGCCAGCCCGCCCTCGGGAAAGCTCGGATAGTAAGCCGACAAACGACCGTCGAACGCCGTCTTCAGGAAGGCGCCGATGCGCTCGCGCACGATGGAATCGTAGCGGTCGCGCGGCACGAAGACGAGGATCGAGACGAAGCGGTCGAACTGGTCGACCCGGAACAGGACGCGCACCCGCGGCCGCTCGCCCAGCGCCAGGATCGCCTCGGCATGCTTGCGCAGGGTCGGCACGCTGATCTGGAACAGCTCGTCGCGCGGGTAGGATTCGAGCACGTTGATCAGCGCCTTGCCCGAATGGTCGCCGGCGTCGAAGCCGGACCTGGCGATCACCGCGCCCGCCTTCGAGCGCAGATAGGGGATGTCCATCACCGAGCTGGTATAGGCGGTGGAGGTGAACAGGCCGACGACGCGCAGTTCGCCCGCGAGCTTGCCCTTGGCGTCGAACACCTTGATCCCGACATAGTCGAGATAGGCGCGGCGATGCACCACCGACTTGGCGTTGGCCTTGGTGACGATCAGCGGCTCCGGCCCGTGCAGGAAGGCGCGGATCTCCGGCGTCGTCGTCACGGCCTCCGCGCCGCGCCGCAGCACGAGCACGCCCGGATCGGCGAGGATGCCGAGGCCCGCCTTCTTCGACACTTCGAGCACGCCGTCCTTCTCGCCGCCGACATATTTGAACTCGCGCATGCCGAGGAAGGTGAAATTGTCGTCGCGCAGCCATTCGAGGAAGGCGATGCCCTCGGCGACCTCGGCCCGGTCGAGCGGCACCGAGGCATAACGGAAATCGTGGATCGCCTGGTCGATGCGCGCCAGCATCGGCTTCCAGTCGGTCACGGCGGCGCGGACCTGGCCGAGGATGTAGGCGAGCCGCTCCTTGAGCGCCGCCGCCGCCTCCTCGCCGAGCCGCGCGACATGGACGTGGATCACGCTGACGCGCTCGGCCGCGGCCGGATCGGCCTTGCCGGGCAGCGCCTCGCCGGCGAACTCAGCCGCGCCGCCCTTGCCACGGGAGACCAGCACCACGGGATGCAGCACCAGAAGCGGCTCGCCGGCGCTGTCGGCGATCTCGCCCAGCAGCGAATCGAACAGGAACGGCATGTTGTCGTTGACGATGGTGATCGCGCTGACCTGCCGGCCGCCGTGCCGCAGCGCCGGGTCGCTCTCGATGGCGATCACGCTCTCGCCGCGCCGGTGCCGCGACAGCGCGGCGCCGGCAAGGCCGGCGGCGTGGGCGAACACCGCCTCGTCATAGGCGGCGACGTCCTCGGCCGGGGCCCGCAGCCGCAAAAGTTCCTCGAGCTTCGCCGTCTTCGGCGCGTGTTTTTCGGCTTTCGCGGCTTTTCTTGCCCCTGGCATGGCGATTCCTGTCCCGTCCGTTCTTATTTGCCGTTATCGTACCAGACAAAAGGCGTTTGGCGAGCGCCCGCGCGCACTGTGCCAACAAACAATGACAGGGAGATAATGCCATGGAAGACCGGATCACGGCTCTGGATCTGAAGCTCTCCGACAACCTGTCGGACGACACGAAGGCCTATTTCGACAAGTGCGTGGAAAAGCTCGGCATGGTGCCGAACGTGCTTCTCGCCTACGCCTTCGACGAGAAGAAGCTGCGCGCCTTCTCCGACATGTACAACGACCTGATGCTGGGCGATTCCGGCCTTTCCAAGCTGGAGCGCGAGATGATCGCGGTCGCGGTCTCGTCGGTGAACAAATGCTATTACTGCCTGACCGCCCATGGCGCGGCGGTGCGCCAGCTTTCCGGCAACCCGGCGCTGGGCGAGCAATTGGTGATGAACTACCGCGCCGCCGCCCTGTCGCTCCGGCACAAGGCGATGCTCGACTTCGCGGTCAAGCTGACCGAGCGGCCCGACCGGATCGAGGACCGGGACCGGCAGGCGCTGCGCGACGCCGGTTTCTCCGACCGCGACATCTGGGACATTTCGGCCGCGGCCTCGTTCTACAACATGTCGAACCGCATGGCCGCGGCCGTCGACATGCGGCCGAACGGCGAATACCACGCCATGGCTCGCTGACAGGGGCCCGCTGACTGAGCCTCAGCGCGTCGCGATCGCCGCCGCCGCGCCCGCCATGGTGGCGGCGCTGACCCGGTTGGCGGCGCGCACGGCCCGCGCGCTCCTGAGCATGCGGCGCGCCTGCACGGCCGCCGCCACCCAGGCGAGGTCGATGACGACCAGCACCAGCGCCATGGTCAGCGTCAGCCCGGCCCAGCCGCCGAGGGTGATGGCGCGCAGGTCGACGATGGTCGGCAGGAGCGCCATGTAGAACATCATGATCTTGGGGTTGCCGAGCGTAACCGCCATGCCGGCGAAGAACAGCTTCCACGGCGATCGCGCGTCCGGCATCTCGCCCTCGCGGATCACGACCGGCGCGCTCCACATCTTCCACGCCAGCCAGACGAGATAGGCGACACCCGCCCATTTCAGCGCCACGAAGGCGAGATGGAAGGTCTGGGCGAGGAAGGCGAGGCCGAACACGGCCATCGACAGCCAGACCGCCTCGCCGATCCACATCGCCGCGAGGAAGGGAAAGACGCCGCGAAAGCCCGACGAGACCACGCGCGCCACCAGCGCGACGATCGACGGCCCGGGCGAGCCGGCGGCGACGAACAGCGCGGCGGCGAAGATGGCGAGCGAGGCGAGGTCCATCGCGGGCTCCCGACCTATCGCGACGACAGCGCCAGCCTGAGGCCGAGCAGCGCGAAGGCGGCGGCGAAGGTGCGACGCAGCCACGCCATGGCGACGCGGCTCGACAGCACGCGGCCGCGCACCTGCGCCGCGAGCAGCCCGTAGACGACGAAGACCGCAAAGGTCATCGCCATGAAGACGAGGCCGAGCCGGATCATCGTCGCGGTCGGGCTGGCGGCGTCGAGCGGCACGAATTGCGGCAGGAAGGCGAGGAAGAAGATCGACAGCTTGGGGTTGAGGATGTTGAGAAGCACGCCGCGCCGGACGATGGCGGCATGCGACAGCTTCTCCTTGTGCGGCTCGGCGTTGAGCAGGCCGTTCTCCTTCAGCGTGCCCCACGCCATCCACAGGAGATAGGCGACGCCGGCGAACTTGACGAGCTGGAACAGCACCGCGCTGGTGTGCATCAGCGCGGCGAGGCCGAGGATGGCCGCAGCCATGTGCGGCACGATGCCGAGCGTGCAGCCGAAGGCCGCCGACACGGACGCCGCGCCGCCGCGCCCCAGCGCCACGGCGAGCGTGTAGATCACCCCGGTGCCGGGAGAGGCGACGACGATCAGCGCGGTGAACAGAAATGCGGGGTCCATGGACATCCTCCTCCTGAAGCCGGCATCATCGCGCCACTGCTGCCGCTGTCAATCCGGCTTCGCCGCCCGCGTCAGAGATAGCGGCCGCCGCGCTGGAGGACCTCGATCTCGTAGCCGTCGGGATCGGCGATGAAGAAGAAGCGGGCGATCACCTCGCCGCCCGGCGCGAAGTCGACCAGCTTGCGCGGAGCGAGGCCGGCCGCCGAAAGCCGCGCATGCTCGGCGTCGACATCCTCGACCGAGACGGCCAGATGCCCGTAGCCGTCGCCGCGATCATAGGGCTCTGCGCGCCCCTTGTTGATCGTCAGCTCCAGCTCGAACCCGGTCTCGGCATTCGACAGATAGACGAGGGTGAAGCTCTCGAAATCCAGCCGCTGCGCCACCTTCAGCCCGAACGCCCGATCATAGAACGCCACCGCCCGCGCCTCATCGAGAACGCGGATCATCGAATGGATCATCTTGGCCATTGGATCATCTCCTTTGCCTATGCCCGACATGAAAACGGCGACCGAAGCGGCCGCCGTCAAGTATTTGAACGCTCAAATCGGCCGAAGGCCGAGCCCGCGACTGCGGGCCGCCGGTCGTCCGGCGCGCCCGCGCAGGGCCAGCCGCCAAAGGCGGCGGTGCGGCCCGTGAGCGAAAATCACGCCGCCCCGGCGACGCGGCTTTTCTCGAAGCGCTTGCGCTCGTGGGTGTCGAGGTAGAGCTTGCGCAGGCGGATCGACTTCGGCGTCACCTCGACCAGCTCGTCGTCCTGGATCCAGGCCAGCGCCCGCTCCAGCGTCATGCGGATCGGCGGGGTGAGCTTGACCGCCTCGTCCTTGCCGGCGGCGCGGATGTTGGTCAGCTTCTTGCCCTTGAGCACGTTGACCTCGAGGTCGTTGTCGCGCGAATGGACACCGATGATCATGCCGGCATAGACCTTGACGCCCGGATCGATGACCATCGGGCCGCGATCCTCGAGGTTCCACAGCGCGTAGGCCACGGCCTCGCCCGCCTCGTTGGCGATCAGCACGCCGTTGATGCGGCCGGGCAGCTCGCCCTTGTAGGGCTGGTATTCGTGGAACAGCCGGTTCATCACCGCCGTGCCGCGCGTGTCGGTCAGAAGCTCCGACTGGTAGCCGATCAGGCCGCGCGTCGGCGCGTGGAAGACGAGGCGCTGGCGGTCGCCGCCCGAGGGGCGCAGCTCGACCATCTCGGCCTTGCGCTCGCTCATCTTCTGGACGACGATTCCGGCATGCTCCTCGTCGACGTCGATGACGACCTCCTCGACCGGCTCCAGGAGCTGGCCGTTCGCGTCCTTCTGCATGACGACGCGCGGCCGCGACACGGCGAGCTCGAAGCCCTCGCGGCGCATGGTCTCGATCAGCACCGCGAGCTGAAGCTCGCCACGGCCGGAGACGTAGAACGAATCCTTGTCGGCCGATTCCTCGATCTTCAGCGCGACGTTGCCCTCGGCCTCGCGCAGCAGGCGGTCGCGGATGACGCGGCTGGTCACCTTGTCGCCCTCGGTGCCGGCGAGCGGCGAATCGTTGACGAGGAACGACATGGTCACGGTCGGCGGGTCGATGGGCTGGGCCTTGAGCGGCTCCGTCACCGCCGGGTCGCAGAACGTGTCGGCGACCGTGCCTTTCGAGAGGCCGGCGATGGCGACGATGTCGCCCGCCTGCGCTTCCTCGATCGGCTGGCGCTCGATGCCGCGGAAGGCGAGGATCTTGGAGACGCGCCCGGTCTCCAGCAGCGATCCGTCGTGATGCAGCACCTTGACCGCCTGGTTGGGCTTCAGGCTCCCGCTCTCGATGCGGCCGGTGATGATGCGCCCCAGGAACGGGTTGGCCTCGAGGATGGTGCCGATCATGCGGAACGGCCCGTCGCCGACATTCGGCTCCGGCACGTGGCGCAGCACGAGGTCGAACAGGGGCGCGAGGCCCTGATCCTTCGGGCCTTCGGGGCTTTCCGCCATCCAGCCGTCGCGGCCCGAGCCGTAGAGGATCGGGAAGTCGAGCTGCTCGTCCGTCGCGTCGAGCGCCGCGAACAGGTCGAAAACCTCATTGACGACCTCGACGTGGCGGGCGTCCGGCCGGTCGATCTTGTTGATCACCACGATCGGCCGCAGGCCCACCTTGAGGGCCTTACCGACGACGAACTTGGTCTGCGGCATCGGGCCTTCGGCGGCATCGACCAGCACGATGGCCGAATCCACCATCGAGAGGATTCGCTCGACCTCGCCGCCGAAATCGGCGTGGCCAGGCGTGTCGACGATGTTGATGCGCGTCTGCTTCCAGTCGACCGGGGTCGCCTTGGCGAGAATGGTGATGCCGCGCTCCTTCTCGATGTCGTTCGAATCCATGGCGCGCTCGGCGACGCGCTGGTTTTCGCGGAAGGAGCCGGACTGCTTGAGCAGCGCGTCCACCAGCGTGGTCTTGCCATGATCGACATGCGCGATGATCGCGATATTGCGGAGTTTCATAGGATCACTCGGGAGGTTCGCGCAGCGGTGGATACCGGCAGGCGCGGCTTCGGTTGGCGCGGCATATAGTCGTTTTTTCGCAGATGCGAAAGAGGCCCGGCTCTTCACTGCTCCTTAACCATGAATGGTGGATGAAATTATTCAGGAACATACGGAACCTTTTAGCGGTGAGCGGCGTTTGCGGACGATGAATGGCATTCCTGCAAGATATGCCCGGATATTGGGCATCGTGCTCGCCTCGGCGGCGTTCCTCTGGGCGCTCGCCTTCACGGCGGTCGATGCACGCACCCCCTCGGCAGGAGATGCGCGCCAGGTGGCGATGCTCGCCGACGACCATGCGGCGTTAGCCCAGACC
>JBBCKE010000025.1:0-147573 GCA_037190985.1 Alphaproteobacteria bacterium
GTCCCCGGTGACGCGGCACCCCGAAAGCGATGTAAGGCGCGCCGTCCGGTTTCCCGTCGATGCCTGCCCGATCGCGGGCCGATGCGGCCCCGCTGCCCGACGCCGGCGTCAGGAGGCCCCGGCTTCCGCCTCCGCGCCGGCCTGCGGCCGCGGATCCTTGTTCCGCTCGATCGAGTATTTGCGGATGCTCGCAATGCCCGCGCGGATATGGTCCTCGACTTCCTTGATCATCGCCGCGAGGTCGTCGCCCTGGGCGAGTTCGAGGTAATTCTTGTGCCATTCCTTCTTGACGGTCTTGATGGGCATCGAGCGATAGATGCAGAATCCGAGCTGGATCTTCTGCGCGAGCTGCTTCCAGTTGTCCTGCAGCAGGTCGTTGTTGCAGAAATCGAAGGCGATGGAGTGGAACTCCAGCTCGGCGCTGATCTGCTTGGCCACCACGTTGGTATGCGAGGCGTCTTCCAGGGCTTCGTAGCGGGCAAGCAGCGAACGGCGGAAATTGTCGTCGCGAAACGGCCAGCACAGCTTGAAGGCAAGGCATTCCAGCGCGGTGCGGATGTTCAGCGCGTTGATCAGGTCGCGTTCCGAAAAGGTCGTGACGTAGCTGCCCGTATAGGCCTTGTTGATGACGAGCCCTTCATCGGCGAGCGTCCTGATGGCCTCGCGCAGCGGTCCGCGGCTGACGCCGAAGGTCTCCGCAAGCCGCGTCTCGACAAGCTGCGTTCCCGCCGCAAGTTCACCCGACAGGATCGACGCGCGCAATGCATCGGCGACGAGATCACCTCGTGTCGCCGAAGATATCAGCGTGGATTCGCCAGGTTTTCGTGCAGTCGTCACTTCAGTATATTCCGGTTGAAGCTCTACGCGAGATAGTCGAATCGCAGAGTTTTGACAATCGTGAGCCGCCTCCACCAACGGCAGGCTTGGTCATGCGGCCGCCCGCAGCTTGTCGATGAGGGAGACCAGGATCGCGCTGCGGCCCTCGATGTCGGAGAAGCGCAGGGGTTTGGCCAGCTCGGGATCGATCCGGCCGAGCGCGGCGGCCGCGTCCCGCGTGAAGGTCACCGTGCCGTCGCCGTCGACGCTTTCGATGCCGTCGTAGCGGGCGAAGGATCTGTTGAGCTCGATGGCGTCGTCGAGCGAGACCTCCTTCGGAAGGTCGAGCTCCACGGCGTGCCGCGCTATGACGACCGGAAGGCCCGCCGCCACGCCGCCCGGGGCCGGGGCCGAGGTGCGGAGCGGCGCGCTGACGCCGATCAGCGCCTCGACGACTTCCGACGTGATCGCGGCGGTCAGGTTGGACAGCACGCCGCCATAGGGAATGCCGCTCATCCACGCCTGATAGCGATCCCAGTCCTGCCGCTCCTCGTCGAGGTAGACGACAGGCCTGGGGATGTCGGTGCCGGCGAAGTCGCGGCGAATGGGGCGCAGATGGGAATGGTGCGCGAACATGCGCAACTGCCGTCCGGGCGCCTCGCGGTCGGTCTGGACCTGCACGCCCTTGAACAGGATGCCGACATTGCCGATGCCCACGGTCGGAGCAAGGCCTTGCGTCCGCAGCACCGGCCCGGTGAGTTCCGGCGCGGAGAGGTTGACCACCTGGATGCCTTCATCGACCGCCTTGGCGGCGCGCACCAGCGTCGTGAGCAGCTTGATGTGCATCGGCAACTGGCTGACGAAGCCGGCGGCGACCATGTTGCGCGAAATCTCGTCGTTGCGCGGCGCGAAGAAATAGGGCGATCCGAGCGAGGCGCAGTTGACGACCGTATCGGCGCCGCTGCTGCGGATCGCTTCCGAGAGCTGGTCCCGGTCCGATGCGTCGCAGGCGATGAAGGGGATTTCGTGGCCCACGGCCGCCGAGGCCGACCAGGTGATCTCCTTGCCGCGCGCCCTGTTGCGCCCGCAGACGGAGATGTTCGTGGCGCGGCCGCGCTGGAGGATCTGCATCAGGACACGCTCGGCGGAATCACCGGTGCCGACAATCAGAACTTTTGGTGTCATGATGCCTTCCTCTCCATTCGGGCCGCGGCCCGTTTCCGGCCGCCGCCGTCGGCGTGGACCGACCCTGCGGTCAAACTGGCAAGCAAAAATCGGATTGTCAACAACCTGAGATTTTTGGATGGAGGAAGGCTATTTATCTCCCATGCTATCGCTTAATCCATTGTAAATACGTCATATTTATTCGAACTCTGGTATTGGATGGATAATTCATCAGCGATGATAATCGCTCGATTGATCTGCAAAATTTTATTGTTGACAATCCATCAATGCTGGGATTGGTTTCCCCTGCTCGGTCAAATAAGGGGAACCAGCATGTCAGATATGTCGAGACGTATGGTACTGGGTGCCGGCATCGGCGCCGGAGCCCTCGCAGCCACGCAGGCAGCCGCCCAGTCTCAGGCAACGACGCCCGACGCGTCAACCTGGGATCGGATCATGTCCACCAAGGTCCTGCGGCTTGGTGGCGCCATCAGCGAGCCCTGGTATTTCAAGGATTCCGCGCAGGGCTCGGCGCCCGGCGGCGTCATGAGCGGCCCCGACATGTGGCGGGGCATCGGCCCGCTCGTCGGCAAGGAGCTCGCCGATGCGCTCGGCGTGCAACTGGAACTCGTCGAGACGACGTGGGGCAACGCCGTCGCGGGTCTCCAGGCAAACCAGTTCGACGTGATGTTCGCGCTCGACGGCACGCCGCAGCGCGCCCTCGCGATCGATTTCGTCCCCACCCCGTTGCTCTGGTATCCGCTGTGCATCCTGGCCAAGGACGAGGTCGACATCTCGACCTGGGAGGAGGCCAACGACCCGAAATACATCTGGGGCGCGGCGATCGGAACCTCCAACGACCAGTTCATCACCAAGACCGCGCCGCAGGCGCAGGTCAGCCGCTTCCAGACCAGCGGCGAGACGCTTGCGGCCTTCCAGTCCGGCCGCATCGACGGCTACATCACCGTCGGGCCGTTCGCCGACGTGAACAAGGCGCGCCTCAACATGGGCAAGGTCATCGTACCGCGGCCCGCCGCCGCCATCGCGGGCGGCACCGGGCTTCGCTATGAGCAGGACCAGCGCTTCAAGAGCTTCCTGACCACGGCCATCACCTATCTCTACAATTCCGGCAGGACCCAGGAGCTCTACGAGATGTTCCTCGCGTTCCGGAACGTCGACCCGGCATCGGTCACGCCGATCATGCGGGAGAAGTGGAGCTAGTCCTAGCAAGGCCGCATCGGACGGCGAGGCCGGCACGCCTGCCTCGCCGTCATTCTGAGGCCGGTTCCTCGCCGGCGTGCGTAGACCGCGACATATGATGCTTCCCATGGAGAGGGCGCGCGATGCGTCTGTTTGAAAAGCCGTTCAGACGGATGCGGCAGAAGCTGCGTTTCTCGTTCGACGGCGTCGAGGTGGAGGCCTTCGAGGGCGAGACGCTTGCCGCCGCGCTTTCGGCCGCGGATGTGCGCGATTTCCGCACCGCCCGCCATGGCGATTCCCGGGGCATGTTCTGCGGCATGGGCGTGTGCTTCGAATGCCTCGTCACGGTCGATGGCCGGCACAATGTCAGGGCCTGCATGGAGCCGGCTGTCGAGGGCGCCTGCGTCAGCCGGCAGGTCTATCCGGGCGGGCCCGGCGGGCCGGGCGGAACGGCGGGGGCTCCCGAGATCCGCAAGCCCGACCTCCTCATCGTCGGCGCCGGGCCGGCCGGCCTGTCGGCGGCGCTCGCCGCGCGGGACGACGCGCTCGACGTCGTCGTCATCGACGAGCGCGCCAAGGCGGGCGGCCAGTATTTCAAGCAGCCCAACAGCGGCCTCGTCCCGCCCGACGGTCTCGGGGTCGATGCGCAATACCGGGAGGGCGCCTCCCTGATGCGGAAGGTGCGCGAGGCCGGCATCGAGATCGTCCAGGATGCGGTCGTCTGGGGCGCGTTCGCGCCGCTCGGCATCGCGGTCGTCGCCGGCGGCAGCAACATCGTCTACGAACCGCGGTCGGTGATCGTGGCCACGGGCGCCTATGAGCGCGGCGTGCCGACGCCCGGCTGGACCCTTCCGGGATTCATGACGACGGGCGCGATCCAGAGCCTGCTGCGCAGCCATCGCGTCGTGCCGGGACGCCGCGTCGTCGTCGGCGGCAACGGCCCGCTCAACATCCAGGTCGCTGCCGAGCTGCACAAGGCCGGCGCGACCGTGGTCGCCGTGGTGGAGGCCGCGCCCGTCACCAGCCCGGGCCGGTTCGGCCCGCTGCTCGGCGCTCTTTCGGCGAATCCCGGCCTGTTGCTGGCGGGTTTTCGCTATGTCGCGCGATTGAAGGCCGCCGGCATCCCGATCCACTACGGCCATGTGGTGACCGGGGCCACCGGCGACAAAGGCGTCCGGTCCGTATCGATCGCGCCCGTCGATGGCGACGGCCGCATCGACCGCCAGCGGTCGCTGACGCTGGAGACGGACATCGTCTGCGTCGGCTACGGCTTCGAGGCCAATGACGAGATACCGGAACTGCTCGGCGCGGAGGCCGTCATCGATCCGACGACGTCGCGACGGCGCATCCTCGTCGATGACACCTACCAGACGAGGATCGACGGTCTCTACATGATCGGCGACGCGCTCGGGCTGCGCGGCTCGCGCGTGGCGCTCGCGCAGGGCGCGATCGCCGGCGCCGCCGCCCGCGAAAGGCTGGGCGGCCGCGCGCGGGACGACGCCGCAACCCGCAAGGCGGCGCGCCGGCTGTCGCGCAACACGCGGTTTCAGGACAGGCTCTGGCAGCTCTTCAAGGCGCCCGACATGCTGACCCGGCTCGCGGCGGAGGACACCGTCGTTTGCCGCTGCGAGGGCGTAAGCATGGCGCAGGTCAGGAAGGAGGCCGACGCGCACGCCAGCATAGGCAACGTGAAGCGGGCCACCCGCGCCGGGATGGGCAGGTGCCAGGGCCGCTATTGCGGCCCGGTCATCGAGAGGCTGATCGCCGATGCCGGCGGCTATGTCCCGTCGCCTCACGGCGTTATGGCGCCCCGCCCGCCGATCAAGCCGATCCTGATCTCGGACATCGCCAGGGAGCCGGACGTTGACTGACCCCGGGCAACAGGTCGAGACCGACGTGCTGGTGATCGGCGGCGGCATCGCCGGCTGCTCGAGCGCCATGTATCTCGCCAGGGATGGCGTCCCGGTCGTGCTGCTCGAGCAGCACGATTTGCATACGGGCGCGTCCGGCGCCAATGCCGGCAACCTGCACCAGCAGATACTCACGGCGCGGACGGTGCCGCTCGGCTGGGACTGGGTCGGCTACTATGCCGGCATGGTCCGGTTCTACATGGCCGCCGTCGGCCAGTGGCAGGAGCTGAAGACGGAGCTCGACGTCGACATCGAGCTCCAGGTGCTCGGCGGCATCTCGGTCGCCGAAAACGAAGCCGACATGGCCGTCGTGGCCCGCAAGGCCGAACTGGAGCGGGCCAATGGCGGCGACAGCATCGTCCTGTCGCGCGACGATCTGCGCCGGATGGCGCCCTACCTGTCGGAGCGCCTCGCCGGCGGATGCTATTCGCCGGGGGAGGGCAAGGCCAACCCGCTGCTTGCCGTATCGGCCGTGTCGCGGCTGGCCGCGAGGCATGGCGCGCGCTTCCTGAAGCAGGAAAAGGCGCTCGGCATCGAGCGGTCGGACAGCGGCTATCTCGTGACGACGACGAAGCGCAGGATCCGGTGCAAGCGCATCGTCCTTGCCGCCGGTCCCGGCGCGCCGGAGCTTGCCGGCCACCTCAACGTCGCCATACCGATCAGGACCAGCATCATCCAGACGGCGGTGACGGAAGCTGCCGCGCCGGTCATGAGCCACCTCCTCTATCATGTCAGCCGGCCGCTGACGATGAAGCAGGTCAGCAACGGCAATGTGGTGATCGGCGGCGGATGGCCCGGCTATTCCTCGCCCGCGACGGGCCACCCGCTGGTGCGGCGCGAAAGCATCGCCGCCAGCACCTGGATCGCCCAGAGCGTCGTGCCGGCCGTGTCGCGGATGCGGCTTCTCAGGGCCTGGGCCGCCTGCACCTTCACCGCCGCCGACGGGTTTCCGATCTGCGGCGCAGTCCCCGGCGAGCCCGGGTTCTATCTGGTGATCTCGAACGGCTACGGCTTCACCATGGGGCCTCTGCTCGGCTGCATCATCAACGAGATCGTGACGGGCCGCCAGCCGTCCATGGATGCCTCGCGCCTGCGGGTGGGACGATAGACAGGCCCTCGCTGGGATAAGCCATTATAGTTGACAATACGATTGTCAGCAATGATACAATCGTCCGAAGCAGGGCGCAGGAAGACAAAGGGACAGGAAATGAACAAGGTAGCTATACTGACCGCCGGCGGCCGGGGCATGGGCGCGGCAGCCGCGCGCGTCCTCGCCGGCAAGGGCTGGAAGGTCGCCCTGATGTCTCCCTCCGACAGCGCCGTCAAGCTGGCCGGGGAACTGGGCGGCATCGGCATGTCCGGCTCGGTCGGCAAGGGTCCCGACCTCGAGAAGCTGGTCGAGATGACCATGTCTGCCTACGGCCGCATCGACGGCGTCTTCAACGGGTGCGGTCATCCTCCCAAGGGCCCGCTGCTGGAGATCGCGGACGAGAAGTGGCACGAGGGCATGGACATGATCCTGCTCAGCGTGATCCGCATGGCAAGGCTCGTGACGCCGATCATGCAGCGGCAGAAGGCGGGCGCGTTCGTCAACATCTCGACCTACGCGACCTTCGAGCCGGAGCCGATCTTCCCCGTCTCCTGCGTTCATCGCGCCGGGCTGGCGGCATTCGCCAAGCTCTATGCCGACCAGTATGCGATCGACGGCATCCGCATGAACAACCTGCTGCCGGGCTTCATCGACAGCCTGCCGGAATATCCGGAGCTGACGGCGCGGATTCCGATGAAGCGGCAGGGCAAGGTCGCCGAGATCGGCGAAACCGTCGCTTTCCTCCTGTCGGAGGGCGCGGGCTACATCACCGGCCAGAACATCCGCGTCGACGGCGGCATCGCACGCTCCGTCTGAGACGGACCCGCACGGCGCCGGATATCGAGGCGGAACGAAGCGATGTCGGACGTAGTCGTTGCCAGCATCCTGCCGGCCGCACTGAACCGGGAACTCGAAAGGCATGCGCTGCGCCCGAAGGTCGTGGCGCTTGCCGACCCGACGCGGCCGTGGTCGGTGCCGCCCGAGGCGACCGTCTATTTCGCATCGCCGCGCCACTGGCGCGGCGCTCCGGCCGAGCCGCCGGCCGGCTGGCCGTTCAACCTGAAATTCGTGCAGCTCAATTCCGTCGGCACGGAGGTCTTTCCGCGCTGGTTCTTCGCGCCCGGCCTGTCGGTTTCCAATGCCCGCGGCGTCGCCACGAATGCGGTCGCCGATTTCGTCCTTCTGGCGGTGCTGGCGCATGAGAAGCGCTGGTTCGAAGGCCTGCGCATCCATGCCGCCTCCGAATGGAAGTCGCGCGTCCTCGGCGGGCTCTGCGGGCGGACGATCGGCATCGTCGGCTACGGTCCGATCGGGCAGGCGATCTCCACGCGCGCCCTGGCCTTCGGCATGAAGGTCTGCGTGTGCCGCCGCAACGTCGCGGGAAACGACAGGGAGGGCGTGACCTTCCATTCCGACCCCGCCGAAGTGATCGCGCGGAGCGACCACTTCGTGCTCGCCTTGCCGCTGACCGGGCGCTCGCGCAACATGGTCGACCTCGACCTCCTGCGACAGGCCCGGCGTGGGCAGCATCTGATCAACGTCGCGAGGGGCGAGATACTGGACCAGGGCGCGCTGGTGCAGGCTCTCGCCGAGGGCTGGATCGAGGCCGCCACGCTCGACGTCACGACGCCGGAGCCGCTGCCGGAGGGCCATGAGCTCTATACCCATCCGAAAGTGCGTCTCTTCCCGCATATCTCGTGGAGCTCGGACGATTTCGACGATCGCATGCGGCAGAAGTTCTTCGTCAATCTCCAGCGGCATCTCGATGGCGAGCCGGTCCTCGATGCGATAGAGCGCAACTGACACCACCCGCCGGCTCCCGGCCGGCAGAAAGGGGCAACGTTGATCACGCCGACCGTCGACACGATCTGGGCGACCCTCAACCTCTCCACCGAGCGCAAGGCCGCTTTCACGCTGATGCAGCTTGCGACGATCGGGCTGGACGGCGGCCCGAAGGCGCGCACGGTCGTGTTGCGGGCAGCGGAGCCGGGCCCTGGGCTCCTGTCCTTCATCACCGACACGCGTTCGGCCAAGGTGCGGGAAATCGCCGTCAACCCGCGCGTCAGCCTGTGCGGCTACGACCAGACGCACCTTCAGGTCAGGATCGAGGGCAAGGCCGGGATCGTGGCGGACGCGGAGGAGCGCCGTCGGGTCTGGGCTTCGCTGCGCCAGCATACGCGCCGGCTCTACAACGCCCTGCCGCAGGAGACCCTGGCCACGGCGCTGGCGGATGAGGACGCCCCGAGCGACTTCTTCTGCCTCGTGACGGTGCTGGCGGAAAGCATCGACTGGCTCGATCTGTCGACCGAGCCGCATCGGCGCGTCGTCTTCCATCGTCGCGCGGGCAAATGGCACGGCGCGCGCGCCGTGCCGTGACGCCGGTTCAGCCGCGATACTGATCGTAGATCATGCCTGCGGCGACGAGATCGGTCCGCGCCGATCCCACGGCTTTGAAAAGCGTGATCTCGCCGTCGCTGCGCCGGCCCTCCACCTTGCCGGAGACGAGGTCCTCCAGCGTTCCCTGTATGCCGTCGCGGGCAAGCGCGCCGCTTTCGAGCGGTTGCGTGAGGTCGCCCGATTCCTTGAGCGCGACGGGCGTGTCGATATAGACGCGCGCGCGCCGGATCGTCTCGTCGTCGGCCTCGCGCATGGCGGGCGTGAAGCTGCCGATGAGATCGACATGGACGCCCGGCTTCAGCCGCGCGCCCTTGATGATCGGGTCGCTGGCAAGCGTCGCCGCGCTGACGATGTCGGCCTCCGACAGCGCCGCATCGAGGTCGGAAACAACCGATGCCGCCACCGCGTGCTCGTTGCGGATCGTGGCGGCAAGGCGCTCGGCGCCCTCGGCATTGATGTCCCAGATGCGCACCTTCGTGATGGGGCGCACCTCTTTCATCGCCTCGAAGACGAGGCTTGCGACCTTGCCGGACCCGAGGACGAGAAGGTCCGAGGCGTCAGCGCGCGCGAGGTGGCGCGCGGCGAGCGCCGCCGTCGCCGCCGTCCGCCGGTTGGTCAGCGTGTTGCCGTCGATGATCGCGCGCGGCAGTCCGGTCTCGCCGTCATAGAGAAGGTAGGAGGAGGTCAGGGCCGCAAGGCCGATCTCGTTGTTGCCGGGGAAGACGTTGACGATCTTGAGGCCGAGCATCGGGTGCTTCGCGCCGCGCCTCGTCCAGCCCGGCATCAGCAGCATGACGCCGTCCTGCCTGCTTGACGCCGTCACGACGTGCTGGTGCCGCTGCGGGGCCTCGAAATCGTCGCAGAGCCGCTCCCCGAGCGTATCGACCAGCGCGCGGAAGGGGAGCCTTGCCTGCGTGGTTGCGGCGTCCAGCAAAAGGATCTGATCGGTCTGCATTCTCTCCATCCTGGTCGTGTGCGATCTATCTCTTTGTTTTTACGCAATTCCGGACGCAAAGCCGCTTCGCACTTTTGCCGGAATTGCTCTAGAACCGGTCGAGGCGATACGGCGTCGGATCGATGAACGGCGTCTGCCCGGTCATCATCTCGGCCAGCAGCCGGCCGCTTGCCGGGCCGAGGGTCAGGCCGTGATGCGCGTGGCCCGTGCAGAACCACAAGGATTTGTGCCGGCCGGCCGGCCCGATGACGGGCAGCATGTCCGGCGTGCATGGCCGCGCGCCGAGCCACGGCTTCCCGTCGAGCGGCCGGTCGACGGGAAAAAGCTCGCGGGCGCGGCGTTCGGCCCTGTCGAGCTGCACCGGGGTCGCCGGCGCGCCCGCGCGGGCGAACTCGATTCCCGTGGTCAGCCTGATGCCCTGCGCCATGGGCGCGACCATGTATTTCGCCTCGACATCCGAAAGAGGACGGTTGAGCGAAGCGCCGGGGGAAGGAGAATAGTGCATGTGGTAGCCGCGCTTGCCGAGGATCGGCAGGCGGTAGCCGAGCTGCGCGGCGAGTTCCCCCGACCACGGCCCGAGCGCCGCCACCGCCGCGCCGCCGCGTATCCGCCCCGCTGCGGTATCCACGGTCCAGCCGGTGCCGTCCTGCCGGAGCGAGCGGGCGTCGCCCCGGACCACGCTGCCGCCGCGCTTCCTGAACAGCTCCGCATAGGCTTGCACGAGGCCCGCCGGATCGCGCACGCTCACGGTCGCCGGCCACAGGATCCCGCCGGCGAGCGCCATGCGCAGATGCGGCTCGAGCGCGGCCACGCCGGCGCCGTCATGGATCGAAAAGGGATTGCCGAACTCTGCCTTGAGAAATTCGGCATCGAGGATCGCCGCCTCGAGCCCCGGCCCGGTGCGGAACAGCCTCAGCCACCCGTTGCGCCGCAACAGGTCGCCGGCCCCGGCCTCCGCGACGAGCGCGTCATGCTCGGATACGCAGGCATCGATCAGCTTCATCGAGCTGTCGGCGATCCGGCGCATCGAGGCCTTGCCCGAATTATACCAGTAGCGCGCCAGAAACGGCGCGAGCGAGGGCATGGCCAGCGGATGGTAGTGGACGTCGGTCGACCGGTTGCGCGCATAGCGCAGCAGCGTCCCGAGCTGGCGCGGAAAGCCGAACGGGTAGAAGCCGTCGCGCTGGATCAGGCCGGAATTGCCGTAGGAGGTTTCCTGGCCCGGCTCGCCCCGGTCGACGAGGACGACCGAGCGGCCGCGCTTCTGCAGATGCAGCGCGACGCTGACGCCGACGATGCCGGCGCCCAGCACGAGCGCGTCGGTCGAGTCGGGTGTTGGGCTGGTCATCGCGGGAAAGACGGCGGCTACCGCGCCTCGGGCTCGGCGGGGGCCGGGCTGCCGCCGACCACCCAGTCGGTTTCCTCCACATCGTGGAAGACGACCGACACGGCTTCGCGCGGACAGAATTTCTCCTCCTCGAACGCGCGCGCGATCCTTCCCGCCAGCGTTTCCTTCATCTTCGGCGTGCGGCCCGTCTTCAGGTGGACCTGGATGAACGGCATGGATGCTCTCCTCTAGATGGCGTTGCGGACGTCTGCCGGCGTGGCGACGGCCTTGCCGGCGCGCCGGATCAGCGCGGCCGCCTGCTTCACCAGCTCGACATTGGTGAGCGGGCTCGGGCTCGGCGCGTCTTCCAGGCCGACGCGCAAATTGCCGCCGGCCGCGATGGCGTGCGGCGCGAGGTCCGAAAGGTCCGTCTCGTAGGCGGCGATGGTCCAGTACGCGTCGGGCGCCTCCTCCTTCATCGCCGCCAGATAGGCATCGAGCGCGTAGGCGCGCGGGCTCGCGCCCTGCAGCATCCCTTCCGAGAAGAAGAACTTCAGCATCGGCCGCTTGCCGGGCAGGTAGTCGCGGTGCAGCCGCAACCCGAGACGAAGCGCGGAGAAATCCCAGATGCCCATGGTCGGCCGGAAATTGCATTCCGCGAACATCCTCATCTGCTCGCGCAGATACGCGACCGGGTTCAAGTAGAGGACGCCGTTGCCGCCGGCCGCATAGTCGCGCTGCCTGATGAGGTTGATCGAGGCCGTGTCGCAGACCCACCATTCCGCGAGGCCGGCGCGCGCGAGGGCGACCGGCGGGGCGTTGCGCTCCTCGGGCGTCAGCAGGAAGCGGCCGTCGGGGCCCGATATCATCGGCAGCGTGGCATAGCAGATCGCGTCGCATCGCGCCCTGATGCCTTCGATGACCTCGCCATAGATATCGGCGTCGTAGCGCTGCTTGCCGCTCTGGCGGTCGAAGCA
Source organism: Alphaproteobacteria bacterium (assembly GCA_037190985.1). GTDB lineage: Bacteria > Pseudomonadota > Alphaproteobacteria > Rhizobiales > Rhizobiaceae > Aerobium. The sequence goes on from JBBCKE010000025.1 coordinate 11,837, forward strand.
GTGGAAATGGATGATGGCGGCGCCGGCCTCGTGGCAGCGGACGGCATCCTCGATGATCTCCTCCGGCAGCACGGGAATGTTGGGCTGGGCGGCCCTGTCGAACCCGCCGTTGAGCGCGACCTCTATGGAGACGGGATGCGAAGTCTTGTCCATGGGCGCTGCTCATTTCGGTTCGAAGGGGCCGGTGGTCCGGGATGTGCGCGAAAGCGCTCGCCGCCGTATCGGGCGAGGCGGCGACGAAGCGACGGGTGCCGCATCGCGGAAGGGTGGAGCATGCCGTTGCAAGGGGGCGAGCGCCTTGCAACGGAAGGGTGGTCTGTCGCGATTGTTACCACTTCTCGCGCATGACGGAGGTGACCTCCGCAGGATCGACGTCCCGGAACGCCATCTGCTGCTGGAACAGTTCCTCGGTCCTGCCGGAATTGTAGAGATAGATGAGCGAGGTGGTGAGAAAGCTCTTGAAACGCGGGTCCTGCTCGTAGCGGATGCCGGTGCCCGCCGCCATGGCCGCCGGAGGCTGCGGCACGAGGGTCTTGCCCATGTTCAGCCGGACGCGGTTGAGGTCGGCATAGGGTCCCGTCGCCAGCATGCCGTCGATGCGGCCGGACTGGAATGCCGCTACATTCTCGCCGTTGGTCTGGAACCGGCTGATCTGGGCTTTCGGCGCGGTCTTGGTGATGAACTGGTCGTTGGAGGTGCCGAGCGCGACGCCCCAGTTGTACTGGGGATCGTCGGCCTCCGACCAGGTCTCGATTTCAATGCCATCCCTGGCGAGCAGCACCAGCGGATACCACAGGAGCGGCGCCGGCACGAAGTCGATCGCGAGGGCACGCTGCGGTGTGCCGTCGAGAAGGAACATCAGGTCGAACTGGTCCGTCTGCAGGCCCGCGACCGCGTTGCCCCAGGTCGTCTCGACCACCTGCAGCTCGACGCCGAGCGCGTCGGCGAGCTCCTTGCCGACTATGGTGCCGACGCCGCGCCACATCTCGGAGCCGCTCATCACGCTGCCCGGAGCGTCGCTCTGGGTCGTGTCCTTGAAATACCAGGGTTCGCTGATGGCCGCGCCGAGGCGCAGCACCTTGGTGGACTGGATGCGGTCCCAGGTCGAGTCGGTCGAGAGCGGTACGGGAGCGGGCTGATTCTGCGCGGAGGCCTGGGCCGCGAGCAGCGCGCCGGCGCCCATGCCGGCCCCCAGCAGCATGCGACGTGATATGGTATCCATGGCGAAGTTCCCTCTGTTGGTTTTGCGTGAGGCAACTCCAATCAAGTAAGATTGTCAACAATAAATTTGTCATCGACGCTGCGCGCCGCACAGGTCGGAAAAATACCCCGGTCTCCCCACGATCGGAGAGGATCAGGGGCTCATTCACGGCGAGGTCAAGGCGAGGCCAAGCCGAAACACCGAGATTTCGGTTGTTGACAATCCAATTATCCCGTCGGAATGTGGCGCTTCCACGGGATGCGGACGATGAATTATACGACCGACTTCGGCGCCGTGTGGCGCTATAGCGATCTGCTGCTCGAGGGGCTCTATGCCTCGCTCGTCCTTGCCGGTTCCGCGCTCGCCATCGCGCTGCCTCTCGGCCTCGTGCTTGCCGTGCTTCGGCTGTCGAAACTGCCCGTCATCTCGCAGATCGCCGTCGTCTACATCGATTTCTTCCGGACGGCCGCCTCTCTCGTCCTGATCTTCTGGTTCTTCTACGCCTTCCCGATCCTCATCGGCGTGCGATGGAACGCCTATTCCGCCGCGACGCTGGCGCTCGGCCTGCAGAGCGGCGCCTATTTCGCCGAAGTTTTCCGGTCGGGTATTCAATCCATATCCTTCCGGCAGTGGGAAGGGGCGAAGTCGATAGGCTTCAATTATTTTCAGTGCATGCGCTACGTGGTGCTGCCCCAGGCCATCCGGCGCATGATCCCCGTCTTCTTCACCCGTGTCATCGAGCTGTTCAAGACGACCTCGCTGGCGGCGGCGATCACCTATCCGGAACTCGCCTACAAGGCCTCCCTGATCGCCTCGATGACCTACCGGCCGATCGAGACCTACACCGTGATCGCGGGCATCTATTTCGTGATCGTTTTCTCGCTCAGTCAAGGCGTCCGCATGCTCGAGCGCCGCTACGCGATCCTGAATTGAGGCGGCCATGACCTACCAGTGGGACTTCTCCTTCCTCGCCGCCTACTATCCGCTGCTGCTGCAGGGCCTGCTCCGCACGGTCGAGCTCGCCCTCGTCTCGCTCGTCGCGGGTCTGACCAGCGGCCTGTTCCTCGGCATGGCGCGCTCTTCCCCGCGCATCTGGCTGCGCTGGCCGGCAAGCTGCTTCATCGAACTGTTCCGGAACATCCCGGTCCTCATCCTGCTGTTCTGGTTCTTCTTCGTGATGCCGATGCTCCTCGGGACCCGGACGCCGCCCTTCGTGGCGGCCGTCGTCGCCTTCTCGGTCTATCTCGCCGCCTATTCGGCCGAGATCTTCCGGGCCGGCATCCAGTCCGTCGAGGTCGGCCAGTGGGACGCGGCCCGCTCGCTCGGCTTCGGCTATTTCAGGAGCATGCGATACTGCATCCTGCCGCAGGCCATCAGGCGCGTCATCCCCGCCCTGACCACCCAGTCGATCGAGCTCGTCAAGACGACGGCGCTGGCCTCGACGATCGCCTATGGCGACATTCTCTACCAGGCGAAGCTGATCAGCGACCAGGAGTTGCGCCCGCTCGAGGCCTATACGGTCGCGGCGGCGATGTTCATCGCGATGCTGGTCGCCTTCAGCTACCTTTCAACACAGGTCGAGAAGTTTCTCGGCCGCTCGGAGCAACGATGACCAGAATTCTGCAAGTGGAAGGCCTGTGCAAGCGCTTCGGCGATTTCGACGTCCTGCGCGCCATCGACCTGGAGATCAACCGCGGCGAGACCGTCGTGCTGCTGGGGTCCTCCGGTTCCGGCAAGAGCACGCTGCTGCGCTGCGTGAACTTCCTCGAGATTCCCTCCGCCGGCCGCATCGCGATCGAGGGAGAGCCGATCGGCATGCCCACCGGCAGCGGCCCCTCCGCCACGATCAGGTACAACGAGCGCCAGCTCTGCGCCGTGCGCTCCAAGGTCAGTATGGTGTTCCAGCAGTTCAACCTGTTCCCGCATCTCACGGTCGAGCAGAATGTCATGCTCGGCCCGATGAAAATTCGCGGCCTGAGCCAGGCCGAGGCGCGCGATCTCGCCCATCGCAACCTCAAGCGGGTCGGCGTCGAGGAGAAGGCGCAGCAATACCCGGCGCGGCTGTCGGGCGGCCAGCAGCAGCGCGTCGCGATCGCCCGCTCGCTCGCCATGGAGCCGACGCTGGTCCTGTTCGACGAGGCGACCTCCGCGCTCGACCCGGAGCTGGTCGGCGAGGTCCTCAACGTCATGCGCCAGCTTGCCGAGGAGGGCACGACGATGCTGATCGTCACCCACGAGCTCGGCTTCGCCTACAACGTTGCGCATCGCGTGATCTTCCTGCATCAGGGTGAGATCCACGAAGCCGGGCGTCCCGACGAGATCCTCGTCCACCCGACGACCGAACCCATGCAGAATTTTCTCCGGGGACACACGCAGTTCAGCCTGCCTCACGCCTAGAAACACCCTTCCAAGAAAGCGCCATGAGCTCGACCAAGAAGACGCTGGCCATACCCTCCACAACGCGCCGGGGCCACATCGCGGCCTATCTGCGCTCGGAAATCCTCGCCGGCAATCTCGCCGCCGGCACCCGGATCAGCGAGGCCATCCTCGCGACCGATCTCGGGGTCAGCCGCGGGCCGATCCGCGAGGCGATGCGGGTGCTCGAAGAAGAAGGCTTGCTGACCACGCGGCCCTATGTCGGCACCTTCGTCGCCGTGGTCGACGAGACGGCGCTGATCGAGGCCTACGAGCTGCGCCGGCCGCTGGAGACCTATTCCTTCAAGCTGATCTGGCCGAACCGCACCAGGGAGTTCCGCGAGACGCTGACGCGGCGGCACCAGCAGCTCATCAACGCCTCGCGCGGCTTCGACCGGGCCGCCGAGGTGGCGGCCGAGCTGGAGTTCCATTCGACGCCCTACGAGTTCTGCGGCAACTCGCTGATGTACGGGTTCTGGCAGCAACTGGCGCAGCGGATCCAGCTCGGGCTGCATGTCTGCCGCCTCTCCAAGCAGGGGTGCAGCCAGACGGCCAACGTCCATCGCGATTATCTGAGATACGCCCTGGGCGACGATCTCGACGCCATGGTCAGGATCGTCGACCACCATATCGATCTCGGGATCGAGAGCGTCCGGTCTTACTGGAGGAACAAGAAGGACGCCGTCGCCGATGAAGGCGGCGAACGGGCCGTGCCGGACGGGGATTCCGCCGGCCTCGGCCTCGGCGGAAAGTAGAGGAAGCAGTCGAGCCGTTCGGGGGTTTTTTGGCGCGCCGCGAGGCGCGACGGAGACCTGTTGCGACTTGCGACCGACGGTCGAAATGCGCGTTCGGCGCATCGAGGCATCTGGAACCGGCGTCGGAGCCGGACCTCGAAAAGGCGATGACGGAATGAGGAGTTCCGAAGGGAGATGGATAGCATGACCGCGAAAATCCTTGCCTGCCCCTCGATGAAGCGCCGCGCATGCGCGGCGACGGGCATGGTCCCGGCCGGCGATGCCGGCGCAAGGATCGGTTGAGCCGTGGCGGACTTTGGGCACCGGACCGGCTATGACCGGAACTATGCGCGCTGGCGGGCCGACCCGCTGGCCTTCTGGCAGGATGCGGCGCGGGAGGTCGACTGGTTCGAGCCGCCGGCGACGACCTTCGATCCCGCACAGGGCATCTATGGCCGCTGGTTCCCGGATGGAACGCTGAACACCTGCCACAACGCGGTGGATCGTCACGTCGAGGCCGGCCATGGCGACCGGCTGGCGTTGATCCATGACAGCCCCGTCACGTCGCGCGTGCGCCGCTTCACCTATGGCGAGCTCCGGCGCGAGGTGTCGGCGATGGCGCATGTCATGTCCGATCTCGGCGTTCGCATGGGCGACCGCGTCATCATCTACATGCCGATGATACCGGAGGCGGTGTTCGCCATGCTCGCCTGCGCGCGCATCGGCGCCATCCATTCCGTCGTGTTCGGCGGGTTCGCCTCGCATGAGCTTGCGGTGCGCATCGACGATGCGACGCCGAAGCTGGTCGTGAGCGCGTCTTGCGGCATCGAGCCGGGGCGCATCGTCGAATACAAGCCGCTGCTCGACGAGGCCGTCGCACTTGCCCATCACAAGCCGGACCGCTGCCTGATCCTGCAACGGCCGGAACGGACATGCGCGCTCGGTCCGCGCGACGTGGATATGGCCGCCGCCATCGAAGGCGCGCGCGACAGGGATGTCATGCCCTGCGCGCCTGTCCCCGCCACCCACCCCGCCTATATCCTCTATACGTCGGGAACGACCGGGCAGCCCAAGGGCGTGGTGCGCGACACCGGCGGCCATGTCGTCGCCCTCAACTGGTCGATGAGGGCGGTCTACGGGATCGAGCCGGGCGAAGTCTTCTGGGCCGCTTCCGACATCGGCTGGGTGGTCGGCCATTCCTACATCGTCTACGGGCCGCTGTTCGCCGGCTGCGCGACGGTTCTCTACGAGGGCAAGCCGGTGGGAACGCCAGATGCCGGGGCCTTCTGGCGGGTGATCGACAGCCACGACGTCAAGGTGCTGTTCGCCGCGCCGACGGCCCTGCGCGCGATCATCCGCGACGATCCCGACGGCCTTTATCTGCAGCGCCACGATCTGAGCCGCTTCCGCTTCCTGTTCCTGGCCGGCGAGCGTTCTGACCCCCACTCGGTCGCCTGGGCGGAGGACAAGCTCAAGGTGCCCGTCATCGACCATTGGTGGCAGACCGAAACGGGCTGGGCGATCACCGCAAACCCGGCCGGGCTCGGGCTGCTGCCGGTCAAGCACGGCTCGCCCGGCGTTCCCATGCCGGGATATGCGATCGACATCCTGTCGGACGAGGGCGAGATCCTGCCCGCCGGCACGCTCGGCAACGTCGCCATCCGCATGCCGCTGCCGCCGAGTTGCCTGCCGACGCTGTGGAACGCCGAAGCCCGCATGCGGTCGGCTTATCTGGAGCGCTTCCCCGGCTACTACAACACGGCGGACGCCGGCATCCTCGACGAGGACGGCTACGTCTACATCATGGCCCGCACGGACGATGTCATCAATGTCGCCGGCCACCGCCTGTCCACCGGCGCGCTGGAGGAGGTCATCGCCAGCCACCCGGCCGTCGCCGAATGCGCGGTGGTGGGGGTCGAGGACCCGCTGAAGGGCCAGGTGCCGTGGGGCTTCGTCGTGCGCAAGGCGACCGCCGGGCTCTCCGACGCCATCGAGGGCGAGATCGTTGCGCTGGTGCGCGAGCGCATCGGGCCCGTGGCCGCGCTGAAGACGGTTCTCGTCGTCGACCGGCTGCCCAAGACCCGGTCCGGCAAGATCCTGCGCGGCACCATGCAGAAGATCGCGGATGGTACGGAATGGAAGATGCCCGCCGCGATCGAGGACCCGGCCGCGCTGGAGGCCGTCACCGACACGATCGCCGCCCACAGGGCGCGCGTCACCCGATCGAATGGGAAGGAGCAGGCATGAAGAAGGGTTACAAGCAGATGCTGGAAGAGGCGCGCGCCAGGATACGCACGCTGCCGGTCGACGAGGCGCTCGGGTTGCAGGGCAGGGACGACGTCGTTTTCGTCGATCTGCGCGACCCGCGCGAGGTCGAGCGGGAAGGGCGCATTCCCGGCGCCTTCCATTGCACCCGCGGCATGCTCGAATTCTGGATCGACCCCGAGAGCCCCTATCACAAGCCCGTCTTCGCCGAGGACAAGCAGTTCGTCTTCTACTGCGCTTCCGGATGGCGATCCGCGCTCGCGACACAGACCGCGCTCGAGATGGGGCTGGAACGCGCCGCGCATATCGAGGGCGGCTTCACGGCCTGGCGCGACACCGGCGGTCCGACCGAAACCCCGCAACGCAAGAAATGAACGACCAACCCGAAAGGACTTCGAAATGCTGAAATGGAAGGAATACCGCGCCAACGTCAAGAAGCGCGTCGGCGATCTCGGCAAGGCCGCGCCGGAGGTCGTTAAGGGCTACAGCGCGCTGGCCACGTCCGGCGAGAAGGCCGTGCATCTCGACGGCAAGACCCGCGAGCTGATCGCGCTCGCGGTCGCCGTGACGACGCGTTGCGACGGCTGCATCGCCAGCCATGTCGAGGCCGCGGTCAAGTTCGGCGCCACCAGGGAAGAAATCTCGGAGGCTCTCGGCGTCGCGATCGCCCTCAACGCCGGGGCGGCGCTCGTCTATTCCGCCCGTGTCATCGACTGCTTCGACGAGATGAGCGCGGAGGCCTGACCGGCCTCAGGCAACGCAAGGCTCCGGCCGTCGCCATGGCCGGAGCCTTCCCGCCTTCCATGAGGAAAGCTCGATGATGAATCCCCTGATCGCTGCGGAAGAACTGGCCGGGCTGCTGCGGCGGGGCGGGGTCGTCGTGCTGGACGCGACCTTCACCATGCCCGGCGTCACGCCGGATGCGGCCGCTCTCTATGCGCAGCGCCACATTCCGGGCGCCATCCGTTTCGACGTCGACACGGTCGCGGACCGTTCGTCGGACCTGCCGCACATGCTGCCCCGGGCGGAGGAGTTCGCCGCCGCGGTCGGCGCGATGGGCATCTCGAACGACAGCCATGTCGTCGTCTACGACACGTCCGGCCTCATGTCGGCCGGCCGTGCCTGGTGGATGTTCCGCATCATGGGGCACGAGAAGGTCCAGGTCCTCGACGGCGGACTGCGCCACTGGCAGGCGCGAGGCTACGAGGTCACGACCGTGATCCCGGACCCCGAGCCGGCGCGGTACGGCGCGCGCCTCGACGCTGCCGCCCTCCGCAGCAAGGAACAGCTTCTGGCCAACCTCGCCAGCGCAGCCGAGCAGGTCGTCGATGCCCGCTCGGCCGACCGCTTCCATGCGCGCGTGCCCGAGCCGCGCCCTGGATTGCGGTCAGGGCACATTCCCGGCAGCCTCAACCTGCCCTTCGACAGGCTGACCGATCCAGCTACCGGACGCGTTCGGCCGGCCGATGAGTTGCGCGCGCTCTTCGCCGAGGCGGGCCTGCGGGACGATCGCCCTGTCGTCACCTCATGCGGATCGGGCGTCACCGCCGGCGCGCTGTTCCTCGCGCTCGCCCTGACCGGCCGCACCGATGTCGCGCTCTATGACGGTTCGTGGGCCGAATGGGGCCTGCCGGGCGATACGCCGGTAGAGGCCGCCTGACCCTGCGCTTTGCACTGGGCTCGGCGATCGCCCCGCAGCCGGCTTCAGTCGATGGCGACCATGACGTCGGAGGCCTTGACGACGGCGTAGGCCTCTCTGCCGACCGCAAGGCCCAGCTCCTCGACCGCCGCGTTGGTGATCGACGCGGTGACGACGGAGCCGCCGCCTATGTCGATCTTCACATGCGCGGTCGTCGCGCCCTTCGTCACCTCGACGATGGTGCCCTTCAGCATGTTCCTGGCGCTGAGCTTCATTTCGCACTCCCGGTTTGCTTCGGTCGTTGATGCGACGGCCGGCCGCGATACCGTAGAGCGGCGTGGCGGGCGGCACAACTCGGGGCAGGATGGCGCGAGGGCTCCCGTCGCCCTCAGCCCCGCGCGATGGCGTGGAAGAACGCGCCGGTGACGGTGCCGCGCCTTGCGCCGGCGGGGCCGAGAGGCCGGCCTTCGCCGTCGAAGAGGTCGGCGAGGGGAGCGTCGCCGCCGCTTTCGATCAGCCGGGAATAGTGGAACTCGTGGCCGTTTATCGTCGCGCCGGCGGGGCCGAGCGGACAGTCTGCGACGAGCCGCGCCTGCCGGTAGCCGAGATTGATGCGTCGCGCCGCGAAGCTCGTCGTGTGGCCGAGCAGGCCCGCCATACGGTGTGCGACGCCTTCTCCGTCGACCAGCGCCTGCCCAAGCGCCATGAAGCCGCCGCACTCGCCATGGACCGGCCGCGTGCGCGCGAAGGCGGCGAGCCGGTCGCGGAAGTTCGCCGCCGCGGCGAGCTGGCCCGCGTAAAGCTCGGGATAGCCGCCCGGCAGCCAGGCCATGTCGCAGGACGGGTCCGGCCCCTCGTCGGCGAGCGGCGAGAACGGCACGATCTCGGCCCCTTCGTCGCGCCAGTGGTCGAGCATGTGCGGGTAGACGAAGGAGAAGGCGGCATCGCTGGTGAGCGCGATGCGCCGGCCGGGCGGCGGCAATGCGCTCGCGGCGCTGCCGGCGGCGGGGTGGAGCGGCGCGGCCATCGCCTTTACGGCCGCGAGGTCGAGCGCGTTTTCGATCGCGTCGGCCAGCCGCTCGATGAAGGCGTCGAGGGCGGCGTGCTCGCCCGCCTGCACCAGCCCCAGATGCCGTTCCGGCAGGGTGAGCCCCGGGTCGCGCCGCAGCGCGCCGAGGACGGGAATGCCGATCCGCTCGACGGCGTCGCGCGCCAGCGCCTCGTGGCGGGCGCTGCCGACCTTGTTGAGCACCACGCCGCCGATCCTGACGCCGGCGTCGTGGGTGGCGAGGCCGCGCACGATGGCGGCCGCGGTCTGCGAATGGCCGGAGACGTCGTGGACGAGCAGCACGGGCAGGCGAAGGCGGCGGGCAAGGTCGGCGGCCGCGCCGGTCCTTCCCTTCGCCGCCGGTATGCCGTCGAACAGGCCCATGGCGCTTTCGACGACGAGAAGGTCGGCCCCCGTCGCCTGCCGGCCCGCGAGCCTGTCGATGAAAGCGGGGTCCATCGCCCAGCTGTCGAGATTGACGCCGGCATGCCCCGTCGCCGCCCGGTGATAGCCGGGGTCGATATAGTCCGGGCCCGATTTCGCGCCGCGCACGGCGAGCCCGGCGCGGGCGAAGGCGCGCATCAGGCCGATGGCGATGGAGGTCTTTCCCGCGCCCGAGCGGTCAGCCGCGACGATGAAGCCGCGCGCGGTCATCGCCGGGTGTCTGACGGGCATGGGAAAAGGCGCAGGCGCAAGCGTGTCTTTCCGGCTGGGGCGTTTCCGGGCATTTAGGTAGGCGGTTCCGGCGCTGTCAACGTGACGCAGCGGCGCTTGCGGGGCGGTCGCTTTGGTCTATTGTCGGCGCGATTTCCGACCCCGGCAAGAAGCGAGGATGGCTCGACATGAAGGACGTCACGCCCGAAGCGGCCGAGCGCCACAAGGCAAAGATGGTGCGGCGCAAGGAGGTTCAGGACGCCGAGGTGGCGGAAAAGACCATCGAGAAGGGGCTGCTGATCGTCAATACCGGGCCGGGCAAGGGCAAGTCGACGGCCGCCTTCGGGCTGGCGCTGCGCATGCTGGGCCACGGAAGGCGCGTCGGAATCGTCCAGTTCATCAAGGGCGCGCGCCACACCGGCGAGAAGGCGGCGCTCGAAGCCTTCGGCGACCGCGTCGAGTGGCATTCGATGGGCGAGGGCTTCACCTGGGAAACGCAGGATCTGGCGCGCGACATCGCCGCCGCCGGCCGGGCCTGGGACAAGGCGCTCGCCATGATGGCCGATCCCGCCTTCGGGCTGGTCGTCCTCGACGAGCTGAACATCGCCCTGCGCTACGACTATCTCGATCTCGACAGGATAGTGGCGGCGCTGGCGGCCCGCCGCGCGGACCTGCATGTGGTGGTGACGGGCCGTAACGCGAAGCCGGCATTGGTCGAGGCCGCCGACCTCGTCACCGAGATGGGTCTGGTCAAGCACCATTTCGCCGCCGGTGTGAAGGCGCAGGCCGGCGTCGAGTTCTGATGGCCGCCCGGGCGCTGATGTTCCAGGGCACCGGCTCGGACGTGGGCAAGTCGCTCATCGTCGCCGGGCTCGCCCGCGCGCTCACCCTTCGCGGCCTCAAGGTGCTGCCCTTCAAGCCGCAGAACATGTCGAACAACGCCGCCGTGACGGCCGAAGGCGGCGAGATCGGCCGGGCCCAGGCGCTTCAGGCGCTGGCCGCGCGCGTTCCGCCCAGCGTCCACATGAACCCGGTGCTGCTCAAGCCGCAGAGCGATGTCGGCGCGCAGATCGTGGTGCAGGGCAAGGTGTTCGCGAACGCCGACGCCGCCCGCTACCAGCACGTCAAGCGGCAACTGATGAGCCATGTGCTCGACAGCTTCGACAGGCTGCGCGCCGAGGCCGACATCGTGCTCGTCGAGGGCGCCGGCAGCCCGGCCGAGATCAACCTGCGCGCCGGCGACATCGCCAATATGGGCTTCGCCCGCGCCGCCGACGTGCCGGTGGCGCTGATCGGCGACATCGACCGCGGCGGCGTCATCGCCAGCCTCGTCGGCACCCGCGCCGTCATCGATCCCGCCGACGCGGCGATGATCGTCGGCTTCGTCGTCAACCGCTTCCGCGGCGATCCGGCGCTGTTCGCGGACGGGATGGTCGAGATCGCCCGCCGCACCGGCTGGCCGGCCTTCGGCCTCGTGCCGCACTTCCCCGATGCCCGCAAGCTGCCGGCCGAGGACGCGCTCGGCCTCACCCGCAAGGATGGCGCGCGCGCGTCCGGCGGGCGCGTGCGCATCGCGGTTCCCATCCTGCCGCATGTGTCGAATTTCGACGACCTCGATCCGCTGGAGGCGGAGCCCGACGTCGATCTGGTGCGGGTATGGCCCGGCTCGCCGCTTCCGGGCGACGCAGATCTGGTGCTCCTGCTCGGCTCGAAGTCGACGCTGTCCGACCTTGCCGTCCTGCGCGCGGCCGGGTTCGACATCGACATCGCCGCCCATCTGCGGCGCGGCGGCCATGTGCTCGGCCTGTGCGGCGGCTACCAGATGCTCGGCCGCACGATCGCCGACCCTGACGGCATCGAGGGCGAGGCGAGCGCCGCCGACGGCCTCGGCCTGCTCGACGTCGCCACCGTGCTGTCGGGCGAGAAGACGCTGCGCGCGGTGAGCGGCCATAGCGCGGACGGCGTGCCGCTTTCCGGCTACGAGATGCATATGGGCGTGACGGAGGGGCCGGACAGCGCCCGGCCCTTCGCGGTCCTCGACGGCGGCCGGCCGGAAGGCGCGACCTCGCCGGGCGGCAAGGTGGCGGGAACCTATCTCCATGGCCTGTTCACCGATGACGCCCAGCGCGCGGCGTGGCTGGCGCGGCTGGGCGGGCAGGCGGCCGGCCTCGACTACGGACGGCAGGTCGAGGAGACGCTCGATGCGTTCGCCGCCCATCTGGAAGCGCATCTTTCCGTGGATGAAATGCTCAGCCTCGCCAGATGAGAAGAAGCGCCGCGGCAATGCCGAGAAGCGCGATCAGCAGCGCGTCGGCCGCGCGGTAAAGCGCCAGCGCGCGGCGGATGTCGGCCGGCGTCGCCTTGCGCCGTCCGCCTTTGCCCATATACCCGTCCTCGACGATGACGCCGCCATAGACGCGCGGCCCGGCGAGCGCCAGGCCCAGCGCCCCGGCCATCGCCGCTTCCGGCCAGCCGGCATTGGGCGAGCGGTGGCGGCGCGCATCGCGCAGCACGGCGCGCCACGCGCGCCCGGCCGAGGCCCCGCGCACCAGCGGGCAGGCGGCGACCACAAGAAGCGCGGTCAGCCGCGAGGCCGGCAGGTTGACGAGGTCGTCGAGCCGGGCGGCGGCCCAGCCGAAAGCCTCGTGGCGCGGCGTGCGATGGCCGATCATGCTGTCGGCGGTGTTGATCGCCTTGTAGGCGGCGCAAGCCGGCAGCCCGCCGGCGGCGAGCCAGAAGGCCGGCGCGACGACGCCGTCGGAAAAGTTCTCCGCCAGGCTCTCGATCGCCGCGCGGCACACCGCCGCCTCGTCGAGCGCCTGCGGGTCGCGGCCGACGATCCGCGACACGGCGTCGCGCCCGGCGTCCAGCCCCTCGCCTTCGAGCGCCGCCGCCACCGCGCCGACATGTTCGCCAAGGCTGCGCTGGGCGAACAGCGACGAGGCGAGGAGCGCCGTGGCAGTCAGCCCGATCCCGCCGCCGAGCGCGGTCTGGATGCCCCATGCCGGGATGCCCGCGGCGAGGACGAGGACTGCAACCGTGAGAACGCCGCCGGCCCTGCGCGTTGCTGCGGGGCGGGCGGGATCGTTCAGCCTGCCGTCGAGCAAGGCGATCAGCCGGCCGATCCACGTGACGGGATGTCCGATGGCGCGGAACACGCGATCGGGATAGCCGATCGCGGCTTCGGCAAGGAGCGCGAGGCATGCGAGCAGGACGAACATCGGCGCGGATTCTCCGGCGAATCGGTGGTCGGTCGGGCGGCGGCCGCGAAGTCTACGCGCTTTCCCGTCGCTCCGATGCGGGGCAGGGGAGCAGGCCGGCTCCCGCATCCGCGCAGGTGGATGGTTTCGCCGGCCGCTTTCCACAGGAACGGGCGCAGGGCGGAGAGAACATACCCGCCGCAGGGCACGGCGGAATTGACATTTTATGTGGTAGATGGTTTCCGTGTTTTCGGAAACGGTTCCGTTCACGGATGAAAAGGGAACACGGTTGGCCGCAAGGCCGAAGCCGGACTGCCCCCGCAACTGTAACCGCCGAGCTTTCTTCCACGACGCCACTGGCCCCAAGGCCGGGAAGGCGGAGGAAAGCGACGACGCGGAAGTCAGGAGACCTGCCTTTTCCAGTCACCCATGCCGGGCCACGGGGTGTTGGCTAGGCGCGGTCGTCCGTCGCGGTGACACGGGAAGTCGTGTTGCCGCGCGCCGGGACGGCCGCAGGGTGGAGTCCTCCTTTTCCAGCCTGTCGCCCCGACCAGCCTGCGGCTGAAGTCGAATTGCGGCGCGCCCTGACCGGGCCGCGCCCGATGCAGGGGGACCAGGATGATCAGGACCATATTCGCTGCGGGCGCATGCGCGCTCGCCCTGCCGATCGCGGCGCAGGCCCAGAGCCTGCAAGACGCCGGCGGCGTCACCGTTCTCGACACCATCACGGTGACGACGCCGCTGCGGCGGTCCTCGTCGCTCGAGCGCACCACCTCGTCGGTGACGGTCATCGCGCGCGAGGAGATCGAGCGCTCCGCCGCCGTCGATCTCGCCTCGCTGCTGAAGACCCATGTCGGCGTGTCTGTCAGCCTGAACGGCGGCATCGGCGCGTCGGGCGGCACCGGCATGCGCGGCGCGAAGCCGTCGCAGACCCTCATCCTGGTGAACGGCGTGCGCATCAGCTCGGCCACCAACGGCTCGGTGTCGCTGTTCAACATCCCGCTCGACTCGATCGAGCGCGTCGAGATCGCGCGGGGCCCGCATTCGGCCCAGTACGGCGCCGACGCCATCGGCGGCATCATCAACATCATCACCGACCGCGGCGGCGTTTGCGCCAACGGCGCCGATACCTGCACCACGGTGACGGCGGGGGTCATGCATCCGTGGGGCGGCAGGCTGGCGCTCGACACCACGGGCCGCAGCGCGGGCGGCTGGGACTATTCATTCGGCGGCAGCCTGTTCGGCACGCGCGGCTACGAGTTCACCACGCCCCTGCTGCGAAGCCACGAGCCCGACGACGACGGCTTCGGGCGGGGCTCGTTCCACTATTCGCTGTCGAAGGACTACGACTGGGGCCGCATCTATTCCAGCGGCCTCGTCTCGCGCGCCCGCACCCAGTACGACCACAACAGCCTCGCCCAGCCGAACGAGACCGAGACCGACACGCTGACCGGCAAGATCGGCGTCAGGCTGGATCACACGGACGACTGGAAGACGACGCTGGAGGTGACGGGGGGCGTCGACAACACCACCAACTTCCGCAAGGGCACGAATGTCGAGGCCGTGTTCGATTCCGCGCGCTTCGGCGTGCTGGCGCTGACGGAAGCCTCCTTCGCGACCGACATGGTCGATCATGTGCTGAATGTCGGCGTCGAGGCCTATCGCGAGCAGATCGACCCCACGGGCAACTACGCGCTGAAGCGGCGCGACCTCGTCGCCGCCTTCGGCCAGTACTCGCTCGAATATGGCGATCTCGTCGTCGATTCGGGGCTGCGCCTCGACTATAACGAGCAGTTCGGCGAAGCCACGACATACAATGTCGGCGCAAGCTACGCGCTGCTGCCGGAGCTGACCGTGCGCGCCTCCTACGCCACGGGCTTCCGCGCGCCGAGCTTCAACGATCTCTATTACTCCACCCCCGGCATCGGCGAGGGCAATCCCGATCTCCGGCCCGAGCGTTCGCGCTCCGTAGAGGTGGGCCTGAACTGGCGCCCCGCCGCCGGAACCAGCCTCGACGTCAGCGTCTACCGCAACCGGATCGAGGACCAGATCGAGTGGAACCGGGAGAACTATCCGGCATTGCCGATGTTTCCGGACAACATCGCCCGCGTTACGGTCACGGGCCTCGAGGCGTCGCTCGACCATCGCTTCAACGAGCGCTGGGGCGCGCGGGCGACGCTCGACCTGCGCCGGCCCATCAACGAGGAGACGGGTCGCTATGTCGACTACCAGGACCGCTTCCGGGCGTCCCTCGAGGTCGATTTCCAGGCGACGGAAAAGCTCTGGCTGAAGGCGGGCGTCTTCCATGTCGGCAAACGGTCCGCCACGGTCAGCAATGCGCCGATGACCATGCCCGCCTACACCACGGTCGACGTCACCGGCATCTATCGCCTCGACGCGCAGTCCGAGCTCAAGCTGTCGGTCGAAAACCTGTTCGACAAGCGATATGAGCGCATCTACTACTACAACGCCATGGGCAGGACCATCAATCTGAGCTTCTCGCGGACCTTCTGATGACGCGCACGCATCCGACACGCGCGGGACGGCTGCCCGCCCTGCTCGCGGCGTGCCTGTGGCTCGCCATGCCCGCTCCGGCGCAGGCGGCGCCGGGGCGTGTCGTCTCGATCAACGTCTGCACCGACCAGCTCGCCATGCTCATCGCCGGCGAGGGCCAGCTCCACGCCGTCTCGGCGCTGGCGCGCGATCCCAACTCCTCGACGATGACGGAACAAGCGCAGGCCTACGCGGTCAACCACGCGCTGGCCGAGGAGATCTTCCTGATGAAGCCGGACCTCGTGCTCGCCGGCACCTTCTCCTCGCGCGCGACCGTCGGCCTGCTTCGCACGCTGGGGATCACGGTCGAGGAATTTGCGCCGGCCCGCTCGTTCGACGACGTGCGCGAGAACATCGTGCGCGTCGGCGCGCTTCTCGACCGGCAGGAGCGCGCGTCCGAGCTGGTGGCCGAGCTCGATGCCGGCCTTGCCGCGCTCGCCGCAGCGCCGCCCTCCGGCCGCTCGATCGCACTCTACGACGCCAACAGCTACACGACCGGAAAGGGCACGCTCGCCAACGAGATTTTTCACGCCGCCGGCCTCGTCAACGTCGCCGAGGGGATGGGCATCACCGGCAGCGGCCGGGTGCCGCTGGAGATGCTGATCGTGGCGCGGCCGGACATGGTGGCGACGAGCTTCCGCGACTATGGCGCGCCGGCGCTGGCGCAGGAGAACTTCGTCCACCCCGCCTTCGCCGCGCTGGAGGCGCAGAGCCAGCCGGTCGCGGTGCCGGTGCCCAACATGATCTGCGGCGCGCCGTTCACGCTCGAAGCCGCCTTCGTGCTGCAACGGGCCGCGGCGCAGGGCGAGGCAGAGCAGGGCGAGGCGCGGCGATGAGCGAGACGCTGCGCTACCGGCTACTGATCGCGGCGCTCGCCGCGATCACGTTTCTCCTCTTCCTGCTGTCGCTGACCGTCGGCCCGGCGGCGATCGCCTTCGGCGACAGCATCGCGGCGCTGTTTCAGGGCGAGGCGGGCGAGATCGGCCTCATCATGCGCGAGATCAGGCTGCCGCGCGCGCTGCTCGGGCTGATGATCGGCGCGACGCTCGGCCTGTCGGGCGCGGTGCTTCAGGGCTATCTGCGCAACCCGCTGGCGGAACCGGGCCTCCTCGGCATCAGCGCCATGGCCTCGCTCGGCGCGGTGCTGGCCATCTATACCGGCCTTGCCGCCGCCTTCATGCTGGCGCTGCCCCTGTCGGCGCTTGCGGGAGCCGTGCTCGCGGTCGTCGTCATCCAGGCGCTGGCGGGCGGGCGCGGCAATTCGCTCATCATCATCCTCGCCGGCATCGCGGTGTCGAGCTTCGCCGGCGCGATGACCTCGCTGGCGCTCAACCTGTCGCCCAACCCGTTCGCGGCGCTGGAGATCATGTTCTGGATGCTCGGCTCGCTCACCGACCGCTCGATGACGCATGTGTGGCTGGCCGCCCCGTTCATCCTCGCCGGCTGGGCCATGCTCGCCTCGCTCGGCCGCGCGCTCGACGCGCTGACGCTCGGCCCCGAAACCGCGGCCAGCATGGGGGTGGACATGCGCCGGGTGCAGTTCCTCGCCGTGTTCGGCACGGCCGCCTGCGTCGGCGCGGGAACGGCGGTGTCGGGCGCCATCGGCTTCGTCGGGCTGGTCGTGCCGCACATATTGCGTCCGCTGGTCGGCGCGCGCCCGTCGCGGCTGCTGCTCGCCAGCGCGCTCGGCGGGGCCTGCGTGGTGCTCGCAGCCGACGTTCTGGTGCGCCTCATCGCGCCGTCGCGCGACCTCAAGCTCGGCGTGCTGACGGCCATCGTCGGCGCGCCGTTCTTCCTGTGGCTGGTGTTCCGCGCCCGACGGAGGCTGGCATGACGCTGCTTTCGATCTCCGGCCTTTCGGTCCGGCTCGGCGGCAAGACGGTGCTGGACGGCCTCGACGTGTCGGTGGCCGCCGGCGAG
This sequence comes from Alphaproteobacteria bacterium, assembly GCA_037190985.1. Classification (GTDB taxonomy): domain Bacteria; phylum Pseudomonadota; class Alphaproteobacteria; order Rhizobiales; family Rhizobiaceae; genus Aerobium. Next base: position 29,466 of record JBBCKE010000025.1, read on the forward strand.
TTCGTCGGCCTGATCGGCCCGAACGGCGCGGGCAAGTCGACGCTGCTGCGCACGGTGCTCGGCTTCCTGCCCCATGCCGGCACGGTGCTGGTCGACGGGACGGACACCACGGCGCTGCGGGCGCGCGAGCGGGCAAAACGCGTCGCCTACCTCGCGCAGGAGCGCGAGATCGCCTGGGCGGTGCCGGTGGAGACGGTGGTGGCGCTCGGGCGCGCGCCGCACCGGCCGGGCTTCGCCGCACCCGGCGCGCGCGACCGAGAGATCGTCGAGGAGGCGATGCGGCGCATGGATGTCGCCGACTTTCGCGGCCGCATCGCCACCGAGCTTTCCGGCGGCGAGAAGGCGCGGGTGCTGACGGCGCGGGCGCTGGCGCAGGACACGCCGCTGCTGCTCGCCGACGAGCCGACCGCCGGCCTCGACCCCGCGCACCAGATCGGGCTGATGCGGCTGTTCGGCGAGCTGGCCGCGTCGGGCCACGGCGTCGTCGCCTCGCTGCACGATCTCGGCCTTGCCGCGCGCTGGTGCTCGCGCCTCGTGCTCATCGCGCAGGGGCGCATCGTCGCCGACGGCCCGCCCGCCGCGGTGCTGACCCCGCAGCGCCTGCGCGACGTCTACGGCGTCAGCGCCTTCTTCGCCGAGGCTGACGGCGCGCCGGTCGTCCACCCGCTCGACCTCGCCCGGGGGTCGGAGGGCGGCTAGGGGTGGCAGTCGGCGAGCGGGAAGGCTATCACCCGCGCGATGAAGGCACCACGAGGCATGGCGATGACGGCGCGCGACGATCGGGACGAGATCATCCTGTCCTGGCAGGAGCTCTTCGACCTTGCGCGCGGCTTCCTCACCGCGCACGGGCTTTCGGATGCACAGGCGCGCGCGCTCGCCGCCGCGCTGTGCAAGGCCGAGCGCGACGGCTGCCGCTCGCACGGCTTGCAGCGCCTGCCGGGAACGGTGGAGACGATGGCGCATCCCGCCTTCGACCGCGACGCGGACCCCGTCCCGCAGGCGCTGACGCCGGCCATCACCCGCGTCGACGCCGGGTACGGCTTTTCCATCCTCGCGGCGGAGCGCGGATTGCCGCTGCTGATCGCCGGGGCGCGCCGGCTCGGCATCGCCGTCCTGGCGGTCAACAACGGCTTTCACTCGACGGCGCTGTGGCCGCTGGTCGAGGAGATCGCCACGCACGGCCTCGCCGGCCTCTCGATGAACCCGACCCATGACTGGGTGGCGCCGGCCGGAGGGCGCGCCGGCGCGCTCGGCACCAACCCGATCGCCTTCTCGTGGCCGCGTCGGGACCGGCCGCCCTATGTCTTCGACTTCGCCACCAGCGCCGCCGCGCGCGCCGACATCGCGCTCCATCGCCAGGAAGGGCGCGCGCTGCCGCCGGGCTGGGGCCTCGACGCGGAAGGCCGCCCGAGCACCGACCCCGCCGCCGTGCTGGCCGGCGCGATGCTGCCCTTCGGCGGCCACAAGGGCTCGGCGCTGGCGACGATGATCGAGCTGCTTGCCGGCCCCTTCATCGCCGACCGCACCAGCCGGCAATCGGCGGCGTTCGACGGCGGGGCGAAGGCCGCGCCCTGCCACGGCGAGCTGATAATCGCCTTCGATCCCGCCCTTGTCGGCACGGCCCTCGGCAAGGCCGATGCCTCGCAGGACGCCGCCGAGGACCTGTTTTCCCGCATCGAGCGGCAGGGCGCGCGGCTGCCGGGCGCGCGCCGCCACGCCGCGCGGGCCCTCTCCGAAAGCCGGGGCATCGGCGTCCCGCGGCCTCTCCACGAGAAAATCCTGTCGATGATGCCACCGGCCGGGTAGCGATGCGGCACGGGGCCGGAACGCTCGCCTTCGGCGGCGATCCGTGGCAGAGCCTACCCGAGGCGGGTTCCGCCGAACCACCCACCCGGATCAATCCAGTCTGGTGAGAACGTGAACGGATCGAAACGATCTTCCGAGGTCATGGCGGCAAGGCAGGTTGCCTCGCCCTGGACGGCCCATTTCAGGGAGACGGTCCTTCTCGGCCTGCCGCTCATCGCCGCGCAGCTCGCGCAGATGGCGCTCAACGTCACCAACACGCTGGTCCTCGGCCGTGTCGGACCGGAAGAGCTGGCCGCGTCCGTGCTCGGCTGGCAGCTCTTCTTCGTGCTGTGGATGTTCGGCTCGGGCTTCGGCTTCGCGGTCATGCCGCTGGTCGCCAACGCCATCGGCTCCAACGACCCGCGCGGCGGGCGGCGCTTCGTGCGCATGGGCCTGTGGATCAGCTTCGCCTACGGGCTCTTGATGATGGTGCCGCTGTGGAACGCGGAGGCGATCTTCCTGGCGCTCGGGCAGGACCCGCACATTTCCGCGCTGGCCGCCGCCTATGTCGGCACGCTGAAATGGTCGCTGTTCCCGCAGCTCGCCATCATCGTCCTGCGCTCCTTCCTCGGCGCGCTGGGCCGGCCGGGGATCGTGGTGATCGCCTTGCTGTTCGGCGTCGCGATCAATGCCGGGCTCAATATCGTGCTGGTGTTCGGCGGCGCGGGGCTGCCGGCGCTGGGGATGCAAGGCTCGGGGCTGTCGACGTTCATCGCCACCTGCTGCGTCGCGCTGTTCCTCGCCGTCTACATCTCGCGGCACCGCGTGCTGCGGCGGCAGGAAATCTTCGTGCGCTTCTTCAAGCCGGACGTGCCGGCCATCGCCGAGGTCTTCCGGCTGGGCTGGCCGATGGGCACGACGGTCGTCGCCGAGGTGGCGCTCTTCACCGCCACCTCCTTCATGATGGGCGTGATCGGGCCGATGGAGCTCGCAGCCCACGGCATCGCCCTGCAACTGAGCGGCGTCGCCTTCATGATCCCGCTCGGCCTTTCGGCGGCGACGACGATCCGGGTCGGGCACGCCTTCGGCGCCGGCAACCACGCCGACCTCGCGCGCGCGGCGATGACCTCGCTCGGCCTCGGCCTCGCCATCGCCTGCCTCTCCGCCGCGGTCTTCCTGATCGTGCCGCATGCGCTGATCGGGCTTTACCTCGACATCGAGGCGCAGGCCTCGGCCGCGGTGGTCCCGATCGCCGTCTCCTTCCTCGCCGTCGCCGGCATTTTCCAGATCGTCGATGCCGTGCAGGCCCTGTCGAGCGGCGCGCTGCGCGGGCTGAAGGAGGCGCGCGCGCCGATGATGATCGCGCTCCTGAGCTACTGGGCCATCGGCGTCCCGGTCGGCTACGGGCTCGCCTTCCATGCCGGCTGGGGCGGCATCGGCATCTGGTGGGGGCTGGCCATCGGCCTCGCCGCCGCCGCGATCCTGATGACGGCGCGGCTCTCGCGGAAAATCCGCCGGCCCGCTGCCTGAGCGATTACGCGAAATCCTCCGTCGCAAGCCCGGCCTCGCTGCCGCCGCGCTGTGCGTTGCGGTATCGAGCCGGCGTCACGCCCCGTTCGGCTCGCATGGTGCGCACGAGATGCGAGGCGTCGCAGAAGCCGCAGGCGAGCGCGATGGCGCTGATCGAATCGCCTGTCGCGCGCAGCCTCGACATCGCGTTGTCCAGCCTGATCTCGAGATAGGTCTTCTGCGGCGACTGGTTGAGGTCCGCCTGGAAGCGGCGCTCGAGCGTCCTGCGACCCACCTTCAGCTCGGCCGCCAGCTCGTCCACCGTCTTGGGGATCTCGATGTTCTGCTGCATGCGCAGCACCGCGCGCTTCACCAGCGGATCGTGGATATGCCGGGCGAACCGCTGCCCCGGCTGCGGGCGCTCGCCGCTCAGCGCGTTCTCGATCATCATGATGTTGAGGCTCTTGATCGCCGCGGCCTGGCCGATATGGCGCTGGACGAGAAAGGCCGCCAGATGCGCCGCGCCGTGGCCGCCGGAGCACGTCATCCGGTCGCGGTCGACGACGAAGATCTGGTCCGAGATCGGCGTCTCGGTCTCGAAGCGGTCGACGAAATCCTGATGATGGAACCAGCTCACGCAGCAGCGGTAGCCTTGCAGCAGCCCCGCCTCCTGCAGGATGAAGACGCCGGTGCACAGCGCGATCAGCGGGACGTTCTTGCCCGCGGCGGACCGCAGATAGGCGACCGCCTCGGCGCTGATCGCGCTGTCATCGCCGATCAGCCCGCCGACGACGACGAGATAGTCGTACGCTCCCGCGTCGCGCAGCCACGTATCCGGCTGCACCCGCACGCCGCAGCTCGAGCGTATCGGCGCGTGGTCGTGCGACAGGACGGACCACTCGCACCGGATCGGCCGCGACTTGTCTGCCTCGTCGGCGGCGAGGCGCAGCACGTCGACGAAGCTGGCGAAGGCCGACAGGGTGAAGCGGTCGGCGAGCAGGAAGCCGATGCGCAGGCGTTTGTGCGAAGGCGACCCGGTCGCGGACATGGCGCATTCCCTCAAGGCGAGTGGCGCGGATTTTCCGGCGATAGCCGCCCGATGTCCAGCCCACGGCATGACGCAATCCTGCATTTCCTTTGACGCAAACCTTCCAGATGACGGCCTATCATCGCGGCTAGTGTCCCCGGCCAGTCCATCACACCAGCCGGCGGTCCGTGACATGACGCGATTCAACGCCTTCTCCCTCCTGAGGAACGCTCTGGCGGGGCACAAACACTGGACGGAGCAATGGCCCGACAGCGAGCCCAAGGCCGAATACGACGTAGTCGTCGTCGGCGCGGGTGGCCATGGCCTCGGCGCGGCCTACTATCTGGCCAGGGAGCACGGCATCACCAATGTCGCCGTCATCGACAAGGGCTGGCTCGGCGGCGGCAATACCGGCCGCAACACCACCATCATCCGCTCCAACTACCTCTATGACGAGAGCGCGCGGCTCTACGACCACGCGGTCGATCTGTGGGAGAACCTCTCCCAGGAGCTGAACTACAACGTCATGTATTCGCGCCGCGGCGTCATGATGCTGGCCCATACCGTCCACGACGTGCAGAGCTTCAAGCGCCACATCCACGCCAACCGGCTGAACGGCGTCGACAACCGCTGGCTGACGAAGGAGGAGGCCAAGGAATACTGCCCGCCGCTCGATATCTCGCCGACCGCGCGCTACCCGGTGGTGGGCGCGGCGTTGCAGGAGCGCGCCGGCACCGCGCGCCACGACGCGGTCGCCTGGGGCTATGCGCGGGCCGCCGCCGCGCGCGGCGTCGACATCATCCAGAACTGCCCGGTGACGGCGATCCGCCGCAACGCCGACGGCTCGGTCGCGGGCGTCGAGACGGCGCGGGGCTTCATCAGGGCGAAGAAGGTCGCGGTCTCCGCCGCCGGCCACACCTCGGTGGTCATGGAAAGCGCCGGCGTGCGGCTGCCGCTGGAGAGCTATCCGCTCCAGGCGCTGGTGTCGGAGCCGGTCAAGCCGGTCTTCCCCTGCGTTGTGATGTCGAACGCGGTCCACGCCTATATCAGCCAGTCCGACAAGGGCGAGCTGGTGATCGGCTCGGGCACCGACCAGTACACGTCCTACTCGCAGCGCGGCGGGCTGCCGCTGATCGAGCACACCATCGCCGCCATCGTCGAGATCTTCCCGATCTTCAACCGCATGCGCATGCTGCGCAAATGGGGCGGCATCGTCGACGTCACGCCCGACCGTTCGGCGATCCTCGGCAAGACGCCGGTCGCGGGCCTCTACGTCAATTGCGGCTGGGGCACAGGCGGCTTCAAGGCGACGCCCGGCGCAGCCCACACTTTCGCCCACACCATCGCCAGGGACGAGCCGCATCCGATCAACGCGCCGTTCACGCTGGAGCGCTTCCGCACCGGCCGGCTGATCGACGAGGCCGCCGCCGCCGCCGTGGCGCACTGAGGACAACGACGATGCTTCTTATCCATTGTCCGTACTGCGACGAGACCCTGCCCGAGGCGGAATTCACCTATGCTGGGCAGGCGCATGTCGCCCGCCCCGCCGACCCTTCGTCGCAGACCGACGAGGAATGGGAGGCGTTCCTGTTCATCCGCGACAATGCGAGGGGGCCGCATTACGAGCGCTGGCGGCACTTCCACGGCTGCGGCCGCTTCTTCAACGCCGTGCGCGACACGGTCAGCGACCGCTTCCTCGCCACCTACAAGGCGGGCGAGGCGCGCCCCGACCTCGCCACCCTGACGGAGACACCGAAATGAGCCGCTATCGCGTTCCCGGCCGTGGCCGGGTCGACACCGCGCGTCCCGTCTCCTTCACCTTCGACGGCGTGACCTACCGGGGTGCAGCGGGCGACACGGTGGCCTCGGCGCTGCTCGCCAACGGCGTCCACCTGATGGGCCGCTCGTTCAAGTATCACCGGCCGCGCGGCGCGATCTCGGCCGGCTCGGAGGAGCCGAACGCGCTGATCGGCACCCGCCGCGGGCCGGGCCGGTTCGAGCCCAACACCCGCGCGACGATGCAGGAAATCTGGAACGGGCTCGAGGCCACGTCGCAGAACCGCTATCCGAGCCTGAAGTTCGACGTCGGCGCCGTCAACGACGCCGCCTACATGCTGTTCTCGGCCGGCTTCTACTACAAGACCTTCATGTGGCCGAAGAGCTTCTGGAACAGGGTCTACGAGCCGTTCATCCGCGCCGCCGCCGGCCTCGGCGTCTCGCCGCGCGAGAAGGACCCGGATGCCTACGCCTCGCGCTATCTCCATTGCGACGTGCTGGTCGTCGGCGCCGGCCCGGCGGGCCTCGCCGCGGCGCGCGCGGCCGCGGTCGACGGCCTCAAGGTCGTTATCGTCGATGAGAACGCGGAAGCCGGCGGCACGCTGCTCTCCGAGCCGCAGGCGCATATTAACGGCCGCCCGGCATGGGACTGGCTGGCGGACGAGATCGTCGCGCTGAAGGCGCTGGGCGTCACGATCATGACCCGCACCACGGCCATCGCCTACTACCACCAGAACATGATCGGCCTTGCCGAGCGGCTGACCGATCATCTGGAAACCCTTCCCGCCGACACGCCGCGCGAGCGGCTGTGGCGGGTGCGGGCGCGGCGGGTGGTGCTGGCGCAGGGCGCGCTGGAAAAGCCGCTGGTGTTCCACGGCAACGACCGTCCCGGCATCATGCTGGCCGGCTCGGCGCAGACCTATATCAACCGCTACGGCGTCAGGGTCGGCGACCGGCCGGTCGTCGTCACCAGCCATGACAGCGCCTGGCATGCGGCCTTCGACCTGCACAATGCCGGCGCGCAGGTCCAGGCCATCGTCGACACCCGCGCGAATGTCCGCGAGGCGCTGGCGAACGAGGCGCGGGCGCTCGGTATCCCGGTCCTCATGTCGCATACCGCGACGGCGACCTCCGGGAGGCTGCGCGTCGGCTCGATCCGGGTCAACCCGGTCGAGGGCGGCTCCGTCGGCGCGGGGCGCTCCATCTCCTGCGACGCGGTGCTGATGTCGGGCGGCTGGACGCCGTCGCTGCATCTGTTCTCGCACACGCAGGGCAAGCTTGCGTGGAGCGACGACCTGACCACCTTCCTGCCCGACCGGACCAACGAGGATAGCGCCATCGCCGGTGCGAGCCGGGGCCTGTGGAGCGTCGAGGCGGCGCTGAAGGACGGCGCGGAGCGCGGTCGCGAGGCGGCGGAAGCGCTGGGCAAACGAGGCGATGTCGCGACCTATGCGGTCGAGCACGACCGCCCCGGCAGCGGCGTCTCGCACACCGAGCTGCCCACCGACCGCAATCCCGGCAGGGCCAAGGCCTTCGTCGACTACCAGAACGACGTCACCGCCAAGGATCTGCGCCTCGCCGTGCGCGAGGGCATGCGCTCCATCGAGCACGTCAAGCGCTACACCACCAACGGCATGGCGACCGACCAGGGCAAGATGTCGAACGTCAACGGCCTCAACATCGCCGCCGACGCGCTCGGCAAGCCGGCGCCGCAGGTCGGCCTCACCACCTTCCGCCCGCCCTATACGCCGACCACCTTCGGCGCCTTCGCCGGCTATCACCGCGGCGACCATTTCGAGGTGACCCGCAAGACGCGGATCGACGAATGGGCCGAGGCGCACGGCGCGGCGTTCGAGCCGGTCGGGCAATGGCGCAGGGCGTGGTACTTCCCCAAGCCGGGCGAGGACATGGAGGCCGCCGTCTCGCGCGAATGCCGCGCGGTGCGCGAGAGCGTCGGCATCTTCGACGCCTCGACGCTGGGCAAGATCGAGGTCGTCGGCCCCGATGCGGTCGAGTTCATGAACCGCATGTACACCAACCCGTGGACCAAGCTGGCGCCGGGGCGCTGCCGCTACGGCCTGCTGCTCGGCGACGACGGCTACATCCGCGACGACGGCGTCATCGGCCGCATGGGCGAGGATCGCTTCCACGTCACCACCACCACCGGCGGCGCCGCGCGGGTCATGAACATGATGGAGGACTACCTCCAGACCGAATGGCCGGACCTCGACGTATGGCTGACCTCGACCACGGAGCAGTGGTCGACCGTCGCTCTCAACGGCCCGAACGCGGCGAAGCTGCTCGCGCCGCTGGTCGAGGGCGTGGAGCTGACCGAGGATGCCTTCCCGCACATGTCCTGCGTGGAATGCACGGTGGCCGGCATGCCGGCGCGGCTGTTCCGCGTCAGCTTCACCGGCGAGATCGGCTTCGAGGTCAACGTCCCCGCGCCGCTCGGCCGCAAGCTGTGGGAAATCCTGTGGGACGCCGGCCGGCAATACGGCATCACCCCGTACGGCACCGAGACCATGCATGTCCTGCGCGCCGAGAAGGGCTATATTATCGTCGGCCAGGACACCGATGGCACGGTCACGCCCTATGACGCGGGCATGGGCTGGGCCGTGGGCAAGGCGAAGCCCGACTTCGTCGGCAAGCGCGGCCTCGCCCGCCCCGACCTCGTGGCCGAAGGGCGCAGGCAGCTCGTCGGGCTTCTAACCGAGGACGGCTCGAAGCTGGAGGAGGGGGCGCAGATCGTCTTCGACCCGAAGCAGCCGGTGCCGATGACCATGGTCGGGCATGTCACCTCCTCCTACCGCTCCGACGCAATAGGCCGGCCGATCGCGCTGGCGCTGGTCGAGGGCGGCCACGGGCGGATGGGCGAGACCGTCCACATCCCGATGCCCGACCGCACCATCGCCGCGACCATCACCGGGACCGTCTTCGTCGATCCCGAAAACGCCCGCCTGAAGATCTGACCCGGAGGCGACGATGAGCACACGGATTTCCTCCCTGACGCCCGGCGTCGTCATCGAGACGCAAGCCGTCCGCCTCAGCGTCCTTGCCGGCGAGGGGCGGCTGTCGCTGCGCGCCCGCGCCGGCATCGCCGCGCTCGGCAAGGCGCTCGGCCTGACGCTGCCCGACCGGATCGGCCTGCGCGCCGCCTCCGGCACGGTCGAGGCCATCCGCCTCGGCCCCGACGAGTGGACGATCCTCGCCCCGGCCGATGCGGTGGCGGGGCTGGTTGCCGCTTGCGGCGCGATCTACGGCGAGCATCCGCACAGCCTCGTCGACATTTCCGGGCGCGAGGTCACGCTCCTGATCGATGGGCCGAGGGCGGCGGAGCTGCTGACGCTCGGCTGTCCGCGCGACATCGCCGCCATCCCTGACGGCGAAGGCCGCCGGACGCTGTTCGACGGGGCGACCGTCGTCCTGTGGCGCGATGCCCGGGACCGCTTCCGCATGGATGTGTGGAACAGCTTCGCCGACCATGTCGCCCAACTGCTCGAAACCGGCTGCAAGGAACTTGCCGCCGAAACGGCCTGATTTCCCGGAGGATTCCTTCATGTTCGACCGACTGCCCGCCGCCGCCGTTTCCGACGCCGCCGTCGCCTCCGCCATCGCCGAGGAACTCGATCGCCAGCAGACCCAGATCGAGCTGATCGCCTCGGAGAACATCGTCTCCGCCGACGTGCTCGCCGCGCAGGGCTCGGTGCTGACCAACAAATATGCGGAAGGCTATCCCGGCAAGCGCTACTATGGCGGCTGCGAGTTCGTCGACAAGGTCGAGGCGCTGGCCATCGACCGGCTCAAGCAGCTTTTCGGGGCAGAGTTCGCCAATGTGCAGCCGCATTCGGGCGCGCAGGCCAACCAGGCCGTATTTTTGGCCCTGCTCCAGCCGGGCGACCGGATCATGGGCCTGTCGCTGGCGCATGGCGGCCACCTGACCCACGGCTCGCCGGTGACGATGTCGGGCAAGTGGTTCGACGTCGTCTCCTACGAGGTCGACGCCGAAACCCACCTGATCGACATGGAGAAGGTACGCGAGAGGGCGCTGGAGACCAGGCCGAAGCTGATCGTCGCCGGCGCCTCGGCCTATCCGCGCCAGATCGACTTCGCCGGCTTCCGCAGGATCGCCGACGAGGTCGGGGCGTATCTGATGGTCGACATGGCCCATTATGCCGGGCTGATCGCCGGCGGGCACTATCCCAACCCGGTGCCGCATGCCCACGTCACCACCTCGACCACGCACAAGACCCTGCGCGGCCCGCGCGGCGGCTTCATCCTGACCAATGACGAGGCACTGGCGAAGAAGCTCAACTCGGCGGTGTTCCCCGGCAATCAGGGCGGGCCGCTGATGCATGTCGTCGCCGCCAAGGCCGTGGCCTTCGGCGAGGCGCTGCGGCCGGAGTTCAGGGACTATGCCGGCCGGGTCGTCGCCAATGCGCAGGCGCTGGCGCGGGTGCTGAAGGAGGGCGGGCTCGGGATCGTCTCGGGCGGTACCGACAGCCACATGGTCCTCGTCGATTTGAGGCCCAAGGGCGTCACCGGCAAGGTCGCCGAGATCGCGCTCGAACGCGCCGGGCTGACCTGCAACAAGAACGCCATCCCCAACGACCCGGAAAAGCCGTTCGTCACCTCCGGCGTCCGGCTCGGCAGCTCGGCGGGAACGACGCGCGGCTTCGGCACGGCCGAGTTCGAGACGATCGGAGCGATGATCCTCCTCGTCATCGACGCCCTGTCAAGGAACCCCGAGGGCGACGCAGCCGTCGAGGCGCAGGTGCGGGCCGAAGTTCGCGCGCTTTGCGAGGCATTCCCGATCTACGGCTCGTGAACCGCCGGCCCGGCGAGGCTGGAAGCGAGCGGCGGACTCGACTAGGCTGACGGCGAGCGGGTGCAGAATCCAGTCCGCGCCCGGCAGAGGGATGCATGATGAGCGAGCCAGCCGCGATCACGCCGCACGACATCGAGGCGGCGGCCGAACGCATCGCCGGGCACGTGCTGCGCACGCCGCTGGTTCCCGCGCCGCGCCTGTCCGAGCTGACCGGGGCCGAGATCCTCGTCAAGCACGAGAACATGCAGGCGACCGCCTCGTTCAAGGAGCGCGGCGCGGTCAACAAGCTCAAGTCGCTGGGCGAGAGCGAGCGCCGGTCCGGCGTGATCGCCATGTCGGCCGGCAACCATGCGCAGGCCGTCGCCTACCACGCCCGGCGCTTCGGCATCCCCGCCACCATCGTCATGCCCGAGACCACCCCGATGGTGAAGGTCGAGAACACCCGCGCGCAGGGCGCGCGCGTGGTGCTGCATGGCGAGACGCTCTACGAATCGGCAGAGGAGGCGCGCGCCATCGCCGCCGCCGAGCAACTGGTGCTCATCCATCCCTATGACGACCCGGCGATCATGGCCGGGCAGGGAACGGTGGCGCTGGAGATGCTGGCCGACGCGCCCGACCTCGACGTGCTGGTCATCCCGATCGGCGGCGGCGGGCTGATGGCCGGCAACGCGGTCGCCGCGCGGGCGATCCGGCCCGATATCGAGCTGGTCGGCGTCGAGGCCGCGCTCTACCCCTCCTTCCTCAACGCGCTGGACGGAAAGGACAGGCCGGTCGGCGGCCCGACCCTCGCCGAAGGCATCGCCGTCAAGACGGTCGGCGAACTCACCCTGCCGGTCATCCGGCGGCTCGTCGGCGACATCGTCGCGGTCGACGAGGCGCTGATCGAGCGGGCCGTCAACGCCTATGCCAGCCTCCACCACACGCTGGCCGAGGGCGCGGGGGCCGCCGGGCTGGCGGCGCTCCTGAAGGAGCCCGGCCGCTATGCCGGGCGCAAGGTCGGGCTGGTGGCGTCCGGCGGCAACATCGACACGCGGCTGCTGGCCGCCATCATGCTGCGCGAGCTGGAGCGCGACGGCCGCATCGCCTCCTTCCGGCTCACCACCAGCGACCGGCCGGGGCTGCTTGGCAAGGTGGCGGGCCTTCTCGGCGCCGAGGGCGCGAACATCCTCGAGGTGAGCCACAGCCGGCTCTTCCTCGACGTGCCGGCCAAGGGCGTGACCATCGACGTCACCGTCGAGACGCGCGGCGAGACCCATTCGCGCGCCATCGAGGAGGCGCTGGCGCTGAGCGGCCTCGCCCCGCGCCGCATCCAGCCGCGCGACGCTGCCGAACCGGGCCCGGCCGCCGCGCTCTGAGGGCGTTGCGGGCGAGCTAGTCGGCCGGGGCGGGGGAGACGAAAGGCGCGTCCCACGACCCGCCGAGGAAGAACGGCGTCTCCGCCTCGCCCCGGACGCCGTCCGGCTGCACAGGGGCGAAATAGCCCGACAGCGCGAGCCCGCGGCCGATATAGTGGACGATCCCCGCCATCGACAGGACGGTCTGCTGGTCGATCGCCGCGTCCGCCTTCTCGATCCGCGCGATGCCGTTGACGATCCGCGCCTTGAAGTCGAAGCCGCGCAGCGGCAGCGACCCGCCGGCCACCTCCGACAGCGGGAAGAAGCCGCCGGCCTGCCACAGCGACCGGAACCTGGCGACATCGAAGCCGCCGAGCGTGCCTTGCCCGAGCGTGGCCGTCACCGAGCCCTCGGCCTGCCCCAGCGCCGCGTTCCAGTCGCGGCCCGTGCCCCGGAGCGTGACCGAGATCGCGGCGCGGCCCTGCGGCAGGAGGCGTTCCGCGCCCGCCGCCTTGGCCAGCGCCAGCGCGTCGACATTGTCGGCGACGAGCCGCACCTCGACGGTCTTTTCCTCGCCCGCGCCCTCGACGCGCAGGCCGGCCTGCACCTCGCCGCCGAAGGCGGTGGCGTCGGAAATGTCGAACGCGGCCAGCGGGCCGCGGACTTGCGTCGAGGCGGCGACATCGGTCAGGGCCAGCCCGCCGAACGTCGCGGCCGCGGAGGACAGTCTCAGGTCGAGCGAAAGCTGCTCTGAAAAGGTGGTGTCGATCTTGTCGTGGATGCTGCCCGCGCCCGGCGCCGACGGCGTGAACGCCATGAGGAAGGAGCGCAGGTCGAGCTTGTCGAAGGCGAGCGTGCCGGCGATGGCCGGCACCGCCTCGGCGAAGGAGAGATCGAGCATGCCGCGCCCGGTGTTGCCGCCGAGCGTCAGCGTCGTCTCGTTGAGCTGCAGCCGCTTGGCGTTGCCCTGGATGCGGCTCGCGAGCGACATCGCGCCGATGGCCGCCCCGGCCGAAATCTGGGTGCGAGACCATTCGAGCATGCGACGGATCGAGGGCGAGGCGAGCTTCGCCGGGCCGTCGAAATGGCCGTCGCCGGAAAGGTTGGCGCTGCCCTCGAAGCCGGCTTCGACCAGCGCGGATTTGAGCGACAGGTTGACGTTGCTGCTGCCGCCGGCCATCAGCAGCAGCGGCGAGACGGCGGACGCCTCGACGGCGACGTTCTCGCCGCGCCAGATGCCGGTCGCCACCACCCGCGCGCTGCGGTTGAGCGAAGGCCAGACGATGCGTCCGCGCAGGCTGGTGACGAGGTCGCCATTGGCGTCGGCGACGCGCCCGTCGAAGAACTCGACCGTGCCGAACGGCGTGTCGGGAAGCGCGTTGGTGTCGGGCTTGGCCGGGTTCTCGGCCACCACCGTGCGCGCGGCCTCGACCGCGCGCAGCATCCTTCCGCCGCCGGGCGAGGCCGGCAGGTCGACCACCGAGCCCGGCACGGAAAGGCGCAGGAGCGGCCGGTGGACCGACATGCCGGAAAAGACGATGTTGCCGCGCAGGGCCGCGAGCGGGGAGAGCGCGACCTCGACCCGCTCCGCCTCCAGCACGGCCGGCCTGTCGCCGTCGGCCCAGTCGTGGAAGGCGACGTTCTCCAGCGTCGCCTTGAAGCCGGGCCACACGTCGAGCACCGGGGCCGCGCCGAGCGAGACGCGATAACCGCTCCACAGCCCGAGTTCGTAGGCGATGCGGTCGCGCACGATCTGGGTCGAGGCGATCCACGGCAGCGCGGCGAGCGCGAAAAGGCCGAGCAGGACGAGCGCCGCCACTACCGCCAGGCCTTTCTTCACCGACACGATTCGCATGCAGCCTCGCCATCTCGCGGCCGCCGAAGCGCCGCACCCGTTTGCTACCCAATACGCGCGCTATCGCCATTTCAAGCTTTTATGGCCCGGCCATGGCGGTTTCCAACAAAGGGATCGTATTTTCGCTGGCTTGCCTTGTTCCCGCGCGCGATGTTTAAGCCGGTTGCGCATGAGTTTTTGCCGGAGGAGTCGCATGACCGAGAATACGCCGCTGTGGACGCCGTCCGCCGAGAGGATCGCGGCAGCGCCGCTCACCGCTTTCATCGACGCCGCGGCGCGCCTGTCGGGCAGGCCGATCGCGGATTTCGACGCGCTTCACGCCTGGTCGGTCGAGGATCGCGAGGCGTTCTGGTCGCTGGTCTGGGACTGGGGCGGCGTCGTCGGGGATCGCGGCGCGCGCGTTCTCGAGAACGGCGACAGGATGCCCGGCGCGCGCTTCTTCCCCGATGCGCGGCTGAACTTCGCCGAGAACCTGCTGAAGAAGTCGGGCCCGGGTGAGGCCATCGTCTTCCGCGGCGAGGACAAGGTGGAACGCCGGCTGTCATGGGACGAGCTCATCGCCCTCGTCTCGCGCATGCAGCAGCTCTTCCGCGCCCACGGCGTCAAGGCGGGCGACCGCATCGCGGCGATGATGCCGAACATGCCGGAAACCGTGGCGGCGATGCTGGCGGCCGCCTCGCTCGGCGCGATCTGGTCGTCGTGCTCGCCCGATTTCGGCGAGCAGGGCGTGCTCGACCGCTTCGGCCAGATCGAGCCCGTGCTGTTCATCGCGCCCGACGGCTACTGGTATGCCGGCAAGCGCATCGACGTCGCCGGCAAGATCGCGGCGGTGATGGCGAAGATGCCCTCGGTTCGCGCCGCCCTTATCGTCGACTATCTCGGCAACGCCGAAGCGGCCGCGGCCGGGATCGACAGGGCCGAGGCGCTCTCGGCCGCGCTTGTGCCGTTCGAGGCCGCGCCGCTCGCCTTCGAGCGCCTGCCCTTCGATCACCCGCTCTATATCCTCTATTCCTCCGGCACGACCGGCATCCCCAAATGCATCGTCCATTCGGCGGGCGGCACCCTGCTCCAGCATCTCAAGGAGCACCGCCTCCACGCCGGCATCGAGGACGGCGACCGGTTCTTCTATTTCACCACCTGCGGCTGGATGATGTGGAACTGGCTGATGACCGGGCTGGCCTCCGGGGCGACCCTCCTGCTCTACGACGGCTCGCCCTTCCACCCGGACGGGAACGTCATCTTCGACTACGCCCGCGACGAGAGGATGACCTATTTCGGCACCTCGGCGAAGTTCATCGACGCCGTGCGCAAGTCGGGCCTGAGGCCGATCGACACCCATGATCTGTCGGCTGTCCGCGTCATCTCCTCGACCGGCTCGCCGCTCGCGCCGGAGAACTTCCGCTTCGTCTATGACGGTATCAAGGAAGACGTGCATCTCGCCTCGATCTCGGGCGGCACCGACATCGTCTCCTGCTTCGTGCTCGGCGTGCCGACGAAGCCCGTCTATGTCGGCGAGATTCAAGGGGCGGGCCTCGGCATGGCGGTCGACGTCCTCGACGACGAGGGCCGGCCGGTGAAGGGCGAGAAGGGCGAGCTGGTCTGCACCTGCGCCTTCCCGTCGATGCCGCTGATGTTCTGGAACGATCCCGACGGCGCCAAGTACCGCGCCGCCTATTTCGAGCGTTTCGACAACATCTGGTGCCATGGCGACTTCGCCGAATGGACGGAGCATGGCGGCATGGTCATCCATGGCCGCTCCGACGCCACGCTCAACCCCGGCGGCGTGCGCATCGGCACGGCCGAGATCTACAACCAGGTCGAGCAGATGGAGGAGATTCTCGAAGCGATCTGCATCGGCCAGGACTGGGACGGCGACGTGCGCGTCGTCCTGTTCGTCCGCCTCGCGGAGGGTGTCGTGCTCGACGAGGCGCTGGAGAAGAAGGTCAGGACGAAGATCAGGACGGGCGCCAGCCCGCGCCATGTCCCGGCGAAGATCGTCGCCGTCGCCGACATCCCGCGCACCAAGTCCGGCAAGATCACCGAGCTTGCCGTGCGCGACGTGATCCACGGCCGCGCGATCAAGAACAAGGAGGCGCTGGTCAATCCCGAGGCGCTCGACCTCTACCGCGACCTGGCGGCGCTGCGCGACTGACGGGAGGGGCAGGGGCCAAAGGACAGGGTTAACGGATCGTAACCGCGAAATTTACCTCGATCGGATGGAGCCTTCGAAAACGTAAATTTCTAACGGGCGCGGTAAGGCTTCGTTAAGGTCCGGTCGCGATAGTCGTGCGTAACTTGAGCGCAGACATCGTTCCGCACGCCCCCGAGGAGACAGATTCGCTCAAGCCCCTGTGTAGCAGCCGTTTCTTTACTTTTCAGCGCCCTTCGGGGCGCTTTTTCTTTGGCCGCGCGCGAAAACGCCGGGCCGCCCCGTGTAATAACTTGAATTTGAAATTCAGGTATTGTAGCGATGCCTTATAGGGGGATACGTGCTGCGCCCGCCGGTGCAGCGCGCGTTTCCTTTTAACCTCGTTGCAGACAGGGAGCACCGACGATGAAGAAGTTTCTGGCAGGATGTGTCGCACTCGCCATGGCCTTGCCCGTGATGGCGCAGGCCGATGAATTGACCGTCTATTCCGGGCGCGGCGAGTCGCTGGTCGGTCCGGTGATCGCCCAGTTCGAGAAGGAATCCGGCGTCAAGGTCAATGTCCGCTATGCGGGCACGGCCGAACTCGCCACGCTGCTCACGGAGGAGGGCGCGCAGTCGCCGGCCGACGTGTTCTGGGCGCAGGACGGCGGCGCGCTCGGCGCGATCACGTCCCTCTTCGCCGACCTTCCGGCCGAGGTGAACGAAGGCGTTTCCGCCGAGTTCCGCAACGTCAACAACAAGTGGGCGCCGACCAGCGGCCGCTCGCGCACGCTGGTCTACTCGACCGAGCGCGTGCAGGAGGCCGACCTTCCGGCCTCGATCAACGATCTGACCGGCGAGAAGTACAAGGGCCGCGTCGCGTGGGCCCCGACCAACGGCTCGTTTCAGGCTTTCGTCACCGCCTTCCGCGTCGCCCATGGCGATGATGCCGCCAAGGCATGGCTCGAGGGCATGATCGCCAACGACGCCAAGGCCTACCGCAACAACGGTTCCCAGATCGAGGCCATCGCCAATGGCGAGGTCGATTTCGGCTTGGTCAACAACTACTATCTCGGCCGCTACATCGCCCGCGACGACAAGTATCCGGTGGCGCAGACGCATTTCGGGGCGGGTGACATCGGCAACCTGCTCAACGTGGCCGGCGCCGGCATCGTCGCCGCCAGCGACAATCAGGACAACGCCCGCAAGTTCATCGACTACCTGCTGTCGCCGACGGCCCAGCAGTACATCACCACGCAGGGCAACGAGTATCCGGTGGTTCCGGGCCTGATCGCCAACCCGACGCTCGAGCCGTTCGAGGAGTTGCAGGAGCTCAGCCCCAAGGTGGACATCGACCAGATCTCCGACCTTGAGGGGACGCTCGAGCTGCTGCGCCAGGTCGGCTTGCTCTGATCGGTTCCGTTTCGGTCATGGGGTCGTCGCCGGCGCGGCGGCCCTCGCTTTTCCTCATCGCCCCGGCGCTCGTCGTCGGGGCGGGCATGCTTTTGCCGCTGGCCTATCTGGTGGCGCGCGCCTTCGACGCCGACGCCGCGACGCTGGCCGCAGTGGTCTTCCGCTGGCGCAACCTGACGCTCCTCTTCAACACGCTGGCGCTGACCGCCTGCGTGCTCGTCGTGGTCACCGTGATCGCGCTGCCGCTCGCCTGGCTGGTGACGCGCTCCGACCTGCGCTTCAAGGCGCTGCATTCGGTTCTCGGCGTGCTGCCGCTGGCGGTGCCGGGCTATGTCATGGCCTATGCGCTGATCGGGCTCTCCGGCTATTACGGCTTCGCCAGCCAGCTTTTCGGTATCCGCCTGCCGCGGCCCGAGGGGCTCTGGGGCTCGGCGCTCGCCCTGTCGCTCTACACCTTCCCCTATCTCTTCCTCAACCTGCGCGCCTCGCTTCTCGGCCTCGACCCCAGCCTCGAGGAAAGCGCGCGCTGCCTCGGCCGCTCGCCGTGGAACACGTTCCGCACGGTGACGCTGCCGCATCTGGCGCCGGCGCTGCTGGCCGGCTGGCTGGTGATCGGCCTTTACGTGCTGGGCGATTTCGGCGTCATCGCCCTGATGCGCTACGAGGTGTTCTCCTACGCCATCTACACGCAATACGCCGCCGCCTTCGACCGGGTCTACGCCGCCTGGCTGTCGCTGATGCTGATCGCGGTGACGCTCAGCTTCATCCTGATCGAGGCGCGGCTGAGGCGGGGACGCTACGCCCGCATCGGCAAGGGAACGGCGCGGCAGCCGGCGCTCGTGCCGCTCGGCCGGTTCCGTCCGCTGGCATGGGCGTTCCTCGCGCTCGTCTATGCCGCGTCGCTCGGCCTGCCGCTGGTGGTGCTCGCCTACTGGATGGCGCAGAGCCTTGCCGTGGTCGACATGGCCGAGGTGCTGCGCGCCTTCGAGCGCACGGCGCTGACCGCCATTCCGGCCGCGCTGCTGGCGACGGGTCTGGCGCTGCCCGTGGTTTATCTCACCGTGCGCTTTCCCTCGCCGCTCGCCTCGCTCGTCGACCGGCTCGTCTATGTCGGCTACGCCGTGCCCCCGCTCGCCTTCGCGCTCTCCATGGTGTTCTTCGCCCTGCGCGCCGCGCCGTTCCTCTACCAGACGCTGGCGCTCCTGGTGTTCGCCTACGCGATGACGTTCCTCGCGCTCGCAATGGGGCCGCTGCGCAGCCGGCTCTACCAGATCGGGCCCCGGCTGGAGGAGGTCTCGCGCTCGCTCGGCTGCGGGCCGGGGCGCGCCTTCATGCGCGCGACCTTCCCGCTGATGCGCCGGCCGATGGTGGCGGCGGGCCTGCTGGTGTTCATCAGCGTGGTCAAGGAACTGCCGATCACCTTCCTGCTCTCGCCCACCGGCCACACGACGCTGTCGATGGCGGTGTTCAGCCGCACCTCGGAAGGGATGATGGCGGAAGCCGCGCCCTACGCGCTGATGATCGTCGTCTTCTCCAGCTTCTTCGTCGGGCTGATCCTGCGCTACGAGGGCCGCGGCCGAAGCTGACCGCGCCGTAGGTTGTTTCTATTCCGCCAGAACCCGCGTCGAGGGGAAGACGATCTCGACCAGCGTTCCCTCGCCCGGCGTCGAGTTGATCGCGAAGCGCGCCCGGTTGGCCTCGACCATCGCCTTGGTCAGCGGCAGGCCGAGGCCGGTGCCGTCGTTGCGGCCGCGCTTCAGCGCGTTGATCTGCTTGAACGGCTTCAGCGCCTGGTCGATCTCGGCCAGCGTCATGCCGATGCCGGTGTCGCGCACCCGCATGGCGACGTCGCCCGAAGGCTCGTAGGCGGTGGAGACGATGACCTGCCCGCCCGCCTGCGTGTAGCGGATGGCGTTCGACAAGAGGTTCAGCGCGATCTGGCGCACGCTGCGCAGGTCGGCCACCACGTCGGGCAGGCGCGAGGCGAGCGAGGAGCGGATGATGACGCGCTCGCGGTTGGCCTGCGGCTGCATCATCGCGATCGCCTCCGCCAGCGCCTCGTTCAGCGACACGGCCTCGTAGTTCATCTCCTGCTCGCCGGCCTCGATCTTGGAGATGTCGAGCAGGTCGTTGACGAGGTCGAGCACATGGTTGCCCGAGCGGTTGATGTCGCGCAGATAGTCGCGGTAGCGGTCGGGGCCGACGGGGCCGAACTTCTCGTCGATCATCAGCTCGGAAAAGCCGATGATGGCGTTGAGCGGCGTGCGGATCTCGTGGCTGACGCGGGCGAGGAACTCCGTCTTCTGCGAGGAGGCGCGCTCGGCCTGCGCTCGCGCCTGCGTCAGCTCCTCCTCGGCGCGCTTGAACTGGGTGATGTCGCGCACCACCGCGCAATAGCCGCTGTCCTCCGGCAGGCGGCCGATGGTCATGAACAGCGGGATGAAGCGGCCTTCGGCCTCGCGGCCGATCACCTCGCGCCCGTCGTTAAGCACGCTGGCGACGCCGTTGTCGGCGAGCCCGGCGAGATAGTCGCGCGCCGACTTCTGGCTCTCGATGGCGAACAGCGTGGCGAAGGGCTTGCCCTCGACCCGCGCGCTGTCGAAGCCGAACAGCGCCTCGGCCGGCCGGCTGATGTTGCGGATCGTCCCGTCCGGCGCGATCAGCACCACGCCGTCGGTGGCGGTGTCGATGATGGTGCGCAGCTCGGCCAGATGCCGTTCCAGCACCCTGACCTCGTCGTCCGTCCCCGTCGCGTCGCTCGCGGCGACGCTCGGCGCCTGCGGCGCGGCGAGGTCGGCGCGGTTGAGGGCCAGGAGCAGCGCCGTCCCGTCCTCCCAGCCGATCGATTGCAGATGCGCGTCGACGGGGAAGGTCTCGCCGCCCAGCGTGCGCAGGCGCAGCTTGCGCTCGCCCGCCTCGGCCGGCGCGTCGTCCTCGACGAACAGCCGGTCGAGGCCGCCCTCCTTGCGGATCTGGTCGAGGCTCGAATAGCCGGTCAGCTCGAGGAACTCGCGGTTGGCGAAATAGAGCTCGTCGCCGGCATGGACGAGCAGCGGCAGCGGCAGGCCGGCGATCAGCTCGGGATCGACGCTCGGGCGGCGCTCCGCCCCGGCGAAGGCCGACGGCAGGAAAGCGTCTTCCTCGTCGTCGGCATCCTGCCCGGCCGGCGCATCCGGTTCCGCGGCGTCGGTCTCGTCGTCTTCCCCGCCTTCGGCCGTCGCCTCGATGTCGAGGCTGTCTTCATCCCCGGCAGTAGGCCCGGCGGGCGCATCGTCTTCCGATGCATCCGCGGTAACGGGCGGGGCAAAATCGTCGGCGTCGGGGGAGGCATCCTCCCCGGCCTGCGGAGTCTGCGCAGCCTCGTCGCCCGCCTGCGGGGTCTGGCCCTCTGCGCTCTCGTCGCCGGCCTGCGCGTCCTCTGCCTGCTCGTCTTCTTCGGTCGCGGCGGCCGTCTCACGGCGCAGGCGTTCGCGGATTTCCTCGAAGGCGTTGCGCTCGCCGGGAGAAAGCTGGCGCGCCGCCGGTTGCGGCTCGGGCTGCGGCGGGCGGTGCTCGGCAAGGCGGATGATCTTGTCGCTGACGCGCCGGTTCAGCCTTTCGCTGATCGAGATCACCGGCACTTCGCTGCGGAAGGGATCGACGTCGTGCGGGGCGTCGTCCGTCTCTTCTTCCGTGCCGGCGGGTGTCTCGGCCGGCATCTCTTCGACCTCGTCGTCCGCGAGATGCAGGCCGCGCGCCTGCGGGTCGGCCCGGGTGTCGTCCATGCGGGTGACGCCGAAGCCGCGAAACCCCTCGAACACGCGGTCGCGGTTGTAGACGGGCAGGGCGGCGAGATCGACCGGGGCGACGAGGTCGGTGCCGGCGACCGGCCACAGGACGGTGCGCCCCGACCATGTGTCGCGCCGGTCGAGCAGGCTGGCGATCTCGCCGTCCGGATCGAGGCCGAAGCGCGCCGCGACCTCGCGGAACGGGCGGCCGATGATGTCGGCGGCCTGCGAGCCGACCGCGGCGGCGAACTCAGGCGAGATGGCGCTGAACGCGCCCTTCGCGTCGGTGCGCCAGGCGAACCGCACCGGACCGGCGGCAAGGTTGGGCTGGGTGAGCGGCGAGGAGGGCCGCGACTCGTCGCGCGCTTCCGCGGAGGACGACGACGCGCCGGAATTGTCGAAATACCAGTCGTCGGAATCGCCGGCGGCGTGACGCGAAGGCGTCTTCGCCTCCCCGGCCGGCGCGCCGGCGGAAGACGGGCCGCCATTCTCGACGACGCGCTCCGGCAGGTCGGCGTCGGAGGGCGCGGGCCGCGCGGCGGGCGCGTCGATCCGGGGCGCCTCGCTTTCCGGTTGGACGGCCTCCGGCGGAAGGGCTTGCGCCAGCGGCGCCTCGACCGGCTCGTCGACGCCGATCAGGAGATGCAGCGCCGGTGCGTCGGTCAGCCGGGCGATGCCGGCCGGAATCACCTTGTCGCCCGCCGGCACCAGCCGCTTGACCAGCCGGTCGCTTTCACGCGCCACCTCGGCGACGAGCGCGGCGAGCGTCGCCGGCGCGATTTCGAGGTGGGGAAAGCTGTCCGATCCGGCGAGCACCGCGCCGTCGCCGTCGATCAGCGCGGCGAAATAGCCGGCTTCCTCGAACCCGGCGACGATGTCGCCGGCCGGCCGGCCCGTTCCGGCCGCGGGCAGGGCGACGAGCACCGCGGGAACGCCGTCCGGCAGGGTCAGCGCCCCGACATCGAACGCCATCGCCCGGCTCGTCGCGCCGCGAGCCAGCCGCACCGTCACCGTGCGGTCGCGTTCCATGCGCGGAAAGCCGGGCACGGCCGCGATCTGCCGCCGGGCGACGAAGCCCAGCTCGGGCGAGGCGCCCATCACCGATTCGACGTCCGCATGGCCGAACAGCGCCGCGCCCGGGCCGTTGGCCCAGATGATCTCGTCGAGATCGATGGTCAGCAGCGCCAGCGCGTCGCCGGCCGCAAAGCGCTCGCGCACCTTGTCCAGAACGGCGATGTCGATGAACGAATAACGGCCGGAAGCCATGGGTGGACCTGAAACCTGCTTTGGGCGCCTGCTTGAATTAACCCATTATTAATAAAGCCGGGGCGGGTCCGCGTCCACAATGGCGGCCAGTGTGCCCCGGCGAATCTTGCGCCTTGGTTAATCGTGGGGTTAATCGCGGAGGCAGAATGACGCGCCGCAACATTTTTGTTGCAATGCACAAAAAGATGCGCTATATGGGCTTCACACACTGCAAGCTGCGACCGTAGTCGAGGACGCGGTTGAACCCCCAGCCTAAGGAAACGCACCATGACCAAGACCGCCAAGACCGCCGAATTCCCGACCTTCGACGCCGAGAAGGCCACCGACCAGCTCCGCGCCTTCGCCGAGAAGGGCGTCGAGCAGTCGAAGGAAGCCTATGCCAAGCTGAAGACCGGCGCCGAGAACACCCAGAAGGCGCTCGAGTCGACCTTCGAGACCGTCAAGTCGGCCGGCGACGAGATTTCGCTGAAGTCGATCGCCGCCGCTCGTACCAATGCCGAGGCCGGCTTCGCCCATCTCGAGGCCCTGGTCGGCGCCAAGTCGCTGTCCGAGGTGATCGAGCTTCAGACCGCTTTCGTCCGCAAGGCCTTCGAGACCGCCGTCGAGCAGGCGAAGGACCTTCAGGCCGCCTCCACCAAGGCCGCCGAAGAGGTTTCCAAGCCGCTGAAGGACGTGTTCGAGAAGAGCGTCAAGGAACTCAAGGTCGCCTGAACCGACCTTAAGGAATAGTCTCGGGGCGGTATCCTCCTCCCACCAAACCGAGGCTTGAAAAGACCGGCATCCTCCTCCCGCCGGTCTCCAAAAGGAAAAGGCCGGGATCTCCTCCCCCCGGCCTTTTTCCTTTTTTCGGGCCGCGCTTCCGGCCTTCAGCCGATGATCGGCAGCACCTCGGCCCGCTTGACCTGATCGAGCGCGAAGGAGGTCTCGATCGAGGCGATCCCCTCCAGCCGCGTCAGCTTCGATTTGATGAACGCCTCGTAGGCGTGCAGGTCCCTGACGACGATGCGCATCAGATAGTCGCGCTGCCCGGTCATCAGGTAGCAGTCGACCACCTCCGGCCAGCCGGCCACGGCCCTGGCGAAGCGGTCGAGGTCCTCCTCGCGCTGGCGCTCCAGCTTGATCGAGGCGAAGGCGCTGACCGGCAGGCCGACCTTGGTCTGGTCGATCATCGCCGTATAGCCCTTGATGACGCCCTTCTCCTCGAGGATGCGCAGCCGCCGCGCGCAGGGCGACGGCGACAGGCCCACCTTGTCCGCCAGATCGTTGATCGAGATGCGGCCGTCGTTCTGCACGGCGGCGATGATCCTGAGGTCGATGGCGTCGAAACTGTCCGTCACTGGCGATTTCCACTCTCATTCGGTCTATGATTGGCGTTTATCGCCATTGATCGGCTGAAAGGCAATCCAATTTGGTGAGTTTCGCGGCTTCCGCCGCGTTAGACTAGGGGGATGATGGAGGTCCGCCGGACATGAGCGACGCACGCATTCCCGCCCTGACGCAGCTCGAGCGCAAGGTGCGCTGGCTATCGACATGGATGATCCACAACGCCAACCACATCCGCCCCAACGAGGACGGCCTGAAGGTGGGCGGGCATCAGGCCTCGTCGGCCTCGCTCTCCACCATCATGACTGCGCTCTATTTCGCGGCGCTCAGGCCCGAGGACCGCGTCGCGGTCAAGCCGCATGCCAGCCCGATCTTCCACGCCATCCAGTATCTGTTCGGCAACCAGACGCGCGACAAGCTGGAGAATTTCCGCGGCTACAAGGGCGCGCAGTCCTATCCCTCGCGCACCAAGGACGGTGACGACGTCGATTTCTCGACCGGCTCGGTCGGGCTCGGCGTCGCCCAGACGCTGTTCTCCTCGCTGACGCAGGACTATCTGCGCGCCAAGGCGCTCGGTGGCAATGAACCCGAGGGCAAGATGGTGGCGCTGCTCGGCGATGCCGAGATGGACGAGGGCAACATCTTCGAGGCACTACTCGAAGGCTGGAAGCACGGCCTGCGCAACACGTGGTGGGTGGTCGACTACAACCGCCAGAGCCTCGACGCGGTGGTGCGCGAGGGGCTTTGGGAGCGCTTCGAGGCGATCTTCCGCAATTTCGGCTGGGACGTGGTGATCCTGAAGCACGGCGCGTTGCAGCAGGCCGCCTTCGCCGAGCCGGGCGGCGAGGCGCTGCGCCGCTGGATCGACGAGTGCCCGAACCAGCTCTATTCGGCGCTGACCTTTCAAGGCGGCGCCGCCTGGCGCAAGCGGCTGATGGACGACATCGGCGACCAGGGCGAGGTCAGCCGGCTGATCGAGGCGCGCAGCGATGCCGAGCTCGCCGCGCTGATGGCCAACCTCGCCGGCCACGACCTGCCCTCGCTCATCGAGGCCTTCGAGGCCGCGCGCGAGCACGACCGGCCGGTCTGCTTCATCGCCTACACGATCAAGGGCTACGGCCTGCCGCTCGCCGGCCACAAGGACAACCATGCCGGGCTGATGACGCCGGCGCAGGTCGAGGCGCTGCGCGGCGAGCTCGGCATCCGCGCCGGGCATGAGTGGGAGCCCTATGAGGGGCTGAAGGACGCCGGGGCGCTCGCCCGCTTCGTGGCGGACGCGCCGTTCAACGCGCGGGGCCGCCGCCGCAAGCATGCCCCCGCCGTCACTGTTCCGGACAGGCTCGACATCGAGATCGGCCCGGAGATGTCGACCCAGCAGGGATTCGGCCTCCTGATGCACGGCATCGCCAAGCAGGACAGCCCGTTTGCGAGCCGCGTCGTCACCACCTCGCCGGACGTCACCGTCTCGACCAATCTCGGCGCGTGGGTCAACCGGCGCGGCCTGTTCGCGCGCGAGAAGATGGCGGACATCTTCAAGGCCGAGCGCATTCCCTCCACCTTCACCTGGAACTTCGCGCCGTCGGGCCAGCACATGGAGCTCGGCATCGCCGAGATGAACCTCTTCCTGATGCTGTCGGCGCTCGGCCTGTCGCATACCACCTTCGGCGAGCGGCTGCTTCCCGTGGGCACGCTCTACGATCCGTTCATCGAGCGCGGCCTCGATGCGCTCAACTATGCCTGCTACCAGGACGCGCGCTTCATCCTTGCCGCCACGCCCTCCGGCGTGACGCTCGCGCCCGAAGGCGGCGCGCACCAGTCGATCGCGACGCCCTTGATCGGCATGGCGCAGGACGGGCTGGCAAGCTTCGAGCCGGCCTATGTCGACGAGCTGGCCACCATCCTGCGCTTCGGCTTCGACTACATGCAGCGCGACGGCGACGCCGAGCCGGACGAGACGACATGGCTGCGCGACGCGGTCGGCGGCTCGGTCTATCTGCGGCTGTCGACGCGCTCCCTCGAGCAGCCGCGCCGCGTCGTCGACGAGCGGCTGGCCGAGGACATCGTCAATGGCGGCTACTGGATGCGCCGGCCCGGCCCCAACGCGCAGATCGTCGTCGCCTATACCGGCGCGGTCGCGCCGGAGGCGATCAGGGCGGTCGGCCTGCTCGGCGAGGACCGGCGCGACATCGGCCTCCTCGCCATCACCTCGGCCGACCGGCTCAATGCCGGCTGGAGCGCGGCGCAACGCGCCCGCGAGCAGGGCCTCGTCCACGCCCGCAGCCATGTCGAGCGGCTGCTGGCGGCGATGCCGCCGCATTGCGCCCTCGTCACCGTCATCGACGGCCATCCGGCGACGCTCGCCTGGCTCGGCGCGGTTCACGGCCACCGCACCCGCTCGCTTGGCGTCGAGCATTTCGGCCAGACCGGCACCATCGCCGATCTCTACCGCCATTACGGCATCGACGCCGAGGGGATCATGCGCGCCGCCGAGGCCCTCGTGCCCGGCCGGCCGGTGCGTCACCTGTCGGCCTGCTGAGGTCGGGCCGGCGCCAGCCGGCTCTCCCTCGCCATATTCGGCGCAGCCGGCGATTCCGCCCGGCGGCGAAATGCTCTAAGGACGGGGGCGAGGCAGGTCGATTCCCTGCGCCGTTCCCCGTCCGCCCGGTTGCCCTTTTTCGCGGCAGGGTTGCGGGCGGGCCAAGGCTCGGGCATCATCGCGCCTGCTTCGGGACTGGTCGTTCGCTACAGCCGGGTGGGAAAGTTGCACGCATTCCGGGCCGCACCGGCTCTTCTTCTTCGCCGCCTCGCGGCGCTCCTCCTTCTTGTCGGCCTGCTGTCGGCCTGCACCACGCAGGCGGTGATGGAGCCGGCGGTCGCGCCGCTCATCTCGGAGAAATACGCGGCCATCGTCGTCGACGCCCGCTCGGGCAAGGTGCTCTACGAGCGCGCCTCGAACGCGCCGCGTTATCCCGCTTCGCTCACCAAGATGATGACGCTCTATCTCCTGTTCGAGGCGCTCGACGACGGCCGCGTGCGCCTCGACGAGGAGATTCCCGTCTCGGCCTTCGCGGCCTCGCGGCCGCCCTCGAAGATGGGGATCAAGCGCGGCGGCAGCATCGACGCCCGCTCGGCGGTCCTCGCCCTTGCCGTCCGCTCCGCCAACGACGTCGCGGTGGCGGTCGCCGAACGCCTCGCCGGCTCCGAGGAGGCCTTCGCCCGCATCATGACGCTGAAGGGCCGCCAGCTCGGCATGACGGGGACGGTGTTCCGCAACGCGTCCGGCCTGCCGGACGACGGCCAGCGCACCACCGCGCGCGACATGGCGGTGCTGGCGATGGCGCTGCGCAACCGCTTTCCCCACCACTACCACTATTTCGCCAACCGCGAGTTCGCCTTCGGCGGCAAGATCGTGCGCGGCCACAACAGCCTGCTCGGCCGCATCCCCGGCGTCGACGGGCTGAAGACGGGCTATATCCGCGCCTCGGGGTTCAACCTCGCCACCTCGGCCGGGCGCGGCGGGCGGCGCGTCGTCGCCGTGGTCATGGGCGGCGAGAGCGCCAGGGCCCGCGACGAGCACATGGTGTCGCTGATCGAGACCTATCTGCCCCGCGCCGCGGCCGGCGCGGGGCAGTGACGGGTTGCCGTCACGGCGCCGCCGCGGGGTCCTTCAGATAGGCGATCAGGTCGGCGATCTCCTCGTCCTTCCTGATCCCGGCGAAGGCCATGCTGGTTCCCTTGACCACGGTCTTCGGCGCGGCGAGGTATTCGGCGAGCAGCGCCTCGTCCCAGAGCTTCGCGTCGGCGGCGAAATCCTTCATCGCCGGCGAGTAGCGGAAGCCGTCGACCGAGGCGACCGGGCGGCCGACGATGCCGGCGAGGTTGGGGCCGACGCGGTTGCCGGTCTCCACCGTGTGGCAGGCGGCGCATTTCCTGAATGCCTTCTTGCCGGCCACGGCGTCGCCTTCCGCATGGGCCGGCAACGCGACGACGACGAGCGCAACAAGGGTGAGAAATTTTCTGGGCATGAAGTTCCTGGGCATATCCTGGGGTCCTTCCCGTGAATGACTGAGGGCGGCCCCGGAGTGCCGGGCCGGTGTGTCAGCCCGTCACGGGAGGCGCGCGGGGATAGCCGGACCGATGTTGCGGGGCCGCGGGCAGGGCGTCCGCGCGCGACGGATCATGGAATGCCGCCGCGAGGGTCGGCCGAGGGCGGAAAGCTTCCGCGTCCGGGGGAGGAGCGGGCGGCGTCTTGGCTTGCAGGCAGCCGAGCGCGCAACAGTCCGGCAGGCCGGCATGGCCGGTGGAATGAACGGGATCGGTGAGGCAGAGCGGGTTGCCGAACGGATCGAGCGCCGGGCCGGAAGGCAGCGCCGCCGCCCATTGGGGCAGGAACGATTGCAGCGCAAGCACCAGCGCGACGGACAGCGCCAGCAGAAAAGCCCGATCCCTGCGCCTTCGAAACACGCGACACCTCTCTCCCCGTCTTCATACCAGAGCGGGAGGCGCGGAAAAACCGGCCGGGACTGCGGCAAAGCGTTCCCCGCGACCGCTTCGGCAGGGCAGGAGGCTCAGGCCGGCGCGCCGCCGGTCCGCGCGAGCGCGCCGAACAGCGCGCGCAGGCGGTGCAGCCTGCCGTCCGCCAGCCCGGCGGCGTCGATCCGGGCGATCTCGATCCGCGCCGCCTCGGCGGGGTCGGCTCCCTCGGGCAGGCCGAGCAACCAGACGAGGAACACGTCCTCGGGCTCCGTGCGCGGCGACGGCCACTGGCCCGCCGGCCTTTCCGTTGTGCAGGCAGCGCCCGCCCCTTGCGTCGAGGTCGCCATCGTCACGCCTCCGTTGCCAGTGCGCGCGGGCGATGCCGCATTTCGTCGTCAAGGCGCATGGGCGGCCCTTTCCCGAAAGGGCTGACGTGACGGGGCCAGGGGGGAAATGCGCAAGGCGAGGGCCATGCCCCGCCGCAACGCCTTCATCCCGTGACCGCCCACCGCGACCAGCCGGTTGCATCGATTCGAGGCTGGTTTCCGGACTTCGACGCCGTTCTCTTCGAGAACCGCCCCGACGCCTTCCCGGGACGATCCCAGTGGCGCATGCCGGGGCTTTGCTTCGCTACCGTTGCGGGGGCAGTGCCGGCTTTGGACCGGCTTCCCAATTACCCGTCCGCGTCTTGCGGACGGCACCTTGAACGCGGCGACATTAGCACGAAAGCGGCGATGGCGAGCGGGATAATTCGTCGCGGCGCGGCAGATTCAGGCCCGGGTGCGGTCGCCGCGTCCCGCGCCCGTCACCGTCGCCAGGATCAGCCTTAAGTCGGCCGCCGCCGACATGGACGCGAGATAGGTGGCGTCGAGCGCGGCCAGCCGCGCGGGGTCGGACATGTCGACCCCCGCCACCTGCGCGACGCCGGTGATGCCGGGGCGAAGGGCGTAGAGCCCGCGCGCGCGGCGCTCGGCGACGAGCTCGGTTTGCGAGGGGAGGCAGGGGCGCGGACCGACGAGGCTCATGTCGCCGCGCAGGACGTTCCACAATTGCGGCAGCTCGTCGAGCTTCAGGCGTCGCAGCCATCGCCCGAGCGGCGTCACCGCGCGGGCCGGCGTCTCGTGGGTGGGCGCGTCGGGCGTGTCGGCATGCATGGTGCGCAGCTTGTAGCAGGTGAAGGGCTTCTCATGCCGGCCCACCCGCGTCTGCGACAGGATCGCCGGCCCCGGCGAGGTCAGCCTGATCGCCGCCATGCACAGGAGCGCGACCGGCAGCGCCGCCGGCAGGGCGGCGAGGACGAGCGCGAGATCGAGGATGCGTTTCATCGGCGGGCGTCATTCGTTCAGGGAATGGGAAGGAATATTGGAAAGCGCGAGGGCGGGATACCCCTTCGCAGCGCCGCCCGTCCCGGCCGGATCGACCGGCTCCGCATCACGAGTCGCGCGGCGTTTCCGTTTCCCCGGCTGCGGAGGAAGCCGGGTCCGCCGGCGTCGTCGCGGCGCCGTTGCGGGTTTCGGGGATGGCATGGGTCAGGAGCTCGATGGCCTGCGTCCTGTCCTCCCTGGCGGTGCAGGCCGCGATCTCGTCGAGGGTCCGGTTGAGAAGGTGCCATTCGATGACGCGCGGAGAGGCGACGACGTAGCCTTCCTCCGTGTGCCCCTCCCTGGTCTCGTGCGCGTGGAACAGCTCCTCGTGCAGCTTCTCGCCCGGACGGAGCCGGGTGAAGACGATGTCGATGTCGACATAGGGCTTCAGCCCCGCGAGCTGGATCATGCGCTCGGCAAGGTCGACGATGCGCACCGGCTCGCCCATGTCGAGCACGATGACCTTGCCGCGCCCGGTCTCGCGCAGGTCCGAATGGGCGGATGCGTAGAGGATCAGGCTGATCGCTTCGGGTATGGTCATGAAATAGCGCACGATGTCGGGATGCGTGACCGTGACCGGGCCGCCCTCCGCGATCTGGTGCTGGAAGAGCAGCGTCACCGACCCGCTCGAGCCGAGGACGTTTCCGAAGCGCACGGTCTTGAATCGCGTCTTGTCGCAGATCATGTCCAGCGCCTGGCAATAGGCCTCGGCGGCCCGCTTGGTCGCCCCCATGATGCTGATGGGATTGACCGCCTTATCGGTCGAGATCAGGACGAAGGACGAGGCGCCGCTCGTCCGCGCGGCATTGGCGACGTTGCGCGTTCCCAGCACGTTGGTCTTGATCGCCTCGAGCGGGTTGTCCTCCGTCAGCGGCACGTGCTTCAGCGCCGCGGCGTGGAAGACGATATCGGGCTTCATCCGCGAGAATATCCGCGCGACGCGCTCCGCGTCGCGCACGTCGGCGATGCGGGTGACGATGTCGATCTCGGGGTACTTGTCGCGAAGCTCGGTGTCGATGGTGTAGAGCAGGAATTCCGAGCTGTCGGTGATGATGAGGCGGCGGGGGGCGAACGCCGCGATCTGCCGGCACAGCTCCGAGCCGATCGAGCCGCCGGCGCCCGTCGTCAGCACCACCTTGTCCCGGATCAGCGAAACCGCCTCGTCGGGCTCGATATTGACCTCCGACCGCAGCAGGAGGTCGCTCAGCTCGATCGGCCGCGGCTCGAGGATGTTCTTGCTGGTGACGGCCTCCATGTCGGTGACGCCGGGAATCTGCAGCACCTTCATGCCGTAGCTGCTCGCCTGCGTCAGGATGTGCATCAGGCGCTTGCGCGACGGCGACGGCTCCGTCACGATCAGCTCCTTGACGCCGATGCCCTGGCTGTCGAGCCTGTCGAGCACCGCCTTGATGTCCTTGAGGGACCCCAGGACCGTCACGCCCTGGACGGTCCTGCCGAGATTGATGCGCGAATCGTCGATGATGCCGGCGACCCAGAACGTGCTGTCCTTCCTGCGCCGGCTGGCGCGGATGAAGCTTTCCGCCTTGTCGGAAAGGCCGCACAGCAGGATGGGCCGGCCGGCCGCCCGCTTCGCGCCGGGGGTTCTCGGCAGCCGCCGGGAATACTCGAGCGCGAGGCGGTAGCTGATCCGCATGCCCACCATCGCCATGGTCATGTAGATCAGGGTCAGCACCGGCACCGAGCGGGGCACGTTCTCCCCGCGCGTCAGCAGGAACGCGCCGATCGTATAGATCGCCACCGCCAGCAGCGCCGATTTGAGGATCGTCACCAGGTCGGGCGTGGAGACGTAGCGCCACGAGACGCGATACGGCGAGAACACCCAGAAGGCGAGCGTGGCGGCCAGCGCGAAACCGGCCACCTTCTCCTCCAGCGCCGGCACGTTCAGCGCCCACGGATAGCCGTGGCTCGTCAGATACGCCGCCAGGAACGCGCAGGCCGCTGCGGTCAGATCGAGGAGGAAGATCAGGATGTAACGCAACATCGATTCAACATGAAAAAGGGTCGAAAGCCTGTTCTTGCAAGGCTTTGACGTCCCGTCCCGACCCCGTTCGTCTTCGATGCCATGCTTGAGAGCGTAGTACCGGATCGTGCCGGCGCAAGCAACGGGAATGAGGATCGCGGTCGAACAAGAAATAAAACCGCGGCGGGCTTTAGCGCATGTCTCCCGGAAGCGGGAACCGGCCTCGGGATGAAGACATGCGTGAAAACAAGGAACTGAAGCGCAGGGAGCGGATCGGAAGGATCGCGGCGCGCTTCAGGTGCGGGACGATCCGCCGCGGCCCGGAACCCGCGCTTCCGCCAGATGCACCAGTTGTGCGCCGGCCTCGTACAAGGCCGAGCGCAGCCCGCGCAGCGGCACGGGTCGCGGCTCGGTCAGCGGCAGCGGCAGGGCGTCCTGCGCCGTCTCGCCGGCGAGGAACTCCGCCATGGCGCGGCCGAACACCGTGCCGGGCGCGATGCCGCGGCCATTGTAGCCGCAGAAGGTGTAGACGCCGTCCTCCAGCCGGTGGAAGCGCGGCAGGTTGTCGGCGGTCATGCCGATCGTGCCGTACCATTCGTCCTCGAACCGGACCGTGTCGAGCCATGGGCCGAGCTGCGGGAAGATCCGGCGCAGCGCCCGTTTCGCCCAGGCGCGGTGGATGGCGGCGCCGGTGTTGCGCAGCGCGCCGACCGAGCCGAACACCAGCCGGTTGCGCGCGTCGTAACGGAAGGAAAGCAGCACTTCCTTCGTGTCCCACACGCCCTGCCGGCCGGGCAGGATCGTGCGCGCGAGATCGTCCGGCAGCGGCGGGGTCGCCATGTTGAAATAGGGCAGGAACACCTGCTGGCGGGCGATCTCCTCCTTCAGGAACCTGGCATAGGCGTCTGTCGCGAACACCACCTTGCGCGCGACGAGCGCGCCCTTTTGCGTGCGCACGCGCCATCCGGCTCCGGCGCGCTCCAGCGCCGTCGCCGGGGATCGCGTGTGGATCGTCACGCCCAGCGCCGCCGCCGCGTGGGCAAGGCCGCGGGCGTAGGCCAGCGGCTGGATGGTGCCGGCGCGGCGGTCGAGAAGCGCGCCCTCGTAGAAATCCGTGCCGAGCATCGCGGCCGCGTCCGCCTTGCCGAGCAGCTCGACCGGCGCGCCGCGCATCTTCCACTGACGCTCGCGCTCGGCGAGCTCCTCGAAGCCCGCGCGGCCGACCCCCGCATGCAGCGTGCCGACCGGGTTGGCCTCGCATTCGATCCTGTGCCGGGCCACCATGTCCCAGACATAGGCCGGGCCGGCGCCGAGGAAATCGAGCAGCCGGTTGCCGTAGTCGTCGCCCAGCGTGGCGACGAGGTCGCGCGGCATCACCCACATGCCGGCATTGACGAGGCCGACATTGCGGCCCGCTCCGCCGAAGCCGATCTCCGCCGCCTCGACGACCGCCGCCTCGATGCCCTTCTCGGCGAGATGGAGCGCCGTGGACAGCCCCGTATAGCCCGCGCCGATCACGGCGACCTCGACGGCGCGCTCGCCCTCCAGCTCCGATGTCGTGGGCGCGGCCGGCGCGGTCCTTTCCCACAGTCCATGCGAGCGCGGATCGTTCTGCATCGTCGAGACCTCGTGTCAGCCGGGCGCGGGCGTGCCGGCCCATTCTTCCCGCCCCTTTCTTCACGCAAGACCGTGGGCTAGGCTAGCGAGCCTTTTTCAAGACATCATGCCAGGCGGTAATGCCCATTCGCGCGCCACGACGGTTTCTTCCCTCGCTTCCGCTCCTTGCTGCCTTCGAGGCGGCCGCGCGAACCGGCTCGATCACGCAGGCCGCGAGCGAATTGTCGCTGACGCAGTCGGCGGTGTCGCGCCAGATCAAGGCGCTGGAGGGCCAGCTCGGCGTCGAGCTCTTCGTCCGCGAGAAGCAGAAGATACGCCTCACCCTCGGCGGGCAGGTCTATGCGCGCGAGATTCGCGACGCGCTCGGCAAGATCTCCAACGCCTCGCTGAACCTCCTGGCCAATCCGGCCGGCGGGACGCTGACGCTGGCCGTGCCGCCGACCTTCGGCGCGCGCTGGCTGGTGCCGCGCGTCCCCCGCTTCCTCGCGCGCCATCCGCAGGTCAGCCTCAACATATTGAGCCGGCTCACGCAGTTCGATTTCGGGCAGGACGTGATCGACGCCGCGATCTATTTCGGCGCCCCGCAATGGACGGGCGTCGAGATGGAGCTGCTGCGCGGGGAGACGGTGATTCCCGTCTGCGCGCCGGAGCTTGCCGCGCGCCACGACTTTCGCGCGCCGGCCGACATCCGCAAGGCGCCGCTCCTGCACCTGACCACCCGGCCCGACGCCTG
The DNA here is from genome assembly GCA_037190985.1 of Alphaproteobacteria bacterium. GTDB lineage: Bacteria > Pseudomonadota > Alphaproteobacteria > Rhizobiales > Rhizobiaceae > Aerobium. The sequence goes on from JBBCKE010000025.1 coordinate 63,648, forward strand.
GGAGCACTGGATGCGCCGCTACGGCGTCGACGACCGCGCCGTCCAGGGCATGCTGTTCGACCAGTTCTCGACCCTGTTCGAGGCCGCCGCCGCAGGGCTCGGCGTCGCGCTGCTTCCCGATTTCCTGTTCGAGGAGGAATTGCGCGAGGGCCGGATCGTCAAGGCGCTGCCCCTGCCGCATCGCGGCGATGACGCCTATTACCTGTGCTGGCCGGGGGACCGCGATGCCCACCGGCCGCTCGCCCTGTTCCGCGACTGGCTGCTGGAGGAGACCGCCGACAGCCGCTGAAGACCTCAGCGCGCGGTTAGGAGATGGCGCGCCTCAGCGCGCGGTGTAGCCGCCGTCGACCAGATGGTAGCTGCCGGTGATGAAGCCGGCCCTGTCGGACAAGAGGAAGCAGGTCAGCGCCGACACCTCCTCCGAGGTGCCGAGCCGGCCGATGGGATGCAGTCCGGCGAGCTGACCGAGCGTCTCCTCGTCGAGGTTCTTCGACAGGAGCGGCGTGTCGATGAAGGCGGGGCCGACCGCGTTGATGCGCACGCCGGCCTGCGCATATTCGATGGCCGCGGTCTTGGTCAGGCCGATCAGCCCGTGCTTGGCCGTGACATAGGCCGACGCGCCGGCCCAGCCGACGGAGCCGAGGATCGACGAGACGTTGACGATCGCGCCGCCGCCCGTCTTCAGCATCGCCGCGATCTGGTATTTCATGCCGTAGAACACGCCGTTGAGGTTGACGTCGATCACCTGTTTCCAGCCGTCGAGCGGGTAGTCGGCGACGTGCTCGTCGGGGCCGCCGATGCCGGCATTGTTGACGGCGAGATGAAGGGCGCCGCCGGTCTCGACGGCGAACTCGACCAGCCTTTCCGCCGCCGCCGGGTCGGCGACGTCGACCTCGATGGCGTGCGCCTGGCCGCCGTCGCCGCGAATCTCGCTCGCCACGTCCTGCGCGGCGGTCAAATCGAGATCGGCGGCGATGACCACCGCGCCGCGCTCGGCGAGTTCCCTGGCGATCGCCGCGCCGATTCCCGAGCCGGCTCCGGTGACGATCGCGACCTTGTTCTGGAAGTCGTTCATTTCTGTCACTCCTTGTTCGGCTCCGCGTAGCCGACGATTAATGCGAGAGCATGACAGGCATCGACAGCGATTTGAGGACGCCCTCGGTCGCCCCGCCCATGACGAAGTCGCGCACGCGCGAATGGCCGTAGCCGCCCATGACGAGAAGGCCGCAGCCGCGCTCCTTCGCGCCGTCCTGCAAGGTCCTGGCGACGGCCGCGCCCTTGCCGTGCAGCACCGCCGCCTCGGCCTCGACGCCGCCGCGGCGCAGGCTCTCGGCCAGCCGCGCGCCGTCCTCGACCACGAGCTTCTTCTCGTCGGCCACGGTCAGCACGCTGACCTTCTTGGCGCGGGCGAGGAAGGGGCGGGCGTCGGCCGCGGCGCGCGCCGCGACCCGGCTGCCGTCCCAGGCGATGGCGACATGGTCGAACGCGCCGGCGTCGACCGTCTCGGGCAGGAGCACCACCGGGCGGCCGGAGCCGAACACCACCGATTCGGCCGTCGTGCGCGAGGTCGGGTTATCGGCCTCGAGGCCGATGAGGACGATGTCGTGGTAGCGGGCGTGGAGCGCCGCCGTCGCCGACAGGAGCGGCTGGCTCTCGGTGATCGTCTCGGCGCTCACCGCGACGCCGGCCGCCTTGCCCGCGGCCTCGACGGCGGCGATCAGCCGCTCGCCGTGCTTGCGGCTCGTGGTCTCGGCCTGCCGGATCATGTCGGGCACGTCGAGCAGGAAGCGCGACAGCGCGTTCGACACCTGGGGGATCGTGACGTTGACCGCGAGCACGCCGAGATCCGCGCCGAGCAGCGCCGCCACCGCCACCGCGTTGGCCGCGACCGCGTCGCTGTTGGGGTCGGTGTAGGTGACGAGGGGAAGAAAGGCCTGAAGCTTCACGGGGATTCTCCTTGGATGAAAGCAGCCGCCTCAAGGCTGGAGGCTGGCGATATAATCGAGAATGGCTGCGATCTGTTCGGGCGTGGCTGTGAATTGCGGCATGTCCGGATGGCCGGTGGCGATGCCTTCGACGAAGGATTCCTCGAGCGCGTCTATCGGGTAGCGTTCCCAAAGCGTGCGGAAGGGCGGCGCGTCGGGATGGTGGCTCTCGTCGGCCGTGTCGATGCCGTGGCAGGCGGCGCAGTTGGCCTCCACCAGCGCCCTGCCATAGGCGATGACGGGGTCCTCCTCCTGCGCCGCGGACTCCTGCGCAATGGAGGGCAGGGCGGCGGCCATGAGACCCTTGAACAGAACGGCCGCCAACAGGAAAGAGCGGAAACCCGGCATCGCGCTCCTCGCTGCGTCGTCCGGTCGGCTCACGCCGCCACCGTGGCGGCGGCGATGTCCTCGGCCACGGCGTCGGCCTGCTCCTTCATCGCCGTTACCGCCTCGGAGGCGATCTGCGGAACCAGCGTGGCAAGCCGCCCGGTTTCGCTCGCCCAGTCCAGCGCGGCGTTCTGCATATAGGTGGCGGTGATGTCGAACGCATCCTTGAACTCCTCGTCGGCGACGAGATCGTCGAGGAACTGCGCCGCCGCCTCGCTGCGGCGGGCGAGGAAGGACAGGGATTCGCCCTGCCAGCGCAGAAGGGCCTTCATCGACTGCGCCTGCATCCTGACGGTGACCGCGAAAGCCTTTCTGCTTTCGCCGAGGGCGAGCGCCTCCGGCCAGGACGGCACCAGGGGAAGAACATAAGGGGCGGGATCGGTTCGGCGTGGCATCGCGACCTCCTCGACGACGACAAGAATTCAGGGCTTATAGGTCAGTATAGGCCGCGATCATGGCCCGACATTGATTTTTATCAAGGTTTGCGCGCATGACTCGGCTAGCCAGAAAAGGCCGATACGCGCAATGAAGAGGAAAGACTGACATGACCGAACTGAAAGACCTGACGCCGCGATTCCGTCATGTCCGCCTGCTTCTGGCGCGCGAGAAGGGGCATCCGTCGGGCGACCGGGACGAGGGCTACGACCTTCTCGTGCCGCTCGACGAGGCCGGCCATCTCGACGCGGCGGAGTGGAAGACGCACCAGCAGCATTGCCGCGTGCGCCATTTCCGGCCCGGTGAGGACGACCGCATCGGCCGGCTGCGCCGCAAGCCCGGCGGCCAGTGGTATTTCGACTATGTCGAGGGTGACGACGGCGACGACGAGGTCGGCTTCCGCTTCGGCGAGGAACGCTTCGTCACCGGCGAGTACGTCTCGGTCGGCCGCGGCGACGGCTCGCGCACCTATCAGGTCGCCCGCGTCGAGAAGCCGTAAGCCGGTTCCCGCCCTCCGGCCCTATCGCGCGGGCCGGAACAGCGCCGAGGCCGCGATGCCGAGCCAGCCGAGGATCGTCAGCGTGCCGCCGGTCGGCGCGGCCATCGGGAACAGCCGCTCGCCCGCGAGGTCGCGCAGCGTGAGGTCGCCGGCGAACAGCGCCACCCCGGCGAGGACGATGAGCGCGGCCGGCGCAAGGATGCGCCCGCCCGCCGGCCGGCCCGCAAGCCCATCCACGAGCCCGACGGCGAGCAGCACCGGCGCATGGGCGAGCATGAAGGCGGCGGCCGTTTGCAGGTTGTCGCCGCCGGCATGGGCGGCCGAGGCGAGGAGGGCGACGCCGCCCGCGCCGAGAAGGCCGGCGGCGAGGATGAGGAAACGGTGCATCGGGAGTCGGCTCCGGTCGGGTGTGGCTGGAGCGCCGATAGCACAGGACGCCGCCGGGCGCAGCAGGCGAAACGCCGCGCGGTGCGCGCCGATGATGCGCCCTGATGACGCTCTTTGTGGCAAATCGCGGCCCGGTCCGGCTTGCGCCGCAAATCCACGGTTCTTATATACGCGCCGAAGTCGCGGCATTGCCGGCAACGACCATGGATGCGACCCAATCGAGAAGTTGAGGGGCCGTCGCCCGGAACGCCTGTACAGGGTCCATGGACGGCCTGCCAGAAGGAGAGAATGAACATGGCCAAAGTGATCGGTATCGACCTCGGTACGACCAATTCCTGCGTCGCCGTCATGGACGGCAAGGACGCCAAGGTCATCGAGAACGCGGAAGGCGCGCGCACCACGCCCTCGATGGTTGCCTTCACCGACGACGGCGAGCGCCTCGTCGGCCAGCCCGCCAAGCGGCAGGCGGTGACCAACCCGGAAAACACCCTTTTCGCCATCAAGCGCCTGATCGGCCGTCGCTATGACGACCCGGTCACCGACAAGGACAAGGGCCTCGTGCCCTACAAGATCGTCAAGGGCGACAATGGCGACGCCTGGGTCGAGGCCGGCGGCAAGAAGCAGTCGCCCAGCCAGATCTCGGCCATGATCCTGCAGAAGATGAAGGAGACGGCGGAAGCCTATCTCGGCGAGAAGGTCGAGAAGGCGGTCATCACCGTTCCCGCCTACTTCAACGACGCCCAGCGCCAGGCCACCAAGGACGCCGGCAAGATCGCCGGCCTCGAGGTGCTGCGCATCATCAACGAGCCGACCGCGGCCGCGCTGGCCTACGGCCTCGACAAGAAGGAAGGCAAGACCATCGCCGTCTACGACCTCGGCGGCGGCACCTTCGATATCTCGGTGCTGGAGATCGGCGACGGCGTGTTCGAGGTGAAGTCGACCAACGGCGACACCTTCCTCGGCGGCGAGGACTTCGACATGCGCCTCGTCGAGTATCTGGCGGGCGAGTTCAAGAAGGAGCAGGGCATCGATCTCAAGACCGACAAGCTCGCGCTCCAGCGCCTGAAGGAAGCGGCCGAGAAGGCGAAGATCGAGCTGTCGTCCGCCTCGCAGACCGAGATCAACCTGCCCTTCATCACCGCCGACCAGACCGGCCCGAAGCACCTGACGATGAAGCTGACGCGCGCCAAGTTCGAGCAGCTCGTCGACGACCGCGTCCAGCGCACCATCGAGCCGTGCACGGCGGCGCTGAAGGATGCGGGGCTGAAGCCCGGCGAGATCGACGAGGTCGTCCTCGTCGGCGGCATGACCCGCATGCCCAAGGTGCATGAGGTCGTGAAGCAGTTCTTCGGCAAGGAGCCGCACAAGGGCGTCAACCCGGACGAGGTCGTCGCCATGGGTGCGGCCATCCAGGCCGGCGTGCTGCAGGGCGACGTCAAGGACGTGCTGCTGCTCGACGTGACCCCGCTGTCGCTGGGCATCGAGACGCTGGGCGGCGTGTTCACCCGCCTGATCGAGCGCAACACCACGATCCCGACCAAGAAGAGCCAGGTCTTCTCGACCGCCGAGGATTCGCAGTCGGCGGTGACGATCCGGGTCTTCCAGGGCGAGCGCGAGATGGCGGCCGACAACAAGCTGCTCGGCCAGTTCGATCTCGTCGGCATCCCGCCCGCGCCGCGCGGCGTGCCGCAGATCGAGGTCACGTTCGACATCGACGCCAACGGCATCGTCAACGTCTCGGCCAAGGACAAGGGCACCGGCAAGGAGCACCAGATCCGCATCCAGGCCTCGGGCGGCCTCTCGGACGCCGACATCGACAAGATGGTCAGGGATGCCGAATCGCACGCCGCCGAGGACAAGCAGCGTCGCGAGCTGGTCGAGGCCCGCAACCAGGCCGAGGCGCTCGCCCATTCGGCGGAGAAGTCGCTGAAGGACTACGGCGACAAGGTCTCCGAGGATGACCGCAAGGCGATCGAGGACGCGCTCGCCGCGCTGCGGTCGGCCGCCGAGGGCGACGACGTCGAGGAGATCAAGGCGAAGTCCAACGCGCTCGCCGAGGCCTCGATGAAGCTCGGCCAGGCCATGTACGAGGCCAGCCAGGCCGAGAGCGCCGAGGCCGACGCCGCTTCCGATGCCGCCAAGAGCGGCGACGACGTGGTCGATGCCGATTTCGAGGAAATCGACGACGACGGCGACAAGAAGAAGTCCGCCTGATCCGTTCGGGCTACACGATCGGGAACCCGGCCTCGCGCCGGGTTTTCGTTATCCACTTGAAGTCGGTTTGATGCCCGCCGGCTATGGCATATCGGGCGAAGGCTCACTAAATCGTCGGACGTGGACAACGGTGAGCCCAATGCCTGAATCGGGGCCTGAACCGAGGCGGATTGCCCAGGAAGCAACATGAAGGCTGATTTCTACGAGACGCTTGGTGTCGCCCGCGGCGCGGACGAGAAGGAGCTGAAGAGCGCGTTCCGCAAGCTCGCCATGCAGTTCCATCCCGACCGCAACCCCGGCGACGAGGCCTGCGAGCACAGGTTCAAGGAAATCAACGAGGCCTATGAGTGCCTCAAGGACCCGCAGAAGCGGGCGGCCTACGACCGGTTCGGCCATGCCGCCTTCGAGAACGGCGCCGGCGGCGGCGGCCCCGGTTTCGCCGGCGGCGGCTTCGCCGACATCTTCGAGGACATCTTCGGCGAGATGATGGGGCGGCGCGGCCGCTCCTCCGGAGGGCGCGAGCGCGGGGCGGACCTGCGCTACAACATGGAGATCACCCTCGAGGAAGCCTTCGCCGGCAAGACGGCGCAGATTCACGTCCCGGCCTCCGTCTCGTGCGAGGAATGCTCCGGCACCGGGGCCAAGCCAGGCACCCAGCCCGTCACCTGCGCCATGTGCTCCGGCTCGGGCCGCGTGCGCGCCGCTCAAGGGTTCTTCTCCATCGAGCGCACCTGCCCGCAATGCCAGGGCCGCGGCCAGACCATTCAGGACCCGTGCGGCAAGTGCAACGGCCAGGGCCGCGTCACCGAGGAACGCTCGCTTTCGGTCAACATTCCCGCCGGCATCGAGGACGGCACCCGCATCCGCCTCGCCGGCGAGGGCGAGGCCGGCTATCGCGGCGGCCCGGCGGGCGATCTCTACATCTTCCTGTCGCTCAAGCCGCACGAGCTGTTCCAGCGCGACGGCGCGGACCTGTTCTGCAAGGCGCCGATCTCGATGACGACGGCCGCGCTCGGCGGCTCGTTCGAGGTGACGACGCTCGACGGCTCGCAGACGCGGGTCAAGGTTCCCGAAGGCACCCAGAACGGCAAGCAGTTCCGCCTGCGCGGCAAGGGCATGCCGGTGCTGCGCCAGCCTTCGATCGGCGATCTCTACATCCAGGTCGCCATCGAGACGCCGCAGAACCTGACGCGCCGCCAGCGCGAGCTCCTGGAGGAGTTCGAGAAGATCTCCTCGAAGGAGAACAACCCGCAATCGACCGGCTTCTTCGCGCGGATGAAGGATTTCTTCGATTCCTCCGGGGCGTGAGGTACTGTAGGAAGCGCGGGTGGATCGCGGAAAAGTGTGCGGCGGCGAGGTTTGCCCTTCACAAATTCCACATCCGCCCTTGAATCGGCGCTTTCATGGCGTAGTGTGGAAAAAGCGACTTTTCCTGTTCAGGAGACGACATCCTTATGGCCCACGGCAAGCTTCGCCAGTCGCTCGCGCGGCGCTTCGATGAAGAGCTGCGCTTCTTCAAGGGCTGGATGGACAAGCCGCGCGCCGTCGGGGCCATCGTGCCGACCAGCGGCGTCACCGCGCGCAAGATGGCCTCGGTGGTCAATCCCGCCTCGGGCCTGCCGGTGCTGGAGCTCGGGCCGGGAACGGGGGTCATCACCAAGGCGATCCTTCAGGCCGGGGTGAAACCCGAGAACCTGTGGTCGATCGAATATTCCGAGGATTTCGTCCAGCACCTGCGCAACGCCTATCCGGGCGTCAACATCATCCAGGGCGACGCCTTCGACCTCGACACGACACTCGGCGAGCAACGCGACACGGTCTTCGATTCGGTCGTTTCCGGCGTGCCGCTGCTCAATTTCCCGGTCGAGCGGCGCGTCGCCTATGTCGAGGACCTGCTCGACCGCCTGCTGCCGGGGCGGCCTATCGTGCAGATCACCTACGGCCCGGTCTCGCCGGTTCCCGTCGGTCGCGGCAATTATTCGGTCGAGCATTTCGACTTCATCCTGCGCAACATCCCGCCGAGCCGGCTGTGGATCTACCGCCGCGGCCCCGCCGCCTGAAGCGCCTTTGACATGGCGCGGCGAGCGGCTTAGATCAGGCCGATCTCAACGGAGCCGTGAACCGCAATGACGCCGAAGATCCTCGTCTTCGCCGGGTCGATCCGCACCGGCGCGTATAGCGGCAAGACCGCCGACATCGCCCAGAAGGAGCTGGCGCAGCAGGGGGCGGAAGTCACCCGCATCTCGCTCGCCGACTATCCGCTGCCGATCATGGACGAGGACCTCGAGGCCGAGAAAGGCATCCCCGAGAATGCCTACAAGCTGGCGCGCCTGTTCGTCGCCCATGACGGCATCCTGATCGCGACGCCGGAATATAACGGCTCCGTCCCGCCGCTGCTCAAGAACGCCATCGACTGGATCAGCCGGGTGCGCGAGGACGGCGGCAAGCCCCTGCGCCCCATCCCCGGCCGCGTGGTCGCGTTGTGTTCGTCCTCCAACGGCCATTTCGCCGGCATCCGCTCGGCCTCGCATCTGCGGCAGATCCTCGCCCACATCCAGATGGACGTGATCGCGCCGCAGCTTTCGGTGCCGAACGGCGCGGAGGCATTCGACGAGGACGGCGAGTTCGTGCCCGAGCGGCTGCGCAAGACGATGACCCAGGTCTGCGCCGCGCTGATCGAACGCGCCTGGCTGGTTTCGGGAAGGACGCGCTGAGATGGCCAATGCAAGCGAACGGCTGATCGTCGGGCTCGACCTTCCTTCCCTCGCCGAGGCCGAGAAGGCGGTGCGCGAGCTGGACGGCCTCGTCTCCTTCTACAAGATCGGCTACCGGCTGGTCTTCGCCGGCGGGCTGGAATTCGCCCGCGACCTCGCCGCCGAGGGCAAGCGCGTCTTCCTCGACATGAAGCTGCTCGACATCGACAACACCGTCGCCGAGGGCGTCGAGAGCGTGGCGAAGCTCGGGGTCTCCATGCTGACGCTGCACGCCTATCCCAAGGCGATGCGCGCGGCGGTTGCGGCGGCGCGCGGCTCCGGCCTCACTTTGCTCGGCGTCACGGTCCTGACCTCGATGGACGAGGCGGACCTCCGCGAGGCCGGCTATTCCGATACGCCCGCCGCGCTCGTCGCGCGCCGTGCCGGCCAGGCGCTGGAGGCCGGCATGGGCGGCATCGTCTGCTCGGCCGCCGAGGCCGCCGCGGTGCGCGCCATCGTCGGGCCGGGCATGGCGGTGGTGACGCCGGGCATCCGCCCGGCCGGCGCGGAGCGCGGCGACCAGAAGCGGGTGATGACGCCGGCCGACGCGCTTGCCGCCGGGGCGAGCCACCTCGTCGTCGCCCGGCCGATCGTCGCCGCGCCGGACCGGCGCGTGGCCGCCGCCGCGATCCTGTCGGAGATGGAGGCCGCCGCCTGACCGCGGCCGATGAGGAGGAGAGGACCATGCCCAAGGCTTACTGGATCGCCCATGTCGATGTGAACGATCCCGAGCGCTACAAGGACTATGTCGCGACGGCGAAGCCCGCCTTCGAGAAGCACGGCGCGCGGTTCCTGGCGCGCGGCGGCGCCTGCCGGACGCTGGAAGGGCAGGGGCGTGCCCGCAACGTGGTGATCGAGTTCCCCTCGATGCAGGCCGCGCTCGACTGCTACAATTCTCCTGACTACCAGGCCGCCAAGGCGATCCGCGTCACCGTCGCCGATGCCGAGATAGTCGTCGTCGAAGGCTTCGAGGACTGAGCCATCGCAAGGACGGCCGTCGATCTTCCGGCCCTGCCGGCCGGCTATCGCATCCGCCCCCGCCGCACCGGCGATGACGCGGCGCTGCTCGGCATAGAGAACCGCGCGGCGGGCCTGTTCCGCGACCACGGCCACCCCGCCATCGCCGACGCCCCGCTCGCCGATGTCGCCGCGCTGCACCGCCTGTTAGACGGCAACGAGGTCTGGGTCGCCGTCACGGAGGACGACGACGCGCCCGCCGGCTACGCCGTCGCCGGCCCGCTCGCCGGCTTTCTCCATCTGCGCGAGCTTTCGGTCGATCCCGTCCATGGCCGCCGCGGCGTCGGCGCGGCGCTGGTCGGGGCGGTGCTCGCGGCAGCCGGGCGGGCCGGCCGCGAAGGCGTCAGCCTCACCACCTTCCGATTCGTCCCGTTCAACCGGCCGTTCTACGAACGGCTCGGCTTCGAGGAGCTGCCGCTCGCGGCCGCGCCGCCGGCCTTGCGCGCCGTCTTCGCCCAGGAGCTGCCGCAAGGGGTTGATATGAAAGAGCGCCTGCTGATGCTGCGCCGCCTGCCGGAGCACGATCCGGGATCGGCGGCAAGGTAGTTTTATTGCGTTTGTCGCCTATTGCATGGCAGCAAAAGACTGTTAGCTTTTGCAGCGTAGCATTTTCCTTGCCCGGCTGACCATGCGTCGCCGCCGGGGGACGGATCGGGGATACTGGATGTACTATCAGATCTATGAGCTGAACCACGCCGCCTTGCAGCCGTTCCGCGCCTTTGCCGACGCGGCGAAGCTCTTCTACCAGAACCCGCTCAACCCGCTTTCCGCGACGCCGCTCGGGCGCGCGGTCTCGGCCGCGGCCGAAGTGTTCGAGCGCACCACGCGCCGCTACGGCAAGCCCGCCTTCGACCTCCCCACCACCACCGTCGACGGCGCCGAGGTCGGCGTCGAGGAACGGGTGGTGTGGTCGCGCCCCTTCTGCGACCTGATCCATTTCCAGCGCGACCTGCCGCGCGCGCGCCGGCCCGACCCCAAGCTCCTGATCGTCGCGCCGATGTCGGGCCATTACGCGACGCTGCTGCGCGGGACGGTCGAGGCGATGATGCCGCATGCCGAGGTCTACATCACCGACTGGACCGACGCGCGCATGGTGCCGCTCTCGGAAGGCCGGTTCGATCTCGACGACTATGTCGACTACATCATCGGCATGTTCCACCATCTCGGCCCCGACACCCATGTCATGGCCGTATGCCAGCCCTCGGTTCCGGTGCTGTCGGCCGTTTCGCTGATGGAGGCGCGGGGCGACCGGCTCTCGCCCGCCTCGATGACGCTGATGGGCGGCCCGATCGACACCCGCCGCAACCCCACCGCCGTCAATCTCCTCGCCGAGAAGAAGGGCATCGAGTGGTTCCGCGACAACGTCATCATGCCGGTGCCGTTCCCCAATCCCGGCTTCATGCGCGAGGTCTATCCGGGCTTCCTCCAGCTCTCCGGCTTCATGAGCATGAACCTCGACCGCCACCTGATCGCCCACAAGGACTTCTTCATGCATCTGGTGAAGAACGACGGCGATTCGGCCGAGAAGCACCGCGAGTTCTACGACGAATATCTCGCGGTCATGGACCTGACGGCGGAGTTCTATCTCCAGACGGTGGAGACCGTCTTCGTGCGCCACGACCTGCCCAAGGGGCAGATGAAGCATCGCGGCGAGCCGGTCGATCCATCGGCCGTGCGCACCGTCGCGCTCCTGACCGTCGAGGGCGAGAACGACGACATCTCCGGCGTCGGCCAGACCCAGGCGACGCATGATCTGTGCGTCAACATCCCCGATTCCATGCGCGGGCACCATCTCCAGTCGCGCGTCGGTCACTACGGCGTCTTCAACGGCTCGCGCTTCCGCGCCGAGATCGTGCCGCGCATCGTCGACTTCATGGCCACCCACGCCGCCAAGACGCGGCACGCGGCCAAACCCCGCCTCGTCAGCGTGAAGAACAGCTGACGGGCGCCCGCTGCGGCCCCCGCACTGTGTACATTGTGCCACAGCGCGGGGCTTATCCTTCGGCAAGGCCCGCCTTCTCACGCTTCCGTCAATTGACGAGCCGCCCGACTGCCCCTTAACGTTTCTTTAACGGCTAAAAGAATCGGTGATCGGGGTTTTGGGCGGATGAAGGCCACATTCAGCAAGTGGCGGCTGGGAATGTTTGCGGTTTCGGCGCTGGTCCTGACGGCGAGCGCCGGAACGACCACGCAGGCGGCCGGCCCGGGCACGATGGCGACCGGGGGGATGACCTCGCAGCCGATCGGCCATTACGAGTTCTGCCGCGCCAACTCCGACGAATGCGCCATCCGCACGCGCCGGCACGGGCCGCTGGCGCTGACTGACGCGCTGCGCGAGACCATCCTTGCGATCAACGCCGCGGTCAACGCGGCGGTGAAGCCGATGAGCGACTTCGACATCTATGGCCGCGACGAGGTCTGGGCCTATCCCGACCAGGGCGTCGGCGATTGCGAGGACTACGTGCTCGAGAAGCGCCGGCAGCTCTCCGCCGTCGGCGTGTCGCTGTCGAACCTCCTCATCACCGTCGTGCGCAAGCCGGACGGCGAGGGCCATGCGGTCCTGACGCTGCGCACCGACAAGGGCGACTTCATCCTCGACAACCTCAACGACGAGCTCCGCCTCTGGTACGAGACCGGCTACCGCTATCTCAAGCGGCAGTCGAGCGAGCATACCGGACGCTGGGTCACGTTGATCGAGGACCAGAACATGCTGGTCGGTTCGGTGCGCTGAGCCGGCATTTTCCGCCCTTCTTTGTGCCCTGACGCTTTTTCGGTCTTGAATTGCCGCGTTGCAGCGATCATTAAGATCGCAAATTCATTGCCCGCGACGGAGAAGACGAAGAGTGGCGATCTACAAGGAAAGGAATTTCGCGGACCGCAGACAGGCGGCCGACGAGGCGAAGAAGGCCCTGCTGGAAAAGTTCAAGGCGAGGCCGGCGGCGGACGATCCCACTGTGCTGGCGCGCGCCGCCGAAAGGAAGGCGGCGGTGGAGGCGCGCGAGAAGCGCGAGGCCGAGCGCCGGGAGGAGAAGCGCCTGAAGGCGGAGCGGGAGGAGCGCGAGCGCGCCGAGCGCGAGGCCTCGGCCGAGGCGGCCGCCAAGGCCGAAGCGGAGGCCAAGGCCCAGGCCGAGCAGGACATGGTGGCGCGTGTGGTCGCCGACGAGGCGGAACGCAAGGCCAGGCGCGACGCGCGCTATGCCGCGCGCAAGGCGCGCCAGAAGTAAGACCGGCTTTCTCGCGCCTTGCCGACCCGGCTCAGGCCGCGGCCTTTTCCGGGTTCTCGAAGACGACGCGGTTGCGTCCGCGCGCCTTCGCCTCGTAAAGGCGGCTGTCGGCCTCGCGCATCAGTTGCGACCATGACAGATGCGGGCGAAGCTGCGCCGCGCCGATGCTGACCGACAGCGGCAGATACTTGCCCTCGCCGGGCGAGAAGCGCAGCCCCTCGACGCCGAGGCGGATGCGCTCGGCGACGATCAGCGCCTCCTCCCGCGTCGCGCCGCACAGGAAGGCGGCGAACTCCTCGCCGCCGATACGGCCGACGATGTCGCCCGCGCGGACCCCCGAACGGATCGCCTCCGCGATCATCAGCAGCGCCACGTCGCCCTGGGCGTGGCCGTGCGTGTCGTTGATATACTTGAAGTGGTCGGCGTCGACGATCAGCATGACGCCGGTGTCGCTGCGCCGGCGGGTGCCCTTGAGCGCTTTGAAGAACGATTCGCGATTGAGCAGCCCGGTCATGTCGTCGTGGCGCGCCTTTTCCGCCAGTTGCGCATGGGCGTGCGCCAGCTCGCCATGCGCCTTGGCAAGCCGCGCATGCGCCGCCGTCACTTCGCCGAGCGCGTCGGCCAGCTTCTTCTTCTGCAGGAAGGTGTAGGCGCTGGCCGGCAGCGCGATGGCGAGCGGGCAGAACACCGCCATCAGCAGGGCGTTGCCCTCGACCACGCCGCCGATGGCCGGCACGATCGTCAGAACCAGAAGGAGCGACACCGCAGCCGAGAGGATGGCGGTCAGCGTCGCCTTGGCGAGAACCTTCTTCATGGGTGATCCTTACGTTGCGGCCGTTACTTGCCAGACGAACGTGAAACCTCGCTTTCCCCGATCCGGCAAATTTGAAATATCGCGGTTTATCCCGCCGTCTCGCGCTTCATTCGGCCGGGCAAATCGGCTAGGCAGGGCCCCATGACCGAGACCCCCGATCCCACGCGCTTCACCCATGTCACCGACTGGGTGTTCGACCTCGACAACACGCTCTATCCGCACAAGACGAACCTGTTCTCGCAGATCGACGTGCGCATGACGGCTTACGTCTCGGAGCTGCTCCAGCTCTCGCGTGAGGAGGCGCGCAAGCTCCAGAAGCAGCTCTATCTCGAATACGGCACGACGATGAACGGGCTGATCGTGCGCCACGGCATCGACCCCGACGATTTCCTCAACAAGGTCCACGACATCGACTATTCGTGGGTCGCGCCCGATCCGGCGCTGGGCGCGGCGATCCAGGCGCTGCCGGGGCGCAAGTTCATCTTCACCAATGGCGACCGCCGCCATGCCGAGCGCACGGCCCGTCAGCTCGGCATCCTCGACCATTTCGACGACATCTTCGACATCGTCGCCGCCGACCTGACGCCGAAGCCGGCCGCCGCGACCTACGACAAGTTCGTCGGCCTGCACCGGGTCGACGCGCAGAACGCGGTGATGTTCGAGGATCTGGCGCGCAACCTCGAAGTGCCGAAGCGGCTCGGCATGACCACGGTGCTGATCGTGCCGAACAATTTCGAGCCGACCTTCTCCGAGATATGGGAGCGCGACGTCAACAACGAGGACGATGTCGACTTCGTCACCGACGACCTCGCCTCGTTCCTGAACACGGTTCTGGCGGGCCTCCCCGGACGCTGAGTCCCGTCAGCCGCGCGGCTTGGCGCGGCTGGTCGCCTGCGCCTCGCGCGGGTTCTCCGGCCAGTGATGCTTGGGATAGCGCCCGCGCATGTCGGCGCGCACGTCCGCCCACGAGCCACGCCAGAAGCCGGGCAGGTCACGCGTGGTCTGGATCGGGCGATGGGCGGGCGACAGGAGTTCGAGCGTCAGCGGCACCGTGCCGCCGGCTATTCCCGGATGGCGGTCGAGCCCGAACAGCTCCTGCACCCGGATCGAAAGCGCCGGCTGGTCCTCCTCGTAGCGGATCGGAACGGTGCTGCCGGACGGCGCGGCATAGTGCGTGGGCGCGAGCGTGTCGACCTTGCGGTGCAGCTCGTGCGGCACCAGCGTCATCAGCCCGTCATGCAGCGCGCCCGGCCCGATCCGCGCCAGCGACGGCTCGCCGGAGAGGAATGGAAGGAGCCAGTCGTCGAGCCGGGCGAGAAGCGCCTCGTCGCTCACGTCCGGCCATGGCGCGCCCAGCCCCTTGCGGAGCCAGGCGAGCCGGTGGCGCAGGCTTTGCGCGCCCTTGCCCCAGTCGAGGAGGGAAAGCCCGTGCGCGCGGATCGCCTCGATCACCGCCCGGTCGGCCTCCGCGCCCTTCGGCGCGGGAAGCTGGCGCTCCGACAGGAGGATCGCGCCGAGCCGCACCGTCTCGCGCACCCGCACCGAGCGTTTCTCGGCATCGAAGACGGTTTGCCTCTCCGTTTCCAGCCGGTCGGTAAGCAGGGCTCTGACCTCGTCCTCAGTAATAGCGGCCGCCTGGGCGATGCGGGCGTTCTGGGCCTTGCCCTGAAGGTCGGCGACGACGAGGAAGGCTTCGCCCGCCAGCGGGTCGGCCGCGTCGAGCATCGCGCCCCGCCCGTTCGCCAGCACGAACCGGCCGTGCTCGCCGCGCGCCTTCGCCACCCGGTCGGGATAGGCCAGCGCCAGCAGCGCGCCGGTCGAGGCGTCGTCCGTCCCGGTTTTGCCGCTGCCCGCCTGCCGGGCCAGCCGCTGCGCCAGTGCCCGCGCGCCCTCGGCCCGCTGACCGCGCTCGCTGCGGAACCGGACAAGCCGCCGGTCGAGGTCGACCGAAGTGCCGCCCAGCCCGCGCTCGGTGACGAGGATGGCGAGCTCGGCCGCCCTGAGCTTGTCGCCCGCCTCGGCCACCATATGCGCCAGCCGCACGGGAAGCGAAAGCCGGCGCATGGCGCGCCCCGCGTCGGTCAGCCGGCCCTCGTCGTCCAGCGCATGGAGGCTGCGCAGCAGCGCCCGCGCCTCGTTGAGCGCCGGCGCCGGCGGCGGGTCGAGGAAGGAGAGCGTTGCCGGATCGGCGACGCCGAAGGCGGCGCAATCGAGGACGAGGCCGGAAAGGTCGGCCTCGACGATCTCCGGCGGCGTGAAGGCCGGCAGCGCCGCCGTCTGCTCGGCCCGCCACAGCCGGATCGCGACGCCCGGCGCGGTGCGGCCGGCGCGCCCCGCCCGCTGGTCGGCCGAGGCGCGGGAGGCGCGCACCGTCTCCAGCCGGGTCAGGCCGGTGGCCGGCTCGTAGCGCGGCAGGCGCGCGAGGCCGGAATCGACGACGACGCGCACGCCGTCGATGGTGATCGAGGTTTCGGCGATCGAGGTCGCCAGCACCAGCTTGCGCCGGCCCGCCGGGGCCGGGCGGATCGCCGCGTCCTGTGCCCTGCCGTCGAGCCCGCCATAGAGCGGCGCGACATCGACGTCGCCGGGCAGGCGGCCGGCGAGCAGCCCGGCCGTGCGCTCGATCTCGCCCTGTCCGGGCAGGAAGGCGAGCACGCTGCCGTCCTCCTCATTGAGTGCCTGGCGGCAGGCGGCGGCCACCGCCTCCTCGATGCGGGTGTCGGCCGACCGCCCGGCGTAGCGCAGCTCGACCGGGAACGAGCGCCCCTCGCTCTCGATGACGGGCGCATCGCCGAGCAGCCGCGCCACCCGTGCGCCGTCGAGCGTCGCCGACATGACGAGAAGGCGAAGGTCGGGCCGGAGCGCGCCCTGCACGTCGAGCGCGAGCGCGAGGCCGAAATCGCCGTCGAGCGAGCGCTCGTGGAACTCGTCGAACAGGATGGCGGCGATGCCGGGCAACTCGGGGTCGTCGAGGATCATGCGCGCCAGCACGCCCTCGGTGACGACGAGGATGCGCGTCGCGGCCGAGGTGCGGCTCTCCATGCGCATGGCGTAGCCGACCGTCGCACCCGGCTCCTCGCCGAGCAGCGCGGCCATGCGCCGCGCCGCGGCGCGGGCGGCGAGCCGCCGCGGCTCGAGCAGCAGGATGCGGTCGTCGCCGCGCCAGCCCTCGCCGAGAAGCGCCAGCGGCACCAGCGTCGTCTTGCCGGCGCCCGGCGGCGCGACGAGGACGGCGCTGCTAGCTTCGGACAGGCTCCGGAGCAGGCGCGGCAGCGCCTCCGTGACGGGCAGGGTGGGCAGGGCGGGCGTCATGATAGGGCGGTATGCCCGATGTCGGGGCCGTCCGCCAGCCATTGGCCACGCCGCGATACCACTCGATGTAATAGGCGAGCGCGAACTGCGCGAAGATGCCGGTGGCGAGGATCGTCAGGTCGCTGATCGCGGACGGGATGTGGATCATGCGCCACGCCTGCGCCGCCATCGCGAGGACCGTGCCGAGCACGAACACGGACAGGCCGTGCCGGCCCATCACGGCGAGCGGGTTGGCGTAAGGCAGGCGAAAGAGGTTCGAAAGCCGCGGCAGCACGGCGATGAGATAGGCGGCGGCCAGCACGTGGAGCAGGCGCGGGGCCGACAGGAACGTCTTGTCGAAGCCGGTCAGCACGGCGGGCAGGCCGAGCGAGGTGTCGATGCCCCAGAGCGGGATCTTTACCCACGCCCAGGAGAGCAGCAGATAGACGGCGGCCGACAGCGCCAGCCACGGGCTCTGCGGCAGGCGGCCGCCGCGCTTGACATGCAGCGCAGCCGCCACGCCGACGACGAACAGGAACTGCCACGACAAGGGGTTGAGGAACCATATGCCGTCATTGGGATAGTTGGGCGGGCCGATGCGCCAGATCCCGGCGGCGAGCCAGACCGCGCCCGACGCCGCCACCATCGCCCCGAGGCCGAAGGCGCGGCCGATCAGCAGGAAGGCCGGCAGCAACAGGAGCACCACGGCGTACATCGACAGGATGTTGTTGTAGCCGAGCTGGTGGCCGAGCGTGGCGATGCCGACCAGCGCCGCGGCGGTGTCGTCCATCACCGGGCGGATGTTGATCTGCGTCATCAGCTCCGGCACGGCGTAGTGCAGCGAGAAGAAGGCGAAGATGGCGAGCGTCGCCATCGTCGTGCCGAGCTGGGCGATGTAGAGCACGCCGGCGCGCCGCCACATCTTCAGCGTCGTCGCCAGCCCCGCGCCGGCGGAGAACTTTCCGCCGTAAGCCAGCGCCGCCGACACGCCCGAGATCAGCACGAACGCCTCGGCCGCGTCGGAGAAGCCGAAATTCTTCGTCGTCAGCGGCTCGATCAGGTTCTGCGGCACATGGTTGATGAAAATGGTGATGAGCGCGAGCGCCCTCAGCACATCGATACGGGTGTCGCGGACGGACAGGAAAGGGGTGGTCATACGGTACGAAAGCCTCAAGCGCCGCTTCGGTTCCCCCCGAATGCCGGCATTGTTATATCGCGTGTATCGGCAAGCCGCCGCAAAGCGGCGAGGATGAGGCAACTAGCTGAATTGCGGGCATTTTCCCCCGCGACATAGAGTCACTTTTTATGGCAGCCCGTCACGAAGGAAGGCCGGATTGCCGCATTGCGGCGAGGGGAGCGGCCGGCAGTTTGGAATCGTTCCAAATCTATTATGAGTATTCTTGTCAGGTTTGGATTGACTCCGCCGCGCCGAGGAGGCTTTATGAGCCCCGCGCGCTCGCGCACCTTTGATGTCTGGGCCTTGAACCCGTTCGATTGGAGGCAGGAGATGCAATCTTCCCCCACGGCTGCCTATGCGATTCGCCCGCGTCATGGCCTCGTCTCGGCAGCGAGGCGCAGGGCGGCGTCGGCGTCGCCGCTGCTCGCCACGACGCTGCTGACCGCGGCGGTCTTCCTTCTGCCCGCGCCCGGCGCGCGGCATCAGGCGCAGGCCTCCGCCGGCCAGATCGAGGTTCCGAACGTCCCCGCCGCCCTCCGTTGAGGCGGTCTAGCCCGGCCAGCCCGCGAGGGGCGGCCCAGCGAGTAGATCGATGCTTGTCTGCCACTGCAACGTGATCACCCAGAAGGAGATCGAGAACACGATCGTCGAGCTTCTCGATTCCGATCCGTGGCAGCTCATCGTGCCTGCGAAAGTTTATCACACGCTCAACAAGCGTGGCCGCTGTTGCGGCTGCTTCCCAAATGTGGTGGAAACGATCATTCGGGTAACCGAAGACTACCATCGCCGTCTCGGCGGCATGGAAGCCGAGATCGTACCATTCCTGGACCGCGTGCGTGGTTTGCGCGGCCAGTACGGGAGCTTGAGCCATGAAGGGCGACGAACGGATCATAGAGCGGCTTAACGAAGCCTTGTTCCTCGAGCTGGGGGCAGTCAACCAGTACTGGTTGCACTTTCGCCTGCTCGACGACTGGGGATACGCGAAGCTCGCCAAGAAGGAACGTGCCGAATCGATCGAGGAAATGCACCACGCCGACAGGATCGTCGAGCGCATCATCTTCCTCGAGGGACACCCCAACCTGCAGAAGGTCGGTCCGCTGCGGATCGGCCAGAACGTCAAGGAAGTGCTGGAAGCCGACCTTGCCGGAGAATACGACGCCCGCACTTCCTACAAGAAGTCGCGCGAGCTGTGCGACGAACTGGGCGACTATGTCACCATGGCCCTGTTCGACGAGCTGCTGAAGGACGAGGAAGGCCATATCGACTTCCTCGAAACCCAGCTCGAGCTGCTCGGCAAGATCGGCGAGGAGCGCTACGGCCTGCTCAACGCCGCCCCGGCCGACGAAGCCGCGTAGACACGGGCGACAAAAAAGAAAACGGCCGGCTGGATGCTCTCCAGCCGGCCGTTTTCGTTGGGGGAAGGCCGCCTACGCCGCTTCGGGCGGCTGCTGCGTGGCGAGGTCCATCGGCACGCTGTGCAGCCTGTCGGCCCCGCCGAGCAGGCCGCCGGCGCGCAGCAGCGCCGCGAACCGGCCCTGGTCGCGCTGGGCGAGCTCGCGATAGCCGCCGATCTCGACGACCTCGCCCTTGTCCATGAAGATGACGAGATCGGCGTCGCAGACGGTCGAGAGCCGATGGGCGATGACGAAGGTGGTGCGCCCGGCGCGCAGCCGGTCGATGGCCGTCTTGACCCTCGCCTCGGTCTCGACGTCGAGCGCGCTTGTCGCCTCGTCGAGCACGAGGATGGGCGCGTCCTTCAGCACCGCGCGGGCGATGGCGATGCGTTGGCGCTCGCCGCCGGAAAGCTGGCCGCCGCGCTCGCCGGCGACCGTGTCGTAGCCGTCGCTCTTGGCGAGGATGAAGTCCTGCGCGGCCGCCGCGGTCGCCGCCTCGTGGACCTCGTCATAGGTCGCGGCATCGCGCCCGAGGCGGATGTTCTCCTCGATGGTGCGGTTGAGGAGGCCCGAATCCTGGAACACGGTGGCGATCTGCGCCCGGAGCGAATCGCGGGTGATGGTGGAGATGTCGATGCCGTCGATGCGGATCGTGCCCGCATCGGGCTCGAACACCCGCTGGAGCAGGTTGACCAGCGTGGTCTTGCCCGCGCCGGTCGGGCCGACGATGGCCACCGTCTTGCCCGCCTCGACATGGAACGAGACGTCGTGGACGCCGGCGCCGGAGCCGGGGAAGCGGAAGAAGACGTTCTCGAACGCGATCTCGCCGCTGAGGCGCCCGACCGGCCGCGCGCCCGGCCGATCCTCGCGGACCGTGGCGGCGTCCTCGAGCGCGTAGAACGGCTCGAGCTTGGCGCGCGCCTCGAACACCTGGTTGACGAAGCCGGTCAACTGGTCGAGCCGGCCGATCAGCAGCGTGGCGAAGCCGGCGAAGGCGACGACGTCGCCGATGCGCAGATGCCCCTGCTGGACCAGCAGCGCGCCGATGCCCAGCACCACCATCATCGAGATGGTGGCGGAAAGCCGGTGGAGCGCGCTCGCCAGCGCCCACCAGTTCAGCACCGGGAACTGCGCGTCGAGCAGCCCGGCCGTGTAGCGGCGCAGCGCCTCGGCCTCATGCGCCAGCCGGCCGTAGCTCTGCAACACCGAGACGTTGGAGATCGAATCGCTGACATGGGCGAAGACGCGGTGGTAATGCTGCTCGACCTCGGCCTGGCCGCCCTTGGTCTTGGCCATCACCGCGCGGCTGATCGCGACATAGGACGCGCCGAGCGCCAGCAGCACCGCGGCCATGCGCCAGTCGAGCGTCATCGCGGTGGGGATGAGCAGCATCAGCGCCACCGCCGTCGACAGATGCTGGCGCATGAACTCGAGCCATAGCGAGAACAGCGTCTCCATGGCGCGCAGCAGCGTGTGCAGCGACTGCGACGTGCCGTGGCGGTGATGCCACGACAGCGGCATGGAGACGACCTTCTCGAAGGAATCGGCCAGCACCTCGGCGCGGCGGCGATGGGCCAGCCTGTCCGCGCCGCGCGCGACGAGGACGAAGGCGACGATGTTGAAGACGCCCAACCCCGCCCATGCCGCGACCTCGCCGGCCACGCCTTCCTCGTCGGAGATCGATTCGATGATCCGGCCGAACAGGATCGGCTCGGCGATCATCGCCATCGCGAGCGCCGCGTTGGCGGCGCAGATGATGACGACGCGCCGCTTTTCAGCGGCAAGGTAGGACAATGCCCGCCAGTAAACCTGAAACAGTGACAATCGGCTTCCTCAACGCGTCTGCTGCATTGCACAACGCAGGACGTTATGCGCGACTACATCAGCCATCAATGATGATTGCGGCGTTCGGTTGCCTATGAGCGAACAAGAAAGGCGACAGGCGGATATGGTTCGTGAGGATGTAACAAGCTGAAATAAAAGGAATAACGGCGAGATGGCGGCAAAGTTGCGGCGAGCGATGGGTGCCCGGCGCCGGAGAGGCCGGCGCCGGGGTGCGCATGGGGATCGGCAGGGGATCGCGCGTCAGCCGACGACGACCTTCACCTCGTGCTCGCCGCCAGTGTGCAGCGGCACAAAACCGTCCTTTGCCGGCGTGCCATCGACGAAGAGGCCCGCCTTCGGGCCGCGTTCGACGGCGATCCGGTAGCTGGCAGGGCCGATGCGCAGCCGCGCCGTGAAGCCGTCCCAGGCTGCGGGAAGCGCGGGCCTCACATAGAGGCGCTCGCCCTCGCGGCCGATGCCGAGAATGTTCTCGACCGCGACGCGATAGAGCCAGCCGGCCGAGCCGGTGTACCATGTCCATCCGCCGCGCCCGGCCTTGTCGCCCTCGCCATAGACGTCGGCGGCCACGACATAGGGCTCGACCCGGTAATGCTCGGCCGCCGCCTCGGTGAGCGCGTGGCTGACCGGGTTGACCATCGAGAACAGCCGGTAGGCGTCGTCGGCGCGGCCGAGCTCGGCCAGCGCGGCGATCAGCCATGTCGCGCCATGGGTGTACTGCCCGCCATTCTCGCGCACGCCGGGCGGATAGCTCTTGATGTAACCCGGCTCGCGCGCGCTGTGCTCGAAGGGCGGGGTGAACAGCCGCGCGATGCCGGCCTTCTCGTCGACCAGCATGTCGAGCGCCTTCGACACCGCCGCATCGGCGCGGTCCGGGTCGCCGATCCCGGACAGCACCGCCCATGACTGGGCGATGGAATCGATGCGGCATTCGTCGGACTGGGCCGAGCCGAGCGGGGTGCCGTCGTCGAACGTGCCGCGCCGATACCATTCGCCGTCCCAGCCATGGGTCTCGAGCGCCTGCTTCAGCCGCTCGAGATGGGCGAGCCAGCCGTCGGCGCGGGCCACGTCGCCGCGCTCCCGCGCGAGCGGGGCGAAGTCGCGCAGCGTCCGCGCTAGGAACCAGCCGAGCCAGACGCTGGTGCCATGGCCCTTCTCGCCGACCCGGTTCATCCCGTCGTTCCAGTCGCCGCCGAGGATCAGCGGCAGCCCGTTCGCGCCGGTGCGGCGCACGGCGAGGTCGAGCGCGCGGGCGCAGTGCTCGTAGAGCGGGACCGTCTCGCCGGAGGTTTCCGGCGTGAAGAAGGCGTCATGCTCGCCCTCCTTCAACTCTGGCCCTTCGATGAAGGGCAGGGCCACGTCGAGGATGGCGCGGTCGCCCGTCGTCCTGACGTAGTGGTGCGCGGCATAGCCGAGCCAGACCACGTCGTCGGTGATCATGGTGCGCACGCCGGCCCCGGTGCGCGGCAGCCACCAGTGCTGCACGTCGCCCTCGGCGAACTGTCGCCCGGCGGCGTTGAGGATCTGGGCGCGGGCGAGCGAGGGATCGTGGCCGATCAGCGCCAGCGTGTCCTGGAGCTGGTCGCGGAACCCGTATGCGCCGCTTGCCTGGTAGAAGGCGGCCCGCGCCCGCACCCGGCAGGCCAGCGCCTGATAGGGCAGCCAGGTGTTGACCATGGCGTCGAAGGCCGGATCGGCAGTCTCGACCTGAAGCGCGCCGGAGAACTCGTCCCAGTATTGCCGGTTGGCGGCGAGCCTCGCATCGAAATCGGCTTCGAGGTGCTTCCTCGCCGTTGCGACCGCCTCGTCCGCCGAGCCGGCGTCGCCGAGCACGATGTGGATGGCGGCGCTGCCGCCCGGCGCGATCTCGACCGTGCGGGACAGCGCCGCGCACGGGTCGCGGCCGGGCTCGCAGGTGCCGGAAAGGGCCGCGCCCTTCAGCACCGCGCCGGGCATGGCGGAGGAGCCGCCCGCGCCGAGGAACTCGGCCCGGTCGCAGGTGAAGCTCAGGTCTTCTCCGTCGCAGGCGAGGAAGGCGGTGCGGTCGCCGAAGTCGAGATGGTAGGGGTTGCGCGCCAGCGCCACGCCGCTTGCCGCGTCGCAGGCCGGCACGATGGTCGGCGCGCTGCGCGGCCGGCTGTTGCCCAGCACCCATTCGGCATAGGCGTAGACGCGCAGCCGCACCGTTTCGCCGCCGTCGTTCCTGAGGTCGAGCCGCTGCACCTTGACCGGATCAGTGGGGTCGACGAGCTGGGTCAGGGTAACCGTCAGCCCGCCCCGCTCGACCGTGAAGGAGGAGACGCCGCGCCCGTGCCTGGCCTCGTAGGTCAGCGCCGGGTCGCGCAGCAGGCCGGCGAAGGGCGAGAAGGCCGCGCCGCTGTCGAGGTCGCGCAGATAGATGCCTTCACCCGGCCGGTTGACGGTCGCGTCGTTCGACCACGGCGTCAACTGGAAGTCGCGGCTGTTGCGGCTCCAGGTGAAGGACGCGCCTTCCGACGAGGTGTGGAAGCCGAAATTCTCGTTGGCGATGACGTTAACCCATGGCTGCGGCGTCGTGCGCGTGCCGGGAAGGCGCACCACATAGTCGCGCCCTTCGTCGGTGAAGCCGCCAAACCCGTTCCAGAAGGCGAGGTCGCCGCTGTTCGCCGGCTCGCCGATGATGCGCTCCTCCGCCGGGGCGGGCAGGGGAGCCGCCTCGCGCCGGACGGCGCTCATCTCGGCGCGCTCGATCTGGTCGAGGATCGGGCCGTTCCTCGTGTGCAACACGACGCGCGCGGCGGCGATCAGAGTCGCGTACGTCACGTCGTCCATCAGGTCGCGGCGCACGGCGAAGATGTGCTGGCGCGGCCCGAGCTCGCGCCCGTGCATGCGCGCGTTCTCGCACAGCCGCTCGATGGCCTGCTGCAGGTCCTGCACGTAGGAGGCGGCCTGCTCGTTGACCACGACGAGGTCGAAGACGAGGCCGCGCGCGCGCAGGTACTCCTGCATGCGCAGCGCCGAGGCGACGATGTCGAGGTCGGCGACGTCGCCGATGCGCACGGCGAAGATCGGGTAGTCGCCTGAGATCGAGGTCGGCCACAGCGCCGATTGCTGGCCGAGCCCGGCGGCGATGGCCGCGTCGGGCGCGCGCAGCGCCGCGCCCGGCAGCAGGAGATAGCGCGCCAGCTTCTGCACCCCTGCCGCCTGCGACAAAGTGAGGCCGACATGGCGCGTCTGCACCTGCGAGCGGGTCCAGGCCAGCATCGCCTGCCGCTCGAACGCGTCGGGCTGGCGGAAATGGTGGAGCGCGGCCTCGACGTCGGCGCGGTTGGCCGCAGTCAGGGTCCAGAAGGTCAGCGACACCTTCTTGCGCGCCGGCACCCGCACCCGCGCGCGCAGCGCCATCGCCGGATCGAGCGTGAAGCCGCACGTGCCGGAAAGCCGCGCGCCGCGGTCGAAGGCGGCGGCGTCGGCCAGCGAGCGGCCGCGGCCGATGAAGGCCCGCCGATCGGTCTCTGCCTCGATCTCGCGCGAGACGCCTTCGCCATGCGTGAGGAAATGGGCGAGCGCGATGGCCGGCTCGCCGTCGGAGCGCCGCCGGCGCTCGGCGAAGATGGTCGCGCTCGCCTCGTCGATGTCGGTCCTGACAAACATCTTCGAGAAGGCCGGGTGGGCGCTGTCGGCCACGTCGTAGGCGAGGGCGATCTCGGCGAAGGACGTGACCTCGACATGGCGGTCGCGGTCGCTCTCGTTCCACAGCGTGATGCGGCGGGCCTCGCCATTGCCTTCCGACAGCACGATGCACTCGACCTCGGAGCTCAGCGTGTCGACGGTCTTGATGAAGGTCGCCTTGTCGTCGCAGAAGAAGGCGTGCCCGGTCTCGCCGGGCGCGCGCTTCGGCTCGGCGGTGGCCGACCACCATTCGCCGCTCTCCCGGTCGGAGACGAACAGGAAGGTGCCGGTGCGTTCCTCGGCCGCGTCGCCGTTCCAGCGCGTCACCGCGATCTCGCCGGCGCGGCTGTAGCCGGCGCCGGTCGCCGTCACCATGACGTTGTAGTAGCCGTTCGACATGACGTTGGTCGCCACCGGCGCGGTCAGCGGCTCCTCGATCAGGCGCGAATCCGGCCGCTCGTCGGTGAAGGCGGGCTTGACCCGCTCGCCGGAGTCGGCGCGGATCGGCATCGACGGCACGGTGCGCGGCGCCTTTTCCTGCAACAGCAGCTCGGCGGCGACGATCACCGGATCGGAATGGAAGCGCTCGCGCATCCGCCCCTCGAACACGGTGTTGGCCACCGCGACGATGGACATGCCGTGGTGGTGCGCCATGAAGTTGCGCACCACCGCGTGGCTCTTGCCCTGCGGCAGGCGCGCGGGGGTGAAGTCGACCGCGTCGTGGAAGCCGTAGCGGCCGAGCGCGCCGAGCGCCTTCAGCCGCTCGAGATTGTCGACCGCGTCGGCCGGGCGGAACTGGGCGGCAAGGAGGCTGGCATAGGGCGCGATCACCGTGTCCTGCCCCAGCCCGCGCTTCAGGCCAAGCCCCGGCACGCCGAAATTGGTGTACTGGTAGGTCAGCTCGCGGTCGCGGGCGTTGTAGGCCGCCTCCGACACGCCCCACGGCACGCCCTTCTGGCGGCCATAGGCGATCTGCCGGCGGATCACCAGATGGCTGGTGTGGTCGAGGATGCCGCCGCGCGGCTCCTTCATCACCAGCGGCGGCATCAGATACTCGAACATCGAGCCGGACCACGACATCAGCGCGCCGGAGAAGCCGATGGCCGTCACCGGCCGGCCGAGCCGGAACCAGTGCTCGGCGGGCAGGTCGCCCTTGGCGACGGCGAACAGGCTGGTCAGCCGCGCCTCGGAGGCGAGGAGGTCGTAGCACGCCTCGTCGAGCTGGTGCTCCTCGACGCGGTAGCCGATGGAGAGCAGCTTGCGGTCGCGCCGCATCAGGAAGGCGAAATCCATCTCGAAGGCGAACTGGCGCGCCCGGTCGCGCAGCGAGACGAGCCGCTGGCGCAGCCGGCCGACGCCGGTCTCCTCGGTGTGCGCGTCGGCGAGATGCGCCTCGCACGCCTTTTCCAGCCGCTCGCTCCACAGGACGAGGTCGCTGCTCGCCGCCGAGCCGATCTCCTCGTCGAGCGCGCGCGCCAGCTTGCGGATGTCGGCGGCGAGCACGGTCAGGTTGAACGTGCGGATCGAGGCGGTCTCCGGCTCGCGCCGGATCGTCTCGACCGCGCGGCGCAGGCCCTCGATGCGCTCGGCGAGCCGCCGGCGCAGCGGCCTGAGCGGCCGCCGGTCGTCGGGCAGGATGTCGAGGGTTTCCTCGAGGATGGCCGCGGCGTCGAGGATGCCCTCGAAATCGCCCTGGAGGTGGGCGGCAGGCGCGGCCGCCCAGTCGTCGCAGGCGGCGGCGATGGCGACGAGGTAGCCGGCGAGGTTGCCGCTGTCCACCGACGAGATGTAGTGCGGGGTGAGCGGCTTCAGCGTGCGCGTCTCGTACCAGTTGTAGAGATGGCCGCGATGGCGCTCCATCTTCTCGACGGTCGAGAGCGTCTTCTCCAGCCGCTCGACGGTCTCGGCGAGGGAGATCCAGCCGAAATCGCGGGCCGAGACGACGGAGAGCAGGTAGACGCCGATATTGGTCGGCGAGGTGCGCGCCGCCACCACCGGCTCGGGGTCCTCCTGGTAGTTGTCCGGCGGCAGCATGTTGTGCTCGACCGTGACGAAGGTCTCGAAATAGAGCCATGTCCGGCGCGCGATGTGCCGCAGCGCCGTGGCGTCGCCGGGCGCGACCTCGATCTTGTCCTCGGTCTCGGCCGACTGGCTGATGAACCAGGCGAAGGCGGGCGATCCGGCCCAGATCAGGGCGAAGAACGCGGCGACGAGCGTGCCGGTCGAGCCGCTGAGAAAGGGCAGGGCGACGCCGGCCGCCGCGATCGGCAGCGCCCCGGCCATCGCTTGATAATGGCTGGCGAGGCTGCGCCCGTTCGAGCGGGCGGCGGCCGAGGCGGTGCGCCATTCCAGCATGTGGCGGCGGCTGACGACGAGGCGGTAGAGCGTGCGCACGATGGCGTCGCCCATCGACCAGGCGTTGTGCGCCATCAGCACCACCTTCGCCACCACCTGCGCGCTGGCGAAGGCGGCATCGCGCCCGAAGGCGGCGAAATGGCTCGACAGGGTCGAGCGCCCGTCGCGCGGCACGAGGGAGTCGAGAAGGCCGAAGGTCAGCGACAGGAACAGGCTGGCGATCAGCAGCGCCTGCCATTGCGCGGCATAGGCGAAGGGCATCAGCGTCCAGCCGGCGATGGAGGCGCCGACCCAAAGGATCGGCGTCAGCGAGCGGCGCAGATTGTCGATCATCTTCCAGCGCGACAGGCCCGAGACGCCGGAAGCGGGGCTGAAGATCCACGGCAGGAGCTGCCAGTCGCCGCGCGCCCAGCGATGGTGGCGCGAGGCGTCGACGAGATAGCGCGTCGGGTAGTCCTCGATCAGCTCGACGTCGCTGACGAGCGCCGCGCGCGCATAGGCGCCCTCGATCAGGTCGTGGCTCAGCACCGCGTTCTCGGGGATGCGGCCCTTGAGCGCCGCCTCCATCGCGTCGACGTGATAGAGCCCCTTGCCGGTGAAGGTGCCTTCGCCGAACAGGTCCTGATAGACGTCGGAAACCGCGAAGACATACGGGTCGAAGCCGCGATTGGCCGAGAAGACGCGCTGGAAGAACGAGGCCTCGTCGCCGGTGGTCAGCGAGGGGGTGACGCGCGGCTGGAGGATGCCGAAGCCGGAGGAGAGCTTGCGCCCGGAAGCGTCGAGGACCGGCCGGTTGAGCGGATGGGCGAGCTTGCCGACCAGCTTGGCGGCCGCGTCGCGCATGGTGCGGGTGTCGGCGTCCAGCGTCAGCACGTATTGCACGTCCTGCGGCAGCGCATCGCCGGGGGTGAGGAAGGTGGTGTCGTGGTCGCCGCGCAGCAGCGCGTTGAGCTCGTGCAGCTTGCCGCGCTTGCGCTCCCAGCCCATCCAGCACCCTTCCGCCTCGTTGTGGAGCCTGCGGCGGTGCAGGAGGAAGAAGCGGGCATGGCCCTCCCTCGGGTAGCGGGCGTTGAGCGCGGCCACTTCCTTGCGGGCATGGGCGAGAAGGTCGCGGTCGAACTGCGTTTCCTCGATCTCGCTGTCCGGCCAGTCGGACAGGATGGCGAAATGCAATTCGCCCGTCATGTTGGCGAGGTAGTGGACCTCGAGGTTGCGCACGGCCTCCTCGACGTCGTCGCGGCTGCCGATCATCGTCGGCACCGCGACCAGGGTGCGGGCCTCGGCCGGCACGCCGTCGCGGAACTCGTAGCCGATCAGCCGCGCCGGCTTCACCAGCGCCGAGACGGCGGTGTTGTAGAGGCCGACCGCGGCCTCAAGCGCCGGGGCGGCGAACAGGGCGAGCAGCAGGACGAGCGCGCCCGCGTCGAGGCCGACCGGGGCCAGCGCGTGGTACAGCGCCGCGACGAACAGCGCCGTCACCACGAGGACGGGCGCGACCACGCCCACCCAGCCGCTGCGCCGCACCGCCCGGTGCAGCCTTTCGCCGAAGGTAGGAGGGTAGCCGACGGCGCGCTCCATCTCGCGCCGGCGCGGGCCGACGAGGAGCGCGCCGACATCCTCGCTGCCCGCCAGCTCGATGGCGGCCAGCGCGACGGCGCGCTCGTCCTTGCCGGAGCGCTTGGCCAGCTCCTCGATGGCGCGGCGATAGGCGTCGCGCGAAGGGAAGTCGAGGGCGGAGAAATCCGTGCGCTCGCGCAGCAGCCGGTCGATCCCGCTGACGTCCTCGAACCACACCGTCCAGTCGATGTCGTCGAGAAGGCGCAGCCCCTTAATGATGTTGCTGGTGGTGACGTTGCCCGCCGACAGGTTGGCGTGCTCGGCGGCGGTGATCTTCTCGGCGTCGGTGCCGACGGCTTCCAGCTCCGCCTCGAGCCAGGCGAGGCCGGCATGCGAGGTCTGCGAGCCGTCGCGCAGCCGGTGCAGCAACTGCGTGGCGAAGGTGCGCTCGCGTGCGTGCTCGGCATGGGCGGCGAGGATTTCGGCCTCGGTGCCGTTGGGGGCGGTCGCCAGCCTGTCGGCGACCTCGTTGGCGGCGAGCCGCATGGCGCGCGCCCGCGCCACCCGCAGCGCCAGCCGGCGCAGGTTCTCCACCAGCACGAAGCGCAGGATCGACGGCAGCGCCCACAATTCGCCGATGCGCAGCGGCTGGATTTCCTGGTATCCCTCGACGATCTCGCGAAAGCCCGCCTGCGTCACCGCGCTGTCGGCCTGCGACACATAGGCCCAGGCGACGGCGAGTACGCGCGGCGCGTCGGTGCCTGGCATCAGCGGAAGCTGCCGGTAGAAGCGGGGCGGCAGATCGCGGCGGATGCCGACGATGGCGTCCTCGACGACATGGGAATTGTCGAGCAGCCAGTTGGCCGCCGGCGTCACGCTCTCCCCGGCCTGCTGCGCGCTGTCGAGCGCGTTGATGACGGCGCGGATATGCGCGGCGTTCTCGGCCGTTCGCTCCTTCGGATCGAAGGGCTGGAAGCCGGGCAGGAGATGCCCGCCCGCCCCTTGGGCGAGCAGGCGCCCGAGCTGGCGCAGGTCGCCGTGCGGGGCGATGAGGGAGCGGATCGGGGCCTCGCTGTCGCGGGGCGCGGTTTGAGGATCAGACCGAAGTTTCGGACCGATATTGACGTTCATTCTGTTTATGTCTCAGCAGGTCAATGAAACAAGGGTGCGCGGGCCGGGCGGCCACGCGCGAGCGCAATACGCCTAAACCGATTGAGCGGCCATTTGGTTCCTGCTTGCGAGGCGCTCCGCGGCAACACGTTTTGTTGCGGCGCGAAATGCCCGCGGGAACCCCCATCGATGAAAGCACAGCGGATGTGCGCGGAATAGGGTCGATCTTGGGGCCGTGATTTGATGTACTCGCCTTGCCCGTCGTCACGACGGGCGATCAGGGAGGAGATCATGAAGCGTTTTGGCATAATCGCGGCCCTTTTGGCCTCGACTTCTTTCGCCTCGGCCCAGCAGCTCAGCGACGGCGTGGTCCGCATCGGCGTGTTGAACGACCAGACCGGCACCTATGCCGATTTCGGCGGCCTGACCTCGGCCGAGGCCGCGCGTATGGCGGTCGAGGATTTCGGCGCCGAGGCCAAGGGCATCAAGGTGGAGATCGTCTCGGCCGATCACCAGAACAAGGCGGACGTCGCCTCGGCGCTGGCCCGCCGCTGGTTCGACATCGACGGCGTCGACGCGATCGCCGACCTGACCAACTCGGCCGTCGCCATCGCCGTCAATACCATCGGCAAGGAGATGGGCAAGGTCACGCTGATGACCGGCCCGGCGACCACGCGCCTCACCAACGAGGACTGCTCGCCCACCGGCTTCCACTGGGTGTTCGACACCTATTCGCAGTCGGTCGGCACGGCCAAGTCGGTTCTCGAGCAGGGCAAGGATTCGTGGTTCCTGCTGACCGCCGACTACGCGTTCGGCCACCAGATGGCGGCCGAGATCACCCGCGTCGTCGAGGAGGGCGGCGGCAAGATCGCCGGCAGCGTCAACCACCCGCTCGGCAGCCCCGACTTCTCCTCGTTCCTGCTTCAGGCGCAGGCGTCGGGGGCGCAGATCGTCGGCCTCGCCAATGCCGGCACCGACACGATCAACGCCATCAAGCAGGCCGGCGAGTTCGGCATCGCCCAGGGCGGACAGAACCTCGCCGGCCTCGTCATCGTCATCTCCGACGTGCATGCGCTTGGGCTGGAGACGGCTCAGGGGTTGCTCGCCACCACCGCCTTCTACTGGGACCGCGACGACGCCAGCCGCGAATGGTCGAAGCGGTTCGAGGAAAAGACCGGCCGCATGCCGGGCATGGTGCAGGCCGGCACCTATTCGTCGGTGCTGCATTACCTGCGGGCCATCGAGGCGGCCGGCACCGACGACGGCGCGGCCGTCGCGGCCAAGATGAAGGAAACGCCGGTCGACGATTTCTTCGCGCCGGGCGGCACCGTCCGCGCCGACGGGCGGCTGGTCAAGGACATGTACCTCGTCGAGGTCAAGTCGCCGGCCGAATCGAGCGGCGAATGGGATTACTACAAGGTGCTGCGCACCATTCCCGCCGCGGATTCCGCCCAGCCGCTCGAGCAGAGCGCCTGCCCCTTCGTCAAGGGTAACTGAGCCTTACGGCCCCGCCGGCGTCTGGCTTCGCGGCCGGATGCCGGCGTGGTTCACGTTTCCGGGCGGATGTGAATTATCGTATTTATACGAGCTTGTGCTTGCGGGCGAGGTTGTGCAAGTTTCCCGCACAGGGTGAAAAACCAAACGGCCGAGAACGGCCCGAGCGCTTCCCGGGAGGAGGGCTCATCCGAAGAACCCGCGCCTTCGAGGCGCGGCAGATGGGTGTGAGGAACGCATGAGCGAAGACGGCATCATTCTTGCCGCGTCTGGTCTTACGAAGGAGTTCCGCGGTTTCTTCGCGGTGGAGGGTGTGGATCTTCGCGTGAAGCGCGGCCAGATCCACGCCTTGATCGGGCCGAACGGGGCGGGCAAGACGACCTGCTTCAACCTTCTGACCAAGTTCCTGCCGCTGACGCGCGGGACTATCACCTATAAGGGCGAGGACATCACGGCCCTGTCGCCGGCCGACATCGCGCGGCTGGGCCTCGTCCGCTCGTTCCAGATTTCGGCCGTGTTCCCGCATCTGACGGCGCTGGAGAACGTGCGCATCGCGTTGCAGCGGCAGCGTGGCGACTCCTTCGACTTCTGGCGCTCGCAGAAGGTGCTTTCGGCGTTCGACGACCGGGCGCGCGAGCTGCTCGACGATGTCGGCCTGTCGGCGTTCGAGGCGGTGAATGCGGGCGATCTGCCTTACGGCCGCAAGCGCGCGCTGGAGATCGCGACGACGCTGGCGCTGGAGCCGGAGATGCTGCTCCTCGACGAGCC
The DNA here is from genome assembly GCA_037190985.1 of Alphaproteobacteria bacterium. Classification (GTDB taxonomy): domain Bacteria; phylum Pseudomonadota; class Alphaproteobacteria; order Rhizobiales; family Rhizobiaceae; genus Aerobium. The sequence continues at coordinate 96,002 of JBBCKE010000025.1, forward strand.
GATGGCCGGCATGGGCCACGAGGACGTCGAGCGCATCTCGGCGCTGATCAAGCGGATTTCCGCCAACCGGACGATCCTGATGGTCGAGCACAACCTCTCGGTCGTCGCCTCGCTGTCGGACACGATCACGGTGCTGGCGCGCGGCAAGGTGCTGGCCGAGGGCGACTACGCCACGGTGTCGAAGGACCCTCGCGTCATCGAGGCCTATATCGGAGCGGGACATGGTTGAGGCTGCGGTTGCAACCGGAAGCGCGGCGGCCGCGGGCGCGCCGCTGCTGGTCGTCAAGGATCTTCAGGCCTGGTACGGCGAGAGCCACGTCCTGCACGGGGTGACGTTCGACGTGCGGCCCGGCGAGGTGGTGACGCTGCTCGGGCGGAACGGCGCCGGCAAGACGACGACGCTGAAGTCGATCATGGGCATCCTGCCCAAGCGCAAGGGCTCGGTGACGTTCGAGGGCAGGGAGCTGATGCATATGCCGGCGCGGCATGTCGCGCGGGCCGGCATCGCCTTCTGCCCGGAGGAGCGCGGCATCTTCGCCTCGCTCGACGTCGAGGAGAACCTGATGCTGCCGCCGCAGGTCAAGCCGGGCGGCATGACGGTGGAGCAGATCTTCGAGCTGTTCCCGAACCTGAAGGAACGGCTGTCGAGCCAGGGCACCAAGCTGTCCGGCGGCGAGCAGCAGATGCTGGCGATCGGCCGGATTTTGCGGACCGGCGCGAAGATGCTGCTTCTGGACGAGCCGACCGAGGGCCTCGCCCCCGTCATCATCCAGCAGATCGGCCGCACCATCGCGCGGCTGAAGCAGGAGGGTTTCACCATCGTCCTGGTCGAGCAGAACTTCCGCTTCGCCTCGACGGTGGCCGACCGCCACTACGTCGTCGAGCAGGGGAAGGTCGTCGACATGATCCAGAACGATCAGCTCGACCAGAACATCGGCAAGATCGAGGCCTATCTCGGCGTGTGACAAGATAAGGCGCGGGCTGGGCCTGCGTCGACAATGGAGGAGAAAGACATGAAGAACACCGGATTTCTGCTGGCGTCCCTTGCCGCGTCGCTGATGGCGACGAGCGCGCTGGCACAGGATATCACCGTCAAGATCGGCGTGCTTAACGACCGCTCCGGCGTCTATGCCGACCTGTCGGGCGAGGGCTCCGTCACCGCCGCGCGCATGGCCGCCGAGGATTTCGGCGCCGAGGCCAAGGGCATCAAGGTCGAGATCGTCTCGGCCGACCACCAGAACAAGCCGGACGTCGCCTCGACCATCGCCCGCCAGTGGATCGACCAGGACGGCATCAACGCCATCGTCGACGTGCCGACCTCCTCCGCCGCGCTCGCGGTCAACGAGATCACCAAGGAGGCCAACGCGGTCTTCGTCAATTCGGGCGCTGCCGCTTCGGACCTGACCGGCCCGGCCTGCTCGCCGCACACCGTCCACTGGACCTACGACACCTGGGCGCTCGCCAACGGAACCGGCTCGGCGATGGTGCAGACGGGCGGGGATTCGTGGTTCTTCCTCACCGCCGACTACGCCTTCGGCCATGCGCTCGAGCGCGACACCACGGCCGTGGTCGAGAAGTCCGGCGGCACGGTGGTCGGCGCGGTGCGCCATCCGTTCCCGGGCACCGATTTCTCCTCCTTCCTGCTTCAGGCGCAGGCTTCCGGGGCCAAGGTGATCGGCCTCGCCAACGCCGGCGGCGACACCATCAACTCGATCAAGCAGGCGGCCGAGTTCGGCATCACCCAGGCGGGCCAGGCGCTGGCCGGCCTCCTGATCTTCATCACCGACGTCCACGCGCTCGGGCTGGAGACCGCGCAGGGGCTGGTGCTGACCGAGAGCTTCTACTGGGACCTGAACGAAGGCACCCGTGAGTGGTCGACCCGCTTCGAGGCCATCGACGGCGACAAGCCGACCATGGTGCAGGCGGGCGTCTATGCCGGCGTGCTGCATTACCTCAAGGCCGTCGAGGCGACGAAGTCGACGGATGCCGACACCGTCGTCGCCAAGATGAAGGAGCTGCCGACCGACGATCCGCTGTTCGGTCAGGGCGAGGTGCGCGCCGACGGCCGCAAGATCCACGACATGTACCTGTTCCGCGTCAAGTCGCCGGACCAGTCGACCGGCCCGTGGGACTATTACGAGACGGTGGCGACCATTCCCGCGGCCGAGGCGTTCCGCCCGCTGGCCGACGGCAACTGCCCGCTCGTCCAGTAACGGAACCGTAAAACGCGGCGCGCTCCGGGACCGTCCGGCGCGCGCCGCCTGCGCAGCAACGCTTGCCGGGGCAACCGCATGTTCGAACTCTTGGGAATCCCACCACAGGCCTTGTTTGGCCAGTTGCTGCTCGGCCTGATCAACGGGTCGTTCTACGCGATCCTGTCGCTGGGCCTTGCGGTGATCTTCGGTCTTCTGAACATCATCAACTTCGCCCATGGCGCGCAGTACATGCTCGGCGCCTTCGTGGCGTGGATGCTGCTCAACTATTTCGGCATCGGCTACTGGTGGGCGCTCTTGATCGTGCCGATCGTCGTCGGCGCGTTCGGCATCGTGCTCGAACGGCTGATGATCGCGCGGCTTTACCATCTCGACCATCTCTACGGCCTGCTGCTCACCTTCGGCCTCGCCCTGATCATCCAGGGCTTGCTGCGCAACCAGTACGGCATATCGGGCCTGCCCTATTCGATCCCGCCGCAGCTTGCCGGCGGCCAGAATCTCGGCTTCATGTTCCTGCCCAACTATCGCGGCTGGGTGGTGGTGGCCTCGCTCTTCGTCTGCATCGGCACCTGGTTCGTCATCGAGAAGACCCGGCTCGGCGCATATCTCCGCGCCGCCACCGAGAACCCGACGCTGGTCGGCGCCTTCGGCATCAACGTGCCGCGCATGATCACGCTGACCTACGGCTTCGGCGTGGCGTTGGCGGCGTTCGCCGGCGTGCTGGCCGCGCCGGTCTACTCGGTCAACCCCAACATGGGCGCGGACCTGATCATCGTCGTCTTCGCGGTGGTGGTGATCGGCGGCATGGGCTCGATCCTCGGCTCCATCGTCACCGGCTTCGGCCTCGGGCTGATCGAGGGGCTGACCAAGGTGTTCTACCCCGAGGCCTCCTCCGTCGTCATCTTCGTCATCATGGCCATCGTGCTGCTCGTCAAGCCGGCCGGCCTGTTCGGGAGGACCGCCTGATGTCCGCCGTCACGGAAAACGACACCGCGCCCGTCGTCGTCCACCAGGCGCGCGCCGGCATGCCGCGCCATCACGCGGCGATCTTCATCGCGCTGTTGGCGGCCGGGCTTGTCGCGCCCTTCTTCCTTTATCCCGTCTTCGTGATGAAGGTGATGTGCTTCGCGCTGTTCGCCTGCGCCTTCAACCTTCTGCTCGGCTATACGGGGCTGCTCTCCTTCGGCCATGCCGCCTATTTCGGCTCGGCGAGCTACATCAGCGCCCATGCCGCCAAGGTCTGGGGCCTGTCGCCGGAGCTCGCCATCCTCTCCGGCGTCGCCGCGGCCGCCATTCTCGGCCTCGCCATCGGCGCGCTCGCCATCCGCCGCCAGGGCATCTACTTCGCGATGGTGACGCTCGCCTTCGCCCAGATGGTGTTCTTCTTCTCGCTGCAGGCGCCGTTCACCGGCGGCGAGGACGGCATCCAGGCCGTGCCGCGCGGCAATCTGTTCGGCCTCATCAGCCTGCGCTCGGACTTCAACCTCTACTTCGTCGTGCTGGCCATCGCGCTCGGCGGCATGCTCGCCATCTACCGCATCATCCACTCGCCCTTCGGGCAGGTGCTGAAGGCGATCCGCGAGAACGAGGCCCGCGCCATCTCGCTCGGCTACCGCGTCAATCGCTACAAGCTCGCCACCTTCGTGCTCTCGGCCGCCTTCGCCGGGCTTGCCGGGGCCACCAAGGCCATCGTCTTCCAGCTCGCCTCGCTGACCGACGTGCACTGGTCGATGTCGGGCGAGGTGGTGCTGATGACCCTCATCGGCGGCATGGGCACCGTCTTCGGCCCCATCGTCGGCGCCGCCGTCATCGTCACCATGCAGAACTATCTCGCGACCATGGGCGCATGGGTCACCATCATCCAGGGCATCATCTTCGTCGTCTGCGTCCTCCTCTTCCGCGAGGGCATCGTCGGCGTCATCGCAAAGTGGACAAAGAAGCCGCTCTAGGCGGCCTCTTCCCGTGCAGGCGGTCCCCGCCTCGAAGCCGGCGCTTTGCCCGAAGCGCCGGCTTTTTCGCTGGAGCGTCCCGCGGCGGGCGTCGCGCCCGCGAGCGGCCGATCAAGGCGGCCCAGCCAAGGCGATTGTCTCGCCTGCCGCTTGCCGCTATGAGACGCGGCAGATCGTCGTTTCCGCTGCCGTCGAGGACATCATGACCACGGACAAACCCGCCACCGCCGAGGAACAGGCGCGCCTCTTGTCGGCCGCGCTGCCCTACATGCAGCGTTACGAGAACAGGACCGTGGTGGTGAAATATGGCGGGCACGCCATGGGCGACGAAGAGCTCGGCCGGGCCTTCGCCCGCGACATCGCGCTCCTGAAGCAGTCGGGCGTCAATCCCATCGTCGTCCATGGCGGCGGGCCGCAGATCGGCGCGATGCTGACCAAGATGGGCATCGAATCGAAGTTCGAGGGCGGTCTGCGGGTCACGGACCGCAAGACGGTCGAGATCGTCGAGATGGTGCTGGCCGGCTCGATCAACAAGGAGATCGTCGCGCTCATCAATGCCGAGGGCGAATGGGCCATCGGCCTGTGCGGCAAGGACGGCAACATGGTGTTCGCCGAAAAGGCGCGCAAGACCGTCAAGGACCCGGAAAGCAACATCGAGAAGGTGCTCGATCTCGGCTTCGTCGGCGAGCCGGTCGAGGTCGACCGCACGCTTCTCGATCTCCTGGCCCGCTCGGAGATGATCCCCGTCATCGCCCCCGTCGCGCCGGGGCGCGACGGCCACACCTACAACATCAACGCCGACACCTTCGCCGGCGCCATCGCCGGCGCGCTCAACGCCACGCGGCTTCTCTTCCTGACCGACGTGCCGGGCGTGCTCGACAAAGACAGGAACCTGATCGACGAGCTGACGGTCAACGAGGCGCGGGCGCTGATCGCCGACGGCACCATCTCAGGCGGCATGATCCCCAAGGTCGAGACCTGCATCGAAGCTATCGAGCGCGGGGTGGAAGGCGTCGTCATCCTCAACGGCAAGACGCCGCATTCGGTGCTGCTGGAGCTCTTCACCGAGCACGGCGCCGGCACGCTGATCGTGCGTTAAGGGATAGGGCGGCATCGGCCGCTCTTAACCCCTATCCCACCCACAGCAGCAACAGGATGCCGGTGACGATCAGCAGGCAGCCGGCGGTCTCCAGCCGGGTGATCCGCTCGCGGAAGAAGAACACCGAGGCGGCGAAGGTGAACAGCATCTCGATCTGCCCCAGCGCCTTGACGACCGCCGCCTGCTGCAGGGTCATCGCCATGAACCAGCCGAATGAGGCGCTCGCCCCGGCGAAGCCTGTGAAGAGCGAGGGTTTCCACGCGCGGGCGATGCGCCCGAACTCGCCGGGGTCCTTCCACAGCATCCAGCCGCTCATGATGACGGTCTGGAAGGCGAGCGCATAGACCAGCGTCGTCGCCGCCTGCATGGTGAAGTCCGGACCGCCGAGCGCCAGCGACGCGGCGCGATAGCCGACGGCGGCGATGCCGAACAGCGCCCCCGAAGCCAGCCCGATCAGCGCGTTGCGGGCAAGGACCGAGGCGACGAGGTTGCGCCACGTCAACGCCATATGCGCGACCGAGATCAGCATCACGCCGAAGACGCTGATGGCGATGGCGAAGAAGGTGCCCGGGGTGATTCGCTCGCCGAAGAAGACGAGCGCGAACAGGGCGGCCTGCGCCGGCTCGGTGCGCGAATAGGCGGTGCCGACGGCGAAGTTGCGGTAGGAGAAGAGGTGGATCAGCAGGAACGTCGCCGCGATCTGGCCGAGGGCCGCGACGAGGACCCAGAACAGGAACGACGCGTTCGCCGCCGGCACGGCAAGGCCGCGCAGGACGGCCAGCAGCCAGACGAACAGCAGGGCGAAGGGCAGGCCGAAGCCGAAGCGGACGAAGGTCGCGCCCGTGGTCCCCATCACCGATTTCAGATGCTTCTGCGTCACCGAGCGCAGGTTTTGCAGGAATGCGGCGGCGAGCGTGATCGGTATCCAGAGATCCAAGATGGCGACCCGTATAAAAAGAAAGAACCCGGCGGTTGCCCGCCGGGTTCCTTTTATCCAATCCGCTGGGGATTAGAAGAAGCGCGAGAAGCGGATAAAGCCCGACACGCTGTCGTCGTCGATGCCAGCCGGCAGGTCGAACTGGTTGTAGACGAGCTCGCCGCGGACGACGAAGTTCTCGACCGGGGTCCAGACCGTGTTCAGCTCGAGCGCCCAGCCGTCGATGCCGGTGCTGACGTCCGAGCCGGGGCCGGCGTAGAGGTCGGCGAAGTACTGGACCGCGATCGACGCACCGAACTGGGCGTTGAACTGGTGGTAGTACGAAGCCATGATCGACCACTCGGGGCCACCGAGGTTGATGCCGGCCGGGCCGAAGCCGGTGCCGTTGAACACGCTGTACTTGTTGGCGCTGTCGGCATAGAAGCCGAGCAGGCGGAACGACGAGCCGGGCGCGCCCGGAATGTTGTAGTGCAGGCCGGCGGTGACGCCGAAGCCGCCTTCCGAAGTCAGGGCGAGACCGTCACGGTCCTCATCGTAACCGACCTTCAACCACGCGGCGCCCCAACCCTGGTTGATGCCGACCACGCCGACAACGTCCGGGGTGTAGTTCCGCGGCAGGGTCTCATCGTCAAACTCGACCGAGACCGTGCCGAAGAAGCCGTTCGAACCAGCGAAGTTGTACTGGACCAAGTGGGTCTGGTGGTAGCCGTAGAAGAAACCGCTATCCGAGTGCGAACCACCGGCAGCGCGGCCGCCCTGCGGGGTCGAGACCCACGCCGAGTCCGTCCAACCGGCGCGGAAGCCGCCGAGCGACAGCCAGCCATGGTTGAGGGTGTTGGACGACGAGACGGTGTCGTTGCGGTCGAACTGCAGACGGGCATAGCCCTGCAGCGTGCCGTACTCGGTCTCCGAACGGGCGTCGAAGTAGACGCGGGCGCGGCTGGTGCTGTTCCAGCGGTCATCCTGCAGGGCGTGGTAGTTGCCGACACCGGTAAGGGCACCGATGCTCTCCGAGGCGCCGAGCTGGTAGCGGATTTCGCCGCCGATGCGCAGGCAGGTCTCGGTGCCCGGGATGTAGAAGAAGCCGGCGCCGTAGACGTCGCAGACGCGGACGTATTCGACGGGTTCCGGCTCGGCGATGACGATGGCGTCGGCAGCCTGGGCGCCGGCGGTGGCGAGAGCCACGGTAGCGGAGCCGAGGATAAGGCTCTTGATGTTCATTTCTGACCTCCAGTCAAAACCGGAGGTCAGAAATGGACATTTCAGGTGGTCCCGGATGCCGGCGGCCGCTTTTTCGGCTCGCGTTCAAGCACCGGCAGGCAGGCGTCGAGGTCGCGCGTGGCAAGGTGTGCATAGCGCATCGTCATCTGCAACGTCTGGTGCCCCAGCCACATCTGAACACGCCTCAGGTCGATCCCGCCGCGCACCAGCCGCGAGGCGCAGGTGTGCCGCAGGATATGCGGCACCACGTCCGCATCGTCACCGAGGCAGCAATCCTCCTTGGCGGCATGCCACACAGTCCGGAATTTCTGCTGCTTTATATGGATGAAGGGCCCGCCACGGGCGGGCTTCGCCGCCCGAAGCACCTTCTGGGCGCGCTTCGTCAGAGGGATGGTCCGGCTTTTCCCCGACTTGGTGATCCAGAATGTGACCTGGTTGCGGCCGATGTCGTTCCAGTGCAGCCCGATCGCCTCGCCAAGCCGCGCCCCGGTATCAACCAGGAAGACGGCGAGACGATAATACTCCTCGGATCGCCCGCGGATGGCCCCGAACAGGGCATCCTCCTCGTCCTGCTCGAGAAATCTGATTCTGCCCGCGCGCTCCTTCAGGCGGATGAATTCGGGGAGACTCTTTATCTCCCCCATCCTGTGCGCTTTCTTGAGCAGCTTGCGGAGCGCCGCGAGCTTCCGGTTTATCGTCGCGTTGCTGTTGCCGCCGTTGCGCAGGCAGCCGACGAGATAGTCGAGCTTCTCCTGCCGGAAGTCGTCGACCGCCTCACCGCCAAGAAGGCGATCTTGCTCCCTGATGAACGATTCGACGCAGTATTTATAGAACCCGTCCTCCCAAAGAACGTTATGATATGCGCCATAAAGCTCGATCAGCGTGTTCCGCGACTTCTTCAATTCTTTTTCTAGCTCGTTCTTCCGCTCCTGCGCAGCGTCAGGGGGTCGGCCCTGCGACGGCGGCGGCATGCATTTCAATTCCATTGAGCTCCCCCGGGATCCCTGCTTCAGATTCGGGTGAGTATGGCCTTTATTTCAGGGGCACGCCCCTCCTTCAGGAATCGGGAGGAAATGGAATCACCGCCGTGATTCTTCCGTTTGCGCCGCCGTCCGCGCCGCAATGGTAAACGGTTCCTTTCCGGCCGGGTCGAAATCGTGTCATTTGTGCAACAGGCCTTTCCGATAGCATCTGGACAGCCCCACCGCCGCCGGGATTGCAGTTGAACGGCGCGCGCCGCCGGGTATTGTCAGGCTCGAAGAAGGGGCGCGCATGCGTGTCTTTTTCGAGGATTGGGGATGGGGCAGGGAACGCTGTCCTTCAGCAAAAATACCCAGACCCGCTTTTAACTTTGACTGGAGGTCAGAAATGAAACTCAAAAGCCTCATCCTTGGTTCCAGCGTCGCGGCGATTTCCGCGGTTGGCGCCCAGGCTGCCGACGCGATCGTCATCGCCGAGCCGGAACCCGTCGAATACGTCCGCGTCTGCGACGTCTACGGCGCCGGCTTCTTCTACATCCCCGGTACCGAGACCTGCCTGCGCATCGGCGGCGAAGCCCGCTTCCAGGTCGGCGCGGCCAACGACGACGACACCACCAGCTGGATCGGTATGTACCGTTCGGGCGACGTGAATGCTCTCATCGCCGGCGGCCTCGCTCCGGATGCCGCCTTCTTCCTGGGTTCCGACACGCCGAACGCGCATGGCTTCGAGCCCGATACCTACAACACCGAGGCCCGCGGCCGCTTCTACATCGACGCGCGTACGCAGACCGAGTGGGGCACCCTGCGCGGCTATGTTCGCGTCGACGCCTCGCGCGGCACGGCTGCGATCCGCACCAACAAGGCCTTCCTCGAACTGGGCGGCTTCAAGGCCGGTTACGAAGACTCGGCCTGGGCCTTCACGCCGAATGCCGGTGCGGCCAACTACGGCTCGCACTCGGACAGCGGCCTGCTCTACGGCTACCAGCAGCGCAACCTGATCCAGTACAACTTCTCGGGTTCGAACGGCTTCTTCGCCACGCTCTCGCTGGAAGATGACGGCATCAACGAGTTCGCCGGTGCCAATGCGGCTGCGGCCAACCCGTTCACCGCGCCCGTCGCTCAGGTGGGTTACCTCGGCTATTCCGACCGGAACTACATCCCGGACGTCGTGCTGAAGGCCGGTGTGAACCAGGCCTGGGGCGCCGCGTGGGTGACCTTCGGTTATGACGAAGACCGCACCAACCTCACGACGGTCGTCGGCGCCAACCGCCTCTACACGATTGCTGACGCCATTGCCGGCAATCCGCGGATCAACGCGGTTCAGGGTGCTGGCTGGACCTATGGCAACCAGCTCGGCGACTCCGGCTGGGCCGCCCAGGCCGGCGTTCACCTGAACGTTCCGTCGGCTCCGGGTTCGTCCTTCCGCCTGATCGGCTACTATGCCGACAGCGCCAACGCCTATAATGGCCATGGCGGCAACTGGTCGATCCTGGCCTCGTACAACCATGTCTTCAACCAGCAGTTCAGCGCTTCGCTTGGCGTCCAGTACGTCAACAACCTGTACCTGCCGGGCACCGACATCAAGACGTCCAGGACGGAACTCGGTAAGATCGATCTGTGGGCTGCCGAGCTGAGCACCGTTTGGGAGCCGGTCAAGAACTTCCAGGTTCGCACCGAGACCACCTATGCCAAGGCTGACGGTTCCGACGGCACGCTGTCCGGCTTCGTCCGCTTCTCGCGCTTCTTCTGATCCTTCCCGGATTGGATAAAAGGAACCCGGCGGGCAACCGCCGGGTTCTTTCTTTATGACGATGTCCGTCGCCGCTGGACTGCGGGCGTCGTTCCCGGCATCGTTGGGGGCCTGCGGCGTGCCGCAGGCCCTTTCGCCGTCTGCCTTCGAGGAACGAAACCATGAGCCAGCACCGCATCGCCGTCGTCCAGGCCGGATCGACCCTTTTCGATACAAAGGCGACGCTGGCGCGGATGGAGGCGCTTTGCGAGGAGGCGGCGCGCAGCGGCGTCGAGCTCGCCGTGTTTCCCGAGGCCTATGTCGGCGGCTATCCCAAGGGGCTGGATTTCGGCGCGCGGGTCGGCAGCCGCTCGGCGGCCGGTCGCGACGATTTCCTGCGCTACTGGCGCTCGGCCATTGAGGTGCCCGGGCCCGAATGCGCCGCCATCGGCGCGTTCGCGGCGCGGATGAAGGCGCATCTCGTCACCGGCGTCATCGAGCGCGACGGCGGCACGCTCTATTGCACGGTGCTGTTCTTCGGGCCGGACGGGCAGCTCCTCGGCAAGCACCGCAAGCTGATGCCGACGGCGAGCGAAAGGCTGATCTGGGGGCAGGGCGACGGCTCGACCATTCCCGTCCTCGACACGCCGCTCGGCAGGATGGGCGCAGCCATCTGCTGGGAGAACTACATGCCGGCGCTGCGGCAGGCGATGTATGCGAAGGGCATCGAGCTGTGGTGCGCGCCGACGGTGGACGAGCGCGACATCTGGCAGGCCTCGATGCGCCACATCGCCTATGAGGGCCGCGCCTTCGTGCTCAGCGCCTGCCAGTACATGACGCGCGCCGACGCGCCTGAGGACTATGACTGCATCCAGGGCAACGACCCGTCGACCGTGCTCATCCGCGGCGGCAGCGTCATCGTCGGGCCGCTGGGCGAGGTGCTGGCCGGCCCCGTCTACGGCGCCGAAGCGGTGATCGCCGCCGACATCGACCTCGACGATACGATCCGCGGCAAGTTCGATCTCGACCCGACCGGCCACTATGCGCGGCCGGACGTGTTCGGCCTCGTGGTCGACGAGACGCCGCGCAGCGCCGTCACCTTCGCGCGGCAGGTGGGCATCGAGGACGACGATGGCGGATTCGCCGAGGAGGAGCAGGCTCCGCCGGCTTCCTGAGAAAGAAGCGTGGAAGGCGCACCGTCCACGCTTCTTTATATATCGTCGTTCCGCCGGGATCAGGCCGCGGCGCGAAGCTGCCTTGCTGCGGCGACCATGTTGACGAGCGCCGGGCGCACCTCTTCCCATTTGCGGGTCTTCAGCCCGCAATCGGGATTGACCCAGAGCTGGCCGTCGGAAAGCCGCTGGCGGGCGAGCCGCATCAGCGCGGTCATCTCCTCCACCGCCGGCACGCGCGGCGAGTGGATGTCGTAGACGCCGGGGCCGATCTCGTTCGGGTATTTGTAGCTCCGAAAGGCGTCGAGCAGCTCCATCTGCGAGCGCGAGGTCTCGATGGAGATGACGTCGGCGTCCATCGCGGCGATGGCGTCGATGATGTCGTTGAACTCCGAATAGCACATATGGGTGTGGATCTGGGTCGCATCCGCCACGCCCGAGGCGGTGAGCCGGAAGCACTCGACGGCCCAGTCGAGATAGGCCTTCCACTCGGAACGGCGCAGCGGCAGGCCCTCGCGCAGGGCGGCCTCGTCGATCTGGATCATCGTCGCGCCCGCCGTCTCGAGGTCGACGACCTCGTCGCGGATGGCGAGCGCGATCTGGCGGCAGGTGCGCTCGCGCGGCTGGTCGTCGCGCACGAACGACCAGTTGAGGATCGTCACCGGTCCGGTCAGCATGCCCTTGACCGGCCTGTCGGTCAGCGACTGCGCGTACTGCCACCACGCCACCGTCATCGGCCGCGGGCGCGAGACGTCGCCATAGATGATCGGCGGGCGCACGTAGCGCGAGCCGTAGCTCTGCACCCAGGCATGCCTGGTGAAGGCGAAGCCGGAAAGCTGCTCGCCGAAATACTGCACCATGTCGTTGCGCTCGAACTCGCCATGGACCAGCACGTCGAGGCCGATCTCCTCCTGCCAGCGGATCGCGGCCTCGGTCTCGCGCTTGAGGAACGCCTCGTAGTCGAGATGGCTCAGCTCTCCCCTGGCGTGGGCGGCGCGCGCCTTGCGCACCTCGGCCGTCTGCGGGAACGAGCCGATGGTCGTGGTGGGGAAGGCCGGCAGGCCGAGCTTGTCGCGCTGGACCCGGCTGCGCGTCGCGAAATCGCTGGCTCTGGTTTTCATCGCCGCGCCGATGCCGGCGATGCGGCCCTCGACCAGCGGGTCGTGCACCTTGGGCGAGGCGGCGCGGGCGGCGGCGGCCTGCGAGGCGGCCTTGAGCGCGGCGAGAACGGCGCTGCGGCCCTCGGCGAGCGCCCGCGACAGCGTCACCAGCTCGCTTTGCTTCTGTGCCGCGAAGGCGAGCCATGACTTCACATCCGCGTCAAGCGCGGTCTCCAGGTCGAGGTCGATCGGCACATGCAGCAGCGAGCACGAGGGCGCGATCTCGATGCGGTCAAGCGGCCAGCCGGCCACCACCGGCTTGATGCGGTCGAGGATGGCGGCAAGGTCGGCGCGCCAGACGTTGCGCCCGTCGATCAGGCCGAGCGACAGAACGAGGTCCTTGCGCGCCAGCCGGCCGACGGCTTCGAGCTGCTCCGGCGCGCGCGCGAGGTCGACATGGAGGCCGGCGACGGGAAGCGACAGCGCCGTGTCGAGATTGTCGCCGAGGGCGCCGAAATAGGTGGCGAGCATGATCTTCAGGTCCGGCGCGGCCTTGGCCAGCCGCTCATAGGCGAAGCGGAACGCCTCGCGCTCGTTGGGGATCAGGTCGAGCACCAGCGCCGGCTCGTCGATCTGCACCCAGTCGGCGCCGGCGAGCCGCAGGCGGCGCAACAGCTCCTCATAGACCGGCAGCAGCCGCGGCAGCAGCGCCAGCGGGTCGAAGCCTTCCTCCTGCGACTTGCCGAGCTTGAGCAGCGTCACCGGGCCGAGGATCACCGGCCGCGTGTGGATGCCGAGCGCCTTCGCTTCGAGGAACTCGTCCACCGGCTTCGACGAGGACAGCGCGAAGGCCTGATCGGAGGAGAACTGCGGCACCATGTAGTGGTAGTTGGTGTCGAACCACTTGGTCATCTCCAGCGCCGGGACGCCATCGTGGGGTCCATGGGCCGCCTCGGCGCAGCCATGGCCGCATTCGGCATGGGCACTGCCCTCGCTGCCGCGCGCCATGGCGAAATAGGTGTCGAGCGCCACCTCGCCGCCCTGCCAGCCGTAGCGGTCGGGAATCGCGCCGACGAGGACGATCGTGTCCAGCACATGGTCGTAGAGCGAGAAATCGTTGGACGGGATTTTCGTGATGCCGCGCGCGCGCTGCTCCTCCCAGTTGGCGGCGCGCAACCGCTTCGCGGTTTCGAGCAGCGCGGCGGCGGAGGATTTGCCCGACCAGTAGGATTCGAGCGCGAATTTCAGCTCGCGGCGGCGACTGATGCGCGGGACGCCCAGCGTTGCGACGGGAACTTTCTGCGGAAGCGACATGACCATACCCCGATTGTTGGGGCGGAGGCGCGAAAGCGTGCAGCGCGGCCGTGCCGCGTCATGCATGCCACCGGGACACCCCGCCCGTGGACGTTTCTTGCCGTGGCAGGTCTCCTGGCTTGCGGGTCCTCGCCGTCATCCGTCTTCCCGGAGCGGCTGGCTCCAGTGACGTCATTGGATGACGGCTCGCCGCTTACAGTTGCGGGGGCAGCGCCGGCCTTGCCGCCTCGCGGGCGACGCACCGACTTCCCTCTTCGCTTCGGCATGCAAACGTGCCTGCCGAAGAACCACGACGGACGCACTCTATCCGAGTCCGGGCGGTTGTCAATGTGATATAAAGAAATCTTTATGTCTTTAACTCATGCCGGGAGGGAAGAAATTTCCCGATGCCCGCATTGGTCGCAGGGAGGCCCGTATGGTTGGGGCCATCGATAGCCAGATGGATAGATTGTCGCGGACGCGAAGGTTGCTTGATCTGCAACAAACTGGAGTTCTATATGCAAGTTTATAAGGGATCGGCCTGACGAGGGCGTCGGGCCGCCGCAACTTCCGGAGCTTGCCATGTCGAGAACAGCATCATCGGGTCGGACCGTCCTCACCCGCCGCAAGGCGCTCGCCTCCGCGGCCGCATCCGCTGCCTTTCTTGCGCTGCCGCTGTCGTCGCGCCGGGCGTCGGCGGCGAAGCTGCCGTCGCTGACGCTCTACGGCCCGCCGGCCGGCCCCAGCATCTCGCTGGCGCATGCGGTCGCGTCGGGCAAGCTCTCCGCCATCGCCGACAAGGCCGAGTTCAAGGTCTGGCGCAACCCGGACGAGATGCGCGCCGGCCTGACCTCCGGCACGATGCAGGCGCTGATCCTGCCGGTGCAGGTCGCGGCCAACCTCTACAATCGCGGCCTGCCGGTCCGGCTCCTCAACGTCATGACCGACGGCCTTCTTTATATCGTCTCGGCCGATCCGACCCTGTCGAGCATTCCCGCGCTCAAGGGCAGGACGCTCGCCGTTCCGTTCCGCAACGACATGCCCGATCTGGTGATGGGCAGGCTGCTGGCCCATCATGGGTTGAAGCCCGGCACCGACATCACTATCGAAAGCGCCGGCTCGCCGATCGAGGCGATCCAGCTCCTGATGGCGGGCCGGGTCGACGCCGTTTTGTCGACCGAGCCGGCCGTCTCGGCCGCGATCCTGCGCGGCGCGGCCGGCGGCAAGGCGGTGCGGCGCGTCATCGACGTCCAGAGGGCGTGGGCCGAGGCCACCGGCGGCTCGCCCGTGCTGCCGCAGGCGGGGCTGGCGCTGACGGTCCCGTTCATGGAGGCCAATCCCGGCATCGCCGACGCGCTTCAGAAGATCGCCGAGGAGGCGACGGAGTCGGTCAACGCCGATCCGGCGCGCGCCGCCGCCGACGCCACGGCGGCGCTGGAGATGCCGGCGGCGATCCTCGTCGCCTCGCTGCCGACCTCCAAGCTCGTCGCCCGGCGCGCCAGCACTGCCCGCGCCGACATCGAGGCGATGCTGTCGACGCTGGCCGAGGCGGATCCCGCGATCATCGGCGGCAAGCTGCCGGACGACGGCTTCTATCTCTAGGGAGCCAAAGGCGATGATGGCGGCATGGTCGGACAGGATCGGGCGCACGGGACGGTTCCTGTGGTCGGGCTGGTCCGGCCTTGCGGCCCTCTCGCTGCTCGCCGCGCTGTGGCAGTTCGGCCATGAGGTCTATGGCGACTTCATCCTGCCGGCGCCGCTCGACACCGTGCACGCCATGGGTGCCATCCTTGCCGACCCCGCCTCGTGGGACATCGCGGTGCTGACCAGCCGCCGCGCCGTCGAGGGCTTCCTCGTCTCGGCGCTGGCCGGCGCGGCGCTCGGCCTCGCCGCCGGCTATTCGCCGGCCACCATGCGCGCGGCGCGCCCGCTCGTCACCGTGCTGCTCGGCGTGCCGCCCATCGCCTGGATCGTCCTGGCCATGATCTGGTTCGGCTCGTCCGACGGCACCGTCGTCGTCACCATCCTCATCGCCTCCTCGCCGCTGGTCTTCGTCGGCGTCGCCGAGGGCGTGATGACGCGCGACCGCAGCCTCGACGACATGGCGCGCGCCTTCGGGGCCGGCCCCGTCAGGCGGCTGACGACGCTCGGCCTGCGCCATGTCGCGGCGCATCTGTTTCCCGCGCTCGCCATCTCGCTCGGCACCGCCTTCAAGGTCGCGGTCATGGCCGAGCTACTCGCCAATGTCGGCGGCATCGGCGGCGAGCTCGCCCGCGCGCGCGCCAATCTCGACGTCGCCGGCGCGCTCGGCTGGGTGATGATCTCGGTCGCGGCGCTGATCGCCTTCGAATACGGCATCGTCCATCCCGTCCGCGCCGAGTTCGAGCGCTGGCGCGCCGCCGCCCAGCCCTGGGGGGTGAAGCGATGAGCCCCGCGCCGGCCTTTGCGCTCGCCCTTTCCGGCATCGGCCATTCCTATTTCGGCCGCACCGTGCTCGACGAGGTCGACCTCGTCGTCGGCCGCGGCGAGGTGGTGGCGCTGGTCGGCCCGTCCGGTTGCGGCAAGTCGACGCTCGTCCACATCGCCGCCGACGTGATGGAGCCGCGCCGCGGCAGGATCGTGCGCGACTATCGCCGCCACGGCATGGTGTTCCAGAGCCCGCGCCTCCTGCCCTGGGCGACGGCGCTCGACAACATCGCCTATCCGCTGCGCATTTCCGGCGTCCGCCGGGCCGAGCGGGCGCGAAGGGCGCGCGAGGCGGCGGCGCGCGTCGCCTTCGACGCCGCCGACCTCGGCAAGTATCCGGTCGAGCTTTCCGGCGGCATGCAGCAGCGCGTCGCCATCGCCCGCGCCCTCGTCGTCGATCCCGACTTCATCTTCTTCGACGAGCCGTTCACCGCGCTCGATGCGGCGCTGAAGCGGCGCATGCAGGACCTCGTCATCGACGCCTCGCGCGCGGCACATTTCGCGGCGCTGTTCGTCACCCACGACCTGATCGAGGCGGCGCGCATCGCCCATCGCATCCTCGTCCTCGACGTCGCGGGCAGGGGTGTCGCCGGCGCGCGCCGGCTGGCGGGCGAGCCGGGCGAACGCGAGGAGCGCGCCGTGTTCGAGCAGGTGCAGGCCTTCCTGAAGGACGATCCGCTGTTCCGACAAATCCACGATGTCGACGAGCGCAAGGTGGCGTGAAGATGCTCGTCCCGCCGCCGCGCCCGGCCCCGCCGCTCCACGCCGTCCTCGCCGACGAGGGGTTCCGGCTGTTCTTTCCGCTGACCGCGCTCTACGCGGCGCTGTGGCCGTTCCAGTGGGTGCTGGTGTTCGGCCTCGACCTGCCTTTCGCCCGCACCAACGCGCCGGGCCTGTGGCACGCGCACGAGATGATCTTCGGTGCCTTCGGCGCGGCGCTCATCGGCTTCATCACCACCGCCATCCCCGAATGGACCGATACGGAGCGTCCGCGCGGCCGCCAGCTTTACCTCCTCGCCGGCCTGTGGGGCGTCGGGCGGCTGGTCGGCTTCCTCGGCGCGGACGCGCTGAACCTTCTCGGCGCGGCCGCCGACATCGGCTGGCTCTCGGCGCTCGCCGCCTATGTCGTGTGGGCCTCGTGGGTCAAGCGCACCGACCGCCTCCTCGCCATCCTCTACTGGATCGCGGCGCTGCTCGTCTCGCTCGTCGCCGTGCGCACCGCCTTCCACGGCGGCGACCACGAGCTGGCGCAGTGGTGGCTTCGCCTCGCCGGCTTCGTCTTCCTCGGCCTGCTCGGCGTCGTCCTGGCGCGCATCACAGTTCCGGTCACCAACCAGGTGCTCGACCCGACCGAGGAGACCTCGCCCTTCCGCCCGCATCCCGGCCGCGTCACGCTGGCGCCCGGCCTCGTCGCCATCCTGATCGCAGGCGAGCTCGCCGGCTTCTCGGCCGAAGTCACCGGCTATCTCGCCATGGCCGCCGGGGCCGCCTTCATGGACCGCGCCGGCGAGGCCTTCGTCGGCCGCGAGGCGGCGCGCACCGAGCTGATGGCGCTGGCCGGCTCGGCGGTCCTCGCCGGGGCGGGGCTGATCCTCACCGGCGCGGCCCGGCTCGGCGCGCCGCTGCCCGAGGTCGCGATGCTGCATCTTTCGCTGATGGGCGGGCTCGGCATGGGCGTGCTGATGGTGCTGTCCATCGCCGGGCTGCTCCATTCCGGCCGGCCGCTCGGCTTCCCGCTCGGCACGCGCATCGGCTTCGTCCTGCTGGTCGCTGCCGTCGCTTTGCGCATTCTGCCCGATCTTGGGGCAATTCCCGATTTGCCGGGCCCGCTCTACGGCGGCGCGGCTATTTTCTGGGCAGCCGCCTTCCTGCTCTGGCTGCGCGACTACTGGCCCTTCGTTTCCTCGCTAGAACGCCCTTGAACCGCCAATTCGCGCCGTCCTGCGCAGCGAAAGAACCCAAAGTCGGCCTCCGGCGAAACATATGTGCGCAAATGTCGCAAAAAAATAGGTCAGTATTGCTGACTTCTTATTGCGCAACCGCTGCTCCTATCTTATGCACGATGCCGGTTTCAACCTCACAACGTCACGGAGCAATCATGTCAGAAGACAGCCTTCTCGACGATGCGCTCGTCCGCCTGGACGAGGCAGCGGCCCATCTCAGTATCGACCCGGACGTGATCGAGAAGCTGAAATTCGCCCGTGAGACCACCAAGGTGCGCCTGATGATCCGCATGGACGACGGCTCGCGCAAATCCTTCATCGCCTGGCGCTGCCGCTACGACGACACGCGCGGCCCGACCAAGGGCGGCATCCGCTTCCATCCCGACGCCAATGTCGAGGAGGTCGAGACGCTGGCCTTCTGGATGACCTTCAAGTGCGCGGTGATGAACCTGCCCTATGGCGGCGGCAAGGGCGCGGTCCAGGTCGATCCGCGCCAGCTCTCCAAGGCGGAGCTGGAGCGCCTGTCGCGCGCCTATATCCAGGCATTCGCCCGCATCATCGGCCCGGACCGCGACATCCCCGCGCCGGACGTCTACACCAATTCGATGATCATGGGCTGGATGGCCGACGAATACGCCCAGATGGTCGGGCAGGCCGAGCCCGCCGTCATCACCGGCAAGCCGATCGCGCTCGGCGGCTCACTGGGGCGCGGCGACGCCACCGCGCGCGGCGGCTACTATCTCGTGCGCCATCTGGCGGGCGAACTCGGCCTCGGCGAGACGCTGCGCGTCGCCGTGCAGGGCTTCGGCAATGCCGGCCAGCATATCGCGCGCCTTCTCGCGGCCGACGGCCACAAGGTCGTCGCGGTCTCGGATTCGGAAGGCGGGGTCTATTCCGCCGCCGGCCTGCATGTCGACATGCTGATCGAGGCCAAGGCGCGCGGGCGCTCGGTCGTCTCGACCGTCGGCGAGGGCGGCCATGAGGCGCTGGCGGGCGACGCGCTCGTCGGCGTCGATTGCGACCTTCTCGTGCCCTCGGCGCTGGAGAACATGATCCACGGCAAGAACGCCGACGGCGTCAAGGCGAAGCTGGTCCTCGAACTGGCGAACGGCCCGGTCACGCCCTCGGGCGACCGCATCCTGGCGGAAAAGGGCGTCGTCGTCCTGCCCGACATCCTCGCCAATGCCGGCGGCGTCACCGTCTCCTATTTCGAGTGGGTGCAGAACAAGCAGGGCTATTACTGGACCGAGCAGGAAATCCACGACCGCCTCCAGGCGATCATGGAGCGCGAGGGCCGTTCGGTCTGGAACGTCTCCAAGGAAAAGGACGTCTCCATGCGCACGGCGGCCTATGTCCACGCGCTCGGCCGTCTCGCCGAGGCGATCGAGGCCCACGGCACGCAGAGCTTCTTCACGAGCTGAAAGGCTGCCGCCACGCGGCGCGCCGACTGAAAAAACACCCCCGTTGCTCCGGCAGCGGGGGTGTTCTCGTTTCCGGGAGATGCCGGCTCAGGCGAAGGTCAGGGCCCGAAGATCAAAGCCTTGTCGCTGTCGCCTTCCCTGATGCGCGTCGGCAGCCCGATCTGGTTCAGGAGGTCGAGGAACGGGCGCGGCGGCAGGTCCTCGATATTGGCCATCTTCTTGACGTCCCATTCGCCGGTGGCGATCAGCATCGCCGCGGCGACGGCCGGAACGCCGGCCGTGTAGGAGATGCCCTGGCTGCCCACTTCCTCGTAGGCTTCCTTGTGGTCGGCGACGTTGTAGATGAAGACCTCGCGTTCCTTGCCGTCCTTGACGCCCTTGACGAGGTCGCCGATGCAGGTCTTGCCGGTATAGTCGGGCGCGAGCGAGCCGGGATCGGGCAGCACGGCCTTCACCACCTTCAGCGGCACCACTTCCAGCCCTTCCGCCGTCTTCACCGGCTTCTCGGAAAGAAGGCCGAGATTCTTCAGCACCGTGAAGACGTTGATGTAGTGGTCGCCGAAGCCCATCCAGAAGCGCACGGTCGGTACTTTCAGGATCTGCGACAGCGAATGCACCTCGTCATGGCCGGTCATGTAGGCCTTCTGCCTGCCGACGACGGGCAGGTCCCATTCCTTGCCGACCTCGAACATCGTGTTCGACACCCACTTGCCGTCCTGCCACGACCAGACCTGGCCGGTGAACTCGCGGAAATTGATCTCGGGATCGAAATTGGTCGAGAACCAGCGGCCGTGGCTGCCGGCATTGATGTCGATGATGTCGATGGAATCGATCCGGTCGAAATACTCGTCATAGGCGAGCTTTGCATAGGCGTTGACCACGCCGGGGTCGAAGCCCGCGCCGAGGATGGCGGTCACGCCCGCCTTCTCGACCTCCTCGCGCCGCTTCCACTCGTAATTGGCGTACCACGGCGGCGTTTCGCAGACCTTTGCCGGGTCCTCGTGGATCGCGGTGTCGATATAGGCCGCGCCCGTTTCGATGCACGCCGACATCACCGACATGTTGAGAAAGGCCGAGCCGACATTGATGACTATTCCAGCGCCCGTTTTCTCGATCAGCGCCTTCGTCGCCTCCACATCCATGGCATCGAGCGCATGGGCCTCCAACCTGCCGTCCGTCTTGAGCGCGCCCTTCTCGCGCACGGAGGCGATGATGGCCTCGCACTTCGCAATCGTGCGCGAAGCGATATGGATGTCGCCCAGCACGTCGTTGTTCTGTGCGCATTTGTGCGCGACGACTTGCGCCACGCCGCCGGCGCCGATGATGAGGATGGTCTTTTTCATGTCGGCACGGAGCCTCCTTTCAGTTTCGGGGTTGCGTGCGAGGCCTCACGAAAGGCTCGCCTCGAAGTCCGCATAGGTGAATTCGCGGACCGTCCTGACCGAGCCGTCCAGCTCGCGGATCGCGATCGACGGCATCCGGACGCCGTTGAACCAGTTCTTCTTGACCATGGTGTAGCCGGCCGCGTCCTGGATCGAGACGCGGTCGCCGGCCTTGAGCGCGTCGGGGAAGCGGAAGGTGCCGAACACGTCGCCCGCCAGGCACGACTTGCCGCAGACCATGATCTCGTGCTCGCCCGCGTTCGGCGCGACCTTCGCGCTCTCGCGGTAGATCAGGAGGTCGAGCATGTGCGCCTCGATCGAGGAGTCGACGATGGCGAGGTGCTTGCCGTTGTAGAGCGTGTCGAGCACCGTCACCTCCAGCGTCGTGCTCCTGGTGATCGCGGCCTCGCCCGGCTCCAGATAGACCTGCACCCCGAACCGGTCCGAGAACCGCTTCAGCCGGTCGCAGAAGGCGTCGAGCGGGTAGTCCTCGCCGGTGAAGTGGATGCCGCCGCCGAGGCTGATCCAGTCGACCTCGGACAGGAGCGGGCCGAACTTCTCCTCGATGACGTCGAGCATGCGCGAGAACAGCTCGAAATCGTCGTTCTCGCAATTGTTGTGGATCATGAAGCCGCTGATGCGGTCGAGCACCGGCTCGACGCGCGCGGCATTCCATTCGCCCAGCCGGCTGAACGGCCGCGCCGGGTCGGCGAGGTCGAACGAGGACGACGAGATGCCGGGATTGAGCCTCAAGCCCCGCGCGATTCCCGCCGCGCGGTCGGCGAAGCGCTCGAGCTGGCCGACGGTGTTGAAGATGATCTTGTCGGCATGCGAGACCGCCTCGTCGATCTCGTGGTCGGCCCAGGCGACGGAATAGGCATGCGTCTCGCCGCCGAATTTTTCGCGCCCGAGCCGCACTTCATAGAGCGAGGACGAGGTGGTGCCGTCCATATATTGCCGCATCAGGTCGAACACCGACCATGTGGCGAAGCATTTCAGCGCCAGGAGCGCCTTCGCCCCCGACTGCTCGCGCACGCGGGCGATGATCTCCATGTTGCGCAGCAGCTTTTCCTTGTCGATCAGGTAGTAGGGCGTCTGGATCATCGGTTCCGCTCATCGGTCAGGGGCAAAAGGCATCGGCCCGCGAGCCGCTTCTGCCGGAGCTTCCCGCGGTTGCGTGTCCTCTATTGATCTATGCTTTCGTGACGGTCTGACGACCGAGGCGCGCCTGCGCTTCCTCGGCGAGGGTTCGGGTCAGCTCGGCGGCGCCCATCTCGCGGGCGAGCTTGGCGGACTGGCCGGCCCACAGCGACATGAAATCGCCCGAGCCGGCGGGCTCGCTCGCCGCGCGCAGCGGCGCGAGCGCGCCGCCGGCCAGAGGGAAGGCCGGCGCGTCGCCGGTGAGCGGCCCCGCCTCGCGCATGATGCGGTTGACGATGCCGCGCGCCGGGCGGCCGGTGAAGACGTTGGTCAGCGCCGTCTCGCCCGCCCGGTCGCTGCGCAGGGCCTCGCGGTGCAGCGCCGCGATCCGCGCCTCGGGCGTGTAGAGATAGGCGGTGCCGACCTGCACGCCCGCCGCGCCCAGCGCGAAGGCGGCGGCGATGCCGCGCGCGTCGGTGATGCCACCGGCGGCGATGACCGGCACCGTCACCGCGTCGACCACCTGCGGCACCAGCGCGAAGGTGCCGACCTGCGTCGCCATGTCGTCGGAAAGGAAGTTGCCGCGATGGCCGCCGGCCTCGGCCCCTTGCGCGATGATCGCGTCGCAGCCGTGCTCTTCCAGCCAGACGGCCTCGGCCACCGTCGTCGCCGAGGACAGCACCTTCGCGCCCGTCGCCTTGACGCGCTCGACGAGCGCCTGTTCCGGCAGGCCGAAATGGAAGCTCACCACCTCGGGGCGGAATTCCTCGACGAGGCCGCACAGCGCCGCGTCGAAGGGCGTGCGGTTGGAGGCGGGCGCGTCCATGTCCGGGTCGAGGCCGAGCTCCAGATAATAGGGGCGCAGCCTGTCGCGCCAGCGCGCCTCGCGCGCCGCGTCGAAGGCGGGCGGGGTGTGGCAGAAGAAGTTGAGGTTGATCGGCCGGTCCGTGCGCTGGCGGATGATGCCGAGTTCGGCGCGCATGCGCGCCTCGTCCATCAGCGCGCAGGGCAGCGAGCCGAGGCCGCCGGCCTCGCTGACCGCGATCACCATGTCCGAGAAGACGGGCCCCGCCATCGGGGCCTGCACGATCGGATGTGTGACGCCGAGAAGGTCCTGTATCCGCCGGTCGGGCCAATTGCCGGACAACATGGGCCGTTACTCCCTGTGATAGCGGCTCAGGACCGCCCCCTGGGGGCCGGGAAGGCAAGGGCCGAACCCGGCATGAAGCGCACGATGACGACGGCAGCCGAACGGCTCCGCATCCCGCAAATAGGGGACGCGGGGGCGCATGTCGAGGGCGAAACGCAACAAACCGGCCCCGCGCGCCGCCGCGGCCTGCGCCTGCCGGACTGCTTGACAATCCGCGCCATTTGGCCATGCTGAACCCATGATGTTTCCGCGAGCCGCTTTTCCGATTTTCATGGGTGCCTCCCCGCGAGGATAGCCCCGGCTCGGACATTTTGCCCCGAGACCGGGGCTCGAACCGCCAGCAGGAACCGGCCCCCAGACGATACGCCGCCACCACGCGCGGGCCTTCACGCATGAACGCGTGAAGCCGCGTGCAATCGCCGGTTGCGGTGGCCGACGGAAGACCGTCGCGACGCCGTTCCGCCAGAAACACCCGAGAGCCTTACCATGAGCAAACCCAGCATCGTCGTGAACAAGACAGATCATGCCCGCCTCACCCAGCTTGCCAACGGCCTGCTCGACCGCAAGCCGGAGATGGCCGAGGAGCTCCTGGTGGAGCTCGAACGCGCGCGCGTCGTCGAGAAGGGCGCTTCGCTCCAGGGCACCGTGCAGATGGGCGCGACCGTCGGCTACGAGACCAATGACGGCCAGGCCCGCACGGTGACGCTGGTCTACCCGGCCGACGCCGACATCTCGCAGGGCAAGGTGTCGATCCTGACGCCGATCGGCACCGCGCTGCTCGGCCTCAAGGCCGGCCAGTCCATCGACTGGATCGCCAATGACGGCCGCTCGCACCGGCTGACCATCGTCTCCGTCGAGATGCCGGAAGGCGAAGCCGGGCAATGAGCGCCGTGCCGCCGCGCCGGGTCTGCGCCGCCGCCGGCGGCCACGCGCGCCGGCGCTTCCTCGATCATGCCGGGTCGCTGATCGCAGGCTCCTGACCCCTGGCCGGCGCCGACCGTGCCGGGCAGGGGATGTCAATCGAACCGGAGCATTTTGCAGCCAGACGGAACGTGGCGTCGCATGAATGCGGCTAAATCAGATAGATGGAGCAGCGAAACGGCATTCGTCAGAATGCCCGTTGCTCCAGACGGATTTGGCGTTGGAACGGGAAGCCGTTCCCGCGGGAGATTTGCCATGGCGACGGAGCCTCGATTCCATCTGACGACACGCGATCACGCGATCCTCCAGACGTTGTTCGACGCCCATCGCGGGCCGCACGGCCCCTATCTTTTGCTGCTGGAGCAGAAGCTGCGCGGCAGCGCGCTCGCCTTCAGCGACGACATCCCGGCCGACGTGGTGACGCTGGGCAGCCGTGTCGCCTACACGATTGACGGCATGCCCGCCGGCCCGCACGCGCTCGTCGAGGGTGATGCGCCCGGCGGTCCCGGAGACGCCGTGTCGGTGCGGACCCTGCGCGGCCTTGCCCTGCTCGGCCTCTCCGAAGGAAGCGCCGTGGTCGTCGATCTCGGCAGTGGCGTCAGCGAGGCGCTGCGCGTCGTCCAAGTGCTGTCGCAGCCGGAGGCAGCGGCGCGCGGGAAAGCCGCCGAGGCCGATGCCGGCGCGGCCGGTAAGGGCGGCGGGGCCGTGGTCAGCTTCCGCCCGCGCGCGACGCGTCCCGTCTTCCCCGATCCGGGGCCGGACGACGACGATCCCGGCCCGCGCGCCGCGTGATGCGCTTCCCGCTTGTCAGGGAGCGACAGTGTCGCAAATAGAATATAATTCCAGTATTGCCGTAAAAGTTGGAATGGAATAGCTCTACGCCAACCGGCAAAACCGGCATGGTCCCGCCGTATCCGGTGTCTCGGGAGGGGCAGGCACCTATCCGGACATTCATTCGCCGATCTGGCATTCGCCGATCTGGCTGGCTCGCCCATCGACGGCCGGGCGCGGCGGAGCGAGGCATTCAAACCCCCATAGGGAGCATGAGACAAGATGACTGACAGGCAGCTTCACCCCGAGACGCTGGCGCTTCACGCCGGCTGGCGCGCCGACCCGACCACGGGCTCCGTCGCCGTGCCGATCCACCAGACCACCTCCTACCAGTTCAACGACACCGACCATGCTGCCAACCTGTTCGCGCTGAAGGAATTCGGCAACATCTACACCCGCATCATGAACCCGACCGTCGACGTGCTGGAAAAGCGCGTCGCCGCGCTGGAAGGCGGCGTCGGCGCGCTCGCTGTCGCCTCGGGCCAGGCCGCGTCGGCCTACGCCGTTCAGAACCTCGCCCGCGCCGGCGACAACATCGTCTCCTCGACCCACCTCTACGGCGGCACGTGGAACCTCTTCGCCAACACGCTGAAGGATCAGGGCATCGAGGTCCGCTTCGTCGATCCGGCCGACCCGGAAGCGTTCCGCCGCGCCACCGACGAGCGCACCCGCGCCTATTACGCCGAGACGCTGCCGAACCCGAAGCTGACCGTGTTCCCCATCGCCGAGGTCGCCGCGATCGGCCGCGAATACGGCATCCCGCTCATCGTCGACAACACCGCCGCCCCGCTGCTCGCCCGGCCCTTCGACCACGGCGCGGCCGTCGTCGTCTATTCGACGACGAAATATATCGGCGGCCACGGCACCTCGATCGGCGGCCTGATCGTCGATGGCGGCAATTTCGACTGGGCCGCCCATCCCGAGCGCCAGCCGGCCCTCAATACGCCGGACGCGAGCTATCACGGCGCGGTGTGGACCGAGGCGGTCAAGCCGCTCGGCCCCATCGCCTACATCATCAAGGCGCGCGTGACGCTGCTGCGCGATCTCGGCGGGGCGCTGTCGCCTTTCAACGCCTTCCAGTTGATCCAGGGCCTCGAAACCCTGCCGCTGCGCATCGAGCGCCACGTCGCCAACGCGCAGAAGGTGGCGGACTGGCTCGCCGCCCGGCCCGAGGTCGAGCGTGTCATCCACCCCTCGCAGCAGACGGGCGTGGCGCGCGAGCGCGCCGACAAGTATCTCGGCGGCGCCTATGGCGGCCTCATCGGCTTCGAGCTGAAGGGCGGCCTCGAGGCCGGCAAGAAGTTCATCAACGCGCTCGAGCTGCTCTACCACGTCGCCAATATCGGTGACGCGAGGAGCCTTGCCATCCATCCGGCCTCGACCACCCATTCGCAGCTCACGCCGCAGGAGCAGGAGGCGGCCGGCGTGTCGCCGGGCTATGTGCGCCTGTCCATCGGCCTCGAGCATATCGACGACATCCTCGCCGATATCGAGCGCGGCCTGAACGCGTCGAAGTAGGCCCGAACCCCCGATCAGGGAAGCCGGCGGCCCTCGCGGCCGCCGGCTTTTTTTATTGGATGAATCAGCCGGGCAGGACGGCGGTGGCCTCGATCTCGACCACGGCCT
The DNA here is from genome assembly GCA_037190985.1 of Alphaproteobacteria bacterium. Lineage (GTDB taxonomy): Bacteria > Pseudomonadota > Alphaproteobacteria > Rhizobiales > Rhizobiaceae > Aerobium. Next base: position 122,575 of record JBBCKE010000025.1, read on the forward strand.
CGTCCTCGACCAGGTCGGCGACCTGCACCATGGTCATGGCCGGGAAATGCCGGCCCATCGCCCCGCGATAGGCTTCGCCGATGCCCTTGAGGTTGGCGAGATAGTCCCGCTTGTCCTTGACGTACCAGGTCATGCGCACGATGTGCTCGGGCCGCCCGCCGGCCTCGGCGAGGATGGCGAGCACGTTCTCCAGCGTCTGGCGGGTCTGCCCGACGAGGTCGCGCGTCTCGAAGACCTGATCCCCGTTCCAGCCGATCTGGCCGCCGATCCAGACCGTGCGGCCCTCGGCGAGGATGCCGTTGGCGTAGCCGGCGGCCTTCTTCCAGGTGGCGGGGTGCAGGATCTGGTGCGAGGTCATGGCAAGTCTCCGGTCGATCGGGCGTCAGACGCCGAGGTAACGGTCCTGAAGGTCGGGGGTCAGCGCTTCCGGCCGGCCGCTCCACACGGTGCGGCCCTTCTCCAGCACGAAGCAGCGGTCGGCCGAGGGCAGCAGCTCGGCGAGCGTCTTGTCGATGATCAGGATCGACTGCCCCTCGGCCTTCAGGGTGCGGATCACGGCCCAGATGCCGGTGCGGATCACCGGGGCGAGCCCTTCGGTCGCCTCGTCGAGGATGACGAGGCGCGGATTGGTCATCAGCGCCCGGCCGATGGCCAGCATCTGCTGCTCGCCGCCGGAGAGCGTGCGCGCCATCTGGCCGCGCCGCTCGGCGAGGCGCGGGAACAGCGCCTCGATCCCGGCAAGCGTCCAGCGGCCGGGCCGGGCGGCGGCGAGGAGGTTTTCCGCCACGGTGAGGTTCGGGAAGCAGCGCCGCCCCTCCGGCACCAGCCCGAGCCCGAGGCGGGCGACGCGGTGCGGCTTCAGCCCGCGGATCTCCGCGCCGGCGAAGCGGATCGAGCCTGCCCGCGCCGGCGTCAGCCCGAGCACGGAGCGGATCGTCGTCGTCTTGCCCATGCCGTTGCGGCCCATCAGCGCGACGACCTCGCCCTCGGCGACGTCGAGATCGACGCCGAACAGCGCCTGGCTGGCGCCATAGAAGGTTTCGAGCCCGGAGATCTTAAGAAGGCTCATGCCGCGTCCCCCAGATAGGCGCGGCGCACCTCGGGATCGGCACGGATTTCCTCGACCGTGCCCGAGGCGATGATCCGGCCATAGACGAGGACCGAGACGCGGTCGGCGAGCGCGAACACCGCGTCCATGTCGTGCTCGACCAAGAGGATCGGCGCCTCGATGCGCAGCCGGTCGAGGAAAGCGGTCAGGGCGCGCGAGCCGTCCGGCCCCATGCCGGCCATCGGCTCGTCGAGCAGGAAGGCCTTCGAGCCGAGCGCCAGCGCGATGGCGATTTCGAGCTGGCGGCGCTCGCCATGCGAAAGCGCGGCCGCCGGCACGCGGGCGCGATCCTGCAAGCCGACGCGCGCCAGCGCCGCCATGGCCGGCTCGACGAGCGAGGGATCGCGCATCACCGGCCTGAAGAAGCGGAAGGACGAGCCCGCCTTTGCCTGCACCGCGAGCATGACGTTGCGCAGGGCCGAGAATTCGGGCGCGAGCGAGGACACCTGGAACGAGCGTCCGAGCCCCAGCCGCGCCCGCCCGGCGACGCCGAGCGGAGTGATGTCCTCACCGAGGAAATGCACCGTGCCGCTGTCGGGCTTGAGCGTGCCGGCGATCTGGTGGATCAGCGTCGACTTGCCGGCCCCGTTCGGGCCGATCAGCGCGTGGATCTCCCCGGCCTTCAAATCGAGCGAGACGCCCTCCGTCGCCTTCAGCGCGCCGAAGCTCTTGTTCAGGTCGCGGATGGCGAGAACCGGTTCAGCCATGACGCGGCCTCCCGGCGACAAGGCCGACGAGCCCGCCGCGCGCGAACAGCACGACGCCGAGCAGGACGAGGCCGAGGAAGAACTGCCAGCGTTCCGTCAGCCCGCCGAGCAGAAACTCGAACAGCACGAACAGCATCGCCCCGGCGACCGGCCCGGCGAGCCGGCCGACGCCGCCGAGGATGATCAGCACGATGAACTCGCCCGACATGTGCCACGACAGCATCGAGGGGCTGACGAAGCGATTGAGGTCCGCATAGAGCGCGCCGGCGAGCGCGGTGATCATGCCGGAGATGACGAAGGCGGCGAGGCGGATGCGGTAGGGCTCGATGCCGACGGTGGCAACGCGCACCTCGTTCTGCCGCGCCGCCTGCAGCGCCGTGCCGAAGCGGGAGCCCTTCAGCGCCGCAAACAGCACGAGCGCGGCGACGAGCAGGACCCAGGCGATCAGGAAGAAGTTGATCGGCACCAGCGTGTTGACGCCGGGAAAGCCGTTGCGCAGCGTGATCGACAGCCCGTCCTCGCCGCCATAGGCCGGCCAGGAGACGGCGAAATAGTAGGTCATCTGCGCGAAGGCGAGCGTGATCATGATGAAGTAGACGCCCGAGGTGCGAAGGCTGATCGCGCCGATGGCCGCCGCCAGCAGCCCGCCGACCGCGACAGCGACGAGCCAGATCAACGGCATGGTCTTGGTGCCGGGCACGGAAAAGAGACCGAAATCGAGCGGCTGGCCGGCGAAGGCGTGAGAGGCGAGGATGCCCGCCGCATAGCCGCCGACGCCGAAGAAGGCGGCATGGCCGAACGACACCAGCCCGCCGAGGCCGAGCGCGATGTTCAAGCCCACCGCCGCCAGCGCCAGGATCGCCATGCGCGTCGCCAGCGTGACGTAGAACGGCTTGCCGAGCTCGAGCGCGGCATAGGGGATCGCCAGCAGGACGAGGACGAGAACGACACTGAGCGCGGTTTCGCGGGAGATCGTCATCGGCTCACCCCTTCGCCGCCGGGAACAGGCCCTGCGGCTTCACCGCCAGCACCACCGCCATGACGATGTAGATCAGCATCGAGGCGAGCGCGCCGCCGACGAGGCCGGCCTGCGAGGGCGGCATCATCAGCCCGAAGAGCTGCGGCAGCAGGAAGCGGCCCATCGTGTCGACAACGCCGACGATCACCGCGCCGATGAGCGCGCCCTTGATCGAGCCGATGCCGCCGATGACGATGACGACAAAGGCGAGGATCAGCACCGGCTCGCCCATGCCGACCTGCACGGATTGCAGCGCGCCGACCATCGCTCCGGCAAGACCGGCGAGCGCCGCGCCGAGCGCGAAGACGATGGTGTAGAGCGTGCGGATGTCGACGCCGAGCGCGCCGATCATCTCGCGGTCGCTCTCGCCCGCCCGGATGCGCATGCCGAGCCGCGTCCGGGAAATGAGGAGGTACAGGCCGACGGCGACGGCGCAGCCGACGCCGATGATGGCCAGCCGGTAGAGCTGGTAGCGCGAGCCGCCCGGCAGCGCCACCGTGCCCTGAAGCAGCGGCGGGATGTCGAGATAGAGCGGGAACGAGCCGAACAGCCAGCGCGTGCCTTCCGAGAAGATCAGGATCAGCGCGAAGGTGGCCAGCACCTGGTCGAGATGATCGCGCTCGTAGAGCCGGCGGATGACGAGGATCTCGACCACCGCGCCGGCCGCCGCCGCCGTCGCGAGGCTGGCGGCGAGCCCGAGCCAGAACGAGCCGGTCGCCGCCGCCGTGACCGCGCAGGCGAAGGCCCCGACCATGTAGAGCGAGCCGTGGGCGAGGTTGATCAGCCCCATCACGCCGAAGATCAGCGTCAGCCCGGCGGCCATGAGGAACAGCATCACCCCGAGCTGAAGCCCGTTCAGGAGCTGTTCGATGAAAAGCGCGGTCTGCAAGGGCGGGGCTCGGGCTCTGTGGTGGAGGTGAAGATCGCGGCTTCCCCCTCGCCCCGTTCACGGGGAGAGGGTGGCCTCCCCGGGACTTGCCTTCGGCAAGCCCAAGGACAGGTTTCGGGCCGGGTGAGGGGCGGCGCAAGCGTTGCAGGCAGATCGCCGACGTCGATGCTGCCCCTCATCCGCCTGCCGGCACCTTCTCCCCGTGAACGGGGAGAAGGGGATCGGCCGTGATGTGTCGCCTAGTTCAGCGCGCACTGCTCGGCATAGGCGTCGCCATGGTCGGTGAAGGCGGTGCCGATGATCTTGTTGGTCAGCACGTCGCCTTCCTTGACCACCTCGGTGACGTAGATGTCCTGGATCGGGTGGTTGTTGGTGTTGAAGGAGAATTTTCCGCGCACGCTGTCGAAGTCGGCTTCCTTCAGCGCGGCGCGGAAGGCGTCGGCGTCCTTGACGCTGGCCTTGGCCGCCGCAGAGACGATCAGGCTGCCGGTGTCGTAGGCCTGCGCGGCATAGATCGAGGGCAGGCGGCCATACTCGGCCTGGAAGGTCTCGACAAACTTCTTCGATGCTTCGTTGTCGAGGTCCTTGGCCCAGCTCGCCGAGTTCTTCACGCCGAGAGCCGCGTCGCCGATGGCCGGCAGCACATCCTGGCTGAAGGAGAAGCCGGGGCCGATCAGCGGAATGTCGACGCCCGACTGGGCGTATTGCTTGACGAAGGCGATGCCCATGCCGCCCGGCAGGAAGATGAACACCGAATCCGCTCCGGAAGCGCGGATCTGCGCGATCTCGGCCGCATAGTCGGTCTGGCCGACCTGGGTGTAGACCTCGCCGGCCAGCTCGTTCTTGTAATAGCGCTTGAAGCCGGTCAGCGAATCCGTGCCCGCCGGATAGTTGGGGGCCATGATGAAGGTCTTCTTGTACGTCTCGTTGGCGTACTGGCCCATCGCCTCGTGGAAATTGTCGTTCTGGTAGGCGACGTTGAAATAGTTCTCGTGGCACTGTGCGCCGGCCAGCGCCGAGGGGCCGGCATTGACCGAGATGTAGAACTTGCCCTGCGCCACCGCGCCCGGCACCACGGCCATGGCGAGGTTCGACCAGATGATGCCGGTCAGGATGTCGACCTGGTCGGACTGGACCATCTTGTCGGCGATCTGCACCGCGAGCTCCGGCTTCTGGCCGTCGTCCTCGGTGACGACCTCGATCTCGGCCGCGGCGTCGCCGGCGTTCTTCAGCGCCAGCAGGAAGCCGTCGCGGGCGTCGATGCCCAGGCCCGCGCCGCCGCCCGAAAGCGTGGTGATGAGGCCGACCTTGACCGGCTCGGCAAACGCCCCGCCGCTCATACCCGTCGCGAGCGCGATGGCGCTCGCCGCAATCAGTTTACGCATGTCCGTTCCACTCCCGTTTTGCCTGGAGCCCTGGGGGGCTTCTCCTACGATGAAAAATAATTGGCGCGCGCGCCAGTCTTCGCCGACATTTTTAAAGCTCCGTCCTCACCTTCCATAGTTCGGGGAAAAGCTCCACCTCCAGCATGCGCCGGAGATAGGAGACGCCCTGCGTGCCGCCGGTGCCGCGCTTCAGGCCGATGATGCGCTCGACCGTGGTGACGTGGTTGAAACGCCAGCGGCGGAAATAATCCTCGAAATCGACCAGCTTCTCGGCGAGCTCGTAGAGCGCCCAGTGGCGCTCCGGCTGGCGATAGACCTGTCGCCACGCCGCGACCACCGCCTCGCTCGGCCTGCGCGTCTCCCGCCAGTCGCTGCGCATTGCGTCCGCGCCGATGTCGAGGCCGTTGCGGCGGAGCAGGAGCAGCGCCTCGTCGTAGAGGCTCGGCCGAGCGAGGATCGCCTCCAGCCTTTCCACGATCTCGGGCCGGTGCGCATGCGGCTTCAGCATGGCGAGGTTGCGGTTGCCGGCGAGGAACTCGATGGCGCGGTACTGCCACGACTGGAAGCCGGAGGACTGGCCGAGCGCGCCGCGAAAGCGCGTGTACTCGCTCGGCGTCATCGTGCGCAGCACGTCCCAGGCGTTGTTCAACTGCTCGAAGATGCGCGCCACCCGCGTCAGCATCTTGAAGGCCGGGCGCAAATCGTCGGTGCGGATCGCTGCCATTGCGCCGGCGATTTCGTGGATGGCGAGCTTCATCCACAGTTCCGAGGTCTGGTGCTGGATGATGAACAGCAGCTCGTCCGGCGAGGCCGACAGCGTCTCCTGCGCGTCGAGGATCCTTTCGAGGTGCAGATAGTCGCCATAGGCCATGCGGCCGTGGAAATCGGTCTCGGCGCCCTCGATCCCCTGCGTGTCGCGAGGGTCGGTCACGATGCCCCCTCCCGCAGCCGGAACCGCTGGATCTTGCCGGTCTGCGTCTTCGGCAGGGCCTCGACGAACCTGACGACGCGCGGATATTTGTAGGGCGCGATGGTCGCCTTGACGTGCTCCTGGAGCAGCTTCGCCGTTTCGGCCACGGCCGGCGCGCCGTTCGCCAGCACGACATGCGCCTCGACGATCTGGCCGCGCGCCTCGTCGGGCGCGCCGATCACCGCGCATTCGGCGACCAGCGGGTGCGACAGCAAGGCCGCCTCCACCTCCGGCCCGGCGATGTTGTAGCCGGAGGACAGGATCATGTCGTCCGAGCGCGCGGCGAAGCGGAAACGGCCGTCCTCGTCCTCGACGAACGAGTCGCCCGTCAGGTTCCAGCCGTCCCGGACGTAGGCGCGCTGGCGCGCGTCGGCGAGGTAGCGGCAGCCGGTGGGCCCGCGCACGGCAAGCCGCCCGACCTCGCCGCGCTTCACCGGCTTCATCTCCTCGTCGACGATCATCGCCTCGTAGCCCGTCACCGGCCGGCCGGTGACGCCGGGGGCGCGGTCGTCGAGGCGGTTGGTGATGAAGATGTGCAGCATCTCGGTCGCGCCGATGCCGTCGAGGATCGGCTTGCCGGTCTTCCGCTCCCATTCCTCGTAGACCGGGGCGGGCAGCGTCTCGCCGGCTGAGACGGCGATGCGCAGCGAGGACAGGTCCGCTCCCTCGTCCATCGCCTTCAGCATCGCCCGGTAGGCGGTCGGCGCGGTGAAGGAGATCGTCGCCCGGTATTTCTGGATGATGTCGACCATGTTGGGCGGCGTCGCGCTCTCGAGCAGCGTCGCCGTCGCGCCGAAGCGCAGCGGGAACACGGCGAGCCCGCCGAGGCCGAAGGTGAAGGCGAGCGGCGGCGAGCCGACGAAGACGTCGTCGGGCGTGACGGCGAGCACTTCCCTGGCGTAGCCGTCGGCGATGATCAGCACGTCGCGGTGGAAATGCATCGTCGCCTTGGGCGCGCCGGTGGTGCCGGAGGTGAAGCCGAGCAGGCAGACGTCGTCGCGGCCGGTGGGGACCGCATCGAAGGAAACCGGCTTGTCGAGCGCGGCGCGGTCGAGCTCGGCGTCGTGGTTGGCCGTGCCGTCGAAGCCGACGACCTGGCGCAGGAACCGGCTCTCCTTAGCGCAGGCGACCAGCTCGTCCTTGATGCGCGTGTCGCACAGCGCAAGCTGGATTTCGGCCTTGTCGACGATCTTGCCGAGCTCGCCCGCGCGCAGCATCGGCATGGTGTTGACGACGACCGCGCCGGCCTTGGTGGCGGCGAGCCAGCAGGCCACCATCGCCGGGTTGTTGGGCGCGCGGATCAGCACCCGGTTGCCCGGCACGACGCCGTAATTCTCGACGAGCGCGCGGGCAAGCCGGTTGGTCCAGTCGGCGAGTTCCTTGTAGGTGCGCCGCCTGCCGTTGCCGATCAGCGCCGTGCGGTCGCCGAAGCCCCTCTCCACCATGCGGTCGGTCAGCTCGACCGCGCAGTTGAGCCGCTCGGGATAATCGAAGCCGTCGAGCTTCAGCGCCGGCCATTCCTCCGCCGGCGGCAGGTTGTCGCGGGAAAACGTGTCGACATGCGCGGACGGTCCCAGCATTGCGTCATGCTCCCATGGTCTGGCGGGCGATCACCACCTTCTGCACGTCCGATGCGCCCTCGTAGATGCGCAGCGCCCTGATCTCGCGGTAGAGGCTCTCGACGATGTGGCCGCGCCGCACGCCGTCGCCGCCGTGAAGCTGCACCGCCTTGTCGATGACGGCTTGCGCCCGGTCGGTGGCGTAGAGCTTCGCCATCGCCGCCTCGCGGGTGATGCGCGCCGCGCCGCGGTCCTTGGTCCATGCCGCGCGGTAGATCAGCAGCGCGGCGGCGTCGACATCGAGCGCCATCTCGGCGACGTGGCCCTGCACCATCTGGAGGTCGAACAGCGGCGCGCCGAACAGGTGGCGCTCGCGCACCCGCGAGACGGTTTCGTCCAGTGCGCGCCGGGCGAAGCCGAGCGCGGCGGCCCCGACCGTCGAGCGGAAGACGTCGAGCACCGACATGGCGATGCGGAAGCCGTCGCCCGGCCTGCCGATCATCGCCGAGGCCGGCACGCGCACATCGTTGAAGGCGAGCCGGGCGAGGGGGTGCGGCGCGACCACCTCCAGCCGCTCGGCGACGGTGAGGCCGGCCGTGTCGGCCGGCACGACGAAGGCCGAGATGCCTTTCGCGCCCGGCGCCTCGCCGGTGCGGGCGAAGACGCAATAGACATCGGCGAGGCCGCCGTTGGAGATCCACGTCTTCTCGCCCGACAGCACGTAGTCGCCGCCGTCGCGCGTCGCCGTCATCTCCATGTTGGCGACGTCGGAGCCGGAGCGCGGCTCGGAGAGCGCGAAGGCCGAAAGCGCCGTGCCGGCGCGGGTCTTCCTGAGCCAGTCCTTCTGTTTCGGCGAGCCGAACAGGCTGATCGCGCCGGTGCCGAGCCCCTGCATGGCGAAGGCGAAATCGGCCAGCCCGTCATGGCGCGCCAGCGTCTCGCGGCTGATACACAGCGTGCGCACGTCGAGGGGACGCGGATCGTCGGGATCGACGGCCGTCGGCAGGAGCCAGCCGGCTTCGCCCAGCGCCGCGACCAGCTTGCGGCAGGCGGCGTCGACGTCGCCATGGTCGGCCGGCAGGTTCTCCCCGCACCAGCGTTCGAGCCGCGCCGCATGGTCGCGGTGGCGGTCTTCAAGGAACGGCCAGTCGAGGAAGGAGCAATCGGCCATTAGTCGCCTCCGAACACCGGGCGTTCGCGGGCGACGAAGGCGCGGTAGGCGCGCTCGAAATCCTTCGTCTGCATGCAGATCGCCTGCGCCTGCGCTTCCGCCTCGATGGCCTGGTCCAGCCCCATCGACCATTCCTGGTTGAGCTGGGTCTTGGTGATTCCGTGGGCGAAGGTCGGCCCGGCGGCGAGCTGGGCGGCGAGCTTCATCGCCTCCGCTTCCAGCGCGTCCGCCTCGACCAGCCGGCTGTAGTAGCCCCAGCGCTCACCTTCGGCCGCGCTCATCGTGCGCCCGGTATAGAGAAGCTCGGCCGCGCGGCTGTGGCCGATCTGGCGCGGCAGCATGGCGCATGCGCCCATGTCGCAGCCGGCGAGCCCGACGCGGGTGAAGAGGAACGCGGTCTTGGCTTCCGGCGTCGCCAGGCGGATGTCGGAAGCCATGGTGATGATCGCGCCCGCGCCGACGGCAACGCCGTCCACCGCCGAGACGATCGGCTTACCGCAATTCAGCATCGCCTTGACGAGGTCGCCGGTCATGCGGGTGAAGGCGAGCAGCCCCTTCATGTCCATGTCGACCAGCGGGCCGATGATGTCGTGGACGTCGCCGCCCGAGCAGAAATTGCCGCCGTTCGGCAGGAAGACGACGACGTCGACGTCGTCGGCATAGGCGAGGTTGCGGAAGGTGTCGCGCAGCTCGGCGTAAGATTCGAAGGTCAGCGGGTTCTTGCGTTCCGGCCGGTCGAGCCTGACGTTGGCGATCCGGTCCTTCACCTCCCACAGGAAATGCCGCGGCTTCAACTCCGCCATGCTGCGTACGGTCAGCGTGCTCAATGCTCTCCCTCCCAGTTGCTGCGGAACGCCTTCAGCATCGCCGAGAGCGCCTTCGCGTCGGTCTCGCTCACCTCGCCGAGCAGGTCGGCGATCCAGCCCTCATGCGCGGCCGCCATGGCGGCGAAGCGGGCAGTGCCTTCTTCCGTCAGCCGCACCACGAAGGCGCGGCGGTCGCCCTCGCGGGCAGCGCGCTGCACCAGTCCGTCGGCGACCAGCCGCTCGACGATGCCGGTGACGTTGCCGTTGGAGACGAGCAGGAAGCGCGACAGGTCACTCATCAGCATGCCTTCACGTTCCCTGTAGAGCGCGGAAAGCACGTCGAAGCGCGGCAGCGTGGTGTCGAACTCGCGCTTCAGCCGCTCGCGCAGCTCGCCTTCCACGACATGGACGACGCGCAGGAGCCTGATCCACAGCCGCAGGCGCTCCTTGCTGCCGGCGTGGCGGTCGACGAGTTCGAGCGGCACGCTCACCATGTCTCGCCTCCGGAAACCGAGATCGCCTGCCCGGTGATCGAGCCGGCCTCCGCGCCGCACAGCCACAGCACCGCCGCCGCCACCTCCTGCGGCTGGATGAAACGCCCTTGCGGGTTGGTCGCGGCAAGCGCCGCGCGCGCGTCCGCTTCGCTGCGGCCGGTGGTGGTGACGATGCGGGCAATGCTCTCGTCCAGCATGTCGGTGTCGACGAAGCCGGGGCAGACGGCGTTGACGGTCACGCCGGTCCGGGCGAACTCGACGGCCAGCGCCCGCATCAGCCCGACCACGCCGTGCTTGGCCGCGACATAGGGCGCGACATAGGAGTAGCCCTTCAGCCCGGCGGTGGAGGCGATGAACACGATGCGGCCCCCGCCGGCCTTGCGCATCGTGTCCATCGCCGGACGGGCGCTCAGGAACGCGCCCGTCAAATTCACCGAAAGGGTCTGCTGCCAGAGATCGAGCGTCGTCTTCGCCGCCGGGGCGCTTTGCGCCATCCCGGCATTGGCCACGACGATGTCGAACGGCCCGCGCGCGGCGACAGCCTTTTCGTACAGCGCAGCGACGGACGCCTCGTCGGTCACGTCGGCGGCGAGCGCATGGATGAACGGGCTTTGCGCCGCCGTTTCCATGAGCGGTTCCACGCGACGGCCGCAGACCGTCACCGCGACGCCTTCGCCCGCCAGCGCCAGCGCGACGGCCCGGCCGACGCCGCTTCCGCCGCCGGTGACGAGCGCATGCTTGCCGATGATCGCCATCACACCTTCCCCGTCATCTGTTCCGGCCCGCGCTCGGCGAGGCGGTAGAGCTGGTCGCGGCCCGGCAGGTAGGGGGCGGGCCACACGACGCCGCGGTCGCCGAGCTTCGCCGCCGCATGCAGCGTCCAGTAGGGATCGGCCAGATGCGGCCGCGCCAGGCACACGAGATCGGCGCGCCCGGCCATCAGGATCGAGTTGACGTGGTCCGGCTCGTAGATGTTGCCGACCGCCATCGTCGCCATGCCGGTCTCGTTGCGGATCCGGTCGGAGAACGGCGTCTGGAACATGCGCCCGTAGACCGGCCGCGCCCGGGTCGAGGTCTGCCCGGCCGATACGTCGCAGATGTCGACGCCGGCCGTCTGAAGCATGCGCGCGATCTCCACCGCCTCCTCCGGCGTCACCCCCTCGTCGCCGACCCAGTCATTGGCCGAGATGCGCACCGAGACCGGCTTGTCGTCCGGCCAGGCGGCGCGCACGGCATGGAACACCTCGAGCGGGAAGCGCATGCGGTTGGCGAGGCTGCCGCCATAATCGTCGTCGCGCCGGTTGGTCAGCGGCGAGATGAAGGAGGAGAGCAGATAGCCATGCGCCATGTGCAATTCGACCATGTCGAAGCCGCAGCGATCGGCCATCTCGGCCGCCGCGACGAACTCATCCCGCACCCTGTCCATGTCGGCGCGGTCCATCGCCTTCGGCGTCTGGTTCTTGCCCGACCATGGCACGGCGGAGGCGGCGAGCAGCGGCCAGTTGCCGTCCTTCAGCGGGGCGTCGGCCTCCTCCCAGCCGAGCTGGGTCGAGCCCTTCGGCCCCGAATGGCCGAGCTGGGCGCAGATCTTCGCCTCGGTCTCTGCATGGACGAAATCGACGATGCGCTTCCATGCGGACTCGTGTTCCGGTGCATAGAAGCCGGTGCAGCCGGGCGTGATGCGCCCTTGCGGCGACACGCAGGTCATCTCGATGAATATCAGCCCCGCGCCGCCCTTGGCCCGCTCGCAATAATGGACGAGATGCCAATCGGTCGGGGTGCCGTCGACGGCCCTGTACTGCGCCATCGGCGAGACGACGACGCGGTTCTTCAGCGTCATCCCCCGCAGGCGGAACGGGGCGAACATCGGCGCGCGATGCGTGCCGGCGGGTGCGCCGGCCCGGCGCTGGAACCATTCCTCCGCGCCGCCGAGCCATTTTCCGTCGCGCAGGCGAAGGTTCTCGTGGCTGATGCGCTGCGAGCGCGTCAGCAGCGAATAGGTGAACTGGACGGGGTCGAGGTCGAGATAGCGTTCGACGTCCTCGAACCATTCGAGCGAGTTGCGCGCCGCCGATTGCAGCTTCAGCACCTCGGTGCGCCGCGCGACCTCGTATTTCTCGAACGCCGCCTGCATGGTCGGCTCGGAATGGAGATAGTCGGCCAGCGCGATGGCGCTTTCCATGGCCAGCTTCGAGCCCGAGCCGATGGAGAAATGCGCCGTCGCCGCCGCGTCGCCCATCAGCACGACGTTTTCGTGCGACCAGCGCTCGCACAGCACACGGGGGAAGTTGATCCACGCCGAGCCACGGATGTGGTTGGCGTTCGACATCAGCGCGTGGCCGCCGAGATGGTCGCGGAAGATCTCCTCACAGGCGGCGATGGATTGCTCGCGGCTCATGGCGCCGAAGCCGAACCTCTCCCACGTCTCCTCGGCGCATTCGACGATGAAGGTCGCGGTGTCGTCGTCGAACTGGTAGGCATGCGCCCAGACCCAGCCATGCGGCGTCTTCTCGAAGATGAAGGTGAAGGCGTCGTCGAATTTCTGGCGGGTGCCGAGCCAGACGAACTTGCATTTGCGCATGTCGATGTCCGGGTGGAAATGGTCGGCCAGCGCCGTGCGGGTCTTCGAGTTCAGCCCATCGGCGGCGACGACGAGATCGTAGCTCGCCATCAGCGCGGCGTGGTCGTCGGCTTCCGTTTCGAAGCGCAGTGCGACGCCGAGCTCGCGCGCCCGCTCCTGCAGCAGAAGAAGCAGCCGCATGCGGCCGATGCCGCAGAAGCCGTGTCCGGTCGACAGCGTGCGCACGCCCTTGTGGACGACGGCGATGTCGTCCCAATAGGCGAAATGCTCGCGGATGGCGGCGGCGCTTTTGGCATCGTTGGCGGCGAGGTTGTCGAGCGTCTCGTCCGACAGCACCACGCCCCAGCCGAACGTGTCGTCCGGCCGGTTGCGCTCGAAGACGACGACCTCGTGGCCGGCGTCGCGCAGCTTCATCGAGATGGCGAAATAGAGGCCGGCGGGACCGCCGCCTAGCACTGCAACCTTCATCCCGTTCTCCCATTGGGCCCGCGTCTTGGCGTGTTCCCGTGCCGGTCGCTGGCCCTCCATGGAGGATGCGCCGGTCTGTCATTGGAGGAAGCATTCCACCGAACCGGAATTGTTTCAAGCATGAAATTTCAAGATTGAAATATTTTCCCGTCTGGACAGGATGCCTCCCGCCGCGTCATGGAAGGGCGCGCAAGGGAGCGAACGGATGTTTCATCGCATCGGGGACTGGGACGACGCCTATGCCAACGGCGTCAACATCGCGCGCGGCGAGGCCTGGCCGGGCGTCTGGGTCGAGGCCTCGCGCGCCTTCCGCCACCGGCATGCGGGCGGGGATCGGGCCCGGCTCGACCTTCCCTACGGCGACGCCCCGCGCCACCGCTTCGACCTCTTCCTGCCGGACGGCGCGCCGAAAGGGCTGGTCGTCTTCATCCATGGCGGCTTCTGGATGAAGCTCGACCAGACCTTCCTGTCGCATCTCGCCGCCGGGCCGCTGGCCCACGGCCATGCCGTCGCCATGCCGACCTATACGCTCTGCCCCGACATCCGCATTTCCGGCATCGTCGGCGAGGTCGCCCGCGCCGTCGAGGCCGCGGCCGGCATGCTCGAGGGGCCGGTGCGGCTTGCGGGCCATTCGGCCGGCGGGCATCTCGCCGCGCGCATGATCTGCGCCGATTCGCCTCTGTCGGAGGCAGTGAGGGCGCGCGTCGCCAACACCGTGTCGATCTCGGGCCTCCACGATCTGCGGCCGCTGATGAGGACGAAGATGAACGAGACCCTGCGCCTCGACACGGCCGAGGCGGCGGCGCAAAGCCCGGCGCTGCTCGCGCCGCTGCCGGGCGCGCGGCTGGTCTGCTGGGTCGGCGCGGCCGAGCGTTCGGAGTTCGTGCGCCAGAACGCGCTGCTGGCCAATATCTGGACCGGGCTGGGCGCGACGACGCTTTGCGTCGAGGAACCCGACCGGCACCACTTCACCATCGTCGACGGACTGGCCGACCCGTCGCACGCGCTGACGACGACCCTGTTGACAGGCTGACCCCGAGGCCCGACTTTGGCCGGCAGAATGCGAGGAAGACAATGAGAGCGGTTTTCGTCCAGCTCCAGTGCACACCCGGCAAGACCTACGACGTCGCCGACGAACTGTTCGCCCGCGAGGTCGCGTCCGAGCTCTATTCGACCAGCGGCGACTACGACCTCCTGATGAAAATCTATGTCGAGGACGGCGTCGACATCGGCAAGTTCATCAACGAGAACGTCGCCGACGTACCGGGCATCGTCCGCTCGCTAACGACGCTGACTTTTAAAGCGTTCTGAGCCCTATTCGAACCGGATCGCCTGCAAGGCAGAGCCGTTGCGCTTGAGCCAGGCGCGCGCCTCCTCCGTGCGCGGGCACAGCTCGCGGCACAGCGCCCAGAATTTCGGCCCGTGGTTCATCTCGCGCAGATGCGCGACCTCGTGCGCGACGAGATAGTCGATCACCGTCGGCGGCGCCATCATGATCCGCCACGAGAAGGACAGCGTGCCGTCCGCCGTGCACGAGCCCCAGCGCGACGACGTGTCCTTGTAGCGGACGGCCTTCGCCCGCCGGCCGACGCTGGCCGCATGCCGCGCCACCAGGGGCTCGATGTCGCGCCGCGCCTCGCGCTTGAGGAAGTCGGCGAGCCGGCGCGGCAGGTGCGCCTCCTCGCCATGGACGTGGAGCGCCGGCGCGCCGTCCGCTTCCGCGACCGCCACCGTGCCGCGCTTGCCGGGCCGGTGCAGGATCAGGTGCGGGGTGCCGCGCAGCGGGATCTTCACCCCGGCGCGCACCTGCGGCCGGTCGGGCAGCCGGGCGAGCTTCAGCTCCAGCCAGTCGCGGT
The DNA here is from genome assembly GCA_037190985.1 of Alphaproteobacteria bacterium. Taxonomy (GTDB): domain Bacteria; phylum Pseudomonadota; class Alphaproteobacteria; order Rhizobiales; family Rhizobiaceae; genus Aerobium. Next base: position 137,587 of record JBBCKE010000025.1, read on the forward strand.
GGCGTTCGAGGAAACGCTCGACCTCGCCCCGGCGCAGGCCGGGCGGCACGGTGACACGCAGGCCCTGGCCGCCGGCGTCGATCCTAAGAGTCAGCCGCCGGGCGCGCGCGTTCTCGACGACGCGCAAAGGCAATTCGCGCCCTGCGATGGTGTGGGTGCGCTCCCCGGCCGTCTCGGGCGCGGGTTTTGCGGGGCGGGAGAAGAAGCCGAATGCCATAAAAGCCAGTCTATCCGATTCGCCGTCGCCGGAAGCGAGGGGGCGGCGCAAGGAAAAGCGGCGGCGGATTTCTCCGCCGCCGCTTTCTCGTCCTGGTCGTCTTAAAAGGAAGGAGGCCGTCTTCAGGGGCCGCTTCAGTCGTCGAGAAGGTTGTCGTTCTTCTTCGCCTTGCGGGGGGCAGGGGTTCCCTTGGAGCGTTCGGACATGAAGCGGTCGAATTCCTGCTGGTCCTTGGCGCGGCGCAGCTCGCGGGCGTAGGTGTCGAACTCGTCGCGCAGCTCGTCGAGCTTGCGGCGCTCCTCGTTCAGGCGCTCCAGCTCCTTCTCGCGCCAGTCGTCGAAGGCGACGTTGCCGGTGCGGGAAAAGCCGTGGCCGCGCTTGCGGCAGGAGCCGAACAGGCTCTTGCCCGTCTTGCTCCAGTCGCCGTTGAACTCGCCCAGCCGATCGCCCCACAGGATGTAGGCGAGCATGGCGAGGCCGAGCGGCCAGAACACCACGAAGCCCACGACCATCAGCGCAATGGTGGCCGGCGTCCACGCGGGACGGATAAGGGCGGTCTTGGTCATAGTCTTCCGTTCCTTCCAGGTCATGCAGCCCAAGCGGTGCAGTCTAGTCTCGGCTGCCATTTTCGAGATGGGAAGACGAATGCGGCCGTTCAAGGCCCGGCCGGCAAAAACCGGAAACCTTACCGAATTGTAAGGATGGGCGTCCCGGTCATGTGTCGCCTGCCGCCCGCGCCACCAGCCCGTCGAGCGCGGCGAGCATCATGGCGATGTCCTGCGGCCGCGACAGGCGGTGGTCGCCGTCGCGGATCAGCGACAGCGTCACGTCGTCGGCCGGCAGGTGCTGGACGAGCTTCAGCGCCAGCGCGTGCGGCACGTCGGGGTCCTCCATGCCTTGCAGGATGTGGACCGGGCAATGCGTGTCGATCAGCCCGTCGAGCACGCGGTTCCTGCGCCCGTCCTCGAACAGGGCGCGCGTGTAGACATTCGGCTCCGGCGCGTATTGAGAGGGCTCCTCGAAATAACCTTTCTCCTCGAGGTCGCGGCGCTGCGCCCCGGTCAGCTCGGGCTCCATCAGCTCGACGGTGAAATCGGGCGCGGGAGCCAGCAGCAGCAGCCCGGCGATGCGGCCGCCTTCCCCCGCCTTGGCGAGCTCCTGCACCATGCGCAGCGCGATCCATCCGCCCATCGACGAGCCGACGAGGATCTGCGGCCCCGTGGTGAAGCTGCGGAACACGGCAAGGCTCTGCGCCAGCCAGCGCGAGATCGTACCGTCGCCGAAACGTCCGCCCGATTCGCCGTGGCCGGAATAGTCGTGGCGGACGAAGGCGCGGCCTTCGCGTTTCGCCCAGCCGTCGAGCGCCTCAGCCTTCGTGCCCGCCATGTCGGAGCGGTAGCCGCCGAGCCACACCGCGCCGGGGCTCCTGCCCGTCCTGCGGCGCACCGCGATGCGGTCGCCCTCGACCACGATGAATTCGGCGTCGGTGGGTGTGGGCTCTGTGGACATGGGCTCTGTAGACATGGGCCTCGTCGTCTCCTATCTGGGGTAGTGGGGTTCATGGCACGTTTGCCGGCCGCAGGAAAAGGCTGCGTCTTGACCGCGCGCCTTGCACGAGACCCGTGATTTTTTCCCGCTCCCGTGCTATTGACCGCGCTCGAACGCGCGCGGCAATTGCCGTGACGCGCCAGTTCTGCAGCATCGAACATCAATCATTCGAGGAGATTACGACCATTCGCAGACCGTTCAAAGCCGCTGCGCCCGTGAAGGAAGGGCCGCGTTCCAACCAGGAGATTCGCGTCCCGCAGGTTCAGCTCATCGACGCCGAAGGCCAGAATCGCGGCGTCGTCGCGACCGCCGAGGCCCTGGCCATGGCCGAGGATGCCGGGATGGATCTGGTGGAGATCGTGCCGCACGCGCAGCCGCCCGTGTGCAAGATCACCGATCTCGGCAAGATGAAGTACCAGAACCAGAAGAAGGCGGCCGAGGCACGCAAGCGCCAGAAGACCATCGAGATCAAGGAGATCAAGATGCGTCCGAACATCGACGACCACGATTACGAGACCAAGATGAAGGCCGTGCGCCGCTTCTTCGACGACGGCGACAAGGTCAAGCTGACGCTGCGCTTCCGCGGCCGCGAGATGGCGCATCTCGAGCTCGGCATGCAGCTTCTCAACCGGGTCCGGGAAGAGGTCGGCGAGATCGCCAAGGTCGAGGCCGAGCCGAAGCTCGAAGGCCGCCAGATGATGATGGTGCTGGCGCCGAAATAGGTCGCGGCAAACGGCGCAACGGCGGCTTTTGCGCCCTGTTGCGCTTTCGCGCGCGGCCCGCTATATAGCGCGCGTTCCAAAGAGCCGCCCGGCAGGGCATGCCGTGGCGGTTTCTTATGCTTTTCGGGCTTGGTCGGCCCGAAGCAATGACAAAGAGACGCGAACCGAGCGACAGCGAGGCAAGCGCGACCGCGCGTCGGCCGGCATCGGCCGCCCCCGCGGAGGCGTGAGCGACAGCGAACTTGCCGGGAGCGCAAAGAAAGGAAAGCAAAATGCCCAAGATGAAGACCAAGTCGGCCGCCAAGAAGCGGTTCAAGATCACCGGCACCGGCAAGGTGAAGTCCGCCGCTGCCGGCAAGCGCCATGGCATGATCAAGCGTTCCAACAAGTTCATCCGCGACGCCCGCGGCATGATGGTTCTGGCCGAACCCGATGCCAAGAAGGTCGTGACGTACTTCCTGCCCAATGGCGGCGGCCTCTGAAGAAGCCGGCTGGAAACGAGATTTAAGGAGATCATGACATGGCACGCGTGAAACGGGGCGTTACCGCCCATGCCAAGCACAAGAAGGTTCTGGGCGCCGCCAAGGGCTTTTACGGCCGTCGCAAGAACACCATCCGCATCGCCAAGCAGGCGGTGGAGAAGTCGCTCCAGTACGCCTACCGCGACCGCAAGAACCGCAAGCGCAATTTCCGCGCCCTGTGGATCCAGCGCATCAACGCGGCGGTGCGCGAGCACGGCCTGACCTATGGCCGCTTCGTCGACGGCCTGAACAAGGCCGGCATCGAGGTCGACCGCAAGATCCTGTCGGATCTGGCGATCCACGAGCCCCAGGCGTTCGCCGCGCTGGTCGCCAAGTCGAAGGCCGCGCTCGAATACCTCAAGGACACCACGCCGAACCAGTTTGAGAGCGCGGTAGCTTAAGGCGCAGCGCTTCCCAGGCATTCGGAAAACTGATTTGGGAAACCCGCGCCGGCAGGGCTGGCGCGGGTTTTTTCGTGAGCGAAGATGGCAAGAGGGATCGAGGATAGCGGCGGCCTGTCGCGGCAGGGAACCGAGCAGCTCCTGAAGCTGCTGGTCGCGCATCCGCGCCGGCTGTCCTCGGCCGAGATCGACGGCCGCACGGTGTGGATCAAGCGGTTCGACACCGAGACGCGGCCGCTGGCCACGCGGCTGCATTCGCTTCTTTCGCCCGTCCTGCCGGCCGCGTTCCTGCGCGCCTCGCCCGCCGCCGATGCGGCCGGGCTTGCCGCGCGCGAGGCGCGCAAGGTCGCGCAGTTCGACGCCGCCGGCTTCCCGACGCCGGCCATCCTGTGGCAGGGCGGGGCGGTCCTCGTCCTGTCGCAGGTGGCCGAGATCGTCCAGCCGAAGCTGCACCGGCTGGCAAAGGTCGGCGACAGGCAGGGCCATGACGGCCTCCTGGTGGAGATGGCCGGCGCGCTCGGCCGCGTCCATGCCGCCGGGCTGTGCCACGGCCGGCCGCACCCGCGTGACATGTTTCGCATGGCCGACGGCGCATGGGGCTTCCTCGATTTCGAGGAGGAGCCGGAAGCGTCGATGCCGCTGGCCGCGGCGCAGGCGCGCGACGTGTGGCTGCTGTTCATGCAGATCACCTTCCGGACGCAGGACGAGGCGGCGAGGGCGGCCGCCTTCGACGCCTGGCGCGCCGAGGCTCCGGCGGCGGTCGTGCCGCACCTGCGCAGGCTGGTGTCGGCCGTCTCGCCGCTCCTGCCCGTGCTGAAACTGCTGCGGTCGCTCGGACTCGGCAAGGACGGTCGCCGCCTGCTCGGCGCCGCCGTTTTCCTGCGTTCCGCCCTGCGGACGCAACCAAGCGCTTCCCCGGCGTCTGCCGCCGGAACATCCAAACCAGACCGGATCGGGACACCGACATGACAGAACTTGAACAACTGGAACGCTCGATCATCGAGGCGGTCGAGGCGGCGGCCGACGAGGCGGCCATCGAGGCGGTGCGCGTCGCCGCGCTCGGCAAGAAGGGCTCGGTCTCCGAGAAGCTGAAGACGCTGGGCGCGATGAGCGCCGAGGAGCGCCAGGTGATGGGCCCGGCGATCAACGGCCTGCGCGACCGGGTGAGCGCGGCGCTGGCCGCCCGCAAGACCGCGCTGCGCGACGTCGCCATCGAGGCGCGACTCGCCGCCGAGCGCGTCGACGTGACGCTGCCCGTGCGGCAGGCCCCGGCCGAGCGCGGCCGCATCCACCCGATCAGCCAGGTGATCGACGAGATCGCCGCCATCTTCGGCGATCTCGGCTTCGCCATCGCCGAGGGGCCGGACATCGAGACCGACTACTACAACTTCACCGCGCTGAACTTCCCCGAAGGCCACCCGGCGCGCGAGATGCACGACACCTTCTTCTTCAACCCCGACGAGAAGGGCGAGCGCAAGCTCCTGCGCACCCACACCTCGCCGGTGCAGATCAGGACCATGGAGGCCCAGAAGCCGCCGATCCGCATCGTCATCCCCGGCAAGACCTACCGGCAGGATTCCGACGCCACCCACTCGCCGATGTTCCACCAGCTCGAGGGGCTGGTGATCGACAGGACGGCGAACATCGCCAACATGAAGTGGGTGCTCAGCGAGTTCTGCAAGGCGTTCTTCGAGGTGCCAAGCGTCAACATGCGTTTCCGGCCGTCCTTCTTCCCCTTCACCGAGCCGTCGCTGGAGGTGGACATCCAGTGCGACCGCTCGCGGCCGGGCGAGGTGCGCTTCGGCGAGGGCGAGGACTGGATGGAGATCCTCGGCTGCGGCATGGTCCATCCCAACGTGCTGCGTCATGGCGGCTTGGACCCCGACGAGTATCAGGGCTTCGCCTGGGGCATGGGCATCGACCGCATCGCCATGCTGAAATACGGCATGCCGGACCTGCGCGCCTTCTTCGACGCCGACGTGCGCTGGCTCTCCCATTACGGCTTCCGCCCGCTCGATCTGCCGACGCTGTTCGGCGGCCTTTCAAGCTGATCTTCGAAGGAAAGAGACCATGAAATTCACCCTTTCCTGGCTGAAGGACCACCTCGACACCGACGCCACGCTCGACGAGATCGTCGAGCGGTTGACCATGATCGGCCTCGAGGTCGAGAGCGTCGACGACAAGGCGGCGCTGAAGCCGTTCGTGATCGCGAAGGTGCTGACGGCGGAAAAACACCCCGACGCAGACAAGCTGCGCGTGCTTTCCGTCGACACCGGCTCCGGCGCGCCGGTGCAGGTCGTGTGCGGCGCGCCCAACGCCCGCGCCGGCCTTGTAGGCGCCTTCGCCGCGCCCGGCACCTATGTCCCGGGCATCGACGTGACGCTTTCCGTCGGCAAGATCCGCGGCGTCGAGAGCCACGGCATGATGTGCTCGGAGCGCGAACTCCAGCTTTCCGACGAGCACACCGGCATCATTGACTTGGCCCCGGACGCGCCGGTCGGCACCAGCTTCGCCGCCTGGGCGAAGCTCGACGATCCGGTCATCGAGATCAACCTGACGCCGAACCGCCCCGACGCGACCAGCATCCACGGCATTGCCCGCGACCTCGCGGCCAGCGGCCTCGGCACGCTGAAGAACGACGCGGTCGCGCCGATCGCCGGTGAGGGCGACTGCCCGGTCAAGGTGACGATCGAGGCGCCCGACCTGTGCCCCGGCTTCGCGGTCAGGCTGGTGCGCGGGGTCAGGAACGGGCCGTCGCCGAAATGGATGCAGCAGCGGCTGATCGCCATCGGCCTGCGCCCCATCAACGCGCTGGTCGACGTCACCAACTATCTCACCTTCGACCGCGGCCGGCCGCTTCACGTCTACGATCTGAAGAAGATCGCCGGCAATCTCGTGGTGCGCCGGGCGAAGGAAGGCGAAAAGGTGCTGGCGCTCGACGGGCGCGAATACACGCTGACGCCCGACATGTGCGCCATCGCCGACGACAAGGGTGCCGATTCCATCGCCGGCGTCATGGGCGGCGAGCATACGGGCAGCGACGAGGGCACCACCGACGTGCTGATCGAATCGGCGCTGTGGGACCCGATCGCCACCGCCCGCACCGGCCGCACGCTCGGCATCGTCACCGACGCCCGCTACCGCTTCGAGCGCGGCGTGGACCCCGAATTCATGGTGCCGGGGCTGGAACTGGCGACGAAGCTGGTGGTGGAGCTGTGCGGCGGCACGCCGAGCAAGGCGGAAGTCGTCGGCTATGCCGGCCACACGCCGAAGATCGTGTCGTTCCCCTTCGCCGAGGTGAAGCGCCTGACCGGCATCGACGTGCCGGCGGAGGAGAGCCGCGCCATCCTCGCCCGCCTCGGCTTCACGCCGAAGGGCGAGGGCGAGACGGCCGAGGTCGCGGTGCCGTCATGGCGGCCGGACATCGACGGCAAGGCCGATCTGGTCGAGGAGGTGATGCGCATCCACGGCGTCGACAACATCGCGCCGCAGCCGCTCGCCGGCCACGACGCCGTCAACGGCCGCATCCTGACGACCTTGCAGATCCGCACCCGCGCGGCGCGGCGCGCGCTCGCCGTGCGCGGCATGATGGAGGCGGTGACGTGGTCGTTCATTCCGGCGAAACACGCCGAGCTGTTCGGCGGCGGGCAGGCGGCGCTGAAGCTCGCCAACCCCATCGCCGCCGACATGTCCGACATGCGCCCCTCGCTGCTGCCGGGGCTGGTCGCCGCCGCACAGCGCAACGCAGATCGCGGCTTCGCCGATGTCGCGCTGTTCGAGGTGTCCGGCACCTATGAGGGCGACGGACCGGACGCCCAGCGCCGGGTCGCCGGCGGCGTGCGCCGCGGCACGGCGAGGATCGACGGGCAGGGCCGCCACTGGGCCGGCAATGCCGGGCCGGTCGGCGTGTTCGACGCCAAGGCCGACGCCATCGCCGCGCTGGAAGCGGCCGGCGCGCCGGTGGACAAGCTCCAGGTCGAGGCCGGCGGTCCGGCATGGTATCATCCCGGCCGCTCGGGCACGATCAGGCTCGGGCCGAAACTCGTTCTCGCCACCTTCGGCGAGTTCCACCCGAAGACGCTGGAGGCGCTCGACGCGTCGGGGCCGCTGTGCGGCTTCGAGGTGTTCATCGACGCGATCCCCGAGGCCAAGGCCAAGCCGACGCGCACCAAGCCGCGCCTCGACCTGTCGCCGTTCCAGGCGGTGAAGCGCGATTTCGCCTTCGTCGTCGGCAAGGATGTCGAGGCCGCGGCGCTGATGCGCGCTGCCGCAGGGGCGGACAAGAAGCTCGTCACCGGCGTGCGCGTTTTCGACGTGTTCGAGGGCGCGGCGCTGGGCGAAGGCAGGAAGTCGGTCGCCATCGAGGTGGCGATCCAGCCGCTCGAACGGACGCTGACCGACGAGGATTTCGAGGCGCTCGCCGCGAAGATCGTCGATAACGTCGCCAAACAGACCGGCGGCGTCCTGCGCACCTGAAAACCACGGACCGGGCGGTGCCGCGAGAGCGCCACCCGGTCCTTTCGGCTGCGGCCGGGATCGCGTCGTCCTGACCTGATGTTTCAGCCTGTTGCCATAAGTGTCCGCGCCTGAAGGGCTTTGCCACCTCGTCGCCCGATTTCGTCCCTAGCGGCGCTCCATCGTCAATGGAACGGGACAGTCCCAGGCATGAAATCCACCCCCCGTCTGGCGGCCTTCGCTGCCGCATCGCTCGTCGTGCTGTGCGCCGACGCCGCTTTCGCCCAGTGCGGCGGCGCATCCTGGTATGCGCTGACCTCGAAGACCGCCTCGGGCGAGCGCATGAACCCGGCGGCGATGACCGCCGCCCACCGCAGCCTGCCCTTCGGCACCAAGGTGAAGGTGACGAACCAGCGCAACGGCAAGTCGGTGACGGTGCGGATCAACGATCGCGGGCCGTTCATCCGGGGCAGGGTGATCGACCTGTCGAAGGCCGCGGCGCACGAGCTCGGCTTCATCAAGTCCGGCCATACGCCGATCTGCTTCCAGAAGGTCGGCTAGAGCAATTCCAGGAAAAGTGTGAAGCACCTTTCCGTTCGGAACTGCTTAAAAAACAAGGCCTCAGGCGATGCGCCGCATCACGGATGCGAGATAGCTCTCGCGCAGGAAGGTCATCGTCGTCTCGGCGTTGCAGGGCCTGCCGAACAGGTAGCCCTGTCCGCCGCCGCAGCCGAACTCGATGAGCCGCCGCGCCTGCTCCTTTTCCTCGATGCCCTCGGCCACGACATCCATGCCCAGCCCCTCGCACATGGCGAGGATGGCGCGGATGATGTGCTCGGACGGCTTGTCGTCGAGGATCGAAGACACGAAGGAGCGGTCGATCTTGAGCTTGTCGAAGTCGAACTGGCGCAGCCGGCCGAGCGAGGACTGCCCGGTGCCGAAATCGTCGAGGGCGACGCGCACGCCCATGGCGTGAAAGTCGCCGACGATCTTCTCGGCCGAGGCCGGGTCGGTCATCAGGCCGCTTTCGGTGATCTCGATCTCCAGCCGGCGCGGGTCGAACCCGGTCCGCTCGAGGATAGCCAGCACGTGCTGGGCCGTGTTCTGGTCGACGAGCTGCGACGGCGACAGGTTGAACGACAGGAACAGCTCGTCCGGCCACTGGTTCGCGGTCTGCGTCGCCTTCTGGAGCAGAAGCTGCGACAGCGGGCCGATGATGCCCCGCTCCTCGGCCAGCGGGATGAACACGTCCGGCGTCACCACGCCGAGGTCGCGGTCGGTCCAGCGGGCCAGCGTCTCGAAGCCGATGATGCGCTGCGTCTTCAGCTCGACGATGGGCTGGAAGTGGGGCTCGACCTCGCCCGCCGCCACCGCGCGGCGCAGCGCCTGCTCGATCTGGGTGGTGCGCCGGGCCGCTTCCTCCATCTCGCGCGTGTAGACGACGACCTTGCCGCGGCCCGAACGCTTCGCGTGATAGAGCGCGGTCTCGGCCTTGGAGACCAGCGTCTCGGTGTTCTCCTCGCCCGAATAGAACAGCGAGCAGCCGACGGAGGCGGAAAGCCGCGCCGTGCGGACGCCGACATCATAGGGCGCCGACAGGATCTCGATCAGCATCAGGGCGCGCTCGCGCGCGGCCTCCTCGCTGAACACCAGCGGGTAGAGGAAGGCGAACTCGTCGGCGCCGACGCGCGCCACGGTGGCGTTCTGGTCCATCGCCGCGCCGAGGCGCATCGCCACCTGCTGGAGGATGTCGTCGCCGGCCCCGCGCCCGAACAGGTCGTTGATCGGCTTGAAGCCGTCGAGGTCGAGGATGCCGACGGCGAAAGGGGCGGGGTCGTCGGCGCGCTCGACGATCAACCGGTCGACCTTGTCGAAGAAGCGGCGCAGATTGCCGAGCCCGGTCAGCGGATCGGTGAATGCGAGATCCGCGCCCTGACCGGCAATATGGCCGCTACCCGGTGGGTTGTTCATTTGCGCCCCAGAGCCTTCTTTTTCTTTTCGGCTACCCCGGAATCGACCCTGCCAGAAAACCCTTTAGGAAAAGTATCGAACGGGAGACGAAAATTCTACGCAGCTCCCGGTCCATGGCACGGATGTCGGCGGCCGGCCGGCGAATGCCGGCC
>JBBCKE010000026.1:0-35690 GCA_037190985.1 Alphaproteobacteria bacterium
TGCCGGGCGACAACGTCACGGTCGACGTCACCCTGATCGTGCCGATCGCCATGGAGGAGAAGCTGCGCTTCGCCATCCGTGAAGGCGGACGCACCGTCGGCGCCGGCATCGTCGCATCCATCACGGAATAAAAAGAGCAACAGGGTCTGTCGCGGGCGCGAGCCTAGCCCGCGCCCGCGAAGACTTGAAGGAACCGACCAGATGAACGGCCAGAACATCCGTATCCGCCTCAAGGCGTTCGACCACCGGGTGCTCGATGCTTCGACGCGTGAGATCGTGTCGACGGCGAAACGCACCGGGGCCAATGTACGCGGCCCCATCCCGCTGCCGACGCGGATCGAGAAATTCACCGTCAACCGCTCGCCGCACATCGACAAGAAGAGCCGCGAGCAGTTCGAGATGCGCACCCACAAGCGTCTTCTCGACATCGTCGACCCGACCCCGCAGACCGTCGATGCGCTGATGAAGCTCGACCTGGCCGCCGGCGTCGACGTCGAGATCAAGCTCTAGGGAGCGAAACCATGAGCCGGCGGGATTCTCCCAATGGCTCCTCTGAAGGAACAAGACTGATGCGTTCAGGTGTTATCGCACAGAAAGTCGGGATGACGCGCGTCTACAACGACGCAGGCGAGCATGTGCCGGTGACGGTTCTTCTCGTGGAGAACCTCCAGGTCGTCGCCCAGCGTACCCAGGAAAAGAACGGCTACACGGCCGTCCAGCTCGGCGTGGGCCTGGCCAAGGTCAAGAACACGTCGAAGGCGCTGCGCGGCCATTTCGCCACTGCCTCGGTCGAGCCGAAGGCGAAGGTCGCGGAGTTCCGCGTGTCGCCGGACAACCTCATCGAGATCGGCTCCGAGATCACCGCCGAGCATTTCGTCGCCGGCCAGAAGGTCGACGTGACGGGCACCTCGATCGGCAAGGGCTTCCAGGGCGTCATGAAGCGCTACAATTTCGGCGGCGGCCGTGCCACCCACGGTAACTCGGTCTCGCACCGCACCCACGGTTCGACCGGCCAGCGCCAGGACCCCGGCAAGGTGTTCAAGGGCAAGAAGATGGCCGGCCACATGGGCGACGTGCGCGTCACCACCCAGAACCTGGAAGTGGTCTCGACCGATGCCGACCGCGGGCTGATCCTGGTTCGCGGCGCCGTTCCCGGCTCCAAGGGTTCGTGGATTTATGTGCGTGACGCCGTCAAGGCGCCGCTTCCGGAAAATGCGCCGAAGCCGGCCGCCATCCGCGCCGCCGCGAAGGCCGAGGCTCCGGCTGTCGAGGGGGCCGAGTGATGGTCGAGATCAAGATTACCACGATTGCCGGCAAGGCCGCCGGCGAGATCAAGCTCTCGGACGAGATCTTCGGCCTCGACCCGCGCGAGGACATCCTCCAGCGCGTCGTGCGCTGGCAGCTCGCCAAGAAGCAGCAGGGCACGCACAAGGCCAAGGGCCGCGCGGAGATCTCGCGCACCGGCGCCAAGATGTACAAGCAGAAGGGTACGGGCCGCGCCCGTCACTCCTCGGCTCGCGCTCCGCAGTTCCGCGGCGGCGGAAAGGCCCACGGCCCGGTCGTGCGCAGCCATGAGCACGACCTGCCGAAGAAGGTCCGCGCGCTCGGCCTGAAGCACGCGCTGTCGGCCAAGGCGAAGTCGGCCAGCCTGATCGTCATCGACGACCTGGCGATGAAGGAAGCCAAGACCAAGGCCCTGGTGGCGGATTTCGCCAAGCTGGGCCTGACCAACGCGCTGCTGATCGGCGGCGCCGAGGTGGACCAGAACTTCCGCCGCGCGGCGTCCAACATTCCGAATATCGACGTGCTGCCGGTTCAGGGCATCAACGTGTACGACATCCTGCGTCGCGGCACGCTCGTCTTGTCGAAGGCGGCGGTCGAGGCTCTCGAGGAGCGCTTCAAATGACTGACCTTCGCCACTACGACGTGATCGTCTCGCCGGCGATCACCGAGAAGTCGACCATGGCTTCCGAGAACAACCAGATCGTCTTCAACGTCGCCCGCAAGGCGACGAAGCCGGAGATCAAGGCTGCCGTCGAGGCGCTGTTCGGCGTGAAGGTGACGGCGGTGAACACGCTGCTGCGCAAGGGCAAGGTGAAGCGTTTCCGCGGCACCATTGGCCGCCAGAGCGACGTGAAGAAGGCTGTCGTGACGCTGGCCGAAGGCCATTCGATCGACGTCGCCACCGGACTTTAAGGAACGGCTACGATGGCACTCAAGAAATACAATCCGATCACGCCTGGCACGCGCCAGCTCGTGATCGTGGACCGTTCCGGTCTCTACAAGGGCAAGCCCGTCAAGGGCCTGACCGAGGGTCTGACCAAGTCCGGCGGCCGCAACAATTACGGCCGCATCACCAGCCGCTTCATCGGCGGCGGGCACAAGCGAACCTACCGCATCATCGACTTCAAGCGCCGCAAGTTCGGCGTGTCGGCGACGGTGGAGCGTCTGGAGTACGACCCGAACCGCACGGCGTTCATCGCCCTCATCAAGTATGAGGACGGCGAGCTCAGCTACATCCTGGCGCCGCAGCGCCTCGCGGTCGGCGACAAGGTCGTCGCCGGCGAGAGCGTCGACGTGAAGCCGGGCAACGCGATGCCGCTGGGCTCCATGCCGGTCGGCACGATCGTCCACAATGTCGAGCTGAAGCCGGGCAAGGGCGGTCAGATCGCCCGTTCGGCCGGCGCCTACGTCCAGCTCGTCGGCCGCGACCAGGGCTATGCGATCCTGCGTTTGAACTCGGGCGAGCAGCGCGTCGTTCACGGCTCCTGCATGGCCACGGTCGGCGCGGTGTCGAACCCGGAGCACGGCAACATCAACGACGGCAAGGCCGGCCGGTCGCGCTGGCGCGGCAAGCGCCCGCACAATCGCGGCGTGACCATGAACCCGGTCGACCACCCGCACGGCGGCGGCGAAGGCCGCACCTCCGGCGGCCGCCACCCGGTGACCCCGTGGGGCAAGCCCACCAAGGGCAAGCGCACCCGGTCCAACAAGGCGACCGACAAGTTCATCATGCGCTCGCGCCATCAGCGCAAGAGCTAAGGGAAGGGCATAGATATGACCCGTTCAATCTGGAAAGGCCCCTTCGTCGACGGCTACTTGCTGAAGAAGGCGGAAAAGGTGCGCGAGAGCGGCCGCAGCGAAGTGATCAAGATGTGGAGCCGCCGCTCCACCATCCTGCCGCAGTTCGTCGGTCTGACCTTCGGCGTCTACAATGGTCAGAAGCATGTTCCGGTCAACGTGACCGAGGAGATGGTCGGCCACAAGTTCGGTGAGTTCTCGCCCACCCGTACCTATTACGGCCATGGCGCGGACAAGAAGGCAAAGAGGAAGTAACGATGGGCAAGGCCAAGGCACCGCGCAAGCTTGCCGACAACGAGGCACGCGCCGTCCTGCGGACGATCCGCATCAGCCCGCAGAAGCTGAACCTCGTTGCCGCGCTCATCCGCGGCAAGGCGGTCGACACCGCGCTCGCCGACCTCGAATTCTCGCGCAAGCGTATCGCTTCGACCGTGAAGAAGACGCTGGAATCCGCCATCGCGAACGCCGAGAACAACCACGGGCTCGACGTCGACTCGCTGGTCGTCGCCGAGGCCTATGTCGGCAAGTCGATCGTGATGAAGCGCTTCCACGCCCGCGGCCGCGGCCGCGCCTCGCGCATCGAGAAGCCGTTCTCGCATCTGACGATCGTCGTGCGCGAAGTCGAAGAGAAGGAGGCCGCATAATGGGTCAGAAAATCAATCCGATCGGCCTGCGTCTCGGCATCAACCGCACCTGGGACTCGCGCTGGTACGCCAACACCGGCGAGTACGGCAAGCTGCTGCACGAGGACCTGAAGATCCGCGAGTATCTCGAGAAGGAGCTGAAGCAGGCCGCCGTCTCGAAGATCGTGATCGAGCGTCCGCACAAGCAGTGCCGCGTGACGATCCACGCCGCGCGGCCGGGCCTCATCATCGGCAAGAAGGGCGCCGACATCGAGAAGCTGCGCAAGAAGCTGACCGAGATGACCAAGTCGGAGACGCACCTGAACATCGTCGAGGTGCGCAAGCCCGAGACCGACGCCAAGCTGATCGCGCAGTCGATCGCCCAGCAGCTCGAGCGCCGCGTCGCGTTCCGCCGCGCCATGAAGCGCGCGGTGCAGTCGGCGATGCGCCTCGGCGCCGAGGGCATCCGCATCAACTGCGCCGGCCGCCTCGGCGGCGCGGAGATCGCCCGCATGGAATGGTATCGTGAAGGCCGGGTGCCGCTGCACACGCTGCGCGCCGACGTCGATTACGGCACCGCCGAAGCGCAGACCGCCTACGGCATCTGCGGCGTCAAGGTGTGGGTGTTCAAGGGCGAGATCCTCGAGCACGACCCGATGGCGTCCGAGCGCCGCGCGGTCGAGGGCGAGCAGCACGGCGGTGGCGGCCATCAGCGCCGTCGCGAGAACGCCTGAGAGCCATAGGAATTTTGGAGAAGAACGATGCTGCAGCCAAAGCGCACAAAGTTCCGCAAGCAGTTCAAGGGCCGCATCCATGGCGCAGCCAAGGGTGGCACGGACCTCAACTTCGGGGGCTTCGGCCTGAAGGCGCTTGAGCCGAACCGCGTCACCGCGCGCGAGATCGAGGCGGCCCGCCGCGCGATCACCCGCCAGATGAAGCGTCAGGGCCGGGTGTGGATCCGCGTGTTCCCGGACCTGCCGGTCACGTCGAAGCCGACCGAAGTCCGCATGGGCAAGGGCAAGGGCTCGGTCGATTACTGGGCGGCGCGCGTCAAGCCGGGCCGCGTCATGTTCGAGATCGACGGCGTTTCCGAGGAGATCGCCCGCGAGGCGCTGCGCCTCGGCGCGGCCAAGCTTTCGGTGCGCACGCGCTTCGTGCAGCGCATCGCCGAATAGTAGGGAAAGGGTTTATCGATGAAAGCCTCCGATGTGAGGGCCAAGACCCTCGACCAGCTCAACGACGAGCTTGCCGGCCTGAAGAAGGAGCAGTTCAACCTGCGCTTCCAGAAGGCGACTGGCCAGCTCGAGAAGACCGCGCGCGTCAGGCAGGTCCGCAAGGACATCGCGCGCATCAAGACCATCGCGGCGGAAAAAGCTGCCGCCAAGAAGGCTTAAGGACGAAGACCATGCCGAAGCGCATCATGCAGGGCACAGTCGTCAGCGACAAGAACGACAAGACGGTCGTCGTCAAGGTCGAGCGCCGCTTCACCCATCCGGTGATGAAGAAGGTCGTTCGCCAGTCGAAGCGCTACAAGGCGCATGACGAGAACAACGCGGCGAAGGTTGGGGACGTCGTCTTCATCCAGGAATCGGCGCCGATCTCCAGGGACAAGCGCTGGGTCGTGATCCAGAACCAGACCCAGGAGCAGGCGGCGAACGCCGTTTAACAACGAATTTGGACAGCCGGCGGGCGCATGCCCGTCCATAATGATTAAAGAAGGCGGCCAGTCATGATTCAGATGCAAACAAACCTCGACGTGGCGGACAATTCCGGCGCCCGTCGTGTCATGTGCATCAAGGTGCTGGGCGGCTCGAAGCGGAAATATGCTTCGGTCGGCGACATCATCGTCGTTTCGATCAAGGAAGCCATTCCGCGCGGCCGCGTGAAGAAGGGCGACGTGATGAAGGCGGTCGTGGTTCGCACGGCCAAGGACATCCGCCGGCCCGACGGCAGCGTGATCCGGTTCGACAACAACGCGGCCGTTCTGGTCGACAACAAGCGTGAGCCGATCGGCACCCGTATCTTCGGCCCGGTTCCGCGCGAACTGCGCGCGAAGAACCACATGAAGATCATCTCGCTCGCGCCCGAAGTGCTTTAAGGAGCCGGTGACATGCAGAAGATCAGGAAGGGCGACAAGGTCGTCGTGCTGGCCGGCAAGGACAAGGGTCGCACCGGCGAAGTGCTGCGCGTGATGCCGAAGGACGACAAGGCGATCGTTCGCGGCGTCAACGTCGTGGTGCGCCATCAGCGCCAGACCCAGAACCAGGAAGGCGGCTTGATCCGCAAGGAAGCGCCGATCCACCTGTCGAACATCGCGGTCGCCGACCCCAAGGACGGCAAGACGCCGACCCGCGTCGGCTTCGAAGTCCGCGACGGCAAGAAGGTGCGCGTCGCCAAGCGCTCGGGAGAAGTCATCAATGGCTGACATCAAGTATGAGCCGCGGCTGAAGAAACTCTACCGCGACGAGATCCGCAAGGCGATGCAGGAGCAGTTCAGCTACGAGAACGAGCTGCAGATCCCGCGCCTCGACAAGGTCGTCATCAACATGGGCGTGGGCGAGGCGACAGCCGATTCCAAGAAGCCCACCGTTGCTGCCGAGGACCTCGCCATGATCGCCGGGCAGAAGCCCGTCGTGACCAAGGCGCGCAACTCGATCGCCGGCTTCAAGGTTCGCGAGAACATGCCGATCGGCGCCAAGGTGACGCTGCGCAAGGACCGCATGTTCGACTTCGTCGATCGTCTGGTGACGATCGCGCTGCCGCGCGTGCGCGACTTCCGGGGCCTGAACCCCAAGAGCTTCGATGGCCGCGGCAACTTCGCCATGGGCATCAAGGAGCACATCGTGTTCCCCGAGATCAACTACGACAAGGTCGACCAGATCTGGGGAATGGACATCATCGTTTGTACGACCGCCAAGACGGACGACGAGGCCCGGGCGCTGCTCAAGGCCTTCAACTTCCCCTTCCGGCAGTAACGGCAGCGAACAAAGGAACCTGAAATGGCAAAGACCAGCTCAGTCGAGAAGAACAACCGGCGCCGCAAGCTCGTGGACCGTTACGCCGCCAGGCGCACCGCGCTGAAGGCGATCATCATGGATCAGTCCAAGCCGATCGAGGAGCGTTTCCGCGCCCAGCTCAAGCTGGCCGCGCTGCCGCGCAACTCGGCCAAGGTGCGCATCCGCAACCGCTGCGAGGTGACGGGCCGTCCGCGCGCCTACTATCGCAAGCTGAAGATGAGCCGCGTCGCGCTGCGCGAACTGGGCAATAGCGGCCTGGTTCCGGGCCTGGTCAAGTCGAGCTGGTAAGGAGGACGACGATATGTCCGTGAGTGATCCCCTCGGCGATCTGCTGACCCGCATCCGCAATGCCTATGGCCGCAAGAAGACCAAGGTTTCGTCGCCGGCCTCGAGCCTGCGCGGCCGCGTCCTCGACGTGCTCAAGGCCGAAGGCTACATCCGCGACTACGCCAAGGTCGACTACGACAACGGCAAGGCGGAGTTCGAGATCGAGCTGAAATATTACGAGGGCGCGCCCGTCATCCGCGAGATTTCGCGCGTGTCGAAGCCCGGCCGCCGCGTCTATGTCTCGGTCAGGTCGATCCCGTCGGTCGCCAACGGCCTCGGCATCTCGATCCTGTCCACGCCCAAGGGCGTGATGGCGGATCATCAGGCGCGCGAGCAGAATGTCGGCGGCGAAGTGCTCTGCCAGGTCCTTTAAGGACCGGCGGGGCAAACAGGAAAGAGCGAGGACGACAAGATGTCTCGTATTGGTAAGAAGCCCGTTCCGGTGCCGCAGGGCGTGACCGCGTCGGTCGACGGCCAGACCGTCACCGCCAAGGGTCCGAAGGGCGAGCTGAAGTTCGTCGTCAACGACGAGGTCCTGGTCAAGCTGGAAGACGGCGAGATCGCCGTCAGCCCGCGCGACGACTCGAAGGACGCGCGCTCCAAGTGGGGCATGTCGCGCACCCAGATCTCCAACATCCTGACGGGTGTGAAGGACGGGTTCGAGCGCAAGCTCGAGATCACCGGCGTCGGCTACCGCGCCGCGATGCAGGGCAAGAACCTGCAGCTCGCCCTTGGCTTCAGCCACGATGTGGTCTATGAGGCGCCCGAAGGCGTGACCCTGACCGTGCCGAAGCCGACCGAGATCGTGGTCAACGGCATCGACAAGCAGGTGGTCGGCCAGGTTGCGGCCGAGATCCGCAAGTATCGCGGCCCCGAGCCCTACAAGGGCAAGGGCGTTCGCTATGCCGGCGAGCGGATCGTCCGCAAGGAAGGCAAGAAGAAGTAATTTGCAGCGCCACGGGGCGCGGTCGCGGGAAGGGCGCTTTCGCTTCTTACCGCACATGGCCGCCCCCGTTTCACAAGGCAGGGAATACTGGCCATGGCCGACAAGGAAGCTACACAGCGCCGCGCCGCGCGCGTCCGCCGTCAAATCAGGAAGGTTGCGGGGACCCGCCCGCGTCTTTCGGTGCATCGCTCGTCGAAGCACATCTACGCCCAGATCATCGACGATGCGCGCGGCCATACCATCGCCGCCGCCTCGACGCTCGAGAAGGACCTGAAGGGCTCGCTCAAGACCGGCGCCGACCAGGCCGCCGCGGCCGCCGTCGGCAAGCTCGTCGCCGAGCGCGCCGTCAAGGCGGGCGTCAAGGACGTCGTGTTCGACCGCGGCGCCTATATCTACCACGGCCGCGTCAAGGCGCTGGCCGACGCCGCGCGCGAAGCTGGCCTCAGCTTCTAACGACCGGCACCGATCTGCGGGGCGGGGCGCTTTATGCGTCCTGCTCCGTTTCGCCGTCGGGCACGATGCCCGATTTCATTGAAACCCGTGCTACCGGAAAAGAACAAGGACCAGGACAATGGCACAGGAACGTAGGGATGGCGGCCGCGACCGCAGTCGTGACCGCGAAGAGCGCGACGACGGCTTCGTCGACAAGCTCGTCCACATCAATCGCGTCGCCAAGGTGGTGAAGGGCGGTCGGCGCTTCGGCTTCGCCGCGCTCGTCGTCGTCGGCGACCAGAAGGGCCGCGTCGGCTTTGGCCACGGCAAGGCGCGCGAAGTGCCGGAGGCGATCCGCAAGGCGACCGAGAGCGCCAAGCGCGACCTGGTCTTCGTGCCGCTGCGCGATGGCCGCACGCTGCATCACGATGTCGCAGGCCGCCATGGCGCCGGCAAGGTGCTGCTGCGCACGGCCAAGCCCGGCACCGGTATCATCGCGGGCGGCCCGATGCGCGCCGTCTTCGAGACGCTGGGCGTGCACGACGTCGTCGCCAAGTCGATGGGGTCGTCGAACCCCTACAACATGGTGCGCGCCACCTTCGATGCGCTGAAGAACCAGATGCATCCGAAGGACGTGGCCGCCGCGCGCGGCATCAAGTATTCGACGCTTCAGGCGCGCCGCGGCTCGGCCGCGGCCACCGACGAGTAAGGGAGAGCGATCATGGCAAAGAAAGCGGGCAAGACGCTCGTCGTCGAGCAGATCGGCAGCCCCATCCGTCGCCCCGCCGAGCAGCGCGCGACGCTGGTCGGCCTCGGACTGAACAAGATGCACCGGCGCTCGACGCTGGAGGACACCCCGTCCGTGCGCGGCATGATCGCCAAGGTGCAGCACCTCGTCCGCATCGTGGACGAGGCGTGAGCAAGGCAGGAGCCATATCATGAAACTCAACGAACTCAGTGACCGCGACGGCGCCACCAAGGCGAAGAAGCGCGTCGGCCGTGGCATCGGTTCCGGCTCCGGCAAGACCGGCGGCCGCGGCGTCAAGGGCCAGAAGTCGCGTTCGGGCGTGGCGGTCAACGGCTTCGAGGGCGGCCAGATGCCGCTCTACCGCCGTCTGCCGAAGCGCGGCTTCAAGAACATCTTCGCCAAGGACTTCAACGAGGTTTCGCTCGGCCGCGTCCAGACGGCGATCGAAGCCAAGAAGCTCGACGCTTCCGAGACCGTGACGGTCGAGGCGCTGGTCAAGGCCGGCGTTCTGCGCCGCGCTCGCGACGGCGTGCGCCTCATCCGCGGCGGCGGCGAGCTGAAGTCGAAGGTGAATTTCGACGTTGCCGGCGCGTCCGCTCCGGCGGTTGCCGAAGTCGAGAAGGCCGGGGGATCGGTCAAGCTGCCGGAGAAGGCAGCCGCCGAGTAACGGGCTTTTTACGAAAGGCGGCGGCCTGCCCATGTTTCGGTTCGGTTGGATAATCCTCCATCGGACGAAAACATGAGCAGGCCGCCGCTTGCATCTTGGCCGGCCGGAGCCTATCTCGTGGCTTCGGCGGCGCGCGGGTCCGGTTGCAGGACCATGCGGGGCTTCGCCCCCGCCGCAGCGTGACGAAGCGGAGAATACCACATGGCATCGGCAGCCGAGCAGCTTGCTTCCAACCTGAACTTTTCGGCCTTCGCCAAGGCGGAGGACCTGAAGAAGCGCATCTGGTTCACCCTCGGCGCGCTGCTCGTCTATCGCCTCGGCACCTATATCCCGATGCCGGGCATCAATCCCGAAGCCTTCGCGCAGGCGTTCCAGCAGCAGTCGGGCGGCGTGCTGGGCATGTTCAACATGTTCGCCGGCGGCGCCGTCGAGCGCATGGCGATCTTCGCGCTCGGCATCATGCCCTACATCTCGGCCTCGATCATCATGCAGCTCATGACGTCGGTGATCCCGACGCTTGAGGCGCTGAAGAAGGAAGGCGAGCAGGGCCGCAAGATCATCAACCAGTACACCCGCTACGGCACGGTGCTCCTGGCCGTCGTGCAGGCCTACGGCATCGCCATCGGGCTTGAGAGCGGGGCCAACATCGTCACCGATCCGGGCTGGTTCTTCCGCGCCTCCGCCGTCATCACCCTCGTCGGCGGCACCATGTTCCTGATGTGGCTCGGCGAGCAGATCACCGCGCGCGGCATCGGCAACGGCATCTCGCTGATCATCTTCGCCGGCATCGTCGCGGGCCTGCCCTCGGCGCTCGGCGGCACGCTCGAGCTCGGCCGCACCGGCGCGCTCTCGACCGGGATCATCCTCGCGATCCTCATCCTCGCGGTCGTGCTGGTCGCCGGCATCGTCTTCTTCGAGCGCGCGCAGCGCCGCCTGCTGATCCAGTATCCGAAGCGCCAGGTCGGCAACCGCATGTTCCAGGGCGACACCTCGCACCTGCCGCTGAAGCTCAACACCGCCGGCGTCATCCCGCCGATCTTCGCCTCCTCGCTGCTCCTGCTGCCGGCGACGCTGGCCGGCTTCTCCGACACGACCACGCTGCCGGCCTGGGCCAGCACGGTGCTTGCCACGCTCGGCCACGGCCAGCCGCTCTACATGTTCCTCTACGGGGCGATGATCGCCTTCTTCGCCTTCTTCTACACGGCGATCGTCTTCAACCCCAAGGACACCGCCGACCAGCTCAAGAAGCATTCGGGCTTCATTCCCGGCTACCGCCCGGGCGAGCGCACCGCCGAATATATCGACTACGTGCTGACGCGCATCACCGCGGTCGGGGCGCTGTATCTGGTGATCGTCTGCCTCATCCCCGAATTCCTCATTTCGGCGACGGGCGTGCCGTTCTATCTCGGCGGCACCTCGCTCCTCATCGTCGTCAGCGTCACGCTCGACACGGTGGCGCAGGTTCAGGGGCACCTGATCGCGCACCAGTATGAGGGGCTGATCAAGAAATCCAAGCTGCGTGGAGGGAAGAGGGGGAAATGAGGCTTATACTGCTTGGGCCGCCTGGGGCGGGGAAGGGGACGCAGGCCCAGAGACTGGTCGAGAAGCACGGGATCCCGCAGCTTTCGACGGGGGACATGCTGCGCGCCGCCGTTCAGGCGCAGACGGACGTGGGCAAGCGCGCCAAGGCCGTGATGGACGCCGGCGAGCTCGTCTCCGACGAGATCGTCAACGCCATCGTCGCCGAGCGCATCGACCAGGCCGATTGCGCCAGGGGCTTCATCCTCGACGGCTACCCGCGCACGCTGGCGCAGGCCGACGCGGTCGAGGCGATGCTGGCGAAGCGGGGCATCGCGCTCGACGCGGTGATCGAGCTGGTCGTCGACGACAAGGCGCTCGTCGGGCGGATCGTCCGCCGCGCCGAGCAGGCGAAGGCGGCGGGCCAGCCGGTGCGCAAGGACGACAATCCCGAAGTGTTCGAGGAACGCCTGCGCGAGTACTACAAGAAGACCGCGCCGCTGATCGGCTACTACCACGCCAAGGGCATGCTGAAGGGCGTCGACGGCATGGCCGGGATCGACGACGTGACCGAGCAGATCGACGCGTTGCTGCGACAGGACGCCTGATCCGGCAGTCCGGGCATGGGGCGTCGGCATGGGGAGTGTTGACTCCGGGCCCGAACAGGACTAAGGCAGCGCGTCTTCCCTTCAGACAGGAAACCGCCGGCCCTTCCGGGCCGTGCGGCTGTTTTGACGAGAGAACCCCGCAAGGGCCGGCCTCCACCGGACGCGGGACAACGAAAAGCGCCGGCTTTATCGCCGGCCCACATGGAGACGAGAGAAAATGGCCCGTATAGCTGGCGTCAACATCCCGACCAACAAGCGCGTCGTCATCGCGCTTCAGTACATCCACGGCATCGGCGCGAAGTTCGCCGCCGAGATCGTCGAGAAGGTCGGCATTCCGCTGGATCGCCGCGTCAACCAGTTGACCGACGCCGAAGTGCTGCAGATCCGCGAAGCCATCGACCGCGACTACCAGGTCGAGGGCGACCTGCGCCGCGAGGTCTCGATGAACATCAAGCGCCTGATGGACCTCGGCTGCTACCGCGGCCTGCGCCATCGCCGGTCGCTGCCGGTGCGCGGCCAGCGCACCCATACCAACGCCCGCACCCGCAAGGGCCCGGCCAAGCCGATCGCCGGCAAGAAGAAATAAGGCGAGTGAGTAGGGAATAGAGAGTAGTGAGAGGTGGATTTCACTATTCACTACTGACTACCTCACTACTCACTCACTTGGTGTAGCCGCTGGCATTACGGCGGCGTCGATATCGAACGGAAGGACCATAAATGGCCAAGGAAGCAGCACGCGTTCGCCGCCGCGAGCGGAAGAACATCTCGACGGGCGTCGCGCACGTCAACTCGACCTTCAACAACACCATGATCACCATCACCGATGCGCAGGGCAATGCGATTGCCTGGTCGTCGGCCGGTGCTCAAGGGTTCAAGGGCTCGCGCAAGTCGACGCCGTTCGCGGCGCAGATCGCCGCCGAGGATTGCGCCAAGAAGGCGCAGGAGCACGGCATGCGCACGCTCGAGGTCGAGGTGTGCGGTCCCGGTTCCGGCCGCGAGTCGGCGCTGCGCGCGCTCCAGGCCGCGGGCTTCACCATCACGTCGATCCGCGACGTGACGCCGATCCCGCACAATGGCTGCCGCCCGCGCAAGAAGCGTCGCGTCTGATTTTTTCGAACAGACCGGACGAGCGCCCCGCCCGATAGAGCGGCGCGCTCCTCTCCGGGTTCCCGGCTTTGCCCGCCACGATTGGATGGTGGCGGGAAACGGAAGGAAGACCCGCATGATCCAGAAAAACTGGCAGGAACTGATCAAGCCCAACAAGATCGAGTTCACCTCGAAGGGCAAGACGCTGACCACGCTCGTGGCCGAACCGCTCGAGCGCGGCTATGGCCTGACCCTCGGCAACGCGCTGCGGCGCGTGCTTCTGTCCTCGCTGCGCGGCGCTGCCGTGACGGCGGTGCAGATCGACGGCGTGCTGCATGAATTCTCCTCGATCGCCGGCGTGCGCGAAGACGTGACGGACATCGTCCTCAACATCAAGGAAATCGCCATCCGCATGGAAGGCGACGGCCCGAAGCGCATGGTCGTGCGCAAGCAGGGACCGGGCGTGGTGACGGCCGGCGACATCCAGACCGTGGGCGACGTCGAGATCCTCAACCCCGACCACGTCATCTGCACGCTGGACGAGGGCGCCGAGATTCGCATGG
Source organism: Alphaproteobacteria bacterium (assembly GCA_037190985.1). GTDB lineage: Bacteria > Pseudomonadota > Alphaproteobacteria > Rhizobiales > Rhizobiaceae > Aerobium. The sequence continues at coordinate 13,617 of JBBCKE010000026.1, forward strand.
AGTTCACCGTCGACACCGGCAAGGGCTATGTTCCGGCCGAGCGCAACCGCGCCGAGGACGCCCCGATCGGCCTCATCCCGGTCGACAGCCTCTACTCGCCGGTCAAGAAGGTCTCCTACAAGGTCGAGAACACCCGCGAGGGCCAGGTTCTCGACTATGACAAGCTGACCATGTCGATCGAGACCAACGGCGCGGTTTCGGGCGAGGACGCCGTGGCGTTCGCCGCCCGCATCCTTCAGGACCAGTTCGGCCTGTTCGTCAATTTCGACGAGCCGCAGAAGGAAGTCGCGTCCGAGATGGTCGCCGAGCTCGCCTTCAACCCGGCGCTGCTCAAGAAGGTGGACGAGCTGGAGCTGTCGGTCCGCTCGGCCAACTGCCTGAAGAACGACAACATCGTCTATATCGGCGACCTGATCCAGAAGACGGAAGCCGAGATGCTGCGCACGCCGAATTTCGGCCGCAAGTCGCTCAACGAGATCAAGGAAGTTCTGGCCGCCATGGGCCTCCACCTCGGCATGGAGGTGCAGGACTGGCCGCCGGAGAACATCGAAGACCTCGCCAAGCGCTACGAAGACCAGTATTGAGCATGATCGCCGGGGGCGGAGCGCTCCCGGGCGGATCATGCGGCACAGGAACCAGAGGCTCAACGCCTCCGAAACGAACCGAAGGAGAAGGCCATGCGCCACGGAAAATCCGGACGCCGGCTCGGCCGCACCGTCAGCCATCGCAAGGCGCTGTTCACGAACATGGCTGCTTCGCTGATCGAGCACGAGCAGATCACCACCACGCTGCCCAAGGCGAAGGAGCTCAGGCCCATCGTCGAGAAGCTGGTCACGCTCGGCAAGCGGGGTGATCTTCACGCCCGCCGCCAGGCGATCGCCGCGACCGGCTCGGAAGCCGCCGCCAAGCGCCTGTTCGACATCATCGCGCCGCGCTACGCTACCCGCAACGGCGGCTACCTGCGCATCATGAAGGCGGGCTTCCGCCACGGCGACAACGCGCCGATGGCGGTGATCGAATTCGTCGAGCGCGACGTTTCGGCCAAGGGCGCCGCCGACCGCGCCCGCCACGAGGCGGAAGTCGCCGCGAGCGAGTCCGAAGCGGCCTGATCGCCCTCAGACTTGGCCGACATCAGGGAAGGGGCCTCAACGGCCCCTTTTCGCATTTTTGCGGCCCTTGGCGGCGGCATGCGGGAGCAAGAGTTGGTCCAGACCGTTTCCGGTTTGGCGGAAACGCGGAAAACGGTCTAGATTCTTGGTTTGACGCAATTCCGGACGGAAAAGTGCTTCACACTTTTCCTGGAATTGCTCCGGACCGGCGGCTGCCTTTTATTTTGCACATTCCCTGCGAAAATGGCGCTGCTTCGTAAAATGCGGGGATTCTTCATGCGGCGTTTTCTTCTCGTTCCGGTTCTTCTGTCGGCCATGCTTGCCATCTCCGCGCCCGTCTCGGCGCAGGACAGCGGGGGCAAGGGGCTGGCCGACGCGCTGAGCGACCTTCTGCGCGGCGACGACGCAGCATTGCAGCCGGTGCGGCGCGTGCCGTTCGGGCAGGCCGAGATGCAGCTTTCCTTCGCGCCGCTGGTGCGCGAGATCGCGCCGGCCGTCGTCAACGTCTACGCCTCGCAGCAGGTGCAGGCGCGCTCGCCCTTCGCGGGCGATCCGTTCTTCGAGCAGTTCTTCGGCCACCGGCAGATGCCGCCGCGCGTGCAATCCTCGCTCGGCTCGGGCGTCATCGTCGACGAAAGCGGCTATGTCGTCACCAACTACCACGTCATCCGCGACGCCGACGAGGTGCGGGTGGCGACCGCGGACGGGCGCGAGTACCAGAGCACGATCCTGCTGAAGGACGAGTCGCTCGACCTCGCCGTGCTGAAGATCGACGGGTCGGAGCCGTTCCCGGTCGCCTCGCTCGGCGATTCCGACGCGCTCGAGGTCGGCGATCTCGTGCTCGCCATCGGCAACCCGTTCGGCGTTGGCCAGACGACGACGAGCGGCATCGTCTCCGGCCTCGCGCGCACCCATATCGGTGTCAGCGATTTCGGCTTCTTCATCCAGACGGATGCCGCGATCAATCCCGGCAATTCGGGCGGCGCGCTGGTGTCGATGGGCGGCGAGGTGGTCGGCATCAACACCGCGATCTTCTCCCGCACCGGCGGCTCCATCGGCATCGGCTTCGCGATCCCCTCCAACATGGTGCGCGCGGTCGTCGACGCGGCGCGCGGCGGCCTCGACTATTTCGAGCGGCCCTTCGTCGGCGCCGCGTTCGAGAATGTCGACGCGACCATGGCCGAGGCGCTCGGTATGGTGCGGCCGCACGGCGCGCTGGTGCGCTCGGTCACGCCCGACGGTCCCGCGGCAAAGGCGGGCCTGCGCCCCGGCGACGTGGTGCTGGCGCTGAACGGCGCGGCCATCGAGCATCCCGACGCGCTCGGCTACCGGCTGGCGACGAGCCCGATCGGCAGCGTCGCCGAGCTGACGGTGCTGGCCCAGGGCAGGGAGCGCACGGTCGAGATCGAGCTGATCCGCGCGCCCGAGGGCGCATCCACCGCCGAGATCATCATCGACGGGCGCAGCCCGTTCGCGGGAGCCAAGGTGGCTGCGCTTTCGCCCCGGCTCGCCCAGCGGCTGCGCCTCAGCACCGAGGCGCGTGGCGTCGCCTTGGTCGAGGTCCTCGGCAACTCGCCCGCCGCCCGCTTCGGCCTGCGCCCCCGCGACATCGTGCGCGAGGTCAATGGCGAGGAGATCGATACGGCCGAGAAGCTGCGCGACATCGCGGCCGGCCAGTCGCGCTGGTGGCGGTTCACCATCGAGCGCGACGGCCGGCTGCTCAACCAGGTGCTGCGATACTGACGCCATGGCCGATCTTTTCGCGCCCGATCCCAGCCCAGCGGCCGAAGTCGGCAGGCCGCTCGCCGACCGGCTGCGTCCGGCCGTGCTCGGCGACGTGGTCGGGCAGGAGCACCTGACCGGGCCGGACGGCGTGCTGACGCGGATGATCCGTTCGGGCTCGCTCGGCTCGATGGTGTTCTGGGGGCCGCCGGGGACAGGCAAGACCACGGTCGCGCGGCTTCTGGCCGGTGAGACCGGGCTGGCCTTCGAGCAGATCTCGGCGATCTTCTCCGGCGTCGCCGACCTGAAGAAGGTGTTCGAGGCGGCGCGGCTGCGGCGCGCTTCCGGCCGGCAGACGCTGCTGTTCGTCGACGAGATCCATCGCTTCAACCGCGCCCAGCAGGATTCCTTCCTGCCGGTCATGGAGGACGGCACCGTCATCCTCGTCGGCGCGACCACCGAGAACCCGTCCTTCGAGCTCAACGCCGCGCTCCTGTCGCGCGCGCGGGTGCTGACCTTCAAGCCGCTGGAGCCGGAGAGCGTCGCCGCGCTTCTCGGGCGCGCCGAGCGGCTGGAGGGCAGGGCGCTGCCGCTCGACGACGAGGCGCGCGCGGTGCTGATCCGCATGGCCGACGGCGACGGGCGCGCCTCGCTGACGCTGGCCGAGGAAGTGTGGCGCGCGGCCGGCGAGGGCGAGATCTTCGACGCCGAGGGCCTGCAGGAGATCGTCCAGCGCCGCGCGCCGATCTACGACAAGAGCCAGGACGGCCACTACAACCTGATCTCGGCCCTGCACAAGGCGGTGCGCGGCTCCGACCCCGATGCCGCGCTCTATTACCTTTCGCGCATGTTCGACGCCGGCGAGGACCCGCTGTTCCTCGGCCGGCGGCTGGTGCGCACGGCGGTCGAGGATATCGGCCTCGCCGACCCGCAGGCACTGGTGATCGCCAACGCGGCCAAGGACGCCTATGACTTCCTCGGCTCGCCCGAGGGCGAGCTGGCGCTGGCGCAGGCCTGCGTCTATCTCGCCACCGCGCCGAAGTCGAACGCGCTCTACACCGCGTTCAAGGCGGCGACGCGCACCGCCAAGGAGCACGGCTCGCTCAGCCCCCCGCGCCACATCCTCAACGCGCCGACCAAGCTGATGAAGTCGGAAGGCTATGGCGATGGCTATCGCTACGATCACGACGAGCCGGACGCCTTTTCCGGCCAGGACTACTTCCCCGAATCCCTCGGCCGGCGCACCTTCTACGACCCGCCCGACCGCGGCTTCGAGCGCGAGATCAGGAAGCGGCTCGACTGGTGGGCGAAGCTGAGGCGCGAGCGGCAGGGCAAATAGAGGCGGGGACAGGACCGATGTACCATCTTCTTCTCGTCGCGCTGGGCGGCGCGCTCGGCTCGGGGTTTCGCCACCTCACCAATCTCGCGGCGCTGCGCCTCCTCGGCCCGGCGTTTCCGTGGGGCACGCTGACGGTCAACGTCGTCGGCGGCTTCCTGATGGGGCTGTTCGTCGAGCTGCTGGCGCGGCGTTTCGGCGGCTCGGCCGAGCTGCGCCTGTTCGTGGCGACGGGCATCCTCGGCGGCTACACCACCTTCTCCGCCTTTTCCCTCGATTTCGCCGTGCTCTACGAGCGGGGGGCGCTGGTGCAGGCGTTCGGCTATGTCGCCATGAGCGTCGTTCTGGCGATCGCCGCGCTCTTCTTCGGAATGTGGGTCGCGAAAAGCCTCGGCTGATGCTATCTGGCCAGCGCGAAGAGATGTGAGTAACGGACCCATGGCAGGCGTGGAACAGATATCGGTCGAGACCGGCGAGGCGGGCATGCGGCTCGACCGCTGGTTCAAGGCGCACTATCCGGGCCTCGGCTTCGCCCAGCTCCAGAAGCTTCTGCGTTCGGGGCAGGTCAGGGTGAACGGCGGCCGCGTCAAGGCCGACACGCGCGTCGAGCCGGGGCAGGTGGTGCGCGTGCCGCCGCTCGGCGTCGACCGCAAGGGCGAGGGGCCGGTGACGGCGCGCACCATGCGCGGGGAGGCCGACGCCGAGGTGCTGGCGAAGATGCTGATCCACGAGGACCCGGCCGTCTACGTCTTCGACAAGCCGGCCGGCCTTGCGGTGCAGGGCGGCTCGGGCGTTGCGCGCCATGTCGACGGCATGCTGGAGGCGTGGCGCAACCGCAAGGGCGAGAAGCCGCGCCTCGTCCACCGCCTCGACCGCGACACGTCGGGCGTGCTGGTGGTGGCACGCTCGCGGCTGGCGGCGATGAAGCTCGCCGAGGCGTTCCGCGGCCGCGACGCCAAGAAGACCTACTGGGCGCTGGTCAAGGGCGTGCCGAAGAAGCGCGAGGACCGCATCTCGAGCTGGCTGGTCAAGGAGCAGACCCGCGACGGCGACCGGATGCGCATCGCCCGCCATGGCGAGGAGGGGGCCGACCACGCCGTTTCGCACTACCGCATCGTCGACCAGGCGGGGCAGGCGCTCTCGTGGCTGGAAATGGAGCCCTATACCGGGCGCACCCACCAGCTTCGCGTCCATGCCGCCCATATCGGCTGCCCGATCATCGGCGATCCGAAATATTTTGAGGCCGACACCAACTGGGAGTTTCCCGGCGGCATCCAGAACCGGCTGCACCTGCATGCGCGGCGCATCGTCATTCCGCACCCCGACGGCGGGGTCATCGACGTGACGGCGCCGCTGCCGCCGCATATGCGCCAGAGCTGGAACCTGCTCGGTTTCGACGACGCCACCGCCGGGGGCGAGGAATGAGCGCTGTGCCGGCGGGCGCGGATGACCGCGACATCGGCAGATCGGCGATGGACGGCCTCGCGGTCGCGCTCATGCTGCTGCTGACCCTGTCGTGGGGGATGAACCAGGTCGCGATAAAGGTGTCGAATGCCGGCTTCAACCCGATGTTCGGCGTGTTCGTGCGCGGCGCGGGCGCCGGGATTCTCGTGTTTCTGTGGTGCCGCTGGCGCGGCATCGCTCTGTTCGCGCGCGACGGCACGCTTTGGCCGGGGCTGGCGGCGGGGGCACTGTTCAGCTTCGAATTCGTCCTGATCTTCGCCGGCCTCGAATTCACCAGCGCGGCGCGTAGCGCGCTGATGGTCTGCACCATGCCGTTCTGGATGCTGCTCTGCGGGCATTTCCTGCTCGGCGAGAAGATCACGGCGCGGAAGCTGGCGGGCCTCGTGCTCGCCTTTGCCGGCGTGATACTGATCTTTTCCGATGGGCTGAGCGTGCCCGGCCCATATGCCATCTGGGGCGACCTCCTTTGCCTGGTCGCCGGCATGCTGTGGGCGGCGACGGTTCTCGTGGTCAAGGGCTCGCGCCTTTCGTCCGCCAACCCGGAAAAGACGCTGCTCTATCAACTCGTGGTCTCGACGTTCATCGCGCTGCCGCTGATCCCGCTCTACGGGCCGCTGCTGCGCGAGGTGACGGCGCTGGCGACGGCATCGCTGGCGTTCCAGACCGTGTTCGTGGTTGCGTTCACCTATGTGCTGTGGTTCTGGCTGGTGCGCCGCTATCCGGCTTCCGGGCTGTCCAGCTTCACCTTCCTGACACCGGCCTTCGGCGTCATCTTCGCGGGGATTCTGCTGGACGAGCCGCTGACGCCGCGCATTTTCGCCGCGCTGGGGCTGATCGCGGCCGGCCTCGTCCTCGTCAACAGGACCGGCCGGGCCAGCGGCGCGGCGCTGCCGGGAAGGAAAAACGATGCGTGACCTTCTGAACGATCTGGAATCCGGGAGCCATCTTTCCGATCCCGACCCGATACGCCGGGCGCAGAACCAGATGCGCCAGAGTTTGCCGAAACGCTTTTATAAAAGCGTGGAACACGCTGAAATAAAAGAAGGATTTTCCGTTCTTCTAGACGGGAAATCCGTGCGGACGCCGGGCAGGGCACCGCTCATCCTGCCGTCCCGGGCGGCGGCCGCGCTCGTGGCCGGCGAGTTCGACGCCCAGCGCGACGTGATCGATCCGGTCTCGATGCCGGTGCTGCGGCTGGTCAACAGCGCCATCGACGGCGTGGCGCAGGACCCCGAGGCGGTGATCGAGGATGTCGTGCGCTTCTCGGGCTCGGACCTCATCTGCTACCGCGCCGGCGAGCCGGCCGGGCTGGTGGCGCGCCAGACACAAGCGTGGGACCCGGTCCTCGACTGGGCACGCGCCGCGCTCGGCGCGCGGTTCATCCTCGCCGAGGGCGTCGTCCATGTCGAGCAGCCGCGGGAATCCGTCGCCGCGGTGCGGCGCTGGCTGGACGACCGGCGCGATCCGTTCCGACTGGCCGCGATCCACGTGATGACGACGCTGACCGGCTCGGCCTTGCTGGCGCTGGCGGTCGAGGCCGGCGCGCTCGATCCGGCCGACGCCTGGGCCGCCGCCCATGTCGATGAGAGCTGGAACGCCGAGCACTGGGGCGACGACGCCGAAGCCGTCGCGCGACAGGTCGCGCGCCGGCGCGACTTCGACGCCGCGGTGGCGCTGGCGCAAGCGATGGCGGACTGATCCGTCCGATGCGGTGCGCCGCGGTGATGACGTGGCAGGATTAGTCGGTAGCGTTCGTCACTGTCGTTCCGGCCATTGGCTCCAGCGTTGGCGTGAGACAACGGCCGGCAGGTTCGCAGACGACGCTGCCGTTCGGGGCGCTGCCTCGGAGCGATGGGCCTGTAAACACACACAGATTTGCCGGCGCGATGCCGTTTCATGGCGGAAACCAGGCATCGGTCAGTTCCATAATCTATCTTATGCGACTTTTGTTCACCTGAGCCGATGAGCCTGCGCTCGTTCGGGATGCGCTGCATCCGTCCGTCTTTCGGGCCGCGCGCAAGACCCCTATTGCGGTCCGGTCCTTGCTCGGCGGATAGGTTGGCGTCAATCGCAGACAGCGAGCCATGTCAATTTCGTCCCAAAGGAGCGCGCCATGTTCAAGTTTCTCAGAACCGCCACGCTTGCCGCCATCGTCGGCCTGGGTGCCGTCGCTGCCATGCCCGCATCGGCCGAGGCCGCCGGCGGGTCGATCTATCTCGGCTTCGGCTCCGGCCATGGCCCGAGCGCCGGCTTCCGCTTCGATGATCGCGGCCGTCATCATTATCGCGGCCCGGGCCGCTACCACCATGTCCGCGAATGCTCGCCGCGCGACGCCGTCAGGAAGGCATCGCGGATGGGCCTGCGCAACGCCCGCGTGGTCGACGTCAGCCGCCGCACCATCAAGGTCGCCGGCCGTGGCTATGGCCCTCGCCCGGCGATCGTCGTCTTCGGCAAGGCCCCGTCCTGCCCCGTCCTGCGCTGATCGCCCAGCGCTTCTTCTGACCTCCCCTGACTGTGCCGGCAGGAAACTGCCGGCACTTTTTTTGTCAGGGTCGCGGCCCGAAGCGCGGCACCGTTCCACGGCTGGCGCTGGCGGGCGTCGCCCGGAAGAACGCCTGTTCCTCCGGGCTGGCGGGCTTTACTGCTTCAGCTCGAAGGTCGCGTTGATCTGGATGCGATAGACGTTCTCGCCGGCCTCGACCGGCACGGCGTCGGCGGCGGCCTCCATCCGGTAGGCGCGGCCCGACGCGGCGATCGGCATCGGCGGCTGCGTGAAGGATTGCTCGGTGATCTCGATGATCGGGCCGAGGCCGACCCCGGCCGCCTCCGCGAGGGTTTTCGCACGCGCGACGGCATCCTCGACCGCGCGGCGGCGGGCTTCGGTGCGCGCGGCGGAGGGGTCGTCATTGGTGAAGGCGATGCTGCCGCCCTGGTTGACGCCCAGCGTCACCGCCCGGTCGACCACCTCCCCGACCCTTGAGATGTCGCGCACGCGCGCGGTCAGCGTGTTCGTCGCCTGATAGGCGACGATCCGCGGCTGCTCCTCGCCGCTGCCGCCCTGCGGATAGACATAGCGCGGATTGATCTGCAGGCCGCTGGTCTGGAGGTCGCGGGCCTCGATGCCGGCCTCCTTCATCGCCGCGATGACGTCGGCCGCCGCCTTGTTGCTCTGGTCGAGCGCCTCGCGCGCCGTCGCCGCCTCGCGCAGCACCGAAAGGGTGACGACGGCGAGGTCCGGCGCCACCGACGCCTCCCCCTCACCCACGACGGCGATGCGCGGCACCGGATTGCGCAGCTCCTGCGCCTGGGCGGCGCTGGGCAGGACCATCGCGGCGGCGATGAGCGGCAGGTATCGGCGGTTCATGTGATCTCACTCCGGTTGACTGATCGCTTGCGCGTAGGAGCGGATTGTGGGGGCAATACGGCGACGCTCCCGTTTGCGCCCTTGTCTGGCGTCAGAAAACCAACTAGGTCAGCCCCGTGGGGCCTGTAGCTCAATGGTTAGAGCCGGCGGCTCATAACCGCTTGGTTGGGGGTTCGAGTCCCTCCGGGCCCACCAGTTTCCATATCTCACGGCAGTTCGCTTCGCTCACGCCTCCGATGGGGCGTGCAAAAGCACGGGCCGCGGTCGCGGCCTGGTTCCGGTTCGAGGCTTTGCCTCTAACCTCCACCATTCTTTCGCTCACGCCGAACTCGCTTCGCTCGCCGGCTCCGCGGGGGCGGGCGAAAGCCCGGGCCGCGGTCGCGGCCTTGGTCCGGTTCGCGGTTCGTCCGTCCGCCTCCACCAGTTTTCTAATCTCCCGGCAGTTCGCTTCGCGCGCCGGAGAGCCCTTCGGAGAGCGGAAGGGGTCTATTGAAAATCCCGGGTCAGCATCTGGGAGGCGGCCGAGGCGTAGGATTTGTTTGCTCCCCGTATCTCCTTTGCGGCGCGGATGCCGTCTCTGTGGAACCCGGCCAGCCGATCCCTGAGATCGATGAGGTGGGAAGTATCCAGGAACAGGCGCACGGCGGTTCCCCGCAGGTTGGAGGGGACGTCCAGCTTGCGCTTTCCCTCCAGCCAAAGGCCCGCATCGCCGCTGCATATGAAGAAGCAGCCCCCGGCCCGGCATATCCGGTTGGTCATATAAAGCCCGTAACCCGTATTTCTCCACGGATCGCTTCCCTTCCCGGCCCGGATGTTTCCCGACACGCCCGGCATGAGAGCGGCATGGAGGCTTTCCCTGTGCGTCTCGAACTGGAAGCTCGGGTTCTTCGCCAGACCGGCCCTGATGCCGATCCCCGCGTCGACGATGCCGACCTCGACCTCGTGCCGGCTGGGCCAGTGCTGCGCGCAAATGAACAGCTCTTCGGCATCGCTGTGCTCGAAGACATTCCTGAGAATCTCGCGGATCGAGTATGTCAGCGTGTCGTGAAGGACGCCGGTTTCCGTTTGCGTCAGGATGCTGGATAGGGACGCGGCCTTCTTCTCGATGGTGAACCCGATTTCGACATAAGCCTTCGACGCCTGCTCGGCGAGTTCGGATCGTCTGATGGACTGGATCGGGACATAGGTAGAGCTGCCCAGGGCTTCGCCCGGTGCATTTCCATGGTCGAGCCCGAATGTCTTGAAGAAGCCCATATGCGCGGCGTAGCCGTGGTTCTCGAAGTTTCTCGCATAGAACTCCGCGTGCGGATGGCGCTCGCGAAACCGGCGCAGATGCATCGCCAGCAGCACCATCGAAAATGGCAGGAACCACCTCTGGCGGCCGAAGTCGAATATGAAGCCGCCTGCCGGCCCGAGCGCATGCAGGTCGCACCCGAACCTCGACACCGAGACCGGTGTCAATCTCTGCGGCAGTTGAACGACCCTGCTGCTCGTCATCGAAACCCTCAACCGTCAATTGCTGTAGAACCGATCGCAATGCTTGCGTCAATGTGGTCCGGCGAAGCCCATGGCCGCCGAAAAGGTAGGTGTCGGCGTTGCCGATGCGCCCAGCCGACCTATGTTGGAAAGGGCGGCTCCGGCTGCATGGATCGGCGCGCCGGAGCAGTCTTCGGCCGTCGCCTTGAACAGACGGAAGGAAGCACCATGTCCATCAGCCGCAGACAGGAAGATCGCGCCCTCGACAAGGCGGAACAGGAACTCGTAGCCAGGACCCACCATCCCGCCTTGCAGGATCTGGCCGACAAGGAGCTTTCCAGCCTGACGAAGCTGGTGCGCGAGCGCCGGGACAAGGCCCGCGGCGAGGTGCAGCGGCGCAAGAGGGAGATCCGCGGCAAGGCGGCTCCCAAGGGGGCGGAGGCGGCGACGTCCGCGGTCGGCAACAAGGTGAAGCTCGAGGTGCTGGCGACCGCGGTGCGCCGCCTGAACGCGGAGCGTTCACGCCGCGAGCGCATGGCGTCCCAGGTGAAGCAGGTGGAATTTTCGCGCCGCGCGCTGAAGCTCAAGCAGGCAGCGCCGGACGAGGACGCGCCGGCGAACACGCGACATGCCCACCAAGGCATGCGCAAGGCTGCATCGACACGCCGGGACAGCCTCGTGCGGCCGATGGAACGGGGCCGCCTGCGGAAAGCCGCGGCTGTCGCCCAGGCAAAGCGGGACAGCCGCTGACGGTCAGACAGGCCGCCTCCCCGTCTTTGCGGATGAAGCCGGGCACCATCGCCGTGCGGGCGGGTGCGGGCCGTCCATAGTTGTCTCCGGTTCTCGAGATGCGAAGGATGTTTCGCTCATGCTGCCGCGCATGTGGCGGATGCGTGACAGACAGATTTCGAAGACAGGCGTATTCTTCCCGTCCTTCCATGATGAGAAGGACAGGCAACATGAACCAGATCAACACTTTACTCGCAGGCGCTGTATTCGCTGCCATGGCGACCTCGGCGATGGCAGCCGACGCGATCATCTATGAACCGGCCCCCGCTCCGGTTTCCACGGTCTACGACTGGACAGGCTTCTATCTCGGCGCCCATGGCGGGTACGTTTCGACAAGGGCTGATTTCGGCGGAGCCGACGAGAGCTTCAACGGCGGCCTGCTCGGGGTGCATGCCGGCTACAACTTCCTGCAGAACGGGCCGTGGGTGTTCGGCATCGAAGCCGATGTGGCGCGGACATGGAATGAAAATTCCTATGCCGCAGGCTTCGTGGAGATCGGCACGGATTGGCAGTGGTCGGTGCGTGGCCGCATCGGCTATGCCATCGACCGCACCCTCCTTTACGGCACCGCCGGCGTCGCCGGCACCAACGCCTATATCGACATTCCGGCCCTGCCGTTGAAGATCGAGGATTCGATGGTCGGCTGGACGCTCGGTGCCGGCGTCGAGCACGCCTTCACCGACAACTGGCTGGTGCGGGCCGAGTATCGCTACTCCGACTATGGCGAGTTCGAGTTCCTCGGCATAGGGACCGGCGTCGATGTCACCGAGCACGCGTTCAAGGTCGGCATCAGCTACAAGTTCTGAGAAATCCCGGCATTTCATCAAAAGGGCCGGCTTCGTCCGGCCCTTTTCCTATGATCCTGCAACTCGCAGACGGCGGCATCGGCAGAACGAGGCGCCCTTTCGAAAGCCGGCAGGAGAGGAAGCGAGCTTATCACGAAATGAAGCCCGCCGGAGGCGCTTCGACGGATGAGGCACGGAGCCGCGCATGGCCGCTTCGCGATTCTCGTCAGCCGAGGGCCGATCTGACCGCCGCGATCGCCTCGGTCGCGCGCGCGCCGTCGGGGCCGCCGGCCTGCGCCATGTCGGGCCTGCCGCCGCCGCCTTGCCCGCCGATGGCCGCCGAGGCCAGGCGCACCAGGTCGACGGCCGAGAAACGGGCGGTGAGATCGTCGGTGACGCCGACGACGACGCTGGCCTTGCCGTCCTCGGCCGTGCCGACGAAGACGACGACGCCGGAGCCGAGCGATGTCTTGCCGGCATCGGCAAGCGACTTCAGCTCCTTGGCCGGGATGCCGGCGACGACCTTGCCGAGGAAGCCAACGCCGTTGACGCTTTCGCCTGCCGCCGCGCCGTCCTCGCTGGCGGCGGCCGCGCCGCCGAGCGCCAGCTTGCGGCGCGCCTCGGTCAGCTCGCGCTCCAGCCTGCGCCGCTCTTCCAGCACCACCTCCAGGCGGGTGGCGGCTTCGGCCGGCGAGACCTTGAGCGCCGACGCCACCGCCTTCAGCCGCCGTTCCTGCTCGTCGAGATGATCGAGCGCGGCTTCCCCGGTCAGGGCCTCGATGCGGCGCACGCCGGCCGCGACCGCGCCCTCGGAGACGACGCGCACGAGGCCGATGTCGCCGGTGGCGGCGACATGGGTGCCGCCGCACAGCTCGACGGAATAGGGCCGGCCGGCCTTGTCGCCGTGCAGCGCGGTTCCCATCCGCACCACGCGGACCTCGTCGCCGTATTTCTCGCCGAACAGCGCCATCGCGCCCTCGGCGATGGCGTCGTCGACCGCCATCAGGCGCGTCGTGACCTTCTCGTTCTGGCGGACGACCTCGTTGGCAAGGCGCTCGATCCGGTCCAGGTCCCCGGCGGAAATGGGTTTGGGATGGGAGAAGTCGAAGCGGAGCCTGTCCGGCGCGACGAGCGAGCCCTTCTGCGCGACATGCGTGCCGAGCACCTCGCGCAGCGCCTCATGGACGAGGTGGGTCGCGGAATGGTTGGCGCGGATCATCGCCCTGCGCCGGCCGTCGACCTTCAATTCGACCGGCGCGCCGACCGTGGCCCGGCCGGAGACGACCTTGCCCAGATGGACGAAAACGCCGTCGCCCTTCTTCTGGGTGTCGGAGACCTCGATCTCGAATCCCTCGCCGCGGATCGAGCCGGTATCGCCGACCTGGCCGCCGGATTCGCCGTAGAACGGCGTCTGGTTGACGACGACGGCGACGGTGTCGCCGGCCTCGGCCGCGCCGATCTCGCTGCCGTTGCCGACGAGGGCGGTGACGACGCCTTCGGCCGCCTCGGTCTCGTAGCCGAGGAACTCGGTCGGCCCGACGCGGTCGCGCACGGAGAACCAGACCGTCTCGGTCGCCGCCTCGCCGGAGCCGGCCCAGTTGGCGCGCGCCTCGGCCTTCTGGCGCTCCATCGCCGCGCTGAAGCCGTCCGTGTCGACCGAGATGCCGCGCTGGCGCAGCGCATCCTGCGTCAGGTCGAGCGGGAAGCCGTAGGTGTCGTAGAGCTTGAAGGCGGTCTCGCCGTCGAGGCGGGCGCCCTCGCCCATTCCCTCCGTCGCGTCGGAAAGCAGGCCGAGGCCGCGGGCGAGCGTCTTGCGGAAGCGGGTTTCCTCCAGCTTCAGCGTCTCGGTGATCAGCGCCTCGCCGCGCACCAGCTCGGGATAGGCGCGGCCCATCTCGCGCACCAGCGCCGGAACCAGGCGCCACATCAGCGGCTCGGCCGCGCCGAGCAGCTGGGCATGGCGCATGGCGCGGCGCATGATGCGGCGCAGGACGTAGCCCCTGCCCTCGTTGGACGGCAGGACGCCATCGGCGATCAGGAACGAGGAGGCGCGCAGATGGTCGGCGATGACCCGGTGGCTCGCCCGGTGCTTGCCGTCGGCGGGAACGCCGGTCGCTTCCACCGAGGCGCGGATCAGCGCCTTGAACAGGTCGATGTCGTAATTGTCGTGCTCGCCCTGAAGGACGGCGGCGATGCGCTCCAGCCCCATGCCGGTGTCGATGGAGGGACGCGGCAGGTCGACGCGCTCCTCCTTCGTCAGCTGCTCGTACTGCATGAAGACGAGGTTCCAGATCTCGATGAAGCGGTCGCCGTCCTCGTCCGGGCTGCCGGGCGGGCCACCGGCAATGCCCTCGCCGTGGTCGTAGAAGATCTCCGAGCACGGGCCGCACGGGCCGGTATCGCCCATCGCCCAGAAATTGTCGCTGGTCGGGATGCGGATGATGCGCTCTTCGGGCAGGCCCGCGATCTTCTTCCAGTAGCCGGCGGCCTCGTCGTCGGTGTGATAGACGGTGACGAGAAGGCGATCCTTCGCCAGCCCGAATTCCTTCGTGATCAGGTTCCAGGCGAGCTCGATGGCGCGATCCTTGAAATAGTCGCCGAACGAGAAGTTGCCCAGCATCTCGAAGAAGGTGTGGTGGCGCGCGGTGTAGCCGACATTGTCGAGGTCGTTGTGCTTGCCGCCGGCGCGGACGCATTTCTGCGCGGTCACGGCCCGGTTGTAGGGCCGCTGCTCGAGCCCGGTGAAGACGTTCTTGAACTGCACCATGCCGGCATTGGTGAACATCAGGGTCGGGTCGTTGCGCGGCACCAGCGGGCTGGAGGCAACGATTTCGTGCCCGTTGCGGGCAAAGTAGTCGAGGAAGGCCGACCGTATCTCGTTGACGCCACTCATGCGATAAGCCTTTTGAGAAGGAGCAGCAACGCTCCGCAAGACAGGGAAATCCAGGACGGCTTTTAGCGTCGAGCCATGCGGCTGTCCAGAAAGGCGGCGCGCTAAAGCGTACGGCTTCCCACTTTCGGCGGAAGGGCGCGAAGGCCGCGATCGCAGGGAAAGCCGGCTCACGGCGATCGCGCCCGATCGAGGGCCGATCCCGATCAAGGAAAAGGCCGCAGGCGGGGTACGCCGGCGGCCCTGAAGCGCGAGACAAGCCTCGCCTGAAGCATTGCCGGCAGGTCTACATGCCGGACGCCTCGTCGACATCGGACCCGTCCTGGTCGCCGGGGCCGCCATTTTCGAGGAAACGGTCGGCGATCAGGCCGGCATTCTGACGCAGCGCCAGCTCGATCTCGGACGCGGTGTCGGGATTGTCGCGCAGGAACTGCTTGGCGTTCTCGCGACCCTGCCCGAGGCGCTGGGAATTGTAGGAGAACCAGGCGCCGGACTTCTCGACCACGCCGGCCTTGACGCCGAGATCGACCAGCTCGCCGGTCTTGGAAACGCCCTCGCCATACATGATGTCGAACTCGACCTGCTTGAAGGGCGGCGCGAGCTTGTTCTTGACCACCTTGACGCGGGTCTGGTTGCCGACGACCTCGTCGCGGTCCTTGACCGCGCCGATGCGGCGGATGTCGAGCCGGACCGAAGCGTAGAACTTCAGCGCGTTGCCGCCGGTGGTGGTCTCGGGGGAACCGAACATGACGCCGATCTTCATGCGGATCTGGTTGATGAAGATGACCATGCAGTTCGAGCGCGAGATCGAGGCCGTGAGCTTGCGCAGCGCCTGGCTCATCAGGCGCGCCTGAAGGCCGGGCAGCGAATCGCCCATCTCGCCCTCGATCTCGGCGCGCGGCGTCAGCGCCGCCACGGAGTCGACGACCAGGACGTCGATCGCGCCGGAGCGGACCAGCGTGTCGCAGATCTCCAGCGCCTGCTCGCCGGTGTCGGGCTGGGAGATCAGGAGGTTCTCCAGCTCGACGCCGAGCTTGCGGGCATAGACGGGATCGAGCGCATGCTCGGCGTCGACGAATGCGCAGATGCCGCCCTTCTTCTGCGCCTCGGCCACGGTGTGCAGGGCGAGCGTCGTCTTACCCGAGCTCTCGGGGCCGTAGATCTCAATGATGCGCCCCTTGGGAAGCCCGCCGACGCCCAAGGCGATGTCGAGGCCGAGAGAGCCGGTCGAAACCGTCTCGATCTCGACGACCTGCTCGTTGGCGCCCAGCCGCATGATCGAGCCCTTGCCGAAAGAGCGCTCGATCTGTGCCAGCGCCGCATCCAGAGCCTTTGATTTGTCCACCGAACTGCCCTCAACAAGCCGCAACGTATTCTGTGACATGATAGCTTACCCCTTGATCGTCAGCGAAGCCGGGTCTTTCCGGTGTCCCTGTGTTTTTTGTACCTTTTTTGTTCCATTTTTGCAAGAGGGTTAACATACTGATATATATTTACAATATCATTTTGTTCTCTTTTTGTATTGCGGGTTCTCACGCCTGAAGCGCCGAAAGGACGCAGGAGGAAGTGAGGCTAATCCGCGGCGAATCGCGAGACGAGCGCGATCAGCTGGCCCTGCCGGTGGGTGCCGGTCTTCTGGAACACGATCTTGGCGCGCTGGCGCACCGTCCCCTCCGAAAGGCGCAGGATCTCGGCCGCCTCCGCCAGCGAGCGTCCGTTGGCGAGAATCTCGCACAGGCGGGTCTCGGCGGCGCTGAGGCCGAATGCGAGCTTGAGGCTGCCGGCGTCGAGGCGAAGCGCGGGGCCGACCAGCGGCTCGATCACGACGAGCGCCTGCGGGCGCGGGCGCACGAGGAGAGGAAGGCTGGGGCCGCCGAATTCGGGCGCGCGGGTGACGCTGATGCGCACGACCTGCCCGCCCGCGGCGAAGGTCGCCCTGTCGGACGACTGGCGCGAGCCCGAAAGCAGGCGGGCGACGGTTTCCTCCAGCCAGCGTTGCGCCGCCGGGTCGCGCAAGGCGAGGACGTCGCCGAGGCCGTTGACGAGATCGCCGCGGACCATGGCGATGGCGGCGGCGGAGTTCGCCTCGCCGATGCGCCGATCCGCGTCGACGAGCAGGGCCGGGGCATCGATCCGCTCGATGAGAGCGCCGAGGCGCTTGCTGCGCTCCAGCCCGTGGCGCAGCAGCGCCGCGCCGCGCACGGCGCCGGCAAGGCCGTCCTTTATGCGCCGCAGGATGTCCTCGGTGAACCGGTCGGCATAGTGGGCCTGATCGAGCGCGTAATGCCAGCCGACGAGGATGGTGTTGTTGCGGTCGACATCAAGGCGCAGGCCGCAGGCCGCCTTCAGATGGTCCTGCTCGTCCAGCCAGTCGGCGTAGAACTCGCTGTCGCGGAACGAGGAAGACGGGCAGTCCCGCTCCGAGAGGCTGATGCGGCCGGCGGGAACGGTCTCCCAGAACCTCATCCATGGATTGATGGAGGCGTAGTACTCGATGTAGGAGGCGGCATGGGACGGGTCTATCCCCTCCCCGAAGGCGGCGTTGACCGCGGCGTGGCGGGTCATGTCGACATTGATGATGATCGGGGCCGACCCCGGCAGGGCCTCGTGTAGACGAAGGCAGACCTCGTCCCAGGAGCTGCGCCCCCAACCGATCTCGTCGAGAAGATGGCGGATATCGTCGGCCGCGTTCGCCGCATTCCGTCCCAGAATGACACGCTCCCCCTTTGCTCGCCGTTTCGAGGCTAGCAGATGAGGGCTCGTCGCGGCCAGCGGAAAAGCGAAAGGCCGCCGGCTGGTCGCCGGCGGCCTTTCGGTTCGGTTTGCGGCCGCGCCTATTCGGCGGGGTCGGCCGTCATGTCGGCGAGCACGGGCGCGGTCATCTCCGCGCCGGTCGCCTTGCGGCGCTCGTCGAGGATCAGCTCGTCGCGCTGGGTGGCGATGCGCCGGATCTGGCTCATCTGGCCGCCGGTGCCGGCCGGGATCAGGCGGCCGACGATGACGTTCTCCTTCAGGCCCTGCAGCGTGTCGGTCTTGCCGGCCACGGCCGCCTCGGTCAGCACGCGGGTCGTCTCCTGGAAGGAGGCGGCCGAGATGAAGGACGGCGTCTGCAGGCTCGCCTTGGTGATGCCGAGCAGCACCGGCTGTCCGGCGGCCGGCTTCTTGCCTTCCTCGACCAGGCGGTCGTTGACCTCGTCGAGCTCGATCACGTCGACATGGTCGCCCGGGATGTAGGTCGAGTCGCCCTGCTCGGTGATCTCGACCTTCTGCAGCATCTGCCGGACGATGACCTCGATATGCTTGTCGTTGATGAGCACGCCCTGGAGGCGATAGACCTCCTGGATCTCGTTGACGAGATAGCGGGCCAGCTCCTCGACGCCCTTGATGGCGAGGATGTCGTGCGGCGCCGGGTTGCCCTCGAGGATGTAGTCGCCCTTCTCGATGGTGTCGCCGTCCTGGAGATGGAACGGCTTGCCCTTCGGGATCAGGTACTCGACCGGCTCCAGCGTCGAATCGTGCGGCTCGATGACGATGCGGCGCTTGTTCTTGTAGTCGCGCCCGAACCGCACCGTGCCGTCGATCTCGGCCATGATGGCGTGGTCCTTGGGGCGACGCGCCTCGAACAGCTCGGCCACGCGCGGCAGACCGCCGGTGATGTCCTTGGTCTTGGCGCTTTCCATCGGCAGACGCGCGAGCACGTCGCCGGGCTGGACGGTCGCGCCCGGCTCGACCGACAGGATCGCCTCGACCGAGAGCATGAAGCGCGCGTCGCTGCCCTTGGCGAGCTTGAAGGGCTTGCCCTTGTCGTCGAGGACGGTGATCGCCGGCTTGAGGTCCGACCCGCGCGGGGTCGAGCGCCAGTCGATGACCTCGCGCTTGGTGATGCCGGTCGACTCGTCGGCCGTCTCCTGCACGGAGATGCCGTCGACCAGATCCTCGAACGCCACCTTGCCGCCGACCTCGGTGAGGATCGGACGGGTGTAGGGGTCCCACTCGGCGATGCGCTGGCCGCGCTTCACGTGGTCGCCGTCGTCGACGAAGATGCGGCTGCCGTAGGTGACGCGGTGAACCGCCCTCTCCTTGCCGCCCTCGTCGAGGATCAGGATCGCCATGTTGCGGCCCATGACGACCAGATGGCCGTCGGAGTTGCGCACGACGTTGCGGTTGCGGACCGCGACCTTGCCCTCGTAGGAGGCTTCCAGGAACGACTGGTCGACCACCTGCGCCGTGCCGCCCATGTGGAAGGTGCGCATGGTGAGCTGGGTGCCCGGCTCGCCGATCGACTGCGCCGCGATGACGCCGACGGCCTCGCCGATATTGACCGGCGTGCCGCGGGCGAGATCGCGCCCGTAGCAGACCGCGCACACGCCGGTGCGGACCTCGCAGGTCAGCGCCGAGCGGATGGTGACGGACTGGATGCCGGCCTTCTCGACGGCGTCGACGTCGCGCTCGTCGATCAGCTTGCCGCCCTTGACGATCACCTCGCCCGTGGCCGGGTGGGTGATGTCCTCGAGCGTGGTGCGGCCGAGGATGCGCTGGCCGAGCGAGGCCACGACCTGGCCGGCGTCGACGATCGGCTGCATCGTCAGGCCCTTGTCGGTGCCGCAGTCGATCTGCGTCACGATGCAGTCCTGCGCCACGTCGACGAGACGGCGGGTCAGGTAGCCCGAGTTCGCGGTCTTCAACGCGGTGTCGGCCAGACCCTTGCGGGCGCCGTGGGTCGAGTTGAAGTATTCGAGAACGGTCAGGCCTTCCTTGAAGTTCGAGATGATCGGCGTCTCGATGATCTCGCCGGAGGGCTTGGCCATCAGGCCGCGCATGCCGGCAAGCTGGCGCATCTGGGTCGGCGAGCCGCGCGCGCCGGAATGCGACATCATGTAGATCGAGTTCATCGGCTTCTGGCGGCCGCTGTCGTCGAACTCGACGGCCTTGATGCGCGCCATCATCTCCTCGGCGACCTTCTCCGAGCACTTGGCCCAGGCGTCGACCACCTTGTTGTACTTCTCGCCCTGGGTGATCAGGCCGTCATTGTACTGCTGCTCGAAGTCCTTGGCCTCTGCCTCGGTCTTGGCGACCAGCGCCGCCTTGCTGTCGGGGATGAGCATGTCGTCCTTGCCGAACGAGATGCCGGCCCGGCAGGCGTGGCTGAAGCCGAGCGCCATGATGCGGTCGCAGAAGATCACGGTCTCCTTCTGGCCGCAGTGGCGATAGACCGTGTCGATCATCTTGGAGATGTTCTTCTTGGTCATCTCCTGGTTGGCGGTCTCGAACGGCACGTTGACGTTCTTCGGCAGAAGCTCGCCGATGATCATGCGGCCGGGCGTCGTCTCGTAGATGTTCGAAACGACGTTGCCGTCCGCGTCGACGCCGCGGTAGCGGCCCCTGATCTTGCTGTGCAGGGTCACGACCCGGGTCTCGAGCGCGTGGTGCAGCTCGCCCATGTCGGCGAAGACCATGCCCTCGCCCGGCTCGTTCTGGTTCATGATCGACAGGTAGTAGAGCCCGAGGACCATGTCCTGCGACGGCACGATGATCGGCGCGCCGGAAGCCGGGTGCAGGATGTTGTTGGTCGACATCATCAGCACGCGGGCTTCAAGCTGGGCTTCCAGCGACAGCGGCACGTGGACCGCCATCTGGTCACCGTCGAAGTCGGCGTTGAAGGCGGTGCAGACCAGCGGGTGAAGCTGGATCGCCTTGCCCTCGATCAGGATCGGCTCGAACGCCTGGATGCCGAGGCGGTGCAGCGTCGGCGCGCGGTTCAAGAGCACCGGATGCTCGCGGATCACCTCGTCGAGGATGTCCCAGACTTCCGGCTTTTCCTTCTCGACCAGCTTCTTCGCCTGCTTGACGGTGGACGAATAGCCCTTGGCGTCGAGGCGGGCGTAGATGAAGGGCTTGAACAGCTCCAGCGCCATCTTCTTCGGCAGGCCGCACTGGTGCAGCTTGAGCTCCGGGCCGGTCACGATGACCGAGCGGCCGGAATAGTCGACGCGCTTGCCGAGCAGGTTCTGGCGGAAGCGGCCCTGCTTGCCCTTGAGCATGTCGGAGAGCGACTTCAGCGGGCGCTTGTTGGCGCCGGTGATGACGCGGCCGCGGCGGCCGTTGTCGAACAGCGCGTCGACGGCCTCCTGAAGCATGCGCTTCTCGTTGCGGATGATGATGCCCGGCGCGCGCAGCTCGATCAGCCGCTTCAGGCGGTTGTTGCGGTTGATGACGCGGCGGTAGAGGTCGTTCAGGTCCGACGTCGCGAAGCGGCCGCCGTCGAGCGGCACCAGCGGGCGCAGGTCGGGCGGGATCACCGGGATGATCTTCATGATCATCCACTCCGGCCGGTTGCCGGATTCGATGAAGTTCTCGACGACCTTGAGGCGCTTCAGGAGCTTCTTCTGCTTCAGCTCGGACGTGGTGGAGGCGAGCTCGGAACGCAGGTCGCCGGCGATCCGCTCGAGGTCCATGGAAGCCAGAAGCTCATGGATGGCCTCGGCGCCGATCATCGCCGTGAAGGAATCCTCGCCGTACTCGTCGACGGCGATCATGTATTCCTCTTCCGACAGGAGCTGGTGCTCCTTCAGCGCGGTGAGGCCGGGTTCCGTGACGATGTAGTTCTCGAAATAGAGAACGCGCTCGATGTCCTTGAGCGTCATGTCGAGCAGCGTGCCGATGCGGCTCGGCAGCGACTTCAGGAACCAGATGTGGGCGACGGGCGCGGCCAGTTCGATGTGGCCCATGCGCTCGCGGCGCACGCGCGACAGCGTGACCTCGACGCCGCACTTCTCGCAGATGACGCCCTTGTACTTCATGCGCTTGTACTTGCCGCACAGGCACTCGTAGTCCTTGATCGGGCCGAAGATGCGCGCGCAGAACAGGCCGTCGCGTTCGGGCTTGAACGTGCGGTAGTTGATCGTCTCCGGCTTCTTGATCTCGCCGAAGGACCAGGACTGGATCTTTTCCGGGCTGGCGAGCGAGATGCGGATGGCATCGAAGGTCTGCGCCGGCGCCTGGGGGTTGAAGAGATTCATGACCTCTTGGTTCATGCCGTTCTCCTTGTCGGGGTCGGGAAACCCCTTTTCCAGAATAATTCGTAATCGTCTTAACGGAGCCGTCGCTCCTGTTTTCGATCACGTAAATCTCGCTCCCGG
>JBBCKE010000027.1:0-15456 GCA_037190985.1 Alphaproteobacteria bacterium
GGCAATGCGGTCAACAACATGATCGAGGCCGGCCTCGACGGCGTCGATTTCGTCGTCGCCAACACCGATGCGCAGGCGCTCACCATGTCGAAGGCGGAGCGGCTGATCCAGCTCGGCGCGCATGTGACCGAGGGCCTCGGCGCCGGCTCGCAGCCCGAGGTCGGACGCGCCGCAGCCGAAGAGTGTATCGATGAGATCATGGATCACCTGACCAACACGCACATGTGCTTCGTCACCGCCGGCATGGGCGGCGGCACCGGCACGGGGGCGGCTCCGGTGGTTGCCCGCGCCGCGCGCGAGAAGGGCATCCTCACCGTCGGCGTGGTCACCAAGCCGTTCCACTTCGAAGGCCAGCGCCGGATGAAGACGGCCGATTTCGGCATCGAGGAGCTGCAGAAGAGCGTCGATACGCTGATCGTCATCCCGAACCAGAACCTGTTCCGGATCGCCAACGACAAGACCACCTTCGCCGACGCCTTCGCGATGGCCGACCAGGTGCTCTACTCGGGCGTCGCCTGCATCACCGACCTGATGGTCAAGGAAGGCCTCATCAACCTCGACTTCGCCGACGTGCGCTCGGTCATGCGCGAGATGGGCAAGGCGATGATGGGCACCGGTGAGGCCTCGGGCGAGGGCCGCGCTATGGCCGCCGCCGAAGCCGCCATCGCCAACCCGCTGCTCGACGAGACCTCGATGAAGGGCGCCAAGGGCCTCTTGATCTCGATCACCGGCGGGCGCGACCTCACCCTGTTCGAGGTCGACGAGGCGGCCACCCGCATCCGCGAGGAGGTCGACCAGGACGCCAACATCATCCTCGGCGCGACCTTCGACGAGGAGCTGGAAGGCGTGATCCGCGTGTCGGTCGTCGCCACCGGCATCGACAAGCTCTCGGCCGAGATCAACACGCCGCAGATCACCATCCGCCAGCCGCAGAAGCCGGTGCAGCAGCAGGCCCGCCCGGCGGCGCCGCAGCCGCAGCCGCAGATCCATGCGGAAGCGCCGCGCCAGGCCGATCCGATCGCCGAGGCGATCCGTGCCGCCGAGACCGCGCCCGCCGCCATCCAGCCGGCGCAGGACGAGGCCGAGTTCCGCCCGGCCAGCCGCCTGTTCGCGCAGGCCCCCGCCCAGCCTGCCGCCGCCGTCCAGCCGGCGCCGCAGATGGCCGAGCCCGTCGCCCAGCCGCAGCCGGTCCAGATGGCGCCGCGCGTCGAGATGGCCGCCCCGGCCCAGCCGCGCATGCCGCGCGTCGAGGATTTCCCGCCGGTGGTGCGCGCCGAGATGGAGCAGGGCCATGCCCATGACCATGAGGAGCGCGGCCCGATGGGGCTCCTGAAGCGCCTGACGCAGGGGCTCTCGCGCCGCGAGGAAGACCAGACCCGGCTCCAGCCGGCGCTGCCGCGCGAGCCGCGGCTGCTCCAGCCCTCGGCCGAGCCGCGTCGCGCGCCGTCGTCCGACGGGCAGCAGCTCTACGCGCCCCGCCGCGGCCAGCTCGACGATCAGGGCCGCCTTTCCGTTCAGCCGCGCCTGAGCCAGGAAGACGACCAGCTCGAGATTCCCGCATTCCTGCGCCGGCAAGCGAACTAGGCGCGAATGCGTCCGAAGCCTGTAACGGACGGACATTGCGGTGTCCGTCCGCCTTTTGGAAATACAAATGAATTCAGCAGGTTAGAGTTAGGTTCCTGCTCCTCAATGGCGTAACAGTGAGTAAAAAAGCGTGATTTGGCGTATTCGACCCGTACCACTATCTTCGCCCGCAATTAATTGCCGGGCAGGGATTCTTGGGGATGCGTCCCTGCCGGTCAGAAACGTGAGCGCTAGCCGGGCGACCGATCCGGCAGACGTAATCGGGACGGGCTGATGGGGTTCGACTTGCACGACTATCAAACGACGCTCAAGTCGCGCGTATCCTTGTCCGGTACCGGCGTTCACAGCGGCAAACCCGTTTCCCTGCATTTTTCCCCCGCGGACCCGGACACCGGCGTCGTCTTCCTGTGCGCTGACGCGACTGGCGACGTCACCGAGGTGCGGGCGCTCGCGGCCGAGATCGGCGCGACCGATCTCTGCACGGTGCTGGGCAATCCTGCCGGCGTTCATGTCGCCACCGTCGAGCATCTGCTGGCGGCGCTGTCGGCGCTCGGCGTCGACAATGTCTATATCGAGATCGACGGCGGCGAGGTGCCGATCCTCGACGGCAGCGCGGCCATGTTCGTCGACGCGTTCGACCAGGCCGGCATCGCGCAGCAGGCGGTGAAGCGGCGCTATATCCGCATCGTCAAGCCCGTGCGCATCGACAGCGGCGCGTCCTGGGCCGAGTTCCACCCTTATGACGGCACGCGCTTCGAGGTCGAGATCGACTTCGACAACCCGGCCATCGGCCGCCAGTTCTACGCCGCCGACATCACCCCCGACCTGTTCCGCCGCGAGATCGCGCGCGCCCGCACCTTCGGCTTCATGAAGGATGTCGAGCGGCTGTGGGCCGCCGGCTACGCGCTCGGCTCGTCGCTGGAGAACACGGTGGTGATTGGCGACGACGGCCGCGTGGTCAACATGGAAGGCCTGCGCTGCCCCAACGAGTTCGTCCGCCACAAGATGCTCGACGCCATGGGCGATCTCGCCCTGGCCGGCGCCCGCTTCATCGGCCGTTTCCGCTCCTATCGCGGCGGGCACAAGCTCAACGCGGCGGCGCTGCGCCGCCTGCTCTCCGACCGCTCGTCCTTCGAGATCGTCGAGACCGGCCGACGCGAGCGCGGGCGCATGGCCGAGATGGTCGCGGTCAGCGCGCCGGTCTACGCGCCCTGGATGCTCTGAGGTCTCCCGACCGCCCTTTCGCATGAGTCATGGCCGGGAAGGGCCGCCTTCCGTTTCGCCGGTTCGGCCCGGTTTTTGCGGTGTGGATAGCGCCGGGCAGCCGGGTTGCTGCCACAAAAAAGCGCCATTGCGCGGCGATGACGTTGCCGAGGGGCGGCAGTTGGACTATGACTGCCGCGACATTTCGACCATCAGGCAGAGGGCGGAAATCCGCATGACTGAACTCCGCAAGGCCGATTGCGCGGCACGCCGACGCTCCGTCGGGCTGGCCGCCGCCGCGATCGCGCTGCCTCTTTTCGTATCGGCCTGCGCCAGCGACAAGGATGTCGACCTGACGTCCTACGTCGAAAGCATCGAGCCGGCGGACGCGCTGTACAATCAGGGCCTCGCCAATCTCGAGGCCGGCCGCATGTCCGAGGCGTCCCGCAAGTTCGACGCGGTCGACCGGCAGCATCCCTATTCCGAGCAGGCCCGCAAATCGATGGTGATGTCCGCCTTCGCCAATTATCGTCAGGGCAAGTACGAGGAAGCCATCAACACCGGCCAGCGCTACGTGTCGCTCTATCCCACCAGCGATGACGCGGCCTACGCGCAATACATCGTCGGCCTTTCCTACTACCGGCAGGTGCGCGACGTGACGCAGGACCAGAAGGAAGCGCGCCGCCTCGCCGAGACCATGCGCGAGCTCGTCGACCGCTGGCCCGATTCCGAATACACCGACGACGCCTACGCCAAGATCCGCTTCGCCCGCGACCAGCTCGCCGGCAAGGAGATGCAGGTCGGCCGCTACTATCAGGAGCGGCGCGAGTTCATCGCCGCCGTCAAGCGGTTCCGCAACGTGGTGGAGATGTATTCCGACACCCGCCACATCGAGGAGGCGCTGGCGCGCCTGACCGAATCCTACTACGCGATGGGCCTTGCCTCCGAGGCGCAGACGGCCGCCGCCGTTCTCGGCCACAACTATCCGGAAAGCCAGTGGTACAAGGATTCCTACGCGCTCCTCCAGTCCGGCGGGCTTTCGCCGCGCGAGGACCAGGGATCGTGGCTGTCGCGGGCCGGCAAGGTGCTGACCGGAAGCTGAGAACATCGGGTCAGGATGTGGAAACCGGCTTTCGGGACAAACGAGCATCTGGAATAGGGGGAAGATCGCCTTTCGCGCGTCCGTGCGGACGCGTGGCGGTCTAGTCGCAATCCGATGCTCGCTCATCTGTCGATCCGCGATATCGTCCTGATCGAACGGCTCGACATCGATTTTCCGGCCGGCCTTTCCGTGCTCACCGGCGAAACCGGCGCCGGCAAGTCGATCCTGCTCGACGCCCTGTCGCTGACGCTCGGCGCGCGCGGCGACGCCTCGCTGGTGCGCCACGGGGCCGCGCAGGGCAGCGTCACCGCCGTCTTCTCCGTCCCGCACAATCATCCCGCCCGCGTGCTGGCGCGCGACAACGGCTTCGACGATGCCGACGATCCGGGCGGCGACCTCATCCTGCGCCGCAGCCAGTCGGCCGACGGGCGCAGCCGCGTCTTCATCAACGACCAGCCGGCCGGCGTCGCGCTTCTGCGCGAGATCGGGCGCCACCTCGTCGAGATCCACGGCCAGCACGACGACCGCGCGCTGGTCGACGCAGCGGCGCATCGCGACCTCCTCGACGCCTTCGGCGGCCATGGCGGGGTGGCGCAATCGGTCGGCCATGCCTGGCGGGCGTGGCGCGAGGCCGAGCAGGCGCTGGCGCGCCACCGCGCCAAAGTCGAGGCCGCTGCGCGCGAGGCTGATTATCTGCGCGCCTGCGTCGACGAATTGTCGAAGCTCGACCCGCAGCCCGGCGAGGAAACCGAGCTTGCCGAGCAGCGCGCCGCCATGATGCGGGCGGAGAAGTCGGCGAGCGACATCGCCGACGCGCAGGACGTGCTTTCCGGCCAGAATTCGGCCGTTCCGCCGCTGGCCAGCCTGATGCGCCGCCTCCAGCGCAAGGCCGAGGCCGCGCCCGGCCTGCTCGACGACATCGTCAAGGCGCTCGACGAGGCGCTGATCTCGCTCGACGCGGCGCAGGTCGCGGTCGAGACGGCGCTGCGCGCCGCGGCCTTCGACCCGCGGGCGCTGGAAGAGGCGGAGGAGCGGCTGTTCGCCCTGCGCGCGGCCGCACGCAAGCACTCCGTCGCCGTCGACGACCTCGCCGCGCTGCGCGACGCGATGGTCGCCGACCTTGCCGATCTCGACGCGGGCGAGGAGCGGCTCATCGGCCTCGAACAGGCGGCGAAGGCAGCCAAGGCCGCCTATGACGAGGCCGCCGGCCATCTCTCCGAGCTGCGCCGGGGCACCGCCGCCGCGCTCGCCCGCACGGTGATGGCGGAACTGCCGGCGCTTAAGCTCGAGCGGGCCGAATTCCTCGTCGAGATGTCGAGCGAGCCGGAGGACAGGGCGGAAAGCGGCATCGACCAGGTCGAGTTCTGGGTGCGCACCAATCCCGGCACCCGGGCGGGGCCGATCATGAAGGTGGCGTCGGGCGGCGAGTTGTCCCGCTTCCTGCTGGCGCTGAAGGTTGCGCTCGCCGATCGCGGCTCCGCGCCGACGCTCGTCTTCGACGAGATCGACACCGGCGTCGGCGGCGCGGTGGCCGACGCCATCGGCCAGCGGCTCGCCCGGCTGGCCGGGCGCATCCAGGTCCTGTCCGTGACCCATGCGCCGCAGGTCGCGGCGCGGGCCGGGACCCATTACCTGATCTCGAAATCGGGCGGCGCGGAACGGGTGGCGACCAGTGTCGCTGCGCTGGCGCGCGCCGCGCGGCAGGAGGAGATCGCCCGCATGCTCGCCGGCGCGACCATCACCGAGGAAGCCCGCGCCGCCGCCGAACGGCTGCTGAGCGAGAACGCGACGGCGGGGTGAGTGGGCGACACCGGCGTCGCAGTATCGACGCGCCCTTGAGCCGCGGCTGAGCAGTAGATGAGCGGGAACGCGGCGCTGGGGGAGAGGAAAAACTGTTGCCGCAATGCCGCTGTTCCTCCTCTCCCCTCTGGGGAGAGGTGCCGAGCGGAGCGAGGCGGTGAGGGGTTTGCGCCGACGTTGCAGGATCGGCGCACCCGGCCCTTGAGCCGCGCGCCGCGGTGACTAGTTTAGCGCACTGATGCAGCCGGATTCGCACCCATGACCCAGTCCCGCAAGCCCGTCGAAGATTTGACGCTGTCCGAAGCCGCGGAGGAACTCGCCGCGCTCGCCGCCGAGATCGCCGCGCACGACAGGCGATACTATGCCGAGGACGCGCCGAGCGTTTCGGATGCCGACTACGATGCGCTGCGGCTGCGCAACGCGGCGCTGGAGGCAGCGTTTCCCGAATTGGTGCGCGCCGATTCGCCGTCGCGCTCGGTCGGCACCGCGCCGTCCGGCGCATTTGCGCAGGTGCGCCACGCGCGGCCGATGCTGTCGCTCGACAACGTGTTCTTCGACGGGGACGTGCGCGATTTCGTCGCCTCGGTCCGCCGCTTCCTCAACCTTTCCGCCGACGATCCGCTCGTCTTCACCGCCGAGCCGAAGATCGACGGCCTGTCGATGTCGCTGCGCTACGAGCGCGGCGCGCTGGTGACGGCGGCGACGCGCGGCGACGGCGAGACCGGCGAGAACGTCACCGCCAACATCCGCACCATTGGCGAAATCCCGCAGCGCCTGCCGGCCGACGCGCCGGAGGTGGTCGAGGTGCGCGGCGAGGTCTACATGCGGCGCGACGATTTCCTCGCGCTCAACGCGCGCATGACCGAGGAGACCGGCCGCACCTTCGCCAACCCGCGCAACTTCGCCGCCGGCAGCCTGCGGCAGAAGGACCCCGAGGTGACGCGGGGACGGCCGCTGAAGTTCTTCGCCTATGCGTGGGGCGAAACCTCCGCGCCGCTGGCCGCCACCCAGTTCGACGCGGTGCGGCGGCTGGGCGACTGGGGATTCCCGGTCAATCCGCACATGGCGCGCTGCGCCGGGATCGAGGAGATGCTGGAGCGCTACCGCGCCATCGAGGCCGAGCGGGCGAGCCTGCCCTACGACATCGACGGCGTCGTCTACAAGGTCGACCGGCTCGACCTTCAGAACCGCCTCGGCTTCCGCTCGCGCAGCCCGCGCTGGGCGACGGCGCACAAGTTCCCGGCCGAGAAGGCGACGACCGTCCTGCGCGCCATCGAGATCCAGGTCGGCCGCACCGGGGCGCTGACGCCGGTGGCGCGGCTGGAGCCGGTGACGGTGGGCGGCGTCGTGGTGACGAACGCGACGCTGCACAACGAGGACTACATCCGCGGCATCGGCAATGACGATCAGCCGATCCGCGAGGGCAGGGACATCCGCGTCGGCGACACGGTGACGGTGCAGCGCGCGGGCGACGTCATCCCGCAGGTGCTCGACGTCGTTCTCGAGCAGCGGCCGGCCGATTCCGTGCCTTACGTCTTTCCCGACACCTGTCCGGCCTGCGGCAGCCATGCCGTGCGCGAGGAGGGCGAGGCGGTGCGGCGCTGCACCGGCGGCCTGATCTGCCCGGCGCAGGCTGTCGAGCGCATCCGCCATTTCGTCTCGCGCAACGCCTTCGACATCGAGGGGCTGGGCGAGAAGCAGATCGAGTTCTTCTTCAACAACGAAAAGGCGTCGCAGCGCATCGCCTCGCCCGCCGACATCTTCACCCTGAAGAAGCGGCAGGAGGCGCTGCCGCAGACGCTGGACGGCTCGCTCGAACGGCTGGAGAAGGTCGACGGCTTCGGCGAGACGTCGGTGCGCAAGCTCTACGCCGCCATCGAGGAGCGCCGGCAGGTGCCGCTCCACCGCTTCCTGTTCGCGCTCGGCATCCGCCACATCGGCGAGACGACGGCGAAGCGATTCGCCCGGCACTATCTGTCGCTGGCGGCGCTGCGGGCGGGCGCGGGTGCGGCCGTGCCGCCGCAGGGCAAGGGCGACCCCGGCAACGCCCAGTGGCAGGAGCTCGTCGCCATCAACGGCATCGGCGCGGTGGTGGCGCGGGCGCTGGTCGATTTCCTCGCCGAGGCGCACAATATCGAGGCGCTCGACAGGTTGCTCGACGATGTGACGCCGCTCGACGAGGAGCCGGTGGGCGAGGTGTCGTCGCCGGTGGCCGGCAAGACCGTGGTGTTCACCGGCGCGCTCGAGCGCATGTCGCGCGACGAGGCCAAGGCCATGGCCGAGCGGCTGGGGGCGAAGGTCTCCGGCTCGGTGTCGAAGAAGACCGACCTCGTCGTCGCCGGGCCGGGCGCGGGCTCCAAGCTCAAGCAGGCGGGCGAGCTCGGCATCGAGGTGATCGACGAGGACGGGTGGTTCGTGCTGGTGGGGCAGGCATGAGCGGGCCCTGCGCGTTGGGCTCCGCCGGCGTGGCTCAATCGAATTGATGTGACATGCCAGCAATGCTGACCTACACACCGGCCTTCACGAGGAAGGCCGGATGAGCGCCGCCGAGACGCCCGATCAACGACCGAACCGGCTCGCCGAATTCATCGACGGGGCGCGGCAGAGCCTGCCCGTCGTCATCGCCTCCGCGCCTTTCGGCATCCTGTTCGGCACGATCGCGGTCCAGAACGGGATGAGCATCGGCGAGGCGACGCTGATGAGCGCGACGCTGTTCGCCGGGGCGAGCCAGCTCGTCGGGCTGGAGATGTTCGGCCAGAAGATCGCGCCGTGGCTGATCGTCCTGTCGATCTTCGCCGTCAATTTCCGCCATGTGCTCTATTCCGCCGCCATCGGCCGGCGGATGCGTCCGTGGACGCGCACCCAGCGGATCGTCGGCTTCTTCTTCCTGACCGACGCGCAATATGCCTATAGCGAGAAACGGGCGGTGGTCGGCCGGCTGACCTTCTCCTGGTACATGGGCTATGGGCTCCTCCTCTATCTGTTCTGGGTCGCCGAATCGGCGCTCGGCGCGGCGTTCGGCAACCTGATCCCGGACCCCTACGCGCTCGGCATCGACTTCATGCTGCCGATCTATTTCCTCGGCATGGTGATGGATTTCCGCAAGCGGCCGCTGTGGCTGTCCGTCGTCGGCGCCAGCGCCGTCGCCTCGGTCATCGGTTACTATCTGGTCGGCCCGCCGTGGCACGTCTCGCTCGGCGGGGCGGTGGGCATCCTGCTGGCCGCGATCCTGACGCCCGGCACGCGGCGGGGAGGCGCGCGATGAGCACGACGCTGTGGATCATCCTTGCCGGCGCGGTCGTGACCTATCTGACCCGGATCGGCGGGCATCTGGTGCTGTCGCGCTTCCAGCGCATCCATCCGCGTGTCGAGGCGGCGCTCGACGCCGTTCCCGCCGCCGTGCTGACGGCGCTGATCGCGCCGGCGGCGGCGATGGCCGGGCCGATGGAATGGGCGGCGCTCGTCGTCGCGGGGCTGATGGCGCTGCGCGGCGGCGGGTTGAGCACGATCTTCTTTACCGGCGCGGCGGTGCTGATCCTGCTACGGAACCTGCCTCTGTAACGCTCTATGCAGGAAGCGGCGCGGTCGCCGCTTCGAGCCACGCCAGCACCGCGCCGTCGACCATCGGGCCGATCTCGTCGAGGACGCGGGCATGGTAGGCGTCGAGCCACCCAAGCTCGGCGGCGGTGAGGAGGTCGGCGCGGATCAGCCGCCGGTCGAACGGGGCGAGCGTCAGCGTCTCGAAGCCGTGCATGGCGATCTCGCCGCCGGGAACCTGCTCCGCGCGGGTGACGACGATCAGGTTCTCCAGCCTTATGCCGTAGTGGCCGGCCTTGTAGTAACCCGGCTCGTTGGACAGGATCATGCCGGCGAGCAGCGGCTGTGTCCCGGTCTTGGCGATGCGCTGCGGCCCCTCATGCACGGACAGGAACGAGCCGACGCCGTGGCCGGTGCCGTGGGCGTAGTCGAGCCCTTCCTGCCACAGCGCATGGCGGGCCAGCGCGTCGATGTCGCTGCCGCGCGTGCCAGCGGGAAAGCGCAGTGTCGACAGCGCGATCAGCCCCTTCAGCACCAGCGTGGCGCGCGCGCGCATCTCCTCGCCCGGCTCGCCGATGGCAATGGTTCGGGTGATGTCGGTGGTTCCGTCCTGATACTGGCCGCCGGAATCGACGAGGTAGAGCTCGCCCGCGCCCAGCGTGCGGCTGGTCTTCGTCGTCACCCGGTAGTGGACGATAGCCCCGTTGGGGCCGGCGCCGGAAATCGTGTCGAAGGAGATGTCGCGCAGCTTCATCTGCGCTTCCTCGCCGGTCGAGCGGCGGAAGCCTTCCAGCGCGGTGACGGCGGCGATCTCGTCGACGGTCCCGGGCGCCTGCGTGTCGAGCCAGTGCAGAAAGCGGACCACCGCCGCGCCGTCGCGGCGATGGGCGGCGCGGCTGCCCGCCAGCTCGGCCTCGTTCTTGATCGCGCGCGGCAGGCGGGCGGGATCGGCGAGCTTGATAACGGTGCCGCCATTGTCCTCGACGATCATGCGCAGCTTCTCGGCGGCGAGCGCCGGATCGAGCGCGATGCGCGACCCGGCCGCGGCCAGCGCGGCGAGCCGGCCTTCCAGCTCCTCCGGTTCGAGAACGGTCGCGAGCTGGGTCAGGTACGCCTCGGTCTCGATGGTCAGCTTGGCGTGCGACAGGAAGAGGAGCGGCAGGCCCGTCGCCGGCAGGATGGCGAAACCGAGGGCGAGCGGTGTATGCGGCACGTCGCCGCCGCGGATGTTGAAGGCCCAGGCGAGCGAGGAGGGGTCGGTGAGGACCGCGCAATCCGCGCCGCCGGCGGCGATCTCTCCGGCAAGGCGGGCGATCTTGTCCTTCGCCAGCTCGCCGGAGAAGCCAAAAGGCTGGATCTCGACCTTCGCCGCGGGCGCGGCGGGCTGGTCGGGCCAGATGGCGTCGACCGGGTTCTCCTCCACCGCGATGAGGCGACCGCCCGCCTTTTCGAGCGCGGCGCGCAGGCTTTCAGCTTCCGCGATGGTGTGCAGCCACGGGTCGAAGCCGATGGCCGCGCCCGCGCCGGCATGGGCGGCGAGCCATTTCGACGGCGGGTTCTCGACCAGGCTTTCGATGGAGAAGATCGCGGTGTCGACCTGCGTCGCGGCCTGAAGCGTGTAGCGCCCGTCGACGAACAGCGCCGCGCTGTCGCGCATCACCAGCGCCGCGCCCGCCGATCCGGTGAAGCCGGTCAGCCAGGCGAGGCGCTCGGCGCGGGCGGGGACATATTCGCCCTGATGCTCGTCGGCGCGCGGCACGAGGAAACCGTCGAGGCCCGCTTCGGCAAGGCGGGCGCGCAGCCGGGCGACCCTGTCGATGCCCTGCGAGGGGTCTGTGCTTACGTCGAAGGACTGGAACATGATGGTCTGTCTCGCCTGCTGTGCCGGCCCGTTGCCGCCTGACCGAAGGTCTAGAGCATTTTGCCGCCGGACGGAATCGCCCGCCGGCGCATAAATGCGCGGGCGGGAGCGGAGCCACATTATGCTGCGTTGCAATAATTCCGTTCGCGCTTGCAAAAATCGCATGGGAACCATGCTGAAATCGCACTGGTAAAATAGGTCAGTATTGCTTACCTTTAATGCGTAGACGACACCGTCGCCAGATACAAGGAGACGCGAAATGGCAACGAACCCCGCAGGGCATGGTTTCTTCCGCAACGCGATCGGCGCCATGATGGCCGCCCGCGAAAGGCAGGCGAGCCGCTACGTGGCCGGCGCGCTGCTGAAATATGATGACGCGACGCTTCTGGCCAACGGCTACGACCGCGCCGAGCTCGAGAAGCGCGCCTCGGCGAGCTATCCGCTCTGACAAGGCCCGGCCTGCCGGCGCGCCTCCAGTCCCGGCATGGCGAAAGGCGTTCCTTGCCGCGTGGGGCGACGCGGCGAGGATGAGAAAAAGGCGATCCGTTTCGGATCGCCTTTTTCGTTTGCGGAGCGCGCGGCCGATCACCGGGAAGAGGGGGACAGCCTATTCGAGGTGGATCGTCACCCAGCCCTCGCGGCGTAGCGTGTCGACGCGGCGGAAGCCTTCGGCGGCGTAAGCCTCGACCACCGCGTCGTGCTGGCGCTCGAGGATGCCGGAAAGCACCAGCGCGCCGGCCGGAGCGAGGTGGCGGCGCATCTGCGGGGCGAGCCCGATCAGCGGCCCGGCGAGGATGTTGGCGACGATCAGCGCGAACGGCCCGTGCTCGCTGAAGACCGGATCGTCGAAGCCGTCGGCCGCCGCGGTCGTCACATGGGCGGAAACGCCGTTGAGCGCGACGTTCTCGGCGGCGACCGCCACCGCGACCGGGTCGATGTCGGTGGCGAGAACCGGGATCGGCGCGAGCCTGGCGATGGCGATGGCGAGCACGGCGCTGCCGGTGCCGAGGTCGAGCGCGTTGGCGGGCTTTCGCTCCGGGATCAGCCGCGCCAGCGTTTCGAGGCAGCCGGCCGTGGTGCCGTGATGGCCGGTGCCGAAGGCGAGCCCGGCCTCGATCTCGATGGCGATCTCGCCCGGCTGGAGGTCCTCGCGGTCGTGCGCGCCGTGGACGACGAAGCCGCCGGCGCGCACCGGCTTCAGCCCTTCGAGCGATTTTGTCACCCAGTCGATGTCGGGCAGCGTCTCGCGGGAGATGGCGAGGGCAGGGCCGTCCGCGCCGGCAGCGGCGCGGATGCGCGCCTCGACGGCGTCGGTGTCGTCCTCCCCGGCATAGACGGAAATCTCCTCGGTGCCGGCGGCCTCGTCGATCTCGACGAGGGCGAGCGGCAAGCCGTCATCCTCGAACGCGGCTTCGAGGGCGGAGAAAAGGGCGGTCGAGCGCGGGCGGGTTCCCGTCAGGTGAAGGCGGATCTGGGGCAAGGTCTGGGGTCCGGGGGTCTGGGATCCGGGGGGCGAGGGGCCTGCGCGTCAGCTCGCGGCGAGCCGCTTGAGCTTGGCGAGGGCGGTGTCGGGATTCTCGCCATAGGAGATGGTGCCGAAGAAATCGCCCTTGCGGTCGAGCAGCAGCACCGATGCGGTGTGGTCCATGGTGTAGTCGCCGCCCTCCAGCTCCACCCGCTTGAAATAGATCGAGTGGGCGCGGGCCATGGCCTCGACCTTGGCCGGCTCGCCGGTGATGCCGGTGATGCGGTCGGAGACGTTGCCGACATAGGCGCTCATGATCTCCGGCGTGTCGCGCGCCGGATCGACGGTGACGAAATAGGCGCGGATGTCCTTGCCCTCGTCGCCCATGGCGTTCAGCCAGCCGTCGAGCTCGTAGAGCGTGGTCGGGCAGATTTCCGGGCAATGGGTGAAGCCGAAGAACACGGCGCTCGGCGCGCCGCGGAACGCCGCCTCGGTGATCTCGGCGCCGTTCTGGTCGACCAGCGTGAACGGCGCGCCGAAGCCGCCCGGCGCGGTGCGGGCGCGATACCAGTCATAGGTGAGCCAGCCGACGCCGGCGGCGATGAGGATCAGAATGCTGGCGAGGATCGAGCGCATCATGGCAGGTCACACCTTGGGATCGTGGCAGCCGCGCCTGTGGCGGCGATCGTTCTTGCCGCATTTATGCGACGTCAGGCGATCCCGCCTGACTGCAAAATGCTCTAGAAGCACCAGGCCAGCCCTTCCTGCGTCAGCGTCGTCAGGATCGCGGGGGCGTGCTCCATCCAGCCGGCAAAGGCCAGCCCCACTGTCGCGGCGAGCGCGCCGACGCCGATCAGCGAAAGGCCATAGAGCCGGATGGGGGCGAATGTCTTCATTCCTCCTAGATAGTCCTTCCGGCGCGGTTGCGGAAGGCGTCAAACTGCCGCTTCGCCTGCCGGAGCATTTTGCAGTCAGGCGGGATCGCCTGACGTCGCATAAATGCGGCTAAAGGAAAGAAGCTGGAGTAGCGGAGGCAGCGTTCGTCAGAACGCCCGCTGCTCCAGCCATGCGCGGCCCTTGCCGGGGCGACCCTCGCATCCCATGTGAAGATGCCTCGCCCGCCGGCAACGCCATGGAGCTCCCGTAAAATGCGCCTGAAGCCGCTTCTCCTTTCCGCCCTGTTCGCCGCGTTCGCCGCCGCGCCGGCCCTTGCCCAGCAGGTGGGCGAGGTCGGCGTCGACTGGCTCGGCAACGACATCATGGTCGAGGCCATCGCCGACCCGAAGGTCGAGGGCGTGACCTGCCACGTCTCCTATTTCGAGCGCGGGATGATCGACCGGCTGCAGAAGGGCAACTGGTTCGAGGACCCGTCCGATTCGTCCATCGCCTGCCAGCAGACCGGGCCGATCGTCATCGGCGACATCGACCTGTCGAAGGGCGGCGAGGAGGTGTTCAGGCAGGGCATCAGCCTGATCTGGAAGAAGCAGGTGGTGAACCGCATCTACGACCGGACGACCGACACGCTGATCTACCTGTCGCACAGCCGGCAGGTGCAGGACGGCTCGGCCAAGATGAGCATCTCCACCGTGCCGCTCTACAACCAGCATCCGACCTGGAAGAACGGCAAGCCGCAATAGGCGGCCAGGGCGAGGCGGCGCGCTTCCCCGCCGGCTTGTGCGGCGGCCGGGCGCGGCGTAAGCACGGGGCCATGCAACCCGTTCCGCCCGCGGCTTCCGAGCCGCGCATCCACACCACGGCCGAGCTGAAATCGTGCCGCCTCGGCCGCCATGTCGTCATCGGCGAGCGCGTCGTGCTGCGCGAGGTGACGGTCGGCGACTATTCCTATTTCGAGCGCCACGGCGAGGCGATCTACACGCGCATCGGCAAGTTCTGCTCCATCGCCGCCAATGTGCGCATCAACGCGCTGGAACACCCGATGGAGCGGGTGACGACGCACAAGATCACCTACCGGCCGAACGAGTATTTCCGCTATCTCGGCCTCGACCAGGGGTTCCGCGAGCGCCGGCGCGGCAAGCCGGTCGTCATCGGCAACGATGTGTGGATCGGCCATGGCGCGGTGGTGATGCCGGGCGTGACCATCGGCGACGGCGCGGTGGTGGGGGCGAACGCCGTCGTCACCCGCGACGTTGCGCCCTATTCGGTCGTCGCCGGGGTGCCGGCGCGGCGGCTGAAGGCGCGGTTCCCGGCCGAAATCGCCGCGCGGCTTGCCGCGCTCGCATGGTGGGACTGGCCGGCGGAAAGGCTGACTGAGGCCATACCCGACATGCAATCCCTTTCCATCGAGGATTTCCTGAACAAGTGGGAACGATCGACAGATAAAAATTGAATTGATTTTTATCTGTTATCCTTTCTTGTTTGGGTTAATTTCCGGATCATCGGTTGTATTAAGGAAATACTTCTATTTCCGGTTGTTTTTCTGCCAATCCTGTGGCTTTCTGGTTTCCGGAGATAAACGCAAGAGCGGATGGACCCCAAACCAAGGGAGAGTGTCATGAGGAAGTCCATCCTGTTCGCGGCCGCGGCCGCCCTTTCGTTCGTCGCTTCGCCGGTTCTGGCCGATGGCTGGGGCGGCGGCTACAAGGCGCCGAGCAACTACAACGGTCACAACAACTATTCGAACGGCCTGGTCAACGTGTCGCCGACGGTGAAGCTCGGCAATATCGGCGTCGGCAACGGCATCCTCGCCGGCTCGGCCATCGGTTCCGGCAACAACATCCTGTCCGGCAACAACACCGGCCTCGGCATCCTCGGCACCGGCACCGGGCTGCTGAACAACGTCGTCGGCAACATCCGCAAGCGGTAAGGCCCGACGCCGGCCGGCGCGGGAAGCCGCCCCCGTCTTTCCGCGCCGATCCGCTCGTACGGGCCCAGGCGTGCCGCGAT
>JBBCKE010000028.1:0-3859 GCA_037190985.1 Alphaproteobacteria bacterium
GGCGGGCCGCGCCTGCCGCGCGGCCGGCCGTCGGTCCGGTTTCCGGAAAAGACAGATGAACTACGAGTTCGACTGGTCCGCAGTGTGGGACCCCGGCGCGTGGCTGGAGGCGATCTGGGTCACGATCGCCTACGGCGTCGCCACCACCGTCGCGGGGCTTATCCTCGGCCTGATCCTCGGCCTTCTGCTCATCAGCAGATTCTGGGTCGCGCGACAGGCGGTTTCCCTCTTCATCGGCGTCTTCCGCTGCACGCCGGCGCTCATCCAGATCGTGTGGTTCTACTACGCGTTCCCGATGGCGCTGAACATCAACATGCCGGCATGGCTGGCGGCGGGCTGCGGCCTGACCTTCTACATGGCCGCCTTCTCCGCCGAGATCTTCCGGGGCGGCATCCAGTCCATCGAAAAGGGACAGTGGAACGCCTGCAGGTCGCTGTGCATGTCGCACTGGCAGATGATGTACCACGTCATCCTGCCGCAGACGTTCCGGCGGATGACGCCGGCCATCGTCAACCAGTCGATCATCCAGTTCAAGAACACGTCCCTGCTCTCGGTCGTCTCCGTGCACGACATCATGTTCACGGCGTCGTCGCTGACGGCGCAGACATACCGACCGCTGGAGGTGTTCACCTTCGCGTCGCTGCTCTACATCGTCCTGATCTGGCCGCTGGCGTCCATCGCCTACCAGGTGGAACGCCGCTTCGACAACAGGAGCGCGCGCTGATGGCGACGAGTTTCATCGAGGTGAAGTCGCTTCGCAAGCTCTACGGGCAGACCGTGGCGGTGGACGACGTCAGCCTGTCCCTCGACGAGGGCAGGACCGCAGCCATCATCGGCTCCAGCGGTTGCGGAAAATCGACCTTCCTGCGCTGCCTCAACCTGCTCGAGATGCCCACCTCGGGATCGATGCGGATCGGCGAATACAGCGTCGGATTCAACGACGGCAAGATGATCTCCGGCGAGAACGTCTCGCTCCGCTTCCGCAAGTCGATGGCGATGGTGTTCCAGAGCTTCGACCTGTTCCCGCACATGACGGCGCTGAACAACATCGCGCTCGCGCCGACCATCGTCAACGGCATCAGGCGCGAGGAAGCGCGGGAGAACGCCCTGAAGCTGCTGGACCGCGTCGATCTCAAGCACAAGGCGGACGCCTATCCCGGCCAGCTTTCGGGCGGGCAGGCCCAGCGCGTGGCGATCGCGCGCGCCCTTGCCATGAACCCGCGCGTCCTGCTGTTCGACGAGGCGACCTCGGCGCTGGACCCGGAGCTGGTCGGCGAGGTGCTCGCCGTCATCAAGGATCTGGCGAAGGAGGGGCGCACCCTCGTCGTGGTGACGCACGAGCTGGCCTTCGCCCGCGACGTCGCGGACACGCTCTACTTCTTCGACCAGGGGCGCGTGCTGGAAAGCGGCGATCCGAAGCAGTTGATGGCCAATCCGCAGACCGAGCGCCTGACCGGGTTCCTCAAGCGATTCCAGCGCGACCTGAGCAGCTGAAGCCGACACGCATCGGCCGGGCGGCCCGAGACGGCCTCCCGGTCTTTCGACGCCCGAGGGCGTCGAGCCCAAGTCCGGACGAACCCAGAAACACACGGCAAATATCGTAATCCAGGATCGATCCACAATGTCAGGGTATGAAGCACTTCTCCAGCCGTTCCGCCTGAGGGAGCTGACGCTCCGCAACCGCATCGTGAGCACCGCCCATGCGCCGGGCTACGGCGACCAGGCCATGGCGGGCGAGCGATACCGGCTCTACCATGAGGAGAAGGCCAAGGGCGGCGTGGCGCTGACCATGATCGGCGGCTCGACCGCCGTGTCGTCGGATTCGATCACGCCGTTCGGGCAGCTCACCCTGGCCGAGGACCGTGCCATTCCGCACCTGAACGCCCTCGTCGACGCCGTTCACGGCCACGGCGCGGCCGTCTTCTGCCAGATATCGCATCCGGGCCGGCGCGCGCGCTGGGATTCCGGCTCGTGGATGCCGCCGTTGAGCTCGTCGACCGTGCGCGAGGCCCAGCATCGGTCGTTCCCCAAGCCGATGGAGGAGTGGGATTTCGCCCGCATCCTCGACGATTTCCGTTCCGCCGGCGAGCGGGCGCGGGCCGCCGAGCTGGACGGGATCGAGCTTCTGTTCGCGGGCGGGCAGATCGCGGTGCAGTTCCTGTCGCCTCTGGTCAACACGCGCACCGACGAATATGGCGGCAGCCTCGAGAACCGCCTGCGCTTTCCCCTCCAGATCATCGACGCGGTCCGGCAGGGGCTGGGCGACAAGATGGTCCTCGGCGTCAGGATGACCGCCGACGAATTCACCGAGGGCGGGCTCGAGCTGGAGGACAGCCTCGAAATCGCCAAGGCGCTCGCCGGCTCCGGCAAGATCGACTACCTCAACGTCATGGCGAGCAACGTCTACAACTGGCGCATGGCGGCGTTGTCGATGCCGAGCATGGGCTCGCCGCTCGCGCCGTACCTGCCCATGGCCGGCGCGATCAAGGCCGCGGTGCAGGTCCCGATCCTGCATGCCAACCGCATCCTCGACTTCGCCACCGCCGCCCGCGCCATCGAGGACGGCCTCGTCGACCTCGTCGGCATGACGCGCGCCCAGATCGCCGACCCGCACATGGTGCGCAAGCTGATCGAGAGGCGCGAGGGCGACATCCGCCCCTGCGTCGGCGCCAATTACTGCATCAGCCGCATCTATGCCGGCGGCGAGGCCCTGTGCCTGCAGAACCCCGCCACCGGGCGCGAGGCCACCATGCCGCACAACGTGCCCAGGGCCGATGCGCAGAAGCGCGTCGTGGTCGTCGGCGCCGGCCCGGCCGGGCTCGAGGCGGCGCGCGTCTCGGCCGCCCGTGGCCACAAGGTGACGCTGATCGAGGCCGAGACCAGCGTCGGCGGACAGGTCAACATGGCGGCCAAGGTGAGCTGGCGGCAGGACCTGCAGACCATCACCCAGTGGCTCGAGGACCAGTGCCGCAAGCTCGGGGTCGACATCTGGCTCGGCTACACCGCCGACGCCACGATGATCGAGGGGTTCTCGCCCGACATCGTCGTCATCGCCACCGGCGGATTTCCCAATGTCGGCGACATCGAGGGCGCGGAATACGTCTACAGCACGTGGGACATCCTCGGCGGCCATGTCGAGATCGGCGAGCGCGTCCTGATGTTCGACGACCAGGGCGCCGATTCCGCCATGAGCTGCTCCGACTATCTGGCGCAGTCGGGCAAGAAGCTGGAGATCGTCACGCCCGAGCGCTATCTCGGCATCGAGGCCGGGGCCTATACCTTCCCCACCTACCTGTCGCGCCTGTACGAGAAGGGCGTCGCGATCACGCCGGACCGGCGCCTGCGCAGCGTCAGGCCGGTGGGCAACAGCCTGACCGTCGTGCTGCGCAACGAGTACACGCTCGAAGAGGAGACGCGGGAGGTCGACCTCGTCGTCAGCGACAACGGCACCCTTCCCAATGACGACCTCTACATGGAGCTGAAGACCCGCTCCCGCAACGGCGGCGCGGTCGACAACCGTGCCCTGCTCGAAGGGCGGCCGCAGACCGCGCAAACCAATCCCGACGGAAAGTACATGCTGTTCCGGGTCGGCGATTCCATCGCCAGCCGCAACATCCATGCGGCGCTCTATGACAGCCTCCGCCTCTGCAAGGACTTCTAGGCGATGCGCGCCGGCCGGACGGCGCTC
The DNA here is from genome assembly GCA_037190985.1 of Alphaproteobacteria bacterium. Lineage (GTDB taxonomy): Bacteria > Pseudomonadota > Alphaproteobacteria > Rhizobiales > Rhizobiaceae > Aerobium. The sequence goes on from JBBCKE010000028.1 coordinate 3,689, forward strand.
CGGCCCGCCGCGTATGCCGCAATTCTGAACAACCGCCAGCACAAAGACCTTCTCATGCAGCAGCTTGCCTATGTGAACGGCTCCTACGTCCCGCACCGCGAGGCTTCGGTTCCGGTGACGGATCGCGGCTTCCTTTTCGGTGACGGCATCTACGAGGTCACCTCCGTCATC
>JBBCKE010000029.1:0-11430 GCA_037190985.1 Alphaproteobacteria bacterium
CGAGAACCTGCGCATGCTGAAGGCCATGGGCTTCTCCGACGCGCGCCTCGCCACCCTCTCCGGCAAGCGCCCGAAGGAAGTGGCGGAACTGCGCAACGGCCTGAACGTCCGCCCGGTCTTCAAGCGCATCGACACCTGCGCCGCCGAATTCGCCTCGCCGACCGCCTACATGTACTCGACCTACGAGACGCCCTTTGCCGGCGCGACGCGCTCGGAAGCCGGCACTTCGGATCGCAAGAAGGTCGTCATCCTCGGCGGCGGGCCGAACCGCATCGGCCAGGGTATCGAGTTCGACTATTGCTGCTGCCATGCCGCCTTCGCGCTGAAAGATGCCGGCTATGAGGCCATCATGGTCAACTGCAACCCGGAAACCGTCTCGACCGACTACGACACGTCAGACCGTCTCTATTTCGAGCCGCTGACGGCCGAGGACGTCATCGAGATCCTGAAGGCCGAGCAGACCAACGGCGAAGTGGTCGGCGTCATCGTGCAGTTCGGTGGCCAGACCCCGCTGAAGCTCGCCGAGGCACTGGAAAAGAACGGCATTCCGATCCTCGGCACCGCGCCCGATATGATCGACCTTGCCGAGGACCGCGACCGCTTCCAGAAGCTCCTCCAGAAGCTCGACCTCGCCCAGCCGAACAACGGCATTGCCTATTCCGTCGAGCAGGCCCGCCTCGTCGCGGCCGAGATCGGCTTCCCGCTGGTCGTGCGCCCGTCCTATGTGCTTGGCGGCCGCGCCATGCAGATCATCCATTCGGAAGGCCAGCTCCAGACCTATCTGCTCGATACGGTGCCGGAACTCGTTCCCGAGGACATCAAGCAGCGCTACCCGAACGACAAGACCGGCCAGATCAACACCCTGCTCGGCAAGAACCCGCTGCTCTTCGACAGCTACCTGTCCAACGCGGTCGAGGTCGACGTCGATGCGCTCTGCGACGGCAAGGATGTCTTCGTCTCGGGCATCATGGAGCATATCGAGGAAGCCGGCATCCATTCGGGCGACTCGGCCTGCTCGCTGCCCGTCCACACGCTCTCCGGCGAAATCGTCGACGAGCTCGAGCGCCAGACCAAGGCCCTCGCCAAGGCGCTGAACGTCGGCGGCCTGATGAACGTGCAATACGCCATCAAGGACGGCACGATCTACGTGCTGGAAGTCAATCCGCGCGCCTCGCGCACGGTGCCCTTCGTCGCCAAGACCATCGGCGCACCCATCGCCAAGATCGCCGCCCGCGTCATGGCCGGCGAAGGCCTCGATGCGGCAATTTCTGCCTATGGCGAGAAGCCGGATCCGCGCAACCTCAAGCACATCGCCGTCAAGGAAGCGGTGTTCCCCTTCGCCCGCTTCCCGGGCGTCGATACGCTGCTCGGCCCGGAAATGCGCTCGACCGGCGAGGTCATCGGCCTCGATACGGACTTCGCGCTCGCCTTCGCCAAGTCGCAGCTCGGCGCCGGCGTCGACCTGCCGCGCGAAGGCACGGTCTTCGTCTCCGTGCGTGACGAGGACAAGGAGCGCGTGCTGGCGGCCGTGCGCCTCTTGACCGACATCGGCTTCAAGGTCATGGCGACATCAGGCACCGCGCGCTTCCTCGCCGAAAAGGGCATCGAGGCGATCAAGGTCAACAAGGTGCAGGAAGGCCGCCCGCATGTGGAGGATGCCATCCGCAATCGCCAGGTCAGCCTCGTCATCAACACGACGGACAGCAGCAAGGCGATCTCGGACTCGAAGTCGCTACGCCGCGCCGCGCTGATGCAGAAGGTGCCCTACTACACCACCATGGCCGGCGCCAAAGCCGCCGCCCAGGCGATCAAGGCGCTCAAGCAGGGCCAGTTGGAAGTCCGTCCGCTTCAGTCGTACTTCTGAGGCCGGTATTTCGGAATGCGGAAAGCCGGGCGCGTTGCCCGGCTCAAACTGCCGGCAAAGGGTAAAACCCTCTCTTCCGTCATGCTCGGGCCTGTCCCGAACATCTGCGAACGCCTCGATCTTTCGATGCGTCGGCAGATCCCCGGCTCAAGGCCGAGGATGACGCCGGTGGGTGGGGTGAGGTTTGCCAACGCGCCGAGCCGGGCAACACCCCGGCTTTTTCATTGGGCGATGAGTCTTTCCGCCAAGTGCCGTATGGTTTTCATGTCCTCGACGAAGAGGCCGTGCTGGCGGCGGCGTTCCGCCTCGTCGGGCAGGCGCAGCAGGAAGGACGGGTGGACGGTCGGGTAGAGCACGATATTGTCCAGCATGGCGATCGGCTTGCCGCGCAGCCGGCTCAGCGGTCCCTGCTGCCCGCTCAGCGCATAGAGCGCCGTGGCCCCGAGCGCGACGACGAGGCTCGGCCGCACCATTTCCATCTCCTTCGCCAGCCACCATCGGCAATGCTCGATCTCGCCGCGGTTCGGCTTCTCGTGAATGCGGCGCTTGCCGCGCGGCACATATTTGAAGTGCTTCACCGCATTCGTGAGGTAGAGCGTCTCGCGGGCAATGCCCGCCTCCTTCAGCACCGCACCGAACACCTTGCCCGCCGGGCCGACGAAGGGACGGCCGGCAAGATCCTCCTGGTCGCCCGGCTGCTCGCCGACCATCATGATCCGCGCCTCCTGCGGTCCCTCGCCAAAGACCGTCTGCGTCGCCGTGCAATGCAGCGCACAGCGGGTGCAATGGCGTGCTTCCGCGCGCAGGGCATCGAGGGTCCCCGCGGTTGCGGGCTCGATCTGCGGCACCGTCTGCCCCGCCTCCTGAAGACGGTAGTGAAAGGGCGGCGGGTCGCTGGCGGCGCGCTCGGCCATGGCGCGCACATTCGCCTCGGCATTGGCGATGAGCTCGGGGATCAGATCCGCCTCCGGCAGGTGGCGCCAGTATTTCTTCGGCATCTCCGCCTGCATGGCCTTCAGCTTCAGCCGGGCCGGGTTGAAGATGCTGGCATAATAGGTGCGCCAGAGTTCGTCCGTCGGGTCGCCATGGCCGGGATTCTCACCGGCGCGCGCGTCGAAGATCAGGCTTTCGCCGTCCCAGCTCGCCGTTCCCCGCGGCGTGGCGATGATCCAGTCCATGTCGGCGAAGCGCCGGCGGAAGAACGGCGCGGTCCGGGCGACGACGAAATGCGACGGCTCGAACCAGGCGAAGAAGCGGCGCCGTCCCTCCGTCTGCCCGGCGATCTCCTTGAAGCGCACGAAGGCCGTCATCTTGTGGCTGTCGCGATGCACGTTCTTGGCCAGAAGCCGCGCCCAGGCGACATCCTTGTCCGCCGTGAGCTCCAGCAGGCGCCTGTCCGATTGCAGGCGCCACAGCAGCCGGTACAGGAGATGAAAGCGACCGGGCTCCGTATGGCAGGCGACCGCCTCGGCCAGGGAAAGGAACCCCGCGGGAACGGTGAGCGGCGCGGCCGCCGGATCCGGCCCCGGCAAGTCCGGCGCGGCTTCGAACAGCTCATCTTCCACCCCGCCGATCCGCCAGTCCACCTGCTGCGGCGAGAGGCCGGCGGCGGCGAGCGCGCGGGCCGCGTCCCGCCATTCGGACAAATCGCCGCGCCCGACAAGGCACACCCTGTGCATCAGAGCAGCGAAAGCTGTTCCGGCCTGGGGGCGAAGACGGCTTTCAGGTCGTCCCTATCGGCAAGGCGGCGCGGCACCCAGCCCTCCGCCTCGATGAACGCCCGCACCTTGCGCAGTGAGACGCCGAGCCGGGCGAGGTCCTCCAGCCGCAGGCGGCGGAACCGCCGGCTGGACAGGATGGCGTCCACCGACTTCGTGCCGAAGCCCGGAACCCGCAACAGCCGCTCGCGCTCCGCCCTGTTGACGTCGACCGGAAAGGCGTGCCGGTTGGCGAGCGCCCAGGCAAGCTTCGGATCCATGTCGAGATCGAGCATGCCGCCGGTCGAGGCCGTGATCTCGTCGATGCCGAAGCCGTAGAAGCGGTAGAGCCAGTCCGCCTGGTAGAGCCGGTGCTCGCGCACCAGCGGCGGCTTGATCAGCGGCAGCGCGCGGGACGCATCGGGAATGGGGCTGAACGCGGAATAATAGACGCGTTTCAGCCCGTAGCTGCCATAAAGCCGGGCGCTGGTCTTCAGGATGGTCGCATCGTCCGCCCCGTCGGCACCGACGATCATCTGCGTGCTCTGGCCGCCGGGCACGAAGCGCTTGCGCCGTTTCGACTGCAGGGTGGGCTCCGCCGCCGCCTCGATCTTGCGGCGAAGCTCGCCCATTGCGCGGCGGATGCCCTCCGGCCGCTTTTCCGGCGCAAGCCGCCCGATGCCGGCATCCGTCGGCAGCTCGATGTTGAGCGACAGACGGTCCGCGTAAAGCCCCGCCTCCTCGATCAGCTCGGGCGCGGCGTCAGGGATGGATTTCAGATGGATGTAGCCGCGAAAGCCGTGCACGGTCCTGAGCTCCCGCGCCACGCGCACCATCTCGCCCATCGTGTGATCGGGCGAGCGGATGATGCCCGACGACAGGAACAGACCCTCGATATAGTTGCGCCGGTAGAATTCGAGCGTCAGCCAGATCACCTCCTCCGGCGTGAAGCGGGCGCGCTCCACGTTGCTGGACGACCGGTTGATGCAATAGGCGCAATCGAAGATGCAGAAATTGGTGAGCAGGATCTTGAGCAGCGAGATGCACCGGCCGTCCGGCGCATAGGCATGGCAGATGCCAGCGGGTTGCGTCGAGCCGAGGCCTCCCGCAGCCGAATTGCGGCGCTGTGCGCCGCTCGACGCACAGGAGGCATCGTATTTGGCTGCATCCGCGAGGATGGCAAGGCGATCGTTCAGGGACTTCTTCATCCGTTTGTTCACTATATGTTCTGTTTCCTGAAGTCAATCGCAGCCGAGCCTCGGTCGCGGCAGGATTGGGAGCCCAAAGGCTCGACCGGATCGGTTTGTGCGACTTCCGCCTGCTCGTTCGGGCACCCGTCGCCCGTCTTGCGGATGATGGCGTCGAGCATATCATTAACCGTAGATGCCCGCCGCGCCTCACGTTTTGAACCTTTCCATCATCCTCACGTTCACGAGGAGGAAGAGGAGGAGAAGCATACGATGCGGACAGCCATCCTGGGCGGCGACGGATTTTGCGGTTGGCCAACGGCGCTTCGCTTTGCCCGAAGCGGTCACAAGGTCACCATCGTCGACAACCTCTCGCATCGGCGCATAGACGACGAGTTGGGCGTACAGAGCCTCTCCCCGATCTGTTCCATCGAGGAGCGGATCGCTGTGTGGAACCGGATGGGCCATGGCCAACTCGAGTTCGCGAACATCGACATCGCTGAGGATTACGAAGGCCTTCGGGCGCTTCTCGACGCGTTGCGACCGCAATGCGTGGTGCATTTCGCCGAGCAGAGAGCCGCGCCCTACTCGATGCGAGGCCCCGCCGAGAAGCGGTACACGGTCGACAACAACGTCAATGCCACGCACAATCTTCTGGTCGCGCTTGTCGATCTCGATCTCGATGCGCATCTGATCCATCTCGGGACGATGGGGGTCTATGGCTACGACGGCGACGGGCTCGAGCTCCCCGAGGGGTATCTCGATATCTCGATCCAGGATGAAGCGGGCAAAAGCTTCAGGCGCTCGATCCTCTACCCAACCCAGCCGGGAAGCGTGTATCATCTGACAAAGTCGCTCGACCAGCTTCTGTTCCAGTTCTATGCGCGCAACGACGGACTGCGCATCACGGATCTGCATCAGGGCATCGTATGGGGCACGCAGACCAGCGAGACGCGCCTCGACGATGCTCTCATCAATCGTTTTGACTATGATGGCGATTACGGAACGGTGCTGAACCGCTTTCTTGCCCAGGGCGCAAACAACCACCCGCTGACGGTCCACGGAACCGGCGGCCAGACCAGGTCTTTCATCAACATACAGGATACGGTCCGCTGCATCGAGCTCGCGGCGCAAGCTCCGCCGCAGCGGGGCGAACGGGTTCGCATCATAAACCAGCTTGCGGAAACCCGAAGTATCCGGGAAGTTGCGGAACTGGTCGCGGCCGTTACCGGAGCAACGATCGCCGAGGTCGACAACCCGCGCAAGGAAGCTCCGGCCAATAGCCTCAGGGCTTCCAACAGGACGTTCCGCACCATGGGCTGGGAGCCGATCATCCTCAAGGACGCGCTTCTCAACGAGACCACGGAAATCGTCGAGCGGTTCAGAGACCGCTTCGACCCTTCGATCGTGCCGGCCCGCTCGCTGTGGACAAGGCAAAACCGGCCAGGTGTGCTTCCCGCTCGAGCGGCCGAGACGGCTGACACATGAGAGACCTGATCCGCCTCATTGCCGTCGGTGTGCTCGTATTCGTCGTGGTCGGCTTTGCGATGATCTACTCGCGCGACAGCGCCTTCCGATACGGGGTCGGCACCTTTGTCTCCAATGGATGGGGCGCTCTCGGGCGAACGTTCTCGGCAATTCCCGGTGTCGGAAGCAACCCGGACGAGCCGGACCTGAAGGTAACGGAGCTACGGATTCTGCGCCCCAAGCAGACGAGCTGGATGGGGCTGGCCGGCTTCCCGGACCAGACGGAAATACGGTTTCCTGTCCCGCTCGTCGGCGGATACACCGGCGGGGAGCTTGATCTGCGGTTCGATGTCCAGCTTGCGCAGGGCGGCGACGGCCTTCTCAGCATCGCCGTCAACGGCACGCGACGCAGCGAGGTCGTCCTCAATACAGGGCACAATGCTTACGACGTGCGGATACCGCTCGACGCGGGCGACCTGCTCGCGGACCACGTTCTGGTGCAGTTGTCGGCCCGGGGCACCACCAACAGCGGACAGATCTGTCCCACGGATTCGGCCAACTCGGGCAGTGCCGTCAGCGTGCTTCCGGAAAGCGCGTTGCTTCTGAGATCGATGCGCGAAACCGATCATCCGGAAACCAGGCTCATCACGATGCCGGAGCCGCTGAACCTCCAGCTCGGTTCCGATCTGAAGAGCCAGACGATCGCCATATGGACGATGCAGAGGATGAAACGCGCCGGCGTCGAAGCGGTCCTTGTCGACGGCGTCGGCGACACGCCGTCAATCGAGGTGGTCGAAGTTGCCGACGCGCAGGTCAGCACGGCACGCAACGGCAATATCGTCCTCGCCGGCTACAAAGGCATCGCTCAGGCCATCGCGTTTCATCGCGCGGACCTGCTGGCGCCGGGCGCGTTGACGGAATGGCCCGTATCGGTCTCGCGCCTGACCACCGAGACGACGGTGCGGAACTTTCGCGGTTCGAAACGATGGGTCGTTCCCTACAAGATCGCCGATCTGCCGCAGGGCCGCATGCCGACGAACTTCAACCTCGCGCTCAAGACAAGCACGCTGGCCGAGGATTTCGAGTGGGTCGTGCGCGTATCTCTCAACGGCAACCTGCTGGAAACGGCAAGGCTGCCCGGCAAAACTTCCGATATCCGGCTGAATATCGCATTGCCTGTCGAAATTCAGGGCCTTTCGAACTCGCTTCATATCGAGCTCATCGACACCTCTCCGAATGAGAGCATCTGCCGGGCCGGCCCCGACGCGCAGGCGCAATTGCTGCCGGAAAGCGGGCTCATAGCAACCGGGCCGCAGCCCGCCGAGGGCTGGGGCGCTCTTGTCCGCCAGCTTGCGGAGGCGGCGATCGTGTCCCCCGGCAATCACGGACTCGTCGACGTCGTTCAGGGAACCCGCGCCGCGACGATGCTCGGCCAGTTCCTGCCGATGGATGCGAGAACCCAGTTTGCACCGGAGAATGCTGAGATGACCATCACCCTCGTGGACAAGGAACGGCTGGCAGTCCTGCTCGACGAACTGAAATCCGGAACCAGACCGCAATTGCGGCAGGCGTTGCTCGTCACGGATACCGGGAGCTCAGTCGTCAACCCGCTCGACCTGCAGCCATTGGGGACGGAAGCGGACGAGGCGCTGCTCGAACGCATGCACGCAACGGATATAGCGTTCATTGTCCAGCGAACCGTCAGCCCCTGACCCTAAGAAGCCGCCGGCCGGCGGCAACCGGTACTGGTCAGTCGACAGCTCGCCGGCAAGGCTGACCCGTCGTTTGCCGGTGACGGCGGCCCCCATGGTGTTGCTGCTCTTTACGCTCGTAAGCACCATTTTCTTGTTCGCGATAAACGAAATCCCGGTGCTGGCGCGGACGTTCCCGCAGCAGGATTTCGTTCTTTCGCCCTACACCGGCACGCATTCGATTCCGTTGCGGATCTTCATCCTGTCCTTCTACATCGCCTTTGCGGCTGTGGTGGCGACGAATTCCGTCGGGAAGCTGAAGTTTCTCTTCGACATGATCGCCTATTTCGTCGTGCTCTGCTGCGCGTTCGATCTGCTCAACGTCATCCTTTATGAGCGGTACGGCTTCATCTATTCGCTGCATGTGGTCGAGATACTGTCGGGCCTGTTCGGCTTCCTCATCTTCTCGGTCAGGCTTCTGGCGCATGGCAGCATGCCAGCGCGCGCAAGGGTTCCCTTCAGCAACCGCTTCAAGCTCTTCGCATTCGTGCGCCTCGCTATTGCCGTTGCCCTCGCCATCGCGGCATCGGTCGTCGTCGATCGCATGGATCTGTTCATCATCGAGGATCTGCGCCAGATCGCGCTGCTGGGCGGCACGGGTCCGGGCGTGTTCCTCTTCCTGCCGATGCTCTTTCTTCTGCTTTACATCGACGGCACCTTACAGGCGATCATCCGGCGAAAGCAGCGCTTCACGCCGCCCGTGACCGTCATCATCCCGGCGCACAACGAGGCGCACGTCATTGCGAGGACGATCGGCGCGCTGGATGAATCCGCCGCGGCTTACGGAAGTGCCGTCACCGTGATCGTGCTCGACAATTGTTCGCAGGACGATACCGCATCCGTCGCACACGCGGCCTTTGCGAAGGCGAGGCACCTGGTGGGCAGGATCGTCGACGTCCCCACGCCGGGAAAGGCCATCGCGCTCAACCGCGGCATCGAGGAAACCGAAACAGAATACGTGGTCCGCATCGATGCCGATACGCAGGTGCTGCCGGCGACGCTATGGCGCGCCATGAGGCACTTCTCTCGCAAAGGCGTCGGAACGGTCGGCGGAATGCCCCTGCCGCCCGGCGGGGGGGCGTTCGACCGCGCGCGCGAGCTCGAGGTGCTTCTCAAGCACGGCTATTATCAGGTTGGCTACGGCGCCACCGATTGCATCATCGGCATTCCCGGCATGTTCGCGGCATACAGGACGGAATGTGTCCGGGCGGTCGGCGGTTTCGTCACCGGCATGAACGGCGAGGACACCGACGTCGCCGTGCGCATCGGCGAGTCCGGCTATCGCACGGTCGGCGACCCGTCGATCGTCTACATATCGGAAGTGCCGCTAAGCTACCGTCATCTGCGGGAGCAGCGCATGCGCTGGTTTCGTTCGATCTACCACGTCAGCGCACGCAACATGGATTACCTGGACGGCTGGCGCTTCTCCGTGCGCGGCAAGATCGTGCTGCCTTTCATGCTGATCAATTCCGCCCGGCGGGCGATGATGGTCCCGTTGGCGATCTACGGCTTTCTCTACCTCGCCTTCGCGTTCGAGCCGGAAGGCACGCTGACCGGCCAGGCGGTGCTCGCGGTGCTGATCGGCGCTCCGGCGCTGATGGCCGGGTTCGCGGCGCTGGCCAACGGCAGACCGAAAGCTCTTCTGGGCCTGCCGGAATATATCCTGTTCCGGATCCTGCGCGCCTATCTGACGCTGGAATCCGTCCTCAGCATCGCCTTCGCCGAAACGAAGGTTCGGCCTGAAAGATAAAAATGCAACCTTTCCCCCAACGGGGCCTTTAGCCGTCGCAGCCTAGAAAAGGAGAAGCCGCAAGACACGCAAAGTCACGGGGAACGACAGGAATGCGCTATCCGCTATGGATGTTTCTGTTTGTATTTGTGATGCCGCCCTTTGCAGCGCACGCTCTTCTGACCGGAAAAGCGAGAATAGAGCCGCTGGAGAACAGGGTGACGGTGACCCGGCAGAGCGTTCCGGAACACGGCCGGTCCGTTATCATCCTGGCGCGTGCCTACTGAGCGGCGAAGCGCAGATCAAGCCCTCGTTCTTCGCGTCGGCATCTCCTCGGGTTTGTAACGCGCTCCGGCATGGTTAGCGGAGAGTTAACTTCTGCGGGCTATCCCTTTCGATGGGGCGTAGCAGGTTTACAGGCAGGACCGCGTGCGCAATCACTCCGCGAAATCGTCATTGAAAACGGGGCGTCGAATGCTCCGGAACCTCCTGTGGCTGCCGATCCTTCTTCTCGGCTGCCTGCCGGCAGCGGCCCAGGACCCATGGACCATCAACGCAACGACCTTCGTCGATCGCACGGCGGTCGACTCGGACGAGGATCTCGGCAGCAGGCTGCAATTGCTGACCCGTTTCGGAGCGGGAGTCGAGGCGACGCGCCGTTTCGACCTCGGGCAGGGAAAGACGATCAACGCCGGTTTCGGCATTTCTCACGAACGCTATCCCGATTACCGGAGGGCCAACCGCACCTTCATCGACGGGAGCCTGGAACATATCGTGCCTGTGCAGTGGGGGGCCGTCAGGCAACTGCGCTTTTCGGCCGAAGCGACTCATGCGCGCGACGACCACGACTGGGTTTTCAATCGTGGTCGCATCGCAGCAGCGGTCCGTCTCCAACCTGTTCAACGCCAGACGATCCAGCTGAGGACACGCCTTGGCTATCGCGACCAGAACGATACCCACACCTTCGCAGGCTATGACCAGAGCGAGTTCCTGTTCGATGCGATGCATCTCTGGCGCTCCGCCAACGGCGGCTGGCGCACAAATTCTACGTTCTATTACGAGCGTCGGAGCGCAGACTATCCCATCTATAGCTACGACGAGGTGGGCGTTCGTTTTGCGGTTCATCGCGCCCTCATGGAGCAGATGACCGTCGTTGTCCGCTTCGCCGCTTTCGAGCGCGATTATGATGCTGGCGGTCGCAACGACCAAAGGCTTCGCGCCACAGCCGGAATACAGTGGGATTTTGGAGACGGACTTAATGCGGAGGCTTTTGCCGGTTATCAGGACAACTCGTCGACAATTGCGCAAAAAGATTATCGTGGTGCATTGTTTGGACTGCAGTTTTCCAAGGCGTTTTGAGTAAGCCGGGAGATGGAAAACCCGCAGAAGCCGCATTCATGAGGTCGAAAACGGACTTATGCTCGGCACAACGAGATTTAGCGGCTAGCCGCTCCACCATTGATCGGCCCCCTATGGACGGGTCCATATTGATTGTTAGTGCAGAGATGGTCGCGGCGCCAGCGCGGCCGGCGTCGCTGGTTGGGTTTGCAGGGCCTCCCGCTCGAAAGCGGGGATAAAGACCTTGGGCGCTTACGCCGTTGGCAGTTTGTACTCTTTGAACTGGTCGCGCAGGGTTGTCTTCTGGATTTTGCCGGTTGCGGTGTGGGGGATCTGGTCGACGAAGACGACGTCGTCCGGCATCCACCATTTGGCGATCTTGCCGGCGAAGAAATCG
>JBBCKE010000030.1:0-596652 GCA_037190985.1 Alphaproteobacteria bacterium
GGTGGGGGGCGCCGCCGCCATCGACGAGTAAACGGACTTGTCCAAGATGACGGGATTTGGCCATGTTGTTCGTTGGCGCGACCGGTCCGATGACCGGCCACGCGCGCATACGTCCGCAAAGATGATCCTGCGCGGACGCTTGTCACCGTGCTATGCGTCCGGCAACGAACTCCGAGACGCCGTCACGCCGGGAATCGTCGCCTCGCTCAGCAACAGAGGCGCCGTCCGGCTGCAGGCGGTGCAACTAGCGTAGGCTACGAGTGACCGCTGGTCGCTACGCCTCACTTCACCCCGTAGTGGCCAACCAAGAAGCCGATGTGGAGCGACCGGACGAAGAGTTCATTTCGTCATGCGAGGAGCAGCATCGTTGTCCTTTGACGCCCATGTCTTCAACATATAATGGAAACAACTCTGTGGCTCCGGGTTCCATTCCATGTCCCTCTCCAAGCTTTCGATTCGCCACATCGTCGCCCCGAAGGCGTCGTCCCTTCTGGCGAACAGGCTGCGCGAGATGATCCTCAGCGGCGAACTCAATTCGGGCGAGTTGCTTCCCTCGGAACAAAGCCTCGCCACCGAATCGGGATTGAGCAGAGGGTCCGTGCGCGAGGCGCTGAAGATCCTCGAGGTGGAGGGGATGCTCGAAATCCGGTCCGGGCGCTCGGGCGGCGCGAGGGTTACGGTCCCGCAGAGGCAGTCCCTTGCCCGCACGACGGAGCTCTTCGTCCGGACGAACGGCATCACGTTGCAGTCGCTTCTCGACTGCCGTATCGCGGTGGAACCGATGCTGGCCAGGCTGACCGCGCGCAACCGGAACGAGGCGGAGCTGAAGCGGTTGTGCGAACTGCACCAGGCATTCGACGCCTCGGTCGACAATGTCCAGCGCTACCGCCGCGTCAATTTCGACTGGCATCTCGCCGTCGCGGCCGCGAGCCGCAACGAGCCGCTCATCGCGCTGATGGAAGCGATCGCGACCCCGGTCTACGAGGCCACCGGATACGAGGTGGTGACCACGCCGGAATCGCGGCGCGAGGCGGTAAAGGCCCACAATGCCGTGATGAAGGCCATCGAGCAGCGCGACGAGGAGGCTGCCGCGCGGGCGATGGAAAAGCACCTCACCTCCTATTCGGCGATCCTGCGGCAGGGCGACCCGGATATGAACATCGCGGTGGCCGAGTGAACCGGCCGGCCCGCACCGGCTGAGCGCGGTCTTGCACGACGGGCGGGATGCGGCGGTCGGACGCGGCGGTAACCGCGTCCGACCGTTCCCGCGGCACGCATCCGCGCCGCGTAAATACGGTCAACGTCCGCATGAACCTTTACTCCGGCGATGGCACGTGTTAAATGTCCTACCATTGGACTGATAGGAGGTCGGTCCGATGTGCCGATCTGGTTCGGCGGGCTTTTGCCAGGGGGATGAAATGACCAGAAAATCAGCAGCCTTTGCCGAGCACCGTCGTACCGGCCCGTGCAGCGCGCTCGGCCAGCCGGGGGTGGTGCGCAGTCCCCGGGTTTCCCGTCCGGTCCGATCCGACCGCTCCCAGCATTGACCATCCGCCGTCATAGCCGCCAGCGCGATCCGCCGCACACCATCCAGGAGGAGTTTATCCATGTCATCGTTCGCTCGTTCGTTCATCCCCGCCGCCGTGGTGCTCGCCGTCGCAGCCGGCAGTGCGGCGGCCCAGGAGAAGCAGCTCAAGCTTTCCTCCGGCTTCCCGCCCGGCGCCGTGCCGCCGCTCGCCTACCAGACCGTCGCCGACTGGCTTGCCGCCAACAGCGATTTCAGGGCGGAGGTCTTCTCGATGTCCCTGCTCAGCCTGCAGGAAACAGCGGCCGGCATCCGTGACGGCATCACCGATACCGGCTACGTGCTGACCCCCTACGCGCCGGCGGAGTTTTCCGAGATGAACCTCGCCGCCGACATGTCGATGCTGGTGGCGAGCGGGACCGACGTGCCGAACATGGCGATGTCGGCGGCCGTGCTGGAATATGTCCTGCTCAACTGCCCCGAGTGCCTGGAGGAGTTCGCGACCCAGAACCAGCTGTTCCTGGCGGGCGGCGCGAGCACGGCGTATTCGCTGGTGTGCCGGGAGCCGATCGCCACCCTCGCCGACGTCCAGGGCAAGGCGATCCGCGTCGGCGCCCCCGTGTTCGGCCGCTGGGTCGAGAAGTTTGGCGGCACCAAGGCGTCGATCCCCGGTTCCGAGATGTTCGAGGCGCTGAGCCAGGGCGTCGTCCAGTGCACCATGGTCGGTACGCCCGACGTGGTGAACTTCCAGCTTCAGGACGTGATCAAAGCGGTGATGGTGGGCGCGCCGGGCGGCGTCTATGCCGGCACCGCCTCGATGAACGTCAATCTCGACCTGTGGCGCGGGTTGACCGACGACCAGCGCAAGACCCTGCTCCAGGCCGGCGCGCTGATGACGGCGGAAGTCAATGCCGGCTACAATCGCCAGGCCGTCGACGCGGAAGAGCTGATCCGCAGTAAGGGCATCGCTCTTACTCCGGCTACCGACGAGTTCATCGCCGCCACCAGGGAGTTCGTCGCCGAGGACCTCGCGACGATCGAGCAGCAGTTCACCTCGCTCTATGGCGTCGCCGACGTCGCCGCGAAGATGGAGACGATCACGGCGCTGGTCGAGAAATGGAAAGAGAAGCTCCAGGGCGTCGACCCGACCGACGGCGAGACCTATCGCGTGCTCATCTGGGACGAGATCTACGCCAAGGTCGACCCCGCCGCCTACGGCATGAACTGATCGTCCGGCGGGAAGGAAGCGTGTCATGGATGCAGTTACGCGCCTGCTCGGCCGCGTCATCGACCTGAGCACTGTCCTCGGCGCGGTGGCGGTCGCGCTGATGATGACGCACATCGCCATCGATGTCGTTGCCAAATACATCTTCGGCATTCCGATGGCGGGTACGATCACGGTCGTCTCCAACTACTACATGATCATCGTCTCCTTCCTGCCGCTTGCTTTCACCGAGCGCCGCAATGGCCACATCTCGGTCGAGGTGCTAGTCGAGCACTTTCCGATGGGACTGCAGCGCGGGCTCAACCTGTTTGCGCTGCTCTTCAGCGCGGCCGTCTTCGCCGCGCTGACCTGGCGCTCCCTCATCGAAGCCAACCGCGCCTTCGCCGTCGGCAGCTTCGAGATCGAGCACAACATCAAGCTTGTCACCTGGCCGGCACGCTACCTGCTGCCGCTCGGATGCGCGCTGATGACCGTGACACTGATCGCCAAGATCGGCCTCGCCCTGAAGCGGCGGTCCGGACTGGACCTCACCAAACCGTACTTCTGAACGACGCGGCGCGCGCGCCGCCCGACACCGACGCTGGGGAGAGCCGACCTTGACGAACGTCGCAATCGGATACTCGGGTATCGCCGTCCTGCTGGCGCTGATCGCGCTTCGGGTGCCGATCGGCGTATCGCTCATCGGGGTCTCCTTCGCCGGGATATGGCTCATCGTCGGTCCGAACGCGGCGTGGGGAACGCTGGGCATCATCCCGTGGAACTTCACCGCGACCTGGCAGCTCAGCTCGGTCCCGATGTTCCTGCTGATGGGGTTCCTCTGCTTCCATGCCGGGCTGACGAAGGGCCTGTTCAACGCGGCCCGGCTGTGGCTGTCGCGGCTGCCGGGCGGGCTGGCGATCGCGTCTATCTTCGGCGCCGCCGGCTTCGCCGCCGTCACCGGCTCCTCCGTCGCCTGCGCTGCCGCGATGGGGCGCATCGCCATCCCGGAGATGATGCGCCACCGTTACGACGCCGCCTTCGCGACCGGCACACTGGCCGCAGCGGGCACCCTCGGCGCGCTGATCCCGCCTTCGATCCTGTTCATCCTGTATGGCATCATCGCGCAGGTCCCGATCGGCGCGTTGTTCATGGGCGGCGTCGGAGCGGGGTTTCTGACTGCCGCAAGCTACGTAGCCGTCGTCGTCATCCGGGCGAAGCTCAATCCCGAGCTGGCGCCGAAGGTGGTCGAGAAGGTGACCCTCGCCGAATCCGTCGCGGCGCTGGGCGAGACCTGGCCGGTGCTCGTGCTGATGACCGGCGTGCTCGGCGGCCTCTTCTTCGGCGTGTTCACGCCCACCGAGGCGGGCGCGGCAGGCGCGGCCCTTTCGCTCGTGATCGCCCTCGTACGCCGCTCGATCAGCTGGCGCGGCTTCTACGATTCCCTGGTCGAGACCATGCAGACCTCGGCCGCGCTGTTCATCATCGCGATCGGCGCCAACATGCTGACCCGGTTCATGGCCATCAGCGGCGCGGGCAACGATCTCGCCGCGCTGGTCAATTCGTTCGGCGCTGACCCGACCGTGCTCATGATCGGCATCGCGGTGGTCTATCTCGTGCTCGGCATGTTCCTCGAGCCGATCGGCGCGATGATGCTGACGCTGCCGATCCTGCTGCCGATCCTCAAGACCGCCGACTTCAACATGCTCTGGTTCGGCGTCATCTTGGCGAAATTCCTCGAGATCGGCATGATCACGCCGCCGATCGGGCTCAACGTCTTCGTCATCAAGAGCGTCGTCGGCGATCTCGTCAGCACCGGCCGCATCTTCTACGGCATCCTGTGGTTCCTCGTCGCCGACCTCGTCGTCGTCACGCTGCTGATCGCCTTCCCGCAGATCATCCTGTGGCTTCCGACGATGATGCGATAAGGTGGAGGCACGCCGGGGCTATTTGGTTATACCATTTGACGTATTTGTGACGGACCGCTAGGTTTCCATTATCGCCTTCGTCATGGAGGCGGTGGAGGAAACGTGCAGATGCCGCAGCGGCAGATGCCCAGGAAAGTGCGGGACATCGCCTGTCCCGGCGCGCATGTGGAGGACAGATGGCAGGGCTCTATTTCGACGAACTTCACGTCGGCCAGGTTTTCAAGCATGCGCTGCGGCGCACGATCACCGAGATGGACAATGTGCTGTTCACCTCGATGACCCACAATCCCGCCCTGCTGCATCTCGATGAGGAATATTGCAGGACCGAGACGGAGTTCGGCCAGCGGCTGGTCAACTCCGCCTTCACGCTCGGGCTCATGGTCGGGATCTCGGTCGGGGACACGACCCTGGGCACCGCCGTCGCCAATCTGGGATGGGACGAGGTCAGGTTCCCGCATCCGCTGTTCCACGGCGACACCATACGAGTCGAGACGGAGGTGATCGAGCTGCGCGAATCCAGATCGCGCCCGAATACCGGCATCGTCACCTTCCAGCATCGTGCCTACAACCAGAAGAACGAGCTGGTCGCGATCTGCAAGCGCAGCGGGCTTCAGCTGAAGAAGCCCAAGGGGAACGAGGGATGACGCCCCGATCCTGGCTGTTCGTGCCGGGCGACAGCGAGAGGAAGCTTTCCAAGGCCGCCGGCGCCGGGGCGGACGCGCTGATCCTCGATCTGGAGGACGCGGTGGCGCCGGAGCGCAAGGACGAGGCGCGGGGAACGGTCCGCACCTTCCTCGAAGCGACACGGCCGCAGGAACGCGGAGCCAGGCTCTACGTGCGGATCAACCCGCTCGACGATTCCGCGTTGCAGGACCTCGCGGCGGTGATGCCCGGTCGTCCCGACGGGATCATGCTGCCCAAGATCTACGGCGCCGGCTGCGTGGCGCGGCTTTCGCATTATCTCGACGCGTTCGAGGCCGCTTCGGGCATCACGCAGGGCAACACGCGAAT
Organism: Alphaproteobacteria bacterium; assembly: GCA_037190985.1. Taxonomy (GTDB): domain Bacteria; phylum Pseudomonadota; class Alphaproteobacteria; order Rhizobiales; family Rhizobiaceae; genus Aerobium. The sequence goes on from JBBCKE010000030.1 coordinate 5,666, forward strand.
CATTCCCGTCGCCACGGAAACGCCGCGCGCCGCGCTGACGCTGCACACATTCGCCGACCGCCCGCTGCCGCGCATGATCGCGATGACCTGGGGCGCCGAGGACCTGTCGACGGCGCTGGGCGCGAGCACCAATCTCGATGCGAGCGGCCAGTGGTCGCTCACCTACCGCGTCGCTCGCGCCAATCTCCTCGTCGCGGCCAAGGCCGCCGGCGTCGACGCGATCGACACGCTGTTCGTCGATTTCAGCGACGACGAGGGCCTGCGCGCCTCCTGCCGCGCCGCCGCGGCGGAAGGCTTCACCGGGCGCATCGCCATCCATCCGGCCCAGGTCGCGGGCATCAATGCCAGCTTCGCTCCCTCCGGCGAGGAAGTCGCCCATGCCGGGCGCATCGTCGCCGCGTTCGCGGCGAATCCCGGCGCGGGCGCCGTCGGCCTTGACGGCAGGATGCTCGACATACCGCACCTCAAGCAGGCCCAGGCGCTGCTCGAACGCCACGCTATGATCCAAGACAGGGAGACACGTCCATGAAGCGCGCCGAAAAGGTCATCATCAGTTGCGCCATCACCGGCTCGATCCACACGCCGTCGATGTCGGAACACCTGCCGGTGAGCGCCGATCAGATCGCCGAGCAGGCGATCGGGGCCGCACGGGCGGGCGCGGCGATCCTGCATCTGCACGCGCGCGAGCAGGGCACCGGCAGGCCGACCCAGGACGTCGCGGAATATGCCAAGTTCCTGCCGCGTATCCGTGGCGGATGCGACGCGATCGTCAACATCACCACCGGCGCGGGCCTTGGCATGTCCATGGACCAGCGCCTCGCGGCCGCCAAGCATTTCCGGCCCGAGATCGCCTCGATGAATATGGGCTCGTTCAATTTCAACATCTCCGGCGCGGCGAAGCGCGGCAGTTTCGACCACGAGTGGGAACGGCCCTATCTGGAGATGACGAAGGACTTCATCCTCTCGAACACGTTCGCCCAGATCGAGCGCGCCATCACCGAGCTGTCGGCAAACGGAACCCGGTTCGAGTTCGAGTGCTACGATGTCGGTCACCTCTACAACCTCGCCCATTTCGCTGACCGCGGCATGATCGAGCCGCCCTTCTTCGTGCAGTCGATCTTCGGCATTCTCGGCGCGATCGGCGCCGAGCCGGAAAACCTCATGCACATGAAGGCCACGGCCGACCGGCTGTTCGGCGAGGATTACTATCTGTCGGTGCTCGCCGCCGGACGGCATCAGTTCCCGTTCGTCACGATGAGCGCCATCCTCGGCGGCAACGTCCGGGTCGGGCTGGAGGACAATCTCTACCTCGGCAAGGGCGAGTTCGCGCCGTCGAACGCGGCCCAGGTGGCGAAGATCCGCCGCATCCTCGACGAGCTCTCGCTGCCGGTTGCGACACCCGACGAAGCCCGGCACATGCTGCGCACCAAGGGCGCGGCCGACGTGGGTTTCTGACCGTGCCCGTCGGCGTCCCCGCCTATTCCATGCCCCGGCGAAATCGCCGGGTGATACTGACGGCGCGGCCTTCCGGCATACCCCGGGCCGACGATTTCGCGCTGGACGAGGTCGACCTGACGGCACCGGGGACTGGTAAGATACTGGTCCGCAACATTTACCTGTCGGTCGATCCGGCCCAGCGCGGCTGGGCCGCTGACGTCGCCAACTATTCCGAGCCCGTGCGTCTCGGCGAGCCGATGCGGGCGCTTGCCGTCGCAGTTGTATGCGAGTCGCGCGTCGACGGCTTTGCGGCTGGCGACTTCGTCTACGGTTTCTTCGGCTGGCAGGACTACGCCGTCGTCGGGCCGTCCTCGGTGCTGCATCGCTGCACCCAGGCCCTGCCGCTGGAGGCGTTCGGCAGCCTGTGCGGCATCAACGGCGTTACCGCCTATCTGGCCCTGACCGAGCTCGGCCGGCCAAGGGCGGGCGACGTGCTGCTCGTCTCGACCGCGGCCGGCTCGGTCGGCAGCTTCGCCGGCCAGATCGGCAAGCATGCCGGATGCCGTACGATCGGGCTGACCGGCAGCGACGAGAAGGTGCGGCAGTGCCTCAACCGGTTCGGCTTCGACGTCGCCATCAACTACAGGAGCGCCGATCTCGCCGCCGCGATCGCGGCCGCCGCGCCTGAAGGCATCGACATCTACTACGACAACACCGGAGGGCCGATCCTCGATACGGCGCTGCGGCTGATGGCGGTTCGCGGCCGCGTCATCCAGTGCGGGACCGCGTCGATCCCGAACTGGTCGCCGCCACCGTCAGGGCCGCGCAACGAGCGCGAAATCCTGACTCGACGCCTCGTCTGGTCGGGCTTCGTTGTCTTCGACTACCTCGCGCGCTATGGCGAGGCGTGCGACAGGCTGGCGGCGATGGCGGCGGACGGCGCCTTGGTCTGGGATACCGACCTGCGCACCGGGATCGAATGCGCGCCGGCTGCGATCGGCGAGCTCTATGCCGGCCGCAACGCCGGCAAGCTGATGATCTACACAGGATGAGCGGCCCGCCTCTTTCCCGCGCGGTTCCCGCAACGGCGGCCGGAGGGCGCCCTCCCGAAGCGGGCGTTAGCGCATGAGCCGCGGATCCGTACGCATCGGCTGCGGAGCAGGCTTTGCCGGAGACCGGATCGAGCCGGCGCGCGATCTGGCCGAGCGCGGCGAGCTCGATTTCCTGTTCTTCGAATGCCTGGCTGAGCGGACGCTGGCGCACAGCCATCTCGCGCGCGCGGCAAACGCGAAGGCCGGCTATACGCCGCAGCTCGAACGCAGGCTGGATGCGGTGCTTGCGGCCTGCCGCGCCGCCGGCACCAGGATCGTCACCAATATGGGCGCCGCCAACCCGCACGAGGCCGGCCGGGTGGCCGCCCGCAAGGCGCGCCTGTCGGGCTTCTCCGGCCTCAGGATCGCCGTCGTCGAGGGCGACGACGTGACCGGCCTGCTCGACCCGCAGATGCGCCTGCTCGAATGCGGACGCAAGCTCGGCGAGTTCGGCCGGCGCATCGTCGGCGCCAACGCCTATCTGGGCGCCGGCCTGATCGCCCGGGCGCTCGACGAGGGCGCCGACATCGTCATCACCGGCCGCGTCGCCGACCCGTCGCTCGTGCTGGGGCCGTTGATGCATGCCCATGGCTGGCGCGGCGACGACTGGCCTCTCCTCGGCGCCGGCACGATGGTCGGACATCTGCTGGAGTGCGGCGCGCAGGTGACAGGCGGCTATTTCGCCGATCCCGGTGTGAAGGACGTCGACGACCTCGCCTTCGTCGGCTACCCCATCGCCGAGGTGGCAGCGGACGGCGGCGCCGTGATCTCCAAGCTGCCGCGCACCGGCGGCTGTGTTACGCGCGAGACGGTCCTCGAGCAGCTGTTCTACGAAGTGCACGATCCGGCCGCGTACCTGACCCCGGACGTGACGGCCGACTTCAGCAAGGCGGAAATCAGGGAACTCGGCGACGACCGTGTCGCGGTGTCCGGCGCCGACGGCCGGGAGCGTCCGGCGGCCTACAAGGCCACGATCGGCTTCGAAGGCGGCTTCCTAGCCGAAGCGGAGATCGGCTATGCCGGACAGGGCGCCGCCGCCCGGGCCAAGCTTGCCGGCGAGATCGTCCGCACCCGGATGGCCAAACTCCACGGCGCGCGGGAAATCCGCATCGACCTGATCGGCCTCAACTCCCTGCACGGCACAGCGATCGGCGACGAGGGCAGCTCCCGTGACGTGCGCCTGCGCGCGGCGCTTCGAACCGATGACCGCGCGCTGGCCGACGCCCTGGTCGAGGAGGTCGAGGCCATCTGGATCGCCGGCCCGGCCGGCGGCGGCGGCATGCGCGGCCGCGTCGTGCCGAGCATCGTCACCCGGTCGGTCCTGATCGACCGGGACCGCGTCCGCCCCGAGGTGGAGATGATCGTCGCATGAGGGTCAGGCTCGGACAGGTCGCGACCGCGCGCGCGGGCGACAAGGGGAACACCTCCAACATCGCCGTGTTCGTGCGCACGGCCGCAGACTACGAGGCCGTGAAGGCGCAGCTCACGGCGGAGCGGGTCACGGCCGCCTATCCGGCGCTGTTCCGCGGGCCGGTTGCGCGTTACTGCGTCGATCACCTGATGGTCCTGAACTTCGTCATCGAGAACGGGCTGGAAGGCGGCGTGAATGCCTCGCTGAACCTCGATGCGCATGGCAAGTCGTTCTCGTTCCTGATGCTCGACATCGAGATCGAGTTGGACGGACGGACCGCCCCGGATGGCGAAGCAACCGCAGCGTTTGCAACGACAGCCCGCCAGACGGCGGGGTGAACATGGAGGAAAGCCAATGAGACTTTGGGCTATCGTCGAGAACGGGAAGCCGCTTCAGTGCCTGGAAGTCGAAACGCCGAAGCCGCAGGGCAGCGAGGTCGTCGTCGAGGTGACGCATTGCGGCGTCTGCCACTCCGACCTGCATTTCTGGAAAGGCACCTACGATCTGGGCGGCGGGCAGATCCTGAAGATCACCGATCGCGGCGTCGAGCTGCCGCGTGCTCCCGGCCATGAGGTGCTGGGCAAGGTCGTCGCCGTCGGGCCGGACGCCAAGGGCGTTTCCGTCGGCGACAAGCGCATCGTCTATCCGTGGATCGGCTGCGGCAAGTGCGAGCGCTGCAAGGCCGGCGAGGACAATCTGTGCGACAAGCAGAAGTCGATCGGCGTGGTCCGCCATGGCGGCTTCTCCTCCCACGTCGTCGTGCCGCATCCGCAATACCTTTTCGACTACGGCGATCTCGATCCGGCGGTCGCGACGACGTTCTCGTGCTCGGCGATCACGGTATACTCCGCCATCAGGAAGATGCAGCCGCTCAACCCCGACAGGCCGGTGGTGCTGATCGGGGCGGGCGGCCTCGGGCTCGCGGCGATCGCGATGCTGAAGGCGCTTGACCACCACAACATCATCAGCGTCGACATCGACCCGGCCAAGCGCGAGGCCGCCCTTGCCGCCGGCGCGACCGGGGTGGTCGACGGCGCCGGCGAGGGGGTTGCCGCGCGCATCGTCGAGGCGGCCGGCGGCCCGGTCCAGGGCGCGATCGACTTCGTCAACAACGGCAAGACCACGGCGACGGCGCTCGATTGCCTGGCGAGGAACGGCAGGCTGATCCTGGTCGGCGTCGCCGGCGGCGAGATGATGCTGTCGGTGGCGGGAATGATCTTCCGCCCGCGCGCCATCATCGGCTCGGGCACGGGCAGCCGGCAGGAGCTGCGCGACGTGCTGGAGCTCGCCAAAGCCGGCAAGCTCGAGCCGCTGCCGATCGTGCGCATGCCGAAGGACAGCGCCAACGAGGCGCTGATGAAGCTGAAATCGGGGGATGTCGTCGGCCGTCTCGTGCTTGAAGGGGCGTGACGGACGGCTCTGTCCAAGGACGATCTGTGATCGGCGCGGAAGAAGCGCCGATCACACGGGCTTCAGCCCGGTTCTGAAGCGGGCTCCCTGCGCGGCTTCAAGCTGACCCAGATCGCCCACGCCACAAGGAAGAACGTCACCGCAAGCAGCGAGGCGGCGATCGGGCTGTGGAACAGCGAGGTCAGCTCTCCGCGCCCGAGGATCATGGCCCGGCGGAAATTCTCCTCTACCATCGGGCCGAGCACGAAGCCGATCAGCAGCGGCGCCGGCTCGAAGTCCATCAGCCGCATCGCATAGCCGACGACGCCGAACATTACCGCCATGAGCACGTCGAAGACGCTGTTGTTGACGCTGTAGACGCCGATGCAGATCAGCACGATGATTCCTGGATAGAGGTAGTGGTAGGGAATCTGGAGCAGCCGCACCCACAGCCCGATCAGCGGGATGTTGAGGATGACCAGCAGCACGTTGCCGATCCAGAAGCTGGCGATCAGGCCCCAGAACACCTCCGGGTGATCGCCGAGCAGACGCGGCCCCGGCGCGATGCCGTGCATCATAAGGGCGCCGAGCATCAGCGCCATGGTCGCACTGCCGGGGATGCCCATGGTCAGCGTCGGCACGAAGGCGGTCTGGGCTGCGGCGTTGTTGGCGGCCTCGGGCGAGGCGATGCCCTCGATGGCGCCGGTGCCGAACTTTTCCGGATTGCGCGAGACGCGCTTCTCGACCGCGTAGCTCATGAACGAGGCGATGGTCTGCCCCGTGCCAGGCATGGCGCCGAGGAGCGAGCCGATGATCGAGCCGCGCGTCATCGGCATGAACGAGGTCTTCATGTCCACCCTGGTGGGCAGCATCGAACGCAGCGTCACCCGGCCGTCGACGGCGCGGTGCGGGCTGCGCACCGAGGCGATGATCTCGGAGAAACCGAACAGCCCCATGGCGAGCGCAATGATGCTGATACCGTCGAACAGTTCGAATAATCCGAAGGTGAAGCGCTCGGCGCCGGTGTTGAGGTCGGTGCCGACGGTGCCGAGCAGGATGCCGACGAACACCATCGCGATCCCTTTTATCGGCGAGCTTCGGCCGATGGCGGCTGCGGACACCAGCCCGAGCAGCATGACCGCGAAATATTCGGCGGCGCCGAAGGCCATCGCGACCTTGGCGAGGATGCCGGCGAACGCGCTCAGGAGCACGATCCCGACGATGGCGCCGTAGAAAGACGCGACCGTCGTGGTGAACAGCGCCACCCCGGCGCGGCCCTGCTTCGCCATCGGATAGCCGTCAAGACAGGTGACGGCAGAAGACGGTGTGCCCGGCAGGTTGAGCAGGATCGAGGCGGTCGAGCCGCCGTATTCCGCGCCGTAGTAGACGCCGGCCAGCATCACCAGTGCGCTCAGCGGCTCCAGGTGGAAGCTGATCGGCAGCAGCATGGCGACCGCTGCCAGCGAGCCGATGCCCGGCAGGACGCCGATGAAGGTGCCGAGAAAGACGCCGGCGAAGCAATAGACGAGATTGATCGGGGAGAAGGCCGTGGTGAAGCCCAGGACCATGTTGTCGATCAGTTCCATGCCGGCAGCCTCACGGACGGGATCGGCAGGCCCAGGCCGACGACGAAGGTCAGATAGGCAAGCACGCACAGCACCACGCACAGCGCGACGAGATGCTTCACCCGCAGCCGCGGGTCGAACAGCCCGCAGGTCACGGTGCATCCGACGATGGCGGGCAGGAGGCCGAAGCGGGAGATCATCAGCGCATAGACCACGCCGCCCGCCGAGATGGTGACGAGCGGCAGCCAGTCGATACGCGTCAGCGACGCCCCGCCGGCGCGCAGCGCCTGGAACAGCTGGAACAGGCCGCAGGCGAAGATCGCCAGCGACGAGGCGAGCGGGAAATAGCCCGGTCCCATATTGCTGGCGATGCCGATATGGAGCGCGAGCGAGCCGATGATCCCCGCCCCGCCGAGGACGAGCAGGAACAGCCCGGCGAAAAGCTCAGGCCAGTTGCGCGACATGGCTTGCCTCCCTGTGACCGGCACGTGGGTATGATCGTGCGGCGTCCATCACACGGCCGGCCTGAAGCTGTCCGGTCCGAGCGGGGGGCAATAGAGCACGAAGACCTTGGCCGGCCGGTCGCCCAGAACGTCGAAGATATGCGGCGTGGCCGGCGGAATGCGGATCACCGCGCCGGCGCGGATGACGACCGGCTCGCTGTCGCCCAGCACCAACTGCCCCTCGCCCTCGATGAGCGGGATCACCTGCCATTCGGTCGGATGATAGTGCGGCGAGGCGTTGCCGCCGGGGGCCAGCGTGCCGTGGACCAGCTCGAACCCTGCTCCCAGTTCCGCGGGTACCAGCCGGCGGTTCACCGTGCCGCTGTGCAGCGGCGGGCTGTAGGTCGCGATGTCCTCGATATAGTCGACCAGCTTGGGTTCAGCCAATTTCCTCTCCCCTGCGGGCGTTGCGTTCGGCCAGCACCACCGCCGTATCGGCGCCGAGCTCCGGCGGCAGATGGCGGAGCTGCGGCTCATGGCCCGTGATCTCGACCGGGCAGCGCATCATGCGGACGCGCCCGTGGGTCGGATGGTCGACCTCCTCGAAGAAACCCGACGCCGCAAGCTGCGGGTCGGTCAGCAGGTCCTCGACGCGGCGCATGGCGACGGCGGGCAGGCCGGCGCCGGTCAGGAGCGCGATCCATTCGCCGGTCGGGCGCGTGCTCGTATGCTCCGCGACGAACTCGAACAGTTCGTCGGCATGGCGCGTGCGTGCGGCGATGTCCTTCAGGCGCGGATCGGAGGCAAGGTCGTCGCCCCGCCCCACCAGCTGCAGGAACGCCCGCCATTGCGGGTCGGTGTAGATCATGGTGCAGATGTGGCCGTCGGCCGTCGGATACGGGCCGCGGTTGCGCACCATCAAGCGCCGGTAGCCCATCGGTCCCGAGGCCGGCAGCGCGGTCTCGCCGAACAGGTGGTCGCCCAGCACCAGCCCGGCCAGGGTCTCGTACATCGGTATGCCGATCTCGCAGCCTTCGCCGGTACGCGCCCGGCCGGCCAGCGCCGCCGAGATCGCCCCGAAGGCCAGCAGGCCCACGCTGCGGTCGGCCATGTTGAAGGGCACGTAGCGCGGACGCCCGTCGGTGGTGCGGCCGATCAGGTCGGCGATGCCGGAGGACGCCTGGATCAGGTCGTCGAATGCGGCGTCCTGCGCCGCCGGCCCCGACTGGCTGAAGCCGAACATGCCGGCATAGACGATCTGCAGATTGACGGCCTTGAGTTCCGCGTAGCCGAGGCCAAGGCGCGCCATGGCCTGCGGCCGCATGGAATGGGTGAAGACATCGGCGTCGCCCACGAGGTCCATCAGCGCCGCATGGTCCTGCGCGGACTTCAGGTCGAGCACGACACTGCGCTTGTTGCGGTTGAGATGCATGAAGAGCGGGCCGAGGGTCGAGCCTGCCGGCGCGCCGATCCTGCGCAGCACATCTCCTTCTGGCGGCTCGACCTTGATGACGTCGGCACCGAGATCGGCAAGCAGCTGTGTCGCCAGCGGCCCCATCACGATCGAGGTCAGGTCGATCACGCGGATACCGGCAAGAGGACCGCTGCCATGCGGCTGTTGCGTCATGGGCTGTCTCCGGTCGGGTCTCGGCGCGGCGACGGCGGGAAGCCGCCGCCGCGTCGGCGGCTCATTTCCGCTCGATCCGAGCGATCGCCACCAATTCCTTCCAGCGCTCGATCTCCTCGCCGACGAAGATGGCCAGCTCGGCCGGCGTCATGACCATCGGCTCCGCGCCGATCGACTGCAGGAATTCGATCATGGCAGGCTCACCCAGCCCCGCGTTCATGGCTTCGTTGATACAGGCGACGACCGGCTCGGGCGTGCCCACCGGGGCGAAGGCCGCCACGAAGGCCGCGACGCTATAGTCCTCGACCCCCTGCTCGGCGATGGTCGGCACGTCGGGCAGCGTGGAAACGCGCGTCGGCCCGGTGATGCCCAGCACCTTGATCTGGTCCATCACGCCGAGGGCGCTGGCCGGATCGGGGAAGAACACGTCAATGCGGCCGGCGATGAGATCGGTCAGGCCCTGCGGCGTGCCGCGATACGGCACGTTCGCCATCTCGAAGCCCAAGCGCGCCTTGAGGAGCTCGCCCGAAACCTGCCCGCCCATATTGCCACTGCCGAACGATTTCGGCGTGGCCGAGGCCTTCGCCGTCTCGACGAACTCGGCGATGGTGTTGGCCGGGTTGTCCTTGTTCACCGCGAACATGTACGAGATGCGCATGATGCCGCCGATCGGGGCGAAATCCTTCTGCGCATCGTAGGGCAACTGCTCGTAGATGGCCGGGTTGGCGGCATGGGTGGTGTTGGTGGTGATGAACAGCGTGTAGCCGTCGGGCGCCGACGAGGCGACCTTGCGCGCCGCGACCGTGCCGTCGGCGCCCGGCATGTTTTCGACCAGCACGTTCCGGCCGAGCCGGGCGCGAAGGTCCTCCGCGACGCGGCGGGCAGCCGTGTCGGTGGCGCTTCCTGCCGGGAAAGGCACGATGATGTTGATCGGCTGCTGCGGGAATCCGTCGCAGGCGGCAAATGCCGCTCCCGCCCAGACCACGCCAGCCGCCAGCGCGGCAAACGCGCTGCCGAAACGAAGACTTTTCGACATTTCTTCCTCCCTGAGTTCCTGAATCAGGTGCAATGAAGAGTTCCTGAATCAGGTACAACGGAGCGCGTTCGCGCCCTGTCTTCCCTCTCCCTGTTCGACCGCAATCGATTTCGAAATCCGCCGCCCGGACGGAAACGGCGCTTAGACCGGCGCCTTAAGGCGGCTGCGCGGCAATGCACTCCCGTGTCCCGGGGCCAGTGCGGGAAACCGGCACGCTCTCATCGGGAATTTCAGTCTGCTACATCGGCCATCGGCCGTCAAGGATTTGGTTTGACCAAAAGCCTTTTCAACCTTCGCTGACCTGCGTCACCCTGGAGTAGCCGACGAGATGGGCCTCCATGGCGGCGGCAGCAGCTTCCTCGTCCTGCTTGCGGATCGCGTCCATGACGACCTCGTGGGCCTCGATGGCGATCTCGCGGTTGTCCTGGGTCGTCACGCGCTCGAAGCCGCGCGCCTCGTGCGCCGTCGTCAGGATCGCATCGATCAGTATGATCAGGGGCTCATTGCGGCTGCAATAGGCGATCTGGCGGTGCCAGCGGTAGTTCACCGCGCGATATGTGATGAGGTCGTCCTTAGATTCCCGGAATTGCTTCTGCAGTGCCTCCAGTTCCTCAAGCTCCTCCTCGGTGCGGTTGCGTGCGGCCAGCCGTGCGAGCATGGGTTCGATGGCGGCGCGGCAGTCCAGCAGCGCGCTGAGCGAGACCGCGTTCGCACGCACGAAGATCTCCACCGAGCGGGTCAGGCTGTCGCGGCGGGGCGCTACGACGCGCGTGCCGCCTAAGCGGCCGCGCACGGTCTCGACCAGTCCCTCCGCCTCCAGCGTGCGCAACGCCTCGCGCACCGAGCCGCGGCTGAGGCCGCTCTCCTCAACGAGGCTGCGTTCGGACGGAAGCATGTCACCCGTCACCAGGCTGCCGCGCAGGATCATCTCGCGCAGGCGATCGGCAAAAAGGTCAGATGATTTGGGTATCATGATCCGGGTGATACCCAGCGAGGTGTTTCGCATCGTCCTTCTCCGCATCCGACAACCGGCGGGAATCCCGCAGGTGCTCCGCCCCTGCACCGGCACCGCGCCGGAACGCCGATCGACCCGGTCGGGAAGCCATCTCCGTACCGGATATATACACTGTCGCGGAAATGTCAGCCCGGCACCGTGGCGTCAGGCGTCGATCGCGTGCGAAGTCGTCTCGCAAGGCGCGCCCGACAGCCGGACCACGCCCTTCGACGCAAGCGCGGCGATCGCCTCCCGCGAGAGCCCCATCTCCGCGAGGATGGCATGCCCGTGCTCGCCATGGGCGGGCGGAGGAACATCCATCCGGCGCTCCTCGCCGTTGAACCGCACCGGCTGGGCGACGGTCCTGAGCGGGCCGGTCGCCGGGTGTGCGGCTTCCAGCACCATGCCGCTTTCGGCGATATGCGGCTCCTGCATCAGCTTCGCCGGCCCATTGATCGGCGCGCACGGTACGCGGATCGCCGCAAGCTCGCGCATCCACCACGCCACCGACTGGCGGGCGACGGCGGACTGCACGAGCCGCACCGTCTCGGCCCGGTTCGCGACGCGGTCGGGATTGGTCGCGAAACGCGGATCGGCGACGATCTCCCCGAGCCCCGCCACCCCGCAGAACCTGCGCCACAGATTGTCGTTGGCAACAGCGATCAGGATCGGCCCGTCGACGGCCTCAAAGACCTGATAGGGGCACAGCGATTCGTGGCTCGACCCCGCCCGCGCAGGCTCGCTTCCCTTGATCCAGTAGCTTTGCAGATTGTAGGCCATCAGGCCTAGCGCCGTCTCGAACAGGCTGACCTCTATGCGCGAGCCCGCCGTGCCCGATTTCCGGCCGTAAAGCGCGGCCAGGATGCCGGTGAGCGCGTGCATGCCGGTGGTCTGGTCGATCGGTGAGATGGGGCTGCGCATGTAGGGCCCGCCCTCCTCGCCGGTCAGCGCCATCACGCCGCAATAGGCCTGGAGGACCACATCGTAGCCCGGGGCATCGCGCAGCGGGCCGGTTCTCCCGAACCCGGAGATCGAGCAGTAGACGATGTCGGGATTGACTGCTCTCAATGCATCCTCATGGATGCCCAACCGTTCGGCCACGCCGCTGCCGAAGCTCTCGATCGCCACGTCGGCCGTCCTTGCGAGCGACAGTGCGAGATCGAGCCCCTCCGGCTCCTTCAGGTTGATCGCCAGCGAGCGCTTGCCGCGATTGGCGCTTAGGAACACGGCGCCCATCCCCTGGCCGGCGAAGGGGGGCCAGACGCGCGTGTCGTCACCCGTCTCGATCGGCTCGATCTTGATGACCTCTGCCCCCATGTCCGCCAGATACTGGGTGCAGAGCGGCCCCGCGAGAATCTTCGAGAAATCGAGAACCCTCACGCCGGCGAGCGGTTTGGTCGGGGTCGGAACAGGCATCGGCTACCTCACAGAGCATGCGGCATGCGGATACGCCTCCATCACGCCATTGAAATCCGGTCTTACCATGGGACGGGCCGCCCGCTGCAAAGGCGACCCGCCCTCATGCGTTGCCCTTGGCATCGGCGTCGGCGGCCCCCGCCTCGTTCAGGGCGCCGCCGTGCCCCTTCGCTTCGTTCGTCTTCCTGGAACGGCGCAACCTGAAGAAATGCTCGATCTCGCCGACGATGCCGCGCCTGAAGAGCAGTACGGTGAAAAAGAAGATGAGCCCCTGCACGGCCACGACCCATTCCGCCAGGCCCGTCAGGTAGTTCTGCAGGGTGATGATCACCACCGCGCCGACGATCGGCCCGACCACGGTCCCGATCCCGCCGATCAGGGTCATCAGGATGACCTCGCCGGAGATGATCCACGACACGTCGACCAGCGTCGCCAGCTGGAGCACGATCACCTTGAGCGACCCGGCGAGCCCGGCGATCATCGCCGAAAGCACGAATGCGAGGAGCTTGAAACGGTCGACGTCGTAGCCGAGCGAGATTGCGCGGCTTTCATTGTCGCGGATGCCCTTCAGGACCTGGCCGAAAGGCGAATGGATCGTCCGGTAGAGCAGGAAGACCGCCGCGCTCACGACCGCGAGAACGAAATAATAGAGGGTGAAATCGTTCCGAAGGTCGAGGACGCCGAAGAGATGGCCCGGCGGGATGGCTGTAAGGCCGTTCTCGCCGCCGGTGAAGGACGCCTGGACGCAGAAGAAATAGAACATCTGCGCCAAGGCGAGCGTGATCATGGCGAAATAGATGCCCTGCCTGCCGATCGACAGGAGACCCGTGACGAGCCCGAGGACGCCCGATACTGCCACCCCCGCCAGAATGCTCAGCTCCGGCGTCACGCCGACGTCGCGCAGCAGATAGCCGGTGATGTAGGCGGAACCGCCGAAGAACATCGCATGCCCGAAGGCCAGCAGGCCGACATAACCGACGAGCAGATTGTAGGCGCTCGCAAACAGCGCGAAGCACAGCACCTTCATCAGGAAAACGGGATAGACAAAGAACGGCGCCGCCAGCGCGAGCGCGAACATAACCAGGAGAACGACCACGGACGGCCGAAGGTCGATCACACGCATCAACGCACCTCCTTCTTGCCGAACAGGCCTGCCGGGCGGACGAGCAGGACGAGCACCATAACGGCGAAAATGACGGTGGTGGACGCCGTCGGATAGATGAGCTTCGTCAGCCCCTCGATGAGCCCGAGGCCGAAGCCGGCGACGATCGCGCCCGCGAGCGAGCCCATGCCGCCGATGACGACGACCGCGAACACGACGATCAGGAGATTGCTGCCCATGTTCGGGTTGACCTGGTAGATCGGCGCGGCGAGGACGCCGGCGAGCGCCGCCAGGCCGACGCCCCAGCCATAGGTCAGCGTGATCATCAGCGGCACGTTGATGCCGAACGTCCTGACCAGGTCGGGCCGCTCCGTCGCGGCGCGCAGATAGGCGCCCAGCTTGGTCCTTTCCAGCACGAGCCACGTGACGAGGCACAGCACGAGCGACAGGGCGACCACCCATGCGCGGTAATAGGGCAGGAACATGAAGCCGAGATTGACCCCGCCCGGCAGCGGATTGTTGTAGGGCAGACCGGAGGAGCCGTACCGCGCGCGCAGCGTCCCCTCGATGATGAGGGCGAGGCTGAAGGTGAGCAGCAACTGGTAGATGTTGTCGACGGCGTAGAGCCGTCTCAGCGCGAAGCGCTCGAACAGGATCCCGAGCGCGCCCACCAGCACCGGCGCGACCACCAGCGCGGCCCAGTACGGGACGCCGAAATGGTAGAGGAGCAGATAGGCCACGAACGCGCCCAGCGTATACTGCGCGCCATGGGCGAAGTTGACGACATGCAGCATGCCGAAGATGATCGCCAGGCCGAGGCTGAGCAGTGCGTAGAAGGCGCCGTTGATCAGTCCGAGCAGCAGCTGGCCGGATAGCGCCTGAATCGAGATGTCGAACATGAAATCTCCCTAAACGCTCAGCAGCGCCTGCACCCGCTCGGGGTCCGAACGCGCTTCGTCGGCCGTCAGGCACGTCTCCACATGGCCGTTCTCGACGACATAGAAGCGGTCCGCATATTGCGAGGCGAAGTCGAAGTTCTGCTCCACGAGCAGGATGGTGAAGCCGCGCTGGCGCAGCTGGTCGATGATGTCGCCGATATGGTCGACGATGACCGGCGCCAGCCCTTCCGTCGGCTCGTCGAGCAGGATGAACCGCGCGCCCGTGCGCAGGATGCGCGCGATCGCCAGCATCTGCTGCTCGCCGCCGGACAGCTTGGTTCCCTGGCTGTTGCGCCGCTCGCGCAGGCGCGGGAACAGGTCGTAGACCTCTTCCGTCGTCATCGCGCCGGGCTTGAGCACCGGGGGAAGCGTCAGGTTCTCGGCCACAGAAAGGCTCGAGAAGATGCCGCGCTCCTCGGGGCAATAGCTGACGCCCAGCCGCGCGATGCATTCGGGCGGCATGGCGATGGTCTCGACGCCGTTCAGCCGAATGGAGCCCGAACGGTTGCGCATCAGGCCGATGACGGCGCGCAGCGTTGTCGTCTTGCCAGCGCCGTTACGCCCGAGCAGCGTGACGACTTCCCCCTCGGCGACGCTCAGGGTGATGCCGTGCAGCACCCGCGACGGGCCGTAGCTCGCCCGCAGATCGGTGATCTCAAGGACGGGTTTTCGCGTGTCAGCCATGGCCACCCCCAGCCTGCCGCCCGAGATAGGCGGACTTCACCTCGGCGTTCTGCGCGACCTCGTCATAACTACCCTCGGCCAGCACCCTGCCCCGGGCGAGAACGGTGACATGGTCTGCCAGCGTCGCGACGACGCCGAGATTGTGCTCGACCATCAGGATCGTGCGGGTGCGCGCGATGTCGCGGATGAGATCGACGACCGGCGCGATGTCCTCGTGTCCCATGCCGGACGTCGGCTCGTCGAGCAGCAGCAGGTCCGGATCGAGCGCGAGTGTCGTAACGATCTCCAGCGCGCGTTTGCGGCCGTAGGAAAGCTCGGAGGCGGGCTGATCCGCCATCTTGGCCAGTCCGACCCGCCCCAGAAGCTCGAGCGCCCGCCCGTGCAACGGGTCCATCGACCGCTCACTGCGCCAGAATCGGTAGGGTGCGTCGGTCGCCTGCATCAGAGCGAGGCGGACGTTCTCCAAAAGCGACAAGTTACTGAAGGTCGCGGATATCTGGAAGCTGCGCACCATGCCCAGCCGCGCGACCGCCGCCGGTTTGAGCCTCGTGATGTCCTCGCCCTTGTAGAAAAGCGTGCCGGCGCTCGGCGTCAGGAACTTGGTGATCAGGTTGAAGCAGGTAGTCTTGCCCGCGCCGTTCGGGCCGATGAGGGCATGGATGCTGCCTCGCCGGACCTGCAGCGTGACACCGTCGACCGCCCGGAATCCGGCGAACTCCTTCGCCAATCCGCTTGCGGACAGAATCATGTCATCGGCCATGGAATCTCCCGTTTTCAGGCGCGCGTTGAAGGGCTGGCGGAGCCGGAAACCGTACCGGCTCCGCCATCATCGTCATGCCGTCAGCGAACCAGTTCGCAGGCCTCGGGGTTCGGCGGCGCGAACGCTTCCTCGGCGGGAATGGTGCCGGTGACCTCGTAGATGTCCCACTCGCCGGTCGATTCCTCGGGCGTCTTGACCCGCAGCATCTTCAGCTCCCGCAGTACCCGGCCGTCGGCGCGGATGGTGCCGTCCTTGGTCATGAAGTCGTTGATCGGCGTTTCCTTCATCTTGGCCATGATGGCGGCGGTATCGGTCGAGCCGACCGCCTCGACCGCCTTCAGGTAGTGCGTGACCGCGCCCCAGGCACTCGCCTGGACCTCGTTCGGCATCTTGCCGAAGCGCTCGAAATAACGCTTCGAGAATGCGCGGCTCTCGTCGTCCTGATCCCAGTAGAACGGGCCGCTCGAGACGATATTCTGGGCGATCTGGAGGCCGACGGCCTTGACGTCGTGGATCGTCAGGCTGAGCGGGGCGATCCTCTGGCTCTGCCGGATGCCGAAATCCTCGGCCTGCTTCAGGATCGTGGCGATGTGGGCGGTCGTCGTCGCGAGGCCGACCACGTCGGCGCCCGAGCTCTGCGCCTTGAGCAGGTCGGAAGAATAGTCGGTGGCCTCGAACGGATGCGGGGTGGAGCCGATCACGGTGCCGCCGCCGTCCTCGATCATCTTGGTGGCGTCGCGTTGCGAGTTGTGGCCGAAGGCGTAGTCGACCGTCAGGAAGAACCAGCTCTTCGGGCCGTCTGCCTGAGTCGCGCGAACCGCGCCGTTGGCCTGGCTGTAGCTGTCGTAGATCCAGTGGATGCCGTTCGGGCTGCAGTACTTGCCGGTCAGGTCCGTGCTCGACGACGATATGAAGATGACCGGCTTGTCCTTTTCCTTGGCGAGGTCCTGGACGCCGACCGCGACGCTGGTGATGCCGACGTCGAAGATCGCGTTGACCCCCTCGTCATACCATTTGCGGGCCCTGCCAATGCCGATGTCCGGCTTGTTCTGGTGGTCGCCTGTGATCAGCTCGATCTTGCGGCCGAGCACGGTGCCGCCGAAATCCTCGATCGCCATCTGCATCGAGGTCGTCGTGCCGGGGCCGGATAGGTCGACGACGATGCCGGACATGTCCGCCAACTGGCCGATCTTGAATGTCTCACCCTCTTGCGCGAACGCCGCGCCGCCCATCAGGAACGACAGCGACGTCGTCACAATTGCGCCCGCCATCAGGCGTCGGCGCGTTGTTCTCCAGTTTTCATTCATCAGGTCAGTCCTCCCTGCGCGATGATTAATCCGTGTCGATTGCCGCCGGCCGGACGGCGCGGCCCGGGGAGGCGCCAGGCCCTGCCTGATCCAGCCCGGTCGCCGCGGCTTCGCGTTCCGCATCGCGCCGGTCTCGATCAGATCAGGCACCGCATCCCTCCCGAAACATTCGTAGCAAAGCTCGAATTAATGGTCAAACCATTTGACTGGCAAATTTCCCCGTCTATGGTGCTTCGATCGGTTTTCCGGGAGGAGCGCGGATGAAGGAAACTTCGGCCTGGCCGACGCAGGTCAAGCAGGTATGCGTCGTCGTGCACGATCTCGACGAGACGATCAGATGCTATTGGGAGACGGCCGGCATCGGGCCGTGGGCGGTTTGGACGCCGAAGCTGACCGACATGAGCATCCGGGGGGTCGAGGCGGCCTACAGCATGAAGCTGGCGCTCGCCTGGACGAAGGACTTCATGTGGGAAGTCGTCCAGCCTCTGGAGGGACCGTCGATCTACCGCGAATTCCTCGACGAGAAGGGTGCGGGCATGCACCACGTTCTGATCGAGACCGCCGATCACCGCTATGACGAGCTTCTCGCGCAGGCGCGTGAGCGGGGCTGCCCGCCGCTGATGGAAGGCAGGTGGGGCGAGACGGATTTCGCCTATCTGGACACGCAGGAGCCGCTGGGACTGCTGCTGGAGGTCTTCCGGCGCCGCTCCGGTTTCGCGGGCAGGCCGGCGGCGGACTACTACTACCCGGAAGCGCCGGAACAGATGCCGACCTGAGCACGCGGGCACCGGCGGAAACCCTTGACGACAACGAAAAACTTGGAGGCGGGTCATGACGACCAGGCAGGACGAGAGGCAGGCGATCCGCGACGGTGTGGCTGCAGTGTGCCGACGCTTCGGCGACGAGTACTGGACCAAATGCGAGGAGGAGGCGCAGTTCCCTATCGAGTTCCACCGGGCCATGGCGACCGAAGGCTGGCTCGGCACGACGATGCCGGAGGAGCATGGCGGTGCGGGGCTGAGCGTCACCGAGGCGGCGATCGTTATGCATGAGGTCGCGCGCTCGGGCGGCGGCATGGCGGCCGCCTCCTCGATCCACATAAACATGTTCGGGCCGCACCCGATCGTGGTCCACGGCACGCCCGAGCAGAAGGCGCAATGGATACCGCGGCTGGTCGAGGGAAAGGACCAGGTCTGCTTCGGCGTGACAGAGCCGAACGCCGGGCTCGACACCACCAACATCAAGACCTTCGCCACCAAGGTCGACGGCGGCTATCGCGTGTCGGGCCGCAAGATCTGGACGTCAACGGCGCAGGTGGCGAACAAGATCCTGCTGTTGACCCGGACGCGCGAACGCTCGAAGGTCGCCAAGGCGACCGACGGCATGACGATCTTCTACACCGACCTCGACCGGAGCCGCCTGGAGGTGCGCCGCATCCCCAAGCACGGCCGCGCTGCCGTCGATTCGAACATGGTCTTCATAGACGACTACTTCATCCCGGACGAGCATCTGATCGGTGAGGAAGGCAGGGGCTTCAGCTATCTGCTGGACAGCCTGAACCCGGAGCGGGTGCTGGTGGCGATCGAGGCGGTCGGCATCGGCCAGGACGCACTGGAGCGCGCGGCCCGCTACGGCCGCGAGCGGCAGGTGTTCGGCCGCGCGATCGGCCAGAACCAGGGCATCCAACATCCGCTGGCCGAATGCTGGATCAACCTGAAGGCGGCCGAGCTGATGGCGATGAAGGCGGCCGAGCTCTACGACAGCGGCCAGCCCTGCGGCGCTGAGGCCAACAGCGCCAAGTTCTTGGGCGCGCGCGCTGGCTACAACGCCTGCCTGCAGGCCGTCCTCACCCATGGCGGCATGGGATATGCCAAGGAGTATCAGGTGGAGCGGCTGCTGCGCGAGGTGCTGATTTCGCGCATCGCGCCGGTGAGCGAGCAGATGATCCTCTCCTTCATCGCCGAGCGCGTCCTCGACCAGCCCAAATCATACTGAGGACACCACCATGACGACGACGATCATAACCGGCGGGGCGGGCGGGATAGGAAAATGCGTCGCCGCGTGCCTGCTCGCGGAGCCGGACCATCGGGTGCTGCTTGTCGACATCGACGGCGACCGGCTGGAACGGGCCCGGGAAGAGCTCGGCGCGGCGTGGGTCGAAATCATGGCAAACAGCCTCGACAACCCGCAGGCGTGCGCCGCCGTCGTCGCCGCCTGCCGGGACGGCGCCGACAATCTGGTCCACATGGCCGGCATGTTCGAGCTCGATCCGCCGCAGATGGAGGGCCACGAGATCTGGGACCGCGCGATCGCGCACAACCTCACCAACGGCTACGATCTCGCCGTCGCCTTCGCGGCGCAGCCGCCGAAGGAGCAACCCCGGCACATCGTGTTCGCCAGTTCGACCGCCTACCGCCGGGGTGCCGCCAACAACGTGGCCTATTCGGCGGCCAAGGGCGGCATTGCCGGACTGACGCGGGCGCTCTCGCGCAGGCTCGCCCCCCATGTCCTCGTCAACGCGGTCGCGCCGGGCCTGATCGAGACGTCGATGACGCAGGAGGTGCGGGCAACCTCGTCCGAGCTCTACAGGCGGCAGATCCCGCTCGGCCGCTTCGGACAGCCGGAGGAGGTCGCGGCGGTGGTGGCGTTCCTGTGCTCCAGGGGCGCCAGCTACGTAACCGGACAGATCATCAACATCGACGGCGGCATGCTGAACGCCTGACACGCACGCAACGGGTGGACATGATGGAACAGCTGGCAGGCAAGGTCGCGCTCGTCACCGGCGGCGCTTCGGGGATCGGTCTCGGCATCGCTCGCGAACTGGCCGCGGCCGGGGCGACGCTGGTCCTCGCCGACATCGACCGGGCGCAGCTGGATGCGGCCGCCGACGCGCTTGGTGACAGCACGACCGTCGTGCCGGAGGTGCTGGACGTTTCGGACCGCCAGGCGTGGGAGGTAAGCGCGGCGCGCCTCGAAGCCCGCTTCGGCGGGATAGACGTGCTCGTCAACAATGCAGGCGTGGGCTCGGCGAAACAGCCGATCGAACAGATCAGCGAGCGGGACTGGAACTGGATTTTCTCCATCAACGTGCACGGGGTCCGCAACGGGCTCGCCACCTGGGTGCCGCGGATGAAAGCGAGGGGGTGCGTCACCCACATCGTCAACACCGCATCCATTCTCGGCCACTTCGCACTGCCCGGCGCAAGCGATTACGTCGCCACCAAGTTCGCGGTGATCGGCATGACCGAAAGCCTGCGTCTTGAGCTCGCGGGCACGCCGATCGGCATCTCGCTGCTCTGCCCGGGGCTGGTCGCCACGCCGCTTTCGCACACCCGCAGCGAGCGCATGCGGCGCGACCGTGGCGAGGCCCCGGCAACCGAGCCCCCGCCCGCGCTCGGCATCGACGCGGCCCGCGTCGGTGCCGACGTCGTCAGGGCGATTCGCGTGAACGCGTTCTACGTCTTCACCCATCCCGAATATGAGTCAGTCGTCGCCCTGCGCAACGCCGATATTCTTCGCGGCTTTTCGCAGGGCGAGGCGACGGGAGAGGACGTATCGATGCTGGCGGGGGCTTTCCTCGCCCTGCCGAGCTCCTGAACCGGCGCACCTGCCTCCGGTTACGAAAAAGGCCGCTCTCGGGCGGCCTTCCTCGCGTCTTGGGAGACGTTGGCGCTCAGGCGCCGTTCATGTAGACGCACTTGGAGTAGAGATACGCGTCGACATGGCTCGGGCCGCCCTTCATGCCATAGCCGGACATCTTGATGCCGCCGAAGCCGACCGCCGGGTCGACCATGCCGTAGCAATTGACCCACAGTGTGCCCGACTTGACACCGTGCACCATCTTTAGGGCCGTGGAGACGCTGCTGGTCCAGACCGCGCCGCCCAGCCCGTAGTCGGTATCGTTGGCAAGGCGCAGCACCTCGTCGGCATCGTCGAACGGGATCACGGAAATGACCGGGCCGAATATCTCCTCGCGGGCGATCCTCATCTCGTTGTTGACGTCGGCGAACACGGTCGGTTCGACGAAATAGCCGCCGGCGAGGTCGCCGCCCAGGCGTTTGCCGCCGCCGGCCAGCCGGGCCCCTTCGCCGGGCGCGCCCTCGACATAGCCCAGCACGCGATCGAGCTGCTTCTTCGAGATCAGCGGTCCCAGATTGACCTCCGGGTCCAGACCGTTGCCGACCCTCAGCGTCTTTGCGAAGGCTGTGATCCGCTCGACGAACTCCTCCTGGATCTTGCGCTCGACGAACAGCCTGGTGCCGGCGTAGCAGACCTGTCCGCTGTTGGTGAACACGGCCATCGCCGCCCCCGGCACCGCCTTTTCCATATCGGCGTCGGCGAAGACGATGTCGGGCGACTTGCCGCCGAGCTCGAGCTGCAGGCGCTTGATGTTGACGGCCGAAGCCTCGATGATCCTGCGCCCGGTCACGGTCGAGCCGGTGAACGCCACCCGGTCGACCCCGGGATGGCGCGCGAGCGCCTCGCCGGCGACCGGACCGTAGCCCGTCACGACGTTGACGACGCCTTCGGGCATGCCCGCCTCGTGCAGCAGCTCGACGACGCGCAGCACACTCAGCGAAGCGTCCTCGGCCGGCTTCAGCACCACCGTGCAGCCCGTGGCGAGGGCGGCGCCGAGGATCCACCACTGGCTGATCAGCGGACCGTTCCACGGAATGATGCCGCCGATGACGCCGACCGGAGCCTTGACCGTGAACGACGTCACCGAACCCGGCAGCGAATTCGGCAAGGTGTTGCCGGCCATGTTGGTCGTCTGCGTCGCGAAAAAGCCGATCATCTGGCAGATGGCGCCCTTGAGCATGCGCGTGCGCGAAAGCGGCGCCCCCATGTCGAGGGTCTCGATCATTGCGAGCTCCTCGAAATTCGCCGCGACCAGATCGTGGATGCGCATCAACAGCATCTGGCGCTGATAGGGCGTCCACTTGCTCCACGGCCCCTCGAAGGCTGCGCGCGCCGCCTTCACCGCGATGTCGACGTCCCGCGCGTCGCCCTCCGCGAGCTTGGCCAGCACCTCGCCCGTCGCGGGGTTGTAGGTCTCGAAGCTCGCGCCGGTGCCCGGCGCGGTCCATTTGCCGTTGATCAGGTGCCCCTTCGGTTCCTTGCTGATGAAATCCGGTAGCCGGGGCGATTTCGCGGGTGCGTTCATGGCAGTCCTCCAAATGCTTCGTGTCGGCCACGGCGCCGGCGCACGGCGCGGCCGGGTTCCGTCAGGCGTCGGCGGCGGCCCGGCACGCTTGGTTGATCTCGCTGGCGACGGTTTCCAGTTCCTTGCCCGCAAGCTCGAAGATGTTGTGCATGCGCACGAAACCGTGCGGCGAGCCGTCGAGCCTGCGCCGCGTCACCGCCACGCCGGCCTTGCGCAGCCGCTCGGCATAGGCTTCGCCCTCGTCGCACAGGACGTCGTATTCCGCGGTGACGACGACGGCCGGCGGTGACCCGGCAAGCTCCTCGCTGCGCAGCGGCGAGATGTCGGGGTCCGCCCAGAGGCCTGCCGGGGCGTAATGCTCGAAGAACCAGCGCATGTCCTTGGCCGTAAGGGGCAGGCCGGTGCCGCGGGCGGCATAAGAGCGCGTGGAAAAATCACAGTCCGTCACCGGGTAGTAGAGAACCTGCAGCGCGATCGGCACGGCGCCTTTCTGCCGGCGCGCCACGATCGTCGCGAGGTTGGCGCCCGCGCTGTCGCCGGCGATCACCAGCGGCAGACGCGCGGCGGGTCCGTCGGCGGCGGCCCAGCGCACCGCATCCTCGCAATCCTCGAGTGCCGCCGGGTACGGATGCTCTGGCGCCAGCCGGTAGTCGACCAGCAACACCGTGCAGTTGCTCGCCGCCGCCAAGGCGCGCGCGTAGGTGTCGAAATCGTCGAGGGTGCCGATGACCCAACCGCCGCCGTGAAGGTAGACGATCTGCCCGTCCGGCTCGGCCGAGGGCCGGAACACCCGCACCGGAACGCTGCCAGCCCGCGCCGGCACCGCGACCTCGTCGACCGAAACCATGTCAGGGCCCTGCCCGAGCGCCGCGCGTCCGGCGGCGACCGTCGCGCGCCCGTCGTCCGGCGAGCCGTCCGACAGCCCCGGCCGGCCGGCCATCTTCTCCAGCAGGCCGGCGATGAACGGATGCAGTGGCATTTTCGCTTCTCCTCCCCGCGACGCCTCGTCCCGTGCGTCACTCTATCCCGTAAATTAATCCAGTCAAATGGTTTGACCATAAGAATTTGCATTGCTATGTTTTGGCCATCTGAACGAGTTGGCAGGCGTGTCGGGGGACAGCCGCGCCTGCCTGCAACATGCATAGGGAGGTTCCGTTTCATGTCTTCGAGCAGATCGAGTCCCGTTTCTTCGCTTTCCGAGCCGCGTGACATCGTGGTGATCGGTGCAGGATTTTCCGGCCTTTATCTCATTCACAAGCTGCGCGGCGCGGGCCGTGACGTGACGGTACTGGAGGCCGGATCGGACGTCGGCGGCACATGGTACTGGAACTGCTATCCCGGCGCGCGCTGCGACGTCGAGAGCGTGCAATATTCCTATTCGTTCGACGACGACCTGCAGCGGGAATGGACCTGGACCGAACGCTTCGCGACCCAGCCCGAAATCCTTCGCTATCTCAACCATGTGGCGGATCGGTTCGATCTGCGCCGCAACGTCGTTTTCGACACGCGGGTCAAATCTGCGCATTTCCACGACGTGGACAATGTCTGGGAGATAACCACTGAAAGCGGGGAAAAGCTGTTCTCACGCTATCTCGTCACCGCGGTCGGCTGCCTGTCGGCTTCGCGGATTCCCGACATCGAAGGCTTGGACAGCTTCAAGGGCAAGGTCTACCCCACCGCCCAGTGGCCACATGAGGGCGTCGACTTTTCCGACCTGCGCGTCGGTGTGATTGGGACCGGCTCCTCGGCGATCCAGGCGATCCCGGAGATCGCGAAACAGGCCGCCCACGTCCATGTCTTCCAGCGCACGCCGAACTTCAGCATCCCGGCGCGCAACCAGCCGCTCTCTCCCGAGAAGGTCCTCCGTTGGAAAACGGAGTATGCTGAACTGCGCAGGAAAGCCCGCGAGGAGACGCGTTCCGGCACACTCTACG
Organism: Alphaproteobacteria bacterium; assembly: GCA_037190985.1. Taxonomy (GTDB): domain Bacteria; phylum Pseudomonadota; class Alphaproteobacteria; order Rhizobiales; family Rhizobiaceae; genus Aerobium. The sequence continues at coordinate 29,964 of JBBCKE010000030.1, forward strand.
ATTTCCCGTCCAAGTCGATCTACGATGCGACGGAGGAGGAACGCGACGCCGAATTCAGCGCGCGCTGGGACAAAGGCGGCAACGAGCTCGCTTATGCCTTCACCGACCTCCTCACAGACCAACGGGCGAACGACATGGCGGCCGACTTCGTCCGCGACCGGATCCGCGAGATCGTAAAGGACCCGCAGCTGGCCGAAACGCTCTGCCCCTACGACTATCCGATCTTCGCCAAGCGGATTTGCGTCGACACCGGCTATTACGAGACCTTCAACCGCGACAACGTGACCCTCGTCGACCTGCGCAATGGGCCGATCGAGGCGATTACGGCGACCGGCGTGCGCACCGCCAACGCCAGCTACGATTTGGACGCCATCGTCTTCGCGACGGGCTTCGACGCCATCACCGGCCCGATCACCAGCATCGACATTCGCGGTAAGGACGGGCGCAGCATCGCCGACAAGTGGAAGGAAGGCCCGCGCGCCTATCTAGGGCTGATGAGCGCAGGTTTCCCGAACCTGTTCATGATAACCGGGCCGGGCTCGCCATCGGTGCTGAGCAACATGATCGTGTCGATCGAGCAGCATGTCGACTTCGTTTCGCAGTGCCTTTTCTCACTCGACGAGCAGGGAGCCGACCGCATCGAAGCGCGGCCCGACGCCGAGGACGAGTGGGTGCTCAAGGTCAACGAGGTGGCAAGCAAGACCCTGCTGCCAAAGGCGGCGTCCTGGTACATGGGCGCCAACATCCCCGGCAAGCCGCGTGTCTTCATGCCGTTCATCGGCGTGGACACGTATCGGCGGATCTGCAACGAGGTCGCCTCGGACGGCTATCGCGGTTTTTCCATCAGGACCGGGCGGTGATCGGCCCTCATGGACGGGTGTCGCTTGGAACTTAATTGTAAGAATGCGCTGGTTAGGTTCAAGTTTGGCATTTAATTGTGAGAATCTTGGCCATCGGATTCTCAGATTAAATGCACCTGGGAAGAAGCTCTCGACCTGCGATATCGGGCTATCATATTTTCGGCGGCGTCAGTGAATCGGAATCTGTTGTCACCCGTCATGTGACCACGCAACATTCGGAGCATCTCCGGTCCGGCACGCTCGACGATGGCTACCCTGCCAACAGAGCAGGCCGCAGGTGAAGCGGCAGGATTGGCTTTGCAGGTGTGGGCAGATTCTCCTGTTGTTCGGCAATGATATGGTCGAGATCGGGGATGTTACGCCGAGCACCCGGAAGCGCCAGAGGTCGTGCTCGCGGCGTATAGGTATTGGAATGCGTCGCATCAGGAGTAGCCGAGCTATGTCGGTTGGCGATGTCCAGGTTCCGATACCGCGTTCGGCTTTATCGTCGAGCAGCTTTTCGCCACGAAGAGCCGCAACGAGATATTGCCGGAAAGGGGAGGGGAGTTCGCGCCCGCCGGCATCCCGGAGTTGGCTTCCACACAGAAGGCAGGTGATACACCACCCGAGCAACTGGCTTCGCAGCATCGGCGCCGGTTCCGTGTGCCTTGGGCTGCAGTTCGTGCAGACCTACGTAGGCCGCGTGGCGATGAGCCGACGCGATGATTGCGCGACATTTGCGATGGTCATGCGATGTACCACGGCCGGCTCGGTGGCAAACATGTTGGCCAGGCAGATTTCCTGATCTTTGTTCAGGTGGAGATCAGCTGCCCGCAGCGACGAGGCCACCGGTAGACAGTGCTGCAGCATGATCAGCGGTGAAACCGTATAGGAGGGCGCATGCCGGCCGATCCAGGACGACAGGAGTTCATCAGAATTGGGGCGGCAACCGCACCGGTAATTGCCGTGGCGGCGTGTTCTCCGTCATGCGAATGCCGCGTCGGCATCGAACTCCGGCTCCCAGTTCTCGACCGCTTCGCCAGTGATATGCTCGCGGCCGCTCTCGACGGCGAGGCTGTTGATCATGTGGAAGATGTTGGCGGTGATACCCTCGGTGATGTGCAGATATGCTCCTCGGTAATTCCCTTCTTCAGCATGACACATCTCCTTCAATCGGGAAAGTGCCCGAAGAATTACCCGCCGTCCGGACCAGTTTTACAGGGCGGGACCAATCCACGGTTGCGGCGCAAGCGCGACCTGTGCCGGCGTTGCGGTCTTATCTTGGCGTACGCTCAGGGGTTCAAAGATAACCCCTCATCGCTGGCATCTGCTCCGCTATTTAACGATGAGTGTCTTCCGTTCGATCGTCTTTTGTTAATTGATATAGATTATTGACATAGATAGGAAGTCCCATCACGATGCGGTTCACGGTCGCCGTTAGGGAGCGATCGTTGCCGGCCAGTGCCGTCGACGTCATGCACCTGAGGAATGGCGGCCGCCGGCCACGCAGCGGGAGGAAGGGAATGTCGCAACCAGTCCGTCACGCGGGCACGCTGCATGCGCTGCTCGACCGATCCTTGTGGTGGATGGAAAATCTTGCCGCCGCGCTCGCCGGGGCGGTCATGCTGCTGGCGATGGTGCTCGTCTCCCTCGATGCGCTGCTGCGCTACATCTTCGGCGCGCCGCTGACCTTCCAGTACTACCTCACCGAGAAGTACCTGATGGTCGGCATGGTCGCGCTGTCCCTGTCTTGGGGCTTCCGCACCGGCGGCTATATCCGCATCGAGGGGCTGGTCCAGGCCCTGCCGCGCGGGCTGCGGGCGCTGGTCCTGCGGGCGGGGCTGCTGCTCAGCGCTGCCTATATCGCCGTGCTGGCGTGGCTGGGCGGGGCGTATTTCCTGTCCGCCATCCGCAAGGGCGAGGTGGTGATGGGTGTGATCGACTGGCCGGTCTCGTGGTCGTGGATCTGTATACCGGTCGGCTGCGGGCTGCTGGCGCTGCGGCTCCTCCTCGTCGCCATCGGCCCGGACGGCGGGCTGATGGTCAAGAGCGTTCATGCGGAGTAGGCCCCATGACCTTCGCTATCGGCACGGCTTTCCTTCTCGCCTTCATCGCGCTCGGCATCCCCATCGGCTTCGCGCTCGGCCTCGCCGGCGTCGCCAGCCTCGCGCTGCTGGTGCCGACCGCCTCGATCCTCGCGCTGATGACCAAGGTCGTCCACGCCACAATCGGCAACTATCTCTTCCTCACCATCCCGATGTTCGTCCTGATGGCCGAGTTCCTGAGCACCGGGCAGGTGGCCGAGGACCTTCTGCTGGCGTGCAACCGGCTGCTGCGCAGGGTCCGGGGCGGCATGGCGATGGCGGTGATCCTCGCCGGGGCGGTGCACGCCGCCGTGACCGGCAGCAGCACGGCCTCGGCCGCCAGCCTGTCGCGGGCCTCGTTCCCGGCCATGCGGCGGGCCGGCTACAGCCCGACCTTCGCCGTCGGCACCATCGCGATCGCCGGCACGCTCGCGGTGATGGTGCCGCCCTCGGTCGCCTTCATCCTCTACGGGCTGATGACGGAGACCTCGATCGGCAAGCTGTTCATCGCCGGCATCATCCCGGGGATCATCACCGCGATCGGCTATATCGTGACGATTTCGCTGGTCCTGTGGCTGAAGCCGTCGCTGGGACCCGACCCGGAGCGGGAGGCGCAGATCGCCGGCGCCGGGGAAAGGGGCGCGGTCTGGCCGATCGTCCTGTTGATCGCCGTCATTCTCGGTGGGCTCTATACCGGCGTCGCAACCCCGACGGAGATCTCCGCCATCGGCGCGCTGGGGGCGCTCTTGGTCTCCCTCGGGCTCGGGCGCATGACCCGGACGGGCTTCGTCCATGCCGTCACCGGCACGCTGCGCATCACGGCGATGATCATGACCATCATCTTCAGCGCGCATCTGTTCGGCTATTTCATCTCCTTCTCGCGCATCACCGACATCATGCTGCAATGGATCGCCGCGGCCGACCTCGCGCCGACGGCGGTGATGCTGCTGGTGGTGCTGCTCTATCTCATTCTCGGCATGTTCATGGACCAGGCGGCGATCATCATCCTGACCGCGCCGATCACGATGCCGCTGATGGTCGGGCTGGGCTACGACCCGATCTGGTGGGGCGTGATCATCATCAAGACGGCCGAGATCGGCCTCGTGTCGCCGCCGCTCGGGCTGGTCACGTTCGTGGTCTCGTCCTCGTCCGGCACGGACCTGCGCTCGAGCTTCCTCGGCGTGATGCCCTATATCGCGACCGAGCTGGTGCTGCTGGGGCTGCTGATCGCCTATCCGCAGATTTCCCTCTACCTCGTCTACTGAACCCCCGGCCGGACCTGTCGGGGCGGATCGTCGGGCGGTCAGATCGCGCCTTGCCGGCGCAGTTCCTCGACCTCGTCGGCCGAATAGCCGAGCCAGGTGGAATAGATCTCGTCATTGCCGGCGCCCAGCGGCCGACTCGGCTCGATCGGCAGCCGGGGCAGGCCCCTGACGTTCAGGGGCGTGTGCATCAGGTTGACCGTCCCGAGCTCGGGATGGTCGATCGGCTGCAACGCGCCGCGCGCCAGCATGTTGGCGTCGTTCATCACCTCGCCGAGCTTGCGCACCGGCGCGCACGGCACGGCCTTGTCGAGCATCGCCTGCGCGGCTTCGTCCTTGCCCTGCGTCTTCATCCAGGTCTCGATCAACTCGTCGACCAGCTCGACATTGACCACGCGCGCCGTGCGGGTTTTCAGGCGCTCGTCGTCCCTGAGGTCGGTCCGCCCGATCACCTCGAGGATCGCCTGCCAGTGATGGTCGGCCGGGGCATTGACGACGACGTAGCCGTCCTTCGCCCGATAGGCGTTGTAGGGCGCGACGCCGAGGCCGCCGTGGCGGTTGCCGGTGCGCTCGGGCGCGCTTTCGCCCCGCGCGTGGTACATGCCGTAATTGGAGGCGAGCGAGGCATAGGTCGCGTCCTGCATGCTCACCTCGACGATCTCGCCGCGGCCGGTGCGCTCGCGATGGTAGAGCGCCATCATGATCGCCGAGAACAGATGGATGCCGGCGAAGAAATCGCACAGCGCCGCGCCGGACTTGACGGGCGGGCCGTCCTGGAAGCCGGTCGAGTTGATGACGCCGCACATGGCCTGCATGACGAGGTCCATCGCAGGATAGTTGCGATAGGGGCCGTCGCTGCCATAGCCGGAGCTGGAGCCGTAGATGAGGCGCGGATTGATCTCCTGAAGCGATCGCGGCGACAGGCCGAGCCGCTCCATGACGCCGGGCGCGAAGTTCTCGACCAGGATGTCGGCCTTCTTCACCATCTCGCGCAGCAGGGCCTTGCCGGCCTCGGTCTTCAGGTTCAGCGTCACCGGGGTCTTGTTCGAGTTCAGCATGGCGAAGGGATAGGCGACGCCGCCGAGATCGCCGCGGCTGCGCAGGTTCTCGCCCGTCTTCGGCTCGACCTTGATCACCCTCGCGCCGCCGAGCGCCATGAGGAACGTCGCATAGGGACCGTTATAGATCTGGGTCAGGTCGAGCACCGTGATCCCCTCGAGCGGGTAGGGCCGGACCACCTGTTCCTGAACGCTCATCGTCGGCCTCCCTGAAAATGCTGACTTCGCTCCGATTGGCGCAAGGCATATTTATAAATCATCTATATAGATATGGTTTACCTGTCAATCGTGCCGCGTGGGTCATGCATGCCGTGGCGGGGAGGGGGCGCTAGTGGAAGCTGCGCCCGCCATCGACCGCCAGCGCGGCGCCGGTGACGAAGGAAGCCTCGGCACTGAGCAGGAAGGCGACGGCCGCCGTGATCTCTTGCGGGTCGGAGATCCGTCCGAGCGCATAGTTGCCGGTGGTGTGCCGCACGCCCTCGGCCATGGCGGTGTCGACGAGGCCGGGGCACACGCAGTTGACGCGGATGCGCGGGGCGAGCTCCGCCGCCAGCGCCCGGCTCAAATTGAGCACGCCGCCCTTCGAGGCCGAATAGGCGGCGCGATCGGGGCTGTTGGGCAGCAGTGCCTGCCCTGAGGCGATGTTGACGATCGACGCTCCCGGCGCAGCGGCGAGATGGTCGATCGCCGCGCGGATGACGAGGTAGGGGCCGGTCAGGTTGACGTCGATCACCCGCCGCCAGGCCGCGCCGTCGACCTCGCCGATGCTGCCGCGCAGCATGATGCCGGCGGCGTTGACGAGCCCGTCGATGCCGCCCATGCGCCCGGCCGCATCGGTGACCGCCTCGGCGACCCGTTTCTCGTCGGTGACGTCGACGGCGTGGCCGGAGCAGCCCAGTTCCGCCGCGGTCGCGGCCAGCGGATCGGCCTGAAGGTCGAGGACGGCGACGCGCGCGCCCTCGGCAAGGCAGCGGACGGCGGTCGCCCTGCCGATGCCGGCGGCGCCGCCCGTGATCAGGATGCGCCGCCCGGCGAGACGCGCCGAGCCGCTCATTCGGCGAAGGTCGGCGTTTCCGCGACGATCTTCTTGTAGGCCTCGCCGACCTTGGCTGCCGGCTGGCCCCGGGCCTCAAGCCGCGTGACGAAGTCCTCCTCGACGCCCTTCATGCGCTCGGCAAGCGTCGCCAGTTCCTCGTCGGAATAGCGATAGATGGCGATGCCCATCGCCTCGAACTCGTCGAGGAGCGATTTCTGCTCTTCGTCCATCAGCTTCGCCACGCTTGCCTCGATCTTGAGCGCGCATTCGTCGACGACGGCGCGGTTCTCCTGCGAGAGCGCCTCGTAGTCCTCGAGGTCCATCGCCAGCAGCGTCGTGAAGGAGCCGAACTGGCCGTTGGCGCTGATCGATTTCAAAAGCTCGTGCAAGCTGTAGCTCTTGATGCTGGACAGGCCGAGCAGCGCCGCGTCCACGGTTCCGCGCTCGAGCGCGATATAGATGTCCGCGGCGGGCATCTCGACCGGCGAGGCGCCGAGCTCCCGGATGGTCAGCGTGTTGGCGGAACCGGCGGTGCGGATCAGCCGGCCCTCGAACTTCGCGGCCGTGTCGATCGGATCGCTGCGCCCCAGAATCTGGTAGGGCGGGAAAAGATTGATGACCAGCGGCTTGAAGCCGTTCGCCCGCAGCTCTTCGGCCAGTTCAGGGATCTGCTCCAACGCGGTGCGATAGGCGGCCACCATCTGCTTCGAGGTTTCGCCCATGTTCGGCAGCATGGAGATGCCGTTCAGCGGAAGCTTGTTGGTGACGTAGCCGATGGATACGGTCGAGACGTTCAGCAATCCCGTGTTCAGTGCGTCGAGCGTCGCCGTAGGGGCGGCGATCTGGCCGGACGGATAGTAGTCGAAGGTGATCGCCTTGCCGGTTCCCTCCTCGACGCAGGCCATCCATGGTTCGGTCAGATCCTTGGCGATGAAGTGGGTCGGCGAGAAGCCGTGACCGACCATCATGGTCTCGGCCGAGGCCACCGGCGCGACCAGCGCGATGGATGTCGCCGCGGCAATGTATGTCAGGCAGGCATTGCGTTTCATCTTCTCCTCCTTCTCTCCCGCGTTTTCATCGACGGCGGGCGGATTCCAGCTTCTGTCAGTGGACCGCGAGGAACGTGGCGCTGGCCGCGCCGACCATCCGTTCCTCGACATAGGCTTCGCCGCGCATGAACACCGCCCGGCGGCCGTCCTTGGTCACGATAGGCCTGATGCGGATGACATCGCCCACATCCACCCGGCGCAGGAACTCGACGGTCATCGAGCCGGTGGCGAAGCGCTCGCCGGGATGAAGGTCGCGCACATGCCTGCCCATCGCGCGATCGAACAGCGACATGAGGATGCCGCCATGCACGGCTCCGCTCATGTTCCGGTGGACCGGAAGGGTGAGGATTGCGAGCTCCCCGCAGCCTTCGGCCGGGCGCGTATAGACGGACCCGATATGGCCGATGAAGGTCTCATCCTGCAGGACCCGCCAGCCCGCGTCGAGCAGCGCCTGATGCGTGCGCACGCTCATCGGCGATGCCCTTGCCGGCAACGCGCCGTCGCAACAGGCCGCGTCGGGACGATCCGCGCATCTTCGGGAATCTCTGTCATCTCACTCTCCCGGTTCGCGACCTCGCGGCGCGAACGACCCGGCTGCGTCATCCGGACAGCCGTGGATTTCCTCGTGCCGAGCCTATGGGGGAGGCGATGTCTCTGTCAATCATCTATTTCATTTATGATATTCGATGGAGATCGGCGGTCGGCGCAAGCGTCGTCAAGTCTGATTTCTATGATCTAAATTATTTGACAATCCACCGAGGGCTGCCTAACCTGCCGCCGATCGAAGGCCGGGCGTGCGAGGCGCCGGGCTTGAGCTGTCCGGCGCAATGCCGGAAAGCAGGTGTCGGGCGGCCGGATGCCTTGCGGACGAAGGCCGGCGGGGTCGGCGCCGCAAGCAGGAACGCCCTTACTGGAGACCGTCATGCCGCAAGAGCCGATCCTTACCGCGCCCGACAGCGACCGTGACGACATCTATCACGTCTTCCAGCTCACCTACGCGCATATACCGCGCGGGCGGAACGAGAATTTCCTGTTCCGGGATTTCCACGACGCGCCGATGCCGCTGCATTTCAATTTCTGGATCGCGCACAATCGCCATCGCACCTTCCTGATCGACACCGGGGTCAACGCGCGCGCCGAGAAGGAGCGCAACCGGCCGCTGCTGTTCGACCCAATCGACGCGCTGCGCCGGCTCGGCATCGACCCCGACCTGATCGAGGACGTCTTCGTCAGCCACCTTCATTACGACCATGCCGGCAACCTCGACCGTTTCGCCAAAGCGCGCTTCCATATCCAGGATGCGGAGGTGGCCTTCGCCACGGGGCGCTGCATGTGCGAGCGGCATATCCGCACGCCGTTCGACGTCGAGGATGTCGTAACGCTCGTTCGCCACACCTTCGCCGAGCGGGTGGTCTTCCATGACGGGACCGACCATCCGCTGCCGGGCGTCAGCGTTCATGCCTTTCCGGGCCATAGCGGTGCGGTGCAGGGGGTGCTGATCAACACGCCGCGTGGGCCAGTGCTTCTGGCGGTCGACGCCACTCATACCTACGCCAATCTCGCCCGGCGCTCGCCCTTCCTTCTCACGGTCGGTGTCGATACGACGCTGCGCTCCTATACCGAGATGCTGCGGATCGCGAAGGATGTCGAGTTCCTGATTCCGGGGCACGACCCGCTGGTCTGCGACTTCTACCCGGTTCGCGAATTCAACGGGCTTCCGCTGGCGCTCCTGCACGAGGTGCCGAAGCCGCACGACCTCGACATGCTGGCCCGGCTGGAGTGAAGGCCTCGCGGCGGCGGCCGGCATGGGCGAAACGGAATTGCGAGCATATGGAGAAGCCGGAATGAGCAGGCTGTTCGAGGGTTGTCGGATCGGCGGCGTCGCGTTGAAGAACCGGATGATGGTCTCTCCGATGTGCCAGTATTCCGCCGTCGACGGCGTGGCCCAGCCCTGGCACCGGGTGAACTACGGCCGCTACGCGATAGGCGGGGCGGGGCTCGTCATGGTCGAGGTGACCGCGGTCAACCGGCAGGGCATGGGAACGCATGGCGACCTCGGCCTGTGGAACGGGGCCCAGCAGGAAGCTCTCGCCGAGGTCGCGCATACCATCGACGCGCTCGGCGCGGTGCCCGCGATCCAGATCGGCCATGCCGGACGCAAGGGGTCGAGCCAGCGGCCGTGGGACGGCGGCAGGGCGCTTTCCGATCTCGATATCGCCGAACGGGGCGAAGCGCCGTGGCAGCTGGTTGGGCCGTCGGCGATCGCCATGGCGTCCGACCGCCCGGCGCCCGCTGTGCTCGACAAAGAAGGCATCGCCGCGATCCGGCAGGCTTTCGTCGATACGGCCCGCAGGGCGGTGGCGGCCGGCTTTAAGGTTATCGAGATCCATTCCGCCCATGGCTATCTCCTGCATCAGTTCGTCTCGCCGCTCTCCAATCACCGGCAGGACGAGTATGGCGGCAGCCCCGAGAATCGCTGGCGCCTGCCGCTGGAGATCGTTCGTGAGATCAAGGCGATCCTGCCGTCGGACGGCGCGCTGCTGGTGCGGGTGTCCTGCTCCGACGGGGCGGACGGCGGCAACGAGCTACCCGAGACGATCGCCTATGCCGCCGCTCTGAAGGAGGCGGGGGCCAACGCGATCGACTGCTCCAGCGGCGGGATATCCGGCCGGGCGAGCGCCAACCGCCTCGCGCGCGGGCTCGGGTTCCAGATCCCGTTCTCGGCCGCGATCCGCAGGGAGGTCGGCATCCCGACCATCGGCGTCGGGCTGATCCTCGACGGTCCGCAGGCGGAAGCCGTGCTGCAGGCCGGGGATGCCGACGTGATCGCCATCGGCCGCGCGGCGCTCTACGACCCGAACTGGGCGCTGCATGCGCAGGAGGCGCTGGAAGGGCCGGGCTTCGCGCATTGGCCGCCGCAGCACGGCTGGTGGCTCCAGCGCCGGGCCGAGCTGCTCGACAGCATCGCGGCGTCCTGAAGGGAGAAGGCTGATGACAGCCGAGAGCAGTGCGGGACCGGATCGCGCAACCAGTGATTTTTCCGGGGAATTCAGCGACTTCGCCGCGAACCTTTCCGTCGCGGACCTATCGTCCGAGGTGATCGACGCGGCGAAGGCCAACATCTTCGACACGACGGCCTGCGCAACCGGCGGCTATTCCGCCGACGGCGTCCAGGACCTGGCCGGGCTGGTGACGGACTGGGGCGGCAAGCCCGAGGCGACCATCTGGTGCACGGACAGGCGCGTCCCCGCGCCGATGGCAGCGTGGGTCAACGGCATGATGTCCCATGCCCGGGATTTCGACGACACGCATGACGCCGCCGTGCTCCACGCCGGGGTGTCCGTGATCCCGGCGGCGGTTGCGGCGGCGGAAACCGCGCCGGAGGCGACGGGCGCGGATCTCGTCGCCGGCGTCGTCGTCGGGCTCGAGCTGATCTCGCGCCTCGGCATGGCGACGACGGTCGGCATCATCGAGAGCGGCTACATGTACACGTCGCTGTTCGGCCATTTCGCCGCGACGGCCGCGGCCGCGCGGGTGCTGCGCCTCGATGCCGGGCAGACGCGCAACGCCCTCGGCATCGCCTACAGCCAGGCGGCGGGCAACCATCAGGTGACGCGGGACGCGGCCCTGACCAAGCGCGTCCAGCCCGGCTTCGCCGCCAAGACCGGGCTGATCTCCACCGCGATGAGCCGGATCGGCATCCGCGGCGCGCAGCAGACCTTCGAGGGGGTCGACGGTCTCTTCCGCACCTATTTTCACGACCGCTACGATCCGGCGCGCCTGCGCGAGGGCCTCGGGACGACGTTCGATTTCGTCGATCTGAGTTACAAGCCCTATCCCTGCTGCCGCTTCAACCACACGGCGATCGACGCGGCGCTGGCGCTGCGCCCGCGCATCGGCGATCCGTCGGCCATCAGGGCGATCCGCATCGGGGTTAACAATCAGGCCTACGAGGCGGTCTGCACGCCGCCCGACATACGCCGCGCGCCGCGTACGGTGGTGCAGGCGCAGTTCTCGATACCCTATACGGTTGCGGCGGCGCTGGTCACCGGCGGCGTCGGGCTGAACGATCTGTCCGGGCCTGCGCTGGCGCGGCCGGAAATCCTCGCCCTTGCCGCCCGGACCGAATGCAGGGTCGACGACGGGATCGAGGCGGCATGGGGTCGCTCCATCTCGCCCGCCCATGTCGAGGTCGAGACCGAAAACGGCACCTTCTCGCATCGGGTCGACTATCCGCGCGGCCATGTCCGCAACCGGATGACGCGCGCCGACTTCGAGGCCAAGATGGCGGGTTGCCTCGCCGCCAGCGGCCTCGACTGGCCGGCCGACACGGTGGCGCGGTTCCGCGCCCTCGTCGACGGGCTGGAGCATGCCGTCTCCGGCAGGAGCGTTCTCGATTGGCTAACGCGCTAAAGCGCTTAGGGCGGGGCCTATTATCGCCGTTCGATGCCGAGCAGGACGATATCCACGATATGGTCGCGCCGGGCCTTCAGCATCTTCGGATCGTCGAGGTTCTTATTTATAATATAGGAAAGCGTGTATATGTTTCCGAAGTATAGATAGGAAACGGATACGATCGTGATCCAGAGTTGTTCGGGATCTATGCCGGGACGGAAGATCTTCTGTTCCACGCCCTCGTCGTATATTTCCCGGATGAGCGAGACGAAGTTGGCGGTGAAGTTCCGTATCCGGGGCGACAAGGGAAGGTTTCTTCCGCGCAATCTGTTCTCTTCCGAGACCAGCCATACGACGGGCCGGTTTCCGGCCATCGTATCGAAGAAATAGCCCACCAGCGCCCGCATTCTCTCGGCCGGCCCGGAAGTGCCGGAGATCGCCTCCTTGTCGAGGATGCGAAGCGACTCGTAGCCATATTCGAGCGTCGCCTGATACAGCTTTTCCTTGCTGCCGAAATGGTAGTAGAGCGCCTGCTTGTTCACGCCGGCATTGCCGGCGATGGCCTCGATCCGCGCGCCGCCCAGCCCGTTCTCCGAGAACTCCTTCAGCGCGGCCGACAGGATCAGCGCCCTGGTGCGGGACGGATCGCCGCGAACGACTCCCTTGTCTGCTTTCCTGGTCATGCGCCGAACCTGCCATTCCTCTGCAATACCCAATCCGGTTCATAGTCTGCCGAACAATAGCGTTCAATCAAAAATTTGGTTGACTCAAATCAGCTTCACTCTCTAGGTTCACGACAGTGAGCGCTTGAGACAGTGGAGGAATGCCCGTGGAACCGTTTTCGCGCCTCTTCAGCCCGATCATGATCGGTGACATGGAAATCAGGAACAGGATCTGCTTTGCCGCCACCAGTTCGGAACTGGCCGACACGGACGGCTTCGTCACTGACGACATGGTGGAATTCTATGCCGAGCGCGCGCGTGGCGGTGCGGGTCTGATCGTCGTCGAGACGACCTATGTGGCGCATGAGGGCAAGCGCCTGCCGCGCAATCCGATGCTGCACGAGGATCGGTATACCTCCGGTATGAAACGGCTCGTCGATGCGGTGCATGCAGCCGGGGCGAAGATCGCGGTGCAGCTCAACGACGGCGGGCGAGAGGCCGCAGCGGCACTTACGGGCGTTCAGCCTCGCGGCCCGTCCGCGGTCGCGTCGCGCTTTACCGGCGGCAGCGATGTCATGGCACCGAGGGCGATGACGCAGGCCGAGATCGCGCAACTGGTCATCGAGTTCGCGGACGCAGCCGAACGCGCGTGGGAGGCCGGGTTCGACGCCGTCGAGCTGCACGGCGCGCATGGCTACCTGATCAGCCAGTTCGTTTCGCCGCTCTCCAACCAACGGCAGGACGGCTATGGCGGCAGCGTTCGCGGCCGCAGCCGCTTCTATGTGGAGCTCATCCGGGCGATCAAGGAGAGGCTCGGGGCGTCGTATCCGGTCATCTGCCGCATCAACAGCAGCGATCACGTCGAGGGCGGCCTCGTCCTCGAGGAGGCGCTCGAGACCATCGGTTATCTCGAGGAAGCCGGCGCGGATTCGATCAGCGTCTCGGCGGGCATGCATGCCTCCCGTCCCTATCTGATCGTGCCCGGCATGACGGTCGACGAGGGGTGGAACCGCAAGGCCGGCGCGGTGGTCCGCCAACGCGTGCGAGTTCCGGTGATGGCCGTCGGCCGCATCCATCGGCCGGAGCTTGCGGAGTCACTTCTCGAAGCGGGGGAGGCGGACATCATCTGCCTGAGTCGGTCGCTGATCGCCGACCCCTACTTTCCGCTCAAGGCGCAGTCGGGCAGGCAGGACGAGATTACCCCTTGCATCGCCTGCAACGAATGCGTGGCGAACATCCATGCGCATCATGGGATAGCCTGCACCGTCAATCCCGTCGCGAGCAGGGAACTGCGCCTGAGGCCGCTGCTCGCGACCACGCCGCCGCGGCGGCGGGTCGTTATCGTCGGGGCGGGCGCCGCGGGCCTGTCGGCCGCCGTCCTTGCCGCGCACCGCGGCCATGAAGTGCATCTCTTCGAGCAGGATTCGAAGCTGGGCGGACAGTTGAACATCGCCCATCTTCCGCCGCATCGCGAGGCGATCGGCAATATCCTCTCCTACTATCGCCGAGAGGCGGAAAGGCTCGGGGTGGTGCTGCATCTCGGCAACGCGCCATCGGCGGAGGAGTTGCGGGACCTCGGTCCCGATTCGATCATCATCGCCATCGGTGCGCGCTCCGTCCGGCCGGATATCAAGGGTGCCGACGGGCCGCATGTGCTGACGGGCTGGAAGGTGCTCGCCGGCATCGACCGGCCGGGCGACAGGGTACTGGTTGTCGGCGGCGGGCTCGTGGGCATCGAGGTTGCCGACTATCTGGCCGGGCAGGGGAAGTCGGTGACGATCGCCGCCCGCTCGGGAATCCTCAAGAAGGCCGTGCATGCCGACCGCGTTCATTATGAGGACCGGCTCGTCGAGCAGGGGATCGACGTGCTGGCGCATACGGATGTCGCCGAGGTGGGCGACGGCTGGGTCGACATCGTTTGCGCGGGCGTCGCAAGAAGGTTGCCGGGGATCGACAACGTCATATTCTGCACCGGCTATGAGGACCGCATGGCAGACACGGATGCGTACGGTATGATCGATGCGCAGATACAGCATGTCGGGGATGTCCGCGGCTCACGCAAGTTCTTCAATGCGATCGAGGAAGGCGCAATGGCGGCACTGGCAATCGCCTGATCCGAAACCGGGCACGCCGGTTTCGAAAGCTCCCTCGTGTGAATACTCTTCATCGGCCACGACCTGGGTAGTTGCAAAGCAACTACTTATCATTTAGATGATTAATAATCTTTGCCGGACCGTCATGGAACGGCCGACGGAACGATTTGAGAGGCTGTACGATGAAGATGACGGCTGCCGTGATGTACGAGCAGGGCCTGCCTGCGCCGTACGAGAAGAGCGAGCCCTTCAGGATCGAGGAAGTGGATCTGGAAGGCCCCGGGCCGGGGGAGGTGCTGGTGGAGGTGCGCGCCGCTGGCCTGTGCCATTCCGACCTCAGCCAGGTGAAGGGGTTGCGCAAGCGGCAGCTTCCCGTCGTCGGCGGGCATGAGGCCGCCGGCATCGTGCGCGAGGTCGGCGCCGGCGTTTCCGGCCTGTCGGAGGGCGACCATGTCGTGATGACAGTCGTCGCCGGCTGCGGCACCTGCGTGCGCTGCCGCTCCGGCCGGCCGGCGCTGTGCGAGGCGGTGACGCTGCCGCGGACCAAGGGCCTGCTCGCCAATGGCCAGCGCCGCCTCAGCCGCAACGGCCACCCGATCTATCACTATTCGGGCGTTTCGGGCTTCGCCGAATACGCCGTGACCATGCCGGCCTCGCTGGTGCGGATCGACCCGTCCATCCCGCTCGACGTCGCGGCGCTGTTCGGCTGCGCTGTCGTCACCGGCGCCGGCGCCGTCCTCAACACGGCGCAGGTGCAAAGCGGCGCGTCGGTCGTCGTCGTCGGCCTCGGCGGCGTCGGCTTGAACTCGATCATGGCGGCGCGCATCGCCGGGGCCGAGATCATCATCGGCATCGACACGCGGCCGGACAAGTTCGCCATCGCCCGCGAGCTCGGCGCGACCCACACGCTAGACGGAAACGACGGCGATCTCGCCGCGCAGGTGAAGGAGTTGACCGCCGGCGGCGCCGATTTCGTGTTCGACATCACCGGCGCGGCGCCGGTGATGGCCTACGCCCCGGAAATGCTGCATCCGGGCGGGCAGGTGATCTGTGTCGGCCTCGGCGCCTCCGATGCGCGCCACGACTACAACCACGCCGCGCTGGTCAGCCAGGAACGGGCGATCCGCGGCTCGTTCATGGGTAGTTGCGTGCCGGAGCGCGACATCCCGCATTACATGAACCTGTTCTCGACGGGGAAGATGCCCGTCGACCGGCTCAAGAGCCAGGCGATCGGCTTCGACCGCCTCAACCTCAGCCTCGACCTGTTGAACAGCGGCGATGTCATCCGGCAGGTGCTGCTGCCGCACGGCCGGCTCTAGGCAGCACGAAAACCTCTGGAGGAACCCGGAAATGGACAGCTCACATAGCGCGACGCGGCCGACGGTCTGCATCCGGCTCCTGATCGACGGCGAGGACCGGATCGGCGAGGGCGAGCGGCTGACAGTGGTGAACCCCGCGACCGAGGAGGTCGTCGCCGATTTCCGGGGCGCCTCGGTCGGGCAGGTCGACGAGGCCGTCCGCGCCGCGCGCCGCGCGTTCGACGAGGACCGGAGCTGGCGCGACCCGGCGCTGCGCCGCACCGTCCTGCTGAAGTTCGCCGACCTGCTCATGGAACGGCGCGACGCGCTGATGGACCTCCTGATCAGCGAGATCGGCACGCCGATAAATCTCAAGCCGAATCATATTGATACGCCGGCGACCTTCATCCGCTGGTTCGCCGAGCAGGGCATGCGGGACTTCACGCGCAATCTCGGCTTCAACGCCACGCGCACGGCGACGAGCTATGTCGCCTACCGCCCGGCCGGCGTGGTGGCGGCGATCACCGCCTTCAACTATCCGATCCTGATCGGCGGCACGAAGGTGGGCGCGGCGCTCGCGGCCGGCTGCACGGCGGTGCTGCTGTCCTCGCCGCAGGCGCCGCTGACCGTGCTGGAACTCGGCGAGCTGGCGCGGGAGGCCGGCATTCCGCGCGGCGTCTTGAACATCGTCGCCGGCGGCGTCGAGGCGGGCAGGGCGCTGACCGAGCATCCGGGCGTCGACAAGATCAGCTTCACCGGATCGGTCAATGTCGGCCGCCAGGTGATGCAGCAGGCCGCTGGCGGACTGCGCGACGTGGTGCTGGAGCTCGGCGGCAAGTCCGCCGCGATCATGCTGCCCGGCGTCGACCTCGAACGCTATGCCTTCCAGCTCCATGCGCGCTACGCGCGCAATGCGGGGCAGGGATGCGGGTCGCCGACGCGCATCCTCGTCGAGGAATCGCGCTATCGGGAATTCTGCGATCTCAGCCGCAAGGCCTACGAGAAGATCAAGGTCGGCGATCCGCGCGATCCGTCCACCATTCTTGGGCCGGTCGTCAGCGCCGCGCAGCGCGAGCGGATCGAGGCCATGCTGGCGAGGGCGGTGGAGCAGGGCGCCGAGATCATCGCCGGCGGCGGGCGGCCCGACATGCCGAAGGGATGGTATCTCAACCCGGCGCTGGTCGGCGCGCTCGACAATTCGAAGGATCTGGCGCGCCACGAGATCTTCGGCCCCGTCTCCGTCGTCCTCACCTATCGCACGGTCGAGGAGGCCATTCGCATCGCCAACGATTCGGAGCTGGGGCTGAAAGCCTACATATTCGGGCCGACGGCGGAGTGCCTGAAGCTGGTGTCGGAGCTGCGGGTCGGCACTGTGCAGGTCAATGGCGGCAGCCCGCTGCGGCCCGACGCGCCGATGACCGGCTACAAGCATTCCGGCGTCGGCTCGGAATGGGGCGAGGACGGCCTGCGCGAGTTCCTGCTGCCGCAGCATATCGACGTGCCCGTGGCGTGAGCCGCCTCCATGCCGGCGCTGAAATGAGCTGTTTCATTTCTATGATTATCGTAGGAAGATCGAAAGGTGATACGAATCGGACTTCCCGCGGATGAAGGTTCCCCTTTCGCTCGGGGGCGACGGCATGGAGGGAACATGAGCAGCATCGAGACCATGATTCCGAAGAACAAGTCCGAACATGTCGCCCAGCTTCTCCTCGAGCGGATCATCACGGCCAATCTCGCGCCGGGCAGCAGCTTCGGCACCGAGGCGGACCTTTTGCAGCAGTTCTCGGTCAGCCGCCCCACCTTGCGGGAAAGCCTGCGCATCCTCGAGGCGCAGGGCGTGCTCGAATTGCGGCCCGGCCCCAAGGGCGGCATCATCGTCACCAAGCCGGGCATGGACGTCCTGGCGCATGCGCTGTCGGTCTATCTTCGCCTGCACGGCGTTCCCTTCATCACCGTCCTGAAAGCCCGTGAGGTCATCGAGCCGGCGCTTGCCGCGGAAGCGGCCTCGGCCCGCACGGAGGAGGATCTGGTCAGGCTCCAGGATTCCGTCGACCGCATCAGGCACGCCACCACCGAGGCCGAGTTCCTCAAGGAGAATCGCCGCTTCCATTCGCTGGTGGCGGAAGCCAGCCAGAACGAGGTGCTGATGATCTTCTGGTCGACCATCAGCATCCTCGCTTCGGGCGAGCAGCACGGCATCACCTATACCTCGACGCACCAGCACCACGTCGCGGAAGCGCATCAGGCCATCGTCGACGCCATCCGCGCCGGCGACGAGCCGCTCGCTTCCGAGCGCATGGGTTCGCATGTGAGGGAATTGCAGCATCTGGTGCGCAAGCGCTACCAGCACCTGTTGTCGCGGGCGACGGACGTCATCCCCCGCCAGGGTCGCCGCGTCGACTGACGCCTTCCACGGCTATCCAATCTCGATCCCCGCATCCCGACCGGATTGTGGCGCCGGCGTCGCGATGCCGCTTGGGCTGAATCCCGATTCCGCGCGTTCATGCCCGAATCCGGATTGACCTTGCCGTAACTTATTTTATTGATATAGATGATATTAGGAATATGGGTCGATCCCGCGGATCGGTCCCGTTTGAAGCGGATGACGTGACGTGAAGCCGAGCGCGGAGTTTGATTTTTCGAGTGTTCTTCGTGCCGGCGACCATGTGGCGTGGCCGCAGGGACCGGGCGAGCCGGTCGGGCTGACGCAGCGGCTGATGGAGCAGCAGGACGCGCTTCCGCGCGTCACGCTCGTCCTCGGCATGGTCACGTCGAAGACGCTCGATGCCTCCGCCGCGGCGGGGTTCGACTATCTGTGCCTCAATGGGGCGGGGAATGCGCGCAAGGCGGCGGCCTATTCCGGCAACCGGATCGTCCCCGCCCATCTTTCGGCGGTCCCCGGCCTGATCGCGGCGCGGCGGATTCCCGTCGATGTCGCGCTGATCCGGGCACGGCCGACGGACGATCCCGGGATGCTGTCGCTCGGCGTGGTCTGCGACTTCGTCCACGAGATGGTCGCGGCGGCGCGCGTCGTCGTCGTCGAGCTCGACGAGCGCATGCCGCTCACCGGGCACGACGCCCTGATCCCGCGCGGCTGCGTCACCCATTTCACCCACGCCGACCGCGACGAGCCGCTGCTGCCGGACCCCGAGCCGTCGGCGCTCGACCTCGCGGTGGCGCGGCGTGTCGCCGAGCTGGTGCCGGACCGCGCCACGATCCAGATCGGCATCGGCGCCATCGCGGCGGCCGTCTGCACCGCGCTCAAGGACCATCGCGGCCTCGGCCTGCACAGCGGCGTCATTCCCGACGGCGCGGTCGGGCTCGTCGAGGCCGGCGCCGTCGACAACCTGCACAAGGGGATCGATGTCGGACTGACGGTGACGGGCGGCCTGTTCGGCGGCCGCCGCCTCCTCGACTTCGCCGACGCCAACCCGGCCGTCGCCCTGCGCCGCGTGACCCACACCCACGCGCAGGCGACGCTGGCGCGGCTGGCCAATCTCCACACGATCAATTCGGCCATCGAGATTGACCTTTCCGGCCAGGTCAACGCCGAGCTCGCGGGCGAACGCTATGTCGGGGCCGTGGGTGGGCAGGTCGATTTCGTCCGCGGCGGCCGGGCCGGCACGGACGGGCGCTCGATCATCGCGATGCCGTCGGTGACGCCGGACGGGAAGCGCTCGAAGATCGTGGCGGGCCTCGGCGGCCGGCCGGTGACGACGGCGCGCTCCGACGTCGACCTCGTGGTCACCGAATACGGGTCCGCCGACCTGTGGGGGCTCAATCTCAAGGCGCGCGCAACCGCGCTCATCGCCGTCGCACATCCCGATTTCCGCGACGAGCTCGGCCGTGCGTTCGGCGTCTCGGAACGATTGTCTGGCTGAGGGAAGGCGGATGTCGGATCAGCTCATCATCGAATGGCCGGAAGCCGGCATCTGCGTGCTGCGGATGAACCGGCCCGAGAGCTACAACGCCCTCAGCCGGTCCCTGCTGGCGCAGATGATCGAGGCGGTCGGCTCGGCGCCCGTCCACGGCGCGCGCGTGCTGGTGCTTGCCGCCAACGGCCCCGGCTTCTGCTCCGGCGCGGACCTGAAGGAACGGCGCGGGCTGTGCGAGGACGAGAAGTACGCGCACAACCGGCAGATCAACGCCCTCGCCAACGCGATCGCGCAATCGCGGCTCTGCACCATCGCCGCCATCGGCGGGCTGGCGCTCGGCGGCGGGCTGGAGATCGCGCTCGCCTGCGACCTGCGGTTCGCCGCGGAGGGCGTCTCCATAGGCCTGACCGAAACGCGGCTGGGCATCATTCCCGGCGCCGGCGGCACGCAGCGGCTTCCCCGCGTCATCGGCGCCTCGCGCGCTCTGGAGCTGATGTTCGCGGGCGAGCCGATCCCGGCCGCGAAAGCCGGCGAATGGGGCCTCGTCAACGACGTGGTGGCGCCGGAGCGGCTGATGGAGCGCGTCCTCGACTATGCGCGCCTTGTCGCGCGGCGCTCGCCGCGCACCGGCGCCATCCTGAAGCAGGTGGTCCGTCGCGGCCTCGAATCCGATCTCGCCGGCGGCCTCGACATCGAGCGGGAAGCGATCGTCGACCTGCTGAAATCCGAGGATTATGCAGAAGGCCTCGCCGCCTTCGCCGAGAAGCGCACGCCTGCATTCAAGTAGGTCCCCGCCGCCCGGGCCGCATCGTCGGCAGCCGGGGGCGTCATCTGGAGGAACGATCGATGAAACTTGAACTGACCGCCGACCAGCGCGCGATGGTATCGAGCGTGCGCGACCTCGTGCAGGAACGCTTCAAGCCGCGGGTGAAGAAGTGGCAGGACGGGACGTTCCCGTACGAGAACATCCGCGACCTCGCCGAGATCGGCGTGCTGGGCATGGCCGTGCCGGAGGAATTCGGCGGCCTCGGCCTGCCGGTGCTGGATTGCGTGCTGGTGCTCGAGGAGATCGCCAAGGTCTGCTACTGCACCTCGATGGCGGTGATGAGCGCGATGGGCGCGCAGAACCGGATCATCGCCAACTATGCGCCTCGGCACGTGCAGGAGAAGTTCCTGCCGGGCGTCGTCACCGGCGAGACCATCCTCGCCATCTGCATGACCGAGCCCCATGCCGGCACCGACGTCGCCAACTACCGGACCAACACCGAGGTCAAGGGCGACAAGGTCGTGCTGAACGGCGTGAAGACGCTGATCAGCCGAGCCGACGAGGCGCATTGCTTCATCGTCTTCACCCGCGTCAACGGGGTGCCGGGCCGCGAGGGCATCGGCTGCGTGCTGGTCGACCCGAAGACGCCGGGCTTCGAGGTCACGGCGCGCTATCACACGATGGGCGGCGAGAACCTCGCGGAGATCCAGTTCAACAATGTCGAGCTGCCGCTGGAAAACCTCATCATCCAAGACAACGGTTTCAAGCGGCTGCTGACGGCGTTCAACACGCAGCGTTGCATGAACCCCTCCGTCTCGCTCGGGCTCGCCGAAGGCGCGTTCGAGGAGGCGGTGAAATATGTGCGCGAGCGCACGATCTACAACCGCCCGACGGGCTCGATGCAGGGTAACCGCTGGAAGCTCGCCGAGATGCTGCGCGAGATCGAGGTGGCCCGGTCGATCCTCTATCGCGCCGCGGCCTCGGCCGATCCGTTCCCCGATCCTTACCTCGCGGCGCTGGCCAAGATCACGACCAACGAGATGGCGATCCGCGTCACCAGCGACGCCGTGCAGCTGCATGGTGGCTACGGCTTCACCGACGACTACCCGGTGTCGCATTTCTATCGCGGTGCGCGCTACGGCACGCTCGGCGGCGGCGCGACGGAGGCGCTGAAGGACCTGCTCGGCAAGCGCGTCTACGACACGTTCCCGGCGGACGGCTTCTTGAGCTTCGGGCTGGAATGACGATGACCGGGGAGGGCATCCGCTCGCTGCTGTTCGTTCCCGGCGACCGGGAGGACATCATCCTCAAGGCGCTGGCCTCGGCGGCCGACGCGGTCATCATCGATCTGGAGGACGCGGTCGCACCGGACCGGAAGGCCGCCGCCCGCCAGGTCGCGCGGCAGGTTCTCGACCACGCTGAACGCGGCGGCAAGGCGGTGTTCGTCCGCCTCAACGCGTTCGACACCGGCCTGACGGCGACCGACGCGGCGGCCGTCCTCGGCGGACGCCCGTGGGGCGTCGTGCTGCCCAAGGCGCATGGCCCGGCGGAAGTGGCGCGGCTTTCCCACATGCTCGACGCGCTCGAGGCGCGGGAGGAGATCGAGGCCGGCGCGACGCGCATCCTGACGGTCGCCACCGAAACCGCGGCCGCGACGCTGTCGCTCGCGGCGCCGGGCGGCGAGGGCCAGGACCGGCTGTGGGGCATGCTGTGGGGCGGCGAGGACCTTGCCGCCGCGCTCGGCGCCATGGCCAACCGCGACGAGGAAGGCCACTACACCTTTCCCTATCGCTTCGCCCGCTCGCAATGCCTTTATGCCGCCAACGCGACGGGCATCGCGGCGGTCGATGCCGTCTACACCGATTTTCGCGATCCGGCCGGGCTGGAAGCGGAGGTCCGGGCGGCGCTGCGCGACGGGTTCGTCGCCAAGGCGGCCATCCATCCGGCGCAGGTCGAGATCATCAATCGCGTCCTGACGCCGGACGACGGCCAGCTCGACTGGGCGCGCCGGGTGGTCGAGCTCCTCGCGGATCGCGGCGTCGCGCGGCTCGACGGCCGCATGGTCGACATCGCGCACAAGCGGATCGCCCTGCGGCTTATCTCCCGCGCGGCGGCGCTCGAAGCCGCCGGATCGCGCAAGCCCACATAGGTCGGGATTACACGGGCGGCATCCAGCGCCGGTGCGTTTCGCCGCCCGTTTCGATCAACGTCGACCAACCCTTCATGGCAGGCAGGACGGAGGATGGGCGCGGCGCCGTGGAGACGGCATCGTGTTCCGTCGACGACGCCCACTGACGACCCGATCGCGCCCGCAGGGCCGGCGAGCGGGTCTCATGCGGATGACGCGGGCGAGGGGTGCCGGTTCGACGGCATTCTGGATGCTCCGCCTTCTTGCTGCCGATGTTCCTCGCCCCCGCGCGGTGACCGCGGTTCCCCCCATCGGGGTAATTTCCACTTGCATCCTAATCATCTAATTGATAGAGATTCAATTCAAGGGAGGAGCGGGCATTCAGGATCGCCGCCCTGTCGTTTGGAAGACCGGGATGTCAGGGGAGACCGCCTTCGCGGCGGCCTTCGGATGATGCTGCCCGGCTGGAGGATCGAATGCGCAGTCGGGCTGCAACCGGATGACCCAGTTCATCCTGCAGATTATCGCCAACGGCCTGCTGTCGGGGATGGTGTACATCCTGATGGCGCTCGGCTTCACCCTGATCTTCGGGATCATGCGCATCGTGAACTTCGCACATGGCGAGCTCTACATGGTCGGCGCCAGCCTCGTGCTGATCCTCTATGCCCATAACGGCATGAACTATTTCGTCGCGGTTTTCATGGCCGCGTTGATCACGGCGGGACTGGGCGCGCTGATCGAGCGCTTCCTGTTCCGTCCCTTCGTCAACACCGAGCTCAACGGCATGATCATGTCGCTCGGCATCGCCATCTCACTGCAGGCGGCGGCGTTGATCGTCATGGGCCCGCAGTGGCAGGCGATGGAGCGGCCGGTCTCGGGCGCGCTCGATTTCGGCGGGCTGGTCGTGCCCTATGACCGGCTGTTCGTCGGCGGGGTGGCGCTTGCCATCATCGCCCTTTTCTACCTGTTCCTGACGCGCTCGCGCACCGGCCTCGCCATGCAGGCCGTGGCGCAGGATGCCGAGACAGCGTCGCTGATGGGGGTGCGCATCGGCTCGGTCTCGGCGCTGGCCTTCGCCATCGCCGCCGGGCTCGCCGCCGCGGCCGGCGGGCTGATGGCGCCGATCTATTCCGTCGCGCCCTATATGGGCGAGCTGCCGATGCTGAAGGCGTTCGTCGTCGTCGTGCTCGGCGGCCTCGGCAGCATTCCCGGCGCGGTCGTCGGCGGGCTGGTGATCGGCCTGGTGGAATCCGCCTTCGCCTCGGCGATGCACTCGACGGCCGCGCTGATCGCCTCCTTCGCGCTGGTGGTGTTGGTCGTGCTGATGCGCCCGCGCGGCCTGTTCGGGAAGGCGGTATGATGCGCCAGCTCGCGACCCTTCTGGCCATCTTGGTCCTTGCCATTGCGCCGATGCTGATCGGCGACCGATACCTCTCCCACATCGCCGTCATGGTCTGCCTGATGGGCATCATGGCGTTCAGCATGAACCTCATGCTCAAGGTCGGCCAGCTCTCGCTGGCGCAGGTCGTGTTCATGTCGACGGGCGCCTACGGCTCGGCCCTGATGACCATGGCGTGGGGCCTGCCGCCGGTGCTGGCCATCGTCCTCGCCGGCATCGCCTCGGGCATCCTTGCGCTCGTCCTCGGGCCGCTTCTGCTGCATATCCGCGGCGTCTACTTCGTGCTGCTGACCTTCGCGCTGGCGCAGGTGGTCAACCTGATCCTTCAGGACTGGGTCGGCGTCACCGGCGGCAACAGCGGCCTGTTCAACATCCCGCGTCTGGAGCTGTTCGGGATCCGCCTCGCGCGCCCCGAGGCCTTGTATCCGTTCGCGCTCTTCCTGTTCGCTCTCGCCTTCCTCGTGACCTATCTGCTCGACCGTTCGCGCGCCGGCTGGGTGATGCATTCGATCGAGGAGAACGAGGACCTTTCCCGCGCCCTCGGGGTCGACGTCATGCGCTGGCGCGTCTGGACCTTCGGCCTCAGCGGCCTGATGGCGGGGATCGCCGGCGGCGTCTACGCGCATTTCATCGGCTTCCTGTCGCCGGCCGCCTTCACCTTCGCCATTTCCGTCAACATCTTGGTGATCAATGTCATCGGCGGGATACGCTCGCCCTTCGGCCCGGTCGTCGGCGCCATCCTTCTGGTGCCGCTGCCCGAGATCCTGCGCGACGCCCAGCAATACCAGCTGCTTGCCTATGGCGCGCTGCTCATCCTGTTCATGGCCTTCTTCCGCACCGGCATCACCGGCTTCCTGTTCGGCACGGGGGCGGAATCGGCGAAGGGCCGGCCCGCCCTGCGCAAGCTCGCGAGAGCGAAATGAGCGGGCGTCTGACGATAAACGGGCTGGGGCGGAGCTTCGGCGGCCTGCGGGCGCTGGACGACATATCGCTCGAGGTCGTGCCGGGTGAGATCCTCGGCGTCATCGGCCCGAACGGCGCCGGGAAGACCACGCTGTTCAACGTCATCGCCGGCGTTCACAGGCCGACCGACGGCACGGCGCTGCTCGACGGGGTTCCGTTGCAGGGCAAGCGGCCGGACCAGATCGCCCGCCTCGGGATCGGACGGACCTTCCAAGCGACGACGGTTTTCCCCGGACGGACGGTGCGCGAGACGCTGGAGCGAAGCAGGTCCTTCCTGTCGACCTATTCGCCGCTGGCCTGGCTCGTGCGCCGCTCGCCGCAACGCCCGGGCCTGCCCGTCGATCAGGTCATGGCCCGGCTCGGGCTGGAGCCCTACGCTGAGGTCGATGCCGCCAGCCTCGCCTACGGTCTGCAGAAGGTGCTCGGCGTCGGGATGGCGCTCGTCCAGCAGCCGAGCCTGATGCTGATGGACGAGCCGGCCGCGGGGCTGAACTCGTCCGAGAAGGTGGAGATGACGCGGCTGATCCGTGGCATCCGCGACGATTTCGGCATCGGCATCCTGCTGATCGAGCACGACATGCGGATGGTGATGAGCCTGTGCGACCGGATCAAGGTGATCAGCTACGGCCGGCACGTCGCGATCGGCACGCCGGCCGAGATCCGCAACGATCCGGCGGTGATCGATGCCTATCTCGGCACGGAGCATATCGATGCTTGAGGTCACGGACCTGACGGTGCGCTACGGCAGCACCCTTGCGCTCGACAAGGTGTCGCTGACCGCGCCGGCCGGCGAGATCACCAGCGTGCTCGGCGCCAACGGCGCGGGCAAGTCGACGCTGTTCCGCACCATCGTCGGCCTCGTGCCGGCCGTGGAAGGCTCGATCCGTCACCGCGGCGAGGCGATCGACGGCGTCTCGACCAGCAAGCTCGTCGGGCGGGGCATCATCCTGTGCCCGGAAGGGCGCAAGCTCTTTCCCGAGATGACCGTGGCCGAGAACGTGCGCATGGGCGCGTATCTGGTGCGCGACCCCGAGACGGTGCGCAAACGGCTCGCATTCGTGCATCGCCTGTTCCCGCGGGTCGCCGAGCGCGCGCAGCAGCAGGCGTCCAGCCTGTCAGGCGGCGAGCAGCAGATGGTCGCCATCGCCCGCGCGCTGATGGGCAACCCGCAGCTCCTGCTTCTGGACGAACCGACGCTCGGCCTCGCGCCGAAGGTGATCCAGGAAGTGCTGCAGACGGTGCAGCGCATCTGCGAGGAAGGGATCTCGGTGGTGCTGGTCGAGCAGAACGCGACCCAGGCGCTGAAGATTTCCAGGCAGGCCTACGTGCTTGAGACCGGGCGGATGGTGATGTCCGGCACGAGCGCGGAAATACTTGCGGACCCGCGGGTCCGGGAAGCCTATCTGGGCGGATGACCGCCCGGACAACCAGGGAGGATTGAATGAAGATCAGGACTCTACTCGCCGCGGCCGCGGCGCTTCTCATGGCGTCGGCCGCATCGGCCGAAACCCTCAAGGTCGGCGTCATCGCCCCACTCACGGGCGGCGGCGCGCCGTGGGGCATGGCCGCCAAGGTCGGCACCGAGCTTGCCGCCAAGGACATCAACGAGGCCGGCGGCCTCGACATCGGCGGCGTCAAGCATCAGGTCGAGGTCATTTCCTACGACGACAAGTACGCGGCCGCCGACGCGGTGGCGGCCTATAACCGGCTGGTGAACCAGGACGGGGTCAAGTACATCGTCCTCGTCTCCTCCTCCGGCACCATGGCGCTGAAGCAGAACATCGAGGACGACGGCGTTCTGGCGATCACGGCGTCCTATACCACCCAGGCGCTGGACGAGAACACGCACCAGCTGTTCCGCATGTATTCGGCGCCGGTCAGCTACGTTCCGCCCTTTGTCAAGTGGATGGCCGACAATCTCACCGAGCGCCGCGTGGTGATCGTCAATCCGAACGACGAGACCGGCTGGGACCAGACGCGCCTGTTCAAGGAGCATTTCTCCCAGAACGGCTTCGGGGTCGTCGGGGAAGAGCTGTTCGAGCGGACCCAGAGCGACTTCGCGCCGATGATCACCAAGATCATCGCGATGAACCCCGAGATCGTCGAGATGGGTGGCACCTCGCCGGCGACGGCGGGCCTGATCGTGCGGCAGGCGCGCGAGCTTGGCTACAAGGGCCTGTTCACGAAGATGGGCGGCGCGGGCCCCTACGACATCGTCAAGGCCGCGGGCGTCGAGGCGGCGGAGGGCATCATCAACATGCTCTACGCCGACCAGCAGAACGAAGGCTTCAAGCGCCTCGCCGCCGCGTACCAGGCGTCCGAGGGGCATGTGCCGAACGAGATCATCGTCTCGTTCTATGACGGGGCCAAGGTGATGCTCGCAGCGATCGCGGCGGGCGGCGACGCGGACGATCCGGTCGTGGCGGCCGCTGCCTTCCCGAAAGTGCTGCCGATGGAAGGCGTGCAGGGCGACACCCTGACCCTCGGCGGCAAGGACCTCTACGGCGTCGACGGCGAGGTTCTGACCGTCAACTATGTCGGCGCCATCCGCAACGGCGAGCCGGTCGTCATCGGCAAGACCGAATAGCGCGCTCGACCAGGACAGCGATTGCCCTCGCGCGGCGCGGGAGGGCAATCGCATTTCCGTCGCCGCGGATTCCCCGCCCGAGACGTAAGGCCGCACCATTGCCCTACCGGGCGTCCCGGCGTCCGACCATGAATCCACGGAGGAAACTCGCATGACCGACGTCGAGAACAGCATGCTGGTCGCCGGCGCGACCGGTGTCGCGACGCAATTCCTGATCG
The DNA here is from genome assembly GCA_037190985.1 of Alphaproteobacteria bacterium. Lineage (GTDB taxonomy): Bacteria > Pseudomonadota > Alphaproteobacteria > Rhizobiales > Rhizobiaceae > Aerobium. Next base: position 57,676 of record JBBCKE010000030.1, read on the forward strand.
ACATCGTGAGCGCCACGCCGGGATGGACCGTGACGGGACTGTCCCGCCGCCCGCCCGCCAACGCGCAGCCGAAAGTCCGCTATCTCAGCGCCGACCTTTCCGATGTGGAAACCTGCCGGCGCGCCGTCGCCGGAGAACGGTTCACGCATGTCGTCTATGCGGCGCGCGCGCCCCATGCCCTTTATACGTCGATGCAGCCCTATGCGCGGGTAGGGATCGAGGAGGTAGGGCCGAACCTCGACATGCTCGCCAACATCGTCTCCGCGGTCGACGGCGGCGCGTTGCGCCATGTGCATGCGGTCATGGGCAGCAAGTGGTACGGGTTTCACATCGGGCCGATCCCGACGCCGATGGTCGAATCCGACCCCGGCCACATGCCGCCCAACTATTATTTCGCGCAGCAGCAATATCTCGAAAGGGAATCGAAGAAGGGCGGCTGGACCTGGTCGGCGAGCCGGCCGAACGTGATTTCGGGCAGCCGCGAGCGGGTGGGGCCGAGCTTCATCTCCACCATCGGCGCCTATGCGGCGATCTGCCGGCATCTCGGCCTGCCGCTGGCCTTCCCGGGCAAGCCGGGAAACTACACCAGCCTTCAGGACATTTCCGACGCGAACCTGCTCGCCAAGGCGATCTTCTGGATGTGCAATTCGAAAGAGGCTGAGAACCAGGCTTTCAACGTCACCAACGGCGACGTCTTCCGCTGGGAAACGCTGTGGCCGAAGGTGGCGAGGCATTTCGGAATGGAGACGTCCGGCGTCCGCTACATGTCGCTTATCCAGTGGATGGGCGACAAGGGCGACGTCTGGGACGAGATCGTCAAAAAGCACGACCTGCGCCCCCTGAAGTTGAATCAAGTCGCCTCCTGGGCCTTCGTCGATTTCATCCTCGGCCTCGACTTCGACGTCTTTTCCTCGACGACGAAGATCAGGAAGGCCGGCTTCCACGAGATGATGGATAGCGGGGAGATGGTGCTGTCGCAGTTGAAGGAGCTTCAGGACGCCAGGATCATTCCCTAGCGGCAGGCGGGTTCGGGCGCGGCAGCTTTTTCCGCGATCAATGGCAATTCTCATCATGCTTGACGAAGGAACGTCTCGATGATCCTCAACGCGGAGGCGACGATAACCGCACTGCTGACCCGATACTGCATTCTTCTCGACAGTGCCGGTTGGAAGAGATCGCTGAAACGATCTTCACCTAAACCTCGAGGGAAGACGCAGGCGGATTACCGTACCGTGGCCTGGTTGGCTCTCAACCTCAAGCGAACCCTGACAGTATTCGATGAACGCTCGCACCTGACTTAGGCCGAGCCCATGCCCATTCTCGATTCCCTTAGTCGTGAAGAATGGATCAAAGGCCTGCCGAAGAATATCGTGCGGCATCCCTGTTCCATTGTCGGAGACGCTCACCTCGTCCCACTTGCCGTCCACGTCCGCCACCGCTCGCACTGCGAGAGAAACCCTCCCTCCTCGCGGCATCGCGTCACGGGAGTTCAATACCAAGTTGAGCAGGATTGCCTGAAACTGGGCAACATTTGTGAGGCAGATCACCGAAGCGCCGTCATAAGACACCTCTATGTCGATCAGAGGCCCCACCGCCCGTTTCAGGATCGGCAACGCCTCAGAAACGATGAAGTTGAGATCAAGATACTCAACTTCACTGCGTCCGGCACGGGCATAGAAGAGGAGTTGATTGACGAGTTCACCACCGACGGTTAGCGTCCCGTCGATTTGATCCAGTAGGTTTTCTGCTTTCGACTTATCCTCTGACTGTCGCCGTAATAGTATTACTGCGGATCGCACGACACGCAGCAGATTGCCGACGTCATGGGCAACACCCCCAGCGAAGCGTCCGATCGATTCCAGTCGTTCAGCCTCTATCAAACGTGCTTCGGCGCGCTGTTCGCGCTGGCGATAACGGCGCGACAGCCACTCCAGGACGCTAAGCATTGCCAGGAGAATTGCTGCCCCGACCACCACCACCATGGTGTGAGATCGCCATGGCCGCATCACCTCAGCCTCATCCAGCGCGACAAGCATGACTAATGGTACCGAATTTAGCGCAGCATAGCCGGCAATACGCGAAATCCCATCAATGGGGCTGGTCATCCAAAAGACATCTTGCCGCTTGGTCGGTAGTAGGCTGCTAAGGTTCTGCTGACGCAAATGAATTCCCGATCAACCCTTCATCTCGCGGTGAACGAGCCACTAGCGTTCCATCGGTGAGGAAGAGGGCGATCGTCCCGCGACCGACCCAGAGCTGCCTGTAAAACTGCTCGAAGTAAAGCGGCTCCATTGCGGCGACGGCGACGCCGGCAAAGTGTCCATCTGGCCGTTCGACCCGCCGAGAGAGGCTGACGAACCATACACCGACGGAACGGCTTCGCAGCGGGTGAGAGATGTGAAGGTCTACCGACGGCTCATCCCGAAGAGCGGAAAAATACTCCCTGTCCTCAAGGCTTACCCTGGGTGTTGTGGGGTAATCGGTGTCGTGGGATATGAATCCGTCTGCGCCAATAACAAAAAGAGCCCGAGCGTAGGGAAGCGAATGAAGGCGCCTTCGCAGTCCCGCCTGAAACTCCGGATCGTTGTCGGGCAGCTCTGGACTCGCTACCAACTGTGCGACGATGCCCTCAAGATTGGCGTCAATCGACTGGACGGTTCGTTCGGTTTGTTCGGAAAGCACACGCACCAAGTTTTCAATATTGCGTGCGGCATCCTGCCTCCCATCGCTGTAGCTGCGCAATAGCTCAAAGGCAGAGAGAAAAACAATACCACATGCAAAAAGAATAGTCTGTAGATACCGTCGAATTAAACTGCGTTCGTAGTTAAATGTGTCGGATGGTGATAGTCAGAATACAGAGATAAATTTGAGTGTATGCGTTCTTGCAGATTCCTCAATATTTACTCTTCCAGGTTTTCGTTCCCGCTTCAGGTTGAAATGCCCCCGTCTCGTCGTAACATGCGCGGTAATTACGCTGGCTAATAGTTAATTTTACCATGGTTGGTGTGCCTCCGATATCGCCCTTGCTCTTTCCCCGAAGTGATAAGCGCGAGCTGGCTCAACCCATAGTGGGCACAAAGCCGAGAAAGGCATCGGCTGCTGGAATGACCTCCGCGGTGCGATGCTGCGCGAATGAGACACTACAAAGTGTCCGAAAAATCGATTATCAACGGTGGTACAGAATGGAATTGAGCGGACGTCCGCGGAAGAAATTTTGTCGCTATAGTCAAAATATCTAGTATAATTGATGGTATATTGCGAAACGATGTATAATCAAGATATTTATCATCATATAGTTATATGATTTATCCTATTCCTCTCCTGGGCACCATTTTCCAGCATCGCGCACCGATGTCCCAAGAAGCCCGGAAGCCGGGCTTTTTTGCTGTCTGACGGTCCAGACAGGTCCAATCCGACCCTTCGGCATCCGGCGAATTTGTTAGTATGCGCTATGCTTTCTGCAAGCGACGGTGAAGAAATACGCCGAAGGAGGCGGGCTCCATCTTGGTGCCGAGCCGACAGGTTCGAAATTCTGGCGGCGGCAGTACAGGTTCTGCAACAAGCAGAAGACGCTCTCGCTCGGGAAATACCCCACGATCTCACTCTCGGAAGCCAGACAAAAGCGTGACGAAGCGAAAAGGCTCCTAGCGAGCGCAGCTGGCCGGGTTCAATCGCGGAGGGCGGGCAGTCTTCCGATCTCTTCGATGAGATAGGCCACGAAGGACTGGACGTGCGGATTGTCGCGCGATCCGGCCTTGATCCTGAGATAGTAGGACCGCCCCGCGTCCAGCGGCCGGTTCAATATGCGCACGAGACGGCCCTGTGCGATGGCCTTGTGCACGAGATGGCGCCAGCCGAGTATGACGCCCTGACCTTCGATCGCCGCCTCGACCAGCATGCCGTAGCTGTTGGTGACGAAGCCCGGAGCAGGCTCCTCGATATTCGGGCAATGGTGGCGGAACCAGTCCCGCCACGTCAGCGGATACCAGGAGATGGCTTCCGAGCTCCAGTGCATGCGGTGTAGTTCCATGAGCTCGGCCCGGGCCAGATCCTCCGGGGCCTCGAACGGTCCGGCGGCCTCTAGATAGGCCGGAGAGCAAACGGGATCGACGATCTCGGGAAAAAGCTCGATCAGGTTCTGGCCGATCTCCGATCGCTCGTTGCCGCATATGATCGCCACGTCCACTTCCTCGAAGTCGGGAAGCTTGTCGTTCTCGTCCGAGGCGAGAAGGGTGAAGCGGATGTCGGGCCACTTCTGCCGGAAGGCATCGGCAATCGGCTTGATGAAATTCGCGACGCCGGCATAGGTGCCCGAGACGGTGATGACCTTGCTGTCGATGTTCTGCCCGATCTGGAAGATGCCGTCGCTGAGGCGGTCGAGCCCGTGGGTCACGGCGTCGAGAAGGATCTGGCCTTCGCCCGTCAGCTCCATCCCGTTGCGCTTGCGCACGAAAAGCTGGCAGCTCAGCGCCTTTTCAAGGCCCCTTATGTGCTGGCTGACCGCCGCCTGGGAGACATGCAGCTCGCTCGCTGCGAGGGTGAAGCTCAGATGCTTCGCGGCGACCTCGAACGTCGCGAACGATCCGAGAGACGGCAGGTGGCGGCGCTTGGGGGAAAGAAGCGCCGGCGGCGATCCCTTCTGCGGCAGTCCGTTTCTGTTGTCCGGCTTGTCCATTCGCACTCATTCGTCCCGCGCGCGCCACTCCTTCCAGCGAAGGAACAGGTTGGCGCCTATTTTTGCAAGAGGCGCGGGCGGCAGTTTCGAAGGACGGGGCTCGGCGGCGAAGTAGCGGGTGATGTCGCTCTCGACGCCAACGGCGGTTTCCGCCGCGGCAATCCCGGTCAGCGTGCTGCGCGTCGTGCCGAGGCCGTTGTCGACGCAGGCCGCATAGAGATCGCGCTCGAGCTCTCCCGTCACCGAGACGTTGTTGCGCGTCAGGCAAAGATGCCCCGACCAGACATATTCCATCCCGATGCCGGCAAGCTGCGGGTAGCGGGCGTCGAACTTGTCGCGCATCACGCGCTGCGCGCGCTGTGTCTGGACAGGCGTGACCTCCATCCCGGGCAGGAACTTGGCCATGGTGCGCGTAACGATACGGTTTCCGCCCTGCGCTGCCGAGATGCGCCGCATCGTGGTGCCCATCGGGTCGGAGGGGGTCACGCCCCAGCACTCCGCCCCGCCGAGGCGGCGCAGTGCATCGCCTGACAGCTCCTGCGTCATGCAGGCGAAGAGAAAGACATGCATGAGGCGGTCGCGGGCGAAGCCGAAGCTTTCCAGATGGCCGTTATGGGCCATGATGACCTTGTCGGCCGCGAGGCGGCCCGTTTCGGTCTCCAGCGACCAGCCCCGGGCAAGGCGCGTCAGGCCGATGACGGGGCTGTTCTCATAGATGGCGACATGCCGCGACAGGCCGTCCATGAGGCCGCGGATATATCCCGCCGGCTGAAGCATCACGGTTCCGGGCGTGAACAGCCCCGAGACGTAGTAGGCCGACCCCGTCAGCGCCTTCATCGCCTGTGCATCCAGCATCTCGCTGGGCTCGCTCAGCGTCGAGAGATGTTCGGCATAAGCGATGTTCTGGGCGTGGGCATGGTCGCTGACCGCCCCGTTTACCTTGCCGTCGCGGCGGAAATAGGCGGCGGGAATCGCGTATTCGTCGACCGCCTCGGCGGCGAAGGCGATCGCCTGCCGGTTCAGATCGATGATCCTGCGATCCGCGCTCGCGCTTTCGCCGGCATAGTCCTCCGACGTCAACTCATGCGGCAGATCGATCATGAAGCCGGAATTGCGCCCCTGCGACCCTTGCGCGATCTGGCCGGCCTCGACGAGGGCGATCCGCGCCTGCGGCGCGAGCTGAAGCAGCCGGCGCGCCGCGGAGAGGCCGGCGAAGCCGCCGCCGATGATGGCGAAATCCGCCGTTTCCTGTCCTTGCAGGGTCGGGAGGAGGGGACGGGGCCCGAGAAGGACATCCCAAGCGGCGGGACCGGAAAGTTTGGGCAGCCGTCGGGCGCGGTAGGTCTGAGGCATCGGAGATCTCGAAGGAAAGGACCGCGGCAGGACATGGCCGCTCCGGCCGGGCGCGACAGGCGTACCGGCCGCGCCCGAGAGGCCGCTCTCAGTCCACCGCCTCGCCCGCGTCGTCGGACAGGTCCAGCCAGATGGTTTTGAGCTGGGTGTACTGGTCGTGGGCGTGGATCGAGTTGTCGCGCCCGCCGAAGCCCGACTGCTTGTAGCCGCCGAACGGCGTCGAGATGTCGCCCTCGCCGAAGCTGTTGACGGTCACGGTGCCCGCGCGCAGCATCCGCGCGCCGCGCAGGGCGCGCTTGCCGTTGGCGGTGAAGATCGAGGCGGCGAGGCCGTAGGGCGTGTCGTTGGCGACGCGGATCGCCTCCTCGAAGCTGCCGACCTCGATCACCGTCAGGATCGGCCCGAAGATCTCCTCGCGGGCGAGCCTGTGGTCGTTGCCGTCGACCTCGACGATGGTCGGCTCGACATGGGTGCCGTGATGGCTGCGGCCTCCCATGACGATCCTGGCTCCGTCAGTGTCGAGATAGGACGAGACCTTGTCGAAATGCGCCTTGGACACCAGCGCGCCGATGCGCACCGACGGATCGAGCGGATCGCCGACGTTCCATTCGCGGGCATGGGCCTGGACCTTTTCGAGCAGCCTGTCCTTGACGCCCTTCTGGACGATCAGGCGCGAGGCGGCCGAGCAGTTCTCGCCCATGTTCCAGAACGCGCCGTTGACGACATGGGTGGCGACCACGTCGAGGTTCTCGGCATCGTCCAGCACGATGCAGGGGTTCTTGCCGCCCATCTCCAGCACGATTTCCTTGAGGTTGGAATCGGCCGAATAATGCAGGAAGCGGCGGCCGGTCACGGTCGAGCCGGTAAACGACACCATGTCCACGTCCATATGTTTGCCGAGCGGCTCGCCGACCTCCGCGCCCGATCCGGTGACGACGTTGAGTACGCCCGCCGGCAGGCCGGCCTCGCTCGCCAGCTCGGCCACGCGCAGCGTGGTCAACGTGGTCTCGGCCGCGGGCTTGACCACCACCGAGCAGCCGGCGGCGAGGGCAGGGCCGATCTTCCAGGCCAGCATGAGAAGTGGGAAGTTCCACGGCAGCACGAGGCCGACCACTCCGACCGGCTCGCGCACGACCATCGCGATGTGGTTGTCCGAGGCCGGCGCGACCTGGTCGTAGATCTTGTCGATCAGCTCGGCGTGCCATCTCAGGCAGTGGATCGTCTCGGGGACATCGACCGTCTCGCAGTCGTAGATCGGCTTGCCGCTGTCGATGGATTCCAGCACCGCCAGTTCATGGCGGTTTCGCTCCAGCAGCCTGGCGAGGCGTAGCAGGATCTCCTTGCGCTCGCCGGGATGGAGGCGCGACCAGCGGCCGTCCTCGAACGCCTCGCGCGCCTTCCGGACGGCGAAATCGACATCCTCCGGGCCGCAGGCGGCGATATCCGCCAGCTTCGCGCCGGTGGCGGGATTGGACGTGGCAAAGGTCTTGCCGGACGTCGCGGGGCGGAAGCCGCCATCGATATAGGCATTGGCGGGCAGGTCGATCGACCCGGCAAGCGCCTCGTATTCGGCCCTGGTCAGAAGCTCGCTCATGAGTTCAGTTCCCTGCCTTGATGTGTGCGATTGTGGTTTTCAGGACCGCGATCACCTGTTCGAGCTCGCGTTTCTCGTCCTTGTTCAGCCCCTTGAGCGGAGGCAGCATCGGGCCGGCGGGAATGCCTGCCGCGGTTGTGCCGTGCTTGACGCACTGGATGAACTTCCCGCCCTGCTCGAGGACGCGCATCAGCGGCATCATCGCCGACATGATCCTGCGCCCCCTGGCGAAATCGCCGTTCACGACGCAGGTCTCGTAGAGATAGACATGCTCCGCCGGCAGGAAGTTGGAGCCGGCGCAGATCCAGCTTCGCGCGCCCCAGGCGAAGAACTCGAGCGCCTGGTCGTCCATGCCGCAGGAAAGCTGGATATGCGGATAGTCGCGGGCCAGCAGATGCACGCGGTTGATGTCGCCGGAGCTTTCCTTGATCCCGATGACGTTGCGCGAGCGGCAGACGCGGTCGAGGAAGTCCTCGCCCATGTTGACGCCCATGCGGCCGGGATAGTTGTAGAGGATGATCGGCAGGTCTGCCGCGCGGTCGATGGCCAGCGCGTTCAGCGCGTTCTCGCGCTCCGTGGGAACCGAATAGGGCGGCGTGCCGAGGAGCAGCGCGTCCGCGCCCATCTCGCGAGCGCCCCGGGCGAGGGCGATGCTGTCGGGCGTGCGCATCGCGCCGGTGCCGACGATCACGGGCAGCCGGCCCTTGGCCCGTTCGACGACGAACTTCGCCAGTCGCAGCCGCTCCTCGACGCTCTGGGCGTAGTTCTCGCCGGTCGAACCGCCGGAGACCAGGCCATGGACGCCTTGCTCGATCAGATGTTCGATCAGGTCCGCGAGCCGGTCGAGGTCGAACGAGCGGTCCTCGGCGAGCGGGGTGACGAGGGGCGTGTAGATTCCCTCAAGCGTCATTCGGAATGTCATCGTGCCTTCACCGGTTGCGAATGTCCGAGGATGCGTCCGCGCTGCCGCGCGGGACGGCGAAAGGTGAGTGCGGCGCTCCGCAGGCGCGTCCTCCTGCGGCGTCACGCTTCAGGCTGGCTCGGAGCGCCTTGGGAAGCGGGATGCCGTCGTCGCGTCGCGGTTGGCGCAAACTCCTCCGATCCGAGGATGGGTACGGGTCCGGCGAAATCGCAAGCGAGGAATTTCATCGCGCAAGCATAAGTTAAATATTATGATAGAGCTAGCGCGTTGCGATTCCTGCCGTTTTCAAGTGCGAAAGACGACAAAAGCGCCCTATCACGAAAGATTGATGTCAATTGGCGCAATTATTCTCGATCCGGGACGTATTTATTCAATTTTCTTATCCGAGATGCCGCTATTCTCATCAGTTATGCTGAGCAGGTCGGAAAAAATCGACGTGTGAAGGCTGGGGAGAGAGCAATCGAGCGCCTTGTTTGCCTGATTGAGGGGAAGGAGGAAGGCTGTTCGTCTGCGCCATACAAAAGAATAAACTTATCCATCGGCGCATTATTCGGACAGTCCAGCATCGACCGTCGGAGCTCCCCGGACTTCGGTTCGCGAAATCGGCCGCATCTGTTCCGGCAGCAATCTGATGACGCAGTCCAACTGGGAGACCGGAAATGAAATTCATATGGAAAACGCTTCTGGCCGCGGCGGTGGCCGGCCTGTCCGCAATGCCCGGCTGGGCGCAGGACAAGGTTATCAAGATGGGGACCATGTCCTGGGAGGATCTGACGCCGATCACCGGCATCACCAGGCATGTTCTCGAGAAGGCCGGCTACACGGTCGAGGTGACGAGCTTCTCCGAATGGGGCATCGCCTATGCCGCCCTCGTCAACGGCGATACCGAGATCATGGTCTCGCAGATCGACTACGTCGCGCAGGACTACTGGGACCGGCACAAGAACCGGCTGGAGAAGATCTCGCCCGTCTCGCACGGCCTCTACCAGGCCGTCGCGGTGCCGTCCTACGTCACCATCGATTCCATGGAGCAGCTGAACGAGAACGCCGACAAGTTCAACAACAGGATCGTCGGCATCGAGCCCGGCTCGGGCCTCATGCGCGAAGCCGCCGATTCCGTGACCCAATATGGCCTGTCGCTCCAGCTGATCGAGGGCAGCACGGCCGCGATGACGGCGGCACTGCAATCGGCCATCGAACGCAACGAGTGGATCGCCGTGACCGTCTGGGAGCCGTCCTGGATGGCGCAGAGGTTCGACATCAAGTGGCTGGCCGATCCGAAGGGCGTCTTCGCGCCCGCGCAGAGCTATTACTGGGTCGGCCAGAACGGCTTTTCGGCCGAGAACCCGCATGCGCGCGAGGTGCTGGCCGGCATCTATGTGCCGCTGGCCGACATCAATGCGATCAACGGCGCGGTCAACGAAGGCAAGACCATGGACGAGGCCGTTGCGGACTGGGTTGCCGGCAACGAGGACCTGATCACGCGCTGGTCCAACATCAAGCAGTACTGACACGATCTGTCGATGCCGTCGCCCCGCACTTTCCGGCGGGGCGACGCGCCGGCAGCACGCCGGGAAAAACGTGGCGAAGCCGCACGCAGTTCCGCCGGGAGGGAACATGTCGGGTCCCAGTTCAGATGACTATGACGCGCTGATCGATTGCAGGTCGGTGTGGAAGGTGTTCGGTGCCCGCTCCGATCAGGCGATACGCGCGATCGCCGAGCGGGGCATCGGCAAGGCCGAGGTGCTGAAGGAGTTCGGCTGCGTCGTCGGCGTCCATGATGTCAGCCTCACGCTGAACAAGGGCGAGATCTTCTGCATCATGGGGCTGTCGGGCAGCGGCAAGTCCACACTGATCCGCCTCTTCAATCGCCTGATCGAACCGAGCCTCGGGCAGGTCCTGGTTCGCGGCGAGGACATCGGCGCCATGACCGCGGAGCGCCTGCGGGAATTGCGGGCGCGGCATGTGGGCATGGTGTTCCAGGCCGTCGCCCTGCTTCCGCACCGCACCGTGCTCGCCAACACCGCCTTCGGCCTCGAAGTGCAGGGGATCGACAAGGACCGCCGTCACGAGATCGCGCGGGCCGCGCTGGCGAAGGTCGGGCTTGCCGAGTGGGAGGACCGCTATCCCGGCGAACTGTCGGGCGGCATGCAGCAGCGCGTCGGCCTCGCCCGCGCGCTCGCCGCCGACCCCGAGATCATTCTCATGGACGAGCCGTTCAGCGCGCTCGACCCGCTCATCCGGCGCCAGTTGCAGGACGAGTTCCGCCAGCTTTCGAAAGAGCTCGGCAAAGCCGCCGTGTTCATCACGCACGACCTCGACGAGGCGATCCGCATCGGCGACCGCATCGCCATCATGAAGGACGGCGCCATCGTCCAGACCGGAACCGCCGAGGACATCGTGCTGAAGCCCGCCGACGCCTATGTCGAGGAGTTCGTCGCGGGCATTTCCCGGCTGCACCTCGTCAAGGCGCATTCGGTCATGCATCCGCTCGGTGCCTTCCGGACGGCGCGACCGGACGTCGATGTCGACGCCCTGCCTCGCACCGGCGCGGAAACGGAGGTGGACGAGCTCATCCGCCTCGCCGTCGAAGGCCGGCAGGATGCGATCGCGGTGGTCGACCAGGGCGGTATCGTCGGCGTGGTGACGCCGCGCAGCCTGCTTCAGGGCGTAAGGGGCAGGCAGCCCGGCGAAGCCATCGCCCTCTGACGCGCGGCGCAACCGGAACGGAGCCGGGCCATGGACCTCCAGAACCTCATAAAACAGATCGACAGGGCGATCGAGGGCGGCCTCGACTGGCTGACCTTCAACGGTTCCCACATCTTCAGAGCGCTTCGGACCCTGCTCGAAGGCTTCTACAGATGGATAGAATGGGGCCTGCTCGCGCCGCCCTTTCTCGTGGTGGCGATCGTCGTCGGCATCGTCGGATGGCGCACGGTGGGCTGGCGCTTCGGCATCGCCGCAGCCATCGGCATCGCCTTCTGCGCCGTCATGGGCCTGTGGGCCGAGACCATGCAGACGCTCGCGTTGGTCGTTGCGGGAACGATCATCGCGCTGCTGGTCGCCATCCCGGTCGGCATTCTCGCCGGCTTCAACCCGCGGCTGAACCAGGCGCTTCTGCCCGTTCTCGACATGATGCAGACGCTGCCGCCCTACATCTATCTGCTGCCCTCCATCGCGCTTCTGGGCTTCGGCCCGGCGACGGCGCTTGCCGCGACGGTGGTGGTCGCCATACCGCCCGCCCTTCGCCTGACGGCCCACGGCATCCGGCTGACGCCGCAGAACTTCCTCGAGCTCGGCCAAGCGACCGGCACGACCCCGACGCAGATGTTCACCAAGATCCGGCTGCCCTTCGCGATGCCCAGCATCATGGCCGGCGTGAACCAGTGCATCATGATGGCCGTCGGCATGGTGGTCATCGCCGGCATCGTCGGCTCGGGCGGCCTTGGCACCACCATCTATGACGCGATCCGCACGCTCGACATCGGCAAGTCGATCGACGGCGGCATCGCCATCGTGATCCTCGCCATGATCCTCGACCGGATCACGGAAGGCGCGGTCACCGACGCACGCGAGGCAGAGCGATGAGCGAGCCGCTTTTCACCTTTTCGCCGGGCGCTCTGGTGGCGCCGGCCATCAGCTGGCTGAATACAAATTTCTATCCGTTCTTCTCGGCCATCAGCGCGTCGGTCGAGGCGATCCTCGCCGCCGTTCTGGCCGTGCTGACCATCCTGCCCGCCGGCGGCGTCATCCTGGTCGTGGCCGCGCTCGCCTTCATGCTGGCAAACTGGCGCATCGCGCTTCTGGCTGCCGGCTCGCTGGGTTTCTGCTGGTTGATGGGGCTCTGGACGGCGTCCATGCAGACCATCGCGCTCGTGCTTGTGGCCGTCACCATCTCCGTGCTGGTCGCCTTTCCGCTCGGCATCCTGGCCTCCCGGCACAGGCGGGTCGAGAAAGCGTTCCGGCCGGTTCTCGACGTGATGCAGACCGTGCCGCCCTGGGTCTATCTCATTCCCGCCGTCATGATCTTCAGCCTCGGCCGCACCCCGGCGCTGATCGCCACGGTGGTCTACGGCCTGCCGCCGATGCTGCGCATCACCACGCTGGCGCTCAAGCAGGTGCCGAAGCCACTGCTCGAGCTTGGCAACGCGCTCGGCGCAAAACGATCCACGATCCTGTGGAAGATCGAGCTGCCGTCCGCCAAGCCGACCCTCCTCGTCGGCCTCAACCAATGCATCCTCTTGTCGCTGGCCATGGTCGTCCTGGCCGGCCTCGTCGGCGCGGGCGGACTGGGCGCCGAGGTCACGCGCGGCCTGACACGCATGGAACTCGGCGTCGGCCTCAGGGCGGGGCTCGCGATCGTGGCCATCGCGCTCCTGCTCGACCGGCTTTCCCGCGCGGCGCTCGACCGCCAGCCCCGGCGGATCGTTTGAGCTCCTCGTCCCGGCATCCGGGATCATACCCGGCTCAGGAAAAGGTGGACGTTTCGTGCGCCAGATCGGCGATGTATTTGACCAGATTCGGCGAGATGTGTTTCCGGTACACGGTGTAGAAAACGAGCGGCGGAAAGCCCGGCTCGACATCGATCCGCTGGATGCTCGTCGCGGAGAATATGGCAGACGTAAAGGACACGGGCAGCAGGCTTAATCCGAGCCCCGCCTGCGTCAGCGCCAGCACCCCGCAAGGCACTGGCTGGGGCGCTCCTTCCCTTCGGCGGTCGCAAGGGCGGGAATGTCGCCCTGCTGGTCGAAATGCTGTCCGCGGGCCTGTCGGGCGGGACGTGGTCGCTCGACGCCCCGGATTTCCGCTCCGGCAGCACCCGTCCGGCCGTGGGCATGACGGTCGTCGCCATAATGCCAGGCACGCCCGGAGACGGGCGCATCGCGCGCGCCCGTGAGCAGGCATCGCGGCTGGAAGGGCTCGGCGTCTTCATTCCGGGCGTCAGCGGGGTGGAGATTCCGCCGTTCTCGAAGGGCCCGACGATGCCGCGTGGTGTCTACGAGACGATATGTGGATTTGCCTTCGGTGGCGACAGGCGTGCTTAGAAACAGACGTTTTGATCTATTGCACGTCAATCTCGGGACGGGGCGCGAGATGCGGTTCCCGACGCATGGCGTTCTCCTTCCCTCGCGGCCGGTCCGTCAGGCCGCCGACGGCCGGCCCGGCAGGATCTTCTCGTCCTGGAGCCGGCCGAATATGCGGTGGAACATCTCCTCGCTGTCCTCGCAATCATGGAAGCCGTGCTTGCGGATCTTGATCGTCGAGACGAGCGAGTGGTGGGGATAGGTCCGGTCGTGGCGCAGCAGGTAGTCCATGAACTGCCACGAGGCGACGATGTCCCCGAAGCCGTGCGGCTTCAGGCCGTGGCGGGCGACGATGCGGTCCCACACCGGGGCCATCCCTTCCATCACGGTGGCCAGCGAGAACGGATGCGCCACGCCCGGCTCCGCCCCGAAACGCCGCGCGAAGCCGGGCCACAGGTTCGGCCACGAGAAGCAGTCGCCGTTCGCCACGTTGAAGATCTCGCCGGCCGCCGAGGGCGTCTCGCCGGCCCAGTAAATCGCCCGCGCCAGAAGGTCGCTGTCCACCGCCTCCTGGAAGCAGGCAGGACCGCCGGGAAAGCGCATGGGCTGGCCGAGCTCGGCGCAGATCGCGGCGTAGACGCCGATCGCCATCACCGCGTTCATCGGGTTGGTGAGCGCGAAGCCGCAGACGATCTGCGGCCGCAGCACGGTGAAGGCCCAGCCCTCGCCAGCGCTGCGCGCGCGCACCACGTCCTCCTGCTCGTAGTAGAAGTTCGGCGCGATGAAGCGCGGGTCGCGTTCCCGGGCCGGCATCCTGTAGGGGCCGTGATGCACGCCATAGGCTTTCGTGCCCTGCAGCAGCGTCAGGTGGCGCAGACCGGCGGGGAGGCAGTCGAGCAGGTTGGTCAGCATCGTCAGGTTCGCCGCGATCTGCGCCGCGGCGGTCCAGCCGCTGACGAGGCCGGGCTCCTCGTGCAGGGCCGCATAGACGACATGGGTGATCGGGCCGGTGCCGGCCAGCGCGGCGCGCAGCGCCTCCCTGTTCTTCAGGTCGGCCGCGATCCACTCCGCTTGCACGTCCTTCGGGCGCGGCCGCCGGGCGAGCCCGATCACCCGCCAGCCCGGCCGGGCCGCGTAATGGTCGAGGGCCGCGCGCCCGACGACGCCGAGCGCCCCGGCTACCAGCACCGTGCCGCCCATCGTCACATCCTTCCCTTGTCTTCAGACATGGCCGGCCAGCGCCTCGATGCGCCGGATCGCCGCCGCTATCCCGGCCGCGTCGACCGGCACGGCGAGATTGCGCAGATGCGGCGCGGTCATCGTCCAGTCGGCGATCTCGACGATTTCCTGCGCCGTGGCGTCCGGCATGCCGAGCGCTGCCAGCGTGAAGGGCAGGCCGATCTCCCGGTGGAAGCTGATCACGTCGCGGATGAATGCGTCGTCGCGACCTTCGGCGGCGAGCTGGACCAGCAGCGCCCAGGCGATCTGGTCGCCATGCGGCGCGTCGCGCGCGCCGCGCACCTTGACCAGCCCGCGGGTCAGCGAATGGGCGAGCGACAGGCCGCCATTCTCGAAGCCGAGGCCGCTCATCAGCAGCGTCGCCTCGACCACCGCCTCGAGATCGGCCGTCACCTTGCCCGCGCGCGCGGCGGCGACGCCGGCCGGCCCGTGGCGGCGCAGGGTCCGGTAGCAGGCGTCGGCGATGGTGACGCCGGTCAGGCCGGGGCGCGTGCCGAACGGCGTGATGCCGGTGCCGGCAAGGCACCCGTCCGCCTCGAACTTCTTCGACAGGGCATCGCCGATGCCGGCCAGCAGGAAGCGCACCGGGGCCGCGGCGATGAGCGCGGTATCGACGATCACCGCTTCGGGGCTGCGGTGCAGCCGGTCGACGGCGATCATCGTATGCGCGTCGTCATACATGGCGATCGCCGCGCTGGTCGGGCTGTCGTTGGAGGCGATGGTGGGAACGGTGACCACCGGCAGGCCGAGCTTCAGCGCCACGGCCTTGGCCGCGTCGAGCGCCTTGCCGCCGCCGATCCCGACCGCGGCGTTTGGCCTTTGCCCGGCCAGCCCGGCGATGAGCGCGTCGATCGCCGGATAGGTGATCTCGCCGGCGAAGGCGCGGATGGCCGGCGTCACCCCGGCCTTCGCGCAGGAGGCGGCGATGCGCTCGCCCAGAAGATCGAGCACGAAGCCGTCGACCACGACCAGCGCCGACTTGCCGAGCGGCGCGAGCACGTCGCCCAGCCGGTCGATCATGCCCGGCCCCTGGTAATAGCGGTGCGGCGCGCCGAAGATGAAACCCTGCATGTCGCCCTGGGTCATTCGTCGTCATCCAGCGGGTAGGCGTCTGACGGCGCGCCCCACGCCATGTAGCCGCCGTCGACCGGCAGGGTGACGCCGGTGATGAACTTCGCCCGGTCCGAGGCGAGGAACAGCATCGCCTCGGCAATGTCGTCGGCGGTGCCCATCGCGCCCATCGGCGTGCGGCGGCGGATGCGTTTCACGTCGATCTTGCCCTCGGCGATCAGCCTTTCGGTCAGCGGCGTCATCATGTAGCCGGGCGCGACGGCGTTGACGCGGATGCCGTGCGGCCCCCACTCGCAGCCGAGAACCCGCGTCAGCATGCCGATCCCCGCCTTGGCCGCGCTGTAGGCGGTGCGGACCGGCAGGCCGACGACGCCGGCGATGGAGTTGAGGTTGAGGATCGCCCCGCCGCGGCCGCGCCGGATCATGCCGGGCGCGACGGTCTTGGAGACGAGATAGGTGCCGGTGAGGTGGACGTCGATCAGCCTTTGCCAATGCGACAGGGGCTGGTCGACCGTCGGCACGAAGCTGTCGGGCATGCCGGCATTGTTCACCAGGATGTCGATGCCGCCCATTTTCTCCTCGACCCGGGCGACCATCCCGGCGACCGCGTCCTCCTTCGAGACGTCGCCGCCGACCGCCATGTGGCCCTCGCCCAGTTCCGCCACCGCCGCCTCGGCAGCGTCGAGGCGCAAATCGTTGATGACGACGCGCGCGCCCGCGCCGGCGAAGGCCCGCGCGGTCGCAAGGCCCAGCCCGCTGCCCGCGCCGGTTATCAGCGCCACCCTGCCTTCGAGCTCGCCCGCCATGTCAGCGTCCCTCCACGATCGCGCGCAGGAAGCGGGGCAGGTCGACCTCGTACTTGCCCTCGAGATATTCCTGCGAGCCGCATTCGAAGAAGCTGTCGGCCAGCCCGATCTTGATGAGCGGCTTGACGATGCCCGCGTCGTAGAGCGCCTCGACGACGAGGCTGGTCAGGCCGCCGGTGGTCTTGTGGTTTTCCGCCAAGACCAGCCGGTCGAACCGGCTGGCGAACGCCACCACCCCGGCCGCGTCGAAGGGCTTGATCGTGCCGACATGGAGGACGCCGGCGCCATGCCCGCTCCGCTCGGCGGCGCGGGCGGCGTCGACGGCGCGCGCCGACATGTAGCCCGTGGCGATGACGCCGACCTTCGCGCCCGGCCGCTCGTGCAGCACCTGCGCCTTGCCGGGGACGAAGCGGTAGGTGTCGGGCAGCTCGACCGGCACCTTGCCGCGCATGTTGCGGACATAGACCGTGCCGGGGATGTCGGCGACGGCGCGCACGACCTGCTTGAACTCGGTCGCGTCGCACGGGTCGATGATGGTCAGGTCGGCGATGCCGCGCATCATGTTCAGGTCTTCGGTCGCCTGATGCGTCGCACCGTAGCCGTTCACCAGCCCCGGCATGCCGGCGAAGATCTTGACGTTCGCCATCGAGTGCGCGCAGGCGATGGCGACGAAGTCGTAGGCGCGCCGGGTGATGAAGACCGAATAGGTGGTGCAGTAGGCGATCTTGCCGGCCTTCGCCATGCCGGCGGCGATCATGATGAGGTCCTGCTCCGCCATGCCGACATTGAAGAAGCGCGTCGGATGGGCGTCGCGGAACGGCAGGATGTCGGAATAGCGCCCCATGTCGGCGGTCAGCCCGACGATTTCCGGCCGCTCGCGGCCGAGCTCGGCCAGCGTGTTGCCGAACGGGGCGAGCTCCGTGACCTTGCCCTCGATGTCGACGATCTCGCCCATGCCGCGCGTGCGGCCGCCCTGCACAGCCTCAGCCATTTGCCGTCTCCAGTTCCTGCTTGAGCGCGTCCCACTCGTCATTGGCGATGCGGACGAAATGCGCCCGCTCGCGCGCCATGATCGTCGGGACGCCGAATCCCGGCGTCGTGCGCATGACGATGCATTTGGGGCGGCCGTTCCTCTCGCGTGCGCCTTCCAGCGCGGCGACCAGCGCCTCGATGTCGTTGCCGTTCACCTCGACTGTGTCCCAGCCGAAGGCCGCGAACTTGTCGGCCACGGGCTCGATCCGCACGGTGACGGGCCCGTCAGCCTGGATGCCGTTGCAGTCGATCAGCGCGACGAGGTTGTCGCAGTTGAAGGTCGCAGCGCCCATGGCCGCCTCCCAGGTCGAGCCTTCCTGCAACTCGCCGTCGGAGAACTCGCAGAACACGCGCGCGTCGCGGCCGTCCATCTTCAGCGCCATGGACATGCCCACGGCCTGCCCCAGCCCGTGGCCGAGCGAGCCGCCCACCATCTCGACGCCCGGCGTGTCGTCGAAGGTCGACATCGGCAGGCGCGAGCCGTTGAGGCCGTAGCTGGGCAGCTCGTCCTTGGGGAAATAGCCCGCTTCCGCCAGCACCGCATACATGGCGATGGAATAGTGCCCGGTGGACAGGACGAAGCGGTCGCGGTCGGGCCAGTCCGGGTTGGCGGAATCGTAGCGCAGCTCGTGGAAGTAGAGCGCGGCGAGGCAATCGGCCATGCCCAGCCCCTGGGCGATGTAGCCCTCGCCCTTGCCGGCGGCCATGTTCAGCATCAGGCGGCGCAAATTGAGCGCGCGCGCCTTGAGCGCGGCAATGTCCGCGCGGGCCGGAGGATGATTGAGGGGTGGCATCGACGTCTCCCGTAGGTTGATCTCAAGAACGAGGGGACCGGCTTCAGGCGGAGTTCAGCCGCAGTCCCGGGCGCGCCCAGGGCAGGCGGACGAGCTGGCCATGGCTCGACAGCGTGACGAAGGCGCTGCGCATGTCGGGGCCGCCGAAGCAGATATTGGTCGTATAGGGGTCCGCGAGCGGAACCATCTCGACCATCCCGCCCTGCGGCGAGATGACGACGATGCCGCCCCGGCGCAGGCAGGCGACCGCGACATTGCCCTCCTCTTCGACCGCAAGGCTGTCGAAGCGCCAGAAGCCCGGCAGGCCGGCCAGCAGGTCGCCGCCCGTCGGCGAGTGCCACGCCGCCCTGGCAAGGACGCCCGGCGCGGTCACGTCCCACTGCCAGACGCGGCCCGACGAGGTCTCGGCGACGTAGAGCCGGTCGCCCTGCGGGGAAAGGCCGATGCCGTTCGGCCCGATCAGCGGAAAGGCGGCCTCGGCGATGTGGCTTCCGTCGGCCCGGGCATAGAACACCGCGCCGAAATCGAGCTTGCGGCCGGAGCGATGGCCATGATCGGTGAACCAGAACCCGCCATGCGCGTCGAAGACGATGTCGTTGGGGGCGGCGAGCGGGGTATCGCCGCAGCGGTCGTAAAGCACCTCCACGGCCCCGGTCGCGGGGTCCACTCTCTGGATGCACCCGCCCGAATTGTCGGCGGCGCGGGCGACGGGCCGCAAGCCGGCCGAATTGTCCCAACTGAAGCCGCCATTGTTGCAGACATAAAGGGCGCCGTCCGGCCCCAGCGCCGCGCCGTTGGGGCCGCCGCCGGTCTCGGCGAGCCGGTAGCTGCGGCCCTTCGAGATGCGGGTCAGGCAGCCGCGGGCGATCTCCGTCACCACGATGTCGCCGTCGGGCATCGCGACCGGCCCCTCGGGAAAGGCGAGGCCCCCGGCAAGCAGCTCCGCGGAAGCGGTCATCGCGCCACCTCCGGCAGGTCGGCCCCGAGCACGGCGGCAAGGTCGCGCGCATTGTCGACCAGCACGTCGGGCGCATAGGGCAACAGGTCCTCGCGGGCATAGAAGCCGTAGGTCAACGCAACGCACGGCATCCCCGCCGCGCGCGCGGCCAGGATGTCCTGCGGGCCGTCGCCGACATAGACCCCGTCGCCGGGCGAGGCCCCGGTGCGCTCGAGCGCCAGCAGGATCGGCGCGGGATCGGGCTTGCGCTCGCGCGTGTCCTCGGCGGTGACGATGGTGCAGAACGCGCTTTCGGGTATGCCGGCGACCGACAGGTCGATCAGCGTCCGCTCCAGCCCCTTGTTGGTGACGAGCCCCGGCTTGCGCCCGCTTTCGATCAGGCTGCCGATCATCTCGGCCACCCGGGGAAAGATCGAGACCTTGTCGATACAGGACGGATAGGTGACGCGGTAGGCCTCGTAGAGCTCCGCCACCCGGTCCGGCGCCACCCGGGCGAACAGCTCGGCCGGGCGCATGGCGAACACCTCGCCGGCCGGAATCGAGGCGGGCGGGAAATCCGCGTTCAGATGCTCGCGATAGACCCTTGTGTAGCATTCGAGGACAGCCGCGCGGGTGTCGACCAGCGTCCCGTCGAGATCGAAGAAGACGAAGGGGCGGGCAAAGAGGGTCATGGCATGTCCTTCGCTGCGCGCGCCTGAACCAGCCGCGCGCGGTGTTTCCACAAGGGGGCGAGATCCGCGCCCAGATCCCGGAACAGCGGGTAGGCGTCCGCATAGCGCGCGGCGAGGGCCGGGTCGGGATCGATGGTGGCGGCGACGCGCACCATGCGCGCGGCTGCGGTCGCGAGGTCCGGCTGCGCGCCGGCGGCGACGGCGGCGAGCATGGCCACGCCCAGCGCCCCGGTCTCCTCCACCTCGGGCAGCGACAATGGCCGGTTGACGGCGGCGGCGCAGATCTCGCGCCAGATCGCGCTGCGCGCCCCGCCGCCGGTGATGCGGATGGAGGTGACGTCGGCCTCGAGCGCCCCGTAGCAATCGACCATGGCGAGGGCGACGCCCTCCATCACCGCGCGCACCAGCGCGGCCGGCGAGGAGGTCAGGCCGAGGCCGAACACCGATCCGCGCGCCGCCGGCTCGTGGCGCGGGGCCGTCATGCCGGAGGTGCCGAAATAGGGGTGGATCAGCATGCCGCCGGGAAGCGGCGGCGTCGCGCGCACGTCCGTCTCGATGCGCTCCCAGACGGCGGCGTCGGGCGGGCCGTACTCCTTCTGGCCGAACGCCTGCAGGACCCAGTCGAGGCAGAGCGAGCCGCCGCCGGTGTTCGACATCAGGCGCTGCCAGCGCCCCTCGGGCATCAGGAAGAGGAAGCCGACATTGGCCGGCTCGAGCTCGGGGAAGTCCATCGTCAGGTTGTTCATGAAGCTGGTGCCGATCACCGTCACCGCTTCGCCCGCCTGCAGCGCGCCGACGCCGATCGCCGCCGCGACCGCGTCGCCGGCCCCCGTCACCACCGGGATGCCAGCGCGCAGCCCGGTCAGCGCCGCGGCCTCGTCGCTCAGATGGCCGACCGTGTCGCCGATGCGCCGCACCGGCGCGACGCGCGCGGTCATCTCGGCGATGCCCGCCAGCGCCATCAGCTCGTCGGAAATCCGCCGCTCGCGTATGTCGCACGGGAAGAAGGAGAGATCGGACTCGTCGGTCGCGATCTCCCCGGTCAGCCGGAAATTGATGTAGTCCTTGGCGAAGAACAGCGTCTCGATCCGCGCGTAACGCGCCGGGTCGTGCCGCTTCAGCCAGGCGAGCAGCACCAGCGGCACCCCCGGGATCGCGGCGTTGCCGGAGACCTGATAGACCCGCTCGGTCAGACCTTTGTCGGCCCATTCCTCGAGCAGCGCCGCGGCGCGCGCGTCCGGCCATGCGATGGCGGGGCCGACGGGCCGCCGTTCGCCGTCGAGCGCCCACAGCCCGCCCATATGGCCCGACACGCCGATGGCGCGGATCGCGTCGGGCGCGACGCCGGCGGCCGCGACGGCCTCGCCGATCGTGGCGACGACCGCGGCGAAGGTCTGGCCCATGTCCTCCTCGTGCCAGTCCGGGCGCGGATGGAAGACGGGCGTGCGGCGGCTGGAGGCGCCGAGGGCCGCGCCGGTGCGCGCGTCGAACACCACCACCTTGGTCGCGGTCGTTCCCTTGTCGATGCCGAGGACGCAGCTCATGCCGCCTGCCCTCCTTCGGCGAGGGCGGCCCGGCGGGCCGAGTAGCGGCGATAGGTGTCGCGCGCGGCCTGGTAGAGGCCGAACCAGTCGTCGTAGTCGGCCGCCGCCGCCGGGTCCGGCGCGTAGCGCTCCGCCACCCGATGCGTCGCCGCGACGGCCTCGCCGAGATCGGTCCACAGCCCCGTCGCCGCCCCGGCGAGGAGCGCGACGCCCAGCGCGCCGGATTCGGAGGCCTCCGTGACCTCGACCGGCATGTTGCAGACATCGGCGAACATCTGCGCCCAGAACGGGCTGCGGCTGCCGCCGCCGGTCAGGGTCAGCGTGCCGGCGCGCCCGGGCATCGCCGCGAGGCAGTCGCGTGTCGAGTAGCACAGCGATTCGTAGACCGCGCGCAGCAGGTGGTCGCGGGAGGTCTGGCTGGACGCGCCGAAGAAGGCGCCGCGCGCCTGCGCGTCGAAGAACGGGGCGAGGACGCCGCTGCCGTTGACGTAGGGCAGCAGCACCACCCCGCCCGCCCCGCGCGGGATCGCCGCCGCCGCGCGTTCCATCGCCGGGAAATCCCAACCGCCCTCGGCGTTGCGGGGGCCGCCGAACCTCTCCAGGAACCAGTCCATGGTGATGGTGCCCGAGGTGTTGGGCAGGATCCTGAGATAGCGGCCGAACGGCATGGCGAACAGGAAGCCGAGGCCCTCCGGCTCGCGGTCGGGCGCGGCGATGACCCGGCTGTTGAGGCAGCTCGTCCCGAGCACCGTCACCGTCTGCCCGGGCGCGACGCAGCCGGTCCCGAGCGCGTTGGCGCATGCGTCGCCGAGCCCGGCCACCACCGGCACTCCAGCCGGCAGCCCGACCTCGGCCGCGGCCGCGGCCGTCAGCCGGCCGGCGACGCCCTCGGACGGGACCAGCGGCGGAAGGCGCTCCAGCCATTCGCCGGCCCCGCACAGGCGCATCAGCTCCGGCGAGAAGTCGCGGCGGTCGATGTCGCCGGGAACGAAGCTGACATCGGACGCCTCGGTGGCGATCTCGCCGGTGAGCCGGAAGCGCAGATAGTCCTTGGCGCAGAGCGCGTAGCGCGTGCGGGCGACGGCTTCCGGCTCGTGCCTCGACAGCCAGGCCATCAGCATGACGGAGATGCCCGGCATCATGCCGTTGCCCGAGATGGCGAAGGCGCGCCGGAGGATCCCGTCGCGCTCCTGCTCCATCTGCAAGGACTGGGCGCGCTCGTCGGGCCAGCAGATCGCGTTGCGCACGGGGCGGAGGTCGCTATTCAGCAGCCACAGCCCGCCCATATGTCCGGCGATGCCGATGCCGCGCACCGCGGCGGGGTCGATGGCCGCCTTCGCCACGGCCGCGCGGACCACGCCGGCGGTCAGCGCCCAGCTCCGTTCGGCGTCCTCCTCGTGCCAGCCGGGACGCGGGCGCAGTACCTCGACCGGCGCCGAGGCGCTGCCGAGCGCCCGCCCGCCGGCGTCGAAGACGACCGCCTTGACGTAGGACGTGCCCTTGTCGATGCCGATCACGCAGGCCATGCCGCCCTCACGTCCCAAGCGCGGCGCGCGAGGGCGCCGCGACCTGCCGCGCGAAGCGAAGGGTGCGCTCGCTCGCCGCGTCGAAGGCGAACAGCGCGTCGTCGGGAATGACGACGTCGACCGGTTCGTCGATGGCGAAGTCGCGGTCGTGCGGCACCAGCGCCTGCAGGCTGGCGTCGCCGGCCTGGACGGTGACGAGAAGCGCGTCGCCGAGTTGTTCGGCGACATAGACGCGGCCCTCGAAGCGCACCGCCTCGCGCCCGTCCGCCGCCGCGCCGGCCTTCATGACGTCCACCTGCGAGGGGCGGGCGCCGATCACCACGCGCCCGTCCGCCGCGGCCTCGGCCTTCAGCGAGGCGGGCAGCCTCGCCTCGACCCGGCCGAGGCGCGCCGTCAGCCCGCCGGAATCGCTGAGGCCCTCCATCGGCAGGAGGTTGATCGAATGCAGGCCGAAGAACTGCGCGACGAAAGCGTTGACCGGGCGATTGTGGATCTCGTCCGGCGTGCCGACCTGCTGCAGCTCGCCCTCGCGCATCAGGGCGAGGCGGTCGGTCATGGTCATCGCCTCGATGGGATCGTGGGTGACGATCACCGAGGTGGTGCCGAGCGCCCGCTGCAGCCGCTTCAATTCGCCCCTCAGCCGGGCGCGCAGCAGCGTGTCGAGATGGGCGATCGGCTCGTCGAGGCACAGGAGGTTGGGATTGCGCACCAGCGCGCGGGCGATGGCGACGCGCTGCTGCTGGCCGCCCGACATCTGGCCGGCGCGCCGGTCGAGGAGCTGGGCGATGTTGAGCATCCCGGCGACCTCGTCGACCTTGGCGGCGATCCTGTCCTTGGGCAGGCCGGCGATCTTGAGCGGGTAGGAGATGTTCTGCCGGGCGCTCATATGCGGGTAGAGCGCGTTCGATTCGAACACCATGGCGATGTTGCGCTCCTGCGGGGTCTTGTCCTGCACGGGCACCCCGTCGAACAGGATCGATCCGGAGGTCGGGTGCTCGAGCCCCGCCAGCATGCGCAGGACCGTGGTCTTGCCGGAGCCCGAGGGGCCGAGGAGCCCGAAGAACTCGCCGTCCTCGATCTCGAAGCTGACGTCGCGGACCGCCTGGACCACGCCGCCATACAGCTTGTTGATGTTCTGAAGCGCGATGGAAGTCATGGTCACCTACTCCTAGCGACCGCCGAGCTCGGCAGAGAAGCTGCGGACCAGCGCCCGCTGCATGTAGAAGGACAGAACGAGAAGCGGGCCGATCGCGACGATGCCGATGGCGCCCAGTTGCCCCCAGTTCGGCTGCTGGAACAGGAAGAAGCTCGCCAGCGCCTTGGGAAGCGTGATGACGTTCTGCCCGGTCAGCACCAGCGCGAACAGGAACTCGTTCCAGGCGAAGATCATGGCGAGGATGCCGGCCGTGAGGATGCCCGGCGCCGACAGGGGCAGAAGGATGTCGAGGAACAGCCTGTACCAGGGCGCGCCGTCGATGCGCGCGGCTTCCTCGTAGCTGCGCGGGATCTGCCGCAGGAACTCGGCCAGCAGCCAGATCACCAGCGGCAGGTTCATGAAGGTGTAGATGACGATCAGGCCCGTATAGGTATCGAACAGCGACAGCTCCTGATAGAGCAGATAGAAGCCGATCACCGGCACGATGGGCGGCAGCATCCGCAGCGACAGGATGGTGAAGGAGAGCTGCCCGTGCGGCGGGAAGCGCCGTGCCAGCGCGTAGGCGGCCGGATAGCCGAGGACGAGGCAGATCAGCGTCGAGACGGTCGAGACGATCAGGCTGTCGCCGATCCCCCGGCCGCCGCCGACGTTCCAGCCGCCGGAGAAGTTCTCCAGCGTGGCGCTCGCCGGCAGGATGGTCGGCGGGCTGACGAACAGCTCCTCATAGGGCTTGAACGCGGTCAGCATCAGCCAGATGAGCGGGGAGAGGAACAGCACGAGCAGGCCGATCACCAGCGCGTGCTCGGCCACGGTGCGCAGGGCGCCGCGGGCCCCCGGTTCGGTGCGCGAGGTCATAGGCGCGACTCCTGCATGGGCTGCCTGCGGTCCCCCCGGCGGGCGAAATGCAGGATTGCCGTGGTGCCGACGATCAGGAGGATGAGCTGGATGATGGACAGGGCGCCCGCGAGGCCGAAATCGAACCGGCCGAAACCCATGTCGTAGGTGTAGTAGGCAAGGTTCTGCGTGCTCGTGCCCGGACCGCCCTTGGTCAGGATGTAAAGCACGTCGAAGACCTTGAAGCTGTCGATGAAGCGCAGGACGAAGGCGACGGTCATATAGGGGGCCATCATCGGCAGGAGGATGTACCGGAAGGTCTGCCAGCGGTTCGAGCCGTCGACGCGCGCGGCCTCGAAGACCCGGCCCGGAATTGACCTCAGGCCGGCCAGCAGCACCACCATCACGAACGGCGTCCACTGCCAGATGTCGACGAGGACGACGGTCGCCAGCGCCCAGTCCGGCGACGACGCCCATGCGGGCGGGGAGACGCCCAGCCCGCGCAGCAGCGCGTTGAGCGGCCCGTAGATCGGGTTGAGGAAGAGGTTCCACGAGAAGCCGACGACGATCGGCGCCAGCATCATGGGAATGAGGAACAGCGACGCGTAGATCTCGCGGCCGCGCGAAAGCCGGTTGATGAGCATGGCGAGCCCGAGGCCGAGAGCGATCTGCAGCGGGACGGCGACCAGCGCGAAGACAGCGGTGATGCCGAGGCTCTGCCAGAAGCGCGGGTTGTTGAGGACCCGCTGGAAATTGCCGAGCCCGACCCACTCGACCGGCACGGGGATGGCGAGCTGGTAGGAAGTGAACGAGGCGTAGATCAGGTAGCAGAACGGCCAGACGGACAGGATCGCGAGGAAGGCGAGCGCCGGCGCCAGAAGGACCAGCGTCGCGCGGCGCTCCGCCTTGAGCCTGGCGATTTCGGCGGGACTGGCCGTTCGGGCGGAGCCCGCATCCGACGGCATGGCTGCTCGCGACATGCACGCGCCTCCGGGAACGAGGGGAAAGGAAGCCCCGGCCCCAGGGCTTTGAAGCCGGGGCCGGGGATCAGCGGACGGGGATCAGCTCCAGTAGCCCTCGGCGACCATGCGCTGGACATATTCCTGGTAGTGCCCGATCTGGCGGTCGCGTCCGTAGGTCTCGGTCGTCTCCTCCCACTCGGCCTCCATCGCGCCAAGCGCCTCCTCGGGCGTCGCCTGCCCGGTGACGGCGCGCTGGGTGTGCTGGATGATCGCCCCCAGATAGCGGTTGGTGCCGGGGATCGAGATGTCGAGATAGGCCTTCGGGTTGGACAGGGCCGCCTTGCTGACCTCGGCGAAATTGTCGCCGAAGCCGGACTTGGCGTGGAGCGGGAAGGTGCTGGCCGGATCGTTGAACATGCTCATGCGCCACGGGTCCATCAGCGACTGGGCGAAGGTCTCCGCCACCCAGCGATTGGCGTTGGCCGACTGCTGGAGCCAGGCGATGGCGCGGAACGCGCCTTCCTTGTTCTTCGAGTTGGCGGCGATGCCCATGGCGCGCCCGTAGGGCAGCACGGTCACGTCGCCCCAGCTGCGGGCGACCTTGATCTTGTCCGACACCTGCGAGATCGACGAATCCGCCGCGCCCTTGGGCATGTCGGTCCACCAGTTGGCCTGCGCGATGCGGCCTTCGAAGAACACCTGCCTGCCCACGTCCCACGGCATCGACGCCGCCAGGTCCGCCGACATGAAGTTCGTGACCTCCTTGTAGCGCGTGAGCGCCTCGATCCCGATCTCGTTGAGCAGCTTGGGCTTCATCTGCTCGTCGAACAGCTCGCCGTAGCGCACGCCGCGCTCGGCGCCCAACTGCACGACCTGGTTGATGAAGAAGGCGTAGACGAAGAAGTTGGTGACCTCGACCGCGCCGAAGAGGTTCTGGTCGGGACGGGTGAAGAACTCGGCCGTGTCGCGATACTGCTGCCAGTTCGTCGGCGCGGCGAGGTCGTAGCCGTACTTCGCCTTGAAGGCCGCCATCTCCGCGCCGTCCTCGAAAAGGTCCGTGCGGATGGTGTTGACGAACATGTCGCCGTCGATCATCACGCCGACGAGCTTGTTCTCGTACATGTTGAGCAACTGGAACGGCCGGGCGATGTCGGAGAAGCCGAGATCCTCCAGCGTGCCGACCTCTTCGAGCGGCGTCAGGAAGGGGCCGAAATCGCCGGTGAAGTTCGGCCAGAAGTCGAACGCGTCGAAGCGCGCCTCGGTCTGCCGCAGGGCCAGAAGGTTCTGGTCGTACATGTTGCCGAGCGGATAGGAGACGAACTCGACCTCGATGCCCGTCGCCTCGCGGAATTCGGGGGCGAAGGTCTGAAGAATCGGCGTATAGGCGCCGGAATCGAGCCCCACCGTCACCTTGCCGCCCGTGGTCTGGGCCGTGGCGCGCAGGACGCCGGTGAAGGTTCCGAGCGTCGCCGCCGCGCCGAAGACCGCGGAGCGCCGCAGCAGCTCGCGGCGAGAGATCAGGCCGGCGGTTTCCATTCCCGAGAGATGGTCGAGGGCGTATTCCTCAATGCCGGAACGCTTGCGCAAACGTATCATGTCGGTCTCCTCCCAGAGCGGATATGCTGTGATGCAATCCAGCTCATTGCCTCCCGCAGAGCTGGATTGATATATGATAATAAGCAGGCTAACTCTATAATTGACACATGCCAAGAGAAACATTGCCCTACATGATTGTCGAAGAGCTAAGACAAATGACCGGCCCGATCGGCTTCCGCACGATCGTCGAGACCGTGATCGACGCCATCGCGGCGAGGAAACTCGTTCCCGGTCAGAGGCTTCCGCCGCAACGGCATCTGGCGCAGGACATCGGCGTCGCGGTGGCGACGGTGGGCCGTGCCTATTCTGCGCTGGAGACGCAGGGCTTCATCACCAGCCATGTCGGCCGCGGCACGTTCATCTCGCTCCATCCGCGCCGGGAGAAAGAGCCGCCCTCCGCGTCGGCGGGGCCCATAGAGCTGGGCGTCTACCGCGCGCCCGTTCCGCAGGTCCGGCCGGGCCTCGCCGCGCTTCTCGCCACCGTTGCCGCCACGCCCAACATCGAGTCGATCCTCGACAGCGCGCCGACGCCGGGCCTCGCGCGTCACCGCGAGATCATAAGCCAATGGATCGGCCGGTCGCAGATTGACGCGGACCCCGACGACATTGTCCTGACCAATGGCGGGCAGCACGCGGTCATGGCCGCCCTGTCCGGGCTGACCGAGAGCGGCGCCCGCATCGCCACCGAGGAGCTGACCGACCCGAGGATGAAGGCGGTCGCCAGCTTCCTCGGCCGCAACCTCGTCGGCGTGGCCTGCGACCAGGACGGGATGCTGCCGGACGACCTCGACCGGCTGTGCCGGGCGGCGAAGATCTCGGCGCTCTATTGCACGCCGCGCCATCACAACCCGACCAACGTCACCATGCCGCTCAAGCGCCGCGCCGATCTGGTCGAGGTCGCGCGCCGCCACAACCTGACGATCATCGAGAGCGACATCTACGGCAGCATCGCCGAGGACCACGTCACAGCGCTGTGCCAGTTCGCGCCCGAGCGCACCTACCGCGTCTCCAGCCTCGCGCGCATCGCCGGGGCCGGCATGAAGGTCGGCTGGCTGATCGCGCCGCCGGGAAACGCCAAGAACGCCCATATCGGCGTCGCCATGTCGACCGGCGTCGCCAGCCCGTTCATGGCCGAGCTGGCCACGCGGATGATCGTCGACGGCAAGATGGAGGAGATGCTGCGCTGGCAGCAGGTCGAGAACAGGCACCGCCTTTCCCAGCTGCGCGGCTTCCCGATCCTCTCCGGCGCGCGGGGCGAGCCGACCAGCGCCCATGTCTGGCTGAACCTGCCGGAGCCGTGGCGCGCCGAGGACCTCGTCGAGGCCGCCGCGCGCGAGCACAACATCAACATCGCCCCCTCGCACACCTTCGTCGTCGGGCGCAGGACGGTGCCGCACGCCATCCGCCTCGTGATCGGCGCGCCGCTGGACCAGGACGAGCTGCTGCTCGCCTGCGAGCGGCTCGAACGACTGCTCTCGATCGGCCCCCGCCCGTCGACGATCGCCGGCTGAAAGGGCGGACCGGGCGGGCGCGTCAAAATGCCCGACCGGCGGGGTGACGGGCGGCAATCCGCGCCCGGCTGTGCTATCGGTAGGATCATCGCCTTTCGACCGGAGCCGGAGGCCGCGTGAACGCAGGGCCGATCTACAGGATAGAGAGCCTCACCAAGGTCTATCGCAGCAGCGAGGTCGAGGTGCATGCGCTGCGCGGGGTCGATCTCGAGATCGAGGCCGGCGAGTTCATCGTCCTGCTCGGTCCCTCCGGCAGCGGCAAGTCGACGCTGGTCAACATCCTCGGCGGGCTGGACACGGCGAGCGACGGCCATGTCTTCTTCCGCGACGAGGAGATCACCGACCTCGGCGAGGGCGAACTGACGCGCTACCGGCGCGAGCATGTCGGCTTCGTGTTCCAGTTCTACAACCTCGTGCCGAGCCTGACGGCGCTGGAGAACGTCGCGCTCGTCACCGAGATCGCGCGCGACCCGATGGACGCGGGCGAGGCGCTGGAGCTCGCCGGCTTGGCCGCCGAGCGCCACGACCATTTCCCGGCCCAGCTTTCCGGCGGCGAGCAGCAGCGCGTCGCCATCGCCCGTGCCATCGCCAAGAAGCCGGAAGTGCTGCTGTGCGACGAGCCGACCGGCGCGCTCGATTCGAAGACCGGCATCCGCGTGCTGGAAGCGCTGGCCTCGATCAACCGCGAGTTCGGCACCACGGTCCTCGTCATCACCCACAATGTCGCGGTCGGCGGCATGGCCGACCGGGTGATCCATTTCGCCGACGGACGCGTCGCCCGCATCGACCGGAACGAAACCCGGCAGGCTCCGGCCTCCATCGCATGGTGAGGCGGCGATGAGCGCGCTCGACCGCAAGCTGATGCGCGATCTCGTGCGGCTGTGGGCGCAGGTGGGCGCCATCTCCCTCGTCATGGCCGCGGGCGTGATGACGCTGGTGCTCACCGTCGGCGCCCAGCGTTCGCTGTTCGAGACCCGCGCCGCCTATTACGAGCGAAACGCCTTCGCCGACGTCTTCGCCGCGGCCACGCGTGCGCCGGAGGGCCTGCAGGAGCGGATTGCGGCCCTGCCGGGCGTCGCGGCGGCCGAGACGCGCATCCGCGAGAACGCCGTCCTCGACATCGAGGGCATGGCCGAGCCGGCGCTCGGCATCCTCGTCTCCGTCCCCGACGACGGGGTCGAGGTGCTGAACCGGCTTCACATGCGCTCGGGGCGGCTGCCCGCGCCCGGCCACCCCGACGAGGTGGTGGTCAACGAGCCGTTCGCCGCCGCCCACGGCTTCCGTCCGGGCGACACGTTCGGCGCCATCGTCAATGGCCGCAAGCGCCAGTTGCAGATCGTCGGCACGGCGCTGTCGCCGGAGTTCATCTACGTCGTCACCGACCTGATGCCGGACAACCGGCGGCTCGGCGTAGTGTGGATGTCGCGCGAGGCACTGGCCGCCGCGTTCAACCTTCAGGGAGCGTTCAACGCCGTCTCGGTCCGGCTGTTGCGCGACCAGCCGGCCGAGCCGGTCATCGACGGCATCGACCGCCTGCTCGAACCCTATGGCGGGCGCGGCGCCCACGACCGCGAGGACCAGCAGAGCCACGCCTTCCTCGATTCCGAGCTCAACGGGCTGAGGGCGATGAGCTACGTGCTGCCGCCGATCTTCCTGCTGGTCGCCGCCTTCCTCGTCAACATGATCCTGTCGCGGCTGATCGCGCTGGAGCGCGAGCAGATCGGCCTGATGAAGGCGGTCGGCTATTCCGGCGCGGCGGTCGCCTGGCACTACATGAAACTCGTCATCGTCATCGCGCTGATCGGCGTCGCGCTCGGCCTCGCCGCCGGGACGATGCTGGGCCGGGGGCTGACGCGCCTCTACGGCGAATTCTTCCACTTCCCGTTCCTCATCTTCCAGATGAGCCTCGACGTCTACGTCCTCGCGGTCACCGTTTCGGTGGGGGCGGCGATGCTGGGCGCGCTGCGCGCGGTGCGGGCGGCGGCCGGCCTGCCGCCGGCCGTGGCCATGCGCCCGCCCGCGCCGCCGCGCTACCGCCGGCTCGTCGGCGTCGAGCTGCCGTTCGTGCCGCGCCTGCCGCGCACCATGGTGATGATCGGCCGCAACGTCGTGCGCCGGCCGCTGCGCGCCTTCTTCACCACGCTCGGCATCGCCCTTTCCGTCGCCATGCTGGTCGGCTCGCTGTTCGCCTTCGACGCGGTCGAGACGCTGATCGACCGCACCTTCTTCGGCTCGGAGCGCCAGCACGCGACGATCAGCTTCGTGCGCAAGCAGCCGGTGGAGGCGCTCAACGAGATCGGCCGGCTGCCCGGCGTGCTGGTCGCCGAGCCGGCGCGCATGGTCGCCGCGCGCCTCCGCAACGGCCCGGTCGAGCGCCGCCTCGCCCTCACCGGCAAGCCCGCCGGCTCGGAGCTGTCGCGCCTCATCGACACCGACGGGCACGAGATCGCCCTGCCCGAGGAAGGCGTGGTGCTGACGGCGGCGCTCGCCGGCATTCTCGGCATCGGCCCCGGCGAGAGCGTCGAGATCGAGCTGATGGAGGAACGGCGCGAGACGGCGCTTGTGCCGGTCTCCGCCATCGTCGAGAGCTATATCGGGCTCGGCGCCTATATGGAGATCGGGGCGCTGAACCGGCTGATGCGCGAGGGCGCCTTCATGTCGGCCGCGCATGTGACGCTCGATCCGGCCCGCACGAACGATCTCTACGCGGCGGTGAAGACGCTGCCGATGGTCGGCTCGATCGGCCTCCAGCGCGTCGCGGTGCAGAATTTCCGCGCCACCATGGGCGAGAACCTCCTGACGACGATGAGCGTGCTCGTCGCGCTCGCCGCGATCATCGCCTTCGGCGTCGTCTACAACGGCGCGCGCATTCAGCTTTCCGAGCAGGGGCGCGAGCTCGCCAGCCTGCGCGTCCTCGGCTTCACCCGCGCCGAGGTGTCGTGGATCCTGCTCGGCGAGCTCGCGCTCCTGACCCTGCTGGCGATGCCGCTGGGCTGGGCGCTCGGCTGGGTGATGGCGCTGGCCATGGCCGAGGGCCAGGCGACCGAGCTGTTCCGCATCCCGCTGGTGATCGAGCGCGCCACCTATGGCTGGGCGAGCCTCGTGGTGCTCGCCGCCTCCGCCCTTTCGGCGCTGATCGTGCGCCGGCGCGTCGACCGCCTGAATCTGATCGAAGTCCTCAAGACGAGAGAATGAGCCATGATGCCTTCGCTTCGCAAATCCGTGCCGATCCTCGCCGGCATCGCCGTGGCGGTCGGGGCAGGCTGGTGGGCGTTCCGGCCGCAGCCGGTGGCGGTCGACATGGCCGCGATCGAGCGCGGCGCGCTTGAGGTGACGGTCAGCGACGACGGCACGACGCGCATCATCGACGTCTATTCGGTGTCCGCGCCGGTGACGGGAACGGTGCAGCGCACGCCGGGCAGCGTCGGCGACAAGGTCGAGGCCGGCAAGACCACGGTGGCGATGATCCGCCCGGCCGCGCCGGCCTTCCTCGACGTGCGCTCGCGGCGCGAGGCCGAGGCGGCGCTCGCGGCGGCCGCGGCCGCGGTGCAGCTCGCCGAGGCGCAGGCCGTCGAGGCCGAGGCCGAGCTCGACCTCGCGCGCAGCGAGCAGCGCCGGGTCGAGGAGCTGGCGCGTCGCAACGTCGTGTCCGAGCGCATGTTCGAGGAGGCGAACGCCGCCGTGCGCCGGGCCGAGGCGCGGCTCAACATCGCCGGGGCGACGCTGGAGATGCGGCGGCGGGAGATGGAAAGCGCGCAGGCGCGGCTGATCGGGCCGGAATCCGGGGCCGGCGCGGAGAACGGCGATTGCTGCGTCGTCGTCGCCGCGCCCGTCGACGGCGAGATCCTCGTCATCCATCACGAGAGCGAGGCGGTGGTCGCCGCCGGCACCGTGCTGGTCGAGATCGGCGATCCGGCCGAGCTGGAGGTGGTGGCGGAGCTTCTGTCGTCGGATGCGGTGCGGGTGCGGCAGGGCGCGCAGGCGCGCATCGAGGGCTGGGGCGGGCCGGCGCTGGAGGCCACCGTGCGCCGGGTCGAGCCGACCGGCTTCACCAAGGTCTCGACGCTCGGCATCGAGGAGCAGCGGGTGCGCGCCGTGCTCGACCTGCCCGGCCCGGCGCAGGAGCGGGAAGGGCTCGGCCACGGCTATCGCGTGCTGGTCGCCATCGTCGTCGAGCGCCACGAGGATGCGCTGCTCGTCCCGCTCGGGGCCCTGTTCCGCCAGGGTGCGGACTGGGCCGTCTTCGCCGTCGACGAGGATGGCCGCGCCGCGCTGCGGCGGATCGAGATCGGCCCAAGGGACGCGCGCAACGCCGTCGTCCTCGACGGTCTCGCCGAGAACGAGCGCGTGATCCTGCATCCGAGCGACCGGGTCGCGCAGGGCGTCGCCGTCGTCGCCCGGTAGAGGCGATTTCGCCGTATCCGGCAAATCCCCCGTCGACAGCACCGGCGGCCGCTCCTATGGTCCGCGCCCGTGTGAGCGAGAGGGAGCGCGCCATGTCAATGATTGTCGACCGTCGGGACCTCGATTTCCTCCTGTTCGAGCTTTTCGGTGTCGAGGCGCTGCTGGCGCATCCGCGCTTCGCCGCCTACGACCGCGACGCCGTGCGGCAGATGCTCGACACGGCGCAACAGATCGCCGAAGACAAATTCCTGCCGATCGCGGCCGAGGTCGACGCGAACGAGCCGGCCTTCGTCGACGGCCGGGTCGAGATGCCGGCCGGCACCGGCGCGGCGCTGGCCGCCTATGCCGGGGCCGGCTTCTTCGCGCTGCCCTTCGCCGAGGCGGCGGGCGGGTTGCAGGCGCCGTGGTTCCTGCACACGGCCGTCAGCGGGATGTTCACCTGCGCCAACACCGCGGTGACCAACTACGCCTTCCTGACCATCGCGGCGGCGAACCTCGTCAACGCCTTTGGCGATGACGAATTGAAGCGCGCCTACCTGCCACGGATGCTGTCGGGCGAGTGGTTCGGCACCATGTGCCTGTCAGAGCCGCAGGCCGGCTCCTCGCTCGCCGACATCCGCACCACGGCGACCCGCGGCGAGGACGGGCTCTACCGCATCCGCGGCAACAAGATGTGGATCTCGGGCGGCGAGCAGGAGATTTCGGACAACATCGTCCACATGGTGCTGGCCAAGATTCCCGGCGGGCCGGCCGGCACCAAGGGCATCTCGCTGTTCCTGGTGCCGAAGCGGCGCGTGAACCCGGACGGCGCGGCGGGCGAACTGAACAACATCGCGCTCGCCGGGCTCAACCACAAGATGGGCCAGCGCGGCACCACCAACTGCCTCCTGAACTTCGGCGAGGGCGGCGAGACGCTGGGCCATCTGATCGGCGAGCCGCATCGCGGCATCGAATACATGTTCCACATGATGAACGAGGCGCGCATCGGCGTCGGCCACGCCTCGACCATGGCCGCGCTCGCCGGCTATCTCTATTCGGCCGACTACGCCAAGACCCGCGCGCAGGGGCGGCGCGCCGACAATCGCGACCCGGCGAGCCCGCAGGTGCCGATCGTCGAGCATGCAGACATCCGCCGCATGCTGATGGCGCAGAAGGCGGCGGTGGAGGGCGCGCAGGCGCTGTGCCTCTACTGCGCGACGCTGGTCGACCGGCTGGCGACGGAGGACCACCCGGCGGCGCGGGAGGACATTGCCGCGCTGCTCGGCCTGCTGACGCCGGTGGTGAAATCCTGGCCGTCGGAGCACTGCCTCGAGGCCAACAAATGGGCGATCCAGATCCTCGGCGGCTACGGCTACACGCGCGACTATCCGCTGGAGCGGCTCTACCGCGACAATCGGCTGAACCACATCCACGAGGGCACGTTCGGCATCCAGGGCATGGACCTCGTCGGCCGCAAGGTCGGCGGCGACGGCGGCGCGACGCTCGCCCGCTTCATCGGGAGAATGCGCGAATCGGCGGCCGAAGCGTCCGGCGACGAGGCGCTGGCCGGCGAGGCATCGCGGCTCGCCGCCGGCCTCGACGCGCTCGCCCTGACGACGCAAACCCTCCTCGACTGCGCCGAGCCCGCGCGCCGGCTGGCCAACGCCACGATCTATCTCGACGCCTTCGGCCATGTCGTCATCGCCTGGATGTGGCTGCGGCAGGCGCTGGCGGCGCGAAAGGCGATGGATGCGGCAGCGCCGTCCGGGGCGGACGGGCGTTTCTACGAGGGCAAGCTGGCGGCCTGCCGCTATTTCCTGCGCTACGAGCTGCCGCTGGCGGTGACGCGGCTGGAGCTGGCCCGCTCGCTCGACACGACCTGCCTCGACGCGGAGCCCGACCTGTTCGGCTGACCGGCCTTACTGTTCGCCGGCGATGCGGCGCAGGTAGCAGCGGGTCAGATCGACGATCTCGTCGAGCGTTCCGTCCCGCACGTCCGGCTCGCTGTGCTGGAGATAGTCGAGCGTCGCGGTGACGTACTCGGCGATCACCCGGCCCTGTATGCCCCTGTCGCCGCCCGCGCCCGCCCGGGCGCGCAACAGGTCGGCGACGAGGATGCTGGCCCGCCGGTTGCCTTCCTGGTCGATCTGCCACAGCGAGGGCGAGGCGTGCATGGCCTGGCGCAGCGCCACCGAGCCGGTCTGGCTGGCGCGCAGCCGGTAGAGCTCCCTCAGCGTCGCGCAGAAGCCCTCGATCCAGTCCTCGCTGGCCTTCAGCGCCTCGAACGCGGCGTCGAGCAGCGCCAGGCGCTCGTCCAGCCGCGCGCGGGCGAGATGCGCCAGCACGTGATGCTTGTTGGGGAAATAGCTGTAGGCGGTGGCGATGTTGACGCCGGCGGCGTCGGCGACGGTCTGCATGGTCATCGCCTCGAAGCCGCCCTTTTCGAGCACCGCGACGGCAGCGTCGAGGATGTGCTCCACCGTCGCCCGCGAACGCTCCTGCTGCGGGCGGCGGCGCTTCGGCGCGGCGAGCGGATTGTCCCGCCGGCCGGATGCCGCAACCCCCGCCGTCGCGTCCGCCTTCGCCTTCTCCCGCTTCGCCATCTGCGCCGTCCTTTCCCTCGCGCCCGCACCTTTAGCGCATGTCCGGCGAAAGTGGGAACCGGTTTGCCGAGGAAGGCACGCGTAAAAACAGGACGCTAGAGCGCGCGGGGAAAAAAGCGCCCGGCGGGAGGCCGGGCGCGAGGGGTCGATCACGGCTTCGGGCGCGGTCGATCAGTCGTGGCTGTGCCCGTCCCCGTGGGCGTGGCCGTCGTCATGGGAATGGCCCTCGCCTTCATGCGCATGGACCTTGCCGGTTCCGCCGACCGCGACGATGTTGAAGGGTCTGCCCTCGACGGCGATGTCGCCGGCCGGCTCGAAGCTCCCGGCGTTCACCAGACGCAGCTTCGCGTTCAGCGGATCGGTGACGACGATGGTGTCGCCGGCGACCGCCACCCGCGGGCGCGGATCGTTCCAGTGGCCGTCCATCGAATAGGGATCGGTCAGCTTGAGCGACTGCGCGATCCTGCCGTCGAGGACGTCGACCTTGTGAAGCTGGCCGTCCTCGGTGATCACATAGGCGAAGCGCGGGCGGATCGGGTCGACCGCGAAGTGGACGCGGCGCGTCGGAAGCTGGACGAGCTTGAAGCCGTTCTCGCCTTCGGAGGGGTCGACGACGAGGATGCGGTCGGGGCCGTAATTGCCGATGAAATATTGCAGGCCGCGGCCGCCGATCAGCGTCGAGGAACTGCCCTCGGGCAGCGACGCGGCATAGGGCAGGTGCTCGATGGTCGGCGCGTCGCCCTCCTGTTTGATCAGCAGCAGGCCGGTGTCGCAGGCGAGCGCGTAGAGGCTGCCGGAGCCGGCCGAGCCGTGCAGGCCCGGGCAGGCGACGTCCTCGCCGACCGTGTTGCCGTCGAAATCGACGACGCGCGCGCCGACCGGGCGCTTGGAGGCATCTTCGGGGTTGGGGATCGAGACGACCACATGGTTCCGGTAGGGCACGCCGACACCGTGATGCGCCGCGCCGACGCCGGCCGTGCGCACCTGCGGCTTCTCGTCGAGCACCGCCTTTTCGGTGAAGACGCGGACCTTGTCCTCGCCGTCGAACCACTGGGCGATGTTGCCCTGAAGCTCGACGAAATGCGCCGGCTTGTCGCCGTCGATATGGACGTGCAGCAGTTCGGGATCGTCGACGTCGATGTCGGCGTGGTCGCCATGGTCGTGGAAGGCGATGCCGGTGGCGATGGCATTGACCTCGCCGTCCGCGCCCTGGACCGCGAACACCGTCTCTCCGCTCGACGAGCGGTGCAGCGCCGCCGGCCCCTTGACCGTGAACGTGTCGATGAGGTCGCCGTCGAGCGCGTCGATCACCTTGACCACCGGCGCGGAATGATCGGCGACGAACAGCCGCCATGCCGTGACGGTCTCTCCGTCGTCATCGGCAAGGGCGGCGGCGCCGCCGAGCGTGGCGGCGATGGCAAGCGCCGAAGCCGTCAGGATCAATCGTCTCATCTTTCTCTCCTTCATTATGATATTACATTACGTTCAGGATCCGGGCTGGCCCCGTGCTTGCGCGACGCCTACCCGCCGGTCATGGCGCGGGTGAGCGTTTCGACGTTGTGGCGCATCATCTCGACATAGCCGGGCGCGGGGCCGTCCGGCGGCGAAAGCGCGTCGGAATAGAGGGTGCCGCCGAGCGACAGGCCGGCTTCCGAGGCGATCTGCTCGACCAGCCGCGCATCGGCGATGTTCTCGGCGAAGACGGCGCTCGCCCGCTTCTGACGGATTTCCCGGATGAGCGACGCGACATCGGCGGCGGATGCCTCCGATTCGGTGGAGACGCCCTGCGGCGCGAGGAAGCTGACGCCGTAGTCGCGCTCGAAATAGCGGAACGCGTTGTGGGCGACGACCGCGACGCGCCGGTCTTCGGGGATGGCGGCGACGGCGCGCCTGATCTCGTCGTCCAGCTTCGTCAGTTCGTCGAGATAGGCGGTCGCGTTCGCTTCGTATGCTGCGCAGCCTTCGGCATCGGCCTCGCAGAAGACGCGGGCGATGTTCTGGACGTAGACCTTCGCGCTCGCCACCGACTGCCAGGCATGGGGATCGTCGGGCGCGGCGTGGAAGATCGCCTGCCCGCCCGAGAAATGGTAGTGGCCGCCTTCCGGGTCGTGGACGATCTCGATGCCGTCCGAAAGCGCGACGATGCGCGCCGAGGTGCCGCTGGCGTCGACGAGCCGCTGGAGGAAGCCCTCGAAGGCGAGGCCGTTCACCAGGACGACATCGGCGCGGGCAAGGGCGATGGCGTCCGCCGGCCGGGGCTCGTAGACATGCGCGTCGCTGTCGGGGCCGACGAGCGTCCTGACCTCGACCCCGTCGCCGCCGACGATCCGCGCGAAATCGCCGATGATCGAGAAGCTCGCGACCACGGAGAGTTTCTGCGTCTCCGTCTGCGCCGGACCCGACAGCAATGTTAATGTTATAACGATCAGGCTCGCGGCGAACTTCATCAGTTTCTTCATCGTCATGTCGAACCCATGTGCTTGTCAGGAGGTGCGGTGGGCCATGCGCGGCAGCCGGGCGAGCAGCACGCCGCGCGGGCTCGCGACCACCGATACGAAATAGGCCATGCCCGCCGAGAGGATGATCGCCGGGCC
The DNA here is from genome assembly GCA_037190985.1 of Alphaproteobacteria bacterium. Taxonomy (GTDB): domain Bacteria; phylum Pseudomonadota; class Alphaproteobacteria; order Rhizobiales; family Rhizobiaceae; genus Aerobium. Next base: position 96,524 of record JBBCKE010000030.1, read on the forward strand.
GGACGGCAGCGAGGCGTGGTACGAGAGCAGCAGCCCGCAGACGCAGGAGGCGACGCCGAGCGCGATCGCCAGCGCGCACATCACCGCCACCCGCTGCGTCCAGAAGCGCGCGGCTGCGGCCGGCAGGATCATCAGCCCGACCGACAGCAGCGTGCCGAGCGCCTGGAAGCCGGCGACGAGGTTGATCACCACCAGCCCGAGGAAGATGAAATGCACCGGAGGCCCCAGCCGCGAGACCGAGCGCAGGAACAGCGGATCAAGGCATTCGGCGACCAGCGCGCGCCAGAAGAGGACGAGCGTCACCAGCGTCAGCGCCGCGACGAGGCCGATCAGCGTCAGCGCGTCGTCGTTGAGCGCGAGCACCGTGCCGAACAGCACGTGCATCAGGTCGATGCTGGAGCCGCGCAGCGACACCATCAGGACGCCGAGCGACAGCGAGATCAGGTAGAAGGCCGCCATCGAGGCGTCCTCCTTCTGGATCGTCAGCCGCGCCACCGTGCCGGCCCCGAGCGCGACGACGACGCCGGCGACGAGGCCGCCGATGGTCATCGGAACGATCTGGAGGCCGTAGAACAGGAAGCCGGCCGCCGCGCCCGGCAGGATCGCATGCGCCATGGCGTCGCCGGTCAGGCTCATGCGGCGCAGCATCAGGAACACCCCGACCGGGCAGGCGCTGACGGACAGCATCAGCGCGCCGAGGAGCGCCCTTTGCATGAAGGCGAACTCGACGAACGGGGCGAGGAATATCCGGTGGAGCTCTTCCATCAGGCTGCTCCCCTGCGGCTTGCCGGCGCGGCCGGATCGATGTCGTGGGCATGCGCCGCGCACCACGGCGCGTTCTCGTCCCATGCCTCGTGGAACCGGCGCGCCCGCAGGAGGTTCTCGGCCGACAACGTCTTGCGCGCCTCGCCCCACGCCACCGATTGGCGCGCCAGCAGCAGGGCCTCGGGGAAATGCTCGCGGACCAGATCGAGATCGTGGACGACGACGAGGACCGTGCGGTCTTCGCCGTGCCAGCGCTTGATGAGGGCGATCAGATCGACCACGGTCCTCGCGTCGACGGCGTTGAACGGTTCGTCGAGCAGGATCAGATCGGCGTCCTGCACCAGCACGCGCGCGAACAGCGCCCGCTGCAACTGGCCGCCCGACAGCGTATCGAGCGGCCGGCTCTCGAACCCGTCCAGCCCAACGGCCATCAGCGCCTTCACGACCGCGTCCCGGTCTTCGGGACGATGCCGGCCGAGCAGCCCGCGGCGCGGCCAAAGGCCGAGCGACACGAGATCGACGACCCGGGCCGGAAAGGAGCGGTCGAGCTCCGATTGCTGCGGCAGATAGGCGAGGCTCGTCCCGGCGGAGATCCGGCAGGCTCCAGCCATCGGCTTCAGCACGCCGACGATGCCCTTCATCAGCGTCGATTTGCCCGAGCCGTTGGCGCCCACCACGGCCGTCAGCGAGCCCTTGCGCACCACGCCGCTGAGGTGATGGACGGCCGGATGGCTGTTGTAGCCGAGCGCGAGATCGCTAAATGTAATGCAGGCTTCGGACATCGCGCGGGCGTGGTTCCTTCAAGGTTGCGTGGGCGGGGCTGCGGGGGCCCGGCCTTGAGCGGGGTTGAACGTAATGTTATTACGTCTCTACCACCCGGGCCGACAAATGGCAACGGACGGAGAACCGAGATGGCGCCGCTTCCCGATCTGACGAAGAACCAGACGCTGGTCTTGGACGCGCTGACGCGCGTCGAGGGCCCGGCAAGCGCCTATCTTCTGCTCGACCGGTTGCGCGAGCACGGCTTTCGCGCGCCGCTTCAGGTCTATCGCGCGCTCGAGAAGCTCATCGAATACGGCCTCGTCCACCGGCTCGAAAGCCTCAACTCCTTCGTGGCCTGCGCCCATCCGCACGAGCACGCGCATGGGCACAGGCACGGGCTGGTCGCCTTCGCGATCTGCGAGAATTGCGGTCAGGTCGACGAGTTCTCGGATTTGACGGTGGAGAAGCGCCTCAAGGGCTGGGCGAACGACCATGCCTTCAAGCTGTCGAAGACCACCATCGAGATGCGCGGTACCTGCGCCAACTGCCTGACGCAGTAGCGGACGCCACCCTTATCCGTCGCTGTCGATCAGTTCGCCGACGGCATCGTTGTAGGGGCCGTACATCACGTTGACCTTGTCGTGCTCGCCTCGAATGTCCTGCGGCCAGCTCGCCTTGATGTAGGAGAGCACCGCGACGAGCTCGGAATCGCTCAGGACATCCCTGAACATCGGCATCTTCTCGGGATCGACCGGCGCGCAATTCGCCACCGCCACGCCGTCGCGGATGAGCTGGAACAGGGCGAAGTCGGGATGCTGCCACGTATGGCCGCTCTCGTCATGCGGCGGTGCGGCTTCCCCGTTCCGGACGAGCGGCGGCGAATGCCCCGGAACGCCGTGGCAGGACGAGCAATGCGCGCGATAGAGCGCTTCCCCGGCAAGAACGGTCCGCGGGTCCTGCCACCGCAGGAAGCTCGTCGTCCGCTCGGTGGCGAGAAAGCCGTGGCCCCACCAGAACGCAAGCCCGGCCGCGCATGCGAGCACGATCGCGAGGCCGACCCGGACGAGCGCGCGGTGCCCCCGGCCTTCCGGCGTGATCGTCTGCGCCTCATCCACCGCTGATCGGCATCCTTCGATTGCTTCCACCGCCAAGCCTAGCCTGCAAATGGCGGGACGGCAAAGCCGGATCGTCGCCTCTCCACGGCCGGGCCGGCCATCTCGCGGAGCGCGACACGATCCTTCCTGTTTGACGATCAGATATGTTACGTTATTTCATTACTCAATGATTGGTGGTATATCGGAACCCGATGACGAATCTCGCCGCCACCCCGGCCGGGGCCACCAACCGAAGACGCGGACGCAACCGCCAGCTCGTTCTCGACGTGCTGGAGCGGGCGAAGAGGCCGATGCGCGCCTATGAGCTGCTCGAGCTGCTGCGCGAGGATGGGCTGCGCGCGCCGCTGCAGGTCTATCGCGCCCTCGAACAGCTCATCGCGGATGGCGCGGTCCGCAAGATCGAGAGCCTGAGCGCGTTCGCGCTGTGCGCGCAGGGCGAAAGCCGCGCGGCGTTCGCGATCTGCAGCGCGTGCGGCCATGCGAGCGCGTTTCACGATCCGGCGCTCGACCGGGTGCTGCGCCGGCTTGCCGGGAAGGCGGGTTTTACCGCCACCGCGGCGACGGTCGAGCTCTCCGGCCTTTGCGAGCGCTGCGCCCATGAATAGGACGCCGGTCTTCGTGCTCACCGGCTTCCTCGGGGCCGGCAAGTCGACGCTTCTCAACCGGCTCCTCGCCGAACCTTCCTTTGCCGGCACCGCCGTCATCATCAACGAATTCGGCGATGTCGCCCTCGATCACGATCTGGTCCATGCAGGCCGCACGCAGGTTCTGCGCACGACCACCGGATGCCTGTGCTGCACGGCCGGCAGCGATCTCGGGACGTCGCTGCGCGAGCTCTCTGCTCTTGCCAGGGCCGGCGGCGTCTCCTTCGACCGCGTCGTCGTCGAGACCACCGGGCTCGCCGATCCCGCGCCGCTCGTGAACCAGCTCATGGGCGATCCGCTCGTCGCGCAGGGCTTCGAGCTGGCCGGCATCATCGCCCTCGTCGACGTCGTCACCGGCGCGCTGTCGATCGAGAACCATTTCGAAGCGGCCAAGCAGGTCGCCTTCGCCGACCGCATCGTCATGACCAGGACCGATCTGGCGCGCGATCCCGCCTCCCTGCGGGATATTGACAGCCTCAGCGCGCAGCTCGCGGCGCTGAACCCGGCGGCGCGGCTCGCCGACGCCAACCGGCCCGATTTCGACCTGCCGGCCCTGTTCCAGCCGCGCGCCTATGCGCCCGCCGCGCTCGGCGACGACGTGACCGGCTGGCTCGCGCTCGACGAGGCGATCCGGGGCGAGGGCCACGAGACGCGGGAGGCGCTTCCCTTCTCCCGCCATGGCGGGCGGATCCGCACCTTTTCCATCGTCCGCGAGCGCCCCGTCGAGCGCGAAGCCTTGCGCAGGTTCCTCGACCTGCTCGCTTTGTCGGCCGGGCCTCGCCTGCTGCGGGTCAAGGGCCTCGTCCATGACCGGGACGAGCCCGACCGGCCGCGCGTCCTCCATGTCGTCCAGCATGCCGTCTTTCCCCTGACAGCGCTGGAGGCGTGGCCGGGCGGGGATCGCCGCACCCGGCTCGTCTTCATCACCGACGGCGTCGATCCGGAGCCTGTCCGCCAGCTCTTCGAGGCGGCGCTCGACGGCAAGCCGGCCGGATCGGGCCGGGCGCTTGGGGCTGTCGCGCGGACCCTGAGGTCGGGCGCTACCCGGCTGGCCCGCGCCGTGACCGGCTGACCACGAGACAAAAAAACAGGAGACGACCATGTCCGCCCAGCCTTCCGCCCAAACCCCCGTGACCGTGCTGACCGGCTATCTCGGCGCCGGCAAGACGACGCTGCTCAACCGCATCCTCTCCGAGCAGCACGGCAGGAAATACGCTGTCATCGTCAACGAGTTCGGCGAGGTCGGCATCGACAACGACCTGATCGTCGACGCCGACGAGGAGGTGTTCGAGATGAACAATGGCTGCATCTGCTGCACGGTGCGCGGCGATCTGATCCGCATCATCGAGGGCCTGATGCGCCGCAAGGACCGCTTCGACGCGATCCTCATCGAGACGACGGGCCTCGCCGACCCCGCGCCGGTGGCGCAGACCTTCTTCATGGACGACGACGTGCGGCGGAAGACGAAACTCGACGCCATCGTCACCGTGGTCGACGCCAGGCATCTGCCCGGCGAGATCGACCGCGCCCACGAGGCGCAGGAGCAGCTCGCCTTCGCCGACATCGTCATCCTCAACAAGACCGATCTCGTCTCGGCCGAGGAGCTGGCCGCCGTCGAGGCGCGCATCCGCAAGATCAACCCGACGGTGGCGATCAGGCGATCCACCCGGTGCGACGTGCCGCTCGACCATGTCCTGAACCGCGGCGCCTTCGATCTCGACCGGGTGCTGGAAATCGAGCCCGATTTCCTCGACGGCCACCACGATCACCACCACAATCACCACCATGACGACCACGTCACCAGCTTCTCGCTGACGACCGGCGAGCCGCTCGATCCGCGCAAGTTCCTGCCCTGGGTGCAGATGATCACCCAGCGCCTCGGCATGGACATCCTGCGCATGAAGGGGATTGTCTCCTTCGAGGACGACGACGACCGCTTCGTGGTGCAGGCCGTCCACATGCTGCTCGAAGGCGACCACCAGCGGCCGTGGAAGGACGGCGAGCCCCGCGTCAGCCGTCTCGTCTTCATCGGCCGCAATCTGCCGAGGGACATCATCGAGGACGGTTTCATGAAATGCCGCGCCGGGGCGGCATGAACCCTCTCGCGAATCCCTTCGCGCCGCGCCGCGCGCTGCCGGAGAAGACCCGGCAGATCAAGGCTTGGGTGCGCGCGCTCTGCGGCCTCGACGAAACCGTCGTTGTGTCCGTCACCGAGCTGGCCTGCCGGGACGAGGGCTGCCCCGACATCGAGACCGTGATCGGCATCATGCGGCCGGGCGAGACGATCGAGACCGTGCGCGTCCATGGCCCCGTCGCCGGGGTGACGCACGGCGATCTCGCCCTCGCCGTCCGTGGCAACCCGCAACCTCCCGGGAAAGGATCGGTTTGATGCGTTTCGACGTGATCGTCATCGGCGGCAGCTATGCGGGGATGGCGGCGGCGCTGCAATTGCTGCGCGCGCGCCGGCAGGTTCTGGTGATCGACGCCGGCCGGCGGCGCAACCGCTTCGCGAGCCATTCGCACGGCTTCCTGACGCAGGACGGCGCCGACCCGGCGCAGATCGCGGCAACGGCGCGCGCCCAGCTTGCGCGATACGAGACCCTGTCATGGATCGAGGGAACAGCCGAGCGCGCGGAAGGCGGCCGCGACGCCTTCAGGGTGACGCTCGCCGGGAAGGGCGACGCCGAAGGCCGCCGGCTCCTGTTCGCCACCGGCGTCGCCGATGCGCTGCCGCCGGTGGACGGGCTGGAGGAGCGGTGGGGCAGAAGCGTTTTCCAATGCCCCTATTGCCACGGCTACGAGCTCGGCCAGGGCAGGCTGGGCGTCATCGCTGCGGGCCCCGGCGCGCTGCATCAGGCGCTGTTCCTGCCCGAATGGGGAAGCGTGACGCTGATGACCAACGGCGCGCTGAGCCTCGGTGACGGCGAGCGGGCGGAACTCGCCGGCCGCGGCGTCGGGATCGAGGAAAGGGCGATCGCGCGGCTGGAAGGCGAGGCCGATGTCCGCCTGGTGGATGGGGAGGTCCTGTCGTTTGCCGGCCTGTTCACGACCTCGCGGTGCAGGCCCGCGACACCCGTCGCCGAAGCGCTCGGCTGCGCGCTGGAGGAAACGCCGTTCGGATGGCAGATCGGGACCGACGCGCAGAAGGAGACCTCCGTGCGTGGGGCGTTCGCCTGCGGCGACGTCGCGCGCGTCCCGCACTCTGTCTCGCTCGCCGTCGGCGACGGCGCCTGGACCGGCGCCCAGATCCATCGCTCGCTCGTGTTCTGAGGATGGCGGCGTCGCCGCAAGGATTGTTGCAGTTTCGCAACGCGCCTGCGGAAAAGCACCCGCCATGCGGAGCCTGTCCTCGGCCGGCCGGCGGCTCACTCACGGCGAGGCGGCCAATGAAATCAACCACTAAACATGACTACAATGCACAAGTTTTGCCGCCTTCAGGCTGGAATCGATCTAAATCGTTGCTGTTGCAGGGATTTTCGTAATCCTCTAGGTCGCATCTGTCCCCTGCGTAAGGGGGCGCATTGGCGTTTCCTGCTGTTGTGGTTCGCGTGGACAGGCTGAAACTCGGAAAACTGATCGGTGCTTTCGTCAAGGCGCGGCCTCGCCTCGAGGCGTCGGCGCGGGCGCGCACCGGCTGCCGCGCGACCGCCGAGGACCTCGTGCAGGACGCCTGGCTGAAGCTCGAGGACACGCGCCTCGATGCCGAGGTCCACAATCCCGGCGGCTTCATCACCCAGGTCGCCAACACGACTGTGGCGGGGCATCTGCGCAAGGAGCGCCGCCGCGCGGAGATCGACGCGGAAATCTCCGGCCTCCTGTGGGACTCGGTGGACGAGGCCTCGCCCGAGCGGATGCTGATCGGCCGCGAGAACCTGCGCGCCGTGTGCGCCGCGCTCGACGCGTTGCCGGCAAGGACGCGGCGCATCTTCCTGATGAACCGCATCGAGCAGATACCCCACCGGCGGATCGCGGAGATGCTCGGCATCAGCGACGAGGCGGTCTATTACCATATCCGCCGGGCGCTCGAACGTCTGGCGGTCCTGCGCGACGAGCTCGCCGACTGATTTTTTCCTGAAGTTTCTTTAGGCAAGGGATGCGCTCGCGCGTCTATAAGGTAGAAGTGCTCCAATCCGAGTGCATCCGCCGATCGACCCCTTGCTGCGCCGAGTGAATGGACGAAACCGATAAACGCCATGACGGGGACGACCACGGGGATCACCGGGTCGCGCTGGATGCGCGCGACTGGATCGTGCGCCTGACCTCCGGCAATGTCAGCGCGGCGGAGCTCGAACGCTTCAAGGCATGGCGCGACCAGTCGCCCCAGCACCGGCGCGCCTTCGAGCGCGAGCGGGCGTTCTGGCGGCAGTTGCAGGTGCTGGACGGCACGTCTGACGGCATGCCGCCCTTTCATTCCCTGCCCGTCGCCGGACGACGCGCGCCCATCGGCCGCCGCGCCTTCCTGATCGGCGGCGGCGCGCTCGCGGCATCCGCCGCGGCCATCGTCGCGATGCCGCGGCTCGGGGTGTGGTGGAACGCCGATTTCACCACCGCCGTCGGCGAGCAGGCCAGGATCGCGCTTCCCGACGGCTCGGTCGCGACGCTCAACACCGACAGCGCCATCGCGGTGGACTTCACGCCGCAGCTTCGGCTGGTCACGCTGCTGAAGGGAGAGGCCGAGTTCGGCGTCCGCCCCGATGCGTCGTCGCTGTTCCGGGTCGCCGCGCTCGGCGGCAACAGCGATGCGCTGGGCACGGCCTTCGCGGTCAAGGCGCTCGAAGGCGTGGCGACGGTGACGGTGCGGGAGGGGCATGTCCGGGTGGCGGGGCCGGCGTCGCCGACCGATCTCGACGGGCCCGTCGCCGGCGGGATCGATCTCGCCGCCAACGAGCAGACGACCTACGGCGCGGGAGAGCCGCCCTTGCCTGCCTCCACGGTCGACATCGAGGCCGTCATGGCGTGGCGCGACGGCCGTGTGATCTTCGAGGGTCGCCCTTTCGCTGCCGCGATGGCCGAGCTCGGCCGCTACGTGCCCGAGCGGATCGTGCTCGCCCCCGGGGTGCGGCCGGACGTGCCGGTCAGCGCCATCTTCTCGACCGCGAACGCGCTCGACGCGGTCGAGGCGCTGGCGAAGACGCAGGGCCTCGTCGCGCGCCGGATTCCCGGCGTGATGATCCTCATCGCCTGAGCGCCCGCGAAACTTTTTTCGGGAAATCGCGATTTCCGTCTTTAGGCAAAGCCCGGCCTCGCGCGTCAAGAGAGTGAAGGTGCCAGGCAGAGCACGACCCACGCCTTCGATTGGTGGCCCGCGCGGGCCGTTTCTCAAGGACAGGGTTTCGGGTTCGATGAACGACGATCATGCAGGACAGACCATATCCCGGCAGGCCCGCCGCCGGCTGCTGACGCCGCTGATGATGGGCACGGCGCTCTGTCTCGGCGTCCTGCCGGCCGTCCTGCCCGTCCCGCAGGCGGCGGCCCAGGCCGCCCGCACCCACAGTTTCGCCATCGCCAGCCAGCCCCTCAACGCGGCGCTGCGCGCGCTGGCCGACCAGACCGGCGTCCAGATCGCCTACGCGACGTCGGTCGCGGCCGGGACGACCGCGCCGGCCGTGTCCGGGATCATGTCGACAGAGGACGCGCTCGCGCAGCTCCTCTCGGGCTCGGGGCTGCGCTACAGCTTCACCAACGCCAACACCGTCACCATCCTCGAGGCCGGCGCGACGACGGGCATCGGCAACGTCGCGGCCGATGGCAGCACGGTGCTCGACACGATCGACGTGTTGGGCGGCGGCGGAGCGTTCTCGCCGGATACGCCTTACGAGACGGCGGGGTCCAGCACATACATATCGGGCGAGCAGATCGAACGGTTCCGCGGCACGTCCACGGGCGACGTGCTGTCGGGCACGCCCGGCGTGCTCAACGGCGACAACCGCAACGGCGCGGCACTCGACGTCAACATCCGCGGCATGCAGGGGCAGGGCCGCTCGCCTGTCAGCGTCGACGGCGCGATACAGGAAACGACGGTCTATCGCGGCTATTCCGGTGTCGTCGGCCGCTCCTATGTCGATCCGGATCTCATCGGCAGCGTGTCGATCGAGAAAGGTCCGAGCTCCGCCGCCGACGGGGCCGGCGTCATCGGCGGCATCGTCCGCATGAACACGATCACCGTGGACGACATCCTGCTACCCGACAGGACTTTCGGCGTGCGGCTCAAGGGCGGCTTCAACACGAACAGCTCGTCCATTCCGCCTGTCGGAACCTGGGGCGGGCTGTCCGGCGCCGGCAACTATCCCAACGATTCCGTGCCGTCGTCCTTCGGCGGACCGGACGGCATGGACAGGCCGGGCTTCCTCGAGCCGACCGGCGGCTCGGGCAGCATCGCCGCCGGCTACCGGTCCGAATATGTCGATCTCGTCGCCGCTTATGCCCGCCGCAAGAACGGCAACTATCACGCCGGGACGAGAGGCGACGCCATACCGGAGCCGGAGATCGGCCCGCAATATGGCTGGATCGTTGTCAACGGCGAAAGGGTCTGGGGACCGCTGGACGACAGGAGCACCGTCACCTTTCCCGGCCTGGCCCGCTACAGGGCCGGCGAGGAAGTCCTGAACACGTCCCAGGACAACACGTCCATTCTTCTGAAAGGCACGATCCGTCTCCCTCACGATCAGCAGATCGATCTGGGCTTCATGCGCTACGAGAGCACCTATGGCGAGATCATGCCGTCGCAGGTCCTGTGGAACCCCGGCGGCGGTGCTTACCAGGCCTGGCTGAACAGCATCGAGCTGGACACCTACACCGCGAAATACAGATGGGATCCGGCGGACAACGACCTGATCAAGCTGAATGTCGGCCTGTGGATGGTCGACAGTAACCTGATCCTCCCATACCAGTGGTACTTCACCGATCAGACGCCTCCCCCGGAGCTCGCCAACTGGTTCGGCAGCAAGGGCAGGCGCTGGGGCGTGAATATCGACAACACCTCCTTCTTCGAGACCGCGTGGGGCGACGTATCGCTGAACTATGGCGGCTCCTACACCTATGAGATCATCCGGCCGGGCGACGGGACCGAACTGGACGGGAGAAGAGGAAACAGGCGCGAGCTCAGCCTGTTCACGTCCGGGCAGTGGAAGCCGACGGACTGGCTCACCCTCGACGCATCGCTCCGGTATTCGGACTTCACGTCGAAGGACACGCGCCCGTGGACGGTAACGACCTACCCTCTCCGGCATGGGGATCAGGTGATCAACTTCAAGACCTCCGCCGAACGCACCGCGTACCGGCAGGCGAATCCGGGCTCGGTCAATCTTCCGACCGTGCGCGAGACCAAATATGGCGTCTATCGCACCTTCGAGGATGACGGGCTCGCTCCGATCATCAGCGCGACGGTCGAGCCGTGGGACGGCATCCAGTTCTACGGCAAATATGCCGAGGCGCTGAGGCTGCCCAGCCTGTTCGAGACGACGCGCGGCTGGTCGGCCGACCCGACCCAGGCCGATCTGGAGCCGGAGCATGCCAGGACCTGGGAGGTCGGCTTCAACGTGCTGCGCGACGACGTGCTGGTCGAAGGCGATCGCCTGCGCTTCAAGGCGAGCTATTTCGACAACAACGTCGACAACTACATCACCCGGACCGATACGCCGGAAGGCACCCTGCTCATGGTCAATGTCGACCATGCGCGGCTGCGGGGCTTCGAGCTTTCGGGATCGTACGATACGGGCCGGTTCTTCGGCAGCCTGGCCTACACCCGCTACACGGACACCGAATTCTGCGTGAAGCCGGGGCAGATCAGGAACGCGACCTATGCCGATCAGCTCTGCACCGAAGGCGGCGTCTCGAACAGCTACGTGGTCAATCATCTCCCGCCGAAGGACAGCCTGTCGCTGACGCTCGGAGCCCGCGCCTTCGATGAAAAACTGACCGTCGGAGGCCGGCTCACCTATATCGGCGAGCGGCCGGTGACCGGATTGGGCGAGCGGGCCGGCACCGGCCTGATAACCCATATCGAATGGGAGCCCTACACGGTGGTCGACCTGTTCACGAGCTACAAGGTCAACGAGCAGTTCCAGATCGATGCCGCGATCGACAACGTCACGGACACCTATTACATGGACGCGCTCACGCTCGGCCTGTTTCCTTCGCCCGGCCGCACCTTCCGGCTGAACATGACGGCGAAGTTCTGATATTGGTGCCGCGGGGTGGGCGGTTCCTGCCCCGCGTTCGATCCCATCCTTCCGTGAAAGCCCTGTCCATGAATGAAGCCGTCATCCTCGACAAACCGCTCGACCTTTCCCGCTCGAAGCGCCTGAAGGCCGCGACCCACGAGGCGCATGGGCGGCTGGACGATGCGATCATGGCCGGCGCGCCGTTCGCCAGCCGGGAGCGCTACGGCCGGTTCGTCAGGGTCCAGCACGGCTTCCACCGCGACATCGACGCGCTCTACGACGATGCTGCGCTCGACGCGCTGCTGCCGGACCTCGGCGGCCGCCGCCGGCTGCCGCTGATCGAGCTGGATCTGGCCGATCTCGGCATCGATGCGCCGGCTTCCGATGCGCCTGCGGCGTTCGCGGCCGGCGGAAAGCTCGACCTGCCGACGGCGCTCGGCTGGCTCTATGTCGCGGAAGGCTCGAATCTCGGCGCGGCGTTCCTCATCAAGGAAGCCGCGAGGCTGGGCCTTTCGCAAGACTTCGGCGCGCGTCATCTGGCCGGCGCGCCGGAAGGGCGCGGCCTGCACTGGCGCACCTTCACGGCCGCCCTCGACGCGGTGCCCCTGTCGGACGAGGACGAGGCGCGCGTCATCGCCGGCGCCGAAGCCGCGTTCCGGCGCGTTCATGGGCTGGTGAACGACGCGTTCGCGTGAAGCCCGCCGGACGGCGATCGCCTTCAGGGTGACGGGGGCGGGATTCGCAGCGCCGTACACTGTTGCCCTGCGCTCCCTTGACGCTCGCTTCGCGCAGGCCGCACTCTGGACGTCTGCATGGCCGGGCAATTCGAGGAGCGACAGCGGCATGTCGATGCACGAGATAGAGGATCTGGTGGAGGACAGCGTGCGCCTGGTGCTGGCGGACGACCGCCCGCGTGGCGACAAGCTCACCACGATCGGGGACCTCTATGCGGTGCAGGGCTGGTTCGATACTGGCGACACGACAGGGCGGCTTGCGGACGAGCTTCACGCGATCGGCTATGTCGATGCCCCTCCGGGGCGTCCGGTAGCGTTGCTGCGGCTCGCCGCCGACATGATGCAGGCCGCTGACGCTGCCGGCCTCGTCGAGATCGCGCAAGGCTGGCTGGCGCTGGCGCTCAGGGCGATCACCGAGCTCGAGCTGACCGACCAGATTCCCGCGACGTTCGAGGCCATGCTGGCCGAGGGCGACGGGCCAAGGATGCGCGCGCTCGCGCTGCAAGGTGGGCTGCACAGCCGCTGGCGCAAGGACTTCTTTATGCGCGTGCCCTCGTGGGGCAGCAACAAGGCGCTGTTCGCGCCGCTCGATCCGAACCGGCTGGAGCGGCGCTTCATCCTGCGCTTCCTGTCCGACGCCAAGGCCGACGAAGCGACGATCCGCGCCGCCTACGCGGCGGAGAAGGCCAGGATCGACGGCATGGCCGACCTGCCCCTGTTCACGCTGCCGGAACGGGTGCCCCGGCTCGCGCCGCTCGTCTATCTCGGCCTCGACACCAGGGGCCAGTATCGCAGCTTCGTCTTCGCCGACAGCCGCGAGCCGCCCGCGCGCGACGCATCGCGCGTCTTCGTGGTGGTCGAGCACAGCAACGATCTGAACATGCTGACGCTGGAAGTCTACGTGCAGTCCGGCCTGCTGCTCGCCTGGCAGGACGACGCCGACAGCGACCGCGTCGCCGCGACGCATTTCCGCCTCAACGTGGCGATGCTGGTTCCCGAACGGGCGCTCGATGCCGACAAGGACTACAATCCCTTCGGCGGCTGGCCGTTCAGGCTCGACCAGTCGGCCAAGGCCCTCGACGCGCGGCTCGCCGCGATGTTCGGCCACTGGGAGCATGTCGAGCGCGTGCGCAAATTCCACACGACGCCGCTCGACCGGCTTTTGAAGGGTGCGACGCCGCAGGCGATGGAAAAGCGCCGCCGCGACCTGCGCGGCAAGTACGGCTTCTTCCTCAACGACATCGAGCTCCTGTTCGCCTATGCCTGCCTCGAATGGGACAATGGCCGCCCCGATGCGCTGATCGCGAGGATCGAGGACGAGCTGCGCTACGTCGTCGACCTCTATCCGCTCAAGCCGGCCTGGGAGGAGGGGCTCCGGCGCCTGCGGGAAGGACCCTGGTTCCCGCCGACGACGGAGAGGTTTCCCTACAAGCGGATCGAGCCATGAGAGACCGCCGGGCCGGAAGTCACCTTGCCGGCTCGGCATCGCGGCGCAGGACGGTATCGGCGACGATGTCCCCGCCCTGCTTCAGGATGCGGAACGCGGGCGCGTCGCTCGGCGAGAAGATGAGCCGCACGACATAGGCATGATCGTTTCCGCCGGGCAGCGCCTCATAGACCAGATTGTAGCTGCCGTCCGGCACCGCGACGCGGCGCGTGTCGAAGACCGTGCCGATCTGCAGCGGCCCGGCGACGTGAAAGGGCACCTGCACGGCCCAGAGCGCCCGCGGGTCCGGAACCACGTCGGGGGAGACATCGACCAGCACCCGGCATTCGCCGTCGTGGTCCGGCACGCCGAAGGAAACCGACCCGTCCGACCAGGCAAAACCCTGCGCGACATGCTCGTCCGTCCACAGGAGGCCGGGCGCTGCGCGGCTTTCGGCATGGACCAGCACCTGCGCATAGTGGATGGTCAACGGGAAATCAGCCAGCATCATCGATGACCTCCTCATGCCACGGGACCGGGCCGCGTGTGTCAGGCCGGGACGATGGTGTAGCGCTTTCCCGTTTCGACGAGATAGTCGGACCGCCGTCCCCTGAAATAGTCTTCCCGGGTATAGTCGTCAAAATCGTAGGTGAAGATCCCGGCCGAGCGGATGGCCTGCAAGGCCGGCTGCGGCGCGAAGATCACGAAGAACTCGTGTTCGGCCGGCAGCCAGATGCAGGTCTGCGCCGCCTCGAAGGCGATCAGGACGTTGTCGTGGCCGAGATCGAAGGCGTGGCGCGCGGCCTCGTCGACGCCCAGCCCGGCGAGATGGCGCGGTTCCTGCCGGTAACCATGGCTCCAGAGCTCCGCCCGTCCGGCCCCGACCAGCCTGCCGATAGCGACGATCTCGCCGCGGCTCGCCACCTCGGGAAACGGCAGGGCCGCAAGCCCGGCGGAGCGGATCGCCCCGGCGTCGAGCCCGGTCCTGTCGGGAATGAATCGCGCGAAGCTGTCCATTTCATCGCCTTGCATCCGGCTTCGGACGTGAACTTGTGTAGAGGGGCCTTGAGCAGGGCCTCTATTTCATGCGCCATCATAGCACGCATCCGGGCGCCGCGCGCCCTGGGCGCGGCCGTCAGGCCCTGCTTCTGGCGGGCGGCGCCGCGAGATAGGACGCGATCTGCTCCTCGCGGATCGGTGCCGAATAGAAGTAGCCCTGCACCATCAGGCCCCCGAGCTGCCGCAGCGCGGCCATCTCCTCGTCCGTCTCGACGCCCTCGATCACGCAGTCGAGGCCCATGTCGCGGCTGAGCGCCAGCAGCGACTTGACGATCTTGAAGCTGGCCGGGCTCTTGTGGAGGCCGGTGACGAAGCTGCGGTCGATCTTGATCTTGGTCAGCGGCAGGGCGTGCAGGCGCGACAGGCTGGAATAGCCCGTGCCGAAATCGTCGAGCGAGATGCCGCAGCCGAGCAGGCGCAGCATCTCGATCGAACGCTGCACCTGCGCGAAGTCGTGGGTGAACGCCGTCTCGGTGATCTCGAGGTCGAGCAGGCGCGGATCGAACGCGCTGCTCTCGACGATGGCGACGATCGCCAGGGCGCTTTCGGCGGAGTTCAGGTCGTAGGCCGAGAGGTTGAACGACAGCCGCATGCCTTCGGGCCAGCTCGCCGCGGTGGCGAGAGCCCTCTTCAGCAGGGGACGGGTGAGGGCGCCGATGATCCCGGCGCGTTCGGCCACCGGGATGAACTGGCCCGGCGAGACCTGGCCGAGCGTCGGGCTGGCCCAGCGGGCCAGCGCCTCGAAGCCGATGGTGGCCTGCGAGCGGATATCGACGATGGGCTGGAAGGCCACCGACAGCTCCCGGTCGAAATCGGCGCGTTTCAGCGCCTGCTCGATCCGGAAGTCGCTGTTGATCCGGGCTTCGTGTTCGGCCGCGAACAGGACGACGTTGCCCCGCCTTGCGCTCTTGCCATGGTAAAGCGCGTAGTCGGCGCGCTCGAACAGGTGGTCGGCGCTGTTCGCCGTATCCGGGTAGACGGCGATGCCGAGCGATCCGGAGATCTGCACCGTGGCTTCCGCCAGCACGAAGGGCGCCTGCAGCATCTCGACGATGCTCTCGCCCTGGGCGAGGAGAGCGCCGTCGTCCGGCGCGTTCCCGACTACATAGGCGAACTCGTCGCCGCCGAGGCGCGCCATGAAGACGTCGCCAGACGTGCAATGCGCCAGCAACCGCTCGGCCACCGCGACCAGCAGCCTGTCTCCGGCGGCATGGCCGTAGAGATCGTTGACCGGCTTGAAGCCGTCGAGGTCGACGATGCCGAGCGCGACCCGCGCGCCGTCGGCCCGGGCCTCGGCGAACATCTCGTCGAGATGGGTGAAGAAGGCCCGGCGGTTCGGCAGGTTGGTCAGGCTGTCGAGATTGGCGAGGCGCAGGTTCTCGTTGCCGAGCTGCTCGGTGCGCTTCTGTGCCGCCACCATCCGCGTGAAGTCGCGATACTGGATCAGGATGACGATGACGACGGCGCCCGTGACCAGGAGGACGTTGATGGCGGTGCCGACCAGCGCCGGGATGCCGGTCGACGCGAAGAACGCGACGAACGGGATGCTGACGGTCAGCGCGACGATCAGCGCCGCCGACCGCAGATGGATGAGGCACAGCATGCAGGCCAGCATGGCGACGGTCAGGAACGTACCGACATAGGCCTGGGCATAGGCGTCGCCATAGGGGAACAGCGCGAGCGCCCAGGCCGAGAACGAGACGCAGAGGATGGCCGCGACCTTGTTGGTGCGCCGCAATTCGTGCGCCGCCTGCGCGTCGGTCAGCACGATGCCCTTCCTGCGCCACCACTGGACCAGGCGCAGCGCGCAGACGAGGCTGAGGGCCGTCGCGACGTAAACGCTGAGCCAGTCCGGCGCCTTGCCGAGGAACGTGCTCGCCATCACCCACGCATTGGCGACGAGGATGAAGTAGAGGAGCGGAATCAGCCGCGAAAGCGCGTCGAGCTGGGCGCGCAGCAACTCGGAATTGTCGGACTGAACCGACATGAACCGCCTGATATGGCCTGCAAGATTCCTGGTACTGCCGACACGCACGACGCCTACTCCCGGAGCGGATCGAGTTCTTGTGCTTTCGCGGCGGCGGCACGCATCTGCGCCGCCGCCGCGTATTCTTTCGCTTCAGGCCGTGCCGGCTTCAGCCCGTGCGGTCCCCGCCGGAGGGAAGGTCGAGCGCGGCCAGATGGGCCGACGCGTCGCGCAGGGCGCACACCATCCGGTCGAGCTCGCCGAGCCCGGCCAGAATCCGCGTCTTGCGCTCGCGGTTCGCCCGCTGCTCCATCACCGGGCTGCTCTTCTCGAAGATGCAGAGGCTTTCCGTGACGGCCATGACGAAGGCGTCGATCTGGAGGGCGAGGGTTTCGCTCGCCGGGAATGCCGGCGCCGGATGCGCGATTTTCGCTGCCAGGGAAGTCATCGCCGCCTCCTAGAATTCCTGCCAGTCGTCCGGCTGGGCGGCGAGCGCCGCCGAGCCGTGGCTCGCCAGCAGCGGCCGTCCTGCACGGGCCGGGGCCGCCGTCGCCGCGGCAACACGTCCGGGCTGGCGGCTACCCGGCTTGGCGCCGGCGGCCGCATGGCCGAGCTGGAAGGTCGCGAGCAGGGCGTTCAGCTCTTCGGCCTGCTGCGCCAGGCTGACGCTCGCCGCCGATGTCTGCTCGACCATCGCCGCGTTCTGCTGCGTTCCCTGGTCGATCGTCCCGACAGCCGTGTTGATCTCGCCGAGGCCGGTCGATTGCTCGCGCGAGGCCTCGACGATGGCGACGACGTTCTTGCTGATCTCCTCGACGTCGCCGATGATCGCCTCGAGCGCCGCGCCCGTCTCGCCGACCAGCGTCACGCCGGACTTGACCTCCTCGGTCGACTTGCTGATCAGGTCCTTGATCTGCTTGGCCGCTTCCGCGGAACGCTGCGCCAGCACGCGCACTTCCTGGGCGACGACCGCGAAGCCCTTGCCGGCATCGCCGGCGCGCGCGGCTTCCACGCCGGCATTGAGCGCCAGGAGGTTCGTCTGGAAGGCGATCTCGTCCATCATGTCGGTGATCGAGCCGATCTCGCGCGACGAGCGCTCGATCTCGCCCATGGTCGAGACCGCGCGCTGGACGACCACCCCCGACTTCTCGGCACTCACCCTGGTCCGCGCGACGAGGGTTCCGGCCTCTTCCGCGCGCTGGGCGGAGCTGCGCACCGTCGCGGTGATCTGGTCGAGCGCCGCGGCGGTTTCCTCGACCGAAGCCGCCTGCTGCTCGGTGCGCCGGGAAAGGTCGCTCGCGGCGGCGCTGACCTCGCCGGCCGCGGCGTCGATGCTCGACGCGTTCTCGCCCACCTTCTGCAAGGCGTCGCGAAGGGTCGAGACCGAGTTGTTGAAATCGAGGCGCAACCTGTCGAGAGCCGGGATGAAGGCTTCGGTGATCTCGCAGGTCAGGTCGCCGCCGGCGATCCGGCCGAGACCGTTGCCGATCTCGGTGACGGCGTGGACGCGGCCGGTGATGTCGGTGGCGAACTTGACCACCTTCATGACGCGCCCGTCGGGATCGAAGATCGGGTTGTAGGACGCCTGGATCCAGACCTCGCGGCCGCCCTTGCCGACGCGCTTGAACTCCTGGGCGATGAACTCGCCGCGTTGCAGGCGCAGCCAGAACTCGACATAGGCGGCGCTTTGCACCTCCGCCGGGTCGACGAACATGCGATGATGGCGCCCCCGGATCTCCGACAATTCGTAGCCGAGCGTGGCAAGGAAATTCTCGTTCGCCGTCAGGATCTCGCCGTCCACCGTGAACTCGATCACGGCCTGGGCGCGCGAGATCGCGGCCAGCTTGCCGGCGTCCTCCGCGGCCTTCATCTTGGCTGCGGTGATATCGGTGGCGAACTTGACGACCTTGGCCACCTTGCCGCTCGCCGTCAGGACGGGGTTGTAGGTCGCCTGGATCCAGATTTCGCGGCCGCCCTTGCCGATGCGCTTGTATTCGGCGGCGTCGAACTCGCCGCGGCCGAGCTTCTGCCAGAACGCGCTATAGTCCGCGCTGCCGGCATAGGCCGCGTCGACGAACATCCGGTGATGCTGGCCGGCGATTTCGGCGGCGCTGTAGCCGAGCGCGCCGAGAAAATTCTCGTTGGCGCGCAGGATGCGGCCGGTGGGATCGAACTCGATTATGGCCAACGACTTGTCGAGTGCAGCAAGAACCGCGTCTGCGTTTGAGCGGCCGCTAAGAATGCTGAGCATGGGAGGTTGATCTTTCTTGTGCTGCGGTCGGTTGAGGAGAGGTGGAAAAGACAATCGGCAAGAAGCAAGTATAGTCTAGTAAATATAGTTCTGATCGAAGAACGATCCCATTTGGTATGTGCTGGTCGTGCGCGTGGTCTGTTCCTGCCGGTTGCAGGCGCGATCGGCGCTAAACCATGTCTAATCCCGAGGATTGGTCATTTTTGGTTGCCTTTCTCGAGTCCGGGGTCACGGAGGAGGGGCGTCGCCCGTGACGGACGTCCGCAAGGCAATGCCCCTCCCTGATGCAATGCAAGAAATCAGTTTTGCTTTCGAACGCGATTTGACTTGAAAATAATTAGCAGACTGTAAATTATGAATCGAAAGCGGGGATTGATGATTTGAAAAAGTAGAATCAAATATGAGTTATACTTGAGAACCTTAAAAGTTCTTTCTGATGGACAGATGCAGTTGCTGCATCAGCCAGAGGCGGCAACGCGGTCGGCTTATGTCCGGGCGGCGATGCTCGCCGGCTTTGCGGAACTGGTATCGGAAGCCGGCGGCGACGCGGTCGCGATGGCGGCGCGCGTCGGTATTTCCGAGCGGGCGCTTCGCGATCCCGACCTGGTCATCTCCTGGACGGCCGTCGGTGCGCTGATGGAGATCGCGGCGGAAGAGTTGCAGGCGCCGTCCCTCGGGCTGGAATGGCTGAGGGCCGCGCCCGAACCCCTCCTCAATTTCGGCGCAATCGCCCTGATCGCCCGGTTCACGAAGACGATCGGCGACTGGTGCCGGCATTCGCGGAACTACTGGCATTGGCACACCAACGCCTCCCATGCCGAGCTGCTTCAATCGGATTCGGGCGAGACACTGACGCTGAGGGTCGGCTTCTCCAAGCTGATCCCGCCGTCGCGACATCAGGTCGAGCACATTCTCGGCGGCGTATGCGCCCTGCTGCGGGCCCTGACCGCGACTGCCGACGAAGGCATCGATCTCATCAGGTTCAGGCATATGCGGCCGAAGGACACGAGCCTTCACGAGAGCATCTTTCCCTGCCCGGTCGAGTTCGGAAGCGCCCATGACGAGATGGTCTATCGCCGGTGCCTGCATGAGGCGCCCATCGTCCTGCCGGCCGGGGCCTTCGATCGCTGGTTC
Source organism: Alphaproteobacteria bacterium (assembly GCA_037190985.1). Lineage (GTDB taxonomy): Bacteria > Pseudomonadota > Alphaproteobacteria > Rhizobiales > Rhizobiaceae > Aerobium. Next base: position 116,542 of record JBBCKE010000030.1, read on the forward strand.
GCCCACTATGTCGAGGCCCGGACGTGGACCATACCGGACTATGACGGCTCGATGCGCGCCAATGTCGAGATCGCCATCCCCAGCCTGATGGGCACGGGCTTCTGCACCCAGCCCTGCATAGCCGAGCTGCTGTCCATCAGCGCGAAGTCGCTGCAGCGCCGGCTCGCCGCCGAGGGAACCAGCTTCGCCATCCTCCTGGACAAGACGCGCGAGAGGCTCGCGCGGCAGCTTCTCGCCGAGAGCGACGTTCCGGTGGCGAGCATCGCCGGCCTGCTGGGCTATGCGAAGACCCCGCCCTTCACGACGGCCGTCCGCCGCTGGACGGAGATGTCGCCGCGCCTTTACCGCAACGAGGCGCGCCGGGTGGAGGGCAACGCGTAGGGCCGGAACCGGCCCGGCGTCCCGCTACGCCGCGGACCCCGCCTCCGCTGCCGGCCCCATGATCTGCCGGTAGCCGCTCGGCGTCATGCCGGTCCATCGCCGCACGGCGAGCGTCAGTGCCGCGGGCGACGCGAAATCCAGCATGCCCGCGATCGCCGCGATCGGCGCGGTCGCATCGGCGAGAAGCTGGCACGCCATGTCCTTGCGCACCGAATCGAGAACGTCTTCGTAGGTGGTCCCCTCGCGCGCCAGCAGCCGCTGGAGCTTCCGCGGGCTGGACCCGAGCGCGAGCGCGATGAACTCCTTCGAGCAGAGCCCAGTGCCGAGAACCGTCCGGATTGCGAGCGCGGTCGAGGTGGAGACGCCCGGAACGTATCGCTGCAGCAGGCCGATCCGATGCCGGAGAAATTCGTCCGTCAGCGCCTCCAGCCGGGTCGCCTGCCCGCACAGCGGCCTCGCCAGCGTCTCGGCGAGAAACACGATCTCGTCCTGGCCGGCACCGAACTCGACCGGGCAACGGAAGAGCAGATCGTGGACGGCGGTCTCCTCCGGCTCCTCGTGCCGGAAGCGGATCCGAACCGGGTTCAGCTCCCCATCCAGAAGGGCCGCCCGCGCGAGGCGCACGATCTTGCCGAGGATATGCTCCATCTGCTGCCGTGGCGCCGGCTGCGGCCATTGGGGCGACAGCCGGATGGCGACGACGCCCGATTCCGGATCATGGACCAGTTGGGGAATGACCGCATTGGTCTGAAGGCGCCAATAGCCCATGGAACGCTCGATCCACTCCCCGAACGTGGCGGTCGTCTCCTTGAGCAGCAGCGTCGGGCCGGCATTGGGGAAATGGGGCGGAATGGCGAGCGCCCATTCGAGCCCGAGCGCCGGGATGCCGAGCTCGCGCGCGGCATTCTCGAGCAGGGCTCCCTTGCGCGCGAAAGAGATGAGCATGTCGGGCGCGCTCAGCGCCCGGGGATCGATGCCGGCGCGCTCGAGCAGGGCCGCGGGATCGCCGTTCCTCGATTCGACGAACGCCCCGAACCCGCCCAGCGCACCGGCCCGGATGTACGACCTGTCGCGCGCCGCCGCTGCGCTCGCCACCCCTCAGCGCCCCGCCTGCCGGAGTGCCCGGGCGCGGATCGTCCTGTCCAGCGGTCTTGAGCAGAAGAGCATTCGGCGCTCCCGAGGAAATATGGAACTGGCCTGCAAAAGCGATGCCGAGGCAGGCTACCTGTCCGGAGCGTAAAGAAATCGACGATGCCGATCAATCTCCGGCGGGAATGAGCGGGGTCCGCGCGGCATGGCCGTGGAGCAGCCCCGGCCGTCACGCCGCGCCTGGCGGATCCGCCGCCGGGGTCGGAAGCCCTAGACCTTGCGGCTGCGGGTCAGCAGCCACAGGAGATAGAGCCCGCCGAGCATGCCGGTGGTCAGGCCGATGGGCATGGTCGCGTTGAGCGGCAGGCGCTGGCTGACGAGATCGGCGGCGAGCAGCAGAACCGCGCCCATCGCCGCCCCCGCCGCGAGCGGCACGTCAGGCGAGCGCGTCAGGCGGCGCGCCAGTTGCGGCGCGGCGAGGGCGATGAAGGCGATCGGGCCTGCCGCCGCCGTGGCGATGGCGGTGAGGCCGACCGCGGCCATCACCATGACGAGGCGCGTGCGCTCGGTGCGGACGCCGAGCTGGCTCGCCGCGTCGTCGCCCATCTCCAGAAGGTCGAGCCGGCGGGCGTGGAGGATCGCCACCGGCAGGATCACGGCAAAGCCCAGCGCCGCCGGCGCGACATGCGACCAGGTGCGGGTGTTCAGCGAGCCGGCGAGCCAGAGCTGCGCCGACATCGCCTGGTCGAGGTCGCCCATGACGAGCAGCACGGTGTTGACGCCCGACAGCGTCGCGCCGACGCCGATGCCGACGAGGACGAGCCGGTAGCCGCCGGTGGTTCCGCCCCGGCGCGACAGGGTGAAGACGAGGGCGGCCGTGGCGACGCCGGCCAGCACCGCGGCGAGCGAGGTCTCCAGCGGGCCGGCGTTGAACAGGATGATCTGGACGACCGCGCCCGTCGCCGCCCCGGTGGTGAAGCCGATGATGTCGGGCGAGCCGAGCGCGTTGCGCGAGATCGACTGGAAGATCGAGCCGGCCATGCCGAGCGACGCGCCGACGAGGATCGCGGTGAGGACGCGCGGCAGGCGGATGCGCAGGACGACGCGCGATGCGGTCGCGTTGTCGCCGCTGCCGGTCAGCGCGCCCAGCACCTCGGCCGGGGTGAAGGCGAGCGTGCCCGTGCCGAGCAGCACGACGCACAGGATCGTCCCGGCGAGCGCCAGCGCGGCGCACACCGCCGCGACGCGGGGCCGCCACACGAGGGAGAGCCCGCCCAGCCGCAGCACGGAGAAGGCACTGCGCGTCACAGCTTCGCCATCCGGTAGCGGCGCACCACGCCGATGAAGAACGGCCCGCCGACCAGCGCCGCGACGATGCCGGCCGCGACCTCCGAGGGCGGCGCGATCACCCGCCCAGCAATGTCCGCGCCGAGGAGGAGGATGGCGGCAAACAGTGCCGAAAGCGGCAATATCCAGCGATAGTCCGGCCCGGCGACGAGCCGCGCCACATGCGGCGCGACGAGGCCGACGAAGCCGATCGGCCCGGCGGCCGCCGTGGCCGCCCCGGCGAGCAGCATGACGCACAGGCACGCGGAAAGCCACGTCGCGCGCAAATTGACGCCGAGCGCCTGGCCGAGGTCTCGCCCGAGCGCCATGGCGTTGAGGCTGCCGGCGAGCGACAGGGCCGGCGCGAGGCCGGCGGCTACGCAGATGGCGAGGACCGCCGCGACGTCGAAGCCCCTTCCTTCGACGGAGCCCGCCGCCCAGTTGCGGAAATCGTCGAGGACGAAGGAGGGCGCGTTGAGGATGATCGCCCCGGTCAGCGAGCCGAGCATGACGGAGATGCCTGCCCCGGCGAGGACCAGCCGCACCGGGTTGGTGCCGGTCTCGTGCGCCCGCCCGAGCAGGAAGACGGCGACGCCGGCGAGCCCGGCCCCGGCGAAGGCGAACCAGACATACTGGGCGATGGAGGTGAGGCCGAAGGCGGCGATGCCGATGACGACGGCGACCGCCGCGCCGGCATTGATGCCGAGCAGCCCCGGCTCCGCCAGCGGGTTGCGCGTCACCGCCTGCATGATCGCCCCCGCGACCCCGAGCGCCAGCCCGGCGAGCAGGGCGATCGCGGTGCGCGGGATGCGCAGCTCGCGCACCACGAGATGAAGGTCGTTGCCGGGATCGTAGGCGGTGAGCGCCCGCAGCGCCTCGGCGAGCGGCACCGGCCGCGAGCCGACGGCGAGGCTGACGACGGCCGCGCAGACCAGCACGCCGAGGCCGATCACAAGCGCGCGCAGCCTCTTGCCGCCGCGCCGCGCGCGGGCGGCGTCGGCGTCATGTCCGCCGGCCCGGGGCCTGTCGGTCATGGCCGGCGGAAATGCCGGGCCACGGCGTCGATGAACTGGCGGCCGGAATAGTAGTCGATGCGGAAGGAGGTCGGGCCGAGCGGATAGACCTGCTTCGCCGCGACGGCCGGCAGGTTGGCGAGGATCGGATCGGCGAGGAAAGCCTCGACGTCGCGCTCCTCGCCGCGCAGCAGGAACACGCTCTCGCCGACGATGGCGGCCGACAGGTTCTCGCGCGAGATGAAGTCGAAATCCGAGCGGCGCGTCACCTCCTGGCGCAGCGCCTCCGGCAGGCCGGCCACCGTGAAGCCGAGCGCGGCGAGCAGGCGCGCCTGCGGGCTTTCCGGCCGGGCGATCGAATAGGTGCCGCCGATGTTGTAGCCGACGATGCCGGCCTTGCCCGGCGGTATCTCCAGCGTCGCCGCCACCTCGGCCGCATGGGCGTCGAAACGGGCGATGGCCGCCTCGGCTTCGGCCTCGAGCCCGGTCGCCCGGCCGAGCTCGACGGCGAGCTCCTGCCAGCTCTTGTTGGAGTAGTTGACGACGATCGTCGGAATGCCCTGCGCCTCCAGCTCGCCATGGTGCTGGAGCACGCTGTCGGCCCCGGTCGATGAGGCGACGAGCAAGTCCGGCTCCCAGCCGATCACCGCCTCGATGTCGAATTCGAGATTGGTGTAGAGGATCTCGACGCCGCGTGCGTCGGCGACCTCGGCCCATTGCCGGAAGAAACCCTTGTCGTCGGTCAGCACGCTCGGCGTCGTCGCCGCGCTGGCGACGAGCGGCGCGTCCATGGCGAGGAGAATGCCGGTGAGGCTCGGCGCGGTCGAGACGATGCGCAGCGGCTTTTGCGGGATGGTGAGCTCGCCCGCCTCGTGGGTGACGGTGCGCGGCCAGTCCTGCTGCTGCGCCGACGACGGCGACGCGAGGAGGAGCGACAGCACCAGCACGGCCATCGCGGCGAGGGCAGATGCGGAGGCGGGCATTCGAATCCTGACAAAATAAGACAACTTATCCCACAATACGGATTGCATTCCGCATTGCAATATTTATGAGGTTGGCGACCCGTCGGCGGCCGAAACGAAGGGAGAAAACGGGCATGACGCATCGCCTCCACGCCGATGCCGTGACGCTGCGCTACGACGAGCGCACGATCTCCACCGGCCTGTCGGTCGCCATTCCCGACGGGTCCTTCACCGTCATCGTCGGGCCGAACGCCTGCGGCAAGTCCACCCTGCTGCGGGCGCTGTCGCGGCTGCTGGCCCCGGCGGCCGGGCGCGTCGTGCTCGACGGCAAGGAGATCTCCGCGCTTCCCGCGCGCGAGGTCGCGCGCCGGCTCGGCCTGCTGCCGCAAAGCTCGTCGGCGCCCGACGGCATCAGCGTCGCCGATCTGGTCGGGCGCGGGCGCTACCCGCACCAGTCCTTCCTGCGGCAATGGTCGCGGGCGGACGAGGACGCGGTCAGGGCGGCGATGGCGGCGATGGGCATCGACGACCTCGCCGACCGGCTGGTGGACGAGTTGTCCGGCGGCCAGCGCCAGCGCGTCTGGATCGCCATGGTGCTGGCGCAGGAAACGCCGATCCTTTTGCTCGACGAGCCGACGACCTTTCTCGACATCGCCCACCAGATCGAGCTTCTCGATCTGCTCGCCGACCTCAACCGGCAGGGCCGCACCGTCGTCGCCGTGCTGCACGAATTGAACCATGCCTGCCGCTACGCCACCCATCTCGTCGCCATGCGCGAAGGCGCGATCCTTGCCGAGGGCGCGGCGGCCGACATCGTCACCGAGGCCATGGTCAGGGAGGTGTTCGGCCTCGCCTCGCTCGTCATCGCCGATCCGGTCTCCGGCACGCCGCTGATCGTGCCGAAGGGGCGCGCGGCCGCGGCCGGGCCAAGCCCGCAGAGAGGCGAGCGATGAGCGCCGCCGGACAGCTTCACATCGGCCTCAGCCTGACGGCGACATGGCTGAAGGGCCGCAAGCCCGATGCCGACGACGCGGCGATGATGGGGACCAATCCGGTCGATTTCCATCTGCGCCTCGCGCAGGCCGCGGAGCGGGCCAAGCTCGATTTCGTCTTCAAGCCAGACACGCTGGTCATGCATCCTGCGGCGGGCGGCGGCGGGTCGGGCATGGCCGGCTCCGACCCGACGCTGCTTCTCGCCGCGCTGGCGCGCGAGACGGAGCGGATCGGGCTGGTCTCGACCGCCTCGACCACCTTCAACCCGCCCTTCGTCGTCGCGCGCCAGATCCAGTCGCTGCACTGGATCAGCAACGGACGCGCCGGCTGGAACGTCGTCACCTCCATCGAGGGCGCGGAGAATTTCGGCGACGCGCCGATGCCCGGGCCGGAAGAGCGCTACCGCAAGGCGGCCGAGTTCGTCGAGGTGGTGCGCGCCCTGTGGGGAAGCTATCCCCACGCGGCGCTGGAGGGCGCGGCCCGGCCGCAGCCCATCGACCACGAGGGCGAGCATTTCAGCGTCCGCGGCCCGCTCAACGTGCCCGGCCATGCGGCCGGGACGCCGCCGCTGTTCCAGGCCGGCGCGTCGGATGTCGGCCGCGCGTTCGCCGCCTCGATCGCCGACGCCACCTTCGCCGCCTCGCCCGACCTCGGCGCCGGCATCGACCTGCGCGCCGACCTCAGGGCGCGGGCCGCGCGGCTGGGGCGCGGCGCGGACGCCGTGCGTGTCCTGCCCGGCCTCTATTTCTTCCTCGCTCCCACCCGCGAGGAGGCATGGGCCATGCACAAACGGGCGCACGCCCACCTGACGCCGCAGAAGCGCCACGAGGCGGTGAAGGCGATCCTCGGGCTGGAGACGGCAGCGCTGGAGCCCGGCAGCCGCGTCACCCCCGCTATGCTGCCCGCGCCGGAGACGCCGGTGCGCAGCCGCACCCATGCCGACCTCCTGCGCCGCTTCATCGAGGCGAGGAGCCCGACCGTCGAGGAACTGCTGGCGCGGCCGGAGGTCGTCGGCTCGGCGCACTGGGTTTCGGTCGGCACCGTCGAGGACGTGCTCGACGACATCGTGTCCTGGCACGAGGCGGGGGCGATGGACGGCTTCATCGCCTTGCCCGGCGGCTCGCTGGCGTCGCTGAACCTGTTCTTCGACGAGCTGGTGCCGGCGCTGGCGGCGCGCGGCCTGTTCCGCCGCGCCTATGAAGGCGCGACCCTGCGCGAGCATCTGCGCATCGGCTGACGGGTTCTAGACCGTTCCACGGAAGCGGTGAAACGGTCTAACTTCTTGTTTCAACGCAATTCCGGACGGAAAAGTGCTTCACACTTTTCCTGAAATTGCTCTAGCCTCCACCCGTCTCGGTCGAGGCCTGCCGCGCCGCCTCGAACAGGGCCGCGCGATGGCCCTCCGCCTCCGCCGCCCTGACGAAGGAGACCGTGGTGACGACGCAGGCGATCTCGTTCTGGGCGTCGAACACCGGCGCGGCCTTGCCGGCGAGGGCGGAAAACAGGTGCTCGTTCAGCTCCGCGCCGCCGCCGCCGCGGACGGCGTCGAGCGCCCCCGCCGCTGGCGGGCTGCCCCGGAAGGCCGGCGGCTGCAACTTGCGCGCCGCCGCGATCCGCTCGCGCGGCAGATAGGCCTGGAAGACGAGGCCGCAGGCGGAATTGTCGAGCGGCAGCACGTCGCCGAGCGAAACCGTGCTGAGGCTGAAATCGGAGCTGCGATACCAGCGCACGATGGTCGGCCCGCGCTCGGTCCAGATCGCCACGCCGCAGCTTGCGGCGATGCGCGCGGCCAGCGCCTTCATCAGCCGCGCCGCGACCTCGACCGGCTCGATGCGCCGCAGCGCCGCGATGCCGACATTGAGCGCGGCGGCGCCGAGATCGTAGCGCCCGGTGGTCTCGTCCTGCGCCACCAGCCCCTCGCGCACCAGGCTCTGCATGTAGCGATGGGCGGTCGAGGTGCCGGTGCCGGCGCGCCGCGCGATCTCGCCGAGCGGCAGCGGGCCGTCGGCCTTGGCCAGGATGTCGAGGAAGCGCGCGGCGATCGAGACCGACTGGATCGTGGTGGAGCGCCTGGCTTCCGCGCCGCCCGGCTTCGACGCGAAAGCCTCCGGCTCGCGCGCGGCTTCGAAGACAGGCATGGCTTCTCCCTCTCCTGCGGATCGCTCTGCCCGGAATGCGCCTGTCCGCGAGGGAGCGGCATGCCGGATATCTCCATGCGCCCGAGCCTAGGACGGTTCGCCGCACGGATCAATCGCGACGCAGGGCGTGGCGCGGGGCGCGACGCAGGGCTGGCTTGCATCACGATATGTTGACATGCGGGATGCGCTATGCATTGTGGAAAAATTCTTGCGCCAGCCACGGATTTCCTCGCCAGCGTCGTCGTCGGACCTATCGGGGAAAATCATGTCGTCACCTTCTTATCTCTCCCTGCTGTGCGGGGTCAGCGCGCTGTCGCTCGTTTCGGTTCTCGCCGCCGGGCCGGCCCTCGCCCAGGACGCGACCGTGCTCGACGTCATCACCGTCACCGGCGAGCGCATCGAGCGCACCATCGCCGAGACCGCGTCCTCGGTCGCGGTCATCACCGACACCGACATCGAGAAGGAAGAGGCGGGCCACGACGCGGTCTCCGACGTCGTCAAGGAGCTGCCCAACGTCACCTATGTCGACACGGTGAGCGCGCCGACCATCCGCGGCCAGGATTCGCAAGGGCCGCACAACGGCCAGGCGTCCTTCTGGGGCGGCACGGTGCCGCGCGCCACGATCAATCTCGACGGCCACTACCTCAATTACAACGAATATTATTTCGGCGCGTCGTCGCTGTGGGACGTCGAGCGGATCGAGGTGTTCCGCGGCCCGCAGACCACCTCGCAGGGCGCCAACGCCATCGCCGGCGCCACCATCGTCCACACCAAGGACCCGACCTTCGAGACCGAAGGCGCCTATCTCGCCGAGATCGGCAACTACAATTCGAAGCGGGCCGCCTTCGCCCTGTCCGGCCCGCTGATCCAGAACGAGCTCGCCGGGCGCATCGCGCTCGACTATTCCGGCCGCGACACCTTCATCGACTATATCAGCCCCTCCTTCGTCAAGGGCGAGTCGGATCAGGATTTCCGCGCGGTGAACGCGCGCGCCAAGCTGCTGTGGCAGCCCTCGGAAATCCCGGGGCTGGAGGCCAAGCTGACCTATGCCCACACGGCGACCAACCGCCCGACGCAGGAGGCGGCCGCCATACCCTATGAGGAGCTGACCCACACCGGCATGCAAATGCCGTCCTGGAACCAGCGGGCGAACACCGGCATCCTCGACGTCAGCTACGATTTCGACAACGGCTTCAAGCTGTTCAACCAGCTCCAGTACACCGACTCGATCGTGCATCGCGTGGTCAACCCGCTCAACGGCGACGCCGATGTCGCGCAGACGAACCTCTCCAACGAGGCCCGCATCGTCTTCGGCGACGAGACCAGCCCGTTCAGCGGCGTCGCCGGCGTCTTCTACGCCGATACGAGGTCCGACGAGCTGCTCATGCTGAGCGGCAACCGCTCGACCTTCGACGACACCAAGCGCAATCTCGGCATCTTCGCCGAGGCGAGCTACCGGTTCGCCGAACGGTGGACGCTGACCGGCGGGCTGCGCTACCAGCGCGACCATATCGAGCGTCTCGGCACGGCCCGGATTCCGCAGGTGCCGCCGGCGGTGCTGGTCAGCGCCGTCGACTTCGACCACACCTTCGACGCGCTGCTGCCCAAGGTGTCGCTCGCCTACGAGGCGGCGCCGGGATGGACGGTCGGCGCTATGGTCAGCAAGGGCTACAACCCCGGCGGCGTCTCGCTCAACGTCACGGCCAATTCCTGGCAGGTGTTCAAGGAGGAGACGCTGTGGAACTACGAGCTCTTCACGCGCGCCAGCCTTCTCGACGACCGGCTGAACGTCAACGCCAACCTGTTCTACGCCGATTTCAAGAACGCGCAGTACAACATCCCCGTCGAGGTCGCGCCCGGCGTCTTCCAGTCCTACACGATCAACGCCGAGGATGCCCGCTCCTACGGGCTCGAGGTCAGCCTCGACTACCGGGTGCTCGACAATCTGGTGCTGAAGGCCGGGCTCGGGCTTCTCGACACGCGGCTTCAGAAGGTGTCGGACAACGCGGCCTATGACGGGAACGAGTTCGCCAAGGCGCCGAGCTATACGCTCTCCTTCGGCGCGACGTGGGACGTCACCGAGAAGCTGAGCCTGTCCGGCCAGGTCCGCCACACCGACGGCTATTTCTCCGACATCGCCAACACGCCCGACTACGTGATCGAGCCCTATACGCTGGCCGACATCAGCGCGAGCTACCAGGTCCACGAGAACATGCAGGTCTACGGCTTCGTCAACAACGTCTTCGACGAGCGCGCGCCGACCCACATGAAGATCTTCCGCGGCGGCAGCGGCACCGGCGTCGAGGCCAGCATGACCGCCCCGCGCATGTTCGGCTTCGGCGTGCGCGGCACCTTCTAAAGCGGCGGCATGGTGACCGGACGGCAGGAAAGACAGGCGACATCCGCATGCTGAGCGCAAGAACCTCCATCGCCCTGCCGTCTCCCGGCACGGTCCTCGACGCGCTCGGCGAGCATGTCGCCGAGCACGGCTTCACCATGGAGCGCGACGGCGCGAGGGCGTCCATCGTCCTGCCGATGGGGCGGGCCGATTTCGAGATCGGCGCGGCGACGCTCGGCGTCGAGGCCGCGGCCGGCGAGGCGGCGGACATCGAGGCGATGATCGGCTTCGTCGCCTCCCACGTCCACGAGTTCGCCCGCCCGTTCCGCCCCGAGATCGTCTGGGAGGGAGACACGGGAAGCGGCACGCTGTTCGCCGATTTCCGCGAGATGCGGGTGCTGCGCGTAACGGACCTGACGCCCCACATGCGCCGGATCACGCTGACCGGCGCCGACCTTTCCCGCTTCGCGACCGACGAGGCCCTGCACGTGCGGCTGTTCTTTCCGCCGCCGGGCGTCAACCCGCCGCGCTGGCCCCAGCGCGGCGCCGACGGGCTCGCCGCCGAGATCGCGCCGGAGCTGCGCCCGGTGATGCGGCGCTACACGATCCGGCGCATCGACCTCGCCAGCGGCGAGGTCGACATCGATTTCGTCATCCACGACGAGGCCGGGCCGGGCTCCGGCTGGGCCGCGCGCGCCGCCGTCGGCGACCTCCTCGGCATGGCCGGGCCGGGCGGCGGCGGCTTCAGGCCGGCCGAGTGGTATCTGCTCGCCGGCGACGAAACCGCGCTGCCGGCGATCGCCCGCATCCTCGAGGCGCTGCCGGCCGAGGCCGAGGGCGTCGCCCTCGTTTCGGTGGCCGATCCCGGCGAGGCGATCCCGCTCGATACCGCGAGCCGGGTCGAGGTGCGCTACCTCGACAGGAGCGCGGCCGCGCCGGGCGCGAAATGCCTGCTGGCCGAGGCCGTCCGCGCGATCGTGCCGCCGCAGGACCGCGCGAGCTACGTCTGGGCCGGCTGCGAATACGACGATTTCCGCGACATCCGCGCCCACTTCAAGACGACGCTGAAGCGCAAGCGCGGCGACCACCTCGCCGTCTCCTACTGGCGGCGCGGACGCGCCGAGGACGAGCGCGGCGGCGAGGACTGAACCCGCCGGATTGCAGCGCGCACGGGCTGCGCAAGGCCTCCGCCGCACGTCTCGCCGAACTCGGGTGCAGCGATCGGGAGATCATGGCCGTGACAGGTCATCAGACCGAGAAGGAAGTGACCCGCTACACCCGCTCGGCGAGGCAAAAAGTGATGGCGAAGTCGGCCATGAAGAAGCTCGCCCGGAACGCCAAGCGAACATAAAATGCCCTAACCTTTATCCGGTTCGGGGAAAATCAACAAAAAACGCTGCAATTTCAATGGGGTAATAAGGGAATGGTGCCCAAGGGCGGAATCGAACCACCGACACTACGATTTTCAGTCGCATGCTCTACCAACTGAGCTACTTGGGCATTCCAAAAGGGAAATCCGTGCGGATCGTCCCGGCCCCGGCGATGTTGGCGATCCGCCGGAAGCGCGTGGGTTATAGCATGAGTTTTCCCCCTGTCCAGCGGGCGCGGCGGGGTTTTCTCAGCTTTTTGCCGAGCCGGCGCAGGAGGCGAAAGGCGCGGGTGGAGGAAGCGGCGGAGCCATGGCGCGGCGCGGCCGCGAATCCGGCTATCCGCCGTTTTCCTCAGGCTTCTCGTCGTCCTCGGTGGCAGGGATGGCATAGGAGCCCGAGAGCCAGCGATTGAGGTCGATGCTCTTGCAGCGCGGCGAGCAGAACGGGTAGTCGGCGCGCGAGGACGGCTTGCCGCATTCCGGGCAGGGCCGTTTCGGCCGCAGCGGCGTGACCTTGGCTTGCGTGTCGTCGGGTCCGGGCATTGTCAGGCCCTCGCGCCGGCATGCCAGGCCGGATGCACCTTGTAGCCGTCGGCGGTGAGCAGGCCGACGGTCTCGTAGAGCGGCAGGCCGACGACGCCGGTATAGGAGCCGACCATCTTGACGACGAAGGCGCCGGCCAGCCCCTGCACGGCGTAGCCGCCGGCCTTGCCGCGCCATTCGCCGGCCGCGAGATAGGCGTCGAGCTCCTCGCGCGACAGGCGCTTGAAGCGCACCCGCGTCTCGCTGAGGCGCTGGCGCACCTTGCCGGCCGGCGTGATCAGGCACACGCCCGTATAGACGCGGTGCGAGCGCCCCGACAGCAGCCTGAGGCAGTTCGAGGCCTCGTCCGTCGTCTCGGCCTTGGGCAGGATGCGCCGGCCGACCGCGACCACCGTGTCGGCGGCGAGGATGAAGCCGCCCGCCTCCGGTGCGCCGTCGGCGCGCAACCCTTCCAGCGCCTTCTCGGCCTTGCCGCGCGACAGCCGCTTGGCGAGCGAGCGCGGATGCTCGGCCCGCAACGGCGTCTCGTCCATGTCGGCGGGATAGAGCCGGTCGGGCGCGATGCCCGCCTGCTGCAGAAGCGCGAGCCGTCTCGGCGATCCCGAGGCGAGCACCAGCTTGGAGGAGGCGTTCATCGCAGGTCCGTCGGCAAGGGTGGCGAAAGGCCGCTACTTGAAGCGATAGGTGATGCGGCCCTTGGTCAGGTCGTAGGGCGTCATCTCGACCAGAACCTTGTCGCCGGTCAGCACGCGGATCCGGTTCTTGCGCATGCGCCCGGCCGTATGTGCGATGATCTCGTGTTCGTTTTCGAGCTTGACCCTGAACATCGCGTTCGGCAACAGTTCAGTGACGACGCCCGGAAACTCCAGTACTTCTTCCTTCGGCATCCGATACCTGTCTTGATTGGGATTTCCGGCCGCCCGGCCGCAAACTTGCGCGGAACCTATATGATTGCGGCCGCTTTGTGAACACGCTTATTCGCGCATTGTTCACGCCCCTTTTTCACGCCCTTTCGGCAAGCCGTTCGGTGATGCGCGCCTCCAGCCTGTCGCGCACGTCGCGATAGGCGTCCATGATGCGCTCGCGCGTGCCGGTGGCGGTCGAGGGATCGGCGGTCGGCCAGTATTCGACGTCGACGGCGAGCGAGCGGGTGAGCTCGAGCGCGGCGTGGTGCGCTTCCGGCGCCAGCGTGACGATCAGGTCGAAATAGGCGTCCTCCATGTCGTCGAGCCGCTGCGGCTGGCGCTGGCCGAGCGAGAGGCCCTTCTCGTCCAGCACCGCATCGACGAAGGGGTCGCGCTGGCCGGCGCGCACCCCTGCCGAGGCGACGAAGGTGCCGGCCGGCAGCGCCTTGCGCGCCAGAGCCTCGGCCATGGGCGAGCGGATGGCGTTCATGCCGCACAGGAACAGGATCGAGCGGGGAGGGCGGGCGCCCGACACCACCGACGCCTACCCTTTCCAGTGCAGGACGCAGACCAGCGTGAACAGACGCCGCGCGGTGTCGAAATCGACGTCGATCTTGCCGGTCAGGCGGTCCATCAGCGTCTGCGAGCCTTCGTTGTGAAGCCCGCGCCGACCCATGTCGATGGCCTCGATCTGCGACGGCGTCGAGGAGCGGATCGCCTCGTAATAGCTTTCGCAGATCAGGAAATAGTCCTTCACCACCCGGCGGAACGGGGTGAGCGACAGGATGTGGGTGGCGACCGGGTCGCCGTTCTCGCGCGCGACCGAGAAGACGAGCCGCGCCTCGGCCAGCGACAGCCGGAGCCGGTAGGGGCCGGCGCCGGAATCACCGACCGGCCGGAACGAGTTCTCCTCGATCAGGTCGAAGATCGCCACCGCGCGCTCGTGCTCGACGTCGGGCGTCGAGCGGCCGATGGTCTCGTCCAGCTCGACGTCGATCAGGCGGGCACTGGCGTCCGGCTGGCCCATCGCGCTCAGCCTCCCGGGTTCAGCCGGATGGCGACGGAGGCGGCGTGGCCGTCGAGGTTCTCCGCTTGCGCCAGCGCGATCGCCGCCGGCCCGAGCGCGCGGAGCTGCTCGGGGCCGAGCTTCAGCACCGAGGTGCGCTTGACGAAGTCGAGCACGGAGAGGCCCGAGGAGAACCGCGCCGAGCGCGCCGTCGGCAAGACGTGGTTGGAGCCGCCGACATAGTCGCCGATCACCTCCGGCGTGTGCCGGCCGAGGAACACCGCGCCGGCGTTGCGGATCTGCGGCAGCAGGGCTTCCGGGTCCTCGACCGCCAGTTCGACATGCTCGGCAGCGATGCGGTTGGCGAGCGGCACCGCCTCGTCGAGATCGGCAACGAGGATGATCGCGCCGAAGTCGCGCCAGCTCGCGGCGGCGGTTTCGCCGCGCGGCAGGCGCGCGATCCGGCGCGCGACCTCGGCCTCCACCGCGTCGGCGAGGGCGGCATCGTCGGTGACGAGGATCGACTGCGCGGCCGCGTCGTGCTCGGCCTGGGCGATCAGGTCGGCGGCCAGCCATGCCGGGTCGTTGGCGGCGTCGGCGATCACCAGCACCTCCGACGGGCCGGCGATCATGTCGATGCCGACCGTGCCGAACACGCGCCGCTTGGCGGCGGCGACGAAGGCGTTGCCGGGCCCGACGATCTTGGCCACCGGCGCGATGGTCTCGGTGCCGTAGGCCAGCGCCGCGACGGCCTGCGCGCCGCCGACGCGGTAGATCTCGGAGACGCCGGCAAGGCGCGCCGCCGCCAGCACCAGCGGGTTCAACTGCCCGCGTGGCGAGGGAACGGTGATGACGACGCGCTCGACGCCCGCGACCTTCGCCGGAACGGCGTTCATCAGCACCGAGCTCGGATAGCTCGCCGTGCCGCCCGGCACGTAGAGCCCGACCGCCTCGACCGCGCTCCAGCGCGAGCCGAGCTCGACGCCGAGCGCGTCGGTGTAGCGATCGTCCTGCGGCATCTGCCGCGCATGGTGGCTGGCGATGCGCTCATGGGCGAATTCCAGCGCCGCGAGCGTGTCGGCATCCACCGCGGCAACCGCCGCGTCGACCTCGGCCTCGCTTATCCTGATACCGGCGGCCGTGAGGTCGAGCTGGTCGAAGCGGGCGGTGTAGTCGATCAGCGCCCTGTCGCCCTCGGCGCGCACGCGGGCGATGATGTCGCGCACCGTCGCGTCGACGTCCTCCGACACCTCGCGCTTGGTGGCGAGGAAGGCGGCGAAGCGGGTGTCGAAATCGGGATCGGCGCGGTCGAGGCGCAGCGGCATGGCGGAACGCTTCCTTACGTCTTGTGCTGCGGGCGCGAGGCGGTGTCCCAGGCCGCGCCGAGGTCGGCGAGCCGCGCCTCGATATAGTCGACCTCGAGCCGGATGGCGCCGCCGCCCGAGAAAACGAGCTCCAGCGTGCCGGCCGGCGCCTCGACGCCCGGCGTGAAGCGGATGGCCAGCAGCGACAGCACCTCGTCCGGCGTGTCGCGGTCGATGCCCGTCGAACTGACGCTGCGCACCGCCTCGAAATGCAGCGCGCTGCGGCGGCGCTCGTTGTTGCGGCGCAGGAAGCCCTGCCGGTTTTCCCAGACGAAGCGGTTGGCGGCGGCGATGAAGCGCCGCTCCACTGGGCGCCAGTCGAGGTCGCCCACCTTCATCACCGCGTCCTGCGCATGGGCGGACACGACCGAAAGATCCTGTTCGTCGAGGGCGACAAGCTTGAGCTGCGACATGAGCGATGCACTATCCGGGAACCGGGACCGATTTCCTTCCGGTGTTATGCCGTCTTCGTGTGCGGCGCAACTGAAAGAGGGGAGTAGTGAGTAGTGAGTAGGGAATAGTGACAGGATTTGGGGAAGGGGGGAGTACAGGGCCCAATCGCCCCTGAAGTTCTCCTCTATTCACTACTCACTCACTCCTATTCGCTCAGCCGCTCCACGATCGCCCCGCAGCCGGACAGCTTCTCCTCCAGCCGCTCGAAGCCGCGGTCGAGGTGGTAGATGCGGTTGACGATGGTTTCCCCTTCGGCGGCGAGCCCGCCGATGACCAGCGAGACCGAGGCGCGCAGGTCGGTCGCCATCACCGGCGCGCCGCGCAGCCGCTCCACCCCGTCGACGATGGCGGTCTGGCCGGCGAGCGTGATCCTCGCGCCGAGCCGCGCCAGCTCCTGCACGTGCATGAAGCGGTTCTCGAAGATGGTCTCGGTGATGCGCGAGCGCCCTTGCGCCCGCGTCATCAGGCCCATGAACTGCGCCTGCAGATCGGTCGGGAAACCGGGAAACGGCGCGGTGACGATGTCCACCGGGCGGATGACGCCGCCCTTGCGGCGCACGCGGATGCCGTTGTCGAGGCGCGTCACCTCGGCCCCCGCCTGCTCGATGGCTTCGAGCGCGGCTTCCAGGAGCTCGGCGCGCGCGCCCTCGAGGATGACGTCGCCGCCGGTCATCGCCACGGCCATGGCGTAGGTGCCGGTCTCGATACGGTCGGGGATCACCGGATGCGTCGCGCCCGACAGCGCCGCCACCCCGTCGATGACGATGGTCGAGGTGCCCGCGCCCGATACCTTCGCGCCCATGGCGTTGAGGCAGTCGGCGAGGTTGACGACCTCCGGCTCGCGGGCGGCGTTCTCCAGCACGGTCTGTCCCTTCGCCAGCGTCGCCGCCATCATCAGCACATGGGTCGCGCCGACCGAGACCTTGGGGAAGACGTAGCGGTTGCCGGTGAGCCCCTTCGGCGCGCGGGCGTCGACGTAGCCCACGTCGATGTCGATCTCGGCCCCGAGCGCGCGCAGGCCGTCGATGAACAGGTCGACCGGCCGCGTGCCGATGGCGCAGCCGCCCGGCAGCGACACCCGCGCGCGCCCCATGCGCGCCACCAGCGGCCCGATGACCCAGAACGAGGCGCGCATCTTCGAGACGAGCTCGTAGGGCGCGGTGGTGTCGACGATGTTGCGCGCGGTGAAGTTCATGGTCCGGGCATAGGCCGAGCCCTGCGCTTCGCGCCGGCCGTTGACCGAATAGTCGACGCCGTGATTGCCGAGGATGCGCGTCAGTTGCTCGACATCGGCGAGATGCGGAACGTTGTCGAGCGACAGCGTGCCGTCGGTCAGCAGCGAGGCGATCATCAGCGGCAGGGCGGCGTTCTTGGCGCCGGAGATCGGGATCGACCCGTTGAGTTCGTTTCCGCCGACGATCCTGATGCGATCCATGCGCTGTTCCTCTGCCGGCTGGCCGGCCTGCCAAGTTCCTTGCCGAAGCCGGTTCGTCTAGCCCGGCAGCCGGTTGCGATCAATCATGTTGTTGGCGAAACCGGGGCGATGCGCCGCCGCCGGCGTTCAGTCCTCGCCCCGCTGGTCCCCGTCGCGCCCGGGCTCGCCGCCCGTCGCCAGCCCGTCCGGACGCCGGTCCGCCTCGCCCGCCCGGCGCGAGCGGGCCTGCGCCTTGCGCCGTTGCAGGTTGGCCCGCAACCGCTCGGCGAGCCGCGCCTTCTTCTCGTCCTGGCGGCGTTCCTCTTTGCGGGAAGGATCGTCGTGCGATGGCGGCATGCGTCGTGAACCACAGTCGAGGGCCCGTGCCCCGTTCGCCGCAGCCATAGCAGAATGGCGGCCACGCGCCAATCCGGCCCGCCGCACCGGCAGCGGCACGCGCGCCGGCGGCAAGCTGTTCAAACAGGCTTCACGGCATGTTTCCGGCTTGCCCAACCGGGTGCCGGCGCTTAAATGTCCGCTTTCAGGGGGCGATTAGCTCAGTTGGTAGAGCGCCTCGTTTACACCGAGGATGTCGGCGGTTCGAGTCCGTCATCGCCCACCATTTTAGTATCTCACGGCAGTTCGCTTCGCTCACGCCTCCGATGGGGCGGGGATGAGCCCGGGCCGCGGTCGCGGCCTTGTTTGGGGCGAGCGTTCGCTTCGCGCGCTTCCGACGATGATTCCCCCGCCATCGCCAGATTTTAACCTTTGACCCCTAGAATGGCGCCCGGTTCATCTGAATGCGTTGGTGGGTGGTGCTGCAATGATCCGCAAGTTTTTCTCCGACCGGTCCGGCAATTTCGCGATCATGAGCGCGATTCTGACCCTGCCTCTGGTGTTGAGCGCGGGGCTTGCCGTCGATTACGCGCGCTATTCCGCGTCGCACCGGCACCTTCAGGAACTGGCCGACGCCGCATCGCTGGCGCTCGCGGCCTCCAAGGAACAGAATCGCGAGAAGCTCGAGAAGATGGCGAACGACGTCATCGCGGCAAACCGCGATCCGAACCGCCTCGCCTCCGTCAGCATCGCCAATCTCGTCGCCACGGCCGACGACATTGACCTCGAACTCGACGGCGACATCCCCGCGACCATCATGAGCATCGCGGGTTACGATCGCCTGCCGAGCAAGGCGTCCGCCCTTGCCGAGCGGGCCGTGAGGGGCAATGTCGAGGTCGCGCTCATCCTCGACAACACCTATTCGATGAGCGGGACCAAGCTCGCGACGCTGAAGACCGCGTCGGTCAATCTCATCAACGAGTTGGTCAAGGCCGATGACGGGCTCGTGCGCATGGCTCTCGTCCCCTATGCCGACTACGTCAATGTCGGCACGCAGAACAGGAATGCGTCGTGGCTCAGCGTCGGGGCGGACTACACCGTGCCGGCTGTCCCCTGTAAGCCGAACGGCAAGTGGATAAGCACGCAAAGCGTGTGCGTAAGGGAAAATCCGAAAAAGACCTGCAGCAGGGTGAGGGACGGGATCACCGAGTATTACGAATGCAGCGGCGGCTGTGCGGAATATGAGGTCAGGGACATCACGCCCTACGAGCAATGCACGGGTGGCAAGAGCGCCCAGAACTTCAAGTGGTACGGCTGCGTGACGTCGCGTCCCGGCATCGGCAACAGGCTGCATGACGAAAATATCGGCTCGGTCAAGTATCCGGGTCTCCTCGATACCGGCCATAAATGCCTGAACCCGATCGTGCAGTTGACCTCGAACAAGACCACGCTGCTCAAGGCCGCCAACGGCATGATCGTCAACCGCAGCGGCTACTTTCCCAACACCTACATCCCCGCCGGGCTAATATGGGGCCTTAACGTGCTGTCGCCTGGCGCGCCCTTCGAGGATGCTGGCGCCTACGATTCGCTCAACCTCAAGCCGCGCAAGGTGGCCGTGCTGATGACGGACGGAGAAAACACGCTCCGTTACGACGCGACAAAGGGGACGCACGAGCTTCATAGCAGCGCAGCTGCCAAGAAGACAGAGCTCGACGGGACCAACGACGACACCAAGGCGATCTGCGACTATATGAAGACCAAGGGCATCGAGATATTCTCGATCGCGTTCATGGTCGAGGATGCCACGGCCAAATCCATGCTGGAATATTGCGCGACCGATTCCAGCCACTACTACGACGCCACCGACAGCGAGTCGCTTCTGGCGGCCTTCAGCGGGATCGGCGCGTCGCTGCGCGTCGTCAGGCTGGCCCGGTAGCCGGACGCCGCCTGCCGGCCGCTATGCGTCCAGCATGGCGGCCAGCGTCTCCAGCCGGTCGGCGTCGGCCGGCTCCTTGTCCCAGCGCAGCCGCGAGATGCGGGGAAAGCGCATGGCGACGCCCGATTTGTGGCGCGTCGAGCGGTTCAGCCCCTCGAAGGCGACTTCGAGGACGAGGCCGTGCCGGGGCTCGGCGCGCACCGCGCGCACCGGCCCGAAACGCTCGACGGTGTTGTCGCGGACGAACTTGTCGATCAGCCTGAGCTCCTCGTCGGTGAAACCGAAATAGGCCTTGCCGACCGGCACCAGCTCCTCGCCCCGCCACACGCCGAACGTGTAGTCCGAATAGAAGCTCGACCGCTTGCCGTGGCCGCGCTGCGCATACATCAGCACGGCGTCGACGATGTGCGGGTCGCGCTTCCACTTGAACCACGGCCCCTTCGGCCGCCCCGGCACGTAGGGTGTGTCGAGCCGCTTCAGCATCACCCCCTCGATCACCGGGTGCGGCGGCGATAGCCGCAGCGCGTCGAGCGCGGCCCAGCCGGCGAAGGGCACGGTCGGCGACAGGTCGAAGCGGTCGGGATCGAGCCGGCCGACGAAGCGTTCGAGCCGCAGCCGCCGCTCGGCGAAGGGCAGGGCGCGCACGTCCTCCGCGCCGTCGAGCAGAAGATCGTAGCAGCGCATGAAGACGGGATGGTCGCGCAGCGTCCGGCCCGAGACAGTCTTGCGGTTCAGCCGCTGCTGGAGGTCGGAGAAGCTGCCGACATGCCGCTCCGCCGGGCGGCCGACCAGCAACTCGCCGTCGAGCGCGCCGGCGAAGCCCATCGCCTCGACGAGGTCGGGGAAGGCCGGCGAGATCTCGTCGCCCGAGCGTGAATAGAGCCGCCGCCGCCCGCCCTCGCACACGGCCTGCACGCGGATGCCGTCCCACTTCCATTCCGCCGCGTAGTCGGCGGGCGCGATCCGTTCGAGGTCGCCCTCCTGCACCGGGTTGGCCAGCATGACCGGGCGGAACAGGGCGTTCGCGCTGCGCTCGGGCCGCGGCCCCGCGCCCTCCAGCCAGCGGAACAGCGCCTCGTAGGGCGGCTCCAGCCCGTGCCAGATCTCCTCGATCGCGTGGACGTCGACGCCGCCGAGCTCGGCCAGCGCCTGCTTGGCGAGGCGTGCCGAGACGCCGACGCGAAGGCCCCCCGTCACCAGCTTGATGACGGCGAAGCGCGAATCCGGCTCCAGCCGGTCGAGCAGCGAGGCGAGGACCCGGCCCGCATCCGAGCGGCTGACGCCGCCCAGCGCCTCGACCACGAAAGAGAGCGACAGGTCGTCGTCGTTGGCCCGGATCGGCACGGGCGAGGGCCATGCCAGCGAGATCGTCTCGGCGAGGTCGCCGACATAGTCGTAGGAATAGGCGAAGAGCACCGGGTCCATGCGCTCCGTGATCAGCGCCCGCAGCAGCGCCGGCTTGACCGTGGCGAACGAAAGGCCGCCGGTCAGCGCGGCGAGCGCGTATCCCCGGTCCGGGTCGGGCGTCGCGCGGAAATGGTCGACCATCAGCTTCAGCTTGGCGTTGCGCGAGGGGGTGAGCAGCAGCCCGTCCAGGAGTTCGGCGAAGCGGCGCATGCTATTCGGCCTCGTCTTCGTAGCCGACGAGGTGGAGCGGCCGCGCCGCGATCCCGGCGAGCTCGCACCAGCGCACCGTCGCCTCCTCGCTGCCATGCGTGACCCAGACCTCGCCTGCGCCGGTCTCCGTGATCGTCGCGGTCAGCTCATTCCAGTCGCAATGGTCGGAGACGATGAGCGGCAGCTCGACGCCGCGCTGCCTGACGCGCTGGCGGATGCGCATCCAGCCGGAGGCGAAGGCGGAGACGGGATCGGTGAAGCGCCGCGCCCAACGGTCGGCGAAGGCCGATGGCGGCCCGACGACGATGGCACCGGCAAGATCGCGCCGCGTGCCGGCCTCGACCGTCGCCGGCTCCAGCCGCCCGAGATCGATGCCCTCGGATTGGTAATAATCGCACAGCCTGGCCAGCGCGCCGTGGATGCGGATCGGCGCGTCGTGGCCTTCGTCGCGCAGGAGGCGGATCATGCGCTGCGCCTTGCCGAGCGCGTAGGCGCCGACGAGGTGCGTCCGCTCGGGGAAATGCGCCACCGAGCGCAGCAGCTTCGCCGCCTCGCCGCTGGCCGGCGGGTGGGTGAAGACCGGCAGTCCGAAGGTCGCCTCGGTGATGAAGACGTCGCAGCGCACCGGCTCGAACGGCGCGCAGGTCGGGTCGGCGGCGCGCTTGTAGTCGCCCGAGGCGACGATGCGCGTGCCGCCGTGCTCGACCGCGATCTGCGCCGAGCCGAGGACGTGGCCGGCCGGATGGAAGGTGACGGTGACGCCGTTGACCACGATCCGCTCGCCATAGGCGGCGGCCTGGCGCGCGCCGGCGAAGTCCGGCCCGTAGCGCAGCGCCATGATGTCCAGCGTCTGGCGCGTGGCCAGCACATGGCCGTGGCCGGCACGGGCGTGGTCGGAATGGCCATGGGTGACCAGCGCCCGCCCGACCGGCCGCACCGGGTCGATGAAGAAATCACCCGGCGGGCAATAGAGCCCTTCCGGGCGCGGGTGGAGAAGCTCGTGCGGTTGCATGGGCCCATAGATAGGTCCGGCGGGTGGGAGCGGGAAGGCCCTCCCTCTGGCTGGCTCGCTGCGCTCGCCACCCCTCACCGGCTCTGCGGGCCACCTCTCCCCAGAGGGGAGAGGAAAGCGCGCACATTGCTGCCTTGGCTTCCTTCCCGGCCTTCGGCTCCGTACAATCAAAAAGGAAAGTATGGTCATTGCGGCCATCTTTCCTCTCCCCTCTGGGGAGAGGTGGCCCGCAGAGCCGGTGAGGGGTAGCGCCAGCGCAACAAGGCTTGGCGCGGCGGCGGGTCCGCATTACCTGTTGGCGGTGTCCGATCTCGCCGCCCCTGAAACGCCCCTCCTTCCGCAACCCTTCGCGCGGTGGTTCTCCTCGCGCGGCTGGTCGCCGCGGCCGCACCAGCTCGACCTGTTGCGGCTGGCGCGGGAAGGAGGCTCGGCGCTGCTGATCGCGCCGACCGGGGCGGGCAAGACGCTCGCCGGCTTCCTGCCCTCGCTGACCTCGCTCGCCGCGCGGCCGAAGCGCAAGCCCGGCACGGCCGCGCCGGGCGTCCACACGCTCTACATCTCGCCGCTCAAGGCGCTCGCGGTCGACATCGAGCGCAACCTCGGCAAGCCGGTCGCCGAGATGGGGCTTCCCGTCGCCATCGAGACGCGCACCGGCGACACGCCGCAGCACAAGCGCCAGCGCCAGAAGCTCAGCCCCCCGGACATCCTGCTGACCACGCCCGAGCAGCTCGCGCTGCTGATCTCGGGCCACGATGCGGAACGCTTCTTCGCCGACCTCCGCTTCGTCGTGCTCGACGAGCTGCACTCACTGGTGACGTCGAAGCGCGGGCATCTGCTGGCGCTCGGGCTCGCGCGCCTGCGCAAGCTCGCGCCCGGCCTCCAGACCATCGGCCTTTCGGCGACGGTGGCCGAGCCCGACGCGCTGCGCCGCTGGCTGGTGCCGCAAGACCCTCCCGGAGACATGGCCGGGCTGATCACCGTCGCCGGCGGGGCGAAGCCCGTCGTCACCATCCTCGATTCGCGCGAGCGCGTGCCGTGGGCCGGGCATTCGGCGCGCTATGCCGTCCCCGACATCTACGAGGCGATCAAGGCCCACCGCACGACGCTGCTCTTCGTCAACACCCGCTCGCAGGCCGAGTTCCTGTTCCAGGAGCTGTGGCGGGTCAACGACGACACGCTGCCCATCGCCCTGCATCACGGTTCGCTCGACGTCGCCCAGCGGCGCAGGGTCGAGCGGGCGATGGAGGCGAACGCGCTTCGCGCCGTGGTCGCGACCTCGACGCTCGACCTCGGCATCGACTGGGGCGACGTCGACCTCGTCATCCATGTCGGCGCGCCGAAGGGCGCGAGCCGGCTCGCCCAGCGCATCGGGCGCTCCAACCACCGGATGGACGAGCCGAGCCGCGCCATTCTCGTTCCGGCCAACCGCTTCGAGGTGCTGGAATGCCGCGCGGCGCTGGAGGCCTCGACCGAGGGCGCGCAGGACACCCCGCCGCTCATCGAGGGCGCGCTCGACGTCCTTGCCCAGCACGTCATGGGCATGGCCTGCGCCGGCCCCTTCGCCGAGGACGCGCTGTTTCAGGAGGTGCGGAGCGCCGCGCCCTATGCCGGCCTCGACGCCGCGACGTTCTCGCGCGTCATCGATTTCGTCGCCACCGGCGGCTACGCGCTGCGCAGCTACGAACGCTACGCCCGCATCCGCAAGACGAAGGAGGGGCTGTGGCGCGTGGCGCACCCGCGCCTCGCCCAGCAATACCGGCTGAACATCGGCACCATTATCGAGGAGCCGCTGCTCACCGTGCGGCTGGCGCGGCGGGGGCGCGGCGGGGCGGGCGTCGGCGGCCTCTCGCTCGGCAAGGTCGAGGAATATTTCGTCGAGACGCTGTCGCCGGGCGACACCTTCCTGTTCTCCGGCCGCATGCTGCGCTTCGAGGGCATCCGCGAGAACGAGTGCTACGTCTCCAACGCCGCCGGGCAGGACGCCAAGGTGCCGGCCTATGCCGGCGGCAAGTTCCCGCTCTCGACCTATCTCGCCGGCGAGGTCCGCGCCATGCTCTCCGATCCCGCCCGCTGGCCGGCCCTGCCGGGGCAGGTGCGCGAGTGGCTCACGGTGCAGCGGAAGGTGTCGCTGCTGCCGGGGCGGCAGGACATGCTGGTCGAGACGTTCCCGCGCGGCAACCGCTTCTACATGGTCGCCTACGCCTTCGAGGGGCGGCTGGCGCACCAGACGCTCGGCATGCTCCTGACCCGCCGGCTGGAGCGGGCGGGCGCCCGGCCGCTCGGCTTCGTCGCCACCGACTATTCGCTCGCGGTCTGGGCCGACCGCGACATCGGCGCGATGCACGAAAGCGGCGAGATGCCTTTCTCGGCTCTGTTCGACGAGGACATGCTCGGCGACGACCTCGAGGCGTGGATGGCGGAAAGCTGGATGCTGAAGCGCACCTTCCGCGCCTGCGCCGTCATCGCCGGGCTGATCGACAAGCGCCATCCCGGGCAGGAGAAGACCGGCCGGCAGGTCACCGTCTCCGCCGACCTGATCTACGACGTCCTGCGGACCTACGATCCCGGCCACATCCTCCTGCAGGCCACCCGCACCGACGCCGCCGCCGGCCTGCTCGACGTCAGGCGGCTCGCCGATCTTCTCTCCCGCATCAGGGGGCGAATCGTGCATAAGTCGCTCGACCGCGTCTCGCCGCTCGCGGTGCCGATCATGCTCGAGATCGGCAAGGAGAGCGTCAAGGGCGAGGCCGACGAGGCGCTGCTCGCCGAGGCCGAGGACGAGCTGGTCACTGAAGCGATGGGAGAACGATGAACGGCATGGCGCACAGGAGCGACCTTTACGGAGAGGATTTTTCCGCGCGCGCCCAGCCGCTCGCACCGGGGCTGATCGCCGTTGCCGGCGAGCCGGCGCTGTGCGACCCGCGCGGCGCGCTCTTCCTGCCCGCCCTGCGGCTCCTCGTCGTCTCGGACCTTCATCTGGAGAAGGGCTCGGCCGCGGCGCGACAGGGGCGGCTCCTGCCGCCCTACGACACGCTGGCGACGCTCGACCTCCTCGCCGCCGTGATCGAGGCGCACAACCCGCGCATCGTCGTCAGCCTCGGCGACAGCTTCCATGACGATTGGGGACCGGGGCGGATGCCGCCGCCGTGGCGGGACAGGCTCGCCCGGCTCATGGCCGGCCGCGACTGGGTCTGGGTCGCCGGCAACCACGATCCCGCCCCGCCAGCCGGCCTGCCCGGCGATGTCGCGCGCGAGATCGCCCTCGGTGCCTTGCGGCTGCGCCACGAGCCGGCGGCGGGCGGGCGGGAGGGCGAGATCGCCGGCCATCTCCATCCCGGCGCGATGGTGGTGCAGCGCGGCCGGGCCGTGCGCCGCCGCTGCTTCGCCACCGACGGCGCGCGGCTGGTCATGCCGGCCTTCGGCGCGTTCACCGGCGCGCTCAACGTGCTCGATCCCGCCTATGACGGCCTGTTCCGGCGCGAGCGCCTCGTCGCCTACATGATGGGGTCGGAGCGCGTCTACGCCGTCGCCGGCCGCCGGCTGCGGCGCGGCTAGAGCAATTTCAGGAAAAGTGTGAAGCACTTTTCCGTCCGGAATTGCATCAAAACAAGAAACTGAGCCAACCTCATCCGCCGTCGCCCTTCCCGGCCGGCTCGCGCAGCATGCCGTTGGTCAGGTCGCCGAGATCGTCGCCGTCGACCCCGGCGCAGATGTTGAGGATCAGCGCGTCCTCGGCACTGACCGAGACATAGGCATGGCCCATGCGGCCGTCGAAATAGACGCTGTCGCCGGCTTCCAGCCGGATCGGCGCGTAGAATTCGAGGTTCAGCTCCACCGTGCCCGAGATCACGTAGACGAATTCCTCGCCGGGATGGCGCACGAGGTCGGGGAAGGCGTCGAGCGAGCGCGCGGTGATGCGGGCGAGCGTCGGGTCCATCAGCTTGTCGGTCAGCCGCATGGCGAAGGGCTCGTAGACATAGGTGCCGGTGGGATAGGCCCGCCGCTCGGCCGCGCGCGTCACGTCGATGCGTCCCGCCGGGGCCTCGCTCGCCTGCCGCGCCGGCTCGCCCATCAGCGTCATCAGGTCGACGTCCAGCCCCCGCGCCAGCTTCAGCAGCACGTCGTAGGTCGGCGACATGCGGTCGTTCTCGATCTTCGAGATGGTCGAGACCGCGAGGCCCGCGCGCCCGGCCACCTGCTTCAAGGTCATGCCCGCGCCCCGGCGCAGGCCGCGCAGATGCGGCCCGAAGGCGATGGATTCCGTCGATGAAGCGTCGCTGACCGGCATGGAATCCATCCTGCCACAGTCGCTGGATTTTACCATCGGAAAATTCGTTGACAAAATTTTCTAATAGGAAAATCCTAGGCGCAAGGGGAGTGCCGTTCCATGGCGTGGATCGCCGTCATCATCTTCGTGGCCCTGACGCTCGGCGGCGGCGCGGCCATCGCCTATGTCACCGGCGCAGCGGCGGTGCTGAGCTTCCTCGCCGCCGACCAGGCGCGGCATCTGGCGATCCTGCCGCAGCGCGTGCTGAGCCAGCTCGACGTCTTCACCTTCCTCGCCATGCCGCTGTTCATCCTCGCCGGCGAGCTGATGAGCCGCGGCGGCATCACCCGGGCGCTGATCGACCTCGCCATGCTGATCGTCGGCCGCTTCCGCGGCGGGCTCGGCCACGTCAACGTCGCCACCGCCATCTTCATGTCGGCGATGTCGGGCTCGGCGGTGGCGGACGCCGCCGCGACCACCAGCGCGCTGGTGCCGGAGATGCGCAAGCGCGGCTATCCGGCCGAGTACGCCACGGCGCTCACCGCCGCTTCCTCGGTGCTCGGGCCGCTTATCCCGCCCTCGATCGTCATGATCTTCTACGGCGCGCTGATGAACGTGTCGGTGGCGGCGCTGTTCGCGGGCGGCATCCTGCCGGGCCTCTTCGTCGCCGCCGGCCTCTTCGCCTACAACGCCTGGGCCGCGCGGCGCTACAACCTGCCCGGCGGCCGCGACATGGAGATGCCGCCGGTGGCGCTGACGCTCTACAAGGCGCTGCCGGCGCTGATGGTGCCGGCGATCATGCTGGGCGGCATCGTCTTCGGCGTGGTCACGCCGACCGAGGCGGCGGCGCTCGCCGTGGTCATCGCCGTGCTGACCGGCGCGGTCTACGCCTTCATGCAGCCCGGCGCGACGGCGGCGCAGGCGATGCGCGACCTTTCCGGCCATGTCGGCGCCGCGCTCGAGCGCGCCGCGATCCTGACCGGAGCGATCTTCGTCATCCTGTTCGCCGCCGCCATCTTCGGCTATCTGGTGGCGATCCAGAACCTGCCGCAGCAGATCGCGGCCATCATCGAGGCGGTCGGCATAAGCGGCGTCGGCTATCTCCTCGTCATCACCCTGTTCTTCCTCGTCATCGGCACGGTGATGGACAACATGATGGCGATGGTGCTCCTGGTGCCGCTTCTGATCCCGGCCGCCATCGCCGGCGGCGCCGACCCGGTGCATGTCGGCGTCGTCGTCTGCCTCAACCTCACCATCGGCCTGATCTCGCCGCCGGTCGGCGGGGTGCTGATGGTCATCTCGGCGATGAGCGGCGTCAGCTATTTGAGGCTCGCCTGGGCCGTCGTGCCGCTGTTCGTCCTCCTCGTCATCATGCTCTTCATCCTGGTGCTGGTGCCGGAGATTACGCTCTACATTCCAAGGCAGGCCGGATTCGTGACCTGAACCCGCGATCCGGAGAAAAAAGGGGAATCCTGATGAAAACGACATCGAGACTGATGCTTGGCGCGGCGTTCCTCGCCGCGTCGTTCGCGGGCGGCGCGTCGACCGCCTCCGCCGAGGAGATCCGCATCGCCGTGGGCTGCCCTGCGGTGCCGGTCTGCGCCGACTGGGTGTTCGCCGAGGACCTCGCGGCGAAGCTGAAGGAGCAGGGGCTGGAAGCCTCCGTCCATGCCGGCGGCGCGCTCGGCAAGGACCCCGAGCTGGTCGACCAGCTCGCGCAGGGGCTGCTCCAGTTCGGCGTCACCAATTTCGTGATGATCAACGAGATCGACCCGCGCGTTCAGGGCTTCATCGCGCCCTACATGTTCGACGACATGGCCCACATGTTCCGCGCCCTCGACGAGACCGACCTTCTCGCCTCGATCGACGAGAACATGCGCAAGCAGGGCGTGCGCATCGCCGCCCTGACCGGGCTCGGCGGCACGGTCGGCATCTTCAACTCCAAGAAGACGATCAACACGCTGGCCGACCTCGAAGGCATGCGCATCCGCGCCATCGACGCCACCCAGACCAAGCTGATCGAGGAATGGGGCGCGTCGTCGGTCGTCATCGACATGCCGGAGTTCATGACCGGGCTCCAGCAGGGCATGGTCGACGGCTACGTCAACCCGCCGGTGGTGGCGCTGATCTTCCAGCACACCGACTACCTGAAGTTCTACACCGACGCCGGCTCCGGCACGCCGTTCCGCTCGGCCCTGATGTCGAACGACTGGTACGAGGGCCTCTCCGACGAGGACCGTGCCAAGGTCGACGCCGCCATCGACACCGCCAAGGCGAACAACCGCGCCTGGACCGAGGCCGCCTCGCAGAAGGAGCTGGAGCAGCTTCGCGAGCGCGGCGTCGAGGTGACGGCGCTGACGCCGGAGGCGCGCGCCGAGTTCGTCGAGCGCTCGAAGAAGGCGTGGCCGAGCCTGATGCCGGCCGAGGCGATCGACGCCTTCCTCGCCGCCGCGGAGCAGACGCGGCGATGACACGGGCGGGCCATGCCGTGGTGACGCTGAGCAACGGGCTGGATCGCGTCTGCCTGTTCCTCGCCAAGGCGGCGCTCGTCGGCATGGTCTGCGTCATCATGCTTCAGGTCGTCTCGCGCTATGGCCTGCGCCAGCCGCCGGCCTGGACCGAGGAGCTCGCCCGCTACCTGATGGTCTGGGGCGGACTGCTCGGGGCGACGGCCGCATTCCGCCGCGCCGCCGACCCGGCTATCGTCCGGATCGACGAGCGCGGGGCCGGCGCCCGCGCACGCCTCGCCCGGCTGGCGGTGGCGCTGACGGCGGTCATCTTCGTCGGGCCGATCCTCTATTTCTCCTTCGTCGGGCCGAATTTCGATCTCTCGCGCGGCTTCGTCATGCGCATGGCTGCGCGCACCTCGCCGGGGCTCGGCGTCAATCTCGGCTTCATCGCCGCCGCCATCCCCACCGTCTGCGCCATCCTGCTGATCCATGCCGCGGCGCGGGTCGTCGATGGCCCGCTGGCGCGGCTGGAACCGCAGGAGGGCTAGATGGGCACCAGCGACCATGAGGCCGATGCGCTCGTCATCGGCGCCGGCATCGCCGGTGCCTCCGTCGCGGCGGAGCTCGCGGCCGCCTGCCGCGTCGTCCTCCTCGAACGCGAGGCCCAGCCCGGCTATCACACCACCGGCCGCTCGGCCGCGCTCTATTCGCCGACCTACGGCCCCGCGCCGATCCGGGCGCTGACGCGCGCCTCGGCCGGCTTCTTCGACGCCCCGCCGCCGGGCTTCGCGGCCGCTCCCCTGCTTCGCCCGCGCAAGGTGTTGACCGTTGCGAGCGCGGAGCGCGCCGACGCGCTCGCCGCGAGCTTCGGGGAGCTGAGCGCCCGCGCCGATGTCGAGATGCTGTCCGGTGCGGCAGCGCGCGAATTGATGCCGCTGCTGCGGCCCGAGCATTCCGCCGCCGCCATGATGGAGAATGACGGGGCCGACATCGACGTCCATGCGCTGCATCACGGCTATCTGCGCCGGATGAAGGACCATGGCGGCCGGCTCGTCGCCCCGGCCGGGGTCCGGGCGCTGGCGCGCGGGCGCGACGGCTGGCGGGTGGAGACGCAAGCCGGCGTCTGGCGCGCGCCGGTCGTCGTCAATGCGGCCGGCGCGTGGGCCGACGAGGTCGCCGCCCTTGCCAGCGTGGCGGCGATCGGCCTGACGCCGAAGCGGCGCACGGCGATGATGATCGACGGGCCGGACGACCGCGTCGACGATGGCTGGCCGATGGTCGTCGACGTCGACGAGGCGTTCTACCTGAAGCCGGATGCGGGACGCCTGCTCGTCTCGCCGGCCGACGAGACGCCGAGCCCGCCCTGCGACGCGCAGCCGGAGGAGATCGACGTCGCCATCTGCATCGACCGCATCGAGCACGCGTTCGAGATTGAGGTGAAGCGCGTGCTGAACAAATGGGCCGGCCTGCGCAGCTTCGTCGCCGACAAGGCCCCGGTCGTCGGTTTCGCGCCCGGCGCACCCGGATTCTTCTGGCTGGCCGGGCAGGGCGGCTACGGCATCCAGTCCGCGCCGGCCGTGTCGCGGCTGGCGGCGGCGCTCATCCTCGGCCGGCCCGTGCCGGCCGACATCGCCGCCGAGGGCCTCGACCTCGCTTCCGTCTCGCCCGCCCGCGCCGGCCTTTCCCCGGAGAATTCGCGATGAAGCTGTTCATGGCCGGTCTCGCCACCGAGACCAACTCGTTCTCGCCGCTGCCGACCGGCATGCTGAGCTTCGAGGAAGGCGGCATCGACCACGGCGACACGACGACGAAGCCGCTGCAATACTGGACCGCGCCGCTGCACATCTGGCGCAAGGCGGCCGAGGAGCGCGGCTGGGCGGTGGCGGAAGGGCTGATGGCGGTCGCCCAGCCGGCCGGCCCGACCGTGCGCGCGACCTACGAGGCACTGCGCGACGAAATCCTCGACGGCCTGCGCGCGGCGATGCCGGTCGACATCGTGCTCCTGGCGCTGCACGGCGCGATGATCGCCGACGGCTATGACGATTGCGAAGGCGACCTGATCGCCCGCTGCCGCGAGATCGCCGGCGACGGGGCCGTCATCGGCGGCCTGCTCGACCCGCATTCGCACCTGACCGAGGCGATGCTGGACAAGGCAAGCCTCCTCGTTCCCTACAAGGAATATCCGCATGTCGACGTGCCGGACCGCGCGCGCGACCTGTTCCGGCTGGCCGTGGATGCGGCCGAGGGCCGGATCAGGCCGGTGATGTGCGACCACGACTGCCGCATCATCTGCGCCCTGCACACGCCCTACGAGCCGATGCGCGGCTTCGTCGACGCCATGAGCGCACGCGAGGGGCGGAACGGCGTGCTTTCCGCCTCGCTGATCCACGGCTTTCCGTGGGGCGATCATCCGCGCGCCGGCGCGCGCAGCCTCGTCATCTGCGACGGCGACGCGGCGAAGGCTGAAACGGTCGCGGCCGAGCTGGCGGAGCAGCTTTTCGCCATCCGCCACGGCCTCAACCGGCCGCATCCCGACATAGGCTCCGCGCTTGACAGGGCGCTGGCCAGCCCCGCCGGCCCGGTGGTGCTCGCCGACGTCGCCGACAATGCCGGCGGCGGCGCGCCGGGCGACGCGACCTTCCTGCTCGACGCGATCCTGAAGCGCGGCATAGACGGCGCGGTCGTCGGCATCATCTGGGACCCGATGGCGATGCGCATCTGCCGCGAGGCGGGCGAGGGCGCGAGGCTGAACTTGAGGCTCGGCGGCAAGCACGGGCCGATGTCGGGCGACCCGCTCGACCTCGACGTGACCGTCAGGCGGCTGGCCGGCGACCTGACCCAGCGCTTCGGCGAGCTGCCGATCCCGCTCGGCAACATGGCGTGGCTCGAATGCGGCGGCGTCGACATCGTCGTCAACGATCTGCGCACCCAGACCTTCCACCCGGAAGCCTATACCGGCCTCGGCATCGACCTTGCCGCCAAGAGGCTGGTCTGCGTGAAATCCTCGCAGCATTTCCATGCCGGCTTCGCGCCCATCGCCGCCGAGGTGATCCACGTCGCCACGCCCGGCTCGATCACGCCCGACTACGCCAACATCCCCTATCGCAACCGCGCGCCTGACTACTGGCCGAAAGTGGAAGACCCGTTCGCATGAGCCCCGATCGCACGACCAATGCCCTGATCGCATCGAGAGACCGCTTCGCGGCGGACAACCCGGAAGAGCGCATCGTCCTCAACGGCCGTGAATGGGGCGCGGTCGACACCGGCGGCGCGGGGCCGGCGCTGCTGCTCATCCCCGGCACGCTCGGGCGCGGCGACATCTTCTGGCAGCAGATCGAGGCGCTGCGCGGCCGCGCCCGTGTCATCGCCGTCACCTATCCCGCCACCGGCGGCGTCGCGGAGTGGGCCGACGATCTGGCGCTGCTTTTTGATGAACGCGGCATCGGCAGGGCGACGGTGCTCGGCTCCTCGCTCGGCGGCTATCTGGCGCAATACATGGCGGCCGTCCATGCCGCGCGCGTGGAGCGGCTGATCGCGGCCAACACGCTGTGCTCGGTGGCGCTGGTCCGCCAGGTGCCGCCCTACAGCTCGGACCTCGACGCCGGCCCGATCGGCGAGCTGCGCGACGGCTTCGGCAAGGGCCTCAACGCGTGGGCCGCGACCCATCCCGAGCAGGCCGACCTCGTCGCGCTGCTGCTGGCCGAAGTCGGCGGCCGCATCCCCGAGCCGGAGCTGCGCACGCGCCTCAACGGCATCAAGCGCGCGCCGGACCTGCCAGCCGCCGCCCTGCCGGCGGACCGCATCGTCACAGTCGAGGCGCAGGACGACCCGCTGATCCCGCCCTTCATGCGCGAGGAGGTGCGGGCGAAGCTGAAGCCGTCCGTCGCCTACCGCTTCGAGACCGGCGGGCACTTCCCCTATGCCGCGCGGCCGGGGCTCTACACCGCGATGCTGGAAGAGCAGCTCGGCCTCGTCCCCGCCGGCTCCAGCGAATGGGGCGGCGGCGAGGTGCGCGCGCGATGATCGTTCTTTCCCGTGAGGACGTCGCGGCGCTGCTGCCGCCGCAAACCGCGATCGAGGTCGTGGCCGCGGCGATGGAAGCGGTGTCGCGCGGCGAGGCCGAGCTGCCGCTGCGCTCCATCGTCGATGTCGGCGGCCCGAACAGGATGGGCATCATGCCCGGCCGCATGCGCAGCCCGCCCTGCCACGGCATCAAGCTGGTCAGCCTCTATCCCGGCAACGTCGCGGCCGGCTACTCCTCGCATCAGGGCGCGGTGGTGCTGTTCGAGCCCGAGCACGGCACGGCGATCGCCGTGATGGACGGCGGGCCGCTGACCGCGCGGCGCACGGCCGCGGCCTCCGCCGTCGCCACACGGGCGCTGGCGCGCGCGGACGCCGCCGTGCTGGCGATGGTCGGCGCGGGCGAGCAGGCGCGCTACCATCTCGACGCGCTGATGATGGTGCGGCCGATCCGCGAATTGCGCATCGCCAGCCGGACGGAAAAGTCGGCGCTGTCCTATGCGCAGCACGCGCGGGACCGCTATCCGGGCCTTGCGGTCACCCTCGCCGGCACCGATGCCGAGGCGGCGGTGCGCGACGCCGACATCGTCTGCACCGTCACCAGCTCGCCGACGCCGGTGCTGCGCGGCGACTGGATCGCGCCGGGAACGCATCTCAACGTCGTCGGCGCCTCGATCCCCTCGAAGCGCGAGATCGACGACGCCACCGTGCTTGCAGCGCGCGTCTTCGTCGACTACCGGCCCTCGACCTTCGCCCAGGCCGGCGAGATCGTCGACATGATCGCGGCCGGGCGCATCGGGCGCGAGCATGTCGTGGCCGAGATCGGCGAGGTGCTCGGCGGAACCGGCCCCGGGCGGCGGGACGGCGGCGAGATCACGCTCTACCGCTCGCTCGGCATCGCCGCGCAGGACCTCGCCTGCGCCCATCATTGCTGGGAGAAGGCGCGGGCGGCCGGGCGGGGGGTCGAGGCTCCGTTCTGATCGGGGCTTGCCCCCGCCGGCCGGAAGACGCCATTCTTTCTCCGCGATCTTCGGTCTAATGACGGGCCGGGCTTGGGAGACAAGGGCGTGCGCCGGTTTCGATTGTATGTGCTGATCGCGTGTCTGGCCGCCGCGCCGCAGGCGGCCATGGCGGAAAAGCGCGTCGCGCTGGTCTTCGCCGCGCAGGACTATGAGACGATCCGTCCCCTCGCCAACCCGCGCAACGACGCGCGGCTGATCGAGCGGGCGCTGGAGAAGCTCGGCTTCGAGGTCGCGAGCGAAACCGACCGGGACCTCAGACGCATGCGCCGGGCGCTGGAGAACTTCGTCGACGACGCGCAAGGCGCGGATGTCGCCTTCGTCTATTTCGCCGGTCATGGCGTCGAGATCGGCGGCCACAACCATCTCCTGCCGGTCGATGCCGACGCCTCCTCGCTCGACCGGCTGAAGGAAACCTCCCTGCCGCTGGAAGAAGTCCGCGCCGCCGTCGCCGCTGCGGCGCGCTCGGTGCTGATCGTGCTCGACGCCTGCCGCAATGACCCGTTCGGCGCGGGCAGCCCCGCCGAAGGCGGCCGCGGGGCCGTCTCCCTCGCGCCCGATGTGGAGAAGAGCGCGAAGCCGGGCCTCGGCCGGGTCGGCCGGGCGGAGAACACGCTATTCGCCTTCTCGGCCGCGCCGGGCGAGACCGCCGCTGACGGGGCCGGCGAGAACTCGCCCTTCGCCGCGGCGCTCGCCGGCTTCCTCGACACGGACGGGCTGGAGATCCGCTCGGTGCTGACCCTCGTCCAGCAGCAGGTCTATGACGAGACCGGCGGCCGGCAGCTACCCTATGTCGAGAGCGGCCTGCCCAGCCTGTTCTTCGCCAGCCGCAGCGGCGACCTTCCCGAACGCGAGGCGCTGCTTCTGGCGATGGCCGACATCACCGCCGGCATGCGCGCCGAGGTCGAGCAGATAGCGGCGGCGAGCGACATGCCGCTCGCGCCCCTCTATGGCGCGCTGATCTCGGCCGATCTGAAGGCGCTCTCCGCGCAGGACCGCACCGCCAAGCTGGAGGAGGCGGCCGCCGCCTACGGCAAGGCGCGGGCCGATCTGCGGACCCTTTCGGCCTCCGACCCGGAAGTCGCCCGCCTGCGCGCCGAGGCCGAGGCGCAGATGGACCTCGGCGCGTTCGACAAGGCGCGGGCGATTCTGGGCGAGGCCGTGTCCATCGACGCGGAGTCGGCCGACGCGCTGGCGGAAAAGCTTGTGTCGCGGCGCGTCTCCGAGGCGGCCTCGCTGAAAGCGGCGGCCGGCGTCTCGCTCGCCCAGCTCGACTACGCCGCCGCCCTCGATGCCTATGAGAAGGCGGCGGCGCTGCACCTGCGGATCGAAAACGAGGCGGTGCCGGACGCCGACCGCCGGGCGCGCACCTGGCTGCTCGCCGATCTCGGCGACCTTCAGGCGCAGCTCGGCTCGACCACCGCGGCGCTCGACGCCTACCGGCGGATGGAGGCGTCGGCCCGGCTGCGCATGAGGCAGGGCGAGAGCGACGACGCCATCCGCGATCTCGGCCTCGCCATGCTGCGCGTCAGCGACGTGCTGCGCACGCAAGGCGACATCGCCGGGGCCGAGGCGCTGCTCGATGAGAACCTGAAGATGCGCGGCGCGCAACGCGCCCGCATGGAGGGCAACGCCGACTGGCTGACCTCGGTCGCCAACATCACCGAGCGCATCGGCGACATCCGCCGCCAGCGGCAGGACCTCGACGGCGCGCTGAGCTACTACGACGCGACCCTGTCCTTCCGCGAATGGCTGGTCGAGCATTATGCCGACCGGCCGGAAAACCGCGACGGGCTCTTGTCCATCCTCGGCCGCATCGGCTCGGTCCGCTACGACAAGGCGGATTTCGCCGGGGCTGCGACGATCTGGGCGAGGCGGCTCGAGGAAGCGCGCCGCTTCGCGGCCGACTTCCCCGGCGAGGTGCCGGCCAGCATCCGGCTGTTCGACGCGCTCCTGTCCGTCGGCGACGCGGCCCTCGCCGAGGGCGACGGGGACCGCGCGCTCGCCGTCTACGA
Source organism: Alphaproteobacteria bacterium (assembly GCA_037190985.1). Lineage (GTDB taxonomy): Bacteria > Pseudomonadota > Alphaproteobacteria > Rhizobiales > Rhizobiaceae > Aerobium. Next base: position 152,508 of record JBBCKE010000030.1, read on the forward strand.
CGAGGCCGCGGCGGGCGCCCGCGCCCTGATCGCGCGCGACGGGCGGCAGGTGCGGCTGCATTACGCGCTGGCGCAGAGCCTGAAGGGCGCGGGCTGGGCGCATCTGGCGCGCCGCGACAGGCCGGCCGCCTATGCCGCCTTCGACGAGGCGCTCGCCGTCATGGACGGGCTGACCGCGCAGGACCCGCGCAACGTCCCGTGGCGGCTCTACCGCGCCCGCATCATGAGCGACATCGGCACCGCCCGCTACCAGGCGAGCGAGTACGACGAGGCCATCGCGGTGCTGGAGCGCAGCGTCGAGGACCTCGGCGCGCTGGCCGCCGGCCCGGCGGCGGACCGCGACGTCCGCCTCGCCCTGATGCGGGCCCTGCTCGACCTCGGGCGCAGCAGGCGGCTGATCGACGACATCGCCGAGGCCCGCGACGCCTATGCCGGCGCGGCCGGGATCGGCCGGCAGCTCGACCTCGTCAAGTCCGAGGACAGCGCCCTGCGCGCCAATTTCGAGGCGGCGCTCTACAATCTCGGGGTTATGTTCGAAATGCTGGGACAGAAGGAGGAGGCCGCGATGGCGTTTTCCGAGCTCGGCGCGCTGGTGCGGGACAGGGACGCCCGGCAGCCCGGGCCGGACACCGGACGGCGGCTCCTCGATCTCACCGTCAAGATCGCGCGCCTGTCGGCCGATCCGCGGCCGCATTACGAGGCGGCGCTGGAACTTGCCGAGAGGCTGGAGGCAGCGTCCGAGCTCGGCGCGTTCGACGCCACGCCCGCCCAGTTGCGCGAGCAACTGGCGCGGCTGCCCTGATCGTCAAAGGTTTTAGTGGCCAAGGATCTGCTGCAGGAACCGCTGGGTGCGCTCGCTCTTCGGGTTCTCGAAGAAGGTCGCCGGCGGGGCTTCCTCGATCACCTCGCCGCCATCCATGAAGATCACCCTGTCGGCGACCTTGCGGGCGAAGCCCATCTCGTGCGTGACGCAGATCATCGTCATGCCGTCCTCGGCCAGCTTGATCATGACGTCGAGCACTTCAGAGATCATCTCGGGGTCGAGGGCCGAGGTCGGCTCGTCGAACAGCATCAGCTCGGGCTTCATGCACAGGGCGCGGGCGATGGCGACGCGCTGCTGTTGGCCGCCGGACATCTCGGCCGGATATTTGTGCGCGTGGTCGGGGATCTTGACCCGCTCCAGATAGGTCATGGCGATGTCCTCGGCCTCGCGGCGCGAGACCTTGCGCACCAGCATCGGCGCCAGCGTGCAGTTCTCCAGCACCGTCATGTGCGGGAACAGGTTGAAGCTCTGGAAGACCATGCCGACCTCGCGCCGGATCGTGTCGACGTTGCGGGCCGAGTCGTTCACCTCGATGCCGAGGACCCGGATCGTCCCGTCATGGTGGCTTTCGAGATGGTTGATGCAGCGGATCAGCGTCGACTTGCCGGAGCCGGAAGGCCCGCATATGACGATGCGCTCGCCGCGATTGACGGTGAGGTCGACCTTGTTCAGCGCGCAGAACTGCCCGTAATACTTGACCAGGTCCTTGATCTCGACGACCGGCTCGCGAGCTTCGCTCATGGCGTCCATTCCTTATATCTTGCCTACGCGCATGTTGCGCTCGAGATACGCGCCGTATCTCGACAACGAGAAGATGAAGACGAAGTAGAGGATGGCGACGAACACGTAGACCTCGACATAGGCGAAGCGCCATTCGCCGGTGCCGTAGGCGGCGTTGGCCGACGCCATCAGCTCGAAGAAGCCGACGATCACCACCAGCGACGTTTCCTTGAAGGCGATGACGATCTGGCTGATCGTCGGCGGCAGCGCGTAGCGGAACGCCTGCGGCATCAGGATGTAGCCGACATGGTGCCAGTAGCTGAGCCCCAGCGCCGCCGCGGCCTCCTCCTGCCCGCGCCCGACCGCCTGCATGCCGCTCCTGATGACCTCGGCCTGATAGGCGGCGAAGAAGATCGCGCAGCCGGCGATGACGCGGTAGAGCTTGTCGCCGCTCATGCCCTGCGGCACCAGGAAGGGGACGATGACGGCGGCGGTGAACAGGATGGACAGGAGCGGCAGCGAGCGCACGGAATCGATGACGAGCGCGGCGGCCGACGAGATCACCGGCATCGACGACCGGCGCAGCAGAGCGAGCATGATCGCCATCGGCATGCCGAGGAGCACGGTGGCGACGAAGATGAAGATCGTCAGCGAAAGGCCGCCCCAGCTCGCCTCCGACACCACGGAAAGGCCGAACACCCCGCCGCGCATCAGCCCGTAGAAGATCGCGAAGCCGACCAGCCACAGCCCGGCCAGCCGCCGCGCGGTCCAGAACACCGGCAGGCAGGACAGGATCGAGACGATGACGATGGCGATGCCGCCGAGCACCGAGCGCCATTGCTCGTCATAGGGGTAGAGGCCGAAGAGGATGACCCGCCAGCGCGCCTCGATCACCGCCCAGCAGGCGCCGGTCGCGCCGCGGCAGGCCTCGGCGCCGGTGTCCGACGTCCACACGGCGTTGACGACGCCCCATGAGAAGAGCCCCCAGGCGATCCATACGATCAGGGCGATGCCGGCGAGGGAGATCGCCACGTTGAGCAGCGAGGCGAGGGGCCGGTCGCGCAGCCGGTTGATGAAGCGCCGTCCGAGGGCCTGTTCCACGATCGTCATCATGACCCGACACGCGCCCCCGGCAGGGCGATCGCCCTGTTGATCCTGTTGAACACCTGCGCCAGCGTGTAGTTGATCGCCAGGAAGCCGGCCATGAGGATGCCGATCAGCTCGATCGTGTGCCCGCTCTGGGTGATCGACACCGCCACCACCATGAAGAAGTCGCTGAAGCCGACGGCGATGCCCAGCGTCGTCGCCTTTATCAGCCAGATATACTGGTTGGTCAGCGACGGCAGGATGGTGCGGAAGGCGAGCGCCATGCGGATGCGGGTGAAGGTCTGCCACGGGCTGAGGCCGAGCGCGGTGGCGGCTTCGAGCTGGCCCTTGCCGACGGAGATCAGCCCCGCGCGCACGATCTCGGAAATGTAGGCCGCGCCGTAGATGGTGATGGCGGTTATCATCGTGCTGACTTCGGGGCCGATCTGGATGCCGCCCGAGAAGTTCAGCCCGCGGCGGACCGGGATGCTGATGAGGTCCGTGTCCGGCCTGCGCCCGAGATAGAGCAGGATCAACGCCACGAGAACGGTGACGGCGAGGACGCCGAGCGCCAGCCTGTTGCGCGCCCTGGGCTCGATCCGCTTGAAGCGGCGGGCGTTGTAGATCCAGATCAGCACGCCGATGCCGACGAGCGCGGCGGCCAGCGCCCAGAACGCCATGCCCATCGTCACGCTGAGGCCGGGCACGAAGATGCCGCGGGCGGAGAAGAAGACCATGTCGCCATAGGAGATGGCGTTGCGCGGGTTCGGCAGGTTGGTGAACACCGCGAACCAGAAGAACACCTGAAGCAGGATCGGTATGTTGCGGAACGTCTCGACGAACATCAGGCCGATGAAGTTGAACACCCTGTTCGTCACCGTGCGCGCGATAGCGACGAGGACGCCGAGCAGGGTGGCGAGCGTCAGCGAGATCGCGCCGAGCCACAGCGTGTTCATCAGGCCGATGACCAGCACCTTCCAGTACGGGTCGTTGGTGGAATAGGGGATGAGCGAGTAGTTCACGCTCCAGCCGGTGGAGCGGTTCAGGAAGCCGAACCCGAAGGTCACGCCCTGCGCCTGCAGGTTGCTCCTGGTGAAATCGACCACGAGCCAGACCAGGAACACCACGGTGGCGATGAAGAGAGCCTGGATCAGCCATGAGGCCTTCGAGCCTCGCAGGGTGGGTGCGCGCATGCGGCTTTCCAAGATTCCGAGCAAGGAGGGCCGGTGCCGCGGGCGCGGCACCGGCCAGCGATCGTCAGTCGAGGATGAGGTGGTAGAACACGCCGCCATCCCGGAACAGCGCGTTCATGCCGCGATCGATCTTGTAGGGCGACCCGGCGCCGAGGTTGCGATCCCAGACCTGGGAGGTGTTGCCGAGCTTCTTGATGACGTTGTAGCCCCAGTCGTCGTCGAGGCCGAGCTGGGTGCCGATGCCGGGCGTCGCGCCGAGCAGCTTGGCCACCGCCGGGCTCGGCGGATTGGCGCGCACTTCGTCGACGTTCTCGCTGGTCACGCCGTTGGCCTCGGCGATGAGCAGGGCGTTGATGACCCAGTTGCCGATGTCGATCCAGTTGTCGTCGCCCTGCCGCGCGATCATGCCGATCGGCTCGGCCGAGATCACCTCGTCGAGGAAGACGTGGTCGTCGGGATTGTCGGCCTTCAGGCGAACGGTGCCGAGGACCACGTCCCACTGGAAGTAGCCGTCGCAGCGGCCGGAAAGATAGGCGGCGTCCAGCTCCTCGGTGCGCTCGATGGCGACGATCTCGGCGTTGAGGCCGGTGCGCTCGAGATATTCGGCCATGTATCGCTCGTTCGACGTGCCGGCCGGCGTACAGATCGAGCCGCCTTCGAGGCCGGAGATGGCGTCGATGTCGCTCTCGGCATGCACCATCATGCGCATCGGCGCGAGAAGGTAGGGCTGGGTGTATTGCAGGTTCAGGTCGGTGTCGCGGCCGAACGTCCAGCCGCTGGCCTTGATGACGATGTCGAGATCGCCGGACTGGAGCGACGGAAAGCGCTGCGCCCAGCCGACCGGAACCACCTCGAGATGGCCCTCGTAGTCGCCGAAGATGGCGGTCGCCATCGCGCGGCACAGGTCGATGTCGTATCCCGTCCATACGCCGCGGTCGTCGATTTCCGCGAAGCCGAGATACGAGCCGTTGTGGCCGCTGCACCGCAGCGTGCCGCGCTCCTTGACCGCCTTGAGCGTATCGCCGAACGCGGCGGCGGCCGGCGCCTGCATCGCCGTCATCGACCCTGCCACCACGGCCAGAGCGGTTGCGTACTTAACAATGTTCCTCATAGCGACCTTCCCCTTGATATTGTGGAAGAGCATGCCGTTCTCAAACGGCCCACTCATTTAATATGCTATAACACATATCATTCTTCAGCAATCGGTTATTCGCTTGCGCCGCCATCGCCTTCCCTTGCGGCATAAGGGTTTGGAAATGCTGGATTCGGGCCGAAAGAAAACGGCCGCTCTCACGAATGTGAAGCGGCCGCGCGCGATGATCGTCCCGGGAAGCTCCGGCATATTCGGTGTCGCCGTGCCGGGCTCTTTCCATGTCAGCTTCCGTCGTCGTCGGGATGGCCGAGCTCGCAGAACCAGCCGCCCAGATAGCGGGTGGCCGGCGATTTCGGGTCCGGCAGCGGCGTCGCCGCCTCGACCTTGTCGCGGAACGGCTCGCTGCTGTCGCGCGGGACGAACCCGAGATGCGCCGCGCCCGTGTTGTCGACCGTCTTGACCTTGTTGTCCGACATGCCGAAGGAGATCGTGTGCCCGACGCGCGGGGCGGTCAGCGCCGCCTCGACGAGCCGCACGCAATCGGCGAACGACAGGTAGGACCACAGCATGCGCCGGTCCGCCGGCTCGGGGAAGGACGAGAAGATGCGCAGGCACACGCTCTCGATGCCGAACTTGTCCCAGTAGAGCCGGCTCAGGCTCTCGACGAAGGTCTTCGACACGCCGTAGAGGCTGTCGGGACGGACAGGGGCGTCGACGCCGATCTGCGCCTCGACCTCGTGATAGCCGATGGCATGGACCGACGAGGCGTAGACGACGCGCCGGGCGCCGTGTTTCCGCGCCCCTTCGTAGATGTGGTACGAGCCGCGGATGCTGGCGTCGAGCACCGTCTGCCATGGCGATTCCAGCGCCGCGCCGCCGAAATGGACGATCGCGTCGCAATCGCGCGTCGCCTCGATGGCGGCGTCCATGTCGGCGAGGTCGAAGATCGCCTCTTCCTCGTTCGCGGCGAGGTCGCCCACGGGCTTCACGTCCGCCAGCCTGATCGTCGAGGCGAGCGGCGCGAGCCCGCGCCTCAGTTCGGTCCCGAGCCGGCCGGCGGCGCCGGTGAGGAGGATGCGGTTGTATTGCGGCATGGCGTCTACTCCAGTGCGTCGACGGCGGCGCCGATGCGGGCGAGGGCCTCGGTCAGCGTTTCCTCGCCGGTGGCGGTCGAGATGCGGAAATAGGGGGAAAGGCCGTAGGCGACGCCGGGCACGGACGAGACCCGGCCGTGCTTCAGGAGATAGTCCGCCACCGCCGCGTCGTCGGCGAGCACCGCCCCTTGCGGCGTCTTGCGGCCGATCAGCGCGCCGCAGCCGATATAGGCGTAGAACGCGCCGTCCGGTGCCGGCAGGCTGAGTCCGCCGATCGTCGCCACTCCCGCGACGACGAGGTCGCGCCGCGCCTCGAAGGCGGCGCGGAAGCGCGCGACATGGTCCTGGGGCCCTTCGAGCGCCGCGAGCGCGGCCGCCTGCGCGATCGAGCAGACCGACGTCACCGACTGGCTCTGGACGACGTTCATCGCCTTGATGAGCGGCGCGGGCCCCGCGGCATAGCCGACGCGCCAGCCGGTCATCGCATAGGATTTCGACACGCCGTTGACGATGAGGCTGCGCTCGACGAGCGCCGGGCAGGCCTTGGCGAAGGAGACGAACTCCCGGCCGTCGAAGAGGATGTGCTCGTAGATCTCGTCCGACAGCACCAGCACCGAGGGGTGGCGCGCCAGCACCGCGCCGAGCGCCTCGAGCTGCGCCCGCGAATAGACCGCGCCGGAGGGGTTGCCCGGCATGTTGAGGAACAGCCATCTGGTCCGGGGCGTGATCGCCGCCTCCAGCAGCTCCGGCGTGAGGCGAAAGCCCGTTTCCGCCGGGCATTCGACGGTGACGGGCGTGCCGCCGAGCAGCTTCACCATCTCCGGATAGGAGACGAAATAGGGCGCGGGCAGGATCGCCTCGTCGCCCGGCTCCAGCGTCGCCATCAGCGCATTGAAGATGATCTGCTTGGCGCCGTTGGCGACGGTGATGTCGTCGGGGCCGAAGGACAGCCCGTTCTCGCGCCTGAACTTCCCGGCGATGGCCGCGCGCAGGGCCGGCGTCCCGGCCGGCGCGGTGTAGAGCGTCTCGCCCGCCCGCGCGGCCCTGAAGGCCGCGTCGATGATGTGGTCCGGGGTGGGGAAATCCGGCTCGCCCAGCCCGAGGTCGATGACGTCGACGCCCGTGGCGCGCAGTGCCTTGGCCGCCTGCGAGGCGACCATCGACGCCGACGGCTTGATCGCCGAAAGCCGTGAGGAAACGTAGCTCATTCCTGCTCCTCCGTCACATAGCCGCGGGAACGGTCGAGCGAGCGCGCCTCGGCGCTGCGCCGTGCGGGGTCGCCATAGCCGCCCCCGCCGGGCAGCTCCAGCACCAGCCGGCGGCCGGCGGGAACGTGCTGCCAGCCCTTGGGCCGCATCGCGGTGCCGTCGTCGAGACGGGCGGAGCCGGCCTTGCCGTCCTCGCCGCCCTCGCGCCCGGCTGGCGGGTGATGGATGCGATCGAACATCGCCGAGAAGTCGAACTCGTGGCCGTCGAGCGCGGCGATCTCCATGATCTGCCCGAGGCCGCCGCGGAACTCGCCGTCGCCGCCCGAATCCGGCCGCAGCTCCTTGCGCCAGACGACGATCGGCCCGGTATGCTCGGTCGCCTCGATCGGCATGGTCTGGACGCCGGAGGGGAACGCCGTCGCCGACAGCCCGTCGAGCGACGGCCGCGCGCCCATGCCGCCCGAGTTGAACATCAGCACTTCCGCCCGCCGGCCCTCGCCGCCGGCGACCGGGCGGGCCGAGATGTGGATGTTCCACAGCGCGCCCGCGCCCTCGGCAAGGATGCGGCCGGGCAGCGCCTTCGCCAGCGCGCCGAGGATCAGGTCCGGCACCATGTGGCCGATGACGTGGCGTAGCGCCACCGGCGCGGGGCGCGCCGCGTTGAGGATGTTCACCGGCGACGTCACCCTGAACGGCGCGAGCGAGGCGGCGTTGTTCGGGATGTCCGGCGCGATCACGCATTTGAGCGCGTAAGAAGCGTAGGCCGTGCTGTAGATGATCGGCACGTTGATGCCCCAGCGGCTCATCGGGTCCGAGCCGGTGAAGTCGATGCGGACATGGTCCTCGGCGATGGAGACCGCGACCGCCAGCCTGATCGGGTCGTCGTAGCCGTCGGTGACGATCGCGTTGGTCCAGCTTCCGCGCGGCAGCTCCGCAATGCGTTGCAGCATCGCCGCGCGGGTGCGCGAGAAGATGAAGCGCGAGAGGTCGTCGAGCGTCGGCAGGCCGGCCTCGCGCATCATCTCGACCAGCCGGCGGTGGCCGACGTCGTTGCAGGCGGCGAGGGAATAGAAATCGCCGACCACCTGGTTCGGCTCGCGGACATTGGCGTGGAGCAGCCGCACGAGGTGGCGATTGACGACGCCCTTTTCCGCGAACTTCATGATCGGAATCTGGATGCCTTCCTCGTAGACCGACTTGCCGTCGGCCCCGAAGCCGCGCCCGCCCACGTCGACGACATGGGCCGTGCAGGCGAAGAACGCGACGAGCTCGCCGTCGAGGAAGGACGGCGAGACCATGGTGATGTCGTGCAGGTGGCCGGTGCCGAGCCAGGGGTCGTTGGTGACGTAGGTGTCGCCCTCGAACATCTCCTCGCGCGGGATCTCGTCCATGAAGTTGCGCACGGCCGCGGCCATGGTGTTGACGTGGCCGGGCGTTCCGGTCACCGCCTGCGCCAGCATCAGGCCGTCGGGGGTGAAGACGCCGGCGGAGAGGTCGCCCGCCTCGCGCACCGAGGTCGAGAACGCCGCGCGCAGCAAGGTCATGGCCTGCTCCTCGACGACCGAGACGAGCCGGTTCCACATCACCTGCATGCGGATATCGCTGAGTTCGCTCATCGCGCGCTTCCCTTCCGTTCGAGGAGGATCGAGCCGTCCGCCTGCACCACGGCGTCGAACAGCGCCGTCACCAGCGTGGAGGTCTCCGATTCGACGATGATCGCCGGCCCGGCGACGTGGTCGCCGGCGCGAAGCGCGGTGCGCTCGATAATTCCCGCGGGGCGCATCGCGCCGCTGCCCGGGTCGAAGACGTCGCGCGTCGTCTTTGCCTCGACGTCGCGCGCGGCCGGGGCGAGCGCGTGCCGCTCGGGGGCCGGGCGCTCGTCCTGCGCCTTCACCGACCATGTGACGATCTCGATCTCGAGATCGGCCAGCCCGTCGATGGCGCGCCCGAAGAAGCGGGCATAATGCTCGCGGAAAAGCGCGGTGAGATGGTCGGCGTCCGATGCATCGAACGGCCTGTCGGGCAGCGGCACCGGAATCTCCCAGCCCTGCCCGGCATAGCGCATGAAGGCGGTGATGTCGCGGCGGATCGCCCCGCTCGTCCCCGCCCGCACGAAACTCTCGGCGGTCCGGGTGAGCTCGCCGAGGAGCGCGTTGACTTCCGTAGCGTCGAAGCGCGACAGCCGCACCAGCCGCGAGGTCAGCGCTTCGTAGCCGAACGGGGCCTTGAGGAAGCCGATGGCCGAGCCGACGCCCGCCCCTTGCGGGACGATGCAGCGGTCGATGGAGAGCTTCTCGCACAGCCGCGCCGCGTGGAGGGGCGCGGCGCCGCCGAAGGCGATCATGACGTTGTCGGCGATGTCGCGCCCGTTCTCGACCGCGTGGACGCGGGCGGCGTTGGCCATGTTCTCGTCGACGACCTCGCAGATGCCGAACGCCGCCGCCAGCGTGTCGAGCGACAGGCGCTTGCCGACATCGGCGACGATGGCCGCGTCGGACGCCTTCGCATCGAGCCGGATCGCGCCGCCGGCGAAATTGTCGGCGTCGAGCTTGCCGAGCGCGAGGTCGGCGTCGGTGATGGTCGGGCGCGCGCCGCCGCGGCCGTAGCAGGCCGGCCCCGGCTCGGACCCCGCGCTTTCGGGGCCGGTCTGGATGCGGCCCATCGCGTCGACGCGGGCGATCGAGCCGCCGCCGGCGCCGATCTCGATCATCTCGATCACCGGGATCGAGATCGGCATGCCCGAGCCCTTGGCGAAGCGATAGGTGCGGGCGACCTCGAAGGTCCTCGCCGTGCGCGGCTCGAAATCCTCGATCAGGCAGATCTTGGCGGTCGTTCCGCCCATGTCGTAGGAGACGACGGAGCCCAGCCCGAAGCGGCGGGCGATGTCGGCGGCGAAGATCGCGCCGCCGGCCGGCCCGGATTCGACCAGCCGCACCGGGAACAGCGAGGCCGTCTCGACCGAGATCAGGCCGCCGCCGGAATGGATCATGAAGACCGGGCAGGTCGCGCCCATCTCCTTCAGGCTGGCCTGGAGTCGGGTCAGATACTCGCCGATCTGCGGCCGCACATAGGCGTTGGCGCAGACCGTGTTGAAGCGCTCGAACTCGCGCATCTGCGGCGAGACCTCGGCGCTGATCGAGATCGGCAGGTCGAGCCGGCGCTGCAATATCGCGCGCGCCCGCTGCTCGTGCGCCGGGTTGGCGTAGGAATGGATGAAGCCGATGGCGACGGAGCGGAACCCGCCGGCGGCGATGCGCTCGGCGATGCGCTCCAGCGCCGCCTCGTCGAGCGGCTGCAATTCCTGCCCCTGCGCGCCGATGCGTCCGGCCACGGCGAAGCGGTCCTCGCGCGGGATCAGCGGCTCGGGCAGCTTCAGGTCGAGGTCGTACTGCTCGAAGCGGCTTTCCGTCCGCATCTCGATGACGTCGCGGAACCCTTGCGTGGTGACGAAGGCGGTGCGCGCGCCGCGCCGCTCGATCAGCGCGTTGGTGGCGAGCGTCGTGCCGTGGATGATCGTCTGGAGCGCGCCCGGCGCGATCCCCGCCTCGCGCGTGACGATGCCGATGCCGTCTAGGATCGCCCTTTCGGGCGCGGCATAGTCGGTGAGCACCTTGGTCGAGAACAGCCGGCCGTCGATGTCGAGGGCGATGTCCGTGAAGGTGCCGCCGATGTCGGCGCCGAGGCGTATGTCTTTGGCTGTGCCGTCCATGCCCTGATCCTTCTGCGCGCCGCCGGCCGAAAGCGGCATCCCGCACGATAGCGAGAGTGACCGGGGACGCGGCGCGGCGGAATCAAGAAATTTTGCCGATTGGAAAGTTTTTCTTTCCTTTCGGCAAGCCGGGCCTCACCGCTCGCGCGCCCAGTCCTGCTCGACGAGCCAGCGATGCAGCATCGCCACCGCCTTCACACGCAAATGCGAGCGCGGCAGGACGACATGAAAGCCGGGCACCTCCTCGGCCCTCATGCCCGCCAGCGCGTCGCGCCCGAACGGTGCGACGAGCGCGCCGGACCTCAGATCCTCCTCGGCGTCGAAGGTCGACAAAAGGCCGATCCCGATGCCCTGTAAGGTCGCGCGGCGCATGGAGGCGGCGTCGTCGAAGCCGATGCTGCGGTTGCCGCCTCCCTTCTCGACCCGGAGATGGCGCAGGATGTCCGGCCACAGGCGCAGTGACTTCACCGTGTCCAGCAGCGTCGCCTGCGAAAGATCGGCCGGCGAGCGGATCGTCGCCGCGATCTCCGGCGTGCAGCAGATGACCTTGGGATCGGTGACGAGCAGCGACGACTGGTAGCCCGGCCAGCTTCCCTCGTAGCCCCACTGGATGGAGAGATCGACCTCGTCGCGCGCGAAGTCCGGCGTGTCGATCATCGTCGTCAGCCGCAGGTCCGCATCCGGCAGGATGGCGCGGAACAGGGAGAGGCGCTGCAGGAGGTGGCGCGTGGCGAAATAGGGGCTGGCGTTGAGGTTGATGCGGGTGCGGTCCGCGGATTTCGTCACCCGCCGCACCCCTTCGGACAGCTCCTGAAAGCCCGCCTTTACGAAATGGGAGAGCAGGATCGCCGGTTCCGTCAGCTCGACCGAGCGGCCCCGGCGCACGAACAGCGTCACCTCGAGCAGGTCCTCGAGCAGCTTCATCTGCTGGCCGACGGCCTGCGGCGTGACCAGCAGCTCCTCGGCCGCGCGCCGGAAGCTGCGATGCTGGGCGACGGCGTGGAACACCCTGAGGGCGTTGAGGGGCGGCAGGCGCAGTTTGTCGCTCATGCCGCACCTCACCTCCTTCCCGATGTGCCTCGCCGTCCTGCCTCAGGCGTAGATGTAGCCGCCCGATACGATCACGTTCTCGCCGGTCATGTAAGTGTTTTTCGGCCCGCCGGCCATCATCACCCATTCGGCGATCTCCGCCGGCTCGGCGCCGCGCCCGAGCGGGCTCGCCTTGGCGAGCTCGCCAAGGAAGCCGAGCGCGCGCGCCTTCTCGGTGGCCATGCCCGCTGGCGCGACGGAATTGACGAGGATGCCGTCGGCGGCGACGTGGTGGGCGAAGGAGCGCGTGAGGCTGACCACCGCCGCCTTGGTCGCGGCGTAGTGGGCGTTCTGCGGATGCGCCTTGAAGGCGTCGACGGAGGTGATGTTGACGATGCGGCCGCGCACATGGTTTGCCGGCTCAAGACCCTGCATGTGGCGCACGGCCGCGACCATCATGTGATAGGTGCCCTTGATGTTGACGGCGTTGGAGGCATCCCATTCCGCGTCGGTGATCTCGAGCAGCGGCCGGCGCGGATAGATCGCCACGCAGTTGATCATCGTGTCGACGCGGCCGAGCCCGGCGGCGATCTCGCCGAAGGCGCGATGGGCCTCGGGGCCGACGCTGACATTCGCCGCTGTATGCGCCGTCGCCAGGCCCGCGGCGCGCGCCGGGCCGAGCGCCGCGTCCGCGCCCCTGGCATCGAGGTCGATGATGCCGATGCCGGCCGCGCCGGCGTCGACCGCCATGTCGGCGAGCAGCGCGCCGAGCCCGGTGGCGCCGCCGGCGATCAGTATGTTGAGACCTTTCATGGACGCATCCTCATTTTGCGCCGGCCGGAGCGGACGGACGGGTTGGCACGATGTCGAAACGGGTGACGTCGGCCCAGGCGGGAAGGCCGAGCACCGTGACCAGCACGGCGGCGACGTCCTCGGGCTGGACGGCGGCATCGTCGGCGTACATTTTCGCCCGCGCCGCCTCGTCGATCACGCCCTTGTAGAGCGGGGTCTCGGTGCGGCCGGGCACGATCTCCGTCACCCGCACGCCGTAGGGCGCGAGATCGCCGCGCAGCGAGGCGGCGAAGCCGGAGACGGCCGCCTTGGTCGCCGAATAGAGCGCCATGTTCGGCACGACGAGGTGGCCGGCCGTCGAGCCGGTGAACACCACATGCCCGCTGCCGCGCTCGCGCATCTGCGGCACGATCATCCGCGTCATGAACAGCGTCGCGGTCAGGTTGAGGTCGATCGCGGCGTCGATGGCGGCGACCTCGATGTCGGCGAAATGGCCCAGCGGCGGCATGATGCCGGCATTGTTGACGAGCACGTCGACATGAACGCCGCGCACCGCCTCCTCGACCGCGGCGCGGTCCTTGACGTCGAGGCGGATCGGCCGGATCGCCGGGTCGAGCGTGCGCAGCTCGTCGAGCGCGTCGCGGTTTCGCCCCACCGCCAGCACCTCGTAGCCCGCCTTGGCCAGCGCGATCGCGATCGCCCGGCCGATTCCGCTGGTTGCGCCGGTCACCAATGCCGTCTTTGCCATCATCTGCCTTCCATCGGTTGTCGGCCGGCTCACGCCGGCCGGATCGGGTTGCCGCGCAGATATTGCGCATAGGGCGCCTGGACGAGCCAGCCGGCATCGACCGGCAGGGTCACGCCGGTGATCGACGCGGCGAGGTCCGAGCACAGGAACGCCGCCGCCTCGGCGACGTCGGCGGGCTCGACGAAACGCCTGAGCGCCGTGGTCTCGACGATGGCGTCCGGGTCGCGCTCGCCGCGGGCGATCTTCGCCTTGAGCCCGTCGGACAGCGTATAGCCCGGCGCGACGGCGTTGACCCGCACGCCGCGCGGCCCGAGCTCGGCGGCGAGGATGGCCGTCAGCCCCAGCACCGCGTGCTTGCCGGGCGTGTAGGCCGGCAGCGACAGCGGCGCGAACGAGGCGAGCGAGCCGACATTGAGGATCGCCCCGCGTCCCGCCTCCGCCATCAGCCGGCCGAAGGCCTGGCAGCCGAGCAGCGTGCCGCGGTAGTTGATGCGCCACAGCCGCTCGTCCTCGTCGAGCGGCTGGTCGAGGACGCGCTTGCCGCTCTGGAGGATGCCGGCGCAGTTGACGGCGACATGCGGCGCGCCGAAGGCATCGACGGTCCGGGCGGCGAGCGCGTCGACGGAGGCCGGATCGGCGACGTCGACCGCTGCGAAGAACGCGCGCGCCGCGCCCGCTTCCACGCAGGCTTGCGCGACGGCCTCGCCCCGCTCGCCGTCGCGCCCGGCGACGACGATGTTCGCGCCCTCGCGTGCGAAGCGCAGGGCGATCGCCTTCCCGATACCGGACGTGCCGCCAATGACGACGATGGCGCGCGCTTCCTTCATCCCGTTTCCCCTTCCTCGCCGATGCCGAAGAACCGGCACATCGCGCCGACCTGGAAGTCCATCATCGGCCTTCCTTCCTGCACGCGGCATCCGATCCGCCGCGCCTCGCGCAGGAGGGCAGTTTCGGCCGGTTCCATGATGATGTCGACCACCGCCATCTCAGGGCGCAGCAGGCCGGCATCGACCGGCAGTGGATCGCCCGCATGCATGCCGACCGGCGTCGCGTTGATGACCATGTCCATGCCCGTCGGATCGGCCGATCCGGTCTCGACGCGGCAGGCGGGGAAGGCGGCCATGACGAGTTCGGCAAGCCGCCCGGCCCGCGCGGCGTCGACGTCGAACAGGCGGATATGGCGCGCGCCGGCTTCCGCCAGCCCGTAGGCGAGCGCGGTGCCTGCGCCGCCCGCGCCGAGCTGGAGGATGGCGCGGCCCGCCAGTGCGTGGCCGCCGGCCGTGAGCGCGTCGATAAAGCCGACGCCGTCGAAATTGTCGGCATGCCAGCCGCCGCCCTCGGCCCGCCTGATGCAGTTGGTGCTGCGCACCCGCCGCGCCCGCTCGTGCGCGGAAGCGCACAGCTCGAAGGCCACGGTCTTGAACGGCACGGATATGATCGCGCCGCGCACGTTGGTCGCCGCCGTCAGGCCGTCCCACAAGGTGCCGAACGCCTCCGGCCGGCAGGTCAGCGGCACCATCAGGCTGTCGAGCCCGCGCCGCTCGAACAGCGCGTTGAAGATGCCGGGGCTTTTCGCATGATCGACGGGATGCGCGATCATCGCGAATATCTCGGCCTTGCCGCTGCCTCGCACTGGCTGAACCCTCCCGGTTTGCGTAGCTTCGCGCGGCCGGAGCCGCTTGCGCCGCGATTGCAAAGTTATATGATATTACATTGAGTTCAATACTGGCAGTTCAATACCGGTCTTCGGAGTAGGTCCGCCGCATGGAAGAGCGCCCCAATCCCCTGAAATCGTCGCTCGCGGACGGCAGGCCGAGCATCGGGCTGTGGTGCTCGCTCGCCTCGGCGCTCACCACCGAGGTCGTCGCCGGCTCCGGCGCGGGCTGGCTTCTGGTCGATGGCGAGCACAGCCCGAACGACCTGCGCAGCGTGATGGCGCAGCTTCAGGTCCTCGGCGGCTTCCCCTGCGAGGGCGTGGTGCGGCTGCCCTCGGACGATCCCGTCGCGATCAAGCGCTTCATGGACGCCGGCGCGCGCAGCCTGATGATCCCCAACGTGCGCGACGCGGCGCAGGCGCGGCGCGTCGTCGAGGCGATGACCTACGCGCCCGGCGGCTTTCGCGGCTTCTCGGTCGGCCATCGCGCCAACCAGTTCGGCCGCATCGCCGGCTACCACGCCAACGCCCGCCGCAACCAGTTGCTGGCGGTGCAGATCGAGTGCGCCACCGGCGTCGCCAACGCCGCCGAGATCGCGGCCGTCGAGGGGGTCGACGTCCTGTTCGTCGGGCCGGGCGACCTCTCCACCAATCTGGGCTTCATGGGCAATCCCGGCGCGCCGGAGGTGCAGGCGGCGATCGCCGCGGTCGGGCGCGCCGCCGCCGCCGCGGGCAAGGCCGGCGGCATCCTCGCGCCGGTCAAGGCGGATGCCGACCGCTATCTCGGCGACGGCTTCACCATGGTCGCGGTCGGCTCCGATCTCGGCCTTCTCGCCAGGGCCTCCGATGCCCTCGTCGCTTCCTTCTCCCGGTAGATCGCGGACAAATCCATGGCCATTCCTCCCTACAAGTCGCCCCCGCGCAGCGCCTACGACATCGTCATCGTCGGCGGCGCCGTCATTGGCTCGTCCACCGCCTACTGGCTGAGCCAGGCCGCGGGCGCGGGGCTTTCCATCCTCGTCGTCGAGCGCGATTCGAGCTACGAGTTCTCCTCGACCGCGCTGTCGACCAGCGCCATCCGCCAGCAATATTCCAACCCGATCAATGTCCTGATCAGCCAGTTCGGCGTCGAGTTCATCCGTGGCTTCCGCGAGCGGATGGCGCCGTTCTATCCCGACGAGCCGTCGCCCGATCTCGGCTTCAAGGAGCATGGCTACCTGTTCTGCATCCCGCCGGAAGGCGTCGAGGCGGCGCGGGCGCGCGTCGACATGCAGCGCAGCCTCGGGGCGCATACCGTTTTCCTGTCGCCCGGCGAGATCAAGGAGCGCTTTCCCTGGGTCAATGTCGACGATCTCGGCGGCGGCTCGTGGGGTGCTGAGGCGGAAGGCTGGTTCGACTCGATGGGCCTTCTCAACGGCTTCCGCCGCGCGGCGCGCGCCGGCGGCGTCCATTATATCGACAACGCCGTCACCGGGCTCGAGGTCGAGGGCGGCAAGGTCGTCGCGGCGATCCTCTCCACCGGCGAGCGGATCGCCTGCGGCACGCTGGTCAACGCCGCCGGGCCGCGCGCGCGGCTGGTGGCGCGGATGGCCGGCCTCGACATCCCGGTCGAGCCGCGCAAGCGCTACAGCTTCGTCTTCGCCAGCGCGACGCCGATCCCCGGCCGGATGCCCAACGTCATCGACAGCACCGGCACCTTCGTCAGGCCGGAAGGGGAGCTGTTCCTCACCGGCAACACGCCGCTCGACGACGGCCCCGCCGATTACGACGACTTCGCCATCTGCCACGAGGAGTTCGAGGAGCGCATCTGGCCGGCGCTGTGGCACAGGATCCCCGCCTTCGACTCGCTGCGGGTCATGCAGCGCTGGACGGGACACTTCGAGTATAACAGCCTCGACCACAACGGCATCGTCGGCTTCCATCCCGAGGTTCGGAACTTCATGTTCGCCAACGGCTTTTCGGGGCACGGCCTGCAACAGTCGCCCGCCGCCGGCCGCGCCGTCAGCGAGCTGATCCTCCACGGCGCGTTCCGCACCCTCGACCTGTCGCCCTTCGGCTATGCGCGCATCGCCGCCAACGAGCCGTTCCTGGAAGAGGCCGTGATCTGAAATCCCTTCCCCGGCCGCGCGGCGCGGGCCGGGGAAGGGCGCCCCGGGAGGGTCAGGTCGGGAAGCCGTTGGCCAGCCAGCCGCCGTCGATGCGCAGATGGGTGCCCGTGGTCATCGAGGCGTCGTCGCTGATCAGGAAGCTGCAGGCGCGCGCCACCTCGTCGGGCTCGGCCAGCCGGCCGAGCGGCGTGCGCCGGCGCACGGCTTCCAGCTTGTAGATGCCGCGGTCGATCAGGTCCTGCACCATCGGCGTGCGGGTGCCGGTCGGCACCACGCTGTTGACGCGGATGCCGAGCGGGCCCCATTCGACGGCGAGCGAATTGGTCAGCGCGATCACCGCGCCCTTGGAGGCGCAGTAGGCGGTGCGGGCGAGCGCCCCCTGGAAGCCGTAGACCGACGAGATGTTGACGATCGAGCCGCCCCCGGCCTTCGCCATGTGCGCGGCGACCGCCTGGCTGACGATCCACGTCCCCATCAGATTGACGTCGACCACCTTGCGGAAGGTGTCGATCGAGGCCTCGAGCGCCGGCTCGACGGCGACGACGCCGGCCGAGTTGAGCAGCGCGTCGATGCCGCCGAAGCGCACCGCCATGTCCTCGACCGCCTCGCGCACCGCCGTCTCGTCGGTCACGGAAAGGGTGCGCGCGACCACCTCGGTCATTGCGCCGAGCTCCCGCGCCCGCTCGTCGAGCAGGTCGCCGGCGATGTCGATCAGGTAAAGACGCGCGCCCTCCTCGGCGAGCCTCTGCGCCGTCGCGAAGCCGATGCCGTTGGCCGCGCCGGTGATCAGTATGCGTTTTCCATCATGCCTTGCCATGACGATCCTCCATCTCGTGCCGCGTTCGGGCGTCTCTCAGCGCGCCCATTTCTCAGCGAGTAGGCGCGCGCTGATGCATCTTGGTCCCGCCGACCACTTGGTGCGTCGGCACCACCTCGATCTGCGCCACGCACACATGCGGCGGCGTCGACAGCACGTAGCGGATCGCCTCGGCGATGTCCTCGGGGCGCAGGCACTCGTAGGGGTCGTAGAGCAGCTCGTTGGCGCGGGCGTGGTCGCCGTCGAACATCTCGGCATGCATGCCGGTGCGGACGCGGCCGGGGCGGATCTCCGTCACCCGCACATCGGTGCCGAACAGCTCCATCCGCAGGTTGGAGCTCATGTTATGGATCGCCGCCTTGGAGGCCGAGTACATCGGCTGGCCGGCGGAAGGGTAGGGGCCGGCGAGCGAGCCGACATTGACGACATGGCCGCGGTTGCGCGCCACCATGCCGGGCACGACCGCCGAAAGGCAGTTGTGGACGCCGACCACGTTGACGTCGACGATGTGCTGGGCCGAGGCGTGCGGCACGCTGTAGAGCGTGCCGGTGACGCCGAGCACGCCGGCGGCGTTGACGAGAATGTCGATCGGGCGGTCCGAGAAGGCCTGCCTCAGGCCGTCCGCGTCGGTCACGTCCATGAAGACCGTCTCGACATTCGGGGCGCCGTCGAGCAGGGCGAGCTTCTCGCGGTCGTTGGACAGCGCGATCGCATGCACCCCCGTGCCGGCGAGCATCCGCACCAGCGCGGAGCCGATGCCGCCGCTTCCCCCCGTGACAAGCGCAGTCGTACCCTTTGCCAGCATCGCAGCATCTCCGGACATGAGGACAGGATGTCTCAAGTTATTTGTTATATCATATGAACGTCAAGCTGAATCTGCTGCCCCGGTGGGGTGGTCGGCGGGGTCGCCGCCGGGGCGGGCCGCGCACGAAAAAGCCCGCCGGCGGCGGGCTCTGTTCGCGGGTTGCGCCCGGCGGAAGAACGCCTACGCGGCTTCCTGGGCGACGGCGGCGTGGAAGGCCTGCGACGCGAACTCGATGTCGCGGGAGATCGCCTGCGCCAGCGCGTCGGCGTCGCCCTTCTCGATGTTGTGGATGATGGCGGCATGGTTCATGACGCCGCGGTCGGTCTCCGCGAACTTCGGGTAGATGATGTTGAGATAGGACCCGGTCCGCAGCCAGCAGCTCTCGATCGTCTTGACGAGGAACGGCATGTTGGAGGCGTGGTAGATCTTGAAGTGGAACGCCCAGTTCATCTCGATCAGGAGCTTGAAGTTCGACTCCCGGTCCGCCTTGACCAGCCTCTCGTTCAGGCTCTTGATCTCGGCGATGTCCTTCCTGGTCAGGTTCGGCAGCGCCTCGCGCGCCGCCAGGCTTTCCAGCGACATGCGGATCTTGGTCAGCTCGGTGATCGCCTCGTCGTCGAGCTTGGGGATGTAGATCGAGCCGTTCCCGCCCAGTTCGAGGATGCCCTCGGCGACGAGATTGAACAGCGCCTCGCGCGCCGGCGTCAGGCTGACGCCGAGCGAGGCCGCCACCGCGCGCAGGGTCAGCTTCTCTCCGGGCTTGAACAGCCCGGCCATGATGGCGTGGCGCAATTGCTCGCGCACCCGCACGCCGAGCGTCTCCGTCTTCACGACGGGCGAAAAAGTGGCAAGCGCTCCAGCCATCAACCAGCCCACGACATGAGTTGCGAATCAGGACCGCTACTATGGCTGATCCGGAGAGAATATGAAATTTGCATGAGATCCTTGACCGATGCGGAAAGGCGTTGCGAAACCGGGTTGGGGTTTATAACATATTACAAACTGCCGCAACCTCGATGCCGGAGTGCCCTTCCGTGAAAATCTGCTGGATTCATCCTACCACACGCGATGATGCGCTAGAACCGCTGTGGTCGAAGCTCGATGAGACAATACGCCCCATCCTGCGCAAGGACACGCAACTGGAGCAGCGTTTTCTCGCGCGCAGCGGAAACTTCGTCCGCTCGCTCTATGCCGAGCACCTGAACTCTGTCCACCTCGTCGACGCGGCGCTTCAGGCCGAGAAGGACGGGTTCGACGCCGTGTTCATCGGCTGCTGGAACGATCCGCTGATGGAGGCGCGCGAGGTCCTCGCGATTCCCGTCGGCTCGGTCAGCGAGCAGACCATGCTCGCCGCCATGGCGATGGGCCGGCGCTTCGCGGTGGTGACGGTCTCGGAAAAGACCACCGTGGCCATCGAGAACGACATCCACGCCTACGGCTTCCGCGACAGGGCGATCGCCCGTCCCGTCCGCGCCATCGAGCCGCAATCCGACGGCAAGCTCCTGCTCGGCGCCGTCGACGATCCCCACAGGGAGTTCATCCCCCGGTTCGAGGCCGTGGCGCGCGACTGCATCCGCGACGGCGCCGACACGATCCTCGTCGGCTGCGGCTATTACGGGCCGCTGCTGCGCGCCGCCGGCTACACCGAGATTCCCGGAACCGGCGTCCCGGTGGTCGACGCGACCGCCGTCGGCCTCAAATATCTCGAGATGATGGCCGACCTGTCGCTGTCCATGGGGCTGGTGAAGAGCAGCCGCCTTCAGTTCCGCGCCCCGCCGGCCGAGGCCATCGCCCGCGCGCGCGCCAGTCTCGCCGGAGCCTGAGTCTCGCCGGGCCTGAGCGCGCTTCCCGTCTCCCTTTGCCGCTTTCATCGGGCCGCGCGCTATAGCCCGCGGCCGGGCCGGCGGCGGGCGTCCGCAGGGCTGGAACCGGGGGGCATGGACGGAAGTTCACCCTTGCTATCGTCAAATGTAATGTGATACTTGTTATAACATAAGATCGCAGGATACCCGCCATGAAGAATTCTCCTTCCATCGACGAGCAGATCGAGATGTATCGGCGCATGATTATCGTGCGCCGTCTCGAGGAAGGGCTGGGCACGCTGCACAAGGAAGGCAAGACGAGGGGGCCGATCCACCGCTGCGACGGCCAGGAGGCCGTCGGCGTCGCCGCCACCGCGATGCTGCGCGAGACCGATCTGGTGACGAGCACCCATCGCGGCCACGCCCACTATATCGGCAAGGGCCTCGACGTTTACCCGGTGATCGCCGAGATCTTCGGCCGCGACACCGGCTATTGTGGCGGCCGGGCCGGCCACATGCTGATCGCGGACGCCAGCAAGGGCATGATCGGCGGCAACGCCATCGTCGGCGCCGGCATCCCCGCCGCCACCGGCATGGCGCTGTCCAACCAGATCCTCGGCAACGACAACGTCGCCATGTGCATCTTCGGAGACGGCGCGTCGCAGACCGGCATCTGCCACGAGGCGATGAACATGGCCGGGCTGTGGAAGCTGCCCGTCGTCTTCGTGCTCGAGCACAATAAGTTCGGCCTGACCGTTCCCACCGCCGTCCAGTCGCCGGTCGACGACATCAGCATCCGCGCCGCCGGCTACGGCATGCCCTCCGTCATCGTCGACGGCAACGACCCGGTCGCGGTCTATCGCGCCGTCGCCGGCATGGTCGAGCGCGCGCGCCGCGGCGAGGGCCCCGGCATGGTCGAGGCCAAGACCTATCGCTGGGAAGGCTTCTCCACCTCCGACATGGGCGGTTACCAGACGCCCGAGGAGATCGCCGAATGGAAGGCGCGGGACCCGATCCGCATCGCCTTCGCGGCGCTCGAGGGCGAGGTCGGCGAGGCGCGCCTCACCCGGATCGACGAGGAGGCGAGCGAGGAGGTGCGCGCCGCGTTCGAGCGGGCGCTCTCCGATCCCTTCCCCGCCTTCGACTACCATTCGGCCAGCGCCGCATATTCCGAGGTGAACTGACATGTCGTTGATGCGCTATGCCGAAGCCCTGAATGCCGCGCTGCGCGAGGAGATGCAGCGCGATCCGAGCGTCTTCATCTTCGGCGAGGACATCGGCCGCTATGGCGGCGTGTTCAAGGTGACGCGCGGTCTGATGGAGGAATTCGGCGAAAGCCGCGTCCGCGACACGCCGATCTCCGAGCAGGCGCTGACCGCGATGGCGGTCACGGCCGCCATGTCGGGCACCCGGCCGATCCTTGAGATCATGTATGCCGACTTCATCCCGCTGACGCTCGACGCACTGGTCAACCAGGCCTCGATCTACGACTACATCTGGAAGGGTCAGGTGGCGATGCCCTTCGTGCTGCGTACCCAGGGCGGCGGCGGCGCCGGGGCCGGCGCGCAGCATTCGAAGGCGCTCGACGCCATGCTCGCCCATATTCCCGGCATCAAGGTGGTCGCGCCGGCGACCCCGGCCGACGCCAAGGGCATGCTGAAATCGGCGATCCGCGACCAGCAGCCCGTCGTCTTCCTCGAGCACAAGCTGCTCTACAACATGCGCGCCGAGGTTCCCGACGACGCGGATTTCCTCGTGCCGCTCGGCAAGGCCGCGACCGTGCGCGAGGGCGAGCACGTCTCGATCTTCGCCACCTCGCGCATGGTGCATGAAAGCCTCAAGGCCGCCGAGGCGCTGGAGAAGGACGGCATCTCGGCCGAGGTCGTCGACCTGCGCTCGCTGCGCCCGCTCGATGTCGGGGCGATCAAGGCCTCGGTGGCCAGGACCAACCACGCCGTCGCCGTCAACGAGGGCTGGCGCTTCTGCGGCTACGCCTCGGAATTGTCGGCGACGATCATGGAGCTGTGCTTCGACGATCTCGACGCCCCGGTGGCGCGCGTCACGCTTCCCGACATGGCGATCCCCTACAGCGAGCCGCTGGAGATGGCCGTGCTGCCGAACGCCGACAAGATCCGCGACGCGGTCCTGAAGACCGTCGCGTAACGGGATGACCGCCATGCTGCACCCAATCACGATCGAGGCCGCCGGCGGCGAGTACATGGATTCGGTCGTCGTCGTCGAATGGACCGTGAAGCCGGGCGAAAAGGTCGCGGCCGGCGACACGGTCGTCGTCGTCGAGACCGCCAAGGCGGCGACAGAGGTGCCGGCCCCGCATGACGGCTATCTGGTCGAGACCTTCTTCGAGCCGGGACAGGAAGCGCCGGTCGGCGCGCTGCTCGGCAATATCGGCGAGACCCCCGACGCGGCCGGCTCCGGCGACAGCGGCGGCGCGACGGCGCGACCAGTGGCTGCGGCGTCGGAAACCGTCTCCGCGCCTGCCCCCGCCTCCACCCCGACTGCGGCGCCTTCGCGCCCCGGCCGCACGGTGGCGACGCCGCTTGCCCGGCGCATCGCCCGGGTCGGCGGCATCGATCTGCGCACCGTCAAGGGCAGCGGGCCGGGCGGCCGCATCAAGCGGCGCGACGTCGAGGCCGCCGCCAGGGCGCGCCCGTCCGCCGGGGGCGCTGCGCCGGCATCCGGTGCTCCGCTCGCGGCCGGTGCGCGGCCGAACGCCGCTGCGACGGTCGTCTTCCTGCACGGCTTCGGCGCCGACCGGAACGCCTGGCGTCTGGTCGCCCCGCTGCTCGATCCGGGTGTGCGCGTCGTCATGCCGGAGCTTCCCGGCCACGGAAGCACGCCGGCGCTGGAGGTCTCGCACATCGACGACATCGCGCGGGCGATCGACGACGAACTCGTGGCGCAAGGGGTCGAGGACGCCCATCTCGTCGGCCATTCGCTCGGCGGCGCGGCTGCTCTGGCGCTGTCGCAGATCGGGCGGCTGCGCATCCGCTCGCTGTGCCTGATCGCGCCGGGAGGCCTCGGACCGGAGATCAATTCCGCCTTCCTGAACGGCTTCACGCAGGCGACCCGCGAGGACAGCCTGCGTCCCTGGCTGGAGAAGATGGTCGCCGATCCGGCGAGGCTGCCGGACGGCTTCGCCGGGACCGTGCTGCGCCAGCGCGAACGAAGCGGCACGCAGGCGGCGCAGGCCAGGCTTCTGGAGGCGCTGTTCCCCGACGGCACGCAGGGCATGCGGCTCGGCGCGGCGCTCGACGCCGTCCGCGTTCCGGCGAAGGTCCTGTGGGGAACGAAGGATGCGGTCATTCCCTGCTCGCATGCATCGGCGGTTCCGGGCACCGTGGCGCTTCACCTCTTGCGCGACATCGGGCATGTGCCGCAACTGGAATGCCCGGAAATCGTCGCAAGGCTGATCGGCGAGCTCGTCCGCATCAACCCGTAAGCGGGTCGATGCCGGAGGCGGCCGTTCGGGCGAGAAGCGCCGGCCGAGGATGGAGCGGTCGTCCTCTGCGGACTTCGCCCGGCTGGAACCGCCGCCGCCGTGGTCTTCACATTTCTTCATTCTGGCTCTTGCCATTTGTTATAACAAACATCAAGATGCCCTGTCCTGCGGAGAAAGACGTGAGCGGTTCCCGACCTGAAAGCGTACTGATCACCGGCGGCGCGAGCGGCATCGGTCTCGCCTGCGCCGGGGTGTTCGCGGCCGAGGGCTATTCGGTCGGGCTGTTCGATCTCGACCGGGACAAGGCCGAAGCCGCCGCGGCCGGGCTCGGCATCGGCGACAGGGCCGTCGCCTTCGGTGGCTCCGTGACCGAGGCGGGCGACATCGCCGCCGCCGTGGCGGCGATGGAGGATCGCTTCGGCGGCGTCGACTGCGTCGTCACCTCGGCCGGCATTGTCAAGGTCGAGCCCGCCTTCGAGGTCGCGCCCGAGACCTTCCGCAACACGCTGGAGGTCAACGTGCTCGGTACCTGGCTCGCCGCTCAGGCCGCCGCGCGCTCCATGGCCAAGGCGGGCGGCGGCTCGATCGTCATGCTCGGCTCCGTCTACGGCGCCGGCGGCGCGCCCCATCGCGCCGCCTACTGCGCCTCCAAGGGCGCGGTCCACATGCTGGTCGAAAGCCTCGCCGTCGAATGGGGCCAGCTCGGCATCCGGGTCAACGCGGTCGCGCCGACCGGCGTGCGCACGCCGATGATCGACAGGCTGGTCGCCGAGGGCCTCTATAATATGAAGGGCGTGCAGGGCCGCACGCCGCTCGGCCGCCTCGCCGAGCCGGAGGAAGTGGCCGACGCCTGCCTGTTCCTCGCCGGCCGGCGCGCCGCGATGGTGACGGGCCATGTGCTGCGGGTCGACGGCGGCTGGCTCGCCAACGGCTACATCCTGAACTGACGGGCTCCCTCATGGACAAGACACTCATCTTCAAGGTCGATGGCGTGGAGCACGAGATCGAGCTCGACGACACCCACGCGCCGAAGACGCTGGCCAAGGTGCTGGCCAACACGCCGGCCACCATCGACATCCACTGCGCCAAGATCGCCGGCAGCCATATCATGTGGCCCGTGCCCTTCGTCGAGCGGGCAGAAAGCGCGGCCGACGTGCTGGACATGCAGCCCGGCTCCTTCTTCTTCTGGCCGGAACGGCAATATCTGGAGATCACCTACGACGCGCTCCAGGCCGAGACCGCGGCGGTCAGCTATCTCGGGCGGCTGAAGCACGGCGCCGAATGGCTGCGCGCCTATGCCGAGCGCCAGCGCCGCGAGCAGGGCCGCGCGGTCTTCACCGCCGAGCTCTATCTGCGCGGCGCGGCTCCTGCTCCAATTTCCGAGACAGGCGGCAGCGACGGGCTGCGGCGCATCCGCGACGCGAGCCTCGCCGCGTGGGAGCGCGCGCCGGCCGACGTCGAAGCGCTGCTCGCCCGGCGCGGCCTCAACATCCCTTACGGCCCGCTGTCGATGGCCGAGGGCGAATTGCGCAAGCTGCACGAGCTGTTGTGGCGGCTGTGGAACCAGGAGGGCCGGCGCAGCGACGCCGAGAAGGCGACCATCGCCGCCTTCGTCCTCGAGGCGGCGATCACCCGCGTCGGCGGCTTCTGCCACATGCTCGACACCGCCGGCGTGTTCCAGTCCGGCATCGAATGCCTGAAGGCGGGGGCGGACGGGGTCGACGACATCCTCGTCGAGCTCATTCTCTTCTCCGGCCGGATGGCGGCCTGGCTCGACCTCCACATCTGCTGGTGGCCGATCAACGAATTGACGCTCGACGCGCTCAAGACCCGAAACGGTTCCTGAAAGGTACGACCATGGACAAGAAGCGGCTCAACATCTCCTCCGGCTCGAAGTTCGAGGAAGCCTTCGGCTACTCGCGCGCGGTCAAGGCCGGCGACATGCTCTTCATCTCCGGCACCATCGGCATGAACTATGCGACGAGCCAGATCTCCGACGATCCGATCGAGCAGCTGCACCAGGTCATCCGCAACATGGAGCCGTCGCTGGCCAAGGCCGGGTCGTCGCTGAAGGACATCGTGCAGATCACCGTCTACGTCACCGCGCCGGAGGTCTTCCAGACCATCGGGCCGGAGCTCGGCAAGATCTTCGGCGACATCCGCCCGACCAACGCCGCGCTCGTCGTCGCCTTCCCCGTCCCCGACGTGAAGGTCGAGATCTCCGCCACCGCCGTCATCGGCTGCGGCTCGTAAGGAAAGGAACGCAGGGATGACGCAGGCAAAGGTCCGTCACGGCGACGTCGAGTTCGTCCTCGTGCCGCTGGAAAGCTGCCTCGATCTGGCGCTGTCGCTCAAGAACGCCGGCAAGAAGTGGCATTCGCACGTTCTGTCGCCGGGGTGCCACCACAACCCCTATGCCGAGGAATACGCCATCGTCATCGAGGACGATTCCGAGGGCATCCCCTATATCGCCCGCTCCGACGGCTTCCCGGAGGTCGACAAGCAGCTGGTCAAGATGTTGCATGGCGACGACATCCTCGACCCCGCCAAGGCGACCGGAACCGGCGCGGGCGTCGCCGAATCGGCGATGCTCAAGCGGCTGGTCGAGGTGAACCGGCAGAGCACCAACTGGCACCACCACATGAACTTCCCCGATTGCGCCTTCAACCCGCACAAGGGAAAGTGGGCCATCACCATCGAAAGCGAGGCCGGCACGTTCTCCGAGGCCTATGACGAGGAGCCCGTCGACGTGCTGCGCGAGGTCGAGGTGATCTATTTCGCCAATCTGGAAAAGAAGCAGAAGAAGGCCTGAGGGCCTTCTTCCCGTTTCGGCCGCCATCGCTCCCTCTTCCTGAGAGATCCGCAGAAATGACCGCGCTCGACCGCATCGAACCCACGCTCGCCGATGTCATCTGGACGCGCACGTCCAGCGAGGCCCGCACGGCCTACCCGCCGCTGGACGCAGACAGGGAGGTCGACCTGATCGTCGTCGGCGCGGGCTTCGCCGGCCTGTCTGTCGCGCTCCACGCCGCGCGCGCCGGCCTCTCCGTCGCGGTCCTCGAGGCGGGGACGGTGGGCAACGGCGCGTCGGGCCGCAATGGCGGCTATGCGGTGCCGCACTTCCCCGGCGCGCTGCGCCCGAGCCAGGTCGAGGCGCGGCTGGGCAGGAAGAAGGGTCAGGCGCTGGTCTCGCTGGTCTCGGCCGGGCCGGACCTGATGTTCGAGCAGATCAGGCAGTACCAGATCAGGTGCGACCCCGAGCAGAACGGCTGGGCGCAGCCGGCGCATTCGCAGAAGGCGCTCGCCAGCACCCGGGCGATCTACGAGGAATGGAAGGCGCTCGGCGCGCCGGTCGACTGGCTCGACCGCGACGGCATTACCGCCGCGCTCGGCGCGGCCGGCTATCTCGGCGGCTGGTGGCGCAAGTCCGGCGGCACCGTCAACCCGTTCGCGCTGTGCATGGGGCTCGCCCGCGCCGCCGTCGCCGAAGGCGCGACGATCCACGAGCGCAGCCCGGTGTCGAAGGTGTTCCGCGAGAACGGCCGCGCGGTCGCGCTGGCCGGCGGCCACCGGGTGAGCGGGCGCAAGGCGATCATCGCTACCAACGGCTACACCGACGCCCTGACGCCCGGCCTGCAGCGCAGCGGCATTTCGGTGCGGCTGTTCCATTGCGTCACCGAGCCGCTCTCGCAGGACCTCCAGAAGGAGATCGCGCCGACGCGCATCTGCTTCACCGATCTGCGCAAGTCGGGCGGCTTCAGCCGCTACGACCGCGACGGGCGCATCATCTCCGGCGGGGCGGTGTTCTCGCTCGGAAACCCGAAGGAATACGGCCTCGCCCATGCGAGGCGGCGCGTGGTCGAGCTGTTCCCGCAGATGAAGGGGCGCGAGCCGCGTTTCGAATCCTACTGGGAAGGCTATTGCTCGATCACCGAAAGCGCGCTGCCCAACCTTCAGGTGCTGGACGAGAACATCTATTCCCTGCTCGGCTTCTCGACCCGCGGCGTCGCGCTGACCCAGAACATCGGCCGCATCGTCGGCGAGTTCCTGGCTGAGAAGTCGACCCTCGACGACGTGCCGCTGGAGGTGGTCGAGGGCGTCCGCTCCATCTCGATGCACGGGGTGAAGACGCTCGTCGGCCGCAACATCTTCCCGGTCTACCGGGCGATGGACCGCTACGGCCTCACCTGAGCACCGCGCTCGCGCCTCGCCCCGGCCGGGTGCGCAGCAGGATCATCGCCATGATGGCGATGTTGAGCATGTTCCAGGCGATGCCGTTCCAGAAGGCGGCGGCGTAGGAGCCGGTCATGTCGTAGATCCAGCCCGACATCCAGCCGCCGACGGCCATGCCGACGATGGTGGCCATGATGACGAGGCCAACGCGCTGGCCGGCCTCGCGCGCCGGCAGGTATTCGCGCACGATGATGGCGTAGCTCGGCACGATGCCGCCCTGCGCCAGCCCGAAGACGAAGGAGACGACATAGAGCGAGGCCAGCCCGTCGAACGGGATGTAGGCGAAGAGCGCGGCGCATTGCGCGACCGAGCCGATCAGCAGCGTCTTCACGCCGCCGATATAGTCGGCGATGAAGCCCGAGGCGAGCCGGCAGACGATGCCGCCGACCAGCATCAGCGACAGCATCTCCGAGCCGCGCGCCACGCCGTAGCCGAGGTCGACGCAATAGGCGACGATGTGGACCTGCGGCATCGACATGGCAATGCAGCAGCCGATGCCGGCGACGGCGAGCAGCATCTGCAACGCGCGGGGCGACAGGTCTATCGAGCGGGTCTGCGGCGGGGCCGAGGCCGGGGTCGTGCCCGCAGGCGCAAGGTGCGGCGCGGGACGGCGCAGCAGGAACGCCAGCGGCACCATGGTGACGAGGCAGAAGACGCCGATGGCGGCATAGGTGAAGCGCCAGCCCTCGTCGTGCAGGGTGAGCTGCATCAGGAGCGGCCAGATCGCCCCGGCGAAATAGTTGCCGCTCGCCGCTGCGGCCACGGCGACGCCGCGCCGCTTGACGAACCAGTGCGACAGGTCGGCGATCAGCGGGCCGAAGGTCGCCGACGCGCCGAAGCCGATCAGCCCCTGCAACAGGGCGAAGACCCAGATCGAGGGCACCATCGCGCCGAGCGTGTAGCCGGCGAACAGCGCCACGGCCGCCGCGACCAAGGGCAGGAAGATGCTGCCGGCCCGGTCGACGATCTGGCCGAGCCAGACATTGCCGAGCGCGAAGCCCACCATCGTCATCGTGTAGGGCAGCGAGGCGTCGGCGCGGTCGACGCCGAACTCGCTCTGCACCATGGGCAGGACGACGACGACGGACCACATGCCGACGCTGCCGATCGTGGCGATCAGCACCGAGACGACGAGCCGCGTCCAGGCATAGCGTCCGTCGATGTCGTCAGGGGCGGTCGTTCTCATGGGGCGGTCTCCGTCGCCCCGCACCATTGCCGGCAGACGCAGGCCCGACACAGCGCCACGGACGCCTATCGACCGTTCCAGCAATTCGGGCCGCAGTGGAAAACCGACCTATTGAAATCGATTTCATTGTGTGGTTCCATCCGTGAAATCAACCTTGGGAGGAAGCCTCGTGAAGAAGATCGCAGCTCTTGCATTGTCCACGGTCGCGGCAATCGCCGTCACCGCCTTCTCCGCAAGCGCGGAGGATTTCAAGATCGGCCTGTCCAACGGCTGGGTCGGGTCCGAATGGCGCACCCAGATGATCGAGGAGGCCGAGGCCGCCGCGGCCGCCTGGAAGGACAAGGGCGTCAACGTCGAGGTCGTGGTGCAGAGCGCCAATGTCGACGTGCCCGGCCAGATCGCCCATGTCCGCAACTTCATCAATGAGGGCGTCAACGCCATCATCATCAATCCCAACAGCCCGACCGCGTTCGATCCGGTTTTCGCCCAGGCCAAGGAAGCCGGCATCCTCGTCATCTCGACCGACGCCGAAGTGTCCTCGCCCGACGCGATCTATGTCGGCATCGACCAGAAGGCGTGGGGCGCGGCCGGCGCCGAGTGGTTGGCCAGGACGCTCGACGGCAAGGGCAACGTCGTCGCCATCAACGGCGTTGCCGGCCACCCGGCCAACGAGATGCGCGTCGCCGGCTATCGCGAGGTGTTCGCCAAGCATCCCGACATCAAGATCGTCAACGAAGTGAACGCCAACTGGGACCAGGCACAGGGCCAGCAGGCGATGCAGAACCTGCTCGCCACCTATCCCGACATCAAGGGCGTGTGGGTGCAGGACGGCATGGCCGCCGGCGCGTGGAAGTCGATCATGGACGCCGGCAAGACCGGCGACATCGCCGCCACCGGCGAGATCCGCAAGGACTTCATCGACCTGTGGGTCGCCGACAAGCTGAACTCCGGCGCGTCGGTCAACCCTCCCGGCGTCATGGCCTCGGCGCTCAACGTCGCGGTGCTGATGCTTCAGGGCAAGGAGCTGAAGGAGCCGGCCACGGCCGGCCAGTACGGCAATGCCATGTACCTGCCGATCCCGTTCATCGACTCGACCAATCTCGACGAGGCGGTGAGCCAGGTCGAGGGCAAGCCCGGCCACTACTCCTTCACCAGCCAGCTCTCGATCGAGGACGCCGAGGCGCTGTTCAAATAGGGCTCCTCCCGGCCGGAAGCGCGGGGCCGAGCCTTGCGCTTCCGGGGCTGCGCGGGGACAATGCACCCGCGCCAAGGGAACTCGCAATCATGTCGAAACTGATCCTGCGCGGCGTGAGCAAGGCTTACGGCGCAACGATGGCCTTGAGCCACGGCGACCTCACGCTCGAGGCCGGCGAGGTGCATGTGCTGATCGGCTCGAACGGCTCGGGCAAGTCGACGCTGTGCAAGATCGCCGCCGGCAGCGTGCGCCCCGACGCCGGCGAGATGCTGATCGACGGCGAGCCGGTCGCGGTCTCCGGCCCGCAGGCGGCGCGCGACCATGGCATCGGCATCTTCTATCAGGAGCTTTCGCTCGCCGCCCGGCGCACGGTCGAGGAGAACATCCTCATCAACGACCTGCCGCTGAAGGCCGGCCTGTTCGTCGACAGGAAGGCCCTCACCGAGCGCGCCGCGCGCTACATCGCCCTGTTCGACGGCGTCGCCGGCGAGGGCTTCGCCGCCGATGCGCCGGTCGAGACGCTGCGCGCCGACCAGCGCCAGCTCGTCGAGATCATGAAGGCGCTGGCCTCCGAGGCCCCGATCCTGATCTTCGACGAGCCGACCTCCGCGCTCGACCGTGCCCAGGTCGACCGCTTCTTCGAGATATTGCGCCGGCTGAAAGGCGAAGGCCGCGCCATGGTCTTCATCTCCCACCGGATGGACGAGATCTTCGCTATCGGCGACCGGGTGACGGTGATCCGCGACGGCAGGACGGTGGCGACGATGGCCACCGCCGACACCGACCCCGCCGCCGTGATCCGCCTGATGGTCGGCGAACAGGAAGAGCTTGCCGCGGTCGCCGCCCCGGCCGAGGCGCAAGCCGACGGCGAGACCGCGCTTTCAGTCTCCGGCCTGTCCGGACCCGGCTTCGCCGGGGTCGACTTCGAACTGAAGCGCGGCGAGATCCTCGGCTTCGGCGGGCTGCACGGCCAGGGCCAGTCGGCGGTGCTGCGCGCCCTGTTCGGGGCGCTGCCGATCCATGCCGGCACGGTCGCGCTCGGCGGGACCCCGGTGCGCGCCGCCCGCCCGGCCGAGGCCATAGAACAGGGCTTCGCCTATGTCTCCGGCGACCGGCGGCGCGACGGCGTCGTCACCGGCCGGCCGATCCTCGAGAACGTCGTGCCGATCCATTATTTGCGCCAGCGGCTGAAGCTCGCCCGCCCCGCCCGGCTGCGGGAAGCGGCGACGCCGGCCGTCGCGGCGATGAAGACGCGCTTCGCCGGCTTCTCGCACCCCGTCGATTCGCTCTCCGGCGGCAACCAGCAGAAGGTGGTGATCGCGCGCTGGCTGATCGACCGGCCGGAAATCCTGCTGCTCGACGACCCGACCAAGGGCATCGACCTCTCCGCCAAAGCCGATCTCTTTGCGCTGATCCGCAAGCTGGCAGCCGAGGGCATGGCGATCATCCTCTATTCGTCGGAGGACGCAGAGCTGCTCGCCAACGCCGACCGCATCCTCGTCTTCAACGGCGGGCGCACCGTCCGCGAGCTGACGGGAAGCGAGCGCACCCGCTACAACCTCTATCAAGCCGCCTACGAGGCCGCGTGATGGGGGGCGCATGATGGAGAAGGCGGTTTCGGCATCGTCCCGCGCGGGCGGCATCGGGCGGCTCATCGCCCGCCATCCGTTCCTGCCGGCGCTCCTCATCGCGCTGGTGCTCCTGGCGCTCAACGGCCTCTACCAGCCGCGCAGCGTCAGCCTCGTCGGCCTGACCGGCCTGACCAAGACCTACATGGCGCTGATGCTGCTGGCGATCGCGCAGACCTATGTCGTCTATGCCGGCGACATCGACCTGTCGGTCGGGGCGATCGTGTCGCTGGTCAACGTCGTCCTCGTCGTGCTGATGGATCGCTGGGGCGGCGGCGGGCTGTCGATCTTCGCCGCCATGGCGGCGGGGCTCGGCGTCGGCATCGCCTGCGGGGTGCTGAACGGCGTCGTCGTCGCGGCGCTCCGCCTTCAGGCCATCGTCGCCACCTTCGCCACCTCGATCTTCTTCACCGGGCTCGCTCTGTGGGTGCTGCCCGTCGCCGGGATGCCGGCGCCGACGGCGTTCTGGCGCACCTATGGCGGGCGCTTCCTCGACGTGCCGTTCGTGTTCTACGCCGTCGTCGTGCTGGCGGTGCTGCTTTACCTGATGGCGAAGCTCAGGCTGACCACCCAGCTTCTTACTGTGGGCGACGACGCGCAAGGCGCCTACCAGAGCGGCCTGCCGGTGACGGTGATCCGCATCAAGGGCTATGCGCTGTGCGGCCTGTTCTGCGCGCTTGCCGCCTTCTGCATCACCGGCGACACGGCGAGCGGCGACCCGCTGGTCGGCGGCAAGATGACGCTCTATTCCGTCGCCGCCGTGGTGCTCGGCGGGGCCGCGCTCTCCGGCGGCTTCGGCACGGTGGTCGGCTCGGTCTTCGGCGCGCTGATCATCGGCCTGATCAACTCGCTGGTCTATTTCGTCGGCACGCCGTCGGAGTGGCAGAACCTCGTGCAGGGCCTTGCCATCCTCGTCGCGCTGATGGCCGGCATTCTTGTCGGCCGGGGAACTGGCGGACGGAGGGCGGGGCGATGACCGGCCTTCTCTCCGTCTTCAAGCAGCCGCTCGTCGTCGCGCTCGTCCTGATCGTCGCGCTGCTCGCGCTCGGCGAAGCCTTGAGCCCCGGCTTCGCCTCGCCGCAGCAGATCCTGCGCCTCCTGATCGTCGCCGCCTTGCTCGGCATCGTCGCCGCTGGACAAAACCTCGTCATCCTCGGCGGGCGCGAGGGCATCGATCTTTCGGTCGGCGGCATCGTCTCGCTGTCGGCCATCGTCGCCGGCAATCTGATGAACGGGGCCGATTCCGGCATCGCGCTCGCCATCGCCGGCTGCATCGCCACCGGCGCGTTCTTTGGCCTCGTCAACGGGCTCGGCGTCACCTTCCTGCGCATCCCGCCGCTGGTGATGACGCTCGGCATGCTCGGCGTGCTTCAGGGGCTGCTCGTCGTCATCAGGCAGGGCATTCCCTCCGGCCGCGCCGCGCCGTCCCTGTCGCACTTCGTCACCCAGCCCTTCCTGTTCGGACTGCCGGGCATCATCTGGCTGTGGCTCGGCGTCGGGCTTTTGATGGCCTTCCTGCTCCACCGCACCGTCTTCGGCCACCGCATCTACGCCATCGGCTCCAACGAGCAGGCGGCCATCATGGCCGGCGTGCCGGCAGCAAGGGTGCGCGTCATGCTGTTCGTGCTGTCGGGCGTGTTCGCTTCCATCGCCGGCATCTGCCTTCTCGGCTATTCCGGCTCGTCCTTCGCCAATGTCGGCGAGCAGTACATGCTGCCGTCGATCATCGCGGTGGTCTTCGGCGGCACCTCGCTCGCCGGCGGCAAGGGCGGCTACACCGGCACCATGGCCGGCGCGGTGATGCTGGTCGTGCTGCAAAGCATCCTGACCACGATCAACATCGACGAATCCGGCCGCCAGATGATCTTCGGCGCGACGCTCCTGCTGCTGATGCTGTTCTACGGCCGTGGAAGGGCGATGCGGGCATGACCACGCGCCCGCCCAAGATGAAGGACATCGCCCGCACGCTCGGCGTGTCGCCGGCCACTGTCTCGCGCGCCCTCAGCGGCACCGGGCTGGTGGCCGAGCCGACGCTCACCCGCATCCGCGAGGCGGCCGAGGCGCTCGACTACCGGCCGAACGTCAGCGCCCGAAACTTACGCCGGCAAAGCTCGATGACCGTGCTGATGGTGGTGCGCGACATCGGCAATCCGTTTTATCTCGAGGTCATGAAGGGCGTCGAGGCGGCGGCGCGCGAGGCCGGCTATGCCGTGCTGATGGGCAACGCCGAGAACGACCCGGACCGCGAGGCCGAATATTTCGCCATGCTGCGCGACGGCAATGCCGACGGCATGGTGCTGATGACCGGCAAGCTGCCGTCGAGCCGCTTCCGGCTCGACAGGCTGCCCGTCGTCGTTGCGCTGGAGAGCATCGAGGGCACGGGCTTTCCCCATGTCGAGATCGACAATCACGGCGCCGCACGCGAGGCCGTGCGCCACCTGATCGGGCTCGGCCACCGGCGCATCGCCCATATCGCCGGCCCGCTGGCCGAGCCGATGGCGATCCGCCGGCGCGACGGTTTTCGCGCGGCGATGGCGGAAGCCGGGCTCGCGATTCCCGCCGGCTACGAGCAGGCGGGCGACTATCTCCTGCAGGGCGGGCGCGACGGCTGCCGCGCGCTTCTCGCCCGTCCCGATGCCCCCACCGCGATCTTCTGCGCCAATGACGAGATGGCGTTCGGCGCGATCCACGAGCTGCGCCGCAGCGGCCTCGACGTGCCGCGCGACGTCTCGGTCGTCGGCTTCGACGACATCTATCTCAGCCAGGCGATCTACCCGCCGCTGACCACGGTGAGCCAGCCGCGCGCGGAGATCGGCCGCATGGCGATGAGCGTCCTTCTCGACATCATGGCCGGCGGCAAGCCGCCCGACGGCCCGGTGATGATGCCGACCACCCTGATGCTGCGCGAGAGCACCGCGCCAGCAAACCATTTCGAACCGCTACGAGGATAAGGACATGACTGGACAAACGAGGCAGAGGCTGCGCATCGGGTTCGTGGGATCGGGCTTCATCGCCCATTTCCACCTGCGCTCGATGGTCGGCGTGCGCAATGTCGACGTCACCGGCGTCTACAGCCGCAGCGCCGAGAAGCGCCAGCGTTTCGTCGATGCTGTGACCGAGCTCGGCATGGGCGAGTGCCGCGGCTATGCGACGCTCGAAGATATGCTCCGGGCCGACGACATCGACGCGGTGTGGATCCTCTCGCCCAACGATACACGCCTCGGCGTCATGCGCGCCCTCCATGCCGAGGTGAAGGCCGGCCGCTCGAAGATCCTCGCCGTCGCCTGCGAGAAGCCTCTGGCGCGCACCATTTCGGAAGCGCGCGAGATGGTGCGCCTCGTCGAGGATGCCGGGCTGAACCACGGCTATCTCGAGAACCAGGTCTTCGCCACGCCGGTCAGTCGCGGCAAGGAGATCGTCTGGCGCCGCGCCGCCTCGACCACCGGCAGGCCCTATCTCGCCCGCGCGGCGGAAGAACATTCCGGCCCGCACGAACCATGGTTCTGGCAGGGCGACAAGCAGGGCGGCGGCGTGCTCTCCGACATGATGTGCCATTCGGTCGAGGTCGCGCGCCATCTCCTGACCGCGCCGGGCGCGCCGCGCGATTCGCTGAAGGTCAAGGCGGTCAACGGCACCGTGGCGAACCTCAAATGGACGCGGCCTCATTATGCCGACCAGCTGCGCGAGCGCTTCGGCAAGGAGGTCGACTACCGCAACCGGCCGTCCGAGGATTTCGCCCGCGGCGTCGTCGCTCTGGAGGATGAGGACGGAAACGAGCTGATGATCGAGGCGACGACCTCCTGGGCCTATGTCGGCGCGGGCCTGCGCATCCAGCTCGAGCTGCTCGGCCCGGAATACGCCATGGAGTTCAACTCGCTGGCGACGGGCCTCAAGATCTTCATGTCGCGCGCCGTCACCGGCGCCGAAGGCGAGGACCTGGTCGAGAAGCAGAACGCCGAGCAGGGCCTGATGCCGGTGCTGGAGGACGAGGAGGGAATCTACGGCTATACCGGAGAGAACCGCCACATGGTCGAGTGCTTCCGCAAGGGTGAAACGCCGATCGAGACCTTCCATGACGGCCTCGCCGTGGTCGAGATCCTGATGGGCCTCTACCGCTCGGCCGAGACCGGCGAGACCGTGCGCTTCCCCGCGCCGGAGCTGGAGGACTACGTGCCGGTGGTCGCCAGACGCCATGGCTGAAGAATGGATGGCTGAGGGGCCGG
This sequence comes from Alphaproteobacteria bacterium, assembly GCA_037190985.1. Taxonomy (GTDB): domain Bacteria; phylum Pseudomonadota; class Alphaproteobacteria; order Rhizobiales; family Rhizobiaceae; genus Aerobium. Next base: position 189,114 of record JBBCKE010000030.1, read on the forward strand.
CCGCGCCCGGCCTCGCGGTCCTCCATGCGGAGATGGCGCGGCAGAACCGCGATGCGCTCGTCGCCTTCGACGCGGTCCGGCCCGATGCGGCGCGGATCGCCGCCCGCATCCGCGCCCTCGGCCGCGTCACGCTCCTCGGCATGGGCGCCTCGCACTGGGCCAACCGCATGGCGCTCTTCGCCTACCGCAAGGCGGGCATTCTCGCTGCGGCGGAGGTGGTGTCCGAGGCGATGCGCCAGCCGCCCGCGCCGGGCGGGGTGATCCTGCTCACCTCCCAGTCGGGCGGCTCGGGCGAGATCAGGGCGTGGTTTTCGCGCTTCCCGGACGAGAGGGACCGCTACGGCCTGACGCTGAACGGCGACGGCTTCCTGGCGCGGGCGGCGTTTTCGCTCGTCGCTCCGGTCGAGCGCGAGCGGGCCTTCGCCGCCACCCGCTCGATCATGGTGACGCTCGCCCTCCATGCCGCGATCCTCGACGCGCTGGGCGGCGACGATCTTGCTCATGAGATCGCGGCGCTGCGCGCGCTGTGGCAGGCGGACGCGCCGCCGCCCGCGCCGCCGGTCGAAGCGGTGGCGGCGCTCGTTTCCTGCCGCGCGCTCGTCCTTTCCGCGCGCATGCCGGTCCATGCCGCGCTCGAAGCCGCGGCGCTGACCTTCATGGAGCTTTCCCGCGCGCCGGCGCTGGCGCTGGAGACCGGCCAGCTCCTGCACGGGCCGATGGAGACGCTGTCGCCCGGCACCGCGCTCGTCCTCGCCCGCACCGCCGGCGAGGATGCCGCCGCGTTAACGAGGATCGCGCAGGCGGCGGTCGGGCTCGGGCTGAAGCCCGTCCTGTTCGATCTCTCCGGCGGCGCGCCGGTCGCGGGCGCGGTGACGGTTCCTCTGCCTTCCCGGCAGGGCCTCGCGGCGCAGGTGACGCTGCTGCCGGCGGCGCAGGCGCTGGTCATCGCTGCGGCGGCTGAGCGCGTCGGCGAGGGCTTCGGCACGCCGCTGCGCTCGTCCAAGGTGACGGACGGGGAGCAGCCGTGACCGCGCCGCCGCCGATCCTCGTCCTCGGCAACGCCAATGTCGATCTGGTGCTCGGCGAGATCGACGGCTGGCCGCGCATCGGCACCGAGATCAGGGTCGAGCGCGCCGAGATGCGCGCCGGCGGCTCGGCCGGCAACAGCGCGCTGGCGCTCGCCGGAATGGGCGTGCCGCACCGCCTCGTCGCCTCGACCGGCAGCGACGCCAACGGCGCGTGGCTGCGCGGCGCGTTCGATGCCGTCTCCTGCGACTGGATCGACGACGACGGCGCGACGACGCTCACCGTCGGCATCGTCCACAAGGGCGGCGACCGCGCTTTTCTCACCACGCCCGGTCATCTCGACACCGCCCGCGTCGAGGACCTTGTCGCGCGCCTGCCCGACGCGCCGCCCGGCCCGGCCTTCGCCCTTCTCTCCGGCGGCTTCCTGATGCCGGGCATCCGCGCCGGCACCGACGATCTTCTCGACGCGCTCGCCGCCCGCGGCTGGCGCACGGCGATCGACCCCGGCTGGCCGCCCGAAGGCTGGCGAAAAGAGACGCTGCGGCTGATGGAAGGCTGGCTCGCCCGCGCCGATGTCGCGCTGCTGAACGAGCTCGAGGTGCGGGCCATCGCCGGGAGAGACGAGACCGCGCCGGCGGCGGAACTGCTCGCAGCGCGGCTCGCCCCCGGCAGGCTCCTCGTCGTCAAGCAGGGCGAGAAGGGCGCGAGCGCCTGGCAGGACGGCCGGCATTTCCATGCCGCCGCGCCCAAGGTCCGCGTTATCGACACGGTCGGGGCCGGTGACACCTTCAATGCCGGTTTCCTTGCCGCGCTGGCGAAGGGAGCAGGGCCGGCCGCCGCGCTCGCCAAGGGGGTTCAGGCCGCCTCGCGCGCCGTCTCGACCTCGCCGCGCCGCTACGAGCCGTGAGACAGGCCGCGGCGGCCGGTTGACACAAGACGGCGGACGCGGGATCGGGCAAGAGGTTTGACAGCGGCGGCCCGTCCGCAACGAGGAGGATTTTCCCGATATGAGCAAGCTCACGCTCTGGCACTGCGCCGACGCCCGCTCCTTCCGTGCGCTGTGGGCGCTGGAGGAGCTCGGCCTCGACTACGAATTGCGCATGCTGCCCTTCCCGCCGCGCGCCTTCGACAAGGGCTATTTCGAGGAAAACCCGCTCGGCACGGTGCCGCTTCTGGTCGACGGCGCGACGCGGATGACAGAGTCGGCCGCCATCCCGCATTATCTCGCCACGGTGCATGGCGGCGGGCGGCTGGCGCTCGGGCCCGACCATCCCGAATACGGCGCCTATCTCAACTGGCTGCATCACGGCGAGGCGACGCTGACCTTCCCGCAGACCCTCTATCTTCGCTACGCGAAGCTGGAGCCCGAGGAGCGCCGCCAGCCCGTCGTCGCCGAGGATTACAAGAAATGGTTCCTCGGCCGGCTGAAGCTCGCCGAGGCGGCCCTCGCCGACGGACGCGATTTCCTCGTCGGCGGCACTTTCACCATGGCCGACATCTCGGTCGGCTACGCCATCATGCTGGCGCAGATGATCGGCCTCGGGCCGGAGCTGCCGCCGCACGCGCTCGGCTGGTTCCGCCGCCTGAAGACGCGGCCGGGCTACCTCGCCGCCAAGGAGGCGCAGAAGGCCGGGCCGCCGCTGGTTCAGCCGTCGTCGCCGGCGCGCGAGTAATTCTCGCCGAGACACACGCGCATGCCGCGCGAGCCCTCGCGGATCGAGCGCGGCTTCAGCCCGAACGCGGCGCGGATCGTGTGGCTGAAATGGCTGGAATCGGGATAGCCGAGGTCGAGCGCCACCACCGTCAGGCTGTCCTCGCCATTGGCGTGGTCCATGAAGCGGCGGGCGCGCTTCCACATCCGCTGGGTGCGGAAGGAGGAGCCGGCTTCGTCCTTGAACAGGTGCAGGAAGCGCGAAGTGGAAAGCCCGACCTCGCCGGCGCAGGCTTGCGCCCCGATCGCCGTCTCCGGCAGCTCGTCGAGCAGGCGGGCGAGGACATGGCGCACGCGCTCGTCCATGGCGCGCGGCTTCAGCCGCTCGCGCAGGAAATAGCGGTCGAACTCGGCAGTGGAGAAGCCGCCGGCGTCGGTTGCCCGCGTCACCTCGCGCCGCGCGGCGAGGATGCGGCGGATCAGCCGCTCGTCCTCCGGCCCGTCATTGATGCGGGCGACGAAGGCGGCGGCCTCGGCCGCGTCGACGGTCTCCGGCTCGAAGCAGACGGTGGCGATGCGGCCGCTCGGCGTGCGCAGCCGGTGCGGCGCGAAGGCAGGAACGGCGGCGATGCGGCGCTTCTGCCACGGCCCGTCGCCGACGCGGATGTCGAGATGGCTGTCGGGCGAGGCATAGACCGCGACCGCGCCGAGGCGGCGCGTGCTCATCGCGTTGCCGACAAGCCCGCTGTAGAACAGCCGCTCGCGGCCGATCAGCATCCGGCTTGGCAGCCTGTCCTCGCGCTCCGTCATCGCAATTCTCCTCCGGCGTGCAGGCTAGAGGATCGCGGTGAAAAGGGAAATGCGGCTTTCGCGCCCATCCGCATCGATCAGGGCCTTTTCCGGCGGAGGCGGGCAGGGCCGTTCACCCTCCGGCGCTGTCCGGCGCGATCTCGATCAGGACCTGCCCGGCCGCGACCTGATCGCCGGGCGTAACCGTGACCGCCGCGACCAGTCCGGCGATGTCGGCGGCGTGGACATGCTCCATCTTCATCGCCTCCAGCGTGAGGAGCGGCTGGCCGGGCGAGACGGCCACGCCCGCCGCGATCTCGACCGCGACGACGCGCCCGCTCATCGCCGCCCTCACCCTGCCGTCGCCGCCCATCGCCCCGGCGCGCGCGGCCGGCGCGCGGGTCAGGTTGCTCGCCGCCCACGCCGCGCCGCGATAGCGGAAATCGACGCTCGTGCCGTCCTGCGCGAAGGCCGCGCTTTCCATCACCCCGTCGAGCACAAAGCGGACGCTTTCCCCGTCGCTCCCCACCGCCGCGAGGCGATGGCCGTCATCGCCGTCGATGGCGATTGCGAAGTCGCGCGGCGAAAGCTGTGCCACCCGCGCGTCGACCGGCTCGCCGTCGAGGCTGAAACTCAAGGCCACCGGCAGCGCCGGGGCGAGCGCCGCCGCCGCGCCGTGGTCGGCCGCGCCGGCCCGGTGGATCAGCCAAGCGGCGAGCGCGGCGGCGCGGACCCGCGCCTCACTGTTCCGCGCCGTCAGCGCGGCCTCGTTCCGGCCGATGAAGGCGGTGGTCGCGCCGCCTTCGACGAAGACCGGGTGGGCGAGGCAGCGGCCGAGGAGCTCCTGGTTGGTGACGACGCCGAGCGCGGTCATCTCCTCCAGCGCCAGCATCAGCCTGCGCCGCGCCTCCTCACGCGTTCCGCCATGGGCGATCAGCTTGGCGATCATCGAATCGTAATCGGGCGGGATCGCGTCGCCCGGCCGCATTGCGTGGTCGGTGCGGATGCCGTCGGCGGGCCGCCAGCCGCGCATCGTGCCGCTCTGCGGCATGAAGCCGTGCCTCGCGTCCTCGGCGCACAGCCGCACCTCGATGGCGTGGCCGGCGAAGGCGATCTCGTCCTGCCTGAGCGGCAGCGCTTCGCCGGCCGCGACGCGCAACTGCCATTCGACGAGGTCGAGGCCGGTGATCGCCTCCGTCACCGGATGCTCGACCTGAAGCCGCGTGTTCATCTCCATGAACCAGAAGCGGCCGTCGGGATCGAGCAGGAATTCGAGCGTGCCCGCGCCCTCGTAGCCGATGGCCCTTGCCGCCGCCACCGCCGCCTCGCCCATGCGCGCGCGCAGCGCGGGGTCGACGGCGGGCGAGGGCGCTTCCTCGATCAGCTTCTGGTGGCGGCGCTGCACCGAGCAATCGCGCTCGCCGAGGTGCACGACATGTCCGTGGCGGTCGGCGAAGACCTGGATCTCGACATGGCGCGGTTCGGGAACGGCGCGCTCGAGGATGACCGTGTCGTCGCCGAAGGCGTTCAGCGCCTCCGACCGGGCCGCGCGCAGCAGGGCGTCGAAATCGTCCTGTCGCTCGACCAGCCGCATGCCGCGCCCTCCGCCGCCGCCGCTCGCCTTGATCATCAGCGGAAAGCCGATGCCCGCCGCTTCCCCCGCCAGCCTTTCGGCGCTCTGTTCTTCGCCCTGATAGCCGGGGATGCAGGGAACGCCGGCCTCTTCCATCAGCCGCTTCGCGCCCGCCTTGTCCCCCATGGCGCGGATCGCCTCCGGCGACGGGCCGACGAAGACGAGGCCGGCCGTGCGGCAGGCTTCGGCGAAACCGGCGTTCTCGGCGAGGAAGCCGTAGCCGGGATGGATCGCGTCCGCGCCCGTCCGGCGCGCGGCGTCGAGGATCGCCTCGATGTCGAGATAGGATTGCGCCGGCAGCGGCCCGCCGATGCACGCCGCGCGGTCGGCGGCCATGACGTGGGCTGCATTCGCGTCGGCGTCGGAATAGACCGCGACCGTGCGGTAGCCGAGCCGGCGCGCCGTCCTCATCACGCGCAGCGCGATCTCGCCGCGATTGGCGACCAGCAGGGTGGAAAAGGGTGTCGTTCCGCTCATCGTCGCTCCGGCCCTTATCCCGCCTTGGGGAAGGTTCCCATGAACTTGCACAGGATATGGAGCATCACCTCGTCCGCGCCGCCGCCGATCGAGGTGACCCGGCCGTCGCGGAAGATGCGCGCGACGTGGCTGTCCATCGTGTAGCCCATGCCGCCCCAGAATTGCAGGCAGCCGTCGGCCACCTCGCGGATCAGCCGCCCCGCCTTCAGCTTGGCCATGGTGGCGATGCGGGTGGCGTCCTCGCCGCGCACGATGGCCTCCACCCCCTGCCACGACAGCGCCCGCAGTGCGGCGACCTCGGTCTCCATCTCGGCCAGCCGGTAATGCACCCACTGGTTGTCGAGCAGCGGGCGGCCGAACGCCTTGCGCTCGCGCGTGTAGTCGACAGTCATGTCGATGGCGCGCTTCGCCATCGCCCCGGCATTCAGCGCGCCCCACAGCCGCTCGTACTGGAACTGCTCCATCTGGTAGACGAAGCCCATGCCTTCCTCGCCGATGCGGTTCGCCTGCGGCACGCGCACGTCGTCGAAGAACAGTTGCGCCGTGTCCGACGCGTTCATGCCGATCTTGCGGATCTTCTTGGCGACGGTGACGCCTTTCGTCTTCATCGGCACCACGATCAGCGACTTGTTGCGATGCGGCGCGCCGTCCGAGGTGTTGGCGAGCAGGCAGCAGAAATCGGCCTGCGTGCCGCTCGTCGTCCACATCTTGCCGCCGTTTATGACGTAGTCGCCGCCGTCCTTGCGCGCCGTGGTGCGGATCGCCGCGACGTCGGAGCCGCCGCCGACCTCCGACACGCCGAGGCAGCAGACCGCCTCGCCGCGGATCGCCGGCGCGAGGACCGCCTCGCGCAGCTCCGGGCTGCCGTGGCGGGCGAGCGCAGGCATCGCCATGTCGGTCTGCACGCCGATGGCCATCGGGATGCCGCCGCAATCGATGGCGGCGAGCGCCTCGGCCAGCACTGCCGGCCAGGAATAGTCGAGGCCGAGGCCGCCATTCTCGACCGGCTTGTCGAGGCCGAGCAGGCCGAGTTCGCCGAGCTGGCCGAACACCTCGTGCGCCGGGAAGATTTCCTCCTCCTCCCATCGCTCGACATGGGGGTTGATCTTCTCGGCCGCCCAGCGGCGCACCGTGTTCCTGATCTCTTCGTGCTCGTGGGTAAGCTGCATCCGGTTTCCCCAAATCCTCATGGCCGCGCGACGGAAAACTGCATCGGCTGCGGCCGGCGCGCGTCCGCCTCGCGGCAGATGGCAAGCGTCGTCGCCAGCACCGCGCGGGTGTCGCGCGGGTCGATGACGCCGTCGTCCAGCAATTGCGCGCTGGTGGTGAAGACGTCCATCTGGCTCTCGAAATGCGCGATGATGCGGCTCTTCATCAGGTCGAGCTTCGCATGGTCGACCTCGCCCTTGCGGCGCATGCCGGCCTCGGTGACGATGCGCATCGTCTCGGCCGCCTGCTCGCCGCCCATCACAGCGGTCTTCGCGTTCGGCCAGGAAAAGCAGAAGCGCGGGGAGAAGCCACGCCCGCACATGCCGTAATTGCCCGCGCCGAACGAGGCGCCGCAATAGAGCGTGATCTGCGGCACGGTGGCGTTGGTCACGGCCTGGATCATCTTCGAGCCGTGCTTGATGATGCCGCCCTCCTCGGCCTCGCGCCCGACCATGAAGCCGGTGGTGTTGTTCAAATAGAGGATCGGCGTGCGCGACTGGCAGCAGGCCTGGATGAAATGGGTCGCCTTCGACGCGCCGGCACTGTCGATGGGGCCGTTGTTGGTGACGACGCCGACCGGCCAGCCCTCGATCGCGAAATGGCCGCAGACGGTGGCACTGCCGTAGTTTTCGGAAAATTCGAGGAAGTCGGAGCCGTCGGCGATGCGGGCGATCACCTGCCGCATGTCGACCGGGCGCTTGTGGTCCATCGGCATGATGCCGACGAGGTCCTGCGCATCGTGGAGCGGCGGGGAAAAGCCGCGCGCCCCGGCTTGCGGCAGGTCGCGGTTCCAGTCGAGCTTCGCCACGATCTCGCGGGCGATGCGCACGGCGTCGCGGTCGTCCTCGGCGAGGTAGTCGCCGAGGCCGGAGACGGAGGTGTGCATCTCCGCGCCGCCCAGCTCCTCCTCGCTCGCCACCTCGCCGGTCGCGGCTTTCAGCAGCGGCGGGCCGGCGAGGAAAGCGCGCGAGCGCCCGCGCACCATGACGATGTAGTCGGAAAGGCCGGTCTGGTAGGCCCCGCCCGCCGTGGACGAGCCATGGGTGACGGTGACCACGGGAAGGCCCGCCGCCGACATGCGCGCGAGATTGCGGAAGGTGGTGCCGCCATGGATAAAGTCGGCGACGCGATAGGTCATCAGGTTTGCGCCGGCGCTCTCGACGAGCTGGACATAGGGCAGCCGGTTCTCCAGCGCGATCTCCTGCGCGCGCAGCACCTTGTCGAGCCCCATCGGCTGCAACGCGCCCGCGTCGATGCCGGAATCGGAGGCGAGCACCATGCAGCGCGCGCCGGAAACGAAGCCGATGCCGGCGATGACGCCGCCGCCGGGCACGCTTTTGTCGAGGTCGGGCGTGTCCATGCCGAGGCCGGCGAGCGCGCAAAGCTCGAGGAACGGCGCGCCCGGATCGAGGAGCAGCGCCAGACGCTGGCGCGGCAGCAACTGGCCGCGCTTCTCGAACCGCTCGGCCGAGGCCGCCGACTTCGCCTCGGTGCGGCGGCGAAAGCCGTCGACGCGCCCGATCAGCGCCAGCATGCCATCGCGGTTGGCGCGAAAGGCGTCGCTGCCGGTCGAGACGGTCGATTCGATCACTGCCATGGGCGTCGATCCTTGCTCTCTGGCCTGCTCCTAGGCCTGCTTTCCAGCCTTGACCGGCGCGAGACTAGGCGGTGGCCTGCGCGGTTTCTTGTGCCCACTCGCTGGCGTGGCAGGCAGCGCCTTGCCGCAAGAACGCGCCCGCGCCCGAATCTATCGTCCGGCGCAGACGCATCCGGGAGCGAGGAAAGCCGCCGATGATCGAAGGACTGTTCGAACGCCCCGCCGGGCTCGGCCTCCTCACCGCGGAGCACGACGCGCTGCGCCGGACCGTGCGCGCCTTCGTCGAGCGCGAGATCGCGCCCAACATCGCCGCATGGGAGGAGGCGCGCCGCCTGCCGCGCGCGCTCTACCGCAAGGCGGCGCAGATCGGCCTTCAGGGGCTGGTCTTCCCCGAGGAACTGGGCGGCTCGGGCGGCGATTTCCTGATGCAGATCGTGGCGAGCGAGGAGATCGCCCGCGCCGGCGCCGGCGGCGTGTGCGCCTCGCTCGGCTCCTACATGATCGGCCTGCCGCCGATCGTGAAGCTCGGCTCGCCGGAAATCCTCGAAAACTATGCGCGGCCGATCATCGCCGGCGAGAAGATCTCGGCGCTCGCCGTCACCGAGCCGGGCGGCGGCTCGGACGTCGCGGCGCTGCGCACCGCGGCCCGGCGCGAGGGCGACCATTACGTCGTCAACGGCGAGAAGACCTTCATCACCTCCGGCATGCAGGCCGACGTCTTCACCGTCGCCGTGCGCACCGATCCCGCCTCGAAGGGTTCGCGCGGCATCTCCTTCCTCGTCGTCGACGGCGACGCGCCGGGGTTGGAGCGTGCCGAGCTCGACAAGATGGGCTGGCACGCCTCCGACACCGCGCATCTGACCTTCCGCGACGTGCGCGTGCCGGCCGGGAACCTGCTCGGACGCGAGCATGAGGGTTTCGCGGCCGTGATGCTCAATTTCAACGACGAGCGGCTGACCATCGCCGCGCAGGCGCTCGGGCAGGCGGAGGCCTGCTTCACCGAAGCGCTGTCCTGGGCGCGCGAGCGGGAGACCTTCGGCCGCAAGCTGGTCGACAACCAGGTGATCCGCCACCGGCTGGTCGACATGGCGATGCGGATCGACGCGGCCCGCACCCTGCTCTACGACGTGGTCGAGCGGCGGATGGTCGAACGCGACGCACTCGCCGTCCACGTCGCGCGCACGGCCATGGCCAAGATCACCGCCACCGACGCCCTGTTCGCGGTCGCCAACGCCGCGGTGCAGATCCTCGGCGGCATGGGCTATATGCGCGGTACGGTGTCGGAGCGGGTGTTCCGCGAGACCAAGGTCCTGTCCATCGGCGGCGGCGGCGACGAGATCCTGAAGGACCTCGCGGCCCGCCAGATGGAGCTTTAGGAAAGGAATGTAAGCCGGCTCAGTTCTGACTCAGCGTCCGGCGCACCGCGTCCTGCCAGCCGGCGAGCTTCTTCTTGCGCGTGCCCTCGTCCATCTGCGGCTGGAAGCGCCGCTCCAGCGCCCAGCTCCCGGCGAAGGCGTCTGCGCCCGGCCAGACCCCGGCGCGCGAGCCGGCCAGCCACGCCGCGCCGAGCGCGGTGGTTTCGAGGATGCGCGGCCGGTCGACCGGCGCGTCGAGGATGTCGGCCAGCCGCTGCATGGTCCAGTCCGAGGCGACCATGCCGCCGTCGACGCGCAGCACCGTGGCCTTGCCCTTCGCCTTCCAGTCGCGGTGCATGGCGGTGAGCAGGTCGCGCGTCTGGAACGCGACCGATTCGAGCGCCGCGCGCGCGAACTCGGCCGGGCCGGAGCCGCGCGTCAGGCCGAAGATCGCGCCGCGCGCCTCGGCGTCCCAGTGCGGCGCGCCGAGGCCGACGAAGGCCGGCACGAGGTAGATGTCCTGCGCCGGGTCGGCCTCTTCCGCGAGCCGGCCGCTGTCGGCGGCCCTGGCGATCATCTTCGCCCCGTCCCGCAGCCACTGCACCGCGGCGCCGGCGACGAAGATCGAGCCTTCGAGCGCATAGGTGGTGCGCCCGTCGAGCCGATAGGCGATGGTGGTGAGCAGCCGGTTCTTCGAGCGCACGATCTCGTCGCCGGTGTTGAGCAGCGCGAAGCAGCCGGTGCCGTAGGTCGATTTCATCATGCCCGGCTTGAAGCAGGCCTGGCCGATGGTCGCGGCCTGCTGGTCGCCGGCGACGCCGAGGATCGGGATTTCCGCGCCGAACAGGCTCTTCTCAGTCGTGCCGAAATCGGCGGCGCAGTCCTTCACCTCCGGCAGCATGGCGGCGGGGATGCGCAACAGGTCGAGAAGCTCGGCGTCCCAGCGGTTTTCGACGATGTTGTAGACCAGCGTGCGCGAGGCGTTGGTGGCGTCGGTGGCGTGGACCGCGCCGCCCGTCAGCCGCCAGATCAGGAACGAATCGACCGTGCCGGCGATGAGCTCGCCCTTCTCGGCGCGCTTGCGCGCGCCCTTCACCTTGTCGAGGATCCACGCCATCTTGGTGCCCGAGAAATAGGGGTCGAGCAGGAGGCCCGTCTTCCTCGCGAATTTCGGCTCCAGCCCCTTTTTCTTCAGCTTCTGGCAGAAGGCGGCGGTGCGCCGGTCCTGCCAGACGATGGCGTTGTGGATCGCCTTGCCGGTGGTCTTGTCCCAGATCACCGTCGTCTCGCGCTGGTTGGTGATGCCGATGGCGGCGATGGCATCGGCCTTCAGCTTCGCCTTCTTCAGCGCCTGCTTCACCGACCAGACCGTCGTTTCCCAAAGGTCCTCGGGATCGTGCTCGACCCAGCCTGAGGCGGGGAAGTGCTGGGGAAACTCCTTCTGGCCGATGGCGACGATGGTCATCTTTTCGTCGAAGACGATGGCGCGGGAGGAGGTGGTTCCCTGGTCGATGGCGAGGATGTGCTTGCGCATGGGTGGCCGGTCGCGGATTGGGGTCGAGGAAGGCGGGTGCGATGTGGGCGGGGGATCGCTCCCCCGCCCACGAGCTTACAGCGCGGCTGCGCCTACTGCCAGCTTTTGACCAGCTCGTCGTAATTGACGGTCTGCGGCTGTTCCTTCTCGTTCTCGATCTTGAGCTGCGGCGCGATGTTGCCCTTGGCCACCGCGTCCTTGTTCCAGTATTCGAGATCGTGCTCCTCGCCGAGCTTGGGGCCGATGTCGCCTTGCACGCCGGCGCGCTCGAGGCGGGCCATGATGGATTCCTGCTCGGCGCAGAGCGAGTCCATCGCTTCCTGCGCCGTCTTGGCGCCCGACGAGGCGTCGCCGATCGCCTGCCACCAAAGCTGCGCCAGCTTCGGATAGTCCGGCACGTTGGTGCCGGTCGGCGACCATTGCAGGCGGGCCGGCGAGCGGTAGAACTCGACGAGGCCGCCGAGCTTGGGCGCGCGGTCGGTGAAGCTCTGGTGGTCGAGCGTCGACTGGCGGATGAAGGTCAGGCCGACATGGCTCTTCTTCACGTCGACGGTCTTGGAGGTGACGAACTGGGCGTAGAGCCAGGCCGCCTTGGCGCGGTCGTCCGGCGTCGACTTCATCAGCGTCCACGAGCCGGCGTCCTGATAGCCGAGCTTCATGCCCTCCTTCCAGTAGACGCCGTGCGGCGAGGGGGCGAAGCGCCATTTCGGCGTGCCGTCCTCGTTGACCACCGGCAGCCCTTCCTTGACGAAGTCGGCGGTGAAGGCGGTGTAGGTGAACATCTGCTGGGCGATCTCGCCCTGCGACGGCACCGGGCCGGATTCGGAGAAGGTCATGCCTTGCGCCGCGGCGGGCGCGTACTTCTTCATCCATTCGAGATATTTCTCGATGGCGTAGACCGAGGCCGGGCCGTTGGTGTCGCCGCCGCGGGCGACGCACGAGCCGACGGGGCGCGAGTTCTCGTCGACCTTGATGCCCCATTCGTCGACCGGCAGGCCGTTGGGGATGCCCTTGTCGCCGTTGCCGGCCATCGACAGCCAGGCGTCGGTGAAGCGCCAGCCGAGCGAGGGGTCCTTCTTGCCGTAGTCCATGTGGCCATAGACCTTCTTGCCGTCGATCTCGCGGCCGGTGAAGAACTCGGCGATGTCCTCATAGGCCGACCAGTTGACCGGCACGCCGAGGTCGTAGCCGTATTTCGCCTTGAAGTCGGCCTTGTTGGTCTCGTCGTTGAACCAGTCGTAGCGGAAGAAATAGAGGTTGGCGAACTGCTGGTCGGGCAACTGGTAGAGGTCGCCGTCCGGCGCGGTGGTGAACGACTTGCCGATGAAGTCGTCGATGTCGAGATTGGGATTGGTGACGTCCTTGCCCTCGTTTTCCATCCACTTGGTCAGGCTGCGCGCCTGCTGGTAGCGCCAGTGGGTGCCGATGAGGTCGGAATCGTTGATGTAGGCGTCGTAGATGTTCTCGCCCGACTGCATCTGCGTCTGGAGCTTCTCGACGACGTCGCCCTCGCCGATCAGGTCGTGGGTGATGTTGATGCCGGTGATCTTCGAGAAGGCGGGCGCCAGCACCCGCGCCTCGTATTCATGGGTGGTGATGGTTTCCGACACCACCTTGATGTCCATGCCCCTGAAGGCTTCCGCCGCCTTGATGAACCACTCCATCTCGGCTTCCTGCCCGGCGCGGTCGAGCGCGGACATGTCGCCGATCTCGGCGTCGAGGAAGGCGCGCGCGGCGTCCATGTCCGCGAAGGCCGGAATTGCCCCGAACAGAAGCGTGAAGGCGGTGGTCGATGCCAGTAATTGCCGTCGCATGATTTCCTCCCATGGATTGCGATTGCATGTTCGGCCTCGCCGCAGGTTCACGGCGCGGCCGTCTTCTTTCTCCCTAGACGTATCGGAACACGCCGATGGCGTAGACGACCGACAGGGCGAGAGCCCACCACAGGCTCGGTCCGACGAGACCCAGCCAGGCAAGATGAATGAAGGCGGAGCCGAGCAGCGACACGAACAGCCTGTCGCCGCGCGTCGTCTCGAAGCGCAGCACGCCAACGCGCGGATTGCCGCCCGGCGAGACATATTCCCAAACGCCCATCGCGACGAGCATCAGGAAGATCGAGGCGAAGAAGGCGGCGGTCGGCCAGGTCCAGGCCATCCAGGAAAAGGTCATGTTCATACCCTCCCGTCATACCCGGCCAAGGGCAAAGCCCTTGGCGATGTAGTTGCGCACGAACCAGATGACGAGCGCGCCGGGGATCAGCGTCAGCACGCCCGCGGCTGCCAAGACGCCCCAGTCGAGGCCGGAGGCCGAGACCGTGCGCGTCATCGTCGCGGCGATCGGCTTGGCGTCGGTCGTCGTCAGTGTGCGGGCGATCAGGAGCTCGACCCACGAGAACATGAAGCAGAAGAAGGCGGCGACGCCGATGCCGCTCGCGATCAGCGGCATGAAGATCTTCACGAAGAAGCGCGGGAAGGAATAGCCGTCGATATAGGCGGTCTCGTCGATCTCCTTCGGCACGCCGGACATGAAGCCTTCCAGGATCCACACCGCCAGCGGCACGTTGAACAGGCAGTGCGCCAGCGCCACCGCGATATGGGTGTCGATCAGCCCGAAGGCGGAATAGAGCTGGAAGAACGGCAGCGCGAACACCGCCGGCGGGGCCATGCGGTTGGTGAGCAGCCAGAAGAACAGGTGCTTGTCGCCGAGGAAGCGGTAGCGCGAGAAGGCGTAGGCCGCCGGCAGCGCCACGGCGACCGACAGCACCGTGTTCATGACCACATAGATGATCGAGTTGATGTAGCCCGAATACCACGACGCGTCGGTGAAGATCACCGCGTAGTTGCGCAGGGTGGGGTTCTGCGGCCACAGCGAGAACGCGCCGGTTATCTCGGCATTGGTCTTGAAGCTCATGTTGACGAGCCAGTAGATCGGCAGCATCAGGAACAGGATGTAGAGCGTCGGCACCAGCCACCAGAAGCGGGAGGCGGCGCCGCGCCGGCGCATCCGGCGCTGGAGCCCGGCATCCTCAGCCGGGCGCGCGGGAGAGGCGGCCGGCATGTCGCGCAGGCTCGTCGCCACCGTATGCTTCGCGTCGGCCATTTCACTTCTCCCCGTCATAGCTGGTCATGACCGTGTAGAAGACCCACGACAGAGCGAGGATGATCAGGAAGTAGATGATCGACATCGCCGCCGCCGGGCCGAGGTCGAACTGGCCGATCGCCATCTTGACGAGGTCGATCGACAGGAACGTCGTCGAGTTGCCCGGCCCGCCGCCCGTCACCACGAAGGGCTCGGTGTAGATCATGAAACTGTCCATGAACCGCAGCAGGACGGCGATGGTCAGCACCCGCTTCATCTTCGGCAGCTGGATGTAGCGGAAGGTGGCGAAGCGCGACGCGCCGTCGATGCGCGCGGCCTGGTAGTAGGCGTCGGGGATCGAGACGAGGCCGGCGTAGCACAGCAGCACGACGAGGCTCGTCCAGTGCCAGACATCCATCAGGATGACGGTGATCCAGGCGTCGACCGGGTCGCGGACATAGTTGTAGTCGATGCCGATCTCGGCGAGCCCCCGCCCGAGCAGGCCGATGTCGACGCGCCCGAACACCTGCCAGATCGTGCCGACCACGTTCCACGGGATGAGCAGCGGCAGCGCCATCAGCACGAGGCAGACCGGCACGCCCCAGCCCTTGCGCGGCATGTTGAGCGCGATGAAGATGCCGAGCGGGATCTCGATGGCGAGGATGATGAAGGAGAAGGCGAGGTTGCGGCCCATCGCGTCCCAGAAGCGGCGCGAGTTCAGCATCTGCTCGTACCATTCGGTGCCGGCCCAGAAGAAGACGTTGTTGCCGAACGTGTCCTGCACCGAATAGTTGACGACCGTCATCAGCGGGATCGCGGCCGAGAACAGCACGAGCAGCAGCACCGGCAGCACCATGAACCAGGCCTTGTTGTTCCAGGTCTTGTTCATGGCCGGCCTCCCAGCTCTACTCTCCATGAGTCGGCGTAGAGGTTGATGCCGGCGGGGTCGAAGCGGATGCGCGGCTCGGCCGGGATCTCCTCGTCCTCGGCGGCGATCAGCGCGATGTCGCGGCCTTCCAGCGTCGCGCGCACGATCTTGCGCCGGCCGACATCCTCGATCTTGGCGATCCCGACCGGCATCCCCTCGCGCCCGAGGCGGACGAACTCCGGGCGGATGCCGAGCTCGACCGTGCCGGAAAGCGTGGCCACTGGGGCGCCGGGCAGGGCGATGCGCGCCTCGCCGATCCGCGCCTCGCCGCCGGACACCGAAACGGGCAGCACGTTCATGCCGGGCGAGCCGATGAAGTAGCCGACGAAGGTGTGGCGCGGCCGCTCGAACAGCTCGGCCGGGGTGCCGATCTGCACGATCTGGCCGTCATACATGACGACGACCGTGTCGGCGAAGGTCAGCGCCTCGGTCTGGTCGTGGGTGACGTAGACCATGGTGAAGCCGTAGCGGCGGTGAAGCTGCTTCAGTTGCGAGCGCAGCACCCATTTCATGTGCGGGTCGATGACGGTCAGCGGCTCGTCGAACAGGATGGCGTTGACGTCGGCGCGCACCAGCCCGCGCCCGAGCGAGATCTTCTGCTTCTGGTCGGCTGTCAGGCCGTGGGCGCGCTTTTGCGCGAGGCCGGCGAGGTCGATGATCTCCAGCGTCTCGCGCACCTTGCGGTCGACCTCGCGCTCCGGCACGGCGCGGTTGCGCAGGGGGAAGGCGAGGTTGTCGTAGACGCTCATCGTGTCGTAGACGACCGGGAACTGGAACACCTGGGCGATGTTGCGCTCCTGCGTCGACAGGCGGGTCACGTCCTCTCCGTCGAACAGCATCCGTCCCTCGGAGGCGTGGATCAGGCCCGAGATGATGTTGAGCAGCGTGGTCTTGCCGCAGCCGGAGGGCCCGAGCAGCGCGTAGGCGCCGCCGTCCTCGAAGGTGTGGGTGACTTCCTTCAGCGCGTAGTCGGCGTCCGATCGCGGGCGCTCGCCATAGGCGTGGCGGATGTGGTCGAGGTCGATGCGCGCCATGATGCCCTCCCTCTCAAGCCGCTTGTCTTGCCGGGCCGCGCACGGCGCGGCCATTGCCGTCGAACACCATCAGGTGGCGCGGGTCGATGAACACCTCGATGCGCTCGTCCGGCTCGAAGGCGTGGATGCCCGGCGTCAGCATCACCCAGCCGGCATCGGCGAAGGCGAGATGGACGAAGCTCTCCGAGCCGGTGATCTCGGTGATCCTCACCTTGGCCGTGACCGGCACCGCCCCGGCCGAGCCGCGCTGCGGCGACAGGTGGTGCGGCTGGAATCCGACCGTGTAGATGCCGTCCGGCGCGTGGGCGGCCTGCGCCGGCACCGGCAGCCCGACGCCGCCCTCCAGCGCGAAGACCGCGCCCCGCTTCTCGAGGACGATGGTGTTGAGCGGCGGGTCGGCGAAGGTCATGGCGGTGACGAGGTCGACCGGCTCGCGGAACACCTCGACCGTCGGGCCGAACTGGGTGACCCGGCCTTCGGAAAGCGTCGCCGTGTTGCCGCCGAGCAGCAGCGCCTCGGACGGCTCGGTCGTGGCGTAGACGAAGATCGCGCCAGACTCCTCGAATATCTTCGGCAGCTCGGCGCGCAGCTCCTCGCGCAGCTTGTAGTCGAGATTGGCCAGCGGCTCGTCGAGCAGCACGAGGCCGGCCTTCTTGACGATGGCGCGGGCGAGGGCGGTGCGCTGCTGCTGGCCGCCGGACAGGTTGAGCGGGGTGCGGTCGAGATAGGGGGTGAGGCGCAGCAGCTCGGCGGCGCGGCCGACCTCGCGCCTTATCGTGGCGGCATCCGCGCCCGCCACCTTCAGCGGCGAGGCGATGTTGTCGTAGACCGTCATCGCCGGGTAGTTGATGAACTGCTGGTAGACCATGGCGACGTTGCGCTTCTGCACGGCGACGCCGGTGACGTCCTTGCCGTCGAACAGGACGCGGCCGCCGGTCGGCTGATCGAGGCCGGCCATCAGCCGCATCAGCGTCGTCTTGCCCGAAAGCGTCGGCCCCAGCAGCACGTTGAGCGTGCCGTGGCGAAGTTTTAGCGACACGTCGCGGATATGGTCCGCGCCGTTCACCGTCTTCGTCACCTGATCGAGTTCCAGCATTCTCCTCCTCCCAGAGAAGCCCGCCCGGCGAAGGGCGGCCGCTATTCGGCCGCCGTGCTCCGTTGCCTGGCGATTCCTCGCATGTAGTCCTCCAGTGCCGCCGCCTCCCTTGCCGTCAGGCGCAGGCCGCGCTTGGTGCGCCGCCAAAGCACGTCCTCGGCGGTCTCGGCCCATTCATGGGCCATGAGATAGCGGATTTCCGCCTCGTAGAGGTCGGCCCCGAAATGGCGGCCGAGATCCGCCACTGCCCGCGCCTGCCCGAGAAGGGCGCGCGCCCGCGTGCCGTAGAGGCGCACGAGGCGCGCCGCATGCGCCGCCTCGAGAAAGGGATAGGCCGCCCTCAAGGCGGCAACCTCGCGCTCGAAGCCGTCGGGGGCGAAGTCGCCGCCGGGCAGCGGCGCGTTCGCGGTCCACTTCGCCCCGCGCGGGCCGAGGAAGCCCTCGATCTTCTCCAGCATGTGCTCGGCCAGCCGGCGATAGGTGGTGATCTTGCCGCCGAACACGTCGATCAGCGGCGCTTCGCCCGCCGGCGCCTCGGCCATCAGCACATAGTCGCGCGTGGCTTCCTGTGCCTTCGACGCGCCGTCGTCGTAGAGCGGGCGCACTGCCGAATAGGTCCAGACGATGTCCTCGCGCCGCACCGGCTCGGTGAAATACTCGCTCGCCGCCGCGCACAGATAGTCGATCTCGGACTCGGTGATCTTCACCGCGCCGGGGTCGCCCTCATAGTCGCGGTCGGTGGTGCCGATCAGCGTGTAGTCGGTCTCGTAAGGGATGGCGAAGATGATGCGGCCGTCGCGGTTCTGGAAGAAATAGGCGCGCGGGTCGGCGAACTTCCTGTTGATGACGATGTGGCTGCCCTGGACGAGGCGCACATTGTGCGCGCCGTTCTGGCCTATCGTCTGCGACAGCACTTCGTCGATCCACGGGCCGGCGGCGTTGACGAGCAGCCTTGCCCGGACAGTCGCGGTCTCGCCGGTGACGGCGTCCTCGACCGTCACGGCCCACAGCCCGCCCTCGCGGCGCGCGCCCGTCACCCGGGCGCGGGTGCGGATGGTCGCGCCGCGGTCGGCGGCGTCGCGGGCGTTGAGCACGACGAGGCGCGCGTCGTTGACCCAGCAGTCGGAATATTCGAAGGCGCGGCGAAACAGCTTCTTCAGCGGCTTGCCGGCCGCGTCGCTGCGCATGTCGAGCGTGCGCGTCGGCGGCAGGAGCTTGCGCCCGCCTATATGGTCGTAGAGGAAGAGGCCGAGCCGGATCATCCATGCCGGGCGGATGCCCTTGGCGTGCGGCAGCACGAAGCGCAGCGGCCAGACGATGTGCGGCGCGCTCCTCCAGATCACCTCGCGCTCCATCAGCGCCTCGCGCACCAGCCGGAACTCGTAGAATTCGAGATAGCGCAGGCCGCCATGGATCAGCTTGGTCGAGCCGGAGGAGGTGCCGCTGGCGAGGTCGTTCATCTCGGCGAGATAGACGGAGAAGCCCCGGCCCGCCGCGTCGCGGGCGATCCCGCAGCCGTTGATGCCGCCGCCGATGATGAAGATGTCGTGGATAGCTTCGCCGCCCACGCGCGCCTCCCATGCGTCTTGCGACGCGCATTTTCTGGTAATTCTTTGATTAGGGAAATTATTCCGAATGCAAAACGAATGTCAAATGAAATTAAGGTGACGGAAGTCTCCGGCCATGAGACGGCTTCGGCGGGCTATTCGCTTGCCCTTGCAGGAGGGGGAATCGAAAGCCGATCCCGTCCGGGCAGAGGCCCGCTGCCTGCCTGATGGAGATCACGCAATCCCTTGGCAAGTCAGCGTGTTGGCAGAAAACGACCATCACGCATCCAGATCGTTCCGGCGGAACGGGGCGATGTGTGACGAGGCAGGAGTTTCGTTCTTCGGAAAACGAAAGCGATAGGGCCGCTGTGTTCGGCCCGGTCGCTTTCGTCAGCGCGCTTCCGGCGCGGCGTCGAGGTCGAGGCCGCCGCCCGCCGCGTCTATCGCCAGCGAGCGGGTGTCGATCGTGACGGTGACGGGCGGGTAGCAGATCTCGTTCTTGCGGCAGCCCTGCGAGACGAGGGTGACGCGCGCCGCCTCGCCGGGCGCGAGCCGGGCGACCGCCTCGCCGTAATAGACCTCGGACGGGCCGAAATTGGCGTCCTCCTCCTCCATCGTCCCCGGCGGGGTGTCGAGCGCCAGCGGCGCACCGGTTTCGGCGTCGCGCGCCTCGAAACGCTCGCGATAGAGATAGTGCCCTTCGACGATCTCCCAGCGGAAGACGAGCACGCCGCCGGCCTCGCGCCGCACCGAAAGCCGGAACGCGTCTTCCGCCGGCAGGAGGTCGGCCGGCTGGGCGCGCGCCTTGACGGCGAGCAGCAGCGCGGCGGGCAGGATCAGGAACGCGCGGCGGTCCATGATCGCCTCAGCCCTTCTGCGCGTCGCGCGCATCGGAGATCACCTGCCTGAACCCGGCCTCGTCCAGCGCCGAGGCGACGAGGAACGGACCGACGAGGAACACCGGCGTGCCCTGGAGCCCCAGCCCCTCGGCCTGCGCGTTGTTGCGGCGCAGGAGCGTGGTGATCTCGTCGTTCCTCGCTTTCGCGTCCCGCTCCAGCCGCCCCATGTCGAAGCCGGCGGCAATGAGCGCCTCGCGCATCCTCGCCTCCGGCACGCGCCCGCCCTCGATCGCCATCAGCGCGTGGTAGGCCTTCCCGTAGCCGCCCTGATATTTCGCCGCCAGCGCGAGCTTCGCGCCATAGACCGACGATTGCGTCAGGATCGGCCAGTCCTTGTAGACGAGACGAATATTGCCGTCCGCCTTCATCACCTTCGTCAGCGGCGCGATCGTGCGTTTGCAGAACGGGCAGTTGTAGTCGAAGAACGAGACGATGGTGACGTCGCCTTCAGGGTTGCCGCCGACCGGCGCGGCCGGATCGTTGAGGATCATCTCGCCGGAAAGGTCGTCCGGCTGGCTCGCTGCGGCCGGGCCGACAGCGGCGAGCGCACTGAGCCCGGCGAGGATGGCGCGGCGGGTAAGGCGCGCGCCCGCCGGCGCGGCTTCGAGCCCGGGCCGCGAAAAGCCGGAGGCGAATTTCGTCCCGTAGAAATGGGTCATGCCGTTCCCTTCATTCTCGTCTCGCACCGGCCGGCGCGCGGTGCGCTTCCTTGGGCCCCGCTTCGCCGCGAAAGCCAAATCACAATCTCTCGACTTGCGCGCAGGCTAGGCGGCCCGGCCGAGGAAATCGTCCCAGATGCGGCGGCCGAGGTCGTCGAACCGGCAGGCCGCTTCGATGAAGGCGTGCCGCTGCGTCGCGTCGACCAGCGGCGTCGGCAGCATCGGGTCGAAGACGATGCGGCGGATGGCGTCGTCGCCGAGAAGGAAGCTTTCGCGCGCCGCCACATCGAGCGGCAGCGCGGCGGCACCCGCCATCCAGGCGTCGAGCCGCGCCTTGCCTTGCCGGTAGGTATCCTCCAGCGCGTCCGCCGCCCACAGCGCCATAGCCGCCCGCTCCCTGTCGCCGTCGAGATCGTCTACGCCGAACACCGCCGCTTCCCTTTCCAGCCCGAGGCCGGCGAGGCGCGCACGCACCGCCGCCACCCCGCCGGAAAAATTGTCCGGCCGGATGTAGAGGCCGTTCTCCAGCTCGCGCATGCCGAGCATCGACAGCGCGCGGCCGCGCGCGCGCAAAAGCTTGCGGTCGGAGCGCGGCAGGCCGCCGGTGGCGGCCGCCACCCAGCGGCCCTGCCATGGGGCCAGCCGCGCTTCCGCCTCGCGCCAGCCGGAGACATCGGCGGCGATGGCGCGACCGGCTGGCCCCAGCCGGTAGACCCCGCGCGCCGCCGTCTCGACCAGCCCGGCCCGCGCCAGGCGGGCAAGGGTGACGCGCATGCTGTTGGCCGAGATGCCGAACAGCGCCCCGGCCTTCACCGCCTCGGGCGCTCCGAGCACGCCGCCGCCGGCGACGCGCAGGAGATTGAGCACGACGCGGCGCGGGTCGGGCTCCGGTATATTACATGAATTGACGATTTCAGTCATAATCTGTAATTTACACGCCAAAAGCCTTCAGGTCGAGGAACCGCCATGTCGTCCGCTTCCATCTCCGATTCTCCGTCCCTTAGCAGCCGCTTCCAGACCCACGAAGTGGAAAATCAGCCGCTTCCGCTGCGCGACTACAATGTCTGGCAGAGCGATCCGGCGCTGCGCGAGGCGGTCGAGCGCGAGGGCGCGCGCTGGGCCACCGATCATCTGGAGGAATATGGCGCGCTGGCCGGCGGCCGGCTGGTCGATGTCGGCTACACCGCCAACGAGAACAAGCCGAAGCTGCGCTCCTTCGACCGCTACGGCCGGCGCATCGACGAGGTCGAGTTCCATCCCGCCTATCACGAGCTGATGAGCGAGGCGATGCGCTACGGCATGAACGGCTTCGCCTGGCGCAACGCCAACCGCGCCGGCGCGCATGTGGCGCGCGCGGCGGTGATGTATGTCGGCTCGCAGGCCGATGCCGGCGTCGGCTGCCCGATGTCGATGACCTATGCTGCGATTCCGGCGCTGCGCCACAACCCGGCTCTGGCCGAGAAGTGGGTGCCGAAGCTGATCTCCACCGAATACGACCCGCGCAGCATTCCGATGGAGGAGAAGACCGGCTGCACCATCGGCATGGGCATGACCGAGAAGCAGGGCGGCTCGGACGTGCGCGCCAACACCACGCGCGCCGTGCGCCAGGCCGACGGCTCCTACGCGCTCGTCGGCCACAAATGGTTCTTCTCCGCGCCGATGTGCGACGCGCATCTGGTGCTGGCGCAGGCCGAGGGCGGCCTTTCCTGCTTCCTCGTGCCGCGCTTCCGCCCGGACGGCGCGCGCAACGCGGTGGAGATCCAGCGTTTGAAGGACAAGCTCGGCGACTGGTCGAACGCCTCCTCGGAGGTCGAGTTCCAGGGCGCGTTCGGCGAGCTGGTCGGCGAGGAGGGACGGGGCATCCAGGTCATCATCGAGATGGTGGCGCTGACGCGGCTCGACTGCATGACCGGCTCGTCCTCGCAGATGCGCCAGGCGCTGGTGCAGGCGCTGCACCACCCGCGCCAGCGCAAGGCGTTCGGCAAGCTCTTGATCGACCAGCCGCTGATGCGCAACGTGCTCGCCGACCTCGCGCTCGAAAGCGAGGCGGCGATCGCGCTGACGCTGCGCATCGCCCGCGCCATCGACACCGCCTCGCGCGACGGCCACGAGGCCGCGCTCGCCCGCATCGCCACGGCCATCGGCAAGTACTGGATCTGCAAGCGCGCGGTTCCTTTCGTCAACGAGGCGCAGGAGTGCCTCGGCGGCATCGGCTATGTCGAGGAGACGATGATGCCGCGCCTCTACCGGCAGGCGCCGCTCAACTCGATCTGGGAAGGCTCGGGCAACGTCCAGTGTCTCGACGTGCTGCGCGCGCTGCGCAAGGAGCCCGAGACGCGCGAGGCGCTGCTGGCGGAGCTGACGGCGGCGAAGGGTATGAATGGCGACTACGACGCCGCGCTTCGCAGCCTGCCGGCGCTGTTCGACGGCCCGCAGACGATGGAGTTCCGCAGCCGCTTCATCGTCGAGCGCGCCGCCCTGATGCTGCAGGCCTCGGTGCTGCTGCATTCGGGGCAGGGGGAGATCGCCGCCGCCTTCTGCCGCTCGCGGCTCGCCGGCGCGCACGGCCTCGCCTTCGGCACGCTCGGCCCCGACGCGCCGGTCGACCTTCTCATTGACCGCGCCCTGACCGCGGCTTGATCGCGGGCGGGGCTGCGGTCACAATCGCGGCATGGCCTTCACGCTCCGCCAGCTTCAATATTTCATCGCCGTCGCCGAGCAGGGCGCGGTGAGCCGCGCCGCGCAGGCCCTGTCGATCTCGCAATCGTCGGTGACGGAGGCGATCCGCGAGCTGGAGACCGACCTCGGCGTCGAGCTGTTCGAGCGTCACTCGCGCGGCCTCGCCATCACCCACAAGGGCCACCAGTTCCTGCGCCACGCCACGCGCATCCTCGCCGGCGTCTCCGACGCAAGGCAAGCCTTTTCCGACGACAAGGCGGCCGGCGGCGGCGAGCTTCATCTCGGCGTCACCTCGCTGGTCGCCGGCTACGTGCTGTCCGACCTTCTCGCCCGCTACCGGCGGGCGTGGCCGTCCGTCTCGGTCTCGGCCATCGAGGACAATGGCGACTATCTCGAGCATCTCCTCGTCGGCGGCGAGCTCGACGTCGCGGTGATGGTCATCTCCAATCTGCGCGACCGCATGGCGCTCCAGGCCGAGATCCTCGAGGTCTCGCCCTACCGGCTGTGGCTGCCGCTCGGCCACCGGCTGGTCGGCGAGGAGATCATCTCCATCGAGGACGTGGCGCGCGAGCCGCTGATCATGCTCACCATCGACGAGATCGAGGAGGCGACGGGCAAGCTGCTCGCCGCGCTCGGCGCGCGCCCGCACGTCGCGTTCCGCACCCGCTCGGTCGAGGCGGTGCGCAGCCTCGTCGCCACCGGCGCGGGGGTGGCGCTGCTGCCCGACCTCGTCTACCGCCCGTGGTCGCTCGAAGGCGACCGCATCGAAAGCCGCGACATTTCCGGCTCGCTGCCGGCGGTGCAGGTCGGCATGGTGTGGCGGCGCGGCTCGGGCCTCTCCGCGCAGGCGCGCAACTTCATCGGCGTGGCGCAGGGCCAGCGCGCGGTCCGGCAAGGACGCTGAGGGGGGGACGGTAAGTCGAGATATCGGTTTTTCCGATATGCCGTTTCTGATAAATGAATTTGCGAAAGCGCAGGATTTGGCGGACCTTTTCCTACGAGGGTTGGAGCCGCCACGGAGAGCGGCGCCCCGAATGGGAGACGTTGCCATGAAATCCTTCCTGAAATCCTGTACCGCATTGACCGTCGCCCTCGGCTTCGTCGCGCAGGCGGCGGCCCAGGACATGAAGACCGAGGTGGGCGAGGGCGAGGGCCGGCTCAACGTCGTCGCCTGGGCCGGCTTCCTCGAAAGGGGCGAGACCGATCCGAAGTTCGACTGGGTGACGAAGTTCGAGGAAGCGACCGGCTGCAAGGTCTCGGTCAAGACCGCCAACACCTCCGACGAGATGGTGGCGCTGATGAACGAGGGCGGCTTCGACCTCGTCACAGCCTCGGGCGACGCCTCGCGCCGCCTGATCGCCGGCAAGCGCGTCCAGCCGATCAACATCGACCTGATCCCGAGCTGGGGAAAGCTCGACGACCGGCTGAAGGAAGCGCCCTGGCATACGGTGGACGGCGTCCATTACGGCGTTCCTTACGTCTGGGGCCCGAACGTGCTCGCCTACAACACCGAGGTGTTCAAGGAAGCGCCGACCTCGTGGAACGTGGTGTTCGAGGAGCAGACCCTGCCGGACGGCAAGTCCAACAAGGGCCGCATCCAGGCCTATGACGGCCCGATCCACATCGCCGACGCCGCGCTCTACCTGATGACGCACAAGCCCGACCTCGGCATCAAGAGCCCCTACGAGCTGAACGAGGACCAGTACAAGGCCGCGCTCGACCTCTTACGCGGCCAGCGCCAGCTCGCCAGCCGCTACTGGCACGACGCCTTCATCCAGATCGACGACTTCAAGAACGAGGGCGTGGTCGCCTCCGGCTCGTGGCCGTTCCAGGTCAACCTGCTCAAGGGCGACGGCGCGCCTGTCGCCTCCGTCTTCCCCGAGGAGGGCGTCACCGGCTGGGCCGACACCTCGATGCTGCATGCCGACGCCGCCAACCCGAACTGCGCCTACAAATGGCTGGAGCACTCGCTGAACTCCAACCTCCAGAGCGACCTGTCGCTGTGGTTCGGCGCCAACCCGTCCGTGCCGGCGGCCTGCACCGACGGCTCCGGCATGCTGACGGCGGAAGTCTGCGAGCAGAACGGTTCGGGCAATTTCGACAAGGTCCGCTTCTGGCAGACGCCGATCACCCAGTGCGAAAGCCAGGGCGAGTGCGTGCCCTACTATCGCTGGGTGTCGGACTACATCGCGGTCATCGGCGGGCGCTAGGATCGCCGCAAAGGCCGGCCGCCCCTCGCCCGACCCTTCGGGCCAACCTCTCCCCGTGAACGGGGAGAGGGGATCGCCAACGTTCCGGCCAATCTTCTTCTCCCCGTTCACGGGGAGAAGGTCCCGGCAGGGGGATGAGGGGCAGCGCTCCGCCGCGCCGGTCTGCCGGCAACGCCATTTCCGCGAATGGAATCAAGCATGACCACAGCCGTTTCCTTCCAGAAAGTCTCGCGCCATTTCGGCGCGGTGCGCGCGGTCGACGCCGTCGATCTCGACATCCGCGAGGGCGAGTTCTTCGCCATGCTCGGCCCGTCCGGCTCCGGCAAGACCACGTGCCTGAGGCTCATGGCCGGCTTCGAGCAGCCGACCTCGGGCCATATCGAGATCTTCGGCGAGACGGCGGAGGGCGTGCCGCCCTACCGGCGTAACGTCAACACCGTGTTCCAGGACTACGCGCTGTTCCCGCATCTCAACGTCCTCGACAACGTCGCCTACGGGCTGATGGTGCGCGGCGTGGGCAAGGCCGAGCGCCACGCCGAAGCGCAGGCCGCGCTCGAGCTGGTCAAGCTGCCCGGCTATGGCGGGCGCAAGCCCGGTCAGCTTTCCGGCGGCCAGCGCCAGCGCGTCGCGCTCGCCCGCGCGCTGGTCAACAAACCGAAGGTGCTACTGCTCGACGAGCCGCTCGGCGCGCTCGACCTGAAGCTGCGCGAGCAGATGCAGGACGAGCTGAAATCGCTGCAGAAGGCGCTCGGCATCACCTTCGTCTTCGTCACCCACGACCAGGGCGAGGCGCTGTCGATGGCCGACCGCATCGCCGTGTTCAACGAGGGCAGGGTGATGCAGGTCGGCACGCCCGAGGACGTCTACAAGCGGCCGCGCTCGCGCTTCGTCGCCGATTTCGTCGGCTCCTCCAACGTGCTGCCACCGGAATTCGTCGCCAGCCACGGCGGGACGCGCCAGTGGGCGAGCCTGCGGCCCGAGGCGCTGCGCCTCGCCGGCAACGGGGCCGGGGCCAAGGAAGAGGCCGGGTCCGAAGGCGTCGCCGCCACCGTCCTCGCCCGCGCCTATCTCGGCGCGTCGACGCGGCTTTCCCTCGACGCCGGCGGGGCGCGCCTCCATGCCGTGATCCCGGCCGGCACGCCGCTGCCGGAAGACGGCGCCGCGGTCACGCTCTCCTTCGACCGGGCCGACCTCCACATCATGGAGGACCAGTCATGACGATGGCGGCGGCGGCCGGCTCCCCCATCAGGTCGGGCCGCGGCGGCGTCTTCGGCGCGCTGTCCGACGTGCTCTGGCGCAACCCGCGCCTGACACTCCTTCTGATGCTGACGCCCCCGTTGCTTTGGCTCGGCATCATCTATCTCGGCTCGCTGTTCGCGCTGCTGCTCCAGAGCTTCTTCTCGATCGACGAGTATTCCGGCCTGATCAAGCGCGAGTTCACGCTCTCGACCTATGCCGAGCTGCTCAACCCGGCCAATATCGACATCATCGTGCGCACGCTGGTGATGTCCGCCTCCGTCACGGTCGGCGCGGCGGTCATCGCCTTTCCCATCGCCTATTTCGCCGCCCGCTACGCGCGCGGCAAATGGAAGGCGCTGTTCTATCTCGGCATCATGCTGCCCTTGTGGTCGAGCTATCTGGTCAAGGTCTATGCCTGGAAGCTGATCCTGGCGCGCGAGGGCATCCTCAACTGGCTGTTCGCCAAGCTGCACCTGACATGGCTGCTCGACGCGTGGCTCGCCATTCCGATCATCGGCGGCAACTCGCTCGCCGTCAGCCACACCGGCACCTTCCTCGTCTTCCTCTATGTCTGGCTGCCCTTCATGATCCTGCCGATCCAGGCAGCGCTTGAGCGCGTGCCGGGCAATCTGGTCGAGGCGTCGGCCGATCTAGGCGCCTCGCCGCGCCAGACCTTCGCCAACGTCCTGTTCCCGCTGGCGCTGCCCGGCATCATCGCCGGCTCGATCTTCACCTTCTCGCTGACCATGGGCGACTACATCATCCCGCAGATCGTCGGCACCTCGCGCCGCTTCATCGGCCAGGCGGTCTATGCCCATCAGGGCACGGCCGGCAACATCCCGCTCGCCGCCGCCTTCACCGTCGTCCCCATCGTCGTCATGGGCTTTTATCTGTGGTTCGCCAAGCGAAGGGGGGCCTTCGATGCGCTCTGACACCGGACGCCGCTCGCCGCTCGGCCTCAAGATCGCCGCCGGGCTTGGCCTCGCCTTCCTGCACCTGCCTATCCTCCTGATCTTCGTCTACGCCTTCACGACGGAGGAGCGCAGCTACCAGTGGCCGCCGCCGGGCTTCACCGTGAAGTGGTTCGCGGTGACGTGGAACCGGCCGGACGTGTGGGAGGCGATGCTGCTGTCGGTCAAGGTGGCGTCGGTCTCCACCGTGATCGCGCTGGTGCTCGGCACGCTGTGCGCCGCCGCCGTCTCCGGCTCGCGCTTCTTCGGCCGCGAGACGATCTCGCTCATCGTCATCCTGCCCATCGCGCTGCCCGGCATCATCACCGGCATCGCGCTACGCTCGGCCTTCAGCCTCGCCGAGATCCCCTTCTCGTTCTGGACCATCGTCCTCGGCCACGCCACCTTCTGCGTCGTCGTGGTCTACAACAACGCCATCGCCCGCTTCCGCCGCACCTCCGGCTCGCTGATGGAGGCCTCGATGGACCTCGGGGCCGACGGGTTCCAGACCTTCCGCTATGTCGTCCTGCCCAATATCGGCACCGCGCTGCTCGCCGGCGGCATGCTCGCCTTCGCGCTGTCCTTCGACGAGGTCATCGTCACCACCTTCACCGCCGGCCAGCAGCAGACGCTGCCGATCTGGATGCTGGAGGAGCTGGTGCGCCCGCGCCAGCGCCCCGTCACCAATGTCGTGGCCATGGTCGTCGTCCTCGTGACGTTCCTGCCGATCCTGGCCGCCTACTACCTCACCCGCGACGGCGACCAGGTCGCCGGAGCCGGCAAATGATACCTCAAGGAGGAAGTCCCATGCACACGCAGCTCCTGATCGGCGCCCGGTTCGAGGCCGGCACGGAAATCGAGGAAACGATCCTGAACCCGCGCACGGGCGGGGCGATCCTGTCGGTGCCGGAAGCCTCGCAGGGGCAGGTCGACGCGGCGGTGGCCGCGGCGCGGCGCGCCTTCGCCGGCTGGTCGCGCACAACGCCCTCGGAACGCTCGGGCTACCTGCTCCAGATCGCCGCGCGCATCGAGGAGGACGCCGCCGAGTTCGCCCGGCTGGAGGCGCTGAACTGCGGCAAGCCGATCAACGCCGTGCTCAACGACGAGATCCCGGCCATCGTCGACTGCTACCGCTTCTTCGCCGGCGCGGTGCGCACCATGCCCGGCACCATCGCCGGCGAATACCTTGCCGGCCACACCTCGATGATCCGCCGCGACCCGATCGGCGTCGTCGCCTCGATCGCGCCGTGGAACTACCCGCTGATGATGATGGCGTGGAAGCTGGCCCCGGCCATCGCTGGCGGCAACACCGTCGTCTTCAAGCCGTCCGAGCAGACGCCGCTGACCGCGCTGAAGCTCGCCGCCATCCTCGCCGACGTGCTGCCCGAGGGCGTGGTCAACGTCGTCACCGGCCGCGGCGAGAGCGTCGGCAACGCGCTGATCAACCACCGCGAGGTCGACATGATCTCGATCACCGGCGACGTCGCCACCGGCAAGAAGGTGCTTCAGGCGGCGGCGAAGTCGGTCAAGCGCACGCATCTGGAGCTCGGCGGCAAGGCCCCTGTCGTCGTGTTCGACGACGCCGACATCGATGCGGTCGTCTCAGGGTTGCGCGCCTTCGGTTACTACAATGCCGGGCAGGACTGCACCGCCGCCTGCCGCATCTATGCCGGCGCGAAGATCTACGACCGGCTGGTCGCCGACCTGTCCGCCGCCGTCTCGACCATCAAATACGGCCTCGCCGACGATGCCGAGAACGAGATCGGCCCGCTGATCTCGCGCCGCCAGCAGGACCGGGTGGCGAGCTTCGTCGAGCGGGCGGCCGAGCAGAAGCACATCGAGATCGTCACCGGCGGCAAGCCGGGCGCGGAGGGCTTCTACTACCAGCCGACCGTCGTCGCCGGCGCGTTGCAGGAGGACGAGATCGTGCGGCGCGAGGTGTTCGGGCCGGTCGTCTCCGTCACCCGCTTCAGCGACGTGGACGAGGCCGTGAGCTGGGCCAACGACAGCGATTACGGCCTCGCCTCGTCTGTGTGGACGAAGGATGTCGGCCGGGCGATGGCGACGGCGGCGCGGCTGCGCTACGGCTGCACCTGGGTCAACACCCATTTCATGCTGGTCAACGAGATGCCGCACGGCGGGCTGAAGCAGTCCGGCTACGGCAAGGACATGTCGCTCTACGCGCTGGAAGACTACACCGCCGTGCGGCACGTCATGGTCGCGCATGGCTGAGGCGCACACGAAGCGTCTTTAATGCGGAGCCCGCCGAAAGGCGGGCCCCCATTGTTTCGAGGCTCAGAACTTCGCCTTGAACCCGGCATAGGCGGCGATGCCGGGCGTGTTGTAGCCGCGAACCACCTGATAGTCCTGATCGAGCAGGTTCTCGCCGCGCAGATAGACCTCTGTCGACTCGTTCACCTGATAGGCGATCTTGGCGTTGAGCAGGACGTAGTCGTCGAGCTTCACGTCGGCAAAGGCCGACCAGTCGAAGTCGATGGTATCGGCGGCATATTTCAGGTCCGCGCTGACGGTCCACTTCTCGGCGGGGCGGGCCGTCGCGGCGAGGGTGACGGCATGCCGCGGAACGCGCCAGCTCCGCGTCCCGTCCGAATTGCGCGAGTTCGTGTAGGTGTAGGAGCCGCCGAGATCGAGCCAATCGGTCGCGGCGTAGGAGAAGGACGCCTCGACGCCGTCCGAGGTCGTTCCGCCGTCAACCTGATCGTAATAGCCCCAGGGCGGCCCGCCGAAATCGTCGACCCAGAAGATGCGATTGTCGATCTCCAGGTGGAAATAGGTGAGATCGGCAACGAGGCGGCCATCGAGGAAGCGTTGTTCTACGCCGATATCGAAGCTGCGGCTCGTTTCGGGCCGTAAGGTCGGATCGCCGCCGTCCGAATAGAGCTCATAGAGGCTCGGAGCGCGGAAACCGGTCCCGAACGACGAGTGCAGCCGGGTTCCGGTCTGGTCGAACAGATAGGACGCGGTGGCGCGCCAGGTCGTGTGCCCGCCGAACATCGAGTGGTCGTCATGGCGCAAGCCCGCCGTCAGCACCAGGTTGTCGACAGGCTCGACGACAGCCTGTACCCAGACCCCGGTAAGGTCGATCTTGCCGAGTGGGGTGCCGCCGCCCCCATCCTCGGCTTCCTGCCGCTCATGATCGACGCCGTATTGCAGCAGAACGCGGTCCGTTGCCTCGAACGATCCCTGATAGTCGAACTTGTGCCGCGTGCCGATGAAGGAAGCGGGCGATCCGGCCCAGATGCTCTCTCTGTCGGATTTGAAGCCCTGTACGGAGAACGTGTTCTTCAGTCGTCCGTCCATGAGGTCGAGATTGAAGCCGACCCGGCCCCCCATCATCGTGGCCAGCTCATAGCTGTCGGCATCGTCGGCGCTGCTGCCGTCGAACTCGGTCTTCGCATCGATATAGAGCAAGGACCCGAACACCGAGAAGGCCTCGTTGATGCGGTGCTCGGCGGCGAGGTCGAAGGTCACGTTCTCGTAGCCGTCGCGCTCGGTGCCGCCGGCCCTCGCGGAAATGCCGTCATTGCGGAAGCCGGTGACGTTGGCCGCGATCCTCGATCCACCCTGCGCGCCGGCGAAGCCGTAGCGGCCGCGCACCGTGCCGAACGATCCGCCCTCGACGTGAACCGTGTGGCTGATGCCGTCCTCGACCTCGCCCAGCGTGGTGATGTCGACGAGGCCGGCAATGGCGTTCGAGCCGTAGAGCGTGCTTTGCGAGCCTTTCAGTATCTCCATGCCGGTGACGCCGCCCGACAGCAGATACTGGTACTGGGTCAGAACCTGCGTTCCGGTCGTGTCCGAAACGTCGATGCCGTTGTAAAGCGTCTTCACATAGGCGCCACCCAGGCCGCGTATGAAGATGCCCGTCTGCGTGCCGACGCCGCCGTTCGACGCGACGGAGATGCCCGGCAGCCGTGTCAGGTAGTCCGACACCGAGACGAGCGATTTCGTCTCGATCTCGCCTTGCGTCACCTGCTCGACCTTGGAGCCGGTCTTGCTCTTTTCGGTCGGGGTGCGGTTGGCGGTGACGTTGATCGCCTCGAGGGTGGTGACGCCGTCCTCGTCGGTCTGCGCCGCGTCCTGCGCCTGCGCGGCGCCTGCCATCAATGCCAGCGCGCTGGCGGTGGAGATGAGAAACCTGTTCATGTCAGTCCCCAAAGGTGCTGGGAGGCGCGTTGCCCCCGGGCTTTTCAAGAACCGCACGGAAAGGAATTGGGAATGGAACCCGCCCCGGCCCGTTCGCATGCGGCAACACGTCTTCGTGTCACCGCTACGGACGGCCGCGCCTGCATGCCCCTCGCATGCGGACAGGGTGACTGAAGCGGCAGGTCTCCTGGCTTCCCGTGTCTTCGCCTCTCTCCCGCCTTCCCGGCCTTGCGGCCAGTGGCATCTGGAAGATGGCTCAACGGTTACAGTTGCGGGGGCAGCTGCGGATTTGGCCGGACAGCCCGACCGCACCGCATTCCCTTTTCATCCACCTTTCGGCGGAACCAGCTTCGCCGACTTTGCTAGCGTCACTTCGCCGTTGCGTCAACGCGCGTGCCGTCGCCGCCACAATATTCCCGTAAAATTGGCTTCCAAAAGAAACATGATTGTTTTAGTCGTGTTTTGCCGCCGCCAAGGGCGGGCGGAGGTTGCATGTCGCGGCCGGATGTGAGAGGCATCCGCGCGAGACGCGCGCCGGACAGTATGCGAAAGCGGAAAGTGCCAGAATGTCGTCTATCCTGTTGAAGAGTTCACGCCGCCGCCGGCCCACCGGGCGGGTTTTCGGGTCGCTGCTTGCGGCATTGGCCGTCGCGGCCCTCGCTGCCGGTGCGCCGGCCCTGGCGCAGGAGGCCGCGACCCCGCCGACCGTCGAGCAACCCGCCCCGCAGCAGCAGCCGGCCGCGCCCGAGGCCCCGGTTTCTCAAGCTCCTGCCCCTCAGGCTCCCGCGCCCCAGCAGCCGGCGACCGGGACGCCGGCCCCGGCCGTCGACGCCGCCCCGCAGCAGGGCGAGGCGCCGTCCGCGCCCCCCGCCGGCACCGACGCTTCCGAGATCGAGATCGCCGAGGACGGCGCCCCGGCCGACGCGCGCGACGACACGCTGCCGCACGATCTGTCGCCGTGGGGCATGTTCATGGCCGCCGACTGGGTGGTCAAGGCGGTGATGATCGGCCTCGCCTTCGCCTCGCTCGTCACCTGGACCGTATGGCTCGCCAAGTCGCTGGAGATCGCCGGCGCCAAGGCCAATGCCGGGCGCGGGCTGAAGCGCATCGTCCAGGCCGAGAGCCTGCCGGACGCCGTGCGCTCGCTTCCGGGCAGGGGCGGCCCCGCGGCGCTGATGGTGCGCGCCGCGGCGCATGAGATGGAAGCCTCGCGCTCGACCCTTCCCTATGGCGGCGCGGCTGGCCTCAAGGAACGCGTCACCTCGCACCTGTCGCGCATCGAGGCGCAGGCCGGGCGGCGGATGACGCGCGGCACCGGCATTCTCGCCACCATCGGCTCGACCGCGCCCTTCGTCGGCCTGTTCGGCACCGTCTGGGGCATCATGAACTCGTTCATCGGCATTTCGGAGGCGCAGACGACCAACCTCGCCGTCGTCGCGCCGGGCATCGCCGAGGCGTTGCTCGCCACCGCGCTCGGCCTCGTCGCCGCCATTCCGGCGGTGGTGATCTACAACGTCTTTGCGCGCTCGATCGCCGGCTACAGGCTGCTGCTGGCCGACGCCTCGGCCGCTGTGGAGCGGCTGGTCAGCCGCGACATCGACCGCCGCGCCGTACCGGGCGCGGAGCATGCGCTTTCACGGGCAGCGGAGTAGGGTCCATGGCCGGTAGCCTCAACGCCAGCGCCGAGCGCGACGAACTCGAGGAGAACCACGAGATCAACGTCACGCCGTTCATCGACGTGATGCTGGTGCTCCTCATCATCTTCATGGTGGCGGCGCCGCTGGCCACCGTCGACATCAATGTCGACCTGCCGACCTCGACCGCGGCCCCGCAGCCGCGCCCCGACGAGCCGCTCTACGTGACGGTGCAGGAGGACCTGTCCGTCTCGGTCGGCAACGAGCCGGTCGATCACATCGCGCTGCGCGACGCGCTCGACCGCGTCACCGGCGGCGACAAGGAAGCCCGCATCTTCCTGCGCGCCGACAGGTCTGTCGCCTATGGCGACCTGATGAACGTCATGAACCTCCTGCGCATCGGCGGCTATCTCAAGATCGCGCTGGTCGGCCTCGAAGGCGTCTCCGACGCCCCTGCCGACACCTCCGGCGCCGCACCGGCGGAGGCGACGGGCGGATGAAGCCACGCGCCGACATAGCCTGGTCGCGGCAGCTCGCCGGCATTTCGCTGTCGGCGATGATGCTGTGGCTGTTCGCCGGCACCGTGGTCCTCGCGGCGCATGCGGCGGCCGGCTGGTGGGTGATGCGCGAGCGTCCCCAGCCGCTGGAGGCGGCCGCCGAACCGGCCGCGATCATGATCGACCTCGCGCCCATGGCCATGGCCCCGGCGGCGGTCGAGGAGCAGGTCGCGCCCGACGAGGTGGATTCGGAGCCGGCCGAGGCGGTCGAGGCCGAGGCCGTCGAGGAGATCGAGCTCGCCGAGGCTGTGGAGCCCGTGACCGAGCCGGTGGAGGCCATCGAGCCGGAGCCGGTGGAGGAGACCGTCGAGACGCCGCCCGAGGAAGTCGAGCCGGTGGAGACCGTCGAGGCGGTCGAGCCGGACGAGGTCGAGCCGATCGAGCCCATCGAGGAACTGGTGGCCGCGCTCGACCCGGTCGAGGTGCCGCTGCCGGTGATGCGCCCCGAGCCGGAAAAGAAGCCGGAGGTCAAGCAGGAAAAGCCGAAGGAAAAGCCGCGCAAGAAGCAGGAGGTCAAGGCCAAGCCGAAGCCGCAGGCCCCCGCTGTCGAGAAGCGCAGGGCGCAGGTGCAGACGCCTCGCGAGGCGCCGCGCGCCGCCGCCCGGCAGAACAGCGCCGGCGCGTCGTCCTCCGTCTCGCCGGCGCGCTGGCAGGCGCGCGTCGCCTCGCATCTCGAGCGGCGCAAGCGCTATCCGTCGGCGGCCAAGCGTCAGGGCCAGCAGGGCACGGCGCAGGTGCGCTTCACTATCGATGCCTCGGGCAACGTCCAGTCGGTGTCGCTGGTGCGCTCCTCGGGCGTCGCCCTTCTCGATGAGGAAGTGGTGTCGCTGGTCCGCCGCGCCTCGCCCGTGCCGGCCCCGCCGCCCGGCGTCAACCGGACCATCGTGGTCCCGATCCGCTTCAGCATGCGATGACGAAAAGGGCCGGCGCGATGCCGGCCTTTTCTTTTCCAGGCCTATCCGACGACGATCTGCGCCTCGGCGGTCGCGACATGGCCGGTATCCTCGCGCCAGTTGAAGGCGAGGGTGCCGGAAGCGTGCGGCGCGATCTGGAACTTGAGGTAGGGATCGGCCGAAACCGACCGGTAAAGGTCGGCGGCGAACACCGGTTCGCCGTCGAGGCGCGCCTCGAACCGCTCGATCAGCCGCTGCGGCAGCGGCGTGCCGTCGGG
Source organism: Alphaproteobacteria bacterium (assembly GCA_037190985.1). Lineage (GTDB taxonomy): Bacteria > Pseudomonadota > Alphaproteobacteria > Rhizobiales > Rhizobiaceae > Aerobium. The sequence goes on from JBBCKE010000030.1 coordinate 224,233, forward strand.
GCCGGGGCGCAAGCCGGTTTCCATCGGGTGGCCGATCATGGTCAGCACCGGGCCGGCCTCGCCGGCGGCGAGCTTCTCCGGCACGCGCACCCGCGTCTGGAACAGGCCCTCGCTGGCATAGGTGCCGGCATCGGTCAGGCAGCCGCTGACCGTGACGCGCACCTCGCGCTCGCCAACGAGCGCCGTGCCGTCGTCGAACAGGGCGAGCGCGATCACCGTCTGGCTCTCGTTGAGCCGGATGCGCGTCTCGACGGCGGCCGGCGACAGCGGCGTGAAATGGAAGGTGGCGACCTGCGGGCTGGGATTGGCCGGGGCGAAGATGTGGAGGGCGCGGACCCCCGGAGCTTCCACGGCGACCGACAGTGGCACGGAATTGCCGTTCTCGGACACGAAGGGCAGGTCGAGGGCGATGCCGCCTTCCTCCGGCTCCGCACCGTCGAGGAGGCCGGCGATCTCCGGCACGCGCCGCCATGCTCCGGTGCCTTGCGCGCGGGCCGGCAGGGCGGGGGCGGCAAGGCCTGCGGCGGCGAGCGCGAGCAGGCGGCGGCGGGTGAGGGCGGGCAGTGTTTTCGTCATCGTCGGCAAGCCTTTCAGCTCTGCTCGGCCACGGCCGGCCGCGCCACGCGCAGCGGGCCGCGCAGGGCGACCCACGCGCCGCCGAGAATGCCGCCCGCCGCCACGAAGGAGGCGGGGGCGAGGGTCGAAAGCCCGGTCAGCCCCTGGCCGATGGAGCAGCCGAGCGCCAGCGCCCCGCCGACGCCCATCAGCGCGCCGCCGACTATCGAGCGCAGCATCGCCTGCGGGCTGGCGAAGCCTTCGAGCCGCGCGGTGCGGGTGACGAGCGCCGTCGCCAGCGCGCCGGTGAAGACGCCGGCCACGACGGCGACGCCGAAGGAGGGGCGCATGCCGGTCGCCAGCATCGCATACTGGATCGTCTCGCCGACCGGGGCGACGAAGGTGAGCGAGGCGAGCGGCGCGGGCGCGAAATCGTCCGCGCCGAGGACCCCCGTGGCGTACCAGCCGGCGACGACGGCGAGGCCGATCGCCGCGCCGCCGGCAAGCGTGACGCGCTCCCCGCGCGCGGCGGGCCGCAGGGCGAGGAAGGCGAGAACGGCAGCGAGGGGAAGCGCGAGGACGAGCCGCGCGGCCGGTTCGGAAAAGCCGTGGGGCGAAAGCGCAGAGGCGAGATCGGGCGGCGACGCCACGGTGCCGAAGGCGGAGGCCGCGACCCGCAGCGGCGCGATGAGGCCGGACAGCGTCGCATAGGCGGCGATGCCGAGCGAGACCAGCACCACGAAGGAGCGCAGATTGCCGCCCGGAAGCAGCACCAGCGCCCGCGCGCCGCAGCCATTGGCCAGCACCATGCCGTAGCCGAACAGCAGGCCGCCGGTGAGGATGAGGGCAGGCGCGAAGCTCGTCTGCGCATAGAGCGAGCGGCGCAGGTCGACGAGGCCGGCGGCGTCGAGCGCCTGGGAACCGGCGATGGCCAGCGCCAGCGCCAGCGCGAAGGCGCGGATCTTCGTGCTCCCGGCGGGTCCGGTGCCCGTCGGCACCCACCAGCCGCGCAGGCCGGAGACGAGGCAGAACCCGGTGGCCCGTGCCGCAATGCCGAAGGCGAGGCCGATCGCCAGCCCCGCCCACAGCGTCAGTTCAACAGCGTCCATGCGTCTCTCTCGGTCGGCGCAACTCCGGCGGACGAGGCGTTCCCGGCAAGGCCGGCCCGCCTCCGATGTCTTTCGCTTTGCCTGTCGCGGTTCCGGGGACCGCCGCGTCAGGCGGCGGCCGTTCCCCAGATATCCTGCGTGATCGCGGCATACCAACCCAGCGTATACTGCGCCTCGCGCTTGCGGAAGGCGGCATCCGCCTCGGCCGGGCTGACGCCGCCCGAGCCCTCGACGGAGATCACCTTGCCGTCTTCCGCGCGGTAGACGCCGGCGACGGAGATGCCGTAATCCGGGCCGATCAGGCTGTAGCAGGTGTTGGCCCACACCGGCTCGGGCGTCGCCTCGCCGCCGAGCGCGGCGACGATGGAAGCGGCCACCACCTTGCCCTGCGTGTTGGCCGAGAAGCCGGATTTCGGCATCGGCGCGGCGATGGTGGCGTCGCCGACGACATGGATGTCGGCGACCTGCGCGCTCTCGAAGCTCTCGGCCTTGATCGGCACCCAGCCCGATTCGTTGACAACCCCGGCGGCATGGGCGATGGCCCCGGCCTTCTGCGGCGGAATGAAGTTCAGCGCGTCCGCCTTGTGGATTGTGCCGAACTCGGTCTCGACCTCGCGGTTGGCCGCGTCGACGCGCACGATCTTGCCGTCCTTCGACAGCGGCACCCACTCGATCAGGTCGCCGTAGAGCGCCTGCCAGCCGGCGGTGAACAGCCCCTGCTTGGAGAAGGCGTCCTTGGAATCGAGGATCAGGATCTTCGACTTCGGCTTGTTGGTCTTGAGGTAGTGGGCGATCAGGCTGACGCGCTCGTAAGGGCCGGGCGGGCAGCGGAACGGATCGGCCGGCGCGCCGAGGATGAAGACCCCGCCATCCTCCAGCGCCTCGAGCTGGGCCTTGAGCAGCTGCGTCTGCGGCCCGGCCTTCCAGGCGTGGGGCGCGAGCTCGGCCGCCGCCTCGTCATAGCCCTCGATGGCGTCCCAGCGGAAATCGATGCCGGGCGCCAGCACCAGCTTATCGTAGGCCAGCGTCTCGCCCGAGGCGAGCGTGACCGTGCGCCCGGCACCGTCGACGTCGCGGGCGAGGTCGGTGACGAGGCGCACGCCGTAGCGCCCGGTCAATTCGTCATAGCCGTGGCCGATGGATTCGAAATCGCGCAGGCCGCCGAGATAGAGGTTGGAGAACGGGCAGGTGTAGAACCGCGCCTGCGCCTCGACCAGCGTCACGTCGATGTCGGGCGCGCGGCGCTTGATGTACTTGGCAGCCGTCGCGCCGCCGAAGCCGCCGCCGACGATGACGACGCGGCCCGCGGCGCTGCCGTTGGCGCGGGCGATGGCCGGCATGGCGAGGGTGGAGCCGGCAAGCGCCGTGGCGCCGATGGATTTCAAAAGAGTGCGTCGTGAAATCATGTCCGGTCCCCTCACGGCTCGATCTCGGAGAAATGGCGCGCCAGCGCCTCGAGCTCGGCGTCGGTGAAGCCGAGCGCCAGCCGCGTCATCACCGTCGTGTCCTTGACCTCGCCGGCCTTGTAGGCGGCGAGTTGGGCGTTGAGGACGGCGAAGGGCTTGCCGGCTATCGACGGGATTGCGCCGGGCGAGCGCCCGTCCGTGCCGTGGCAGTTGGCGCAGGTGCCGGCCAGCAGCGAGGCGTCGACCCCTTCGGCCGTCGCCCCGCCGGCCAGCAGGCTGGCCGCCAGCGCCAGCGCGGCCGGCGCGCCTCGGTGAAATCTCCATACTGGTCGCATCGCAGAACCCCTCGCCCATGACCGGAAAGATAGGACATCTAACCGGCCGCGGCCGCGGGTGTCAGGCCATGGGTTTGCGCGATCTGGCGGTGATGGAGGCGATTTTCCCATATTTAGGCATCAGGAAGGGAAATCATTCCGCCAATGGCGAAAATAGGAAATCAAATTCCTGACTGTAATAGTCATGTTTTGTGCGGCGGCGGCCGCCTTCAGCGCACGGCCCACAGCACCTTGAACTGCTCGTTCCGCGCCGTCTCGCCATGGCGTGAGAAAGTCTGTTGCAGGACGGTCTCGTAGGGTAGCGGCCGGTTGGCGACGAGAAACAGCCGCCCGCCCGGCTTCAGCGCCTTCGACGCGGCGCGGATCATGCCCTCGCCGATGGCGGGCTCCGCCGCCCGGCCCTGATGGAAGGGCGGGTTCATGACGATCAGGTCGTAGCGCCGCTCGACCGGCTCGGCGAGGAGATCGTGCCAGAAGACGCGCGCGGCGACCTGCGGCGCCAGCGCCGCCATGTTGGCCTTCGCCGCCTCGCAGGCGGTGAAACTCGCCTCGAAAAGGTCGATGGCGGTCACGTCCGGCGCGCGTAGCGCGAGGCTCGCGGCGAGAAAGCCCCAGCCCGCGCCGAAATCCGCCGCCACGCCTTTGAGGCCGGCCGGCAGGCTCTCGATCAGGAAGCGCGAGCCGGCGTCGGCCCGCTCGTGCGAGAACAGGCCGGGCAGGGTGCGGAAGCCGCCTTCGAGCGCCAGCGCCGGGTTGGCCGCGCGCAGCGTTGCAGCGATCTGCGCCGCATCCTCGCCCCGGCGCAGCCAGAAGACGACGCCGTGATGCTTGGAGGCGCGGCCCTCGACCTCGCCGAGGCCGGCGAGCCGCTTGGCGAGGCTCGCCGCGCCGTCGGTCTTGCCGCCGGCGACGACGACACGGCCACCCGGCCGCACCCGCTCCAGCGCCTCCGCCACCCACAATTCGTTCTGGCCGCGATGGCGGCCGGCGAGCACCAGCGCGAGGTCGTAGCCTTCGCGCTGCGCCTCGGGCTCGGCCGCGACCCCGGCTTTCTGCAGGGCGAGGAAGGCCGGGCGGAACGCCTGCACCGCCGCTGTTTCCGCCGCGAAGCCGTCCGGCCGGCGAAAGCCCGGCGCGGCATTGAGGAACAGCACGCGCGCGTCCTTGTCCGGCATGTCGATGAGCCCGGCCTCGAAGGGGTGGAACAGGGTTTTGGTGAAATTGTCCAGGGTCGCTTGTGCTCTTTCGGGGGCCTTCGGCACTGCCCCGCATCCGGCCCCTCGGGCCACCTTCTCCCCGTGAACGGGGAGAAGGGGAAGTGGCGACGTTGCGGCCAGTCCCTCCTCTCCCCGGTCACGGGGTGAGGATGCCGGCAGGCAGGTGAGGGGCAGCGCGGACGGTCGGAAACGAGGACGGGCGCGGGCCGTCAAGCCCGCGCCCGTCCGCTCATGCATCCGCAGGAAAAATCAGGCGTCGGCGTCTTCCGCCTCGTCCTTCCTCTTTTCCCGGACGATCTCCTTGCCGGTCGCCTGGTCGACGACCTTCATCGACAGGCGCACCTTGCCGCGCTCGTCGAAGCCCATCAGCTTGACCCAGACCTTGTCGCCTTCCTTGACCACGTCGGTGGTCTTCTGGACGCGGTCGGCGGCGAGCTGCGAGATGTGGACGAGGCCGTCCTTGGGGCCGAAGAAGTTGACGAAGGCGCCGAAGTCGGCGGTCTTGACCACCGTGCCCTCGTAGATCTCGCCGACTTCCGGCTCGGCGACGATGGTGTGGATCCACTTCTTCGCCGCCTCGATCTCCTTGGCGTTGGAAGAGGCGATCTTGACCGTGCCGTCATCCTCGATGTTGATCTTGGCGCCGGTCTTCTCGACGATCTCGCGGATCACCTTGCCGCCCGAGCCGATCACGTCGCGGATCTTGTCCGTCGGGATCTGCATCACCTCGATGCGCGGCGCGAACTCGCCGAGCTCCGAGCGGCCTTCCGTGATGGCCTTGGCCATTTCGCCGAGGATGTGCAGGCGTCCGCCCTTGGCCTGGTCGAGGGCCTGGCGCATGATCTCCTCGGTGATGCCGTCGATCTTGATGTCCATCTGCAGTGAGGTAATGCCACCAGCGGTACCGGCCACCTTGAAGTCCATGTCGCCGAGATGGTCCTCGTCGCCGAGGATGTCGGAAAGCACCGCGAAGCGCTCGCCTTCCTTGATAAGGCCCATGGCGATGCCCGCCACCGGCTTCTGCAGCGGAACGCCCGCGTCCATCAGCGCCAGCGAGGTGCCGCACACCGTCGCCATCGACGACGAGCCGTTCGACTCGGTGATCTCGGAGACGACGCGCAGCGTGTAGGGGAACTGATCGGCGGCCGGCAGCATCGGGTGGATGGCGCGCCAGGCGAGCTTGCCGTGGCCGATCTCGCGGCGGCCGGGCGAACCCATGCGGCCGGTCTCGCCGACCGAGTAGGGCGGGAAGTTGTAGTGAAGGAGGAAGGTCTCCTTGTAGGTGCCGGTCAGCGAGTCGATGTACTGCTCGTCCTCGCCGGTGCCGAGCGTCGCGACGACGACGGCCTGGGTCTCGCCGCGGGTGAACAGCGCCGAGCCGTGGGTGCGCGGCAGGAGGCCGACTTCCGAGACGATCGGGCGCACGGTCGACAGGTCACGGCCGTCGATGCGCGAGCCGGTGTCGAGGATGTTCCAGCGCACGATCTTGGCCTGGAGCTCCTTGAAGACGGTGCCGACCTGCTCGGGCGTCCACTTCGCGTCCTCGCCCTCGGCCGGCGTGAAATGCGCCTTGACCTTGGCCTTCACCGCGTCGACCGCGGCGTAGCGCTGCTGCTTGACCGTGTTCTTGTAGGCCTCGCGCAGTTCGCCCTCGACGAGGGCCAGCATCTCGGCCTCGAGCGCGGAGTAGTCGGGGGCGTTGTGGTCGCGCGGGTCCTTGGCGGCGACCTCGGCCAGCCTGATGATCGCGTCGATCACGGGCTGGAAGCCCCTGTGGCCGAAGGTGACGGCGCCGAGCATCACTTCCTCGGAAAGCTCGTGCGCTTCGGACTCGACCATCATGACGGCGTCGCCGGTGCCGGCGACGACGAGGTCGAGCTTCGATTCCGGCATCTCGTCGACATGCGGGTTGAGCACGTACTCGCCGCCGATATAGCCGACGCGCGCACCGCCGATCGGCCCCATGAAGGGCACGCCCGACAGGGTCAGCGCCGCCGAGGTGGCGACGATGGCGACGATGTCGGGATCGTTCTCGAGGTCGTGCTGGAGCACGGTGACGATGATCTGGGTGTCGTTCTTGTAGCCGTCGGCGAACAGCGGACGGATCGGCCGGTCGATCAGGCGCGAGACCAGCGTCTCCTTCTCGGTCGGGCGGCCTTCGCGCTTGAAATAGCCGCCGGGGATCTTGCCGGCCGCGAAGGTCTTTTCCTGGTAGTTGACGGTGAGCGGGAAGAAGTCGAGGCCCGGCTTCGGCTCCTTGGCCGAGACGACGGTCGCGAGGACGACGGTCTCGCCATAGGTGGCGAGCACCGCGCCGTCGGCTTGACGCGCGATCTTGCCGGTCTCAAGGATGAGCGGACGCCCGCCCCACTCGATTTCGACTTTGTGGTGATTGAACATGTCTTGTCCTTCAATACGGAAGCTTTGCCGCGCCGCTTGAATAGCGGAACGGCGCTTCCCGGCTTCGTTCGGGACGAGCCATGGGCAAGACAACGGGGCGCTTCGGCGGTGAAAAGCGTCCTGCAATCCTGCCCCATGACCCTGTCCGGGGCGGCTCCGCGAACAGCTTCGCTGGCGGAACCGGGATTGGGGGCCGGGGGCCGGCCCGGGGATGCGGCCGGCAGCGGCGAGCCGCCGCCGGCCGGCTGGTGCTAGCGGCGCAGGCCGAGCTTCTCGATCAGGGTCTGATAGCGACCCTCGTCCTTGCGCTTCAGATAGTCGAGCAGGCTGCGGCGCTGGGAAACCAGGGCGAGCAGGCCACGACGGGAGTGGTTGTCCTTCTTGTGGTCCTTGAAGTGCTCGGTCAGGTTCTTGATGCGCTCGGAAAGGATCGCCACCTGGACTTCCGGGGAACCGGTGTCGCCCTGCGTGGTCGCGAATTCCTTGACGAGTTCCTGCTTGCGTTCTGCGGTGATCGACATCGTGCTTTTCCTTATCGATTGGAGGAAACGGGTCGCCCACGGCCGGGATGTCGTCCAGCGGGGGCCGGTGAACATGCGCGGGATTGCCGCGGATGTTGCCGCGCATATAGTGGAAAGCCGCAGCGATTGCCAGCAAAATCGCCGTGGGCCGCCGGCTCAGCCGCCCGTGCCGGTCTTGGCGGGATCGGTCTTGGCCGTATCGGTCTCCGGCCGCAGCCGCTCGACCGGCATGGAGACGCGGCATTCCAGCCCGTCATTGTGCAGGGTGCGCTCGATCTCGGCCTCCAGCGCCCCGCCCAGCATCCGCTCGATCACCTCGGTGCCGAAGCCGCGCGTTTCGCCGCGGCGGCGCACGCGCGGGACGTGCTCGCGCCAGTGGAAGACGAGACGGTCGCCCGAGCGCCGCCAGCTTATCTCCAGCCGCCCGTCCGGCCAGGCGAAGGCGCCGTACTTGGCGGCGTTGGTGGACAGTTCGTGCAGGGCCAGCCCCAGCGTCTGCGCTGCCTGGTTGGATAGGCGGAAGGCGACGCCGGAGATTTTCAGCCGGTCCGCGTCGTTCGGCCGGAACGGCTCGATCTGCGCCTCGACCAGCGCCTTGAGCTCGACGCCGGCGACGCCGCCGGCGATCAGGAGGTCGGTCGAGCGCGCCAGCCCCTGGATCCGCTTCTGGAACGAATCCTGGAAGGAGGCGAAGGAGCGTGCGTGCCGCGCCGTCTGCTTGGCGATCGAGGACACGACGGTCAACTGGTTCTTGGAGCGGTGCGCGACCTCGCGCATCAGGAAGCGGATCTCGTTCTCGGCCGCCTTGCGCTCGGCCGACGCCTGCGCCAGCGCCTGCGACACGGTGGCGAATTCGGTGATCGGGTAATCGCCTTCCTCGACATGCTCGCCCGCGCCGAGCCGCCGCGCGTCGTCGGCCAGCCGCTTGACCGAGCCGGTGATGCGCCGGCCGAGCACCCAGGCCAGCACCACGCCGACCGCGACGATGGCCAGCCCGCCCAACGCCAGCATGCGCATGGCGCTGACGACCGGCGCGCGCACGACCGATGTCGGCGCCCAGACGATGGTCTGCCAGCCCGTCAGCTCCGAGCGCGCGCGCACGGTCTCGTAGGTCTCGCCGTCGCGCTCGATGGTGACGGGAAACGTCGTCCCGGTCGTCGGCTGCTCGCCGGCATAAAGGAAGAACGGCTTGCCGACGTCCTCCCAGCCGAGCGAGGAGGCGACGACCGTGCCGTCGCCGTCGACGATGACCGCGTTCCAGCCGCCGCGCAGGTTGCGCGCGGCGAGCGCCCCGGCCAGCGCCTCGACATTCTGCGACAGGATGATCAGCCGCGTCTCGCTGTGGCTTTCGGGGAGCGGCAGCATGACGTTGAACACCCAGCGCCCGGCCGTGCGCCCGAAGAAGACGCCGGTGACGGCGGGCTCGCCCGAGGCGAGCGCGCGCTCGGCCGTTTCCTTGTCGGTGACGTCGGAGAGCGGCGCGCCGAAGGGCGCGCGCGTGTTCAGGATCTGCTGGAGCGAGGAATCGGCGAGCGCGAGATAGGTGCCGGTGTCCTTCAGCGCGACCGAGACGCGCTCGTAGAAGCCGGCGAGGTCGCCGTCCTCCCACGAGGTCGAGAAGACCTTGAGCGTCGTCACCATGCCGGCGATCTGGCGGTCGACGGTCTCGGCGATGGAGCCGGCGGTGGCTTCCGCCAGCGTCGTCAGCATCGTCTGCTGCGCCTCGTTGTTGCGGCGGAAGGCGACGGTGGAGAAGATCAGTTCGGGGATGACGATGGCGGCGACCAGCAGCCACAGGATGGTGCTGACCGAAATCCGCCCGCGGCTTCCCGCCTTCCTCACATGATTGCCGTCAGACAAGGTCTTCCTCGTATCGTCCGCTTCGCGGACAATGCCCGCCCGGCGACGGGAAAGCCAGCGAAATCAGCAGGAAGGCTCAGCCCGCGAAGACGCGCTTTGGCCTGAACATGCCCGCCTCGATCGCGCCGATGGCCACCAGCCTTCCATGGGCGAAGGCGCATGCCTCTTCGGCCTCGACCGGCGCGTCGCGGCCGCGCACGATCACCGGGTTGCCGAGCCGGATGCGCGCCGCGGTGTCGTCGCTGACCGTGACCTGCGGCAGGCAGTCGAGGCCGGCGCCGGTGTCGAGCAGGAGCGCGTCGAGCGCCGCCCATTCGGCCGGGCCGGGGCGCGGCCTGCGCTCCTCCTGCCCTTCTTCCGGTGCTTCCTCCCGTATGGGCGGGGAGACCGGCGTCGCCGCCGCCTCGAGCTCGGAGAGCGTGACGAAGTCGTCGGGCGTGAACGGGAAGACCTCGGTGCGGCGCAGCTCGGAAATATGGCCGTAGCAGCCGAGGTCGCGGCCCATGTCGCGCGCCAGCGAGCGGACATAGGTGCCTTTGCCGCATTCGATCTCGAACACGGCGGTGTCGGCGTCCGGCATCGCGATCAGGTCGAAGCGGCCGATCTCGACCTCGCGCGCCGGGATATCCACCGTCTCGCCCTCGCGGGCGAGGTCGTAGGCGCGCTCGCCGGCGATCTTGATCGCTGAGAACTGCGGCGGCACCTGCATGATGACGCCGGTATAGGCCGGCATCGCGGCGCGGATCTCCGCCTCGCCGGGGCGCAGGTCCGAGGTCTTCGTCACCGCGCCTTCGAGGTCGTCGGTGGTGCGCTCCTGCCCCCAGGTGACGGTGAAGCGGTAGACCTTGGCTCCGTCCTGCACGTAAGGCACGGTCTTGGTCGCTTCGCCCAGCGCGATCGGCAGCATGCCCGAAGCGAGCGGGTCGAGCGTGCCGGCATGCCCCGCCTTTTCCGCGCCGTAGAGCCATTTGACCTTCGAGACGGCGTCGGTCGAGCCCATGCCCTTCGGCTTGTCGAACACCAGCCAGCCGGAAACCGGCCGGCCCTTCTTCCTGCGCTGGTGGCGGGCCATCAGTCTTCTTTCTCTCCGTCGGCGTCGTCATCGAGGTCGCGCGCCACTTGCGGGGAGCGCAGGAGCTCGTCGATGCGGGCCATGTTGTCGTAGCTGGTGTCGGGCCGGAAACGGAATTCCGGCATGTACTTCAATTGCCTCAGCGCGCCCGAGACTCGGCCGCGGATGAACTTCGCGTTGCGCGCCAGCGCCTTGATGACGGCCTGCTCGCCCTGTGAGCCCGGGGCCTCGCCGATCAGCGAGACGAAGACGGTGGCGATCTTCAGGTCCGGCGACATGCGCACTTCCGAGACCGAGACGAGCACGGTCTCCAGCGCCTCGTCGCGCACCTCGCCGCGCTGGAGCGCCTCGGTCAGGGCATGGCGCACCTGCTCGCCGACGCGAAGCTGGCGCTGGGACGGCCCGGAACTGGTGAAGCGGGACATGGCGTCGTTTCCAACTCTTTATCTAACGCATTTCCGGACGGAAAAGTGCTTCGCACTTTTCCCGGAATTGCTTTCGTTCGCGGCGCGTGGACTGGGACCGCGCGCCCGATTGGCGAACGGGCGGCGGGTATGACCCGCCGCCCGGCAATGGTGGATACAGCTCGCCTTAAAGGCTGCGCGAGACCATCTCGACGCGGTAGGCCTCGATGATGTCGCCGGCGCGGATGTCTTCGTAATTGGCGAAGGCCATGCCGCATTCCTGGCCGACCGGCACTTCCGACACCTCGTCCTTGAAGCGCTTCAGCGTCTTCAGCGTGCCCTCGTGGATGACGACGTTGTCGCGGATCAGGCGCACGCCCGCGCCGCGCTCCATCTTGCCTTCCGTGACGCGGCAGCCCGCCACCTTGCCGACCTTGGTGATGTTGAACACCTCGAGGATCTCGGCGTTGCCGAGGAAGGTCTCGCGGCGCTCGGGCGACAGGAGGCCGGACATCGCCGCCTTTATGTCGTCCACCAGGTCGTAGATGATGTTGTAGTAGCGGATCTCGATGCCGGAGACCTCGGCCGCGTCGCGCGCCTGCTTGTTGGCGCGCACGTTGAAGCCGATGATCGCCGCGCCGGAGGTCTCGGCCAGCGACACGTCGCTCTCGGTGATCGCGCCGGCGCCCGAATGGACGATGCGTGCGCGCACCTCGTCGGTGCCGAGCTTGTCGAGCGCGGCGACGATGGCCTCGATCGAACCCTGCACGTCGCCCTTGATGACCAGCGGGAACTCCTTGAGCCCGGCGGTCTGGAGCTGTGACATCATCTGCTCGAGCGAGCCGCGCTGGCCGGCCTGGCGGGCCACGGCCTTGTCGCGCGCCATGCGCTGGCGGTACTCGGAGATCTCGCGGGCGCGGGCCTCGTTCTCGACCACGGCGAAGCGGTCGCCGGCCTGCGGCGTGCCTTGCAGGCCGAGGATCTCGACCGGCATCGACGGCGGCGCGTCCTTGACCTGCTCGCCCCGGTCGTTGACCAGCGCGCGCACGCGGCCCCATTCCTTGCCGGCGACGATGATGTCGCCGGGCGTGAGCGTGCCGGTCTGGACCAGCACGGTCGCCACCGGGCCGCGGCCCTTGTCGAGCTTGGCCTCGATGACCACGCCCTCGGCGGTGCGGTCCGGGTTCGCCTTGAGATCGAGGATTTCCGCCTGCAGCAGGATCGCCTCGAGCAGCTTGTCGAGATTGGTGCGGTTCTTGGCCGACACCTCGACGTCGAGCACCTCGCCGCCCATGGATTCGACGAACACCTCGTGCTGGAGCAGCTGGGTGCGCACCTTCTGGACGTCGGCCGTCGGCTTGTCGATCTTGTTGATGGCGACGATGATCGGCACCCCGGCCGCCTTGGCGTGGCTGATCGACTCGATGGTCTGCGGCATCACGCTGTCGTCGGCCGCCACCACCAGGATGGCGATGTCGGTCGCCTGCGCGCCGCGGGCGCGCATGGCGGTGAAGGCGGCGTGGCCGGGCGTGTCGATGAAGGTGATCTTCTGCCCGTTCTGCTCGACCTGATAGGCGCCGATATGCTGGGTGATGCCGCCATGCTCGCCGGCGACCACATTGGCGTTGCGGATGGCGTCGAGCAGCGAGGTCTTGCCGTGGTCGACATGGCCCATGATGGTGACGACCGGCGGACGCGGCTGGCGGTCCTCCTCCCGGTCGACGATGTCGAACATGCCTTCCTCGACGTCGGATTCGGCGACGCGCTTGACCGTATGGCCGAATTCGACCGCGATCAGCTCGGCCGTGTCGGCGTCGATCACGTCGCCGGGCTTCATCATCTGGCCCTGCTTCATGAAGAACTTGACGATGTCGACGGCGCGCTCGGCCATGCGGTTGGCCAGCTCCTGGATGGTGATCGTCTCCGGCAGCACCACCTCGCGCACGATCTTCTCGCGCGGCTCGTTGTGCAGCGAGCGCTTGAACTTCTCCTGCCGGCGGCGCATCGACGACAGCGAGCGGCTGCGCGCCTCCTCGCCGGAAAGCGCGGAGGTCAGCGTCAGCTTGCCGCGGCGGCGCTCCTCCTCGCCCTTGGCCTTGACCGGCTTGGGCGCGGGCACTTCCGGCTTGACCGGGCCGCGGCGGACGGCACTGCCGCCGCGCGGCTTTCCCTCTTCCTCGTCTTCGGCGACGGCCGTAGTCACGACCTTCTTTTCCTCGACGGGCGCGCGGCGCTGGGCTTCCTGCTCGGCGCGGCGGCGCGCCTCCGCCTCGGCCTCGAGGCGGGCTTCCTCCTCGGCCTGGCGGCGGGCGGATTCCTCGCGCTCCTGACGGCGGCGCTCGTCCTCCTCGGCGCGGCGCAGCGCGTCCTCGGCGGCACGCTTGCGCTCCTCGACTTCGCGGGTCTTGGAGTCCTGGAGCGCGCGGCGGCGCGCCTCCATCTCCTCGGTGGACAATTCGTTCAGCACCATGCCGGAGCGCGAGGACGGCGCTTCGGGGCGCGGCGCCACGGGCGCGGCGGGCCGTGGCGCGGCCGGCTGCGGCGCGCGCGGCTTCAGCGTCACCGCCGGCGGCGGCGTCTCCTGCTTCTCGCCGGGCAGCGCGAACTTGCGCTTCTTGGTCTCGACGACGACGGCCTTGGTGCGTCCATGCGAAAAGTTCTGCCGCACGGTGCCCTGCTCAACTCCGGGCCGCTTCAGCGTCAGCGTCTTCTTCGTGTTGACGCTCAGCGTCTTGTCGTCCTTGGTATCGCTCATTCCATGTCCTCTGCGGCGTCGTCATGATCGCCGGTTGCCGCAACAATCGTCCGGTCGTCGGGGGAACCGCCCCTGTATCGGTCAAGCGCCACCACGCGCTTCAATACCGCCTTGCCCGCATCCGCGGCGAGCACGGCAGCATGTATCACATTTGTGCCACCCAATGCCAAACCCAATTCGGCCTCCGAAAAGAGTTTGTAGGCGGGTGTTGCCGGCCCGCCGAGGTGAACCGTGGCGCGGCGGGCCTGATCGATCTTGCGGACCCCGTCCGGCGAGGCTTCCGCGGCGTGCAGGACGAAAAGGGCCTTGCCCGCGCGCACGGCGGCATCGACCTTGGCCGCGCCGAGCGCGACCTGGCCCGCCTTGCGGGCGAGGCCGAGGCTGCCCAGCGCGTTCTGCGCCAGCAGCCTGTCGACCATCTGGCCGAGATCGGCTGCCGGCGTCACCTTGGCCTTGAGGGCGCGGGCGAACAGGTTCTTCTTCGCCGCCTGGTCGACGTGGCCGCGTTCAGCCGTGACCCAGCAGCCGCGCCCCGGCAGGTTGCGCTTCAGGTCGGGAACGACCGCCATGTCGGGCGACGCCACGAAGCGCAGCAAGCCTTCCGGCTCGCCGGCGCGGCGCGTCACGATGCATGTGCGTTCGCTCATCTCGTCCAAATGCGTTCCCTGCGGTGCCGCGCGCGGCGTTGCCAGTCCGGAGCACGGTCATGTCCGAAGCACGATCATGCTTCGGCCACATCCTCTGCCGGTTCTTCCTCTTCCTCGGCGACGAGGTCGTCCTCGGAAATCCAGCCCATCTTCAGGCGGGCGGCCACGACCATCTGCTCGGCCTCGGTGCGCGAGATGCCGAAATCGGCCAGCACGCCGGGGAAGAACTTGGTCTCGCCGTCCTTGCGCTCCTTCCAGCCGACGAGGTCGTCGACCGCGTAGCCGGCGAAATCCTCGACCGTCTTCACGCCGTCCTCGCCCAGCGTCACCATCATCGCGGTGGTGACGCCCGGTATCTCGCGCAGCTCGTCCTCGACGCCGAGCTCGCGGCGCCTGGCGTCCTGCTCGGCCTCGATGCGCTCGAGATATTCGCGCGCCCGCATCTGGATCTCGGAGGCGGTGTCGTCGTCGAAGCCATCGATCGACGAAATCTCGTCCGCCTCGACATAGGCGACTTCCTCGACCGAGGTGAAGCCTTCCGAGGCCAGCACCTGGCCGACCATCTCGTCGACGTTGAGCGCGTCCATGAACAGGTTGGAACGCTCGACGAACTCCTTCTGCCGGCGCTCGCTCTCCTCCTGCTCGGTCAGGATGTCGATGTCCCAGCCGGTGAGCTGCGAGGCGAGGCGCACGTTCTGGCCGCGCCGGCCGATGGCGAGCGAGAGCTGGTCGTCCGGCACCACCACCTCGATGCGCTCGGCGTCCTCGTCGAGCACCACCTTGGCGACCTCGGCCGGCTGCAGCGCGTTGACGATGAAGGAGGCGGCGTTGTCGTTCCAGGGGATGATGTCGATCTTCTCGCCCTGAAGCTCGGCCACCACCGCCTGAACGCGCGAGCCGCGCATGCCGACGCAGGCGCCGACGGGGTCGATGGACGAGTCGCGGGAGATCACCGCGATCTTGGCGCGCGAGCCCGGGTCGCGGGCCACCGACTTGATCTCGATGATGCCGTCGTAGATTTCCGGCACCTCCATGGTGAACAGCTTCGCCATGAACTGCGGATGGGTGCGCGACAGGAAGATCTGCGGCCCGCGCTGCTCGCGGCGCACGTCGTAGACATAGGCGCGCACGCGGTCGCCATACTTGAAGTTCTCGCGCGGGATCAGCTCGTCGCGGCGGATGATGCCCTCGCCGCGGCCGAGATCGACGACGACATTGCCGTACTCGACGCGCTTGACCGTGCCGTTGACGATCTCGCCGACGCGGTCCTTGTACTCGTCGTACTGGCGGTCGCGCTCGGCCTCGCGCACCTTCTGGACGATGACCTGCTTGGCCGACTGGGCGGCGATGCGGCCGAAATCCATGGGCGGGAGCTGCTCGGCGATGAAGTCGCCGACCTGCGCGTCCGGGTTGCGCAGCCGCGCGTCGGCGAGCGAGATCTCGCGCGCGTGCTCCTCGACGGTCTCGACCACCTCGAGCAGGCGCTGGAGCTTCATCTCGCCGGTCTGGGCGTTGATGTCGGCGCGGATGTTGGTCTCCTGGCCGTAGCGCGAACGCGCCGCCTTCTGGATCGCGTCGGCCATGGCGGCGATCACGATGGACTTGTCGATCGCCTTCTCGCGCGCGACCGCATCGGCGATCTGCAGAAGCTCGAGCCTGTTTGCACTCACTGCCATCTTGGTCTCCCTGAGGTGAGGCAGGTTCCCGGCGCCCTCGCCGGGCATCCGGTTCAGTTTGGTTTTTCGGTCGTCTCGCCGGTGTCGTCTTCGGCGTCGTCTTCAGCGTCACCGCCTTCGGCGGCCCGCCGCAATTCCTTGTCGCGCCGCAGCGCCTCGCGGATCAGCTCGTCCGTCAGGATCAGCTTCGCCTCGGCGAGGATGTCGAACGGCACCTTGACGTTCGGCCCCTCGCCATAGGCCGCCTGGTCCCGCTCGATGGTGACGCTCTCGTCGTCGGCACTGAGGACGATGCCGCGGAAGCGGCGGCGCTCCTCGACCGGAACCGTGGTCTCCAGCTTGGCGAGGTGGCCGATGGCGGCGGCGAAGTCGCCCTTGCGCACCAGCGGCCGGTCGATGCCCGGCGAGGAGACTTCCAGATGATACGCCTTGTCGATCGGATCTTCCACATCGAGCGCGGGCGAGACGGCGCGGCTGGCTTCCTCGCAGCCCTCGACGTCCATCGAGCCGTCCTCGCGCTCGGCCATGATCTGCAGCGTCAGCCCGTTCTGGCCGGTCAGCCTCACCCGCACCAGCCGGAAGCCGGAAGCCGCCAGCACCGGGCGCACGATGCCGGCGACGCGCGCGTCGAGGCCCGTCTCGCGGATGATGCGGTCGTCGCTGCCCAAGGGCTCTGTCATCTCGTCTCCGTCTCGCGGTAACAAAAAAGAGCGGGACCGGGTGGACCCACTCTTCGCCGTACCGACCAAGAATTTGAGGTTCATATAGAGGAAGGAGAGGAACTTATCAAGGTGCCGGGCGCGCCGCGCCTACTTGAACATCCCCTCGCGCAGGTTGATGCCGTATTCCACATGCGCCTTCAACGCGCACAGCATCTGCATCCAGCCCTGGCAATTGCCGTACGACGCCTTGAGGCCCGCCTCGGTGTCGCGCCAGCCCGCCTCGGCGATGGTGACGAGGGTGCGTCCGTCGCCCGTCGGCTCGAAGGTCATCGTCACGGTGGTGAAGGAGCCTTCCGCCGCCGTTCCCGCCTCTGCCTCCCAGCGCAGCACGATCCGCCGGTCCTTCTCGACCTCGACCACCTCGACCGGGAAGGCGCCGGGAAAGTCGTGGAAGTCCCAATGGACGGTCGCGCCCGTCTCGAGCCGTCCGCGCGCGCCGCCGGTGGTGAAGTAGCGCGACAGTTGCGCCGGATCGACGACCGCCTCGAATACCTCGGCCACGGGCCTCGCGATCCGGCCCGA
Source organism: Alphaproteobacteria bacterium (assembly GCA_037190985.1). Taxonomy (GTDB): domain Bacteria; phylum Pseudomonadota; class Alphaproteobacteria; order Rhizobiales; family Rhizobiaceae; genus Aerobium. The sequence goes on from JBBCKE010000030.1 coordinate 241,434, forward strand.
TACGGAGAACTTGAGTTCCATGATCGGCCTCCTTGTTGAAGGCGATATCATGTTATAAAAATATAACATGTCAAGCGAGGATGATTCGGACAGGGTTTTCAGGGCCTTGGCGGCTCCGGTCCGGCGCGCCATCCTCGATGCGCTCAAGGACCGGCCGCGAATGACCGGCGAGCTGTGCGCCGCCTTCCCGGCGCTCGACCGCTGCACGGTGTTGCAGCATCTCAAGGTGCTGGAGGAGGCCGAACTGGTGATCGTCCAGCGCAAGGGGCGCGAGCGCTGGAACCATCTCAACCCGCTGCCGATCAAGCACATCCACGACCGCTGGATCGGCCCCTATGCCGCGCGCGCCGTCGACCTGCTCGACCGGCTGAAGACCGACCTCGAAGATTGACGCCCTATCCGGCCGCGACGGTCATGTGCTTTTCGGGACGGTCCGTGACCTCGACATTGTCGATGAGGCGCGTTTCGCCCAGCCAGGCCGCGACGAGGAGGCGGGCGGGCCGGCGCAGCCCGTCGAGCGCGGCGAGGTCGTCCTCGGCGCGCAGCTCCAGATACTCGACGCGGTCGAAGCCCGCCGCCACGATGGCTGCCCCGGCTTCGCGGAGCGCGGGCTCCACGGCCTCGCCGGCGGCGAGACGGCGTGCGGTCGCGACCAGAACCTGCGCCAGCTTCGGCGCGATCGCCCGCTCGGCCGGCGACAGCCGCACGTTGCGCGACGACAGCGCCAGCCCGTCCGCCTCGCGCACGGTCGGGCATCCGACCACCTCGATCGGGATGTCGAGGTCGCGCGCCATGCGCCTGACCACGTGGAGTTGCTGGAAATCCTTCTCGCCGAAGAAGGCGAGGTCGGCCCCGGTCTGGAGAAAGAGCTTGGCGACGACGGTGGCGACCCCGTCGAAATGGCCCGGCCGGAACGCCCCGCACAGCCCCTCGCTGACGCCACCCACCGAAACGGTGGTCGCGAAGCCTTGCGGATAGATTTCCTCGGCCCCCGGCGCGTAAAGCATATGCGCGCCGAGCGGCGCGAGCTTCGCCGCATCGTCGTTCTCGGTGCGGGGATAGGCGGCGAGGTCCGCCGCGCTGTTGAACTGCATGGGGTTGACGAACAGGGTGACGATGACCCGTTCTGCCTTGGCGAGCGCGGCGCGAACGAGGCTCAGATGGCCCTCGTGCAGCGCGCCCATGGTCGGCACCACCGCTATCGTCTCCCCTTCGCGCCGCCAGCCGGCCACCGTCGAACGAAGTCCGGCCAGCGTGCGGACGATGGGCACCTGCTGCGTCGACGGCAGGTTCTTTCCGGTTGCGCTCACCCCGATCCTCCCTCACGATCAATCGTCGCGCAGGGTATATGCCACAGTTTTTTGCGAGTGCGAACAAAGACGGTGAGGCCGCGAACGGGTTTCGCGATGACATCGAGTCGGGTCCGGTCCGGCCGGTGTGCGGTTGGAGCCCGCCGCCGCCGCTGCTAGAACGTGACGAGGGCTGATTCGCCAGACAATCCGGGGACCTGATGGAGCGCCTTGCCGGCAGGGTGATATTGCTGTGGGGATGGCGCCGCGCGCTCGCGGCCCTCTGCGCCGGCGCGTTTGCGGCGCTGTCCCAGCCGCCCTTCGACTTCTTCGCCGCCTGCTTCGTCTCCTTCCCGGTCCTGGTCTGGCTGATCGACGGCGCGGCCAGCCAGCCGGGCGAGCGGCTGGCGCGGCGCGTGGCTCGCCCATTCGCCATCGGCTGGTGGTTCGGCTTCGGCTATTTCCTCGCCGGCCTGTGGTGGACGGGAGCCGCGCTCTTGGTCGAGGCCGAGCTCTTCGCATGGGCGCTGCCGCTCGCCGTCCTCGGCCTGCCCGCGCTGCTCGCCGCCTTCTACGGCCTCGCCGTCTTCCTCGCCCGCCTGCTGTGGAGCGACGGCGCCGGCCGCATCGCCGCGCTCGCCGCTGGCTTCGCCGTCGCCGAGTGGCTGCGCGGCTTCGTCCTGACCGGGTTTCCGTGGAACGCCATCGGCCAGGCGGCGATGCCGGTGCCGCTGATGATGCAGTCGGCGAGCGCGGTGTCGATGCTTGGCATCAACGCGCTCGCCGTCTTCGTCTTCGCCGCGCCGGCGCTGCTCGTCTCCGCGCGCGGCCGCGTCCCGGCCTTCACCGTCGCCGCCCTCGCCGCCGCGCTGCATCTCGGCTACGGCGTCTGGCGCCTCAACGGCGCGGACGCCGCGCCCGAGACGCTCCTCGAGGTCCGCATCGTCCAGCCCTCGATCTCGCAGGCCGAGAAATGGGACGCCGCCGTGCGCGAGCGCATCTTCGCCACGCTGCTCGACCTGTCGGCGCGCCCGCCGCGCGAGGGCGGGGCCGCCCCCGACCTGATCGTCTGGCCGGAAACCGCGATTCCCTTCGTCCTCTCCGACCGGCCGGAGGCGCTGGTCGCGCTGGCTGATCTGGTGGGCGAGGGGCAGACGCTGTTCGCCGGCTCGGTACGGGTCGAGGGCGAGCGCGCCGACGCGCGCTACTACAACGCCGTCGTCGCCATCGACGGCGACGGCGAGATCGTCGACGCGGCCGACAAGATATGGCTGGTGCCGTTCGGCGAGTTCATGCCGCTCGCCGATCTTCTGTCGCGCATCGGGGTGGAGAAGCTGGTGCGCTCGGTTTCCGCCTTCACCGCCGGCAGCCACCGGCCGCTCCTCGCCACGCCGGCCGGCCCGACGGCGCTGCCCTTCATCTGCTACGAGATCATCTTCCCGGGCATGGCCGGTTATGGCGACACCGAAGCCGATTTCATCCTCAATGTCACCAACGACGCCTGGTTCGGCAACACGCCGGGCCCCTACCAGCATTTCCGGCAGGCGCAGATCCGCGCGGTCGAGGCCGGGCGGCCGCTGGTGCGGGCGGGGAACAACGGCATTTCCGCCGTGGTGGACGCCTATGGCAGGATCGTCGACGCTTTCGCGCTCGATGCGGTCGGCGCGCTCGACGTCGCCGTGCCCCGTCAGCGCCTGACGGCGCCGGGCCGGCCCGACCTTGCCGGCCTCGGCATCCTTGGCGCCTTGCTGCTGTGGGCCGGCGTCGGTTTTCACGCCGCGGGACGTCGCGGATTGACAGGTATATATTAGAGACTCATAGTGCAGCCGCGTTTCCTGCGGGATTCGACATGCTGGACCGTCGGGGGGCGAATCCGGCAACCGTCCCGGCGAAAGGGCCGATCAGGCGGTTCGTGGCTGGGCGACGGCGAGGAAACCATGACGGAAAGCAAGAAGAAGCCCAATCCGATCGACGTGCATGTGGGCGGGCGCATCCGCCTGCGCCGCAACATGGTCGGCATGAGCCAGGAAAAGCTGGGCGAGCATCTCGGCATCACCTTCCAGCAGATCCAGAAATACGAGAAGGGCACCAACCGCGTCGGCGCCAGCCGCCTGCAGGCGATCGCCTCGTTCCTCGAGGTTCCGGTCTCCTATTTCTTCGAGGGCGCGCCGGGGGAAAGGCCGTCCGAGGGCTTCGCCGAGGACAGCCAGACCGCCTTCGTCGTCGATTTCCTCTCCAGCACCGAAGGGCTGCTCCTGAACCGTGCCTTCGCGCGGATCGGCGACCCGAAGGTGCGCCGCAGGATCATCGATCTCGTGCGTACGCTCGCCGACGACGAGTAACCGCGGCGGGACGACCGCGCGCGGCCCCGGCTCCGGTTGGGAGCATTTTCACGTTTTTCCCTTTTTGCGAATACCTGTTTGCTTGACGGCCCGAGCCGCCGACAGATAACTAGCTGCGCGATGGTCGGGGGTGCCGACCTTTTTCATGAGGGGATGCCCGTGTCTCGCAGCGACTACCTTTTCACCAGTGAATCCGTTTCCGAAGGCCACCCGGACAAGGTGTGCGACCGGATCTCCGACGAGATCGTCGATCTGGTCTATCGCGAGGCGAAACGGACCGGCACCGACCCGTGGACCGTGCGCGTGGCGGCCGAGACGCTGGCGACCACGAATCGCGTCGTCATCGCCGGCGAGGTGCGGGTGCCGGATTCGCTGCTGAAGACCGGCAAGAACGGCGAGAAGGTCATCAACCCGGCCAAGTTCAAGTCGGTCGCGCGCAAGGCGATCCGCGACATCGGCTACCAGCAGGACGGGTTCCACTGGAAGACCGCGAAGATCGACGTCCTGCTCCATCCCCAGTCGGCCGACATCGCCCAGGGCGTCGACAACGCCGCCGACAGGCAGGGCGAGGAGGGCGCGGGCGACCAGGGCATCATGTTCGGCTATGCCTGCAACGAGACGCCCGACCTGATGCCGGCGCCGCTCTATTACAGCCACCGCATCCTCGAGCTGCTCTCGGCCGCCCGCCACAAGGGCGAGGGCGACGCCGGCAAGCTCGGCCCCGACGCCAAGAGCCAGGTGACGGTGCGCTATGTCGACGGCAAGGCCGCCGAGGCGACCTCCATCGTCGTCTCGACCCAGCATCTCGACGAAAGCTGGGATTCGGCCAAGGTGCGCGCCGTCGTCGAGCCCTATGTGCGCGAGGCGCTCGGCGACCTCAGGATCGCCGACGACTGCAACTGGTACATCAATCCGACCGGCAAGTTCGTCATCGGCGGGCCGGACGGCGATTCCGGCCTGACCGGCCGCAAGATCATCGTCGACACCTATGGCGGCGCGGCCCCGCATGGCGGCGGCGCCTTCTCCGGCAAGGACACGACCAAGGTCGACCGCTCGGCGGCCTACGCCGCGCGCTACCTCGCCAAGAACGTGGTCGCGGCCGGCCTCGCCGACCGCTGCACCATCCAGCTCGCCTACGCCATCGGCGTCGCCCAGCCGCTTTCGGTCTATGTCGATCTCCACGGCACCGGCAAGCGCGTGACGGAGGCCGAGGTCGAGAAGGCGATCCGCAAGGTGATGGACCTGTCGCCCTCCGGCATCCGCCGGCATCTCGACCTCAACAAGCCGATCTACGCCCGGACCGCCGCCTACGGCCATTTCGGCCGCAAGCCGGGCCGCGACGGTTCGTTCTCGTGGGAGAAGACGGACCTGACCAAGGCGCTGAAGCAGGCGATCGCCGCCGCCTGAACGGAGCGAACGGGCCGGGGATGAGCGAGGAACGCCGGAAACGCTCGACCGAGGCTTTCTTCGGTCGCCGCCGGGGCAAGACCCTGCGCCCGGCGCAAGCCGCGGCGGCCGGGCTTCTCCTGCCCGCCCTCCGGCTCGATCTCGCCCGCCCTGCGCCGGCCGATCTCAGGACACTGTTTCCCGTTCCGGTCGACGGCGTGCGGCTGGAGATCGGCTTCGGCGGCGGCGAGCATCTCCATCACGAGGCCGGCCGGTTCCCCGGCACGGGGTTTATCGGCGTCGAGCCGTTCGTCAACGGCATGGCGAAGTTCCTGTCGCGGCTCGACGAGGAGCCGCGCGCCAATATCCGGCTTTACGACGACGACGCCACCCGCCTGCTCGACTGGCTGCCGGACGCCTCGATCGACGGGATCGATCTGTTCTATCCCGACCCGTGGCCGAAGAAGCGGCACTGGAAGCGGCGCTTCGTCAGCCCGGTCAACCTCGCCCGCTTCGCGCGCGTGTTGAAAGCCGGCTCACGATTCCGCTTCGCCTCCGACATCGACACCTATGTGAACTGGACGCTGCTCGCCTGCCGGGCGCATGGCGGCTTCGAATGGCAGGCGCGCTCGGCCGAAGACTGGCGCGCGCCCTACGAGGGCTGGCCGGGAACGCGCTACGAGGCCAAGGCGTTGCGCGAAGGCCGCACCCCGGCCTATCTCACCTTCCTGCGCCGGTAAAACGCTCGGAAGTTTGCCGGCTCAGTAGCGGCGGATGCCGTGGAACTGGTCGGGATCGATGCCGAGACGCTTCAGATCCTTGTCGCCCGGCTGCCTGTACTGGCGCGTCGCCGCGGAGACGGCGAGGGCGCTGCCGAGGGCATCGATGAAAGCGTTGAAACCGCTGGCGATTGTTCTGGAGGACATGATCGTCGCCTTTCGCATTGTGCAACGCAGCATAAATGGGAAGGCGAAGGCGGGTTTCCAGAGGTACGTGCGGTATGGCGGCAACCTGCCGCAGGCTTGCCCGTTCGGGCCACCCGTCAGTTGGTGTTGCGCTCTTCCTCGCGGATCTGGCTCCAGGTGTTCTGCTGGGCCAGCATCGAGCGCAGATAGGCGACGTTCGCCTGCGCCTGGTCGGTGGGCAACTCGCGGGTGGCGATCTCCTCGGCTTCCTTGAAGCGTCCCTGCAGCCCGACGACGAGCGCGAGGTTCTGGCGCACGCGGCTGTCGGCGCCCGGCGTCTGCACCGCCTGCCGCAGATAGTGCTCTGCCTTCTTGAGATCGCCGCCGAGCAGGTAGGACATGCCGAGATTGGACAGGACCGACGGCTCGCCCGGCTTCATCTCCAGCGCCCGGCCGTAGAGCCTGCGCGCCTCGTCCTGCTGGCCGAGCTGGTCGAGAATGGCGGCTTCCGCCGAAACCAGCTTCCAGTCGGGATATTCGGGCGTCTGCGCCCGGCGCACCGCGTCGAGCGCCGGCTCCAGCTCCCCGGCGGCGGCCAGCGCCTTGCCGTAACCGGCCAGCACCTGGCGCTCCTTGGGGAAGTCGATGGCGAGCTTGCGCATCACCGCCAGCGCCTGGTCGCTGCGCCCGCTCATCTGCAGCGCCTCGGCATAGCGCATGGCCGTGGCGGCGTCCTTGGGGTTCTTCGAATAGGCGCGGCCGAGCGCGTCGGTGTTCGAGGCAAGTGCCGGCCCGGAAAGCGAATTGAGGGAACGCGAGCCGTCGCGGCTGACCGAGCCGGTGCTCATGCGGTCCTTGCCGGCGCAGCCGGCGACCGAGAGGGCGGCCAGGACGGCAAGCGCAGCAATCGTCGCCCGTCCGGCGCTCGTCTTGGCGGTGCGTCTGCTGGTCATCGGTTTCGCGTCTCCTTCCGGGATGCGTCCCGCGGGACGGGCGCATCGGCAAAAGAGCAATATTCCGTTAACCCTAACGGACGGTTAATGCCGCCGGCGGTCCGCGGCCGGCCTTTGCCAGCATGGGCGCGAACGGAGGCGCGCAGTGCACTGCAACAGGTTCAATCTGTCGCACCTCACCGCCTAACCCTATGTGAAATAATCGCTTTTCGCGACAGCTGCGACAAGCTGTCCTGCGTTCCGGGCCACCTGTGCCTTTGCTTTTTGCGCCAGCGCAAAGTCCGCGACGGCGATCGTTCCTAGATTCCGCTCATAACCGAACGCAAGGTCATTCAAGGAGACAGACCATGTTCACGAGACGCGAAGCTCTTCTGGGCGTTGCCGGTGCCGCTGCCGCCGTTGCCGCGCTCCCCGGTATGCAGGTGGTCGCCAATGCGGCGGAAGTCGCCAACCTGCCGCGCGAGAAGGTGACCCTGGTCGCCCCGCCCTTCGTTCACGCTCACGAGCAGGTCGCCACGGGCGGTCCCAAGGTCGTCGAGTTCACGATGGCCATCGAGGAAAAGCCCGTCGTCATCGACAATGACGGCACCGAGCTCCAGGCCATGACCTTCAACGGCTCCATCCCCGGCCCGATGATGGTGGTGCATGAGGGCGACTATGTCGAGCTGACCCTCATCAACCCCGAAACCAACGAGATGGCCCACAACATCGACTTCCATGCCGCCACGGGCGCGCTGGGCGGTGGTGCGCTGACCTTCATCATGCCGGGCGAGCAGGTCAAGCTGCGCTTCAAGGCCACCCGGACCGGCACCTTCGTCTATCACTGCGCGCCGGAAGGCATGATCCCCTGGCACGTCGTCTCGGGCATGAGCGGCACGATCATGGTGCTGCCGCGCGACGGCCTGAAGAACGACAAGGGCGAGCTCGTCAAGTACGACACCGTCTACTACATCGGCGAGAACGAGTTCTACATCCCGCGCGACGAGAACGGCAACTTCGTCAAGTTCGCCTCGCTCGGCGAGAGCTACGAGGAGACGATGAACGTCATGCGCGGCCTCGTTCCGACCCATGTGGTCTTCAACGGCCGGGTCGGCGCGCTGACGGGCGACAACGCCATGAAGTCGAAGGTCGGCGAGACGGTGCTGTTCGTCCACTCGCAGGCCAACCGCGACAGCCGGCCCCATCTGATCGGCGGCCACGGCGACTATGTCTGGGAAGAAGGCAAGTTCGCCAACCCGCCCGCAAAGGACCTGGAGACCTGGTTCATCCGCGGCGGTTCGGCGGGAGCGGCGCTCTACACCTTCCTCCAGCCGGGCGTGTACGCCTACGTCAACCATAACCTGATCGAGGCCGCAGAGCTCGGCGCCACCGCCCACGTCGTGGTCGATGGCGAGTGGGACAACGACCTCATGATGCAGGTCGAAGCGCCGGGGCCGATCCCGACCAACTGATCGGGATCAGGGTGCTTCGACTGGCTGCGGCCCGTCCTTCTCCGGGGGCGGGCCGCTTCCTTTTGGCGCACCCCGCAGCGCCCGTTTGGCGGCGTTGGTTGCGCAAAAACAAACAGTTGAGCCGGGATCGGCCTATCATTCGTCAATAAGCACTCCGCAGGGAGACGTAAGATGAAGGTCCATATTTCCGCCGCCATCGCCGCTGTCGCGTCCGTCGCCGCAGCCGCCTTGCTGATGCCGCTTCCGGACGCGCCCGCTCCGTCGGGCCGCCTCGGCGTGGTCGGGCCCATCGAGACCGTCTCCGTCGAGGCTGGGCGCTTCTCCTACGCCGTCGCCGGCGAGTACCAGAAGTCCGGCCGCGTCGTCGAGGGGCCGGTGGTGGACAGGCAGTTCCGCCGCCCGGTCGAGATCATGAAGTATCAGGTCAGCGTCGCCGAATATGCGGCCTGCGTCACTGAGGGCGGCTGCCAGCCGGCCGACACGCGCGCCGCCGGCGACGCGCCCGTCACCGGCGTGAGCTGGCGCGACGCCACCGCCTACGCCGCGTGGTTGTCGCAGCGCACGGGCGACACCTGGCGGCTGCCGAGCGACGAGGAATGGTCCTTCGCCGCCGCCGAGCGCTTCGGCCCCGAGGCCAACGGCATCGTCGAGGACGACGACGGCGCCAACCCCGCCGCGCGTTGGCTCGCAGCCTACCGCTACCGCGCCGACCCCAGGGAGCGCGACATGGAGCCGAAGCCGCGCGGCCATTTCGGCGTCAACTCCAACGGCCTCGCCGATCTCGGCGGCAATGTCTGGGAATGGACCGAGACCTGCTTCGTCCGCAACCGGATCGACGCGGCCGGCCGGCTGGCCGAGGCGACGACCAATTGCGGCGTGCGCGTCGTCGGCGGGCAGCATCGCGGCTACATGTCGAACTTCCTGCGCGACGGCAAGAGCGGCGGCTGCGCCGCCGGCATGGCCCCGCCCGACAATCTCGGCTTCCGCCTGGTGCGCGAGCCGGCCCCGGCCGTTGGCGTGGCGCTGCTGCGCCGCATCGTCGGCCCCGAGGGGCGCGGCTGAGCCTTTCCCCCGAGACGAAAAAAGCGCCGCATGCCCGGGCAACATGCGGCGCTTCGCTTCTATGAGATCTGCGTCGGCCCTTACTCTCCGAGTTGCGCGAACAGGTCGGCGAAGACCTGCTTGGCCTTGCCGGGCTGCCTGACGGCGGCCGCCGCTTCGGCATTGGCCGGCTCGCCGGCCACCACCAGCATCACCATGCCCATGGCGTAGTGCGGCGTGCACTTGATGCCGTAGACGCCTTCCTGCTCGATCGTATAGACGATTTCCTCGTTGATCTTGCCCTTGAACTCGGCGGCCCCGTCCGGAAGCATGCCCTTGATGGACTCGGCGTTGTGGCCCTTGTCGACGACGAGGAACTTGATGGTGTCGCCCGGCTCGACCTTGAGGAAGTCCGGCTCGAACACCATTGCGCCCTTCTCGCCCTTGTTCAGCATCTTCACCTCGTGCTCGGCAGCATCGGCGGTTCCGATGGCGAACGCCGCAAGGACGGCGGCGAGGGCGGCGGCGTGTTTTCTCATGGGTATCCCTTTCTCCGGTTGGGCAAGCGGTCGCAGGACGGATTGCTTGCAAAAACCCGTATTTTCTTTACCAGAAAGATGCGGTCCATGTGAACAATCGCCGCATGCGGGCCGCTTGCGCGCCATGCCCGGCCTGTGAGACTGTTGTTTCATCCCGGCAGCGGGCGCGACACCCGCGGCCATGCCGGCGCAGGGAGGACGATGCGAAGGTGAGCCGTCTCGACCGTTCGCTGATTTCGGGCCTGCCGCTGTTCGACGGAATGGCGGCCGACGATCTCGACCGCATCCTCAATGCGGCCCGCTCGCTGCGGTTTTCCGCCGGCTCGAACGTCTTCGAGCAGGAGGAGGAGGCCCATTCCTTCTTCGTCCTGCTCGACGGCCATGTGCGGGTGATGAAGACGACACCCGAGGGCCAGCAGGTCACGGTGCGCTATATCACGCCGGGCGAGCTGATGGGCATCGCCCAGGCGATCGGCCGCACCACCTATCCGGCGACGGCGCTGGCCGTGGTCGATTGCGTGGTGCTGGCCTGGCCCGGCACGATGTGGTCGCAATTCGCCGCCGCCTTCCCCTCCTTCGGGGCCAACACCTACAAGACCGTCGGCGAGCGGCTTCAGGACACGCAGGCGCAGGTCGTCGAGATGGCGACCAAGCAGGTCGAGCAGCGGGTGGCGCATGCGCTGCTGCGCCTGATCAACCAGCGCGGCCGCAAGACCGAGGAGGGCATCGCCGTCGACTTCCCGATCTCGCGGCAGGACATCGCCGAGATGACGGGGACGACGCTGCACACGGTCAGCCGGCTTTTGACCGCCTGGGAGGAGAAGGGCCTGGTCAAGGGCGGCCGCCGCAAGGTGACGGTGGTGGAGCCGCACCGGCTGATGGTCCTCGCCGAGGGCCGCGCCTCCGGGCACTGAGCGCCCCGAAGGCCGGGTTCAGGGGCCGGGTTCAGGGGCCGGGCTCAGGCGCGCATCGCGCTCTCGATGGCGTGGCGGAAGCGGTCGCCGTCGAGCGCATGCTCCTTGACCGCGTCCTCGACGGTGTGGAACGAGGCGATCGGGCAGCCGACGCACAGCATGCCGTGATCGAGCACGACCCGGATGGTGGCCGGCCACTCCCTCATGATGTCGTCCATGGTCATGTCTTCGTCCAGAGCCGGCTTCATGGCGGCAACTCCCGAGGATGGGACTGTGCGGCCAGCCTAACGCCGAATTTGCGCCCGCTCCTTGCGCCGCCGCAACTTCACGCCGGAAGTGTCTCGCCCTCGCGCTGGCGCGCCGGAACCGGGCTGCCGAAGAAATCGCCCGGCGTCAGCGCGATGTCGGCGAGGGTGTAGCGGTCGAGCGTCGCCTGGAACGAGGCGGCCGCCTCGCTCATGACCCCGGCGAGCTTGCAGCACCGGGTCAGCACGCACTGGTTGCCGGTGGCGAAGCATTCGACCAGCGAGAAATCCGGCTCGGTCAGGCGGATCACGTCGCCGATGCGGATCGCCTCGGGGCGGCGGGCGAGCGTCAGCCCGCCGGAGCGCCCGCGCACCGCCTTGAGATAGCCGCCGCGCGTCAGCGTGTTGGCCACCTTGTTCAAGTGTGTCCGCGACAGGCTGTAGACGCGCGCCGTCTCCTCGATGGTGATGAGCCGGTCGCCGGCCGAGGCGGCATACATCAGCATGCGCAGCGCATAGTCGGAAAAATTGGTCAGCCGCATCTCGTGGTCACATCCGTTGTCTCGAGGCCTGCCCGTCTCAAAGCCCGTCTCCCGCGATGGGCGCGATCGTCGTCGTGTCCTCGCCCCTGCTGAAGGCGACGGCAAGGCGGAAAGAATGGGCGATGCGAAGCGCCCTGTCCATGAAAAGGGCGGCGACGTCCTCGGGGCAGAGCCGCTGCACAGTGTCGCGGAACAGCGAGAGCCAGCGGCGGAAATGCTCCTCGCCGAGGCCGGGGATGCGAAGGTGCGGCGGCAGCGGCCGCCCGCCGTAGCGGTCGGTGCGCAGCAGCGTCGCCGACCAGAAGTCGCACAGCTTGTCGAGATGGGCCGGCCACTCCTCCGGGGCGATCGCCGCGTTGAAGATCGGGCCGATCAGCGGGTCGCGCCGCACGTCGGCGTAGAAGCCGTGGACGACGGCGTGGATCATCGCCTCGTCGAGCAGCTCGGGCAGCGGCTTGCCGTCGACGAGGATCGTCCGCTGCGGCGATGCGCGGCCCTTCATGCCGGGGTTCCTTCGCGGGGTGTCGTCACGATGCCGCCTGTCCCTCGCCCGCGAGGACGACGATTCGATAGCTGCCGTCGGCCGTGGTCGCGCCGCGCCAGCGATGGCCGCGCGTCTCCAGCTCCTTGAGCAGGAAGATCGGCTCGCGCGGCAGGATCGCCGCCAGCGTCTCGCCCGGCGCCATCCGCTCCAGCACCTCGAGCGTGCGCACCATGGGCTCGGGCGGGTCGAGGTCGCGGTTGTCCAGCTCGATCGACGGTTCCGGCCAGCGGTCGCCCCCCGCCCCGGCGCCCGTCCCGTTGCCGGTTCCGTTGTCGTTGTGCGGTGAAGTGGCGGCGGCCTGCGGCGTGAACAGCACCTCCCAATCGCCGCCGCCGATCTCGCGCGCGCTCGGCTCGAAGCCGCGCGCGCCGAGCACGCCGAAAAGGGGAGCGGGCTTGAAGGGGGCAAGCAGACGCAGGCTCTGGCCCGGCGCGAGGCCGGCCACCGCCTCCATGATCGCGCCGAACGGCTCGCCGCCGTCGCGCAGGATCGGCCGCACGTCGAGATCGAGGGGCGGAATGCTCATCTTGCAGCTCCCATGCTGGGTGTCCGGCTGCGCCGCGGCAGGAACAGCCGCGGCCGCGTTGCGCCTTCGGGCAGGCGCATCGCCGTGTTGACGTTGACGAGGCGGCGCACCAGCACCAGCTCCGCGCCGATGGCGAGCGTGGCCGCGAGCGTCGCCACCGAGGAAAGCCGGAACAGGGCCGGCATGTCGGCCAGCAGCGCCGCCGTTCCGACGAGGACGGACAGGAAGTAGAGCGCGAACCACGCGCCGTCGCGCCGCTCGACAACCAGGTCCTGCACGCGCGGCGTCGGCTTGCGGCCCATCACCGGGCCGTAGCATTCGAGCCAGGTCAGGAACGGGACGATCTTGTAGAGCTGCGACAGGCCGAGCCCGGTCAGCCAGCCGAAGGCGACGAGATAGACGAGCGCGCCGGCATGGGCGGCGATCCCCCCCGTCGCCCACAGGACGAGGAGGAGAAAGGCGGAAAGGTAGAGCCCGCCGAACGCGCCGAGCGCCGCCTTGCTGTTCAGCTCGACGACGCGCCGCTTGCGCATCCGGTAGAAGAAGGAAAGATCCGCCGCGTAGGCGGCGAGCGCGACGAGCGCCAGGATGCCGGCGGCGAGGAAGGCGAATTGCGTGCCGGAGACGAGCGCCTCGGCCGGTGCGGCGAGGGCGACTGCCGCCAGCGCGCCGCTCCCGGCATAGAGCACGACCCGGCCCGTCGCGCGCTCGTGGTCGGGCGCGAGCATGAACATCGGCAGCAGGCGGTAGCTGACGCCGATGGCGGTGAAGGTCAGCCAGCCGCCGAAGCCGGCCGCCGCGTGGACGGGTATGCCGGCGGCGTGGAGGTCGAGGAGGACGGGCGCGGAGACGAACCCGGCCAGCGCCAGCGAGAACAGCGCGCCGAACGCCGCGACCGCGGCGAGAGAGGCGAGCCCGACGGCGACGAACCGTGCCGGGAGCGGCAGCGGCCGCGCGCTCCACAAGGACGCGCCGAGGACGAAAAGGGCGAGCGCGAAGCCGGCCGGCAGGAGGATGGCGGCCAGCGCGAGCAGCGGAACGGCCGCGCCGTCGCCGGCCGCGAGATGCAGGAAGCCGCACAGCAGGCAGGCGAGGCCGCCGATCAGCGCCAGCAGCGACGGCAGAACCAGCCCCTCGTGCAGCAGCGGCTTGGCCACCAGCACCGGCACGAACTGGAACAGCGCCCCGACGAGGAGCAGGCTCAGCCAGCCGATCGTCACCATATGGACGATGACCAGCGTCTGCGGCGCGCGGATGTCGGCGGCCGGAAAGCCGTAGCCGGCGACCATCAGCACGAGCGCGCCGACGAGAAAGGCGAGCGCGGCGGCGAAGCTCGCCATGGTCCAGCGGGAAAGGGCCGCGCCCATCATCGTGAAAAATCTCCCGAAAGCGGGCGGCGCGGGCCGCTGTCGCCCGGGCGCGCGTCGCGGCAGGCGCCGTCGCACAGCGCGATATGGCTGCAGCACGGCGCGGAGAAGGCTGACATGGCGACGAGCTCGCCGATGCTCGCCGCCATCGGGCCGTGATCGCCCGCGAACGGTATCGCCTTGTCGTGCTCGTGCATGCTATTCATGCCTCGTCCTGCGGCTTGCATGGCCCGATCCTTCTGTCGCGCACTATCCCCGCCAAAACATAGATTGTCAATCTAACGATTATCCCGCTCCTCCGGCCTGCGGCTTTATGTCTGTGGCATGAAAGGGGCGGATGCCGCCTATGCGGCGACGTATAATATTGACTTTGAAATACCTGTTTTTATAGTCGCGACGTTCCAGCCATCGACAGAGCCAGAACCGTTCAACCGGCCCGCGCTGTCCGATCCGGCATGCCCCGGGCCGACAACCCCGTGAAAGGAACCGGATATGTCATCGTCTGGAATTTTGCCGCGCCTTCTCGCTGCTGCCGCGCTCGGCGCCGCCCTGTCGCTGCCGGCGGCCGCGCAGGAGCTGCTGTGGCACTCGCCCGAGGCGGCGCTGGAACTGTCGGGCGCGCCGCGCGAGTCCGGCTCCAACGGGCTTCGCCTGCTCAACCACGGCGACGAGGTGGTCGCCGTGCGCGTCTGGTATCCGCCCGACACCGAGATCGCACCGCACCCGCACCCGGCCGGCAAGGTGGCGCTGGTGACGGTGCTGGCCGGCGAGATCGAGCTCGGCCTCGGCGACGCCTATGACGCCGGCAAGCTGACGCCGGTTCCGGTCGGCGCGACCGTGGTGCTGCGCGCCGACGATCCGCAGCATTTCGGCCGCACCGGCCCGGGCGGGGTGCAGCTTCTGCTCGTGGCGGCCCCGGCCGAGGCGATCGCTCCGGCGCTGCTCGCCGCCGAATGAAGAACCGGGTCGCGGCCCACCCGCTGTGGCGGGCCGCGATCCTTCGAAGGGAAGGGTATGGAATGCGGATCGAACGGGACGCGCAGGGCGATTACGTGCTTGAGCCGGCGCTCTTGATGCGCGGGCTTTCGATCTCCGAAGCCGAGTTGCAGCGCCGGATGCGCGCCGGCGAGATCACCAGCGTCGTCGAGGACGGCGAGGGCGAGGATCGCGGTCGCCGCCGCCTGAGCGTCCGCTGCGGCGACACGGTCTGGCGCGCCGTGCTCGACGGGGCGAACACCATCCTCAGCGAGGAGACCTTCGACCTGCGCTCCCGGCGCTGGCGCGCGCCGAAGCCGCAGACGTCCTGACGAGCGCGATCACGCGCGCGGCGGCAAGCCGACGGCTCAGCCCTCGCGCTCGTCGCGAAGCAGGATGCGCTCGGACGCGCCGTCGAGATCGTCGTACTGGCCGGTGCGCAGCGACCACAGGAACGAGGTCAGCGCGACGACGCCGAACAGGAGGGCGATGGGGATGAGGAAGACGAGACTGTTCATCGGTTTGCCTTTCTGGTTGCCCTGCCGGATTTTCCTTTAGTCGACGGTCTCTGCCGGGCTGCCCTCTCGGATGGTCCCCCGGTTGGCCCCTCGAATGGCCTTGTAGCTATGCCATGTGCCGTGCCCGAGCACGGGGAAGGCGACGATCAGGCCGACCAGACCGGTGGCGATGCTGAGCCCGACGAGCACGGTGACGATCGCGCCCCAGGCGAGCATGACGGAGAGGTTGTTCCAGGTCAGCGAGATCGAGGTGCCCATGGCGGTGAAGGCGTCGGTCCGCTCGGCGAGCAGCATCGGCACCGCGAAGGTCGAGACCGCGAAGGAGAAGGCGGCGAACAGCCCGCCGATGGCGGTGCCGACGACGAGCATGCCCCAGCCTTCGGGCGTGGTCAGCAGCATCTGCGCCACATGGTCGAGGCCGGGGAATGGCCTCAAGCCGAAGAACAGCGCGTAGACGATGACCGCCGCGCGCATCCACAGCAGCATCAGCAGGCACAGGATCGCGCCGGTGAACAGCACCTGCGGCCCCGACGCCGCCTTGACGAAGACCATGCGCGCCAGCGACGGCGTCCTGCCCTCGGCGAGATCGCGGCTCTTGCCGTAGAGGCCGATGGCGACCAGCGGCCCGACCACCATGAACCCGGCCAGCGCCGGGAACAGGATGTAGTCGAGGCCGAGCGTGAACAGTGTCCACACGACGGTGACGGAGAGGGCGAAGACGGCGAGGCCGTAGGCGAGGCTCGGCAGCGGCGCGGTGATGAAATCGCGCCAGCCGGCGGCAAGCCAGCCGAGCGCGGCGGAAGCCGGCAGGCCGCGCCGGCGGCGGTGGTTGAGCGGCATCGGTGTTGTCCCGACCGGCTGCGAGGGAGTGGTGGTCATGATCCGGGTTCCCTCCCTCAACAGGACGAGCGGGCGGCGCGATAGGCGACACCGTCCGCTGCCCGCGCCTTTTCCGGCGCCTTGATGTGCGCGACGCAATCCGGCTGCGAGGCGACGGCGACATAGACGAGATGCGCGTTGGCGACGACGAGGAGGACGACGACCGCCCCGGCGATGCCCGCCGCCACGAGCCGCCAGTTCATCCGCTTGGTGGGCCGGGAAGGGAAGGCCGTGCTCATTCCTGCCCTCCCGTGTCGCGGTTTGCGAGGCTGCCGACATAGAGCGCCAGCACCTTGAGATCGAGCGGCTTCAGCCGCTCTTCCCAATGCGGCATGTGGCCCTGCCGGCCGCCATGGATCGAGGCCTGGACCGACTGCGCGTCGCCGCCATAGATCCAGACGTCGTCGGCGAGGTTCGGCGCGCCGAGCTCGACCATGCCGGTGGCGTCCTCGCCATGGCAGGAGGCGCAGTTCTCGGCGAAGATCTCTTCGCCCGCGCCGCGCCGCGCCTCCTCGGTCGCCGACAGTTCCTGCCCCGACAGCGAGCGCACATAGGCGGCGACCGCGCGCACCTCACCGCGCTCCAGCACGCCGTCGCGGCCGAACGCCATCATCTGCGACATGCGGGTCTCGTCATGGCCGGAATTGATGCCGACGCGGATCGTCTCGTGGATGGTCTCGGCGTCGCCGCCCCACAGCCACGCTCCGGCGGCGAGGTCGGGGAAGCCCGGCCCGCCGGTGCCGGCCGTGCCGTGGCAGACGGCGCAATTGTCGCCGAAAAGGGCGTGGCCCGCCTCGTTGACGACGGCCATCAGCGCCGGATCGGCTTCGATCTCGGCATAGTCGAGCGCCATCACGCGCTCGGCCCAGTTGGCGCGGGCGGCGGCGGCCTCGTCGACCTGCCGCGTCACCACCTCGCGCTGGTCGAAGCCGAGCAGGCCGCGGGTGTAGGTGACGCCGAGCGGCCATGCCGGCATCAATATCCAGTAGCCGAGCGCGAACAGCGCCGTGGTGACGAGGAAGAACAGCGCCACGCGCGGGATCGGCGTGTCGAGTTCCTCGATGCCGTTCCACTCGTGCCCCGTCGTCATCTGCCCGGTGACGGGATCGTGCCTCTCACGCGCCATGATCTATTTCTCCCCCGATCCGCCGTTCTTCGGCCCGCCATTCAACGGCTTGTCGTCGTCTTCGAGAATGCTCTTCTTGGCCCGGTCGAACCGCTTCCGGTTCGACGGCCAGAACGTGTAGACCAGCACCGCGATCGAGAAGGCGATCAGATAGAACAGCCCCCAGCTCTTGGCGAAGCCGACGAGCGTGTCGTGGTCGATCCCCATCGCGCTCACTCCGCTTCCGCCGCATCGGCGTCGAGCGCGCCCGTCTCGACCGCCCCCGTCTCGACCGCATCGGTCGCATGCGCGGCGTCGGTCAGCCGGCCGAGGATCTGGAGATAGGCGACGAGCGCGTCCATCTCGGTCAGCCGCCCGGGCTCGCCGTCGAAGACGCGGATGTTGGTGGCCTCGCCATAGCGCTCGGCGACGCCGGCGGCGTAGCCGGAATCGGGCGCGGCTTGGCCCATCGCATCGGCGGTGGCGTTCTCGATCATCTCGTCGGTGTAGGGCACGCCGAGGCGCTGCATCGCGGTCAGGTGCCGGCCGAGATCGTCGATGCGCAGGACGTCGCGCTGGAGCCAGCCATAGCGGGGCATCACCGATTCCGGCACCACGTCGCGCGGGTTGACGAGATGCGCCACGTGCCAGACGTCGGAATATTTGCCGCCGAGGCGGGCGAGGTCCGGCCCGGTGCGCTTCGAGCCCCACAGCATCGGCCGGTCGTAGCTCGATTCGACGGCCAGCGAGTACGGCCCGTAGCGCTCGACCTCGTCGCGCAGGGTGCGGATCATCTGGCTGTGGCAGGCGTAGCAGCCCTCGCGCACATAGATGTTGCGGCCGGCGAGCTCGAGCGGGGTGTAGACGCGCATGTCGGGCGCCTGCTCGACCGTCTCGTCGATGGTGAACAGCGGCGCGATCTCGACCATGCCGCCGATGGCCGAGACGCCGACGATGGCGAGCACGAAGCCGATGGCGCTGCGCTCCAGCTTGCGGTGGAAGAATTCGCCCATCTCTATTCTCCCGGCTGGACGGCGGCGGTGGCGGGCCCTTGCAAGGCAGGGACATCGGCCGCGCTGCCCTGCACCGTCTCGCGCCGCGCCGCGCGGATGGTCATGGCGACGTTGAACGCGCCGACGCTCGCCCCGGCGAGGAAGAACAGCCCGCCCACTGTGCGCGCGATGTAGTAGGGGTGCATGGCGACGAGGCTGTCGATGAAGGAATAGGCCAGCGTGCCGCTCTCGCTATAGGTGCGCCACATCAGGCCCTGAATGATGCCCGAGTTCCACATGGCGAAGACGTAGATCAGCGTCCCGGTCAGCGCCAGCCAGAAATGCGCCTCGACGAGGCGTGGCGAGTACATGGTCTTGCGCTTCCACATCCACGGCACCAGCGCGTAGATCGAGCCGAAGGTGATCATCGCCACCCAGCCGAGCGCGCCGGCATGGACGTGGCCGACGGTCCAGTCGGTGTAGTGGCTGAGCGAGTTGACCGAGCGGATGGCCATGAACGAGCCCTCGAAGGTCGAGATGCCGTAGAACACGGCCGCGACCATCATGAAGCGCAGCGTCGCGTCGTCGCGCACCTTGTGCCAGGCGCCGTTCAGCGTCGCCAGCGCGTTGCCCGCCGAGGACCACGACGGCACCAGAAGCATGATCGAGAAGGTCATGCCCAGCGTCTGCACCCATTGCGGCAGCGCCGTGTAATGCAGGTGGTGCGAGCCGGCCCACATGTAGAAGAAGGTGATGCCCCAGAAGCTGATGATGGAGAGGCGATAGGAGAAGATCGGCCGGTCGGCGCGCTTGGGCATGTAGTAGTACATCATGCCGAGGAACCCGGCGGTGAGGAAGAAGGCGACCGCGTTGTGGCCGTACCACCACTGCACCATCGCGTCCTGGACGCCCGAATAGATCGGATAGCTGCGCGCGGCCGACAGCGAGATCGGCAGCGCCAGGTTGTTGACGATGTGCAGCACCGCCACGACCAGGATGAAGGCCATGTAGTACCAATTGGCGACGTAGATGTGCGGCTCCTGCCGCCGTTGCAGCGTGCGGATGTAGATCAGGAAATAGACGACCCAGACTACGACCAGCCAGATGTCGGCATACCATTCCGGCTCGGCATATTCCTTCGACTGGGTGACACCCATGAAATAGCCGGTGACGGCGAGGACGCAGAACAGATTGTAGCCGATGAGCACGAACCATGGGGAAAGCTGGTCGGGCAGCCGCGCCCGCGAGGTACGCTGGAGGACGTGGAAGGAGGTGGCGATCAGCGCGTTGCCGCCGAAGCCGAAGATGACGCCGGTGGTGTGGACCGGGCGCATGCGGCCGAAGCTCGCCCATGCCTGGTCGACGAAGGTCAGCTCCGGCCATGCCAGCAGCGCCGACACCCACACGCCGAAGAACATGCCGAACACGGCCCAGCCCATGGTCAGGACGATGCCGGCCTTGGTCGGGTCGTCGTAATAGCGCGCCAGCCGCTCCTCGCCCGGCTCGGGCGCGTAGAAGCCGGCCATCACCAGCCAAGCGACGGCGATCGTGAAGACGAGCACGACGAAGCCGTGCGCGCCGATCAGGTCGCCCCGCCCGGCCGCCGCCATGGCGAGGCCGGCAAGGCCGAGGAGAGTGAGAATGACCAGCGCGAGCTGGCGTTCGGACCGTGTCAGTCCCGCTACCATGATGCGATCCCTCTGCCGCCGCCCGCCCCGGAAGAGAGAAGCGGTCGCCGGATAAAACAGGTATTTTTAATACCTCTTTTAGCAGCAAGGGTTTGCAATCCCAAGAGGAAAGTGCGCTTCAAAATCCACTTTTTGTCGCATCCCGGGATGATCGGCCGGTCGGAGAGCGGGACGATGCTTCGCAGGCGGGAAAGGCTTTGCTTTCCTGTCTCCGTTCGAGGAAGGGAAGATGCGCGATGGCGGTGGCGTGGAGCGATCTGGACGAGGACGAGAAGACGGCGCTGAAGCGGATGAACCGCGGCCCCTATCCGGCGCTGCCGCAGGAAGTCGGCGAAAGGCTGATCGCGCGCGGGCTCGCCGTACGCCGCGACGGCGGCGTCGGCATCAGCCGGGAGGGCCGCGAGCTCGTCATCGCCGTCCTCCTCGAAGGCCGCGGCAGCGCCGGCTGACGCGGCGCGTCTTCCGCCCCGGCGCGGCATGACCTTCGACCGCCGCGCCGCCCCTCATCCGGCTGCCGCCACCTTCTCCACTTTCGCCAATTGCAGGCGCGGCAGAAGGAGCGCAGGGAATGCGGCAGCGTTCCTTCTCCCCGTTCACGGGGAGAAGGTGCCCGAAGGGCGGATGAGGGGCGGCGCGAGCGGTACGTCATTGCGCGCCGGCGGTTCGTGAACACCCGCCTGCGAGGCGCATAATCGTGGCCGTCGCTTCAGTGCCCGGCCGCCTCCCGCTTCTTCTCGACCAGCAGGCGGCCGGCCGTCTCGAAGGCGTCGTTGACGGCGAGGTTGATGTCGGCCGCCGCCGTTCCTTTCCCGCTCTCGCGGGTGACGTTGATGTCGGGGCCGGGAATGCCGACCCGCAGGTGCACCTTGAACGGCCGGCCTGACACCTGCCGCTTCTGCGGCGCCTCGATTGTGACGTCGCCGTCGACGATCCGGGGATGAAGCCGGCCGAGATCCTCGAAGCGTCGCCGGACATGGGTCTCGATGGCCTGCGACGGTTCGATGTTGCGGAAGATGACGGTGAGCGGCGTCTGCATGTCGATACTCCGTATGAGCGCAACGGTCCTGCCGTGCATAAGGGACGTAGGCATGGCGCTGTGCCGTTTCCATAGCCGCGCGACCTTTTGCGCACGCCGGCTCCGCGACCGGGACTTGAACCGGCCGGCTCCGGCATGCACAACCATGCCGGCTGGCGCGGGACGGAGAGAGCGGATGATGACGGCGGAGCGGCGAAGGGGCATGGGGCGCGCGGGCATCCGCCATCGCGCCGCGGCCTTTGCGGGCGCGGCTCTTGGCGGCGCGGCGCTGTTTCCCGCCGAGGCGCTGGCCCACGCCTCCGACCGCGGCCACATCCTCCTCCTGCCGACCGGGCATTATCTCGCCGGCGGCGCGGCCGCGGTGGCCCTCACCTTCCTCGTGCTGGCGCTGGTGCCGCAGCGGGCGCTTGAGCGCCCGTTCGGCTGGCGTCTCGCGCTCGGCGCGGTGCCGGAGGGGCTGCGGATCGTCTCGAGCGCGCTCTCCTTCGCCTTCCTCGTCTTCCTGGTCGCGGCCGGCTTCCTCGGCAGCCCCGATCCGCTGACCAACCCGCTGCCGCTGATGGTGTGGGCGATGTTCTGGGTCGGGATGACGCTGGCGCAGGGCGCCTTCGGCGACATCTGGCGCTGGCTCGATCCGTGGTATGCGCCGTGGCGTGCGCTGGCCGCGCTGACCGGGCGTGAGATCCGGCGCGCCGATCTGCCGGGCCGGCTCGGCTACTGGCCGGCGCTCATCCAGTTCTTCGCCTTCGCCTGGTTCGAGCTGGTCTATCCCGCGCCCGACGATCCCACGATCCTGGCGCGGGCGGTCGGCGTCTATTTCCTCGTCAACCTCGCCGCCGCGTTCGTCTTCGGCCATGAGGCATGGTCGCGGCAGGGCGAGTGCCTGTCCGCCTTCCTGCGTATGATCGCGCGGCTTGGCATCGTGGAGGGACGATCGCAGGAGGGCGGCAGGACCCGGCTTTACCTGTGCCTGCCCGGCGCGAAGCTCGCCAGCGCCCCGCCGTTGCCGGCGAGCGGGGCGCTGTTCCTGCTGCTGGCGCTGTCCTCCGTCTCCTTCGACGGGCTGATGCGCACTTTCTTCTGGCTCGGCCTGATCGGGGTCAACCCGCTGGAGTTTCCCGGCCGCAGCGCGGTGACGACGAGCTCGACCGCCGGGCTGGCGGGGGCCTTCGCGCTGCTGGCGGCGGCGTTCTTCCTCGCCGTGGCGCTCGGCGAAAGGCTGGCCGGCGGCAAGGCGGACACACGGGCGAACCTCCGGGCGGCCGCCGGCGCGCTGGTGTGGTCGATCGTGCCGATCGCCGCCGCCTATCATGCCGCGCACTACCTGCCGTCGCTGGTCGTCGACGCCCAGTACGCGCTGGCGGCGCTCGCCGACCCGTCCGGCTCGAGCCATCTTCAGGTCCGGGCCGGGGCGCTGATGGGCGCGGAGCGGGTATGGCTCTTATGGAACCTGCAGGCGGGCGCGATCGTCGCCGGGCATCTGCTCGCCATCCTCGTCGCCCATCTCGTTGCCTTCCGCCTGCACGGCACGGCGGCGCGCACCGTCCGCTCGCAGCTTCCGCTGGCGTTGCTGATGGTCGGCTACACCGTGCTCGGCCTGTGGCTGCTCGCCGCGCCGACCGCCGGGTAAGGCTGCCCTCAATGGGCGAAGATGTCTTCCTCGCCCCAGCCCATAAGGTCGAGCTTCGCCCGGGTCGGCAGGAAGCGGAACGCGGCTTCGGCTTCCTTCGCCCGGCCGTCGCGCGCCAGCCGCCCGGCCAGAACGTCGCGCAGCCGGTGGAGGTAGAGGACGTCGGACGCGGCGTATTCGAGCTGCTCCGGGCTGAGGGTCTCGGCTGCCCAGTCCGACGATTGCTGCGCCTTGGAGAGGCTGACGCCGAGAAGCTCGTTGCAGATGTCCTTCAGCCCGTGGCGGTCGGTGTAGGTGCGCGTCAGCTTCGAGGCGATCTTGGTGCAGAACACCGGCTCCGGCATCACCCCGAAGGCGTGATAGAGCACGGCGAGGTCGAAGCGGCCGTAATGGAACAGCTTCGTCACCTTCCGGTTCTTCATGAGCGCGACGAGGTTCGGCGCGCGCCTCTGGCCGGCGGCGATCTGCACCACGTCGGCGGTACCGTCGCCCGGGGAGAGCTGGACGACGCACAGGCGGTCGCGATGCGGATTCAGCCCCAGCGTCTCGGTGTCGATGGCGACGGAATCGACGTCGTAGTTGGAAAGGTCGGCGAGGTCGCCCTTGTGGAAGCGGATCGTCATGGCCGGTCCTTTCCTCACCCTTCGCTCAGCGCGGCGAGGATGCGCGCCCAGCTTCTCTGGCCCTTGTGGAACGAGGACAGGTCGTATTTCTCGTTCGGCGAGTGGATGCGGTCGTCGTCGAGGCCGAAGCCGACCAGCAGCGATTCCATGCCGAGCAGCCGCTGGAAGTCGCCGACGATGGGGATCGAGCCGCCCATGGCGATGGTCAGCGCCGGCTTGTTCCATTCGTCCGACAGCGCGACCTTCGCCTTGGTGACGATGGGCGAATCGTAGGAAAGCTGGATCGCCGGCGAGCCGCCATGCTCCTTGAAGCTGGCGCGGCAGTCGGCCGGCAGCCGCGCCTCGACGAAGGCGCGGAAGGCGGCGCGGATCTTCTGCGGATCCTGCTTGTGGACGAGGCGGAAGGACACTTTCGCCGACGCCTGCGCCGCGATGACGGTCTTGAAGCCCTCGCCCTCGTAGCCGCCGGAAATGCCGTTGAACTCGGCCGTCGGCCGCGCCCATGTCAGCTCCAGCACCGAGCGGCCCTTCTCGCCCGAGGGCACGGAGAGCCCGACCTCGCCGAGGAATTTCTCCGCCGTCAGGCCGAGCGCGTCCCACGACGCCTTGACCTGGCTCGGCGTTTCCTCGACGCCGTCGTAGAAGCCGGGAATGGTGACGCGGCCGGTCTCGTCGTGCATGTCGGCGAGGATGCGGGCGAGGATGCGGATCGGGTTGGCGGCCGCGCCGCCGAAATGGCCCGAATGCAGGTCGCGGTCGGCGGCGTGGATGGTGACCTCCTCGCCGACCAGCCCGCGCAGGCCGACGCTGATCGCCGGCGTGTCACGGTCCCACATGCCGGTGTCGCACACCATGGCGAAATCGGCGGTGAGCTCGCCGGCATTGGCCTGAAGGAAAGGCTTGAGCGAGGGCGAGCCGGATTCCTCCTCGCCCTCGAACAGCAGCGTCACCTTGCAGGGCAGGTTGCCATGGACCTCTTTCCACGCCCGGCAGGCCTCGACGAACAGCATGAGCTGCCCCTTGTCGTCGGACGAGCCGCGCCCGGTGATGATCTTGCGCCCCGGCTCGATCTCGCGCACCGCCGGCTCGAACGGATCGTGCTCCCACAGCGACAGCGGGTCGACCGGCTGCACGTCGTAATGGCCGTAGAACAGGACGTGCGGGCTGCCGGCCGGCCCCTCGTGATGGGCGACGACCATCGGGTGGCCGGTGGTGTCGCGCACGGAGGCCTCGAAGCCGATGGTCTTCAGGTCCTCGACCAGCCATTCGGCGGCGCGGCGGCATTCGCCGGCATAGGCCGGATCGGTCGAGATCGACGGGATGCGCACGAGGGCGAACAGCCGCTCGAGGCTGTCGGGCAGGGCGGCGTCGATGCGATCCAGAACGGGGGCGAGGGCAGGCGAGGCGGGCATGGGTGGACCTTTCAGGCAGACCTTTCGATTCTTCGGCCGCGACCCTATCCCTACCCGCCGTGCGCGAAAAGCCCTTGGCGCTTGTGCCAGCGAGGCACAAAAAAATGCCGCCGTGGCGGAGGGGGGAGCCACGGCGGCACTGCACAAACCATGCGGGAGCCCGGAGAGGGGGATGAGGCTCCCGCATTGTCCGGTTTAGGCGGGGGACGGGCCTGTTGCCGGACTCGGCAAAAACTGCCGATGCACAGCATTTGGGTCACCGAAAGTGGCGATTCAAGGGCGTCAAGATTACACTTTCGTAACATGGGCGTGATTGGAAAGCGCCGCGGTTCGCGGGCGCGCCGCTTTCGCCGGCGCGGGCGTGTTTGCCATGGACAGTGCCGCCCGCCCGCGCTACCCGTTGCCCCATGAAACAGGGCGATCACCTCTTCCTCGTCGACGGCTCCGGCTACATCTTCCGGGCCTATCACGCGCTTCCGCCGCTCACCCGCAAGTCGGACGGCTTGCCGACCAACGCGGTGCTGGGCTTCTGCAACATGGTGTGGAAGCTGATGCGCGACGCGCGCAACACCGATCTCGGGGTCACGCCCAGCCATTTCGCGGTTATCTTCGACTATTCGTCGAAGACGTTCCGCAACGTGCTCTATCCCGAATACAAGGCCAACCGCTCGGCCCCGCCGGAAGACCTCGTGCCGCAGTTCGGGCTGATCCGCCAGGCGACCGCCGCCTTCGGCCTGCCCTGCCTCGAAATGGACGGCTACGAGGCCGACGACCTGATCGCCACCTATGCGCGGCTGGCCAACGAGGCGGGCGGCTCCACCACCATCATCTCCTCCGACAAGGACCTGATGCAGCTCGTCGGCCCCACCGTCTCGCTCTACGACCCGATGAAGGACCGCGAGATCAACGTGCCGGAGGTGATCGAGAAGTGGGGCGTGCCGCCGGAGAAGATGGTCGACCTCCAGGCGCTGATGGGCGATTCGATCGACAACATCCCCGGCGTGCCCGGCATCGGCCAGAAGACGGCGGCGCAGCTTCTCGAGGAATATGGCGACCTCGACACGCTGCTCGCCCGCGCCTCCGAGATCAAGCAGGTCAAGCGCCGCGAGACGCTGATCGAGAACCGCGACAAGGCGCTGATGTCGCGCGAGCTGGTGCGGCTGAAGACCGACGTGCCGGACGTCGAGCCGCTGGAGTCGCTGACGCTCGACGCGCCGGACGCGCCGAAGCTGATCGCGTTCCTCAAGGCGATGGAATTCACCACGCTGACGCGGCGCGTCGCAGAGGCGTCCGGCGCCGACGCCGCCGAGATCGAGCCGGCCCATGTCGAGATCGAGCGCGGCGCGGAGGCGCACGGGCCGGACCTCGATGCGGTGACGGAGCCGGGCGCGCCGGTCGAAGCCGGAACCGCGGAAGCCGCGCAGGACGCGCCGGTCGTGGGCACTCCGGCGGCGCTCGCGGCCGCCCGTCTCGGTGAGGCTGCGGCGGACAGGATCGACACCACGGCCTATGCCTGCATCCGCGACCTCGCCGAGCTGAAGGCATGGGTCGCCGAGGCGCGCGAGGCCGGCATCGTCGCCTTCGACACCGAGACCACCTCGCTCGACCCGATGCAGGCCGAGCTGTGCGGCTTCTCGATCGCCATCCGGCCGGGCCGCGCCGCCTATGTGCCGCTCAGCCACAAGGCGGGCGCGGGCGACCTCCTCGGCGGCGGCGCGGTCGAGGGGCAGATTCCGCTTGCCGAGGCGCTGGCGGCGCTGAAGGTGTTGCTGGAGGACCCGGCCACCCTCAAGATCGGCCAGAACCTCAAATACGATCTCGTCGTGATGCGCCGCCACGGCGTCGACATCGCGCCTTACGACGACACGATGCTGATCTCCTACGTGCTCGACGCCGGGCTGAACGGCGGCCACGGCATGGACGCGCTGTCGGAACGCTGGCTCGGCCACAAGCCGATCGCCTTCAAGGACGTCTGCGGCTCCGGCAAGAGCCTGATCACCTTCGATTTCGTCGATCTGGAAAAGGCCACCTGCTACGCGGCGGAGGACGCCGACGTGACGCTGCGCCTGTGGCGGGTGCTGAAACCCCGGCTGGCGGCAGCCGGCCTCGTCTCCGTCTACGAGCGGCTGGAGCGGCCGCTT
Organism: Alphaproteobacteria bacterium; assembly: GCA_037190985.1. GTDB lineage: Bacteria > Pseudomonadota > Alphaproteobacteria > Rhizobiales > Rhizobiaceae > Aerobium. The sequence goes on from JBBCKE010000030.1 coordinate 268,477, forward strand.
GCGCCCGTGCTGGCGCGGATGGAGGAGCGCGGCATCTCGGTCGACCGCCAGATCCTGTCGCGGCTTTCCGGCGAGCTGGCGCAGGGCGCGGCGGCGCTGGAGGACGAGATCTACCGGCTTGCCGGCGAGCGCTTCACCATCGGTTCGCCGAAGCAGCTCGGCGACATCCTGTTCGGCAAGATGGGCCTGCCGGGCGGCTCGAAGACCAAGACCGGCCAATGGTCGACCACCGCGCGGGAACTGGAGGACCTCGCCGCCGAGGGCCATGAATTGCCGCGCAAGATCGTCGACTGGCGCCAGCTCACCAAGCTGAAATCGACCTATACCGACGCGCTGCCGGGCTTCATCCATCCCGAGACGAAACGGGTCCACACCTCCTACGCGCTGGCGGCGACGACCACGGGGCGGCTGTCCTCGTCCGATCCCAACCTCCAGAACATCCCGGTGCGCACCGCCGAGGGGCGCAAGATCAGGACCGCCTTCATCGCCGAGCCGGGCAACCTGCTGATCTCGGCCGATTACAGCCAGATCGAACTGCGCGTGCTCGCCCACGTCGCCGACATCCCGCAGCTCCGGCAGGCCTTCGCCGACGGCATCGACATCCACGCCATGACGGCCTCCGAGATGTTCGGCGTGCCGGTCGAGGGCATGCCGGGCGAGGTGCGCCGCCGCGCCAAGGCGATCAATTTCGGCATCATCTACGGCATCTCGGCCTTCGGGCTGGCCAACCAGCTTTCCATCCCGCGCGAGGAGGCGGGAAGCTACATCAGGAAGTACTTCGAGCGCTTCCCCGGCATCCGCGACTATATGGAGGCGACCAAGACCGCCGCGCGCGACAAGGGCTATGTCGAGACCATCTTCGGCCGGCGCGCGCACTACCCGGAAATCCGCTCGCCCAACCCCTCGGTGCGCGCCTTCAACGAGCGCGCCGCGATCAACGCGCCGATTCAAGGGTCTGCCGCCGACATCATCCGCCGCGCCATGGTGCGGATGGAGGAGGCGCTGGCCAAGGCCGGGCTCAACGACACGAAGATGCTGCTTCAGGTCCATGACGAGCTGATCTTCGAGGCGCCGGAGGGCGAGGTCGCCGCCGCGATCCCGGTCATCCGCGAGGTGATGGAGAGCGCGACCATGCCGGCCCTGTCGATGAAGGTGCCTCTTGCCGTCGACGCCCGCGCCGCCCACAACTGGGACGAGGCGCATTGATGCCTGCCGTCCTGCGATGATCGAGTTCGTCGCCGGCAGCCTCCTCGACGCTCCCGAGCAATACATCGCGCAGGGCGTCGCCGAGGGCAATCAGGAAGGGCTCGGGACAGGGCTGGCGCTGAAGATAAGCCGGCGCTGGCCCGACGTGCAGATCGCCTTCAAGAAGCATGTGAGATCGCGGAAGTTCGCCGGCGGGGACATCTGGGTGCTGGAGCCTGCTTCGGGTCGCCCCGGCTTCGTTTATCTGGCCACCCAGCCCGACATGTATCACGCGACCCTCGTCTACCTGCGCAGATCGGTCAGGGCGCTGGCCAAATGGGCTGCCCGCAACAATGTCGAATCGGTCGCCCTGCCGAAGATCGGCGCCGGCCTCGGCAAGCTGTCGTGGAGCGGGGACGTCCGTCCCCTGATGATCGAGCATCTGTCGGAAGGCTCGACGCGGTTCGTCGTCTACGAGATTTTTCGCGATGAGTTCGAGGACGGATAGGACCAGTATATGGCGTGATCCGGCAATCCGTAGAAAGCTTGTTGCTCCATAGATTTTTCAGCGATTGTGCCAGCTTGCAGCGAAATTCTGCTCGATCCTCGTTTCGCGGGATTGTTTCGGAAGACGACTGTTCTGTTTGGATATACCAGTATTCCGCAATTAACGCGATAATAACGCGAAGCGGCGATCCTTCCGCCCATATGCATGCGGGAGGGGAAGGTATGGGGCTGGCTCAGCTTGACGTTGCTGTCGCGGACGACGGCGCGCTTCATCAGGATGCCGACATCGCGGCCATCGGCGAGCGGGCGAGCCGGCTCGGCGTCGAGATCGCCGACATCGTCGGCATCATCGAGGACATGGGCAGGCTCGGCCACCGCCAGCTCGAGACGCTGATGGGCGTGGTGCGCGAGGCCGAGGCCACCGGCAAGACCAACGCCCGCCTCGCGGCGTCGATGGAGGAGACGCGCGCCTCGGCCGCCGGGACCCGCGCCACGCTCTCGGCCAGCGCCGACACCGTCGCCCGCACGCTCGACGGCGCGGTCGCGAATTTGCAAACGCTGAGCGAGGACGTCATCGGCTTCGGCGCCTCGCTGGAGAAGGTCACCGGGACGATCAAGCTGGTGCGCGAGGCCAGCGCCTCGATCAACGAGATCGCCCGCGAGACCCAGCTCGTCGCGCTCAACGCTTCCATCGAGGCCGCGCGCCTCGGCGACGCCGGCAAGGGCTTCGCCGTCATCGGCAAGGCTGTCAAGGCGCTCGCCGACCAGATCGGCAGCGCCGCCAAGCAGAACGAGGCGAGCCTCGCCGCGCTTCAGGGTACGCTGGCCGAACTGAACCAGACCTCGAAAGGGAGCGCCGCGACGGCGGAAGCGGCGATAGAGGCGTCCGCGCAGGCCAGCAAGGCGACGCGCACCATCCAGTCGCTCGTCGCCTCCGTCGAGCAGCTTGCCGACGGCATCGAGTCCATGGCCGACCCGGTGCAGCAGAACATCGCCGCCACCGACGAGGTGCGCGCCCATCTCGGCGAGCTGGCGACGATGGCACGCGACAGCGACGCCAAGCTGACCGCCGCCGGCCGCCGCTCGCAGGCCATCCTCGACATTTCCGAGGATTTCATCCTCTACATCGCCGGCACCGGCATCGAGACGCCTGATACGCCGCTGATCGAGATCTGCCGCCACAAGGCCGGCGAGATCGCGGCCCTGTTCGAGGCGGCGGTCGACGAGGGCCGCATCAGCCTCGCCGAGCTGTTCGACGAGGATTACCGCCCGATCCCCGGCACCGACCCGGCGCAGGTGATGGCGCGCTTCACCGCCTTCACCGACCGGGTGCTGCCGCAGGTGCAGGAGCCGGTGCTCGCCATGGACCCGCGCATCGTCTTCTGCGCCGCGCTCGACCGGAACGGCTATCTGCCGACGCACAATCTGGTCTATTCCAAGCCGCAGGGCGACGACCCGGTGTGGAACGCCGCCAATTGCCGCAACCGGCGCATCTTCTCCGACCGCACCGGGCTGGGCGCGGGCCGCAACACGCGGCCATTCCTGCTCCAGACCTATCGCCGCGACATGGGCGGCGGCAATTTCGCGCTGATGAAGGACCTCTCCGCGCCGATCGCCGTCAAGGGCCGCCACTGGGGCGGCCTGAGGATCGGCTACAAGGTCTGACGCCGGCATTTCTGGAGCGACCGTCGGCCGCCTCTGGCATGGCTGAAAGCCGGGGCGGCGATGTCTATACTAGCGGCTGCCGCCTTCCGTCGCGTTTCAGGATTTAGCCGACCATGCCCGTCAAGCTCGCCCCCGCCGCCGCTGCCGCCCGCCCCGTCCACCTCGTCACCCGCGCCGGCCTTGCCGGGCTCGCGCTCGACGATGCCGCGCGCGGCTGGGTCGCGGCCAACGGCTTTTCCGGCGAGGAGGGCAAGCTCCTCCTCCTGCCCGGCGCGGACGGCGACATCGCCGGCGCGCTGTTCGGCGTCGCGGAAAAGCGCGGCGGCTTCTCGCCGCTCGGCCTCGGCGCGCTGGCGCGTCAGCTTCCCGAAGGCGCGTGGCGCTTCGCAGAGACGCCGGCCGAGCCGGAACTGGCGCTGCTCGGCCTCGCACTCGGCGGCTATGCCTTCTCCCGCTATCGCAAGGCGCAAGGCCGCGACATCGCCTTTACCGTGCCGGACGGCGTCGACGGCGCGGCGGTGCGGCGGCGCACGGAAGCCGTCTTCCTCGTGCGCGACCTCATCAACACGCCGGCCAGCGACATGGGTCCGGAGGCGCTGGAGCGTGCGGCGCGCGACCTTGCCGCCGCCCATGGCGCGGAGGTCGCGGTGATCGCCGGCGACGATCTCTTGGCCCGGAACTTCCCGATGATCCACGCGGTCGGCCGTGCCGCGGCCGAGGCGCCGCGGCTGATCGACCTGACATGGGGCCGCGCGGACGCGCCGAAGCTGACGCTGGTCGGCAAGGGCGTGTGCTTCGACACCGGCGGCCTCGACATCAAGCCCGCCTCCGGCATGCTCTTGATGAAGAAGGACATGGGCGGCGCGGCCAATGTGCTCGGCCTTGCCGCACTCGTCATGGCCGGCCGGCTCGATGTCAGGCTGCGCGTCCTCATCCCGGCGGTCGAGAACGCGATCTCCGGCAACGCCTTCCGCCCCGGCGATGTGCTGCAAAGCCGCAAAGGCCCGACGGTCGAGATCGGCAACACCGACGCGGAAGGCCGCCTCGTCCTCGCCGACGCGCTGGCGCTGGCCGACGAGGAGGAGCCGGATCTGCTGATCGACATGGCCACCCTGACCGGGGCGGCGCGCGTCGCGCTCGGGCCCGACCTGCCGCCTTTCTTCACCGAAGACGAAGCGCTCGCCGCCGCGCTTTCCGTGGCCTCGGCGGAGGTCGCCGATCCGTTGTGGCGCATGCCGCTGTGGTCGCCCTATGACGGCAAGCTCGCCTCGAAGGTCGCGGATGTGAACAACGTCACCACCGATGGCTTCGCCGGCGCGGTGACGGCGGCGCTGTTCCTGCGCCGCTTCGTCGAGAAGGCGAGGAGCTGGGCGCATCTCGACGTCTTCGGCTGGTGCCCGGTCGAGAAGCCGCATTGCCCGGTCGGCGGCGAGGCGCAAGGGATTCGCGCCATCGAGACGGTGCTGATTGAGCGCTACCGCCGATAATCCTAAAAAGAAACGGAACCGAAACGGTTTTCGGCGATGCTGCCTTGATGGCGATTTCGATGCGTCCCAGCCAGTCGTTGCGGCTCTGGCAGCAGGTCACCCTTGCCGAGGTGCGCGCCGCCTCGCATGATCTGACCATGCGCCAGATGGCGATCCTGCTCACCGTCTATCTCGACCCGCCGCCGCACACGGTGCGCGCGCTGGCCGCCAGGCTCACTGTTACCAAGCCGGTGATAACCCGCGCGCTCGACACGATGGGCGCGATGGGCCTCGTCTCGCGCCATCGCGACGAGAAGGACAGGCGCAACGTCCTGGTGCGGCGCACGGTGGAGGGCGCGCTGTTCGTCGAGCGGTTCGGCGACGTCGTCATCGAAAAGGCGGCGGAGCTGCCGCTGTGACCGATGCGCCCCTCGACCGCAGGCTGAACGCCTTCCGCCCCGACCTCGCCGACGCGCGGCTGCAAGGCCGGGTCGAAGCCGCGCGCTTCGTCGCCGGCACGAGCGCGCGCGTCGTCGCACCCGTCCTCGATCTCCGCAGCGCGCCGCGGGCCGATGCCGGCCTCGACACCCAGCTCATCCTCGGCGACGAGGTGCGTATCTTCGACGCGGCCGATGGTTTCGCCTGGGTGCAGGCCGGCCGCGATTCCTATGTCGGCTATGTCGAGGCGGCGGGCCTCGCCGCGCCTGCCGCGCATGCCCCGACCCATGTCGTCACTGTTCCGCGCACCTTCCTCTACGCCGAGGCCGACATGAAGACGCGCGCTACCGCCGCGCTCTCGCTCGGCAGCCGGCTCACCATCGCCGGCGCGGCGACGACGCGCGGCACGGACTATGCGCTGACCGACACCGGCGAGGCCGTCATCGCCGCCCATCTGCGCCCGGCTGGCGAGGTGTTTTCCGATTACGTCGCGGTCGCCGAGACGCTGGAGCGCACGCCCTATCTGTGGGGCGGGACGAGCGCCTTCGGCATCGATTGTTCGGGCCTCGTCCAGCTTTCCCTGCGCATGGCCGGGCGGCCTGCCCCGCGCGACACCGACATGCAGGCCGCCGGGCTCGGCGCGGCGCTGGCGGGCGATGACCTGCGGCGCGGCGATCTCGTGTTCTGGAAGGGCCATGTCGCGATCGTCGCCGACGGCGGGACCATCGTCCACGCCAGCGGCCACGCCATGATGGTGGTGCACGAGCCGCTGGCGGACGCGATCGAGCGCATCGCCCGCCTCTATGACCGGCCGACGGCCTTCAGGCGGCCGTAGGGATCAGGCCGCGCTCTGGCGCGCGAGATAGGCCGGCAGGTCGACGATCGAATCGAGCACGGCGTCGGCCAGCGGGGCGAGACTCTCCCGCGTGCCGGTGCCGGACAGGACGGCGACGGCCAGCCCCGCGCCGCCGGCGCGCGCCATCTCGAGGTCGTGGCGGTTGTCGCCGACCATGGCGAGCTGCGCCGGCTTCAGCCCGGTCAGGTCGCAGAAGGCGTGGATCGTGTCGGGCGCGGGCTTCGGGTTGGCGACCGCGTCGTAGCCATAGGCCGCCTCGAACATCTGCGCCACGCCGAGCGAAAGAAGGGTGCGTTCCGCGCCGCCGGTCGAATCGTTGGTGGCGACGCCGAGGCGATAGCCGGCGGTGTGCAGCGCCGAAAGCGCCACCTGGCAGCCGGGCAGCGCCACCGGCTCGGCGAGGCCGCCCGAGGCGGTCATCCGGTCGAACTCTTCCAGCAGCGCCCGGCGCTCGGCCTCGGCGTGGCGCGGATACCACAAGGCCATCAGGTCGGCATTGGTGCCGGCGGCCAGCACCGAATCGGGCCGGAAGCGGCGGGCGGAGAAATCGTAGCCGGCGGCGTCGAGCAATTCGTCGGCCAGCGCGCGCTCCCCGGCGGCGGCGACCAGCGCCATGGCGTCGGCGGCGGCGAACCACGTCGCGTTGAAGTCGATCAGCGTGCCGTCCTTGTCGAACAGGATGCCTCGAATGTCGGTCATGGCTGCGATTCCCGGTCGTTCGCGCGAAGCCTGCGCATATGCCGCACCAGCCCCGTTGTCGAGGCGTCGCGGCTGCCGGCATCCTCGCGGCCTTCGACGACAGGAAGAAGACCCGTCGCCAGCTCCTTGCCGAGCTCGACGCCCCACTGGTCGAAGGCGTTGATGTCGAAGAGCTGCGCCTCGACGAAGACGCGGTGCTCGTAGAGCGCGATCAGCCGGCCGAGCGCGAACGGGTCGAGCCGGCGGTGCATCAGCGTCAGCGACGGCCGGTTGCCGGAAAAGACGCGGTGCGGGGCGATGCGCTCGATCTCGGCTTCATCGACGCCCTTCTCCTGCATCTGCGCCTGCGCCTCGTCGAGCGTGCGCCCCTTCATCAAGGCCTCGGACTGGGCGAGGCAGTTGGCCATGAGAAGGTCGTGGTGGTGGGCGAGCGCCGGCTCGTGGCCCTCGGCCGCGACGATGAACTCGACCGGCACGATGTCGGTGCCCTGATGCAGGAGCTGGAAGAAGGCGTGCTGGCCGTTGGTGCCCGGCTCGCCCCAGACGATCGGCCCGGTCGGCGTCGGCACCGGCGCGCCGTCCAGCGTCACGCTCTTGCCGTTCGATTCCATGTCGAGCTGCTGGAGATAGGCCGGCAGGCGTTGAAGCCGCTGGTCGTAGGGGATGATCGCGCGGGTGGGATAACCGCAGGCGACGCGGTGCCAGAAGCCGATCAGGCCGAGCATCGCCGGCATGTTCTGGTGGGTCGGCGCGGTCTCGAAATGCCGGTCCATCGCGTGCGCACCGGCGAGGAAGTCGCGGAACCGCTCCGGCCCGATGGCGAGCATCAGCGGCAGGCCGATCGCCGACCACAGCGAATAGCGCCCGCCGACCCAGTCCCAGAAGCCGAAGGTGCGCTCCGGCGCGATGCCGAACGCCTCCACCTTGGCAAGCGCGGTCGAGACGGCGCAGAAATGCGCCCCGACCGCGCCCTCGCCGAGCCCTGCCGCCAGCCAGTCCCGCGCCGTCTGCGCGTTGGTCATCGTCTCGATCGTGGTGAAGGTCTTGGAGGCGACGATGAAAAGCGTCGTCTCCGGGTCCAGCCCTTTCAGCGCATCAGTGATGTGCGCGCCGTCGACATTGGAGACGAAATGCGCCGCCGGCCCGTCATGATAGGGCGCGAGCGCCAGTGTCGCCATCGCCGGGCCGAGGTCCGAGCCGCCGATGCCGATATTGACGATGTCGGTGATCTTCTTGCCCGTCGCGCCTGAAATCGCGCCGGAGCGGATGCCCTCGGCGAAGGCGCCCATCGCGTCGAGGACGGCCCGCACCGCGTCCGACACGTCCTCGCCGTCGACCGCGAAGGCGCGGCCGGAAAGGTCGCGCAGCGCGACGTGCAGCACGGCGCGGCCCTCGGTGGCGTTGATCGGCTGGCCGGCGAACATGGCCGCGCGCCGCTCCCCGAGGCCGGCGGCCTCCGCGAGGTCTTCGAGCAGCGCGACGGTCGCGTCGGTGACGGCGCATTTCGAGAAATCGAGGATGAGGTCGTCGAGGACGAGCGAGAAGCGCCCGAACCGGCCGGGGTCGTCGGTGAAGGCGGCGCGCATGTCGAGGCCGCCATTCTGGCGGCGGTGCGCCTCGAGCGCGGCAAGCACGGCGGAAAATCGCGTTCGGTCCATCGTCTGCTCCATCGGTGACGGCGTCGCCCCCAAGATGTCGGCGCGGAGACTAGCAGGCCGGCCGCGATTGAAAACCCCGCCGCATGGTCGCAGCTCGGGACAGGCCCCGGCCCACGCCGTTCATGGCCCAAAGCGCGAAGGATCAGTGGCATAAATTGGTGCGATCAATTTATTTCATTGGCTTAAAGCCTTGGACCAGTCTTGAATGGCGCTGGGCCAGAGCGAGTCAGCTAGGGCCAGGGAGAGGTTTCATGGCGACGCGCACCGATCCGGCCATCTGGTCCGGCCTGTTCAGGATTTCGGCCGATTCCGGCCAGACGCTCCAGGCGCAGATTCGCCAGGCCATCGTCGCGGCCATCCTCGACCGGCAGATCGCGGTGTCGATGCCGCTGCCCTCCTGCCGCATCCTCGCGGAAAAGCTCGGCGTGGCGCGCGGCACCGTGGTTCTGGCCTTCCAGCAGCTCGTCGACCAGGGTTTCCTGATCGCCAAGGAGCGGCGCGGCCATTTCGTCAATCCGGACGTGCTGACCTCGCCCGGCCACATGCGCGAGCAGGCCGGGCAGCCGGCCGGGGCCGCCATCGACTGGAAGGCGCGCCGCCGCATCGCCGCCTCGGAGATGCCGGAGCCGAGCAAGCAGGAAAACTGGATCAAGTCGTCCTATCCCTTCGTCTACGGCCAGTTCGACCCGGCGCTGTTCCCGACCGCCGAGTGGCGCGAGTGCAACCGCATGGCGCTGGCCGTGCTGGAGATCCGCAACTGGGCCGCCGACATGGTCGACCGCGACGATCCGCTGCTGATCGAGCAGATTCAGGCGCGGCTGCTGCCGCGGCGCGGCATCTTCGCCAATCCCGACGAGATCATCGTCACGCTCGGCGCCCAGAACGCGCTCTACATGCTGGCGACGCTGCTGATGGGGCGCGGCACCCGCGTCGCCATGGAGGAGCCGGGCTATCCCGACGCGCGCTCGATCTTCCGCCTTGCCGGGGCCGAGGTCGTGCCGGTGCCGGTCGATGGCGACGGCATCCTGCCCGACGCCGTGCCGGCCGATTGCGGCTTCGTCTTCGTCACGCCGAGCCACCATTGCCCGACCATGGCCCCGCTGTCGGAGGAAAGGCGCGCGCATCTCATCGCCGACGCCGAGAAGCACGACCGCATCGTCATCGAGGACGGCTACGACGCCCAGCTCGTCGACGACGCGCCGCCGCAGGCGCTGCGCGGCATCGACCGTTCGGGCCGCGTCGTCTATGTCGGCTCGCTGTCGAAGACGCTGGCGCCGGGCCTGAGGCTCGGCTACATCGTCGCCCCCGCCGGGCTGATCGCGGAGCTGCGCGCGCTGCGCCGCTTCATGCTGCGCCATCCGCCGGCCAACAACCAGCGCGCCGTCGCGCTCTTCCTGTCGCTCGGCCACCACGAGGCGCTGGTGCGCAAGCTCTCCTCCGCCTTCACCGAGCGGCGCAACCGGCTGTCGCAGGCCATCGACACCTTCTTGCCCGAATGGCGCTCGCCGGCCGTGCCCGGCGGCACCTCGGTGTGGCTCGAAGGCCCGCCCGGTACCGACACCCACGCCCTCGCCGAGGCGGCGCGGGCGCGGGGCGTGCTGATCGAGCCCGGCGCGCGCTTCTTCGATCGGCCGGAGCGGCATTCCCGCTTCCTGCGGCTCGGCATCTCCTCGATCTCGCTCCAGCACATCGAGCCGGGCATACGCGAGCTGGCGACGGCGGCCGGCCGCCGGCCCGCCGCGGCCTGAAGCGGCCCGGACAGCAGGTACGCTGGATTAGAAGCGGCGAAAATTCTGGCTCAACCGGGCCCGCCGCCGCCGCGACATAGTGGCGGCGACCTGTCGCGGAGCCGAGGCCATGCCCCTTGCCGCCGATGAAGACCATGCGCCGGCCGAACCTGCCGCCGGCCGCTACCGCGCGCTCACCGAGGCCGGCATCCGCCGGGTTCACGAGACGGCGCTCGACCTTCTCGAAACGGTCGGTCTCGCCAACGCCCCGCCTTCCTGCGCAGCAGTGCTGGCGCGCGCCGGGGCGATTGCCGGCGAAGACGGGCGGGTGCGCTTCCCGCGCGCCCTCGTCCTCGACACGATCGCCCGCGCCGCGCGGCATTTCACGCTCCACGGGCAGGACCCGCGCCACGATCTTCTCCTCCAAGGCGGCCGGGCGCATTTCGGCACCGCCGGCGCGGCCGTCCATCTCGTCGATCTGGAGACACGCGATTATCGCGAATCGCGGCTCGCCGACATCTACGACGCGGCCCGCCTCGTCGACGCGCTCGCCAACATCCACTTCTTCCAGCGGCCGATGGTGGCGCGCGACATGGTCGACCCCGCCGATCTCGACCTCAACACGCTCTATGCCTGCGTCGCCGGCACGACGAAGCATGTCGGCACCTCGTTCACCGTGCGCGAGAACGTCGCCCCGGCGCTCGACCTTCTCCACGCGGTGGCGGGCGGCGACAGGAAATTCCGCGCCCGGCCCTTCGTCTCCAATTCCAACCCGCTCATCGCCTCGCCGCTGAAATTCGCCGCCAATGCCTGCGGCGTCCTCGAGGCCTGCGTTGCCGGCGGCCTGCCGGTCCTCGTCCTGTCGGCCGGGCAGGCCGGCACCAGCGCGCCGCCCGCGCTGGCCGGCGCACTGGTCCAGGCCGTTGCCGAGACCTTGGCCGGCCTCGTCTACGTCAACGCGCTGAGGCCCGGCCATCCGTGCATCCTCGGCCTCTTCCCCTTCGCCTGCGACCCGCGCACCGGCGCGATGGCCGGCGGCTCGGCCGGTCAGGCGCTGCTCGCCGCCGCCTGCGGCCAGATGGCGGCGTTCTACGATCTGCCCGGCGGCTCGGTCGCCGGCATGGCCGACGCCAAGCTGCCCGACGTGCAATCCGGCTACGAGAAGGGCATCACCGAGGCCATGGCCGCGCTCGCCGGCGTGTCGCTGGTCTACGAGGCGGCCGGCATGCATGCCGCGCTCGGCGGCTTCTGCCTCGAAAGCCTCGTCATCGACAACGACATGATCGGCGAATGCCTGCGCTGCGCGGAAGGCATCGAGGTCAGCGACGAGACCCTGTCCTTCGAAACGATCGCGCGCACCTGCACACGCGGCCCCGGCCATTATCTCGGCGAGGATCGCCTCGGCGCGGCGAACGAGGCGGCGCGCCAGCCGGCCTTCGCCGACCGTCTCGGCGTCAAGGACTGGCAGGAGGCCGGCCGGCCCGACATGCTGCAACGCGCCATCGCGGAAAAGCACCGCATCCTCGCCCACCGCTTCCCCCGCCACATCCCGCGTACGCTCGACGACACCCTGCGCGCCCGCCACCCCAACATCCTCCTGCCGCGCGAGGCGATGGGCTGGTAGAGGGCGGCGCGGAACTCACTCCTGCTCGATGGTAAGGCCGAACTTCTCCACCACCTTCGGGCTGATGAGGCGCGAATGCAGCGCCAGCAGGACGAGGTCCGCATCCATGCCTTCGCCGGCCTCGAGCGCGGCGTCGATGCGGCTTTCAGCCTCCGCGGCGAGCGCCGGGCCGTTGCTCTCGGCGAACAGGTCCGGCCCGACGAGGCAATAGGCGAACAGGCCGGCGACCGGCGCATACGCCTCGGCCGGCGGCTCCTGCTCCGGCCACGCGTCCTTCATCATGTTGACGATGGCGAGCTTTGCCCCGTCCGGCACCAGCGCCGGGTGGAGATCGAAGTCCCGCAGCGCGGCGTCGAGCCGGCGCAGATCCTCCGAGCGGCCGAACCGCCCGAGAAAGCCGAGGGAGGAGTTGCGGCGGGTCATCGGTCGTTATCCTGTTCCGGTTCGATGGACTGCCGCCGTCGTTGCGGCGCTCCCGCAGGTGAACCGTCCATAGCGCATCCTTCCATTCTTCTGAAACGATTGCGCCATCAAAGCCCGGGATCAAGCTCTTGGAAGAAAACTGCCGTGCCGACGAGGTTTGTCAGTGTAAGAGGGTCGCCGGATCGAGGCCTTGTGGAATAGCAGTCATATCGGCTGCCCAACGCCTAAACGCACTGTTGAAGGCGTCAGTCCAAGGGCCATCTTCACCGGTCCAGGCAGTTTTTTCCGCGGTAGGTGGCGGAAGCGCGACGGCGTGAACATCCGGATGAAGAGTATCCATATTTATCGAGTATGTGGCGAAGGGTGACAGCCACAGAAAGAGAAGGCGGGAATTAATCTTGGGATACTTCTGCTTCAAGAAATCCATCAGCTCATTCAGATGTGCTTCGGTAACCGGCGCCGGATCATGAAGGTACGGCCAAGCCATGGCCGGTTCCGCAACTCCCCCATATCGTACGAAAACCACTCCTTCTCCACCCGCGTTCGAGAGCGTCTCATGCATTCGCTTATGCTTGTACAAAAGCTTGCTGCGCATCTTATCTCTGCTTTCGATAGAGATGATGGGCATATCCTCTTCATCATGCGGAAACTCGTGATGGTAGAGGACACCATAGGACGAACATTGCACGGACTTCGCGGTCTCATTGAGGGTGAAGTTCTTTCCCAGTTCCTCTCCGTCAGTCTCAAGTATCCGCATCATGCCGGCCCAAGGCGTAACCAACCAGTCGAAGCAGCTCGGAAGTAGTGGAAGCCCATGGTTTTTGATCTGAAATGATGCCTGACACCACGCGCTAAGACTAACAACATGGCTGATTGACAAAGTAAAACCCTCTCACTTCACACGTCGCATGCCTATGGAAGGATAAAGCTTAGCAAAAGAACCGATGGATTTGAAGGGAGACCGGAGCTTGCTCTAATCGAACACGATCGCAGGCGTCGCCGCATTCGCGGCTGCCTGTTCGGCCTCGATGCGTTGCTTCACCTTCGCCGCGATGGCGCGGTAGGCTTGCGCCTGCGCGCCATCGGGGGCGGAGACGACGACCGGGGTGCCGGCGTCCGAGGTCTCGCGCACGTCCATGGTCAGCGGCACCTCGCCGAGGAACGGCACGCCGAGTCGCTCGGCCTCGCGCCGTGCGCCGCCATGGCCGAAGATGTCGTAGCGCGCGCCGGTGTCGGGGGCGACGAAATAGCTCATGTTCTCGACGATGCCGAGCAGCGGCACGTCGACCTTCCTGAACATGTTCAGCCCCTTGCGGGCGTCGATGAGTGCCAGGTCCTGCGGGGTGGAGACGATGACCGCGCCGGCGAGCGGCACCTGTTGGGCCATGGTCAGCTGCGCGTCGCCGGTGCCGGGCGGCATGTCGACGACGAGCACGTCGAGCGCGCCCCACGCGACCTCGCGCAGCATCTGGGTCAGCGCCGAGATCACCATCGGCCCGCGCCAGATCATCGGCGTCTCCTCGTCGACGAGGAAGCCGATCGACATAGCCTTCAGCCCGTATTTCTCCATCGGCTTCAGCACCTTGCCGTCCACCGTCTCCGGCTTGCCCTTGATGCCGAGCAGGCGCGGCATCGACGGGCCGTAGATGTCGGCGTCGAGGATGCCCACTTTCAGGCCCTCCGCCGCCAGCCCGAGCGCGAGGTTGACCGCCGTGGTCGACTTGCCGACGCCGCCCTTGCCCGAGGCGACGGCGATGATCGCCCCGACGCCCGGAACCTCGCGCCGCGCCTGCTGGCGCCCGGCGGGCGCGGCGGCCGGCGTCGGCCGGGTCGCGGCGGGGCGGCCCATGGCCGGGCGGGCCGACGGGGCCGCCTCCATGCCGCCGCCCTTCTTTTCGGCCGTCAGCGACACCACCGTGCCCTCGACGCCTGGCATCGCCCTGACAGCGCGCTCGGCCGCCGCCCGCAGCGGCTCCAGCGCCTCGGCGCGCTCGGCCGGAACGGTGATCGAGAAGAACACCTTGCCGTTGACGATGACGATGGTCGACACCAGCCCGAGCGAGACGATGTCGCCCTCGAAATCTGGCCCCTTGATCGTCCTCAGCGTTTCGAGGACGGCTTCCCTGGTGACGGACATGGCGGCGGCTCTGGCTGTCTGTTTAGATAGATTGGAGATAGATCATTTCCCCGATGAAACCAAGTCATGCCGAAACCGGGCCGGCCCGCAACCAGATCGAACGGCCACCCTTGCGCCTGCGAGAAATTTGCCCGACCTTCCGGCGATGATCGACAAGCTCGAATACTTCCTCGCGCTCGCCCGCGCCCGCCATTTCGGCAAGGCGGCGGAAGAGCTCGGCATCGCCCAGCCGACGCTGTCGGCCGGGATAAAGCAGCTCGAGGACACACTGGGCGTGATGCTGGTCAAGCGCGGCTCGCGCTTCCAGGGGCTGACGCCCGAGGGCGAGCAGGTGCTGGCGTGGGCGCGACGAATTGTCTCCGACGCCAGCGCCATGAAGGACGAGATGCGCGCCGCGCGCCACGGCCTGTCCGGCCGGCTGCGAATCGCCGCCATCCCCACCGCGCTCGCCATGGTGCCGGCGCTGACCACACCTTTTCGCGAAAAGCATCCCGGCGTCACCTTCACCGTCCTGTCGCGCACCTCGGTCGAGGTGCTGTCGATGCTGGGCAATTTCGACATCGACGCAGGCATCACCTATCTCGACAACGAGCCGCTCGGCCGCGTCGTCTCCGTGCCGCTCTATTCGGAACGCTACCAGCTCATCACCGCCGCCGGAAATCCGCTGTCGGACCGGGTGCAGGTGACGTGGGAGGAGGTGGCCGGGCTGCCGCTGTGCCTCCTGACCCCGGACATGCAGAACCGCCGCATCATCGACCAGCACCTCGCGGCGGCCAACGTCTCGGCGCGGCCGACGCTGGAATCGAACTCGATGATCCTGCTCTACGCCCATATCCGCACCGGCAAATGGTCGTCGATCATGCCGCTGAACCTCGCCGAGACGCTCGGCCTGTCCGAGCCGATCCGCGCCATCCCCATCGTCGAGCCCGACGCCAGCCATATCGTCGGGCTGGTCGCAGCCCAGCGCGAGCCGCGCACGCCGCTGGTGGCGGCGCTGCTGGACGAGGCGATGGCGCTCGCAGGCGCGTTCGCCGCCTCTCGATAGGGAAAATCTATCAAGCAACGGAACGCGTGTATTGATTCGAACGCTTTCCTCCGCTTTTCTGGACACTTAGCCGGTTCCGCAAGGGCCGGTTCCGGCCGGGAGGCCGACAGGAAAGACCGGACGTTCAGGGAGGGCGCTGCATGGATGTGCAGCAGCACAGTACCGAAATCGCGGCGCGGGCCGCGCACATCGTCGAGGCGTTGCGCGATCTCGAAGGCCCGCTGCTGCCGATCCTGCACGAGCTTCAGGAAGAGTTCGGCCATGTGCCGCCCGAGACGCTGCCGGTCATCGCCGAGGCGCTGAACCTGTCGCGCGCCGAGGTCCACGGCGTCGTCAGCTTCTATCACGATTTCCGCCGCGAACCGGCCGGCCGTCACGTGCTGAAGCTGTGCCGGGCCGAAGCCTGCCAGTCGATGGGGGCGGACGGGGTCGCGGCGCTGGTCAAGCGCGCGCTCGGCATCGACTTCCATGAAACCAGCGCCGACGGCGCGGTGACGCTCGAACCGGTCTATTGCCTCGGCCTGTGCGCCTGCGCGCCGGCCGCCCTCCTCGACGGCGAGCCGCGCGGCCGGCTCGACGCGGCAGCGGTCGAGGAGATCGCAGGCGAGGTGCGGCGATGAGGCCGGTGATCTATATCCCCGCCGATTCCGGGGCGATGGCGCTGGGGGCCGGCCGGGTCGCGCGGGCCTTCGAGGAAGAGCTGTTCCGGCGCGGCGTCGACGTCAAGGTCGTGCGCAACGGCTCGCGCGGCCTCTATTTTCTCGAGCCGATGGTCGAGGTCGAGACCGCGTCGGGCCGTTTCGCCTTCGGCCCGGTGCGCGCCCGCGACGTCGCGGAACTGCTCGATGCGGGGTTGCTTGAGGGCAGGGGCGAACATCCGCTGTTCCTCGGCGAGACGGAAAAGATCCCCTTCCTTGCCCGCCAGACGCGGCTGACCTTCGCCCGCTGCGGCGTCATCGACCCGCTGTCGCTCGACGCCTACCGCGCCCATGGCGGGCTCGTCGGGCTGGAGAAGGCGGTGGCGATGACGCCGGCCGACATCGTGCGGACGGTGACGGAATCCGGCCTGCGCGGGCGTGGCGGCGCGGGCTTCCCGACCGGCATCAAGTGGAAGACGGTGCAGGACGCCGTCGCCGACAGGAAGTACATCGTCTGCAACGCGGACGAGGGCGATTCAGCCACCTTCGCCGACCGGATGATCATGGAGGGCGATCCCTTCGTGCTGATCGAGGGCATGGCCATCGCCGCGCTGGCCACCGGCGCGCAGAAGGGCTTCGTCTATATCCGCTCGGAATATCCGCACGCCGTCGCCATGATGCGCGAGGCGGTGCGCGTCGCCACCATGGCCGGCGTCCTCGGCCCGTCCGTTCTCGGCTCCGCCCACAGCTTCGACATCGAGATCAGGGTGGGAGCGGGGGCCTATGTCTGCGGCGAGGAGACCTCGCTGCTCAACAGCCTCGAAGGCAAGCGCGGCGTGGTGCGGGCAAAGCCGCCGCTGCCGGCGCTGGAAGGGCTGTTCGGCAAGCCGACCGTGGTCAACAACGTCATCTCGCTCGCCTCCGTGCCGGTCATCCTCGACCGGGGCGCTGCGTTCTACAAGGATTTCGGCATCGGCCGCTCGCACGGCACGATTCCCATCCAGATCGCCGGCAACGTCCGGCGTGGCGGCCTGTTCGAGGTCGCCTTCGGCCTCTCGCTCGGCGAGATCGTCGAGGAGATCGGCGGCGGCACGGCCTCGGGCCGACCGGTCAAGGCGGTCCAGGTCGGCGGGCCGCTCGGCGCCTATTTCCCGCCCTCGCTGTTCGACACGCCGTTCGACTACGAGGCGTTCGCGCAGAAGGACGGACTGATCGGCCATGCCGGCATCACCGTGTTCGACGACACGGTGGACATGATGGCCATGGCGAAGTTCGCCTTCTCCTTCTGCGCCGTCGAATCCTGCGGCAAGTGCACGCCCTGCCGCATCGGCTCGGTGCGCGGGGCCGAGACGCTGGACAAGGTCGCGGCCGGCATCGCCCACGCCGAGAATCTCGCGCTGGTCACCGAGCTGTGCGAGACGATGAAGTTCGGCTCGCTCTGCGCGCTCGGCGGCTTCACCCCCTATCCGGTGATGAGCGCCATCACCCACTTCCCGGACGATTTCCAGCCCCGGCGTTTCGAGGAGGCAGCCGAATGACCGACCCCGCGAAGGCAAAAGGCCCGGCATCCTATTTCCCCTCGATCGAAAAGACCTACGGAAAGCCGGTCGAGCACTGGAAGGTGCTGATCCGGGAGAAGGCCGGCATGAAGCATATGGAGATCGTGAACTGGCTGAAGGCCGAGCACGGTCTCGGGCATGGCCATGCCAATGCGCTCGTCGCGCACACGCTGGCCGAGAACAAGGGCGGTTAGGAGAACTCCGATGAGTCTCGTCCACGAAACCGACTACGGCACCCCCGCCTCGAAATCCGAGCGTAAGATAACGCTTACGATCGACGGCGCCCCGGTCACCGTGCCCGAGGGCACCTCGGTGATGCGCGCGGCGATGGAGGCCGGCGTCGAGATCCCGAAGCTGTGCGCCACCGACATGCTCGACGCCTTCGGCTCGTGCCGCGTCTGCCTGGTCGAGATCGAGGGCCGCGGCGGCACGCCCGCCTCCTGCACGACGCCGGTGGCCGAGGGCATGGCGGTGACGACGCAGAGCGAGCGGCTGGGCCGTCTGCGGCGCGGCGTCATGGAGCTCTACCTCTCCGACCATCCGGCCGGGCGTGGCGAACAGGCCGGCACCGGCGTCAGCGAGTTCGACAAGGTGGCGGCGACGATCGGCCTCGTTGAAAACCGCTACGACCGCGACGGGCGCAACCATGTCGCGCCGGGCGAGGGCTCGCTCAATGTCGACTATCTCGTGCGCGACGCTTCCAACCCCTATTTCGAGTACGACCCGGCCCAGTGCATCGTCTGCTCGCGCTGCGTGCGCGCCTGCGAGGACGTGCAGGGCACCTTCGCGCTGACCATCGAGGGCCGCGGCTTCGAGAGCCGCATGGTCGCCTCGATGCACGAGGACTTCATCGAGTCGGAATGCGTCTCCTGCGGCGCCTGCGTGCAGGCCTGCCCGACCGACGCGCTGCGCGAGAAGTCGGTGCTGGCAATGGGCATGCCCGAGTGGTCGACCGTCACCACCTGCGCCTATTGCGGCGTCGGCTGCTCGTTCAAGGCCGAGATGCGCGGCGAGGAGCTGGTGCGCATGGTGCCGTACAAGGACGGCAAGGCCAATCGCGGCCATTCCTGCGTCAAGGGCCGCTTCGCCTTCGGCTACGCCACGCACCGCGACCGCATCCTCAATCCCATGATTCGCGAGAAGGTGACGGACCCTTGGCGCGAGGTGACGTGGGAGGAGGCGCTCGCTTATACCGCCGCCGAGTTCCGCCGCATCCAGTACCAGTACGGGCGCGGGTCGGTCGGCGGCATCACCTCCTCGCGCTGCACCAACGAGGAGACCTATCTCGTCCAGAAGCTGGTGCGGCAGGGCTTCGGCAACAACAATGTCGACACCTGCGCCCGCGTCTGCCACTCGCCCACCGGCTACGGGCTGGGGCAGGCCTTCGGCACCTCGGCCGGCACGCAGGATTTCGACTCGATCGAGCATTCGGACGTCGTCCTCATCATCGGCGCCAACCCGGCCGCCGCCCATCCGGTGTTCGCCTCGCGGATGAAGAAGCGGCTCCGGCAGGGCGCGAAGCTGATCGTCGTCGATCCACGCCGCACCGAGCTGGTCAGGACCCCGCATGTCGAGGCCGCCTTCCACCTGCCGCTGAAGCCCGGCACCAATGTCGCCGTCGTCACCGCGCTCGCCCATGTCATCGTCACCGAAGGGCTCTACGACGAGGCCTTCATCCGCGAGCGCTGCGACTGGGACGAGTTCGCCGACTACGCCGGGTTCGCCGCCGATCCGAGGAACAGCCCGGAGGAGGTGGAGAAGCTCTCCGGCGTGCCGGCGGAAGCGATCCGCGGCGCGGCGCGGCTCTACGCCACCGGCGGCAACGGCGCGATCTATTACGGCCTCGGCGTTACCGAGCACAGCCAGGGCTCGACCACGGTGATGGCCATCGCCAACCTCGCCATGCTGACCGGCAATATCGGCCGGCCGGGCGTCGGCGTGAACCCGCTGCGCGGCCAGAACAACGTGCAGGGCTCGTGCGACATGGGCTCGTTCCCGCACGAGCTGCCGGGCTACCGCCACATCGCGGGCGACGCCGTGCGCGAGATCTACGAATCGCTCTGGGGCGTGAAGCTCGACCACGAGCCGGGCCTGCGCATCCCCAACATGCTGGATGCCGCGGTCGAGGGGTCGTTCAAGGGCCTCTACATCCAGGGCGAGGACATCCTGCAATCCGACCCCGACACGCGCCACGTTTCGGCCGGGCTGGAGGCGATGGAATGCGTCGTCGTCCACGACCTCTTCCTCAACGAGACCGCGCGCTTCGCCCATGTCTTCCTGCCCGGCTCGACCTTCCTCGAGAAGGACGGCACCTTCACCAATGCCGAGCGGCGCATCAACCGCGTGCGCAAGGTCATCGAGCCGAAGGCCCGCTATGCCGACTGGGAGGCGACGCAGGCGCTGGCGCGCGCGCTCGGCCTCGACTGGAACTACGCCCATCCGTCCGAGATCATGGACGAGATCGCCCTGACCACGCCCTCTTTCGCCGGCGTCACCTACGACCTCCTGGACCGCGAGGGCTCGGTGCAGTGGCCGTGCAACGAGAAGGCCCCGCTCGGCACGCCGGTGATGCATGTCGACGGCTTCGTGCGCGGCCGGGGCAAGTTCATCCGCACCGACTATGTCGCGACCGACGAGAAGACCGGCCCGCGCTTCCCGCTGCTGCTCACCACGGGGCGGATCCTGTCGCAATACAATGTCGGCGCGCAGACGCGGCGCACCGAAAACGTGGTCTGGCACGGCGAGGACGTGCTGGAGATCCACCCGCACGACGCCGAGCAGCGTGGCATCCGGCAGGGCGACTATGTGCGGCTGACGAGCCGGGCCGGCGAGACCAGCTTGCGCGCCACCATCACCGACCGGGTCGCGCCGGGCGTGGTCTACACCACCTTCCACCACCCCGACACGCAGGCCAACGTCATCACCACCGACTATTCCGACTGGGCGACCAACTGCCCCGAATACAAGGTGACGGCGGTGCAGGTCGCGCTTTCCAACGGGCCGAGCGACTGGCAGCGCGAGTATCAGGACTTCTCGCACCGTTCGCGCCGCATCGCCCGGCCGCAGGAGACGGCCCCGACGGAGGCGGCGGAATAGGATGAGCCGCCCGCCCGTCACCACCGCCCCGCGCATCGCCCGCCGCGTCCACGGCGCGGCGAGCGCCGCCCGGATGGTGCCGGAGGAGGTGCCGGTCGCCTTCTCCTATGGCGGCACCACCCATGCGGTGATGATGGCGACCCCGGCCGATCTCGAGGACTTCGCGCTCGGCTTCTCGCTGACCGAAGGCATCGTCGCCGCGCCGGACGAGATCGAGGCGGTTGTGGTCGAGGAGGCGGGCGAGGGCATCGACATCCAGATCACGCTCGCCGGAGAGCCGGGCGCGCGCTTTGCAGCGCGGCGCAGGCATCTCGCCGGCCCGGTGGGCTGCGGCCTGTGCGGCATCGAATCCATCGAGGAGGCGCTGCATCAGGTGCGCAACGTCGGCGCGGCCGCGCTCACCCTCTCGGCCGGCGACATCACCCGCTCCGTCCGGCAGCTTGCGACGTGGCAGACGCTGCATGCGCAGACCGGCGCGGTCCATGCCGCCGGCTTCTATGTGCCGGGAAGCGGCATCCTCACTGCGCGCGAGGATGTCGGCCGCCACAACGCCCTCGACAAGCTGGCGGGCGCGCTGGCCCGCGCCGGCGTCGACGGGGCGACGGGCGCGGTCGTCGTCACCAGCCGCGTCTCGGTCGAGATGGTGCAGAAGGCGGCCGCCATTGGCGCGCCGGCGATTCTCGCGGTGTCGGCCCCGACCGCGCTCGCCATCCGCACGGCCGGGGAGGCCGGCATGATGCTGGTGGCGCTGGTGCGCGGCGACGAGTTCGACGTCTTCACCCATGCGCGGCGGCTCGTCGACGGGGAGGCGCGCAATGTCGCATGAGGATACGCCCACCCCGCACCCCGATGGCCCGCACGCCAAGATCGTGCGCATGGCCAACCAGATCGGCACCTTCTTCCTGTCGAAGCCGCATGCCGAGGGCGTCGCCGGCATCGCCGAGCACATCAACAAGTTCTGGGAGCCGCGCATGCGCCGCCAGTTCTTCGCCGCGCTCGACGAAGGCGAGGCGTTCCTGCCCATCGTGCGCGAGGCGGCTGCGGGCGTCAGGAAACCTGATTAGACCGTTTCACGGAAACGGTCTAATTCTTTAGTTTACCGCAATTCCGGACGGAAAAGTGCTTCACACTTTTCCTGGAATTGCTCTAGCCACCATATTCGATGATCGAAAGGCCGCCATTGTTGTCGGTGACGTAGAGCAGGCCGGCGGCGTCGACGAAGATGTCGGCCGACTGCACGACCTGCGGCCGGCCCGCCCGCCTGTCGGCCATGACGCGCGGCGCGGGCGGCACCAGCGCCCCGGTCTCGACCGGATGGTAGGGATCGGAAATGTCGAAGGCGCGCACGCCGGCATTCTGCCATGTGGCGAAGATCAACGTATCGGAGACGAAGCTGCCGGGCCGGTTCTCGTGCAGATTGTGCGGGCCGAAATGGCCGCCCTTGGCGACGTAGTCGATCTCCGAGGGCACCGGGAAGGTCGAGATCGAGACCGGGTTGGCCTTGTCGCGGATGTCGAACACCCAGGTCAGCTTGCGCCCGTCCTCCTCGTTGTCGAGCACCGCTTCGTCGGCGACGATCAGCAGGTCGCGCGAAGGCAGCGGCAGCGGCGAATGCGTGCCGCCGCCATAAGGTGGCGACCAGTTGCGGTGGGCGATCAGCTTCGGCTCCGCCCGGTCGGCGACGTCGAGGATGGTCAGCCCGCCGTCGCGCCAGCAGGCATAGGCCGTATTGCCCTCGACGAGCGCGTGATGCAGCGCGAAGCGCCGGCCGGCCGGCCATGTCGGCGTCTCGCCGGTGGCCGCGTTCATGCCCGGCAGCCACCAGCGCCCGGCGATCTGCGGTTTCGTCGGGTCGGCCATGTCGATGGTGATGAAGACATAGTCGGTGAAGCCGTCGATCAGGGCCGAGGCGTAGGCCCAGCGGCCGCCGACATACCAGATGCGGTGGATGCCGACGCCGTCGACGGGCAGGAAGCCGATCCTGCGCGGCGCGTCCGGCGTCGAGATGTCGTAGACCGTCATGCCCGCCGTCCATGGCCGCGCCTTCGCGCTCCCGCCCTCCGCCGTGCCCACCGTCTCGCCGATGGAGCGGGTGTAGTAGGATTTCTCGTCCGGGAATGTCGAGGTGTCGGCGAAGAGGTCGAGCGCGTTGACGACGAGGAGGAGGTCGTCATGCGTCTGGAGGTGGATGGTCCATGTATTTTCCGGTGCCGGTACGAAGGTGACCTCGCCCGGCTTCCTCGGGTCGCGCACGTCGACGATGGAGAACCCTCGCGACCACGGATGCGCGACATAGGCGAAGCCGCGATGCACCATCACCTGCAATCCATCGCCGCGGCCGCCGATGCCGGAATGGCCGATCAGCTTCATGTTGCGGGCGTAGTCGGGGCGGGGCAGGTCGTCGCTCATGGTGGTTCTCCGCTTCTTCCTTCGCTGCCGGCGCTACCCCTCACCGGCCCTTCGGGCCACCTCTCCCCAGAGGGGAGAGGAAAAGTCCAAGCTGGATAAGCGCTACCCATTTTCCTCTTCCCTCTGGGGAGAGGTGGCGAGCGCAGCGAGCCGGTGAGGGGTACGCCGGCGCACGCAAGCGGAACCTTCTCCGTCAGTTCGCCTGCGGAATCCACTCCGCCGTCGCGGCGTCGCTTTCGAGGAAGGCCGGGAACTTCTCCTGCAGGTCCTCGATGGTCTTGATGTCATTAGCGATCAGGTCGTCGCGGGTGACGAGCGTCGGCTGGAGCAGCACCGAGCGGCCCGGGAAGGCGCCGGCGATGTCGAGCGCCAGCGCGCGGATCGAGACCTCGCCGACCACGGCGGCGTTGGTCGCGGCCGTCGCCACCCAGGCGCTGTTCTCCTCGCGCATCAGCTCGATGTCCGGCGTCGAGATGTCGATGCCGTAGATCTTGGTCTTGTCGGAGACGCCGAGCTCGTCGATGGCGAGCTTGACGCCCTTGGCGAACTCGTCCCACGGCGTGAAGACGACGCTGATGTCGGGATTGGCGGTCAGCACCGCCTTGGTCTGGTCGGCGACCGAGGCCGGCACCGTGTCGTTGACCACGCCCCAGACGGCCTTCTCGGTCACGTCGTTGGCCTTGGCGATCTCCTGCCAGACGGCGTAGCGCCGGTCGAGCGGGGCGAAGCCCGCAACGTAGACCGCGCCGCCGGTGAAGCCCTTGCCTTCCTTCTCCACGGCATGCTCGAGCACGAGGCGGGCCATGTCGGCATCCGACTGCTCGATCTGGGCAACCGCCGGATTGTCGAGATCGACGTCGTAGGCCACGACCTTGATGCCGGCGTCGAGCGCCTTCTGCGCCACGTCCTGCAGCGTTTCGGGGCGGCCGTTGTTGATGACGATGCCGTCAACGCCGAGATTGATCGCCTGCTCGACGAGGCTGCGCTGCGTGTCGTGGTCGTTGCGCGCCTGCGAGATGGTAAGCTCGACGCCGAGCGCGTCGCCCTGGCGCTTGACGCCGGATTCGAACGCCTGCAGCCAGTCGCCCGAGCCGAGGAAGGAGACGACGGCGATCCTGACGCCGCCCTTGTCGAACGGCGCGGGCGCGCCGTCGATTCCCTGCGAAAGCGCCTGGCCGGCGAAGAGGAGCGACGCGACCGCGCCGCCGAGAAGTGCCCTGGTGATGCGCCTCATGTCCCTGATGCCTTTTGTTAGCGGGTTGAAATCAGACCGTCCTGCGGCCGAGGCCGTAGGTGAGCGCGAGCGCGCCGACGAGGACCGCGCCCTTGACGAAATCCTGCGTGTAATAGGGGATGTTGAGCATGGTCAGCCCGTTGAGCAGCACGCCGACGAAGATCGCGCCGACGACGGTGCCGAACACATTGGGCCGGCGCGCGCCGAGCACGGCGAAGCCGATCAGCGCCGCGGCCACCGAATCCATCATCAGCGAGGAGCCGGAGGAGACGTCGCCGCGCCCGACGCGGGCGGCGATGATGATGCCGCCGAGCGAGGCGAGCGTGCCGGAGATGACATAGGCCAGCGTCTTCAGCCGCGCCGTGTTGGCTCCCGCAAGCCGTGCCGCCACCTCGTTGCCGCCGGTGGCGAAGAACAGCCGGCCGATGCGCGTGCGCTCGGAAAGGACGAACATCAGCACCGCGACGGTCAGCATGACGATGACCGGCAGCGGCACCCCGCCGACGCCGGAGCGGCCGATGAGCAGGAAAGCCGGATCGTAGGCCCCGGTGGCCTTGGAGCCGTCCGGCAGGATCAGGCCCGACGAGATCGAGCGGCCGGCGGTCGGGATCAGTTGCAGGCCGGACAAGAGGAACATCATCGACAGCGTGGCGAGGAGGTCCGGCACCTTCAGCCTGACGATGAGCAGGCTGTTGACCAGCCCGACGCTCGCGCCGAGCGCCAGCACGAACAGCACGGTCGCCGGCGCGGAGAGGCCCCAGACCACCATGGCGTAGCTCGCCGCCATCACCGAGGAAGCGGCGACCGCGCCGACCGACAGGTCGAAGCCGCCGACCGAGAGCGTGACCGTGACGCCGACGCCGAGGATGGCGACGACCGAGACGGCCTGCAGGATCGACAGGAGGTTGTTCAAGTTGAGGAAGGCCGGTTGCGCCAGGCTGTAGAAGACGATCAGCCCGCCGAGCAGGAACAGCACCGCCCCGGCGCGCAGGATGTCGGCGAAGGACGCGCCGCGTCCGGCTCCGCCGGCGGCGGGACGGGGGGAAATCTCGGTGTCGGCGTCGTTCATCCTGCCTGTGCCCGTTCTGCGAGTGCGTGCTCCTCCGTGGCGGCCGCCTGCCACGGGGTCAGCGCGTGATCCTGTATCAGGAAGATGCGGTCCGCCACCTCCACCGCCTCCTCGGGGTCGGACGTCGCGATCAGCGTCGCGCCGCCGCCCTGCCGGATCGCGGCGATGATGTCGGCGCGCGCGCCGACGTCGACGCCCTGGAACGGCTCGTCGAGCAGGAGCAGCCGCGTCGGCTCGGCCTGCCAGCGGGCGAGGATCGCCTTCTGCTGGTTGCCGCCCGACAAGGTCTCGATCGGCGCGAACGGGCCGGAGGCCTTGATGCCGAGGCGCGAGATCGCCTTTTCCGCCTCCACCCGCTCGCGCCCGCCGAGGGTGAAGCCGGTGGGGAACCATGTCTTCAGGTGCGGCAGCGAGATGGTGGCGGCGAGCGAGCTTCCCGGCCAGCCGGCCGGCATCAGCGACGAGCGGTGGCGGTCCTCGGCCGCGAGCGCGACGCCGCGGGCGATGGCGTCAGTCGGGCCCGCCGGCGAATAGGGCTCGCCGTTGAGCGTGATCGCGCCGCCATGGGCCGGCTCCAGCCCGAACAGGAGGTTGAGCAGCCGGCTCTTGCCGGAGCCGAGCGGGCCGTTGATCGCCACCACCTCGCCCGGATGCACGGCAAGGTCGATCGGCGCGGCATGCGGCAGGAGGCGCACGCCGCTGACGGCGAGAACCGGCGCGCCCGCCGTATTGCGATGGGCGGGGCGGGCGCTTTCCAGCGGCCGCCCGATCATCGCCGAGACGGCGGCGGCGAAATCGACGGGCCGCGAGAACGTCTCGACCACGCGTCCGCCGCGCATCACCGCCACGCGGTCGGCCAGCGCCTGAAGGTCGGCGATGCGGTGGGAGATGTAGAGGATGGCGAGCCCCTCGCCGCGCAGCCGCTTCAGGACGTCGTAGAGGCGCGCCGCCTCCCGGCCCGACAGGCTCGCCGTCGGCTCGTCGAGGATGAGGAGGCGCGCATCAGCGGCGACCGCGCGGGCGATGGCGAGAAGCTGGCGGTCGGCGGCGCGCAGGTCGGCGAAATCGGCGTCGAGCGGCAGGTCGAACCCGGCCTTGTCGAGCAGCGCCCGTGCCCGCGCCTTGACCGCCCGGCGCGTCAGGAAGAAGGGTGCGGTCCCCTCGGCATAGTCGTTGAGCAGGAGGATGTCGGCGACGCTGAGCCCGGCCGCGCCGACCCGGTCGGTCGACTGGTGGACGGTGACGACGCCGGCCCGCGCCGCGTCGGTGGGCGAGGACGGGTCGTAAGCTGTGCCAGCCAGCGCCATCCTGCCCGACTGGCGCGGAATGACGCCGGAGACGATGTTGACGAGGGTGGACTTGCCCGCGCCGTTCGCGCCCATCAGCGCGACGATCTCGCCGGACTCCACGGCAAGGTCGGCGCCCGTCAGGGCGCGTGTCGCACCGAAGTGGCGCGTCAGTCCCTCTATGTGGAGAAGCGGCATGGCCCGACCCGGAAGCTGCCGCTCCGGCGGCGGAGCGGCTGAACGCGGCGCAGATTAGGAAGGGAACGAGGAACTGGCAAAAAAGACAAACCCAAATTTCGAGCGAAACCGGGTGATTCCTAGTTCAAAACCCCGCCTTTTTGAAACTGTTTTCCGCGGGGTGCCGCAAGCTGCCGCAGGGCGCGCGGCGGGCCGCGCCCCGCGCCCGTCAGTTGCCGAAGACGCCCTGCTGCGAGACCTGGATGCCGGCCGGGCCGAGGATGACGGCGAACAGCACCGGCAGGAAGAACAGGATCATCGGCACCGTCAGCTTGGGCGGCAGCGCGGCGGCCTTCTTCTCCGCCTCGTTCATGCGCATGTCGCGGCTTTCGGCCGAGAGGACGCGCAGCGCGTGCGCGACGGGCGTGCCGTAGCGCTCGGCCTGGATCAGCGCCTGGGTGACGCTCTTGACCGAGTCGAGCCCGGTGCGCGCGGCGAGGTTCTCATAGGCCTGCCGGCGTTCCTGCAGGAAGGACAATTCGGCGTTGGTCAGCACGAACTCCTCGGCCAGCTCGACAGACTGCGCGCCGATCTCGTCGGCCACGCGCCGGAACGCCGCCTCGACGGAGATGCCGGACTCGACGCAGATCAGCATCAGGTCGAGCGCGTCGGGCCATGCCCGCTGGATCGAGGCCTTGCGCTTGGTGGCGCGGTTGGAGACGTAAAGCACCGGCGCATAGAACCCGGCATAGGCGAGCAGGACGCAGACGAACGCCTTGATGAACAGTGGCTGGTCGGGCAGCAGGCCGAAGACGAAGATGTAGAACACGCCGAGGCCGAGGCCGACGGCGGGCAGGACGAGGCGGAAGAACAGGAACTTCGTCAGCGGGTTCTGGCCGCGGAAGCCCGCCATCTTGAGCTTGTTCAGCGTGGCCTCGTCGGCCAGCGCGCGCTTGAGGTCGAGCCGCTCGACGATGCGCCTCATGCCGTGGGACTGTTCCTCGCGCAGACCCTTGCGCCTGCGGTCGGCTTCGGCGGCGAGGCGCATGCGCTGCTTGGCGCGCAGCTCCTCGCGCTCCAGAGCGACCGATTTCATGCGTGCCTTCAACGGGTTGCCGCCCATCGCCGGCAGCGCCGTGAACACGGTGACGAACACCGCCACGGCCACCACGAGGGCGATCATGAAGGTCGGGTCGATGACGGACTTCATCACCTGGTCGATCATCGCCGGTCCCTCAAATGTCGAAGTTGATCATCTTGCGCATGACGAAAATGCCCATCGACATCCACACGCCCGCGATGACGAGGATCAGGTGGCCGGTCGACGTCGTGAACAGCGGCATGATGTAGGTCGGGCTGGACAGGTAGACGAGGAAGGCGACGATGAAGGGCAGCGCGCCGATGATGGCGGCCGACGCCTTGGCCTCCATCGACAGCGCCTGTACCTTGGCCTTCATCTTCTTGCGGTCGCGCAGCACCTTGGACAGGTTGCCGAGCGCTTCCGAGAGGTTGCCGCCGGCCTGGCTCTGGATCTGGATGACGATGCCGAAGAAGCTGGCTTCCGGGCAGGGCATGGTTTCGGGCATGCGCAGCATGGCTTCCGGCAGCGACAGGCCGAGCTGCTGCGATTCGATCACCCGGCGGAACTCGCCTTTCACCGGCTCGGGCGATTCGGAGGCGATGAGGCGCACCGCGTCGTTGAGCGGCAGGCCGGACCGCACCGCGCGCACGATGACGTCGAGCGAGTTCGGCAGCTCCTCGAGGAACGCCTTGATACGCCGCTGGCGCTTGAACGAGACGAACCAGCGCGGCAGGCCGAAGGCGCCGGCGATGAAGCCGCCGGCGAGGATCAGCAGCGAGGCGCCGGCGATGAACAGGACGAAGGCGAGGACGATGCCCGAGACGACCGAATAGAGGTAGAACCGCTCGACGGTCAGGTCCAGGCCCGCCTGCCGCAGCATGACCTTGAGCGGCGGCTTCGTCGTGTTGGCGCTGCGCGATTTCTGCTTGTTTTCGAGGTCCTTCAGCGAATCCTGCACGGATTTGCGCCGCTTGGCCGCCTCGGCCACCCGGTCGCGCGAGGCCTTGACCGCGAGCCGATCCGTCTCGGCGCTCTTGACCGATTTCAGCCGCTTGCCGGTGTTGCGCTCGTTCTCGATGGACGGAAACAGCACCGCATAGGCGAGAGCGGCCGCGCTCATCGCCGCCAGGCCGACGAAGGCGAGGATCGTCATATCCATCCCGAACATGCGCGCCCCCGTCCGTCTGTCGTGGACGCGCTCCGCGCCGGCTGCGTCACGTCGCCTTCTCCATCGTCTCGAGCGCGTTCGCCAGCCGGGCTTCCTCGCCATAATAGCGGGCGCGGTCCCAGAAGGCGGGGCGGGCGATGCCGGTCGAGGCATGCTCGCCGAGGATGCGTCCCTGCGCGTCCTCGCCCTTGATGTCGTAGAGGACGAGGTCCTGCGTGATGATGACGTCGCCTTCCATGCCGATCACCTCGGTGATGTGGGTGATGCGGCGCGAGCCGTCGCGCAGGCGCGCTGCCTGGATGATGACGTCGACCGAACCGACGATGATCTCGCGCACGGTCCTCTGCGGCAGCGAGAAGCCGCCCATGGCGATCATCGATTCCATGCGCGAGAGGCATTCGCGCGGGCTGTTGGCGTGGATCGTGCCCATCGAGCCGTCATGGCCGGTGTTCATCGCCTGGAGCAGGTCGAACACCTCGGGGCCGCGCACCTCGCCGACGATGATGCGCTCGGGCCGCATGCGCAGGCAGTTCTTGACCAGGTCGCGCATGGTGACCTCGCCCTCGCCCTCGAGGTTGGGCGGGCGCGTCTCCAGCCGCACCACATGCGGCTGCTGGAGCTGGAGCTCGGCCGAGTCCTCGCAGGTGATGATGCGCTCGTCGCGGTCGATGTAGTTGGTCAGGCAGTTGAGCAGCGTCGTCTTGCCGGAGCCGGTGCCGCCGGAGATCACGACGTTGCAGCGCACCCGGCCGATGACCTTCAGCACCTCCGCACCCTCGGGCGTGATCGCGCCGAAGCGGACGAGCTGGTCGAGGGTGAGCTTGTCCTTCTTGAACTTGCGGATCGTCAGCGCCGTGCCGTCGATGGAGAGCGGCGAGGCGATGACGTTGACGCGCGAGCCGTCGGGCAGGCGCGCGTCGCAGATCGGCGAGGATTCGTCCACCCGCCGGCCGACCTGGCTGACGATGCGCTGGCAGATGTTGAGGAGCTGCTGGTTGTCGCGGAAGCGGATGCCGGTCTTCTCGACCTTGCCGGCGACCTCGATATAGACGTCGCGCGCGCCGTTGACCATGATGTCGGCGATGTCGTCGCGCGCCAGCAGCGGCTCGAGCGGGCCGTAGCCGAGCACGTCGTTGCAGATGTCCTCGAGCAGGTCCTCCTGCTCGGAGATCGACATCGCGAAGTTCTTGATCGCGATGATGTCGTTGACGATGTCGCGGATTTCCTCGCGCGCCGCGTCCGGGTCCAGCCTTGCGAGCTGCGACAGGTCGATCGTGTCGATGAGCGCCGAGAAGACCTGGCTCTTGGTGTCGTAATAGCTGTCGCTGCGCTCGCGCTGTGCGCGCTTGTTCGGCTCGGCCGCCAGCGGCGGCGGGGCCTCGATGGTGCGCTTGGGCGCAGCCGGGGCGGGGGCGGGCGCTTCCAGCACCTCGCCGCGCGGCTCAGGCGCATGGTCGTGCCCCCGATCCTGCTGCGGCGCGGGGGCCGCCGGCGGCCTGAAGGCCGGCGTCTCGCGCGTGCCCGAGTCGGAGCCTCTCTTGCCGAACATGCCGCCTATTTCCTCAGCTTGAGCCGGGCGATGAGATCGCTGAGGCCCGGCTTCTTCCTGGATTTGATTTCGGCGCGGCCGGTCAGCACATGGGCGATTTCCTCGACCATCCTGACCACGGCGTGGCCGGCGTCGGTCTCGCCCAGCATGCGGCCGTTGTTGGCGGCGTTGCCGAACAGTGCCGCGTCGAACGGGATGACTGCCGCCGGCTCGATGCCGAGCGGCTCGGAGAAATCCTCGGCCGATATTTCCGGGCGCTTGGGAACGCCGGCCTGGTTGATGATCAGCCGCGGCGGGCCGTCATTGGGCCTGAGCTTCTTCAGCGTGTCGATCAGGTTCTTGGTGTTGCGCAGGTTGGCGAGCTCGGGCGTGGCGGTGATGACGACGTCGTCCGCCTGCATCAGCACCGATTTCGACCATCCGCTCCACACATGCGGCACGTCGAGGACGAGGAAAGGCGCCGAACGCTGGGCGATGTCGATGATCTGCGAGAAGGCGTCGGCGTCGAAATCGTAGGTCCGGTCGAGCATCGACGGCGCGGCGAGCAGCGACAGCCGCTCCGCGCACTGGGTCAGCAGGCGGTCGAGATAGACCTCGTCGATGCGCTCGGGCGAGAACACCGCCTCGGCGATGCCCTGTGCCGGGTCCTGGTCGAAATTGATGTTCGCCGTGCCGAAGGCGAGGTCGAGATCGGCGACGACCACCTCGGAGGAGAACAGGCTCGACACCGCCCAGCCGACATTGTGCGCCAGCGTCGAGGAGCCGACGCCGCCCTTGGCGCCGATGAAGGCGACCGAGCGGCCGATGGGCTCCGCCGCCGGATCGACGAAGATCGAGGAGATGACCGAAAGGACGTCCGCCATCGAGATCGGGGCGACGACATATTCGGAGATGCCGAAGCGGATCAGCTCGCGGTAGAGCCAGACGTCGTTGTAGTGGCCGATGACGACCACCTTGGAGGAGGGGTCGCACACCTCGGCCAGTTGCGCGAGCGTCGCGATGAGCTGCTTGGGCTCCTCGCGCGACTCGACGATGATGAGGTTGGGCGTCTGCGCCGAATGATAGAACTCGACCGCGGTGGCGATGCCGCCCATGTGCAGTTTCAGATGCGCCTTGGCCATGCGCCGGTCGTTGCCGGCGCGCTCGATGGAGGCGGCCACCGCCTCCGTCTCGCAGAAGGCCTGGATCGAGATGCGCGGCACCGGCCGCAGCTCGGCCATCGCGGCGACTTCGGTTTCGCTTGCCGGGTCGCCCGCCCCATGGCTGGACGATACGGCGTCGTAGGCGAGATTGCTCATGTCATGCGCCCCCGGAGCTCATCAGTAGTTGACTTCGCGG
This sequence comes from Alphaproteobacteria bacterium, assembly GCA_037190985.1. Taxonomy (GTDB): domain Bacteria; phylum Pseudomonadota; class Alphaproteobacteria; order Rhizobiales; family Rhizobiaceae; genus Aerobium. Next base: position 300,511 of record JBBCKE010000030.1, read on the forward strand.
TTGCCGCGGACGTCGGCGGCTATGTCGCGATCGCGATACTGGTCGATCGCGTGCGACCTGTTCTGCGCGTCGATGTCGCCGGGCTGGCGCGGACCGAGCAGGTCGGCGGGATTGGCGATCTGGGCGGCGAGGTTGTTCTGGTAGGAACAGCCGAAATTGGCCCAGTGCTTGTTCTCGCTGGTTTCCAGCATGTCGGCCGGCCAGCGGCCGCACGGTCCGGTCGAGGCCCGCATCTCGGCGTAGGAAACGCGGATCGGGGCCGAATCGCCATACTGCGTCGCGTCGTAGGGCTCGTGCAGGATGCGCCCTTCCGGGACCCCGGCCTTGCGCAGGCGCTTGACGAGATCGGCGGCGACGGCGGACGCCGCCGCCTGGTTGCCCGAGCCGTAGGGCACCATGATGCCGACCATCGGCGCGGCGCTGCGGTCGTAATTGGCGATGAAGCCGTCCAGCGCAACCCTTTGCATGCGCGACATGCCGCGGTCGGCGATGCCGACGGGGATGTCGACCGTCTTTTCCCGCTCGCCGATCACGATCGGATGGTTGGTGCGGTAGTCGTCGGGGATGGAGCCGACCGTCACCGAGTCGCGGCTGGCGCAGCCGGCCAGCAGCGCGGCAGCGAGCGCCGTGGCGGCGAGGGCGGCGATGCGCCGGCCGCGCCGCGGCGGAACGGAGTGGATGGATGTCTCGAACATGGGTCCGTCCCCGATCACTTGTAGATGAAGCCGACGACGCCGTGATAGCGCCCGGCGGGCTTGTCGGTTTTCATGGTCCCGTAGACGCGGTTGACGCGGTTGAGGAACATGCCCGCGCCGTCGCTGGCCGGGTTGAAATTGTCGTCGGGCTTGGCGAGCGCGGTGCGCGCCACCGGCTTCGACAGATAGGGCGTGACGATGATGACCAGCTCGGTCTCGTTGCGCACGAAGTCGCGGCTGCGGAACAGCGTGCCGAGCACCGGGACCTTGGAAAGGCCCGGCAGGCCGGAGGCGACCTGGCGCACGTCGTCGCGCACGAGGCCGGCGATCATCATCGAGCCGCCGGAGGGCAGCTCGACCGTCGTATCGGCGAGGCGTTTGCGGATCGAGATGAAGTTGGAGCCGATCAGGCCGCCCCGGCCGCCGCGCGAGACGCCGCCTTCCATCATCACCGAACCTTCGTTGGTCGGCTCGGAAACCTGGGTGCGGATCTTCAGGCTGATGCGGCCGGGCGACAGCACCACGGGCAGGAATTCGAGGCCGATGCCGTAGTCGATCTGCTGGATGTCGTAGGTGGTCTGGCCGGTCTCGGGGTCGGTGTTGCGGCCGCGCACGATGTTGAACTCGCCGCCGACCCTGAACGTCGCCTTCTCGCCGGAAACCGCCGTCAGCGCCGGCTCGGCCAGCGTCTTCATCACGCCGGCCTGCTCCATGGCGTTGAGATAGGCGTCGATCATCGATCCGCCGAGGGCGAGCGAGGAGGCGGAGAGCGGTTTGCCGAGACCGAGGGAGTTCTCGCTGATCGCCCCCCACGAAATGCCGTCGAGATTGCCGGAGCCGATCATGTTGACGCCGAGCTGCTTCATCACGTTGCGCGACACCTCGGCGACCGTGACCTTCAGCGTCACCTGGTCCTCGCCGACGATCTTGAGCATGTTGACGATGCGGCTCGAGCGGCGCTGCTGGTCGGGGTTGTCGATGGCGACGCCGCCGGCCGCGTCGCCGCCGGCCGCCGTCTGCGAATACTGGCCGGTGGTCGCCTCGCCGCCGGTGACGAAGATCTGCGCCAGTTCCTCGGCGCGCTTGGCGTCGAGCGGCGTCTCTACCGTGCCGCTCAGCACGACGTTGTCATTGATCAGCTCGGCCTTGATGTCGGATTCGGGCAGGAAGCGCTTGAGATAGCCCTCCAGCCCCGACACGTCGCGCTCGACGCGCAGGTCGATGGAGGCGATCTGCTCGCCGTTCGGGCCGAAGACGAAGATGTTGGTCTCGCCCACCGACTTGCCGAACAGGTAGATGCGCCGCGCCGTGCGCGTGACGGCGTCGGCCACGGCCGGGTTGGCGACGAGGATGTCGTAGGCGTCGCGCGGCAGGTCGATCACGATCGACTTGTTGAGGCCGAGATCGACGGTCTGGGCGCTGCGCTTGCCGCCGACCGTGCTGATGCCCTGCGCCAGCGCCTCGCCGGAGGTGAGGCCCGAGGGCGTCGCATCGACGCCGATGGCGAGCGCCAGCGCGATCAGCGAGATGCCGATGCGGCGGCCGGTACGGCCGGGTCTCGGGCGGTTGGACATCGCGCGGTTGGGCAATCTGTTGCGGCTCGTTCCAGCGGTCATTTGCGCGCCCCCACTTCGCTGACTTCGCCCGACTTGATGAGGCGCACCGTGCCGCGCCTGCCATTGCCCGAAACGAGGTAGTCGGCTTCCTCTTCGATCACTTCCTGGGTGTCGACCACCGCCCGGAGCGCCAGCGTCAGCCGGTCGGCCATCTGCTGGGCGACGGTGATGATCTCGGCCTGCTGCGGAGTGAGCTCCAGCGTCGCCGTGTCGCCGACGCGCACCCTGCGGCCTTCCTCGTCCTCCTGGATCGCCTGGTCGATGGCCAGCACCCGGATGTTCTTCAGGATGGTCTCGGTGATGTAGCCCTCGCCGCCGGTGCTGCTGCTGTTGCGCCGCGTCATGATGACGTCGACGAAGTCGTTGGGCAGGATGAAGCCGCCGGCCGAGGTGTCGGCCGCGATCTGCGTCGCCACCGCGCGCTTGCCCGAGGGCAGGATCGACGACATGAAGCTCTGCCCCTCGCCGATCAGCTTGGAGCGGCGCAGCGGCTCGCCCGCATACATCGGCACGCGGGCGATGGCGCCCTTCAGCTCCTCGAGCGCGTTGGGTTCCTTGTCGCGGGTGATGAAGGCGTCGGTGACGCCGCTCGACGGCCATGACTGCCATTCGAGCCGGTCGCTTATGGGCGCGCCCATGGCCACGTCGCCGTCGAGCGCCAAGACCTCGGTCAGGCGGATCGCCGGTTCGCGCGGTGCGGCGTCGACGATGATCTCCGGCGGGGGCGGAGTCGCCATGTTCTTGGCGACATAGCCTGCGCCGATCGCCGTCGCCACGGCGACGCCCAGAATAATCACGCGGGATGGTGCCATCTTCGGGGACCTCGTACTCGGCAATCCTTTGAGCCGAGCCGGACTTTGCGGTCCCAATCGTCAAATTAGGGTTAATGGATGGCTTACGATCGTGATTAATTTAGTGTTTACGCGGGAAGCGGGCGCGGATCAGCCCGCCGCGAGCCGCGACAGCGCCCATTGCATCAGGGGCGTCGAGGGGTAGACCATCAGCCCGGCCGCGCCGAGCGCGACCCCGTAGGGGATGCCGACCTTCTCGTTGGCGAAATGGCGCAGGAAGAGGTTGCCGCCGGTGAAGGCCGAAAGCGGCGACTTGCGATAGACGAGGAGGAGAAGCGTCAGGGCGCCGCCGAGCACCGACGCCTGCACCAGATACTGCATGAGCTGCGGCGAGAAGCCCATCCACAGCGCGGTGGCGGCCATGAGCTTGGCGTCGCCGCCGCCCATGCCGCCGATGGCGAACAGGCCGAAGGTGACGGCGAGCACCGATGCGCCGGCCGCGAAATGCCAGCCGTAGTCCGCCCATGCCATGCCGGTCAGCGGCGCGACGAGGGCGAAGGTGGCGAGAAGGATGATCGAGACCCGGTTGGCGATGGTCATCGACACCATGTCGGAGACGATGGCGAACGCCATGCAGAAGGGGAAGACGACGAAGATCAACGCTTCAAGCATGGCGGTTGCACCCGGACTGGACGAACATGCGGCAAGACTACAGCGGCGCGTTTAAGCTTTGGTGAAGCGCCCGCGCCGCGAAATGGTCTTCGCAAATGAAAACGGTCGCCCGAAGGCGACCGCTCTCGATGTGATTGTGGCCGAAGCCAAATCGTTACTTCGCGTTGGCGTCGGTCAGCCCGGTGGCGATCGTGCCGAAGGTCGTGCGGAGCTCGTCGCCGATCAGGCCGGCGCCGGTGATGACCGCGAGGGCGATCAGGGCGGCGATAAGGCCGTATTCGATGGCAGTGGCGCCGGACTCGTCCTTGGCGAAGCGAGCGAAAATCTTGGTCATGGGAGAACTCCTTGCTCCGTGTGTTACAGCACTTCCGTCGGCGTTTCTTCTGTGTCGATCGGATGAGTGGAAACTAATACGAAGCTGTTGCAATCGGCTTAAGAAACAGCCTTACCGAATTCTTGCCGGCCGGAGCAGCGTTTCTTGGTTAACCGGGAGATGCCGGATTTGGTAAAATGAAGGCAAATCGTGCCGCGCGGCACGACCCCTATTATTAAGAGTGTCGCCTCCCGCTCCCATCCCCGCGTGCGGGATCGGCCTTAACCCTTGGTTCACCAATGTCGTTCATCTTTCCGCAACATGGCTTGGTATCCGAGGAGGCCCGCATGGCGCGGCGTGTGATGAAACTGACGGGCGCAGCCGTTTTGGCCGCCTGCGCGGCGCTGCTTGCCGCCGCACCCGCGAGCGCGGAGACGATCCGCGTGTTCGTCGACCAGGCCCGTGTGGTCAAGCTCGCGCGCCCGGCCGACACCATCATCGTCGGCAACCCGCTGATCGCCGACGCCGCCGTGCAGGACGCGTCGACCGTGGTGCTGACCGGCAAGGGCTTCGGCGTCACCAACCTCGTCATCCTCGACCGGGACGGCGCGGCCATCGTCGACGAGCAGGTCGTGGTCTCGCGCGCGTCGGCCAATGCGGTCAACGTCTATCGCCGGGCCGCGCTCGAGGCGCTGTCCTGCTCTCCCTATTGCGAGGCCCAGCTCCGCAACGGCCAGTAGGCGGCGGAAAAGGGTTAACGCGGCCCTGACGCGACGCCGACATTTCTATCTTCCGTCAAAACCGGGCTTCAACCCGTGTTGTGTATGGTGCCGCCATGACATTTGAGGTCGCGGGGCGCGTGATGGTGGACAAGACCGCAAGGGACACGAGGGTGGAAGGACGCAAGGCGCGGGACGGCCGGCGGCGGTGGGGCCGCTTCGTCCGCAACGCCGACGGCGCCGTGGCGATCGAGTTCGCCGCGCTGATCATTCCGTTCTGCCTGCTCGTCTTCGCCATCCTCGAAAGCTGCATCTCCTTCGCCGCGCAGCAAATCCTGTCGAACGCCACAGACGACGTGGCGCGCCAGTTCCGCACCGGCCAGATCAGGCAGGCGGACCTCGACGCGGACTCGGATCTGGTCAAGGACAAGATCTGCGTGAAGCTGGAGATGCTGGTCGCTGCCGGCTGCCCGGACATCGAGATCGACCTGAAGAGCTATGCCACCTTCAAGGAAGCGGCCGACAAGCGCATCGCCTTCAAGGACAACGACATCGACACCGAGGGCTTCGACATCGTGCCGGGGCCGTCGGGCTCGAAGAACCAGCTCCGCGTCTTCTACCGCTGGCCGGTGATGACCGACTTCATGCGCAAGTCGATGTCGAACCTGCGCGGCGGCAAGACGCTGCTCTACGCCACGGTGACGTGGCAGAACGAACCTTTCGACGATTGATGGGGGCGGCCATGCGCGACACGGGGCGGGGAAGCGGAACCATGAACGACAGTAAGAATAACGTGGCAAGGCCACGCGGAACGATGATGCGGCTGGCCGCATTCCTGCGCGACAGGAAGGGCGTCGCGGCCATCGAGTTCGCCTTCATCGCGCCGCTGCTGCTGACGCTCTATTTCGTCACCATGGAGGTGGCGCAGGGCATCGAGGCCAACAAGAAGGTCAGCCGCATCGGCTCCATGGTCGCCGATCTGGTGACGCAGCAGCACAGCGAGACGACGAAGGCTGTGATCGAGCCGATCATGGAGATCGGCGAGGCGATCCTCCAGCCCTATGGCCGCACCCGGCCGACCATCGAGATCACCGGCATCGAGATCACCAAGGACGCGACGCCGCGCGCCATCGTCAAATGGTCGCGCAAGATGGTCAACGGCGCCTTCTCCATCGGCCCGGCGAAGGAAACCGTGATCGACGTGCCCGACGAGTTGAGGATCGCCGAGACCTTCCTCGTCCGTGTCTCGGCCCAGCTCGACTATCTCCCGGTCATCGCCTGGACGGCCGAGCAGCGGACGGGCATGGGCCTGCTTGGCGCGTTCGACAACATCGAGATGGGCGAGGTCTATTACCTGCGTCCGCGCATGAGCAACAAGATCATCTGCACCGATTGCTAGGACCGGAGCATTTTGCAAGTCAGACGCAATCGTCTGACGTCGCATGAATGCGGCCGGGAAAAGAAGCCGGAGCAGCGGAAGCAGCGTTCGTCAGAACGCCCGCTGCTCTAGACCATTTCACCGTGCCACGGAAACGGTGAAATGGTCTAACTCCTTGTTTTCCCGCAATTTCCGGACGGAAAAGTGCTTCACACTTTTCCTGGAATCGCTCTAGCGCGCGTCGAGCGCGGCGACCGCGTCCAGAACGGCCCGGTAGTCCGCCGGCGAGACCGCGGCGAAGCGGTCGTGCCCGCGCATGATCTGCCGGCCCGGGCCGGCCCCGCCCGGGGCGACGCCCTCCAGCAATTCCGCCAGCTTCTCCACCCGCCCGGGCGCGGTGTCGCTGCGCACGGCGTGCGGGCCGTAGCGCAGCGTGTCCGAGCGCCAGGCGACGCGCCACGCCGAAGGGTCGAGCCCGGAGGCCGCGAGCCGCGCCGGCGTGCCGCCGGGCGGCGGCTCCGTCCCGTTCTCCGCGCCGGCCGGCATCCAGCCGAAGAAGCCGTCGACCTTGCCGGCGACGAACAGGGCTTCGGCCTCCAGCGCGCTTCCCGCCTCGACCAGCCGGCCGGACGCCGCGGCGGCGCGCGCCTCGGCCGAGGCGGCAAGCGGGGCGAGCCGCGTCGCCAGGCTGTCGGCCGGGCCGACGGCGAGCTTGCCGCTGCCGTCCGTGAAATCGCGCCTGACGATCAGCACCGAGCGCAGGCCGACACTGCCGTCGGCGTCGACGGGCGCAGCGACCGGCACGACGCAGCCGCAGCGCAGCGAGGCGGCGGCGAAGGCCGGCGCGCTGTAGGCGGCGTAGTCGATCCGGCCGGCGATCTGCGCCTCGGCGAGCGCGGCATAGTCGCGCGCGACCATGACCTCGACCGGCATGCCGAGCGCGGTCGAATAGGCCGCCTTGATCCCGGCCAGCCCCTCGACGCCGGCGTCCTCGCCCGGCAGGGCGACGAGGCCGATGCGGAACGCCTCCTGCGCCAGCGCGCCCGGGCCGCACGAGAGGGCGGCCAGCGAAACCGCCGTCGCCATCATTGCTCCGCGCATCGCCCGATATGCCCTCAACCCAGATCGCTCCGTACCGTTCAGCCACGCATTTTCGCTGGGTTTGGTTTCCGAATTGCCAAGATGGATGGGCGCGCCTATCTGTTTGCGACAGTTTCACCGACCATGGACCGCCGATGGCGCGCGCCTTCCTCTTCGTACTCGATTCCTTCGGCATCGGCGGCGCGCCCGATGCGGCCCGCTTCGGCGACGAGGGGGCCGACACGTTCGGCCATATCGAGGCGGAATGCGCGGCCGGCCGGGCCGATGTCGCGTCCTTGCGCGCCGGGCCGCTCCATGTGCCGAACATGCGCGGCCTCGGCCTTGCCCATGCCGCCGCGCTCGCCAACGGCCGGCCGCTGCCGGGCGGCCCCGTGTCCGGCTTCTTCGGCGCGGCGACGGAAGTATCGGGCGGCAAGGACACGCCGTCTGGCCATTGGGAGATCGCCGGCCTGCCGGCGCTGTTCGACTGGGGCTATTTCCCCGACGCCGACCCGGCGCTGCCCGCCGCGTTCACCGAGGCGCTCATCCGCGAGGGCGCGCTGCCCGGCACCCTGTGCAACCGCTATGCCTCCGGCACGGCGGTGATCGAGGAGCTGGGCGAGGAGCATGTCAGGACCGGCAAGCCTATTCTCTACACCTCGGTCGATTCCGTCATCCAGATCGCCGCGCACGAGGCGCATTTCGGGCTGGAGCGGCTCTATGACCTATGCCGCATCGCCCGCCGGCTGGCCGACCCGCTGGGCGTCTGCCGCATCGTCGCCCGCCCCTTTCTCGGCGAGACGGGGGCGACCTTCGCCCGCACCCCCAACCGCAAGGACTTCGCCACGCCGCCGCCCGGGCCGACGCTGCTCGACCGGCTGGAGGGCGAAGGACGCAAGGTGCTGGCCGTCGGCAAGATCGGCGACATCTTCTCCCATCGCGGTATTTCGAGCCTGCGCAAGGCGAAGGACAATATGGCGATGTTCGACGCCGCGCTCGCCGCCATCGACGAGGCCGGCGACGGCGACCTCGTCTTCGCCAATTTCGTCGATTTCGACACCGAGTTCGGCCACCGCCGCGACGTTGCCGGCTACGCCGCCGCGCTCGAGGCCTTCGACGCGCGGCTGCCCGAGGCGCTGGCGCGGCTGGGCAAGGGCGACATGCTGGTGCTGACCGCCGACCATGGCTGCGACCCGACATGGCGCGGCACCGACCACACGCGCGAGCGCGTGCCGGTCATCGGCGCGGGACCGGGATTGAGGCGCGGCCCGGTGGGCCTGCGCGCCACCTATGCCGACATCGGCGAGACCGTCGCCGAGCATCTCGGCATCGCCCCCGGCCGCCACGGCGCCTCGTTCAGGAAGGATCTCGCCCGCAATGCCTGAGCTGCCCGAGGTCGAGACCGTCCGCCGCGGCCTCCAGCCCGTCTTCGAAGGCGCGCGCATCGTCGAGGTCGAGCAGCGGCGGCCGAACCTGCGCTACCCGTTCCCGGAAGGCTTCACTGCGCGCCTGCGCGGGCGCGCCGTCGTCTCGCTCGGCCGGCGGGCGAAGTACCTCGTCATGCATCTCGACGCCGACCCGGTGCTGATCTGCCATCTCGGCATGTCCGGCTCGTTCCGCATCCATTCCGGGGGAGGCGAGAGCCTCCCCGGCGATTTCCACTACGCCCGCTCCAAGGACGAGGCGCACGACCACGCGGTCTTCCATCTCAAGGGCGCGGATGGCGGCCGCCACCGCGTCGTTTTCAACGATCCGCGCCGCTTCGGCTTCATGCTGTTCGCCGAGGCCGCCGCGCTCGACGCCCACCCCTCGCTAGCCGGCCTCGGCGTCGAGCCGACCGGCAACGCGCTCGACGGGCCGCTGCTTGGTCGTCTGCTCGCCGGGCGCAAGACGCCGATCAAGGCGGCGCTGCTCGACCAGAGGCTGATCGCCGGCCTAGGCAACATCTATGTCTGCGAGGCGCTGTGGCGCGCGCGCATCTCGCCATTGACGCAGGCGCATGCCGTCGCCGCCGATCAGGTCGCCTGCGCGGTGCTGGCGCAGGCGATCCGCGAGGTGATCGCCGAAGCCATCGAGGCCGGCGGCTCCTCGCTGCGCGACCATATCCGCACCGACGGCTCGCTCGGCTATTTCCAGCATTCCTTCAGCGTCTACGACCGCGAGGGCGAGCCGTGCCTGCGGCCCGGCTGCGGCGGCACCATCGCGCGCATCGTCCAGTCCGGGCGCTCGACATTCTATTGCCCCTCCTGCCAGCCTTGAGGTATCTGCCGGGGTGAAGGACGGCGGGCCGGGGGCGCGTCGCCGGCAATGAGGGAGAAGCACCATGGCCTATGAGACGATCCTTGTCGAAACCCGCGGCAAGGTCGGGCTGATCACGCTCAACCGCCCGCAGGCGCTCAACGCGCTGAACTCCGCCATCGAGCGCGACGTCACCGCGGCGCTCCAGACCTTCGAGGCGGACGAGGGCGTCGGCGCCATCGTCATCACCGGCTCGGAAAAGGCCTTCGCCGCCGGCGCCGACATCAAGGAGATGGGCGAGAAGTCTTATATCGACATGTACGCGGCGGATTTCTTCGCCGGCTGGGATGCGCTCCTGCGCATCAGGAAGCCGATCATCGCCGCCGTCTCCGGCTATGCGCTCGGCGGCGGCTGTGAGCTCGCCATGATGTGCGACTTCATCATCGCCGGCGACAACGCCAAGTTCGGCCAGCCCGAGATCACCCTCGGCGTCATGCCCGGCATGGGCGGCTCGCAGCGCCTGACCCGCTTCGTCGGCAAGGCCAAGGCCATGGACATGTGCCTGACGGGCCGCATGATGGACGCGGCCGAGGCCGAGCGCTCCGGCCTCGTCTCGCGGGTGGTGCCGGCGGCCGAATTGCTCGACGAGGCGCTGAAGGCGGCCGAGAAGATCGCCGGCTTCTCGCTGCCGGCGGTGATGATGGTCAAGGAGGCCGTCAACCGCTCCTACGAGACGACGCTGACGGAAGGGCTGCGCTTCGAGCGGCGCGTGTTCCATTCCATGTTCGCGCTCGACGACCAGAAGGAGGGCATGGCCGCCTTCTCGGAGAAGCGGAAGCCAAATTTCCGCAACCGCTGAAATCGGGCCGCTGAAACGGTCTCAAAGAGTCGGGCACGAGGCGTTGACGGGCACCGAAACCTTCTCTATAAGCCGGCCGCAACGAAGGTGGCCGTTCTGGCTGCCCCTTACGCGCTGCCCCGGTTGGGCCCGCCCATGGCGGAAACGATCGAACGGCGCGACCACGCTGACATTTTTGAGAGAGAGGCATCATGGCCAATACGTCTTCGGCCAAAAAGGCAACGCGCAAGATCGCCCGCCGCACCGCGGTCAACAAGAACCGTCGTTCGCGCGTGCGCACTTTCGTTCGCAAGGTCGAGGAAGCCCTGGCCGCCGGTGACAAGGCTGCGGCCGAGGCCGCCTTCGCCGTCGCCCAGCCGGAGCTGGCGCGCGCCGCCTCCAGGGGCGTGCTGCACCGCAATACGGCCTCGCGCAAGGTGTCGCGGCTGGCCCAGCGGGTGAAGGCGCTCAACGTCTGATTCCAGCGCTTTCGCGCAAACCGTTTCCGTTCTGAAAACCCGGCGTGAAAACGCCGGGTTTTTATTTTGCCGGTCATTGGAATCTTTCTCGTTCCGGCTATGTCGTTGTTTCGTCGGCGAAGCTGGCCCGCGCGGCCTCGCCCGCCGCCGCCGGGTGAGACAGGCGTGGCAAGCGGACAATAAAAATCTTTTTATATCAACAGGTTGGCGATGGTCGTTCCCGGGCGCGCCTTTGCGCGCCGCAGTGCCGGAGGCTGGCGCCATGTCAAGGGAATTTTGTCGCACGCGGCCGCTTTTATTCGCGGTTGCTGAAACGGTTTGAATCAAAACGACTTATCGGCAGGCGGCTTTGCGACGGCCACGAGTCAAGCTGATTCTTGTGCCTCAAACATGAAAAATTCCTTACCGCTCTATTGCCCAGCCGACAGCCAATTTTGTAGTGTCCATCCATCGAACGGGGCGGGCGTAGAGCCGGTCCGATCCAGCCAGACAGCGGCATCAGCGCGACGCGGGCAAAGCCTGCGGGGTAGCCGGATTGCATACGTTCGACGAGAGGGAAACGGCTCCACGGCTTGGCATTGCGACTTCGGGCGACAGTCCGGAGCGAGGGCCTGTGCGTGTGTGCGAAAGGCATGCCGCCCGATGCGGAACGGGCGGCGGAAGGAAGGAGACGGGCGACAGGCCGGGCGGGCCGGTGCGAGGACGGCAACGAGAAAACGGGCAGGCGTTGCGGGCATGATGCCGCGCGGCGCGAAAGACCCGGCAGCAGACAGGAAAGCATAATGCAGAGCGGCATTGCGGGGCAGGTCGGCAGCGATTTGCGGATTTCAGATTGTCAATTTAACGAGGGAACGGAAATGTTGGCATCGACCGGGTCCGGCGCGAATTTCGAACGCGTCAAGGCGCAGCTCAAGGCCCGGCTAGGAAACGATGTCTATTCGAGCTGGTTCGGCCGCATGAAGCTGGCCGAGGCCTCGCGCGGCCTCATCCGCCTTTCCGTGCCGACGGCGTTCCTGCGCCAGTGGATCAACAGCCACTATCTCGACCTCATCACTGAGCTGTGGAAGCAGGGCGACCCGTCCGTCCTGAAGGTGGAGATCGTCGTGCGCTCGGCCGTGCGCGCCACGCCCGCCGTCGTCGACGAGGAGCAGCCGCAGCCGCGCAAGGCCCAGCCGCGCCTCGCCCCGTCCCCCGCCGCTGCCGCCGGCCTCGCCCGCGGCGACAAGCCCGCCGCGCAGCGCGCCCCGGCGCTGGAACAGCAATCGTCGCGCCAGTCCGTCCTCGGCTCGCCGCTCGATGCGCGCTACACCTTCGACTCCTTCGTCGACGGCGCGTCCAACCGCGTCGCCTTCGCCGCCGCGCGCTCGGTCGCCGAATCCTCGGCCGGCGCGCTGCGCTTCAACCCGCTCTTCATCCATGCCTCGGTGGGGCTCGGCAAGACGCACCTGTTGCAGGCCATCGCCGCCGAGACCATCCAGCGCCGCCCGCAGGCCCGCGTCGTCTATCTGACGGCCGAATATTTCATGTGGCGCTTCGCCACCGCCATCCGCGACAACTACGCCCTTCATCTGAAGGAGCAGTTCCGCGACATCGACCTGCTCATCATCGACGACATGCAGTTCCTGCAGGGCAAGTCGATCCAGCACGAGTTCTGCCATCTCATCAACATGCTGCTCGACAGCGCCCGGCAGGTGGTCGTGGCGGCGGACCGCCCGCCGGCGGAGCTGGAATCGCTCGAGCCGCGCGTGCGCTCGCGCCTGAACGGCGGCGTCGCGCTGGAGATGGGCGCGCCCGACTTCGCCATGCGTCTTTCGATCCTCAAGCAGCGGCAGGCCGCCGCCGCGACCGAGGACGCGTCCGCCGTCAACATTCCCGAGGAAATCCTCGCCCACATCGCCCAGGCGGTGACCGGCAGCGGCCGCGAACTCGAAGGCGCGTTCAACCAGGTGCTGTTCCGCCAGTCCTTCGAGCCGGAAATGTCCGTCGCCTGGGTCGACGAGCTTCTGGGCAGCATGTACCGCACCGGCGAGCCGAAGCGCGTGCGCATCGAGGATATCCAGCGCATCGTCGCGCGCCACTACAACGTGTCGAAGACGGAGCTTCTGTCCAACCGGCGTACCCGCACCATCGTCAAGCCGCGGCAGGTGGCGATGTATCTGGCCAAGGTGATGACGCCGCGCTCGCTGCCCGAGATCGGCCGCCGTTTCGGCGGGCGCGACCACACCACGGTCCTCCATGCCGTGCGCAAGATCGAGGGGCTGTCCGGTTCCGACACCACGATGGCGCAGGAACTGGAGCTTCTGAAGCGCCTGATCGCCGACCAGGCCTGAGCACCCGGAAGAGGGCCAGCCGCATGAGCTGGTGAAAAGCCGGCCGAAGCTCGCGCGCAAGCGGCGCGCGGGCTTGCCTTTAAGGCTGTTTTCCTGTCAGGTTCGTTCTCCATTCGCGCGCTCGCCGGGCCCGCCTGGCCAGGTCCGCCGGGCTGTCGGGAGCGCCTAGCCGAACAATCTGCCTGCGGGATCCTGCGTGCCATGCGTGTCATTCTCGAACGCTCCAATCTCCTGAAGTCGCTGAACCACGTCCACCGCGTGGTCGAACGGCGCAACACGATCCCGATCCTGTCGAACGTGCTGCTCGCCGCCTCGGGCGCCAGCCTCGAGATGAAGGCCACCGACCTCGACCTCGAGGTGACGGAGGCCACCGCCGCCACCGTCGAGCAGGCCGGCGCGACCACCGTGCCGGCGCATCTTCTCTACGACATCGTGCGCAAGCTGCCCGACGGCGCCGAGGTGATGCTGAAGCTCGACGAGAGCGGCAATTTCGTCTCGGTCATCTCCGGGCGCTCGTCCTTCCGCCTGCAATGCCTGCCGCAGGCCGACTTCCCCGAGCTTTCGGCCGGCTCGTTCAGCCACATCTTCCGCCTCGAATCCGAGGCGCTGAAGGGGCTGATCGAGAAGACCCAGTTCGCGATCTCGACCGAGGAGACGCGCTATTACCTGAACGGCATCTACCTGCACGCGCATGAGGAGGGCGGCAAGCTGCGCCTGCGCTCGGTGGCGACCGACGGCCACAGGCTGGCCCGCGCCGAGGTCGACGCGCCGGCCGGCTCGGAAGGCATGCCCGGCATCATCATCCCGCGCAAGACGGTGAGCGAGCTCCAGAAGCTGGTCGACGATCCCGACGTCGCGGTGACGACCGAATTGTCCGAGACCAAGATCCGCTTCACCATCGGCTCCGTGGTGCTGACCTCGAAGCTGATCGACGGCACCTTCCCGGATTACCAGCGCGTCATCCCGACCGGCAACGACAAGAAGCTCACCCTCGACCGGCAGAGCTTCGCCCAGGCGGTGGACCGCGTCTCCACCATCTCGTCGGAGCGCGGCCGCGCCGTCAAGCTCGCCATCGCCTCCGGCAGCGTGACGCTGACCGTCAACAACCCCGATTCCGGCAGCGCCACGGAAGAGATCGCCGCCGACTACGACGCCGATCCGATCGAGATCGGCTTCAACGCCAGATACCTGCTCGACGTCGCGGCCCAGCTTTCCGGCAGCGAGGCGCTTTTCCTCCTCGCCGATGCCGGCTCGCCGACGCTGATCCAGGATACCGCCGACGCCGACGCGCTCTACGTGCTGATGCCGATGCGGGTCTAGGCCCGCAGGCGGCCGGCCCGGAAATGCGGACCCGCAGATGCAAACCCATGTCGCGCGCCTGTCGCTGGCCGATTTCCGCAACTATTCCAGCCTCGCGCTCGATTTCGCGCCCGGCGCGGTGGTGCTGACCGGCGACAACGGTGCCGGCAAGACCAACCTTCTCGAGGCCGTCTCCTTCCTGTCGCCGGGGCGCGGCCTGCGCCGCGCCGTGCTCGACGACGTCGCCCGCGCGGGGGCTACCGGCGGCTTCGCCGTCCATGCCCGGCTCGAAGGCGCGTTCGGCGAGGTCGAGATCGGCACCGGGACGTTCGGCGAGCCGGGCGAGGCCGCCGGGCGCAAGGTGCGCATCAACGGCGTTGCCGTCCGCTCGGCCGACGAGATGCTCGACTTCGTGCGCGTGATGTGGCTGACGCCGTCGATGGACGCGCTGTTCACCGGCCCGGCCGCCGAGCGGCGCCGCTTCATCGACCGGCTGGTGCTGGCCATCGACCCGGCCCATGGCCGCCGCGCGCTCGACTACGAGAAGGCGATGCGCGGCCGCAACCGGCTGCTCGCCGACAATGTCCGCGACGATGCCTGGTTCGAGGCGATCGAGACGCAGATGGCCGAGACCGGCGCGGCCATCGCCGCCGCCCGCGTCGAGATCGTGCGGCTGCTCAGCGTGATGATCGAGCGCCTGCCCGGCGACGGCCCGTTCCCGCAGGCCGACGTCGCGCTGTCCGGCACGCTGGAGGAGATGCTGCCGGGCATGGCCGCCGTCGACGCCGAGGAGGCGTTTCGCCATGCCCTCGCCGACAATCGTGGCCGCGACCGCGCCGCCGGCCGCACCCTCGACGGCCCGCACCGCTCCGACCTTCTCGTGCGCCACCGGCCGAAGGACATGGCCGCCGAGCTGTGCTCGACCGGCGAGCAGAAGGCGCTGCTGACCGGGCTCGTCCTGTCGCATGCTAGGCTGGTGGCGGAACTGTCGGGCGCGGCGCCGGTCCTGCTTCTCGACGAGATCGCCGCCCATCTCGACGCCGGCCGCCGCGCGGCGCTGTTCTCCATTCTCGACGACCTCGGTTGTCAGGCCTTCATGACCGGCACCGACCCGGAGCTGTTCTCCAGCATCCGCGCGACGGCGCAGTTCCTGACCGTGTCAGGCGGGACGGTCGCGCCCGGCTGATGCGCTGACAAGCCCGCCGCGCCGGCCTATGCTCCGCGCCATGACCGAAGTGCTGTCCGAACTGGAACTCGAACGCTACGCCCGCCACGTCGTCCTGCCGGAGATCGGCGGCGCGGGCCAGCAGAAGCTGAAGCGCGCGCGCGTCCTCGTCGTCGGCGCCGGCGGGCTCGGCGCGCCGGTTCTCGCCTATCTCGCGGCGGCGGGCGTCGGCACGCTCGGCATCGTCGACGACGACACGGTCGCGCTGTCCAACCTGCAACGGCAGATCATTCATGACACGGCGAGCATCGGGCGGCCGAAGGTGGAGAGTGCGGCCGCGGCGCTTGCCCGCATCAACCCGCATGTGAGGACAGAGACCCACGCCCTGCGGCTCGACACGAAGAATGCCGGGGCGCTGGTCGCCGCCTACGATGTCGTCGTCGACGGCACCGACAATTTCGCCGCCCGCTATGCGATGGCCGATGCCTGCGCCGCCGCGCGCCGGCCGCTCGTCGCCGCCGCGATCGGCCGCTTCGACGGCTCGGTGACGGTGCTGAAGCCTTATGAGCGCGACGCGCGGGGCCGCCCCAACCCATCGTTCCGCGACCTTTTCCCCGAAGCGCCGCCGCCCGGCCTCGTCCCGTCCTGCGCCGAGGCGGGCGTGGTCGGCGCGCTGGTTGGGGTCGTCGGCTCGCTGCAGGCGATGGAGACGATCAAGCTGATCGCCGGCGTCGGCGAGCCGCTGGTCGGCCGCCTCCTGATGTATGACGCCTTGGGGGCACGCTTCGAGACCGTGCGCTACGCGGCAAGGGCTACGCGTGAAGGGCGCTGAAACCGGAAAACGACTTCACACTTTTCGCCGAATTGCTCTATAGCGCATTCCATGGATGCTAAACTGGGCCGGCCCGATCCGACGCGAATCCACCATCTGCGGCTGAACACGCTGATCCGCCTGCGCTGGCTGGCGATCATCGGCCAGAGCGCGACCGTGCTCTTCGTCGCCTACTGGCTCGAATTCCCGCTGCCGGTCAGCATGTGCTTCGCGCTGATCGCGGCGTCGGGGTGGCTCAACCTCTTCCTCGCCTTCCGCTATCCGCCGACCCACCGCCTGCCGCCGGGCTTCGCCTTCGCCATCCTGCTCTTCGACGCCATCCAACTCGTCGGCCTGCTCTACATGACCGGCGGCCTGACCAACCCGTTCTCGGTGCTGATGATCGTGCCGGTCGTCGTGTCGGCGACGTCGCTGCCGGCGCGGCTGACGCTCCTGCTGTGGCTCGCCGTCGTCGGGCTGGCGACGCTGCTCGCCTTCTTCCATTTGCCGCTGCCGTGGTTTCCGGGCACGGCGCTCGTCGTCCCCTTCGTCTACATCGCCGGCATGTGGATGGCGGTGTTCTCGACCATGACCTTCACCGCCTTCTATGCCTATCGCGTCGCCGAGGAGGCGCGGCTCCTCGCCAACGCGCTGTCGGCGACCGAGCTGATCCTGCAACGCGAGCAGCACCTTTCGGCGCTGGACGGGCTGGCGGCGGCGGCCGCGCACGAGCTCGGCACGCCGCTCGCCACCATCACCCTGGTCGCCAAGGAGATGGAGCGCGAGCTTTCCGAGGATTCGCGCTTCGCCGAGGACGTCACCCTCCTGCGCTCGCAGGCCGAGCGCTGCCGCGAGATCCTCAAGCGGCTGACCAGCCTGTCGGGCGAGGGCGAGGCGCACATGGCGCGCCTGCCCTTCACCTCGCTGATCGAGGAGGTGATCGCGCCGCACCGCAATTTCGGCATCGACATCGTGCTGGAGCCGGGCGAGCGGCAGGGGCCGGAGCCGGTCGGCCGGCGCAATCCCGGCGTCATCTACGGGCTGGGCAACCTGGTCGAGAACGCGGTCGACTTCGCCCGCGACAAGGTCACGCTCGAATGGCGCTGGAACGACGCCCGCGTCGAGCTGATCCTGAGCGACGACGGGCCGGGCTATCCGCCCGAGATCGTCGACCGGATCGGCGAGCCCTACATGTCAAAGCGCACCGCGCGCGACGGCGGCGGGGGCGGGCTGGGGCTCGGCCTGTTCATCGCCAAGACGCTGCTCGAGCGCTCGGGCGCGCAGGTCGCCTTCGGCAATGCCGGCGAGCCGGGCAAGGGGGCGATCGTCAGCGTTTCGTGGCCGCGGCAGGCGTTCCTGGCCTCGGCGGGAGGGGGCGAGATCGCCTATTGACGGCTGAAAGCTGGAAATCGCGGCGAATTCGCCTAAAAAGAAGATATTAGCAGCAGGATGAATCCAGGCATGACCGATGAAAAAGCCTTCGACCCGTCCGATGTTCTGGGCGAGGACCGCTCGCTTCTGCTTGTCGAGGACGACAGGCCGTTCCTGACCCGGCTGGCCCGCGCCATGGAAAGCCGCGGCTTTCAGGTCGATACGGCCGACAGCGTCGAGGAGGCGCTGGCCAAGGTGAAGGCCGGCGCGCCGGCCTATGCCGTGGTCGACATGCGACTCGGCGACGGCAACGGCCTCGACGTGGTCGCCGCGATCCGCGAGAAGCGCGAGGACGCCCGCACCGTCATCCTGACCGGCTACGGCAACATCGCCACCGCCGTGACGGCGGTGAAGCTCGGCGCGGTCGACTATCTGTCGAAGCCCGCCGACGCCGACGACGTGTTCGCCGCGCTGACGCGCACCACCAACGACAAGGTGGCCCCGCCGGAAAACCCGATGTCGGCCGACCGCGTGCGCTGGGAGCATATCCAGCGCGTCTACGAGATGTGCGACCGCAACGTGTCGGAAACTGCCCGCCGGCTCAACATGCACCGCCGGACGCTGCAGCGCATCCTCGCCAAGCGCGCCCCGCGATAGGCGGGCTTGCCGCTGTCGTCATGAGCCCCGGAAAAAAGAAGACCCCGCCCTTCCTTGCGGAAGGAGCGGGGTTTGTTGCCTGAGTGATGCTTCATAGCATTGTTGCCCGGTCGGTCAACAGTCCGTCAATGTATGGTGAACGAAGGGTAAGCATCGCCCGCCGGAGACCGGCTCTGGAGATGAGACGGAAATAACCAGTTGAAATCAAAGGATATCTACGGCTCCATTCCCTTCGATAACCTCGTCGGATGGAAGGGAGCATGCCGTCCGGTCAGCGGTGCTGGCCCAATGGCTGGAACCGGCATTGCCATACCCGGCGGTCGGCGACCTCGTGTCCGGAGCGGCTGGCGGGGTGCTTCGGCCGAATCGGCAAGCCTGTCGTGGCGGCCGGACCAGCCTCTTGTCCGGCCTTGCCCCCGCATCTCGCTCGCCGAAACCGTGCTTTGCCGACAATTCGAATTAACATCCCTTTAAAACGCCCGAATTAGCCTGCAACGCGATCCGCGACGCTCCTCGAACCCGGAAAACGCGCAACGCATGGCGAGCCGCAAACGCACAGGACGCATAGAGCCGAGCTTCGACGGCTTCTCCGGCCACGAGGCGCATGACGGCTTTCGCCTCAGCGCCGACGACCGGGTGATGCCGCCGTCGCGCAAGGCGGCGAAGGGGCATGCCGGCAAGGCGCAGGCGGGCAGGGCGCGTCGCGCCGAGCCCGAACTGGGCTCGGCCAAACGCTCCACTGCTCCGGTGCGCTCCGGCAGGCGAGGGCGCGGCCGCAAGCGGGCCGGCGGCGGCAGTGGCAGTGGCGTCTTCTCCTTCATGCGCCGCTCGGTCTACTGGGCGATGGTGCTGGCGCTGTGGGCCGGCATCGGCGGGGCAGGGCTGGTGGCCTGGTACGGGGCGCAGATGCCGGCGGCCACGACATGGGCCGTGCCCGACCGG
This sequence comes from Alphaproteobacteria bacterium, assembly GCA_037190985.1. Taxonomy (GTDB): domain Bacteria; phylum Pseudomonadota; class Alphaproteobacteria; order Rhizobiales; family Rhizobiaceae; genus Aerobium. The sequence continues at coordinate 319,905 of JBBCKE010000030.1, forward strand.
CCGCCCAACGTGCGCATCGTCGACGTCAACAGCCAGCTCGTCGCCAATCGCGGCATGACCGGCGGCGAGGCGGTCGGCCTGCACGAGATGTCGCCCTTCATCCCGCAGGCGGTGATCGCCATCGAGGACCGGCGCTTCCATTCGCATTTCGGCGTCGACCCCATCGGCCTTGCCCGCGCCATGGTCTCCAACGTCGTCGACCGCCGCGTCAGCCAGGGCGGCTCGACGCTGACCCAGCAGCTCGCCAAGAACCTGTTCCTGAAGCCCGAGCGCACCATCGAGCGCAAGGTGCAGGAGGTGCTGATGGCGCTGTGGCTGGAGCGCACCCACACCAAGGACCAGATCCTCGAGATGTATCTGAACCGGGTCTATTTCGGCTCCGGTTCCTACGGCGTCGAGGCGGCGTCGCGGCGCTATTTCGGCAAGTCCGCGCGCGACGTCTCGCTCTCCGAGGCCGCGCTGCTCGCCGGGCTCCTGAAAGCGCCGTCGCGGCTGTCGCCGGCGCGCGACCCCAAGGCGGCCGAGAACCGCGCCCAGATCGTGCTCGCCGCCATGCGCGACCAGGGCATGATCGGCGACAGCCAGCTCGCCGCCGCGATCTCGACCCCGGCCGTGCGCGCCGCCGCCTACTGGACCGGCTCCGAGCACTATCTCGCCGACCGGGTGATGGAGGAGCTGCCGCAACTGATCGGCGAGGTCCGGTCCGACCTCGTGGTCGAGACCACGGTCGACCTCGTGCTCCAGACCTTCGCCGAAGCCTCGATCCGCCGGCTGATCGACGCCGAGGGCAAGAAGCACAATGTCAGCCAGGGCGCGCTCGTCTCCATCGACGCGTCCGGCGCGGTGCGCGCGATGGTCGGCGGCTACGACTACGCCACCAGCCAGTTCGACCGCGCCTCCGAGGCGCGCCGCCAGCCCGGCTCGGCCTTCAAGCCCTTCGTCTTCATGGCGGCGATGGAGAACGGCATGTCGCCCGACACGGTGCTGAACGACGCGCCGGTCAAGATCGGCAAATGGGCGCCGAAGAACTACAACGACAAATATTACGGCCGCGTCTCGCTGACGACGGCGCTGGCGCGTTCGCTCAACTCGGTCGCGGTGCAGCTCGCGCAGGCGGTCGGGCCGGCGGCGATCGTCGAGACGGCGTGGCGCATGGGCATCGAATCGAACCTCGAGCCCAACCTTTCCATCGCCCTCGGCACCTCGGAGGTGACGCCGCTCGAGCTGACCGCCGCCTATGTGCCCTTCGCCAATGGCGGCTTCCGCCCCGACATCCATTTCGTCAAGCGCATCCGCAATGTGAAGGGCGAGGTGCTCTACGAGCATCGCGGCGCGTCCGGTCCGCGCATCGCGCGTCCCGAGGTGATCGGCGCCATGAACGCGATGATGGCGCAGACGATCTCTGACGGCACCGCCCGCCGCGCCGCCTTCGGCTGGCCCGCCGCCGGCAAGACCGGCACCTCGCAGAACGCGCGCGACGCCTGGTTCGTCGGCTACACCGCGAATTTGACCACCGGCGTCTGGTTCGGCAACGACAACGGCGCGCCGACGAAGAACATCACCGGCGGCTCGCTGCCCGCCGCCGCCTGGAACGAGTTCATGGCCGCCGCCCATGAGGGCGTGCCGGTTGCGGCGCTTCCGGGCGGCTGGGCCAGCGGCGGCGGCCAAAGGCTGGCCGACCGGGTCGAGGACATATTGCGCCGCGAGGCGGCGGATGCCGCGCCCCTCCCGCGCGAGGCCGTGGCGCAGCCCGCGAGCAATGGACCCGCCCCGCCGCCGAATGCTGCCGATCGCACCGCCTCGATCGCGCGTCCATCCGCCGATGTTGGGGCCGCGCCCGCGCCGCGCCGTCCCGTCGGCTCGATCATGGACATCATCCTCGGCAACTGACGGGCGTTCAGCCGGGCATCGACGACAGGTGCGACAGGAGTTCGGCGACGTTCGACGCTCCGCATTTCTTGAGCAGCCGCGCCCGGTAGGCTTCGACCGTACGCGGCGAGATCGACAGCATGCGGCCGATCTCCTTCGAGGTGCGGCCCTCGCCCAGATGCATGACGATCTGGCGCTCGCGGGTGGAGAGGTCGAGGACGGGGCGCGTCTGCGACAGGTCGGCGAAGCTCCACACCGCCCGGCGCAGCGGATCGTCGTCGCGGGTCAGCGAATGGCCGCGCACCCGGCACCAGAACAGCGACCCGTCCTTGCGCGCCATGATGCGCTCGTCCGAATAGCGGTTGTTCTTCCTGAGCGGTTCGACGCCGACGTCGCGGATGCGCACGAACTCCTCGAAGGACGGATAGAGGATGGCGAACGACCGGTCCTCCAGCTCCTTCACCTCATAGCCGAACATCTCGGCGAAGCGCGGATTGCAGGCGCGGATGACCCGGCTCTCGGTCACGACGAGACCGATGGGCGCGTGTTCGAAGGCGAGCAAGTGAAGGTCGTCTTTGGCCGTCATGATTGGTATTTGTACGATGCCTGGACTGGTATTTATACGATATTGCGGGTGGGTGTCTCCCTCTTCGATAATGCTTTCAAGACAGGAGAGCGCCGGTCGGCGGCCATCCGTCTTTCGTGGAGGAGACATCATGAAAAAGCTGTTCGCCGCGCTCGCCGTGGCCACCGCGCTTATGGGCATGCCTGCGTTGGCGCAGGACGGCCCGGTGAAGATCGCCCTGCTGCACGGCCTTTCCGGCTCGCCGCTGGAGGCCTATTCCAAGCAGACCCATGCCGGCTTCGAACTCGGCCTCGAATACGCCACCAATGGCACGCTCGAGGTCAAGGGCCGCAAGATCGAGGTCATCAAGAAGGACACGCAGTTCAAGCCCGACGTGGCGCGCGCGCTGCTCGCCGAGGCCTATGGCGACGACGACGCGCTGATCGCCGTCGGCGACACCTCCTCGGGCGTCGCGCTGGCGCTTCTGCCGGTGGCCGAGGAGTACGAGAAGATCCTGCTGGTCGAGCCGGCCGTCGCCGACAGCCTGACCGGGCCGGATTCCAACCGCTACGTCTTCAAGACCTCGCGCAACTCGTCGATGGACATGCAGGCGCAGGCCATCGCGTTGAAGCCCGACGCCAACCTCTATGTCGCGACGCTGGCGCAGGACTACGCCTTCGGCCGCGACGGCATCGCCGCCTTCAAGGCAGCGCTCGACGGCACCGGCGCCAATGTCGTGGCCGAGGAATACGTGCCGCAGCAGACCACCGACTTCACCGCCACCATCGAGCGCCTGTTCAACGCGCTGCGCGACAAGCCGGGCCGCAAGGTGATCTTCATGAACGTCGCCGGCATCGACGCCATGACGCCGCTCGCCGCCGCCGATCCCGGCCGCTACGACATCGAGCTGTCCTCCGGCGGCAACATCCTGCCCGCGCTGGTCGGCTACAAGCAGGTGCCGGGCATGGAAGGCGCGATGTACTACTATTACGAGGCGCCGAAGAACCCGGTCAACGACTGGCTGGTGGCCGAGCACACGAAGCGCTTCGACGCTCCGCCCGACTTCTTCACCGCTGGCGGCATGGCCTCGGCCATGGCCATCGTCGCGGCGCTGGAGAAGGCTGAAGGTTGGGACACCGAAAGCCTGATCACGGCGATGGAGGGCATGAGCTTCGACACGCCCAAGGGCCCGATGACCTTCCGGCCGGAGGACCATCAGGCGCTCCAGTCGATGTACCACTTCAAGATCAAGGTCGAGGACGGCGTCGACTGGGCCATCCCCGAACTGGTGCGTGAGATCAAGCCGGAGGAGATGGACATCCCCATCGGCAGGAACAACCAGGAATAATCATCAAGGCTGCGCCGCCCCCTGTTCGCCCTCCGGGGCGAGGGGCGGCGCAGCCATTTCCGAAAGAGTTGCTTTCGTGACCACCCCGTCCATCCGCACCGAGAACCTGACGATCCGCTTCGGCGGCCATGCCGCCGTCGACAACGTCACCTGCGCCTTCCGGCCGGGGGAGCTCACCGTGATCGTCGGGCCGAACGGGGCGGGCAAGACGACGTGGTTCAACCTCGTCTCCGGCCAGTTGAAGCCGACGGAAGGGCGCATCTTCAAGGGCGAGACCGAGATCACCGCGCTGTCGCCCTCCGCCCGCGCCCGGCTCGGCATCGGCCGCGCCTTCCAGTTGACCAACCTCTTCCCCAAGCTCTCCGTGCTGGAGAATGTGCGGCTCGCCGTGCAGGCGCGCGCCGGCGAGGGGCGGCGCGTCCTGACGCGCGCGTCGTCGCTCACCGAAATCCGCGACAAGGCGCGAGCCTTCGTCGATGCGACGCGGCTTTCCGCCGTCGCGCACTTTCCGGCCGCCGCGCTGCCGCATGGCGACCAGCGCAAGCTCGAGGTGGCGATGCTGGCGGCGATGGAGCCGGACGTCTTCATGTTCGACGAGCCGACCGCCGGCATGTCCGCCGACGAGGCCCCGGCCATCCTCGAGCTGATCGCCGAGATAAAGAAGGACACGGGAAAGACGATCCTCTTGGTCGAGCACAAGATGGACGTGGTGCGGGCGCTCGCCGACCGCATCGTCGTCCTGCACAACGGCGCGCTGATCGCCGACGGCAAGCCGGCCGAGGTGATGGCGCTACCGATCGTGCGCGACATCTATCTCGGCATCGGTACGGAGGAGGTGGCATGAGGGAAGCGATCCTGCGCCTCGACGACGTCCACACCGACATCGCCCAGTACCACATCCTCCACGGCGTCTCGCTCGACGTGCCGGAGGGGGGCGTCCATGTGCTGCTCGGCCGCAACGGCGCGGGCAAGACGACGACGCTGCGCACCATCATGGGCCTGTGGCGGGCGCGAAAGGGCGCGATCGTCTTTCGCCACCACGACATCACCGCGCTGTCGACGCCCGACATCGCCCGGCTCGGCGTCGCCTTCGTGCCGGAGAACATGGGCATCTTCGGCGGGCTGACCGTCGAGGAGAACATGCGCCTCGCCGCCTCGGGCGGCCGCTTCGACGACCAGCGCCTCCAGCGCATCTTCGCCCTCTTTCCCGCGATGGAGAAGTTCTGGCGCAATCAGGCGCACGCGCTGTCCGGCGGCCAGAAGCAGATGCTGGCGATTTCGCGCGCCATCATCGAGAAGCGCGACCTGATCCTGATCGACGAGCCGACCAAGGGGCTGGCGCCGGCGATCATCCGCGCCATGATCGACGCCTTCCGCGAGATATCGCGCGAGACGACCATCCTGCTCGTCGAGCAGAACTTCCACTTCGCCCGCGCGCTCGGCGAGACGGTCGCGGTGATCGACGACGGCCGCATCGTCCACCGCGGCTCGATGGCCGAGCTCGCCGCCGACGAGGCGTTGCAGAACCAGTTCCTCAGCCTGTCGATGGAGGCGCATTGAGATGATGAAGACGCTCTCCGCGACCTTCGAGCGCTTCGGCGGCGTCATGCTGCTGCCGGTCATCCTCGCGCTGATCGCCTTCCTCCTGATCGGCCGGCCCTCGACTTGGGTGACGCTGACGGTCGCCGGCCTCGCCATGGGCATGATGATCTTCCTGATGGCGTCGGGCCTGTCGCTGATCTTCGGGCTGATGGACGTGCTGAATTTCGGCCACTCGGCCTTCGTCTCCTTCGGCGCCTTCATTGCCGCGAGCGTGCTCGCCTCGCTCGGCGTCTGGGTCTCGGGCGGCAACGCCGTCCTCAACATCCTTGCCTTGATGGCGGCCATCGCCGCCGCCACCGCCTTCGGCGCGCTCGCCGGCTGGGCCTTCGAGCGCGTCATCGTCAAGCCGGTCTACAAGGACCATCTGCGCCAGATCCTCATCACCATGGGCGCGCTGATCGTCGCCGACGAGATCATCCTGATGGTCTGGGGCGGCTCGCCCGTGCCCGTGCCGCGCCCGGCGGTGCTGACCGGCTCCATCGTCATCGGCGACGTCTCGATCGAGATCTACCGCATCTTCGCCTTCCTGCTCGGGCTCGTCGTCTATATCGCCATGCACTTCGCGCTGAACCGCACCCGCATCGGCCTCCTGATCCGCGCCGGCGTCGAGAACCGCGAGATGGTCGAGGCGCTCGGCTTCCGCATCGACCGCCTGTTCATCGCCGTGTTCATGGCCGGCTCGGCGCTCGCCGCCATGGGCGGGGCGATGTGGGCCGGCTACCAGAGCCTGATAACGCCGGCCATCGGCGCGGAAATGATGATCCTCGTCTTCATCGTCGTCATCATCGGCGGCTTGGGTTCGGTCGAGGGCTCGCTGCTCGGCGCGATCCTCGTCGGGCTGATGGCCAACTACGTCGCCTTCCTGTTCCCGAAGATGTCGCTTGCCTCGAACATGATCCTGATGATGGCGATCCTGCTGTGGCGGCCCTTCGGGCTGAAGCCGGCGGTGAAGGGGTAAGCCATGTCGAACGCCGCCATCTTCCCCGGCACCGCCCCCGTCACCGCGCGCCGCCACCTGGCCGGCCGCTTCCTCGTCTACGCCATCGTGCTCGCCATTGGCCTCGCGCTCGCCTTCGCGCCGTTCCTGTTCCCGGACGTGCGCGCGCAGGAGGTGGCGGCGCGCATCTGCGTCTTCGTCGTGCTCGTCGCCAGCTACGACCTCCTGATCGGCTATACCGGCATCGTCTCATTCGCCCACACCATGTTCTTCGGCCTCGGCGCCTACGGCGCGGCCATCGCGCTGAAGACGATGGGGCCGGGCTTCGACGCCATCCTGCTCGGCGGCGCGCTCGGCGTCGTCGCCGCGGTGGTGCTCGCGGTGCTGATCGGCCTCCTGTCGCTCAGGGTGAAGGCGATCTTCTTCGCCATGGTCACGCTGGCCGCCGCCTCGGTGATGATGGTGCTGGCGAGCCAGCTCTCCGACTTCACCGGCGGCGAGGACGGCATGACCTTCACCGTGCCGCGCCTGTTCTCGCCGGCGCAGGCTTTGGTGACGGGCGAGGACGGCAAGGCGTTGCGCCTGTTCGGCGTCGCGCTCAACGGCCGCGTCGCACACTATTATTTCGTGTTCCTGTCGTCCTTCGTGCTGTTCATGGTCATGCTGCGCATCGTCGCCTCGCCGCTCGGCACGGTGCTGGAGGCGATCCGCGAGAACGAGATGCGCGCCGAGGCCATCGGCTACCGCGTCGTCGCCTATCGCACCGCGATCTTCTGCATCGCGGCGGTGATCGCCGCCCTTGCCGGCGTCCTGCGTGCCGTGTGGCTGAAATATACCGGGCCGGACGTGGTGCTGTCCTTCGACATCATGCTCGACATATTGCTGATGGTCGTCATCGGCGGCATGGGGACGCTCTACGGCGCGTTGATCGGCGTCGTCGTCATGACGCTGGCGCAGTATTACCTGAAGGACGTGATGGCGGCAGGCGCCTCGGCCGCCGCCGACCTGCCCTTCCTGCCGGAGCTGCTGAACCCCGACCGCTGGCTGCTGTGGCTCGGCGTGGTCTTCATCCTGCTTGTCTATTTCTTCCCGGCGGGCATCGCCGGCACGCTGATGGGAAAGGGCGGACATAAATGACCACCCCGCGTTCCACCTATATCGAGGCCGAGGGCTTCGAGGTCCATGTCACCGAATGGGGCGACCCGAAGAATCCCGCGCTCGTCATGTGGCACGGGCTCGCCCGAACGGGGCGCGATTTCGACGAGGCGGCCGAGGCGCTGTCCGACACCTATTTCGTATTGTGTCCCGATACGCTCGGGCGCGGGCTGTCGAGTTGGGCGCGCGACTATCGCGCCGATTATTCCTACGCCAACTTCGGCCGCGTCGCGCAAGGTATCCTCGCCCGGCACGGCATCGACAGGCTGCGCTGGGTCGGCACCTCGATGGGCGGGCTGATCGGCGTGACGCTGGCGGCAGGGCCGCTCAAGGGCCGCATCACCCATCTCGTCATCAACGACATCGGCCCCGACATCCCGACGGCCGGCGCCGAGCGCATCGCGTCCTATGTCGGCACCCCGCCGGTCTACGCCACGGTGGCGGAGCTGGAAGCCTGGCTGCGCGCCAATTACGCGCCCTTCGGCGACAACACCGACGCCTTCTGGCGGCGCATGGCCGACACCTCCGCCCGGCGCACCGACGACGGCCGCGTCACCGTGCATTACGACCCCAACATCGTCTCGCAGTTCACCCACCACAAGGCCGATCTCGACGTCTGGGACGCCTATGACGCGGTCGAGGCGAAGACGCTGCTGATCCGCGGCGAGACCTCCGACGTGCTGGCGGCCCCGGTGGCCGCGGAGATGACGCGGCGCGGGCCGCGCCCGGCGCTGCACGTCATTCCCGGTTGCGGCCATGCGCCGACGCTGGCCAATGATGTCCAGATCGCGCTGGTTCGCGAATTTCTGGCCGGGTAGGATCGCACTCCGCGCGGTCCAGTTCGGCCAGAAGACTGCCCAGCCTTTCCGGCGTGTCGCGTGGCAGCGAGAAAGCCGGGAGGCGGGCGAGGTGGCGGCGGTTCGATTCGCTGCCGAGCTGCCGCCGGATCAGGTCCGTCAGCTTCGCCTCTTCTCCATTCATTCTGCCTGTTCTGCTCATGGCTCCATTCCGGTTTTGCGGAGGAAAAACCGTTGCCGGCCAAGAATGGTTCCCGGCCAAACGCAGCACGAGGCCGTGAATGGAAAACACGGTATAATTTAAGTTAAAATTGAACGATCCCCGCCGGGCGCCGTCGGCGGGCTTAAAGCTTCCTATTCGCCGCGGAACGTCGCCTTGCGCTTGCCGAGAAACGCAGAGACGCCCTCGCGGAAGTCCCCAGTCCCGGTCGAGGCGATGAAGGAGGCGCGCTCGGCCTCGAGATGGTCGGCGAGCGGCGTCGAAAGCGCGACGTCCGCAAGGCGGCGGAAATGGCCGAAGGCGCGTGTCGCCCCTTGCGCCACCCTGCCGGCCAGCTCGGCGGCGGCGGCGTCGAGCCCGCCCTGCGGCGCGACGAAATTGACGATGCCGGCTTGCCTCGCCTCGGCTGCATCGAGCGTGCGGCTGAGCAGCATCATCTCGGCGGCGAGCGCCGCGCCGACCTTGCGCGGCAGGAACCAGGTGCCACCGCAATCGGGCGACACGCCGAGCCGGTCGTAGGCGACGACGAATTTCGCCCCTTCCTCGGCAATGACGAGGTCGGCGGCGAGCACCAGTGACAGGCCGGCCCCGGCCGCCGCGCCCCTGACGGCCGCGATGACCGGCGCGTCCTGCTCGCGCAGGCGCAGGATCGCCGGGTGCATCGCGTCGAGGATGGCGTTGACCACGGTCGGGGAGGAGGACGGGTCGGAGCCGAAGGCGGCGATGTCGCCGCCGGCGACGAAGGCGCGGCCCGTGGCGGCGATGACGATGGCGCGCACGCCCTTGCGGCCGGCGACGTCGTCGACCGCCGCGGCGATCGCCTGCGCCATGGCGACGTCGACCGCGTTCAGCACCTCGGGGCGGTTGAGGACGATACGGGCGACGCCCGTTTGCGTGTCGTGCTCGACGATGACCACTTCGCTCACGCTTTTTCTCCCTGGTCAGGCGGCCGAATAGAGGCCGGCGATCTCGTCCGCATATTTCTTCTGGATGTTGGCGCGGCGCACCTTCATCGTCGCCGTCACCTCGTCGTCGTCGTGGTCCAGCTCCTTGGTCAGGAGGTGGAAGCGGCGGATGTGCGAGACCTGCGCCAGTTGGCAGTTGGCCTCGGATATCTCGGCGTCGATCAGGTCGCGCACGGCCGGGTTCTCGGCGAGGCTCTTGAAGTTGGTGTAGGCGATGCGGTTCTCCTCCGCCCACTTGCCGACGGTCTCGTAATCGATCTGGATCAGCGCCGAGACGTATTTCTTCGCCTCGCCGATGACGATGCACTCCTTGATATAGGGGCTGCCCTTGACCGTGTTCTCGATCTCGGAGGGGCTGAGATTCTTGCCGCCGGCGGTGATCATGATGTCCTTCAGCCGGTCGACGATGCGGTACTGGCCGTCGCTCACCGCCACCACGTCGCCGGTGTGCAGCCAGCCGTCGCGGATCGTGCCTTTCGTTGCCTCGTCGTTCTTGTAGTAGCCCTTGAACACGGTCGGCCCGCGCAGGATCAGCTCGCCGTCGTCGCCGACGCGCGCCTCGATATTGACGATCGGCTCGCCCACGCTGCCGGGGTCGAGCCTGTCGAGCTTCTGGCCGAGCGCGACGCCGCTCGTCTCGGTCGCGCCGTAGACCTCGACCAGCTTCACGCCGATGGTGCGGAAGAAGCGCACGATGCGCGGCGAGATCGGCGCTGCGCCGGTCATCGCGACATCGGCGCGGCGCAGGCCGACATAGTTCTGCAACGCGCGGAAGACGAGGAGATAGGAGACGCCGTAGCGCAGCCTTTCGCCGAGGGTCCGTTCATGGCGCGGCTTCTCGGCGAACGGCTCGCAGGCCCTGTAGGCCCATTCGAACAGCCGCCGCCTCAGGCCGCCCGTCTCCAGCATGCGGATGTGGATCGAGGAATGTAGCTTCTCCCAGATGCGCGGCACGCCGAGGAACATCGTCGGCGCGACCTCGCGCAGATCCTCCTGCACGGTGCGGATCGATTCGCCGAAATTGATCTGCGAGCCGAGATAGACCGGGGCCATCAGCGTCGTCATCTGCTCGGCGACGTGGCAGAGCGGCAGGTAGGACAGGTGCGTCGTATCCGGGCCGAGGCCGAGCTTCTCGATCACGGCGAGCGCCTGGGCACGGATGTTGCCGTAGGTCAGCATCGCGCCCTTCGGCTTGCCGGTCGAGCCGGAGGTGTAGATCATCAGCGCGGTGTCGGCGAGCGTCTGGCCGGCCAGCGCCTCCTCGACGAGGCCGGGATTTTGCGCGCGATGCGCCGCGCCCGCCTTCTCCAGCGCCGCGAAGGAGACGACGAGGTCGGCCGGATAGTTGCGCATGCCCTTGGTCTCGACCACGACGATGCGTTTGAGGAGCGGAAGCTGGCCGCGCACCTCCATCACCTTGTCGACCTGCTCCTGGTCCTCGCAGACGATCACCTCGGCGTCGGCATGTTCGAGGACGTAGGCGACCTCGCTCGCCGGGCTGGTCGGGTAGACGCCGATGGTCACGGCCCCGACGAGCCCCGCGCCGAGTTGCGCCAGCACCCATTCGATGCGGTTCTCCGACAGCACCGCGACATGCCCGCCCGCATCGAGGCCGAGGGTGCGGTAGCCGTGGCCGACATCGGCCGCGCGCTCGAAATAATCCTTCCACGAGATCGGGTTCCAGATGCCGAAATCCTTCTGGCGCACGGCGGTGCGCCCGGGCGAGCGCAGGGCGTGCTCGCGCAGCATCTGCGGCAGCGTCAGGCCGGGAAAGGACGGCTCGGAAGAAGACGCGGTCATGGTTGTCCTCACGAAAGCCAGCGCTTGCGGCGCTTGTAGTGCTTGACGTCGCGATAGCTGCGGGCGCCTTCGCCGCCGCTCATGCCGAGATAGAACTCGCGCACGTCCTGGTCGTTGACGAGCCGCTCGGTCGGCCCGTCGAGCACGATCTTGCCCGTTTCCATGATGTAGCCGTAATGGGCGACGGCGAAGGCGACGGCCGCGTTCTGCTCGACGAGCAGCATGGAGACGCCCGTCTCGCGGTTGATGCGGGCGATGATGCCGAAGATCTCCTCGACCAGGATTGGCGACAGGCCGAGCGAGGGTTCGTCGAGCAGGATGAGCTTGGGCTGGGCGATCAGCGCCCGGCCGATGGCGAGCATCTGCTGCTCGCCGCCGGAGAGATAGCCGGCGCGCGCGTTGCGGCGCTCGTGCAGGCGCGGGAAGTAGCCGTAGACGAGGTCGAAGGAGGTCGGCTTCACCCCGCGCCCCGAGAGCGCGAAGGTCGCCGCCGTCAGGTTCTCCTCCACCGTCAGGTCCTCGAAGATGCGCCTTCCTTCCATGACGTGGAACAGGCCGCGCCGCACCAGCCCGTGCGGCGTCTCGGTGGCGACCGGCGTGCCGTCGAAACGGATCGAGCCGGCCGTCACCGCCCCGTCCTCCAGCGACAGCAGGCTGGAGATCGCCTTCAGCGTGGTCGACTTGCCCGCGCCGTTCGAGCCGAGGAGCGTGACGACCTTGCCACGCTCGACGGAAAGCGACAGGCCGCGGAGCACCTGGATCGTCTTGTTGTAGACGACCTCGATGTTCTCGACGGAAAGGATGGTGTCCGCGGCCACGTCCGTTACTCCTTGAGGCTGATCCAGTCGGAGACAGGCTGCATCTGCTTGGCCGACGCATTGTACTGGTAGATGCGGCCGACCGGCACGGTGTTGCCGGGGATCGAGATCGGCACGCCGATGATGCCGCCGGTGTCGAAGTCCTCGATCGTGTTCAGCGCCGCCTTCATGTTCTTGGCGGTCAGCTCCTGGCCGGCGTCGAGCGTGCGCTTGACCGCCTCGCCCATCAGCATGGCGGTGAGGAAGCCCTGCATGTAGCCGGTCGCCTGATAGGTCGGGCGCATCTCGCGGATGCGCTTCAGCATCGGCGCCTCTTCCTCGTCGTAGTAGTAGCGATAGGGCATCACGCCCATGAAGCCGTCGGCCACCTCGCCGACGCTGTCCCAGATCGAGGAGTCCATCGACCAGAACGTGCCCATGAACTTGGTCTCCAGCCCGAGCTGCTTGGCCTGGGTCATGAACTCCGGCAGCGGGGCGAGGATGTAGCCGTGGAAGATGGCGTAGTCCGGCCGCGAGCGGCGCAGCTTCAAAACCTCGGTCGAGACGTCGACCGCGCCGGGCGGGGTGATGATCTGCTCGACCACCTCGAGCCCGAGCTCCTTTGCCAGCGCCGTCGAGGATTCGATCGGGTCGCGGCCGAATTCGCTGTCGGAATTGACGAAGACCAGCTTCGCGCCGGGCTTCTCCTTGGCGATGTATTCGAGCAGGATCGAGTACATCTCCGTATAGTCCGGCCCGGCGATGAACTGCGGCGCGAAGTTTTCCGGATCGTTGATCTCGGTGGCGAAGGATGCGCCGGCCATCAGGATGTCGCCGCGGCGCTCCAGCTCGGGATTGATCGTGCGCGAGAACGCGGTCGAGTCGCCGTAATAGAGGTGAAGGTTCTGGTTCTGGCTGGTCAGCTTGTTGAACACGGCGACCGACTGGTCGACCTGGTAGCCGGTGTCCTCATAGGCGAGGCGCACCTTGCGGCCGTTGATGCCGCCGTCCTCGTTGAGAATCTTCAAGTAGTCCTGGATGCCGGCCTCGATGGCGACGCCGGCAAAGCCGAACACGCCGGTCAGCGGCAGCGAGCCGCCCAGCACGATCTCCTCGCCGTCCTGCGCGAAGGCGGGCGCGGCGGCAATCAGCGCCGAAGACGCCGCGAGCGCCATGAAAGTTCTCTTCGTCATGCCCAACATGTCAACTCCTCCATGAGCCGGGTTACGTGTGGTCTGGTTATTTCCTGAATGGCCAGAGATGAAAGAAGCGCCGGACCCTCTGGACGATCTCGGCAAGACCCTGGGGCTCGAACACCAGGAACAGGATGATGAGCGCACCGAAGACGACGGTGCGCACCGGCGACAGAAGCGTGCCGGCATTGTTGACGTAGGGCGAGATGGCCTCGACGCCGAAGCGCAGAATCTCCGGCACCAGCGTCATGAACGCCGCGCCGATGATTCCGCCGAGGATCGAGCCCATGCCGCCGACGATGACGGCGGCGAGATAGAAGATCGATTCGACGAGGGTGAAGCTCTCCGGCCCGACCGAGCGGAAGAAATAGGCCCACAGGCCGCCGGCCACGCCCGCATAGAAGGACGAGATGGCGAAGGAGAGCAGCTTGTAGCGCAGGAGCGGGATGCCCAGCACCTCGGCCGAGATGTCGCGGTCGCGGATGGCGATGAAGGCGCGGCCGATGCGCGTGCGGAAGAGGTTCGCTGCGCCGAGCACCATCAGCGCCGCCACCGGCACCAGCACCCAGTAGAGCTGGAAATAGGTGGTCAGCGGCGTCCCGAGGAAGACGGCGGGCGAAACGTTCATGCCGCGCGAGCCGCCCGTCACCGACGACCAGTTGAGGAACACGAAATGCAGGATCAGCGAGGCGCCGATGGTGGCGATGGCGAGGTAGAGCCCCTTGACGCGCAGGCTGGGCAGGCCGACGAACACGCCGACCGCCGCCGCCATCAGCCCGCCGGCGAACAGGTTGACGAGGAACGAGGTGCCGAGGTTGCGGTCGAACCAGGCGACGGTGTAGGCGCCGACCGCCATGAACGCGCCCTGGCCGAGGCTGACCAGGCCGGTATAGCCGGTCAGGATGTTCAGCCCCGTCGCGCTGGCGACGTTGATGGCGACGAGGCAGGCGAGGTAGAGCCAGTAGCTGTTGAGCACGAAGGGCGCGGCGACGAGCGCGACGGTGAGCACGCCCATCCACGCCCACTGCGTGCGCGTCTGGATGAGCGCCGCGTCGGCGAGATAGGTTTCGTTGGCGGTTGCGATGCGCATGTCAGAGCCGCTCGATTTCTTTGGTGCCGAACAGGCCGTAGGGCCGGATCATCAGCATGAGGATCAGGATGCCGAAGGTGGAGACGAGCTTGTACTCGCCGCCGAGATAGGTGCCGGCCCATGCCTCGACGAGGCCGATGGCGAGGCCGGCGACCAGCGCCCCGGCGACGGAATCCAGCCCGCCGACGATGACGACGACCAGCGCCGACAGGCCGAACGCGCCCATGGTCGGCGCGATGCCGCCGATGGAGCCGAGCAGCACGCCCGCGCCCGCGGCCGTGCCGCAGCCGATGGTCCAGGCGAGCGAGAACACGCCGGGCACGTTGATGCCGCAGGAATAGGCCGCCGCCTGGTCGGTCGCCGTGGCGCGGAGCGCCACGCCGCCGCGCCAGAAGCGGAACAGCAGCAGGAACACGGCGATGACCAGCGCCGCGACGACGAAGCTGATGGCGATCTTGCGCGAGACATAGGCCTCGCCGATGAAGATCGGCGCGGTGCCCATGAAGTCGGGCAGGGTGCGCGGGTCCGTGCCCCAGACGAGCTCGACGATGCCGACGAGCACCGAGCCGAGGCCGACCGTGACCATGAACACCGAGATCGGGCTTTCGCCGAGCATGCGGCGGATGATGCCGCGCTCGACCAGCGCGCCGATGGCCGCGCCGCCGGCGATTGCCGCCGGGATGGCGATCCATGGCGATAGGCTCATGCTGGCGGCGAAGGCGAAGAAGAAATAGCCGCCCATCATCAGGATCTCGCCGACGGCGAGGTTGATGACGCGCGTCGCCTTGTAGATCAGCACGAAGGCGAGCGCCGTCAGCGACAGGAGCGCGCCGGAGCCGAGCCCGGCGAGCGTCACCTCGATGAAGAAGAGAAGGTCGCTCATGCGCCTGCTCCTTCCATCCGGCCGGGCGCGTGCGCCTCGGCCGCCAGCCGCTTCATCAGCGCGGCCGGGTCGCCGCTGCCGAGATAGGCGGCCACGACCTGCGGGTCGGCCTGCACCTCGTGCGGCAGGCCGCGGGCGATCACTTGGCCGAAATTCAGCACCACCACGTGGTCGGAGATGTCCATCACCATGCCCATGTCGTGCTCGACCATCAGGATCGTCGTGCCCCATTCCTCCTTCACGTCGAGGATGAAGCGGGCCATGTCCTCGGTCTCCTCGCGGTTCATGCCGGCGACCGGCTCGTCGAGGAGGAGGATGCGCGGGCGCATGGCGAGCGCGCGGGCGAGCTCCACCCGCTTCTGCAGGCCGTAGGACAGCGCGCCGACCGGCATGTGGCGGATGTGGTTGATCTCGAGGAAGTCGATGATGTCGCGCTCGACCTCGGCGCGCAGCTCGACCTCCTCGCGCGCCGCCGGCCCGAACCAGGCGAGGGCCTGGAGCGGGTTGGTCTTCATGTGGGCGTGGCGGCCGAGCTTGATGTTGTCGAGCACGGTTATGCCGCGGAATAGGGCGATGTTCTGGAAGGTGCGGGCGAAGCCCATCTTCGCGCGTTCGGGCGGATGGACGCGGGTGACGTCCTCGCCGTCGAACAGGACGCGGCCCTCCTGCGGCTTGTAGAAGCCGGAGATGCAGTTGAACATCGAGGTCTTGCCGGCCCCGTTCGGCCCGATCAGCGCCGTGATCGAGCCCGGCTCGACGGAAAAGGTCACGCCGTTGATGGCCTTGAGGCCGCCGAAGGACAGCGACAGCCCCTCGACATCGAGACGCGCCGGCTTCATCGCGTCCGGCATGGCCGCGCCTCCGCGCTTGGGATCGTACCCGGCAAGTTCCTCATTCTCCTCCCCTCCGCCACGCCGGCCTTTCCTCCTTCGGCCGGCCGGCGTTCATCTGAACAACCGCGCGATCGTCTTTCCGATCGCGCTTGCCTGAACAACCGCGCGATCGTCTTCCGATCGCGCTTACCTGAACAACCGCGCGATCATCTCCTGATCGAGGCTGCGCTCGACCGGGTCGTCGATATGCCGGCCGGTGCGCTCGAATCCTTTCTTCCAGTCGGTCACGTGCCGCCCCATCCAAAGCTGCGCCCGCCCGAGGTCGCGCCGGTGGATGGAATCGATCAGCGCGCGATGGGCGTCGACCATGCGCCGCGCGCCCTCCGGCACCTTGCGGCAGATCATCTCCGAGGTCGGGAAGAACAGCAGCGCCGCCGGCTCGCGCGCCAGTTCCAGCACCCGGTTGTGCGAGGCGCGCGCGATCAGAGCGTGGAACCTCGTGTCGATCTCGGCCAGCCGCACCGGGTCGGCCACCGCCGCCTCGGCAAGGCTCTGGTTGTGCTCCAGCGCGTCGAGGTCGTCGTCGGTGGCGTTGGCGACGGCGCTCTCGATGGCGCCGAGCTCCAGCACCATCGCCGTCTCGAACAGCTCGCGGAAGGTGACCTCGCTGATGATCAGCGCCCGGCTCATCCGGCTCGACAGGTTGCGGTAATGCGGGGTGCAGACGAACAGCTTGCGCGCGGCCTCGCGCCGCACCAGCCCGCTCTGCTCGAGGACGCGGATGCCCTCGCGCACGGTGGAGCGGTTGACGCCGAACTGGCGCACCAGCTCGGCCTCGGTGCCGATCTCGTCGCCGGGCTTCAGCCGGCCGGAAGTGATCTCGCGCTCGATGGCCTCGGCCACCATCTCGTAGGCCGACGGAGCCTTGATCGGCTCGAAACGGTTGAGCGCGTTGTCGGACATCCTCCTCCCCGATTCTGTCCACCGGGACTTTGCCCGCTTGTCCGACAAACGTACCGGGATAAATTCCGAAATCAAGCGGCGATTTTTCGCGCGCCGATTACGATGGGGCAGGAATACCGTCCGCGACGGCGAGCCGCCGCGGCAGGACGCCGCCGGGTCATGGATTTTCAGACGGTGCGTAGTCCCACAGGAAGCCGCGCGCCGGAAGGGGCCGCCGAAAGGCCGTTGCCGCTCAGCCCGCCGCGTTCAGATGGCTGGCGAGCGCCTCGATGCCGAGCACGTAGCCGTGCGGGCCGAAGCCGGCGATCATGCCCAGCGCCACCTTGGACACGTAGGACAGGTGCCGGAACTCCTCGCGCCGGTGGATGTTCGACAGATGGACCTCGGCCACCGGCAGCTCGACGCTGGCGATGGCATCCATGATGGCGATCGAGGTGTGGGTATAGGCCCCGGCGTTGAGAACGATGCCGGCATGCCTGCCCTTGGCCTCGTGGATCCAGTCGATCAGGACGCCTTCGTGGTTCGACTGGCGGAAGTCGATGCCGATGCCGAGGCGGTCCCCCGCCTCGCGGCACAGGGTCTCGACGTCGGCGAGCGTGGTCGCGCCGTAGACCTCAGGCTGGCGGGTGCCGAGGAGGTTGAGGTTCGGTCCGTTGAGGACCAGAAGCGAGATCGTCATCGAGGCGTTCCTCTCGGCTCGGTGCCGGCCGGCGTCAGAACGGCAGCTTGAAGCCGGACGGGATCGGCAGGCCGGCGGTCAATTCGCGCGTCTTCTCCTGCATCGCCGCCTCGACCTTGGTCTTGGCGTCGTTGTGGGCGGCGAGGATCAGGTCCTCCAGCACCTCGACATCGTCCTCCTTGAACAGCGACGGGTCGATCTTCAGCGACCGCATCTCGAACTTGCCGGAAATGGTGACGCTGACGAGGCCGCCGCCGGACTGGCCGGTCGCCTCCATGGCGGCGATCTCCTCCTGCAACGCCTGGAACTTCGCCTGCATTTCCTTGGCCTTGCTCATCATGCCGAGAAGGTCTTTCATCGGGGGTTCTCCCAGTGGGTGCCTAGAGTTCGTCGTCGTCGTCCTCGGCGGGGCCGGCGTCGGGCGCGGCTTCGTCGAGTCCGGTATCGGCTTCTACCTCGTCGGGCGCGTCGGGGATGCGCACGTCGATAATCTTCGCGCCGGGAAAGCGCGACAGGATGGCGGCGACCGCCGGGTCGGCGCGGGCGTCGACCAGCGCGCTCTCGCGCCGCGCATCCTCCATCTCACTGAGCGTCGCCCCGCCTTCCTCGCGCGACAGCGACACGACCCAGCGCCGTCCGGTCCATTTCTGGAGCCGGGTCGAAAGATCGTTGAGCAGCGTCTTCGGCGCGTCGTGGCCGAGGCTGACCTCGATGTGGCCGTCATCCAGCCGCACCGGGCGCACATAGCGCTTGAACAGCACCTTGAAGGCGATGTCGCGGTTGGAGTCGGCGAGCGCGGCGATGTCGGCGAGCGAGCGCAGCCTGACCCCGGCCGCGGGCTCCGGCTGGGCGGGCTCCGGCGCTGCGGGTGCAGGCGCGAGGGCCTGCGCGTCCGGCTGCGAGGCGATGAGCCGCATCGTCTGGCCGCCGCCCGAAGACTGCGCCGGCATGGTATTCTGGGCCACGGCCTGCGCGCGCCCCCCGTCCGAGGGCCCGCCGCCGTTCCCGCCGCCAACTCCGCCGCTGGGCCGCGCGCCGTCGGCGGGCCGGCTTGCCGTGCCGTTCTCCAGCGCCTTCAGCGCCTCGTCGAGCGTCGGAAGGCTGGCGGCGTGGGCGATGCGGATCAGCACCATCTCGGCGGCGCTGACCGGCCGGCTGGCGTTCTGCACCTCGGAAATGCCCTTGAGCAGCATCTGCCATGTCCGCGACAGGACGCGCACGGAGAGCGTCTTCGCGAACTCCGTGCCGCGCGCGCGCTCGTCCTGCGACAGCGCGGCGTCGTCGGCCGCGGACGGCAGGAAGCGCAACCGCGTGACGAGATGGTTGAACTCGGCGAGCTCGGTCAGCACCGTCGCGGGGTCGGCGCCGGAATCGTACTGGGCGCGGAAGTCGGTCAAGGCGGCGGCGACGTCGCCCTTCATCAGCGTCTCGAACAGGTCGATGGTGCGGGCGCGGTCGACGAGGCCGAGCATGTCGCGCACCGTATCGGCCGTCACCTTCGCCGCCGAATGGGCGATGGCCTGGTCGAAGATCGACTGGGCGTCGCGCATCGAGCCCTCGGCCGCGCGCGCGATCATCGCCAGCGCCTCGTCCTCGGCCTCGACGCCCTCCAGTTCCCCGATATGCGCCAGATGCGCCTTGATCAGCGCGGCGTCGATGCGGCGCAGGTCGAAGCGCTGGCAGCGCGACAGGATGGTGATCGGCACCTTGCGGATTTCGGTGGTGGCGAAGATGAATTTCACATGCGGCGGCGGTTCCTCCAGCGTCTTCAGCAGGCCGTTGAAGGCCTGGTTGGACAGCATGTGGACCTCGTCGATGATGTAGACCTTGTAGCGGGCCGAGACCGGCGCGTAGCGCACCTGCTCGATGATGTCGCGGATGTCGTCGATGCCGGTGTGCGAGGCCGCGTCCATCTCGACCACGTCGACATGGCGTCCCTCCATGATCGCCTCGCAATGCAGCCCGGGCGCGGCGAGGTCGACCGAGGGCGCGTCCACCGTGTCGGTCTTGTAGTTCAAGGCGCGGGCGAGGATGCGCGCCGTCGTCGTCTTGCCCACCCCGCGCACGCCGGTCAGCATCCACGCCTGGGCGATGCGGCCCGTCGCGAAGGCGTTGGTCAGCGTGCGCACCATCGGCTCCTGGCCGATCAGCCCGGAAAAGTCGCGCGGACGGTACTTGCGGGCCAGCACGCGGTAGGCGCCGGCTTTCGTCGCGTCTTTCTGGTCGTCTGCCATGGGTGGGGACCCGAACTCCCTGCGGCGCCACGCCGATGAAACGAGTTTCGCCGCCCGGGGCCGGCCGCGTCAACCGCGCGGACGCGGGTTACTCGCGCTTCGGCGGAAGGAAAAGGTGGGAGGCTGGCACGATGACCCGTGCCGTGGCTCGTTAGGGCTGCTTCCTTCCGGATCTGACCCGGTTGGCGAGTGGCTCGTCCACCACCAACCTCCCGCGCTCCATATCGGCAATTCGGCGGCCGATTGCAAGAGCGCCGCGCTTCGGTGCACGATTCGCTTGCAGCCGGCCGCATGCGCATTTAGCTTTCCCTTGAGAGAGAGGGAGCGAGAATGCACGCTTCGACGGGAGGATTTGTGCTCGATCCGCGCATCGAGCGCGACAGCGAGCCGCTGATGTGGCTCGGGCTGTGCGAGTTGCGGCTGATGAACGACAGCCGCTGGCCGTGGCTGATTCTCGTCCCGCAGCGGCCCGGCGCGGTGGAGATCCACGATCTGACGCCGCTCGACCAGGCGATGCTGAGCTTCGAGACCTCGATGGTGGCGCAGGCGCTGAAGCGTGCGACCCATTGCGGCAAGATCAATATCGGCGCGCTCGGCAACATGGTGCCGCAGCTTCACCTCCATGTCGTCGCCCGCAACGAGGGCGACCACAACTGGCCCGGCCCGGTCTGGGGCGCGGGCCCGCGCGAGGCCTACCGACGCGAGGATTTGCACAAGTTCGTCGCCACGATAAGATCGGCGCTCTCGCCATAAGCCCCGGCCAGGAACCATGACCTTTCCCTTTTTCGCCGCCCCCGAGCGCGAGGCGAGCAGCTTCGTCGGCTTCGCCGGCAACCGCATCGACCGCCAGGCCGAGAACCGCACCGACGACGCGCTGGAGGCAGCGCTGGCCGATCCGCGCGTCAGGATCATGCAGTCGCGCGGCGGGCGGCTCTACCTCAAGCTGAACGGCGGGTTCGACGCCTATTTCGGCCTTGCTGAGGCGCGGTCGATGGGCGCGAAGCTCGCGGATGCCGTGCTCCTCGGCCTGTCGGCGGCCGGCCCGGTCGTGGTCGCGCCCGGGGCGCTGGAGCCGGAGGCGCTGCCCGACGGCATCAAGGCCATCGACCATCGCTCGATCTACGTGCAGGGGCTGGTCGGCGAGGAGACGCTGGGCGAGCTGGCGCAGGGCGCGGCGCTGCTTTCATGGCACCGCAACCACCGCTTCTGCGGCCGCTGCGGCGGCGCCACGCAGGCCCGCATCGGCGGCTACAAGCGCGTGTGCGCGGCCTGCGGCGCCGAGCATTTCCCGCGCTCCGACCCGGTGGCGATCATGCTCGCGCTGAGCGGGGAAAAGTGCCTGCTCGGGCGCGGGGCCCATTTCGCCCCCGGCACCTATTCCGCGCTTGCCGGCTTCATCGAGCCGGGCGAGACCATCGAGGCGGCGGTGCGGCGCGAGGTGCTGGAGGAATCGTCGATCCGCCTCGGCCGCGTCGTCTATCATGCCAGCCAGCCATGGCCGTTCCCCTATTCGCTGATGATCGGCTGCTTCGGCGAGGCTCTGAACGAGGACATCGCCTTCGACGGACGGGAGCTTGAGGATTGCCGCTGGTTCCCCCGCGACGAGGTGCGCGCGATGCTCGCCGGCGCGCACGAAGGCGGCCTGACGATCCCGCCGGGCGGCGCGATCGCCAGCCACCTGATCCGGGCGTGGGTCGAGGCGGGATGACGCAGATCAAGGCCCGGATCCCCTGAGTGGGGCATGAAGGCATCCATGCACGATCCGCTTCTCTTTTCCCTGACCGTCCTTGCCATTCTGGCGACACCCGGTCCGACCAACACGCTGCTGGCGACATCGGCGGCGCTGGTCGGCGTGCGCCGGTCGCTGCCGCTGATCGTCGCCGAGCTCGCCGGCTATCTGACGGCGATCACGGTCCTGCATCTCCTGCTCGCCGACGTGCTGGCGCATCACGGCTGGATCGCGACCGGCCTGCGCGTTCTGGTCGGACTCTATCTCCTGCTCGCCGCCTGGGATTTGTGGACGCGGCGCGCGCCGTTCACTGCCGCCGCGCCGCGCGGCATCCGCTTCGAGCGCGTCTTCGTCACGACGCTGCTCAACCCCAAGGCCATCGTCTTCGCCTTCGGCGTCATTCCGCTGTCCGGCCCGCATGCGCCGGCCTATCTCGCGGCCTTCGCGCTGTTCGTCGTTCTCGCCGCGTCGTCGTGGATCGTGGCGGGCAGCCTTGCCGGCGCGGCGGCCTCGCCTGCCGCCTCGCGCGCGATCCCGCGCGTCTCGGCCGTGGTGCTCGCCTGCTTCGCCGGGCTGATCGCCTTCGGCGGCTAGAGCAATTCCAGGAAAAGTGTGAAGCACTTTTCCTGGAATTGCGTGAGGCAAGGAGGTCAGTCGATGCCGAGCTCCTGCCGGACCTTCCTGGTCAGGCCCCGCGCGACGAGGCCGTGCGAGCGCGCGATATAGGCGCGCAGCTCGTCGTCCGTGAGGTCGGCGGCCTCGGACACCGACACCCATTGCCGTTTGGCGAAGTAGGGCGCCTGGTCGACGCCGTCGATCGCGGTCAGGATCTCGAAGCTGTCCTCGCCGCATTTGAAGACGATGCGCGCCTCACCCTTTCCCAATGCGCCGAGCAGCGCGAAGACCTTGCCGCCGACCTTGGCCACGCGCGAGTCCCACTGGTCGGTGAGCGTGCCGCCGGGCAGGGCCGCGGCGGCGGCGTCGAAGCCGGCGGTGTCGTAGAGGCTCATCGGCTCAGTCTTCCGGCTGCTGGGTCTTGCGGAAGGGATGGGCCGGGTAGACGCCGAGGACGCGCACCTCGCGCGAGAAGAAGGCCAGCTCCTTCAGCGCCTGCGCCACGTTCTTGTCCTCCGGGTGGCCCTCGATGTCGGCATAGAACTGGGTGGCGAAGAAGGTGCCGCCGAGCTGGTAGCTCTCCAGCTTCGTCATGTTGACGCCGTTGGTGGCGAAGCCGCCCATCGCCTTGTAGAGCGCCGCCGGGATGTTGTGGACCCGGAACACGAAGGTCGTCATCATCAGCTCGTCGGCGCTCTGGCGCGGTGCCCAGCTCTTGTCCTTGGACAGGACCACGAAGCGGGTGACGTTGTTCTCCGCATCCTCGACGTCCTCGGCAAGGATGTCGAGGCCGTAGAGCGAGGAGGCGAGGCGCGGCGCGAGCGCCGCCTTGGAGCGATCGCCCTCTTCCGCGACGATGCGGGCCGCGCCCGCCGTGTCGCCGGCCACCACCGGCTTCCAGCGATGGCGGCGGATCACCTTGCGGCACTGGCCGAGCGCATGGATGTGGCTGTGGACCGATTTGATCTCCTCCAGCTTCACCCCCGGCAGCACCATGAGCTGGAAGTGGATCGGCAGGAAATATTCGGCGACGACGTGCAGCTTCGATTCCGGCAGCAGGTAGTGGATGTCGGCGACGCGACCCGCAAGCGTGTTCTCGATCGGGATCATGGCGAGGTCCGCCTTGCCGCTCTCGACCGCGTTGAACGCGTCCTCGAAGGTCGGGCAGGGCAGCGGCTCCATGGCGGGGAACATGTCGCGGCAGGCGGTGTCCGAATTCGCGCCCGGCTCGCCCTGAAAGGAAATCCTGTTGGTCTTCGCGCCCATCTGTCTTTTCGCCTATCCTTTTGTCTGCCCCGAGATCAGCGCGCGGGCGCGCTCAAGGTCGTCCGGGGTGTCGACCCCGAGCGGCACGGTGTCGACGATCCCGGCGTCGATGCGCATGCCCGCCTCCAGTGCGCGAAGCTGCTCCAGCTTCTCGCGCCTCTCCAGCGCTGATTGCGGCAGCGCCACGAATCGCTCCAGCGCCGCGCGCCGCCAGGCATAGATGCCGATATGGTGGTAGAGCGGGCCCTCGCCCCACGGCGCGGTGGCGCGGGTGAAGTAGAGCGCGCGCAGCCGGTCCGGCCCGAGCGGCGAGCCGACGATCTTGACGACGTTCGGGTTGGTCTTCTCTTCCGCGCGGACGATTTTCGCCCCGAGCGTGCCGATGTCGACGCCCGGATCGTCCAGGAGCACGGCCGCGCGGCCGATCAGCGCAGGCTCGATGGTCGGCAGGTCGCCCTGGAGGTTGACGACCGCCTCGACCCTGCCGTCGGGGTCGAGCGTCTCCAGCGCCTCGAAAATCCGGTCCGAGCCCGACTGGTGGTGCGTGCCCGTCATCGTCGCCTCGTGGCCGAAGGCCGCCGCGGCGTCGCGTATTTCGGCCGAATCGGTCGCGATCACCACGCGCCCGACCTCGCTTTCGCGCGCGCGGTCGGCGACGTGGACGATCATCGGCCGGCCTTCGATGTCGGCCAGCGGCTTGCCCGGCAGGCGGGTCGCGGCCATGCGCGCGGGGATGAGAACGAGGACGGACATGGGCGCGGACATGGGGCTCTGCGGGGCGAAAGAGGGTTTCAGGGGTTGCGGGGTGGGTCGAATTTCCCGGGCGGTGCGGTATGTGTCGAAACGGCTCTTATAGGTGTTGCAAGGATCGAGCAAAAGACCTAGTTTCCGCGCGTTTTTCACCGGCATCTACCGCCCGGGGGACGAACGGCCCGCACCCCCCAAGCGGGCCGCGCACGGCGGATGGACAAGGGAGTAGTGGCAGATGATGGATTCGTTCGAGCTCAACAAGCTGATCGGCGCGTTTCTTGCTGTGGTATTCGTGGTCTTTTCGGTCAGCATCGTGTCCGACGCCATCTTCGCCACCCACGCGCCTGAAACCCCCGGCTACCACATCGAGGTTGCCGAGGCCGAAACCGACGCCGGCGGCGGCGAGGAAGAAGCCGGTCCCTCGGTTCTCGACCTGATCGCGACCGCGGACGTCGCGGCCGGCCAGACCGCCTTCCGCAAGTGCGTCGCCTGCCACACCGCCGAGGAAGGAGGGGCCAACAAGGTCGGCCCGAACCTCTACGACGTCGTCAACCGCCCCATCGCCTCGCATGAGGGCTTCAACTACTCGGCCGCGATGCGCGAGTTCTCGCAGGGCGGTTCGGTCGTCTGGGACTACGAGCATCTGAGCGGCTTCCTCCAGTCGCCGCGCTCCTACGTCTCGGGCACGGCAATGGCCTTCGCCGGCATCCGCAACATCCAGGAAGAAGCCAACCTGATCGCCTATCTGCGTTCGCTGTCGGGCGATCCCGCGCCGCTGCCGGAGGCCGCCGCCGAGGAAGCCCCGACCGACGCCGCTCCGGCCGACGAAGCGCCCGCCGAGGCCGCCCCCGCCGGGGAAGAGCCTGCCGACGCCGCCCCGGCCGAGGAAGCGCCGGCCGAAGCCGCGCCTGCCGAGGAGCCGGAAAGCCCGGCCGAGGGCACCGCGCCCCAGCCCACGCCCGAGGATGACGGCACGTCCGCCGGTCCCGAGCCCGACGCCGGCACCGAGAGCGGCGAGCGGCCGGCCGAGGAAGCGCCCGCTCAGGAATAATTGATCGGCGAGCGATCACGAAAAAGCCGGGTTTTGCCCGGCTTTTTTATTGCCGGCCGCCGGGGCGGAAAACAATTGCGCCGCGGACGGTTTTCATTCGCGGCTCGCAGGCTAGTCTAGGCGATGAATCGGGTTAAGAGGATGACGATGACGGTTTTCGGTTTGCGCGGACTGGCCCTGGCGGCGCTCGCCGCCTTCAGCGTCCCGGCGGCGACGGCGGCCGACGAATGGCACACGACCTCGTCGCTGATCCGCACCGAGCCCGCCGAGGACTTCACCCGCTATCCGCACGTGAACCCCGACGCGCCTAAGGGCGGCACGCTCAACTCCGCCACCTTCGGCACCTTCGACGGCTTCAACCCCTTCATCATCCGCGGCACGCCTGCGGTCGGCCTGAGCGAGTTCGGCGGCCTGCTGTGGGACACGCTGATGCAGCAGTCGATCGACGAGGCCGGCACCAGCCATGCCCTGATCGCCGAAGCGTTCAAATACCCGGACGACTATTCCTCGGCCACCTACCGGATCGATCCCGACGCCCGCTGGCACGACGGCACGCCGATCACCGCCGAGGACGTGGTGTGGTCGTTCGAGAAGCTGACCGAGATCAGCCAGCTCTACAACCGCTACTACGCCAACGTCACCGAGGTGAAGGCCCTGTCGGAGCGCGAGGTCGAGTTCCGCTTCGACCAGACCGGCAACCGCGAGCTGCCGCACATCATGGGCGACCTCGCCGTGCTGCCGAAGCACTGGTGGGAAGGCACGGACGCGCGCGGCCGGCAGCGCAATATCGAGAACCCGACGCTGGAGCCGCCGCTGGGCAGCGGCCCCTACCGGATCGCCTCCTTCCGGCCCGGCGAGACCATCGTCTGGGAGCGGGTCGAGGACTATTGGGCCGCCGACCTTCCAGTCAATGTCGGGCGCAACAATTTCGACAGCCTGCGCTACACCTATTTCCAGGACGACAACGCCGAATGGCAAGCCTTCACCAAGGGCGGCGTCGAGGATGTGCGGCAGGAGCTGAGCACGCGGCGCTGGGCTTCCGAGTACAATTTCCCCGCCTTCGAGCGGGGCGATGTGGTGAGACGCGAATTCGTCTCCACCGGCGTCCAGCACATGCAGGCCTTCGCCTTCAACCTGCGCAAGGCGCGTTTCCAGGACCGCCGCGTCCGCCACGCGCTGACGCTCGCCTACAATTTCGAGGAGCAGAACCGCCTCCAGTTCTTCAATCTCAACGAGCGGTTCTCGAGCTATTTCGAGCGTTCGGAGCTGGCGTCGAGCGGCACTCCGCAGGGCCGGGAGCTGGAAATCCTCGAGGAGTACCGCGACAGCCTGCCGCCCGAGCTGTTCACCGAGGAATTCAAGCTGCCCGTCTTCGACACGCCGCAGGCCGCGCGCACCCATCTGCGCGAGGCGGTGCGCCTGTTCGGCGAGGCGGGCTGGATCATCCGCGAAGGCCGCATGGTCAACAAGGAGACGGGCGAGCAATTCCGCATCGAGTTCCTCGGCGCCTCGCCGACCTCGGAGATCATCACCGGCGGCTACATCGCCAATCTCAAGCGGCTCGGCATCGACGCGACCCTGCGCATCATCGACACGACGCAGTACATCCAGCGTTACCAGTCGTTCGACTTCGACGCGGTCACGGCGCGCTTCCCGCAGACGGAATCGCCCGGCAACGAGCAGCGTGACTACTGGAGCGCGCAGGCCGCGGACACGCCCGGCTCGCGCAACATTCCCGGCATCAAGGACGAGACGGTCGACGCGCTGATCGACAAGATCATCTTCGCCAAGGACCGCGACGACCTCGTCGCCACCGTGCGCGCGCTCGACCGGGTGCTGTTGTGGAACTACTACGCGGTGCCGCAATATTTCCAGCCGACGCTGCGCTACGCCTACTGGAACAAGTTCGGCATTCCCGAGAAGCAGCCGGGCTATGCCGGCGTCGACACCATGTCGTGGTGGATACAGCCCGAGCGCGAAACGCAGATCGAGCGCAGCATCGAGGAGGAGGAATGAGGCGGGGCATCGAGGGGCGGGGAATGCGGCTTTCGCGGCGCGGCTTCGTCGCGCTCGCCGGCGCGTCCTTCGCCGTGCAGTTCCTGCCCGGGCACGCGCTGGCGCGGCTCGCCACGGAGAGGCCGCTTCACGGCATCTCGCCCTTCGGCGAGCTGAAATACGGCCCGGATTTCACCCATTTCGACTATGCCAGCGTCGACGCGCCGCAAGGCGGCGCGTTCAACTTCTCGGTGCCGAACTGGCTGTTCAACCAGTCGGTGCTGACTTTCAACACGCTGAACACCTTCGTCGGCCGGGGCGACGCGCCGCCGCGCATGGAGATGTGCTTCGATTCGCTGTTCGCCGGCGCGCTCGACGAGCCGGGCTCGTCCTACGGGCTGGTGGCCGAGAGCGTCACCATCTCGGCCGACCGCAACGGCTTCACCTTTCGTCTGCGACCCGAAGCGCGGTTCCACGACGGCTCGGCGCTGACCGCGCATGACGCGGCCTTCACTTTCACCCTGCTCAAGGAAGACGGCCACCCGTCGCTGATGCTGCCGCTGTCGGAGATGGTCGAGGCGGTGGCCGAGGACGAGCGCACGCTGCGGCTTTCTTTCTCCGGCCGGCAGTCGCCGCGCACCATCTTTTCCGTCGCCGGCTATCCGATCCTGTCGCAGGCCTATTTTTCCGAGAATCCCTTCGACGCCTCGCAGTTGAAGGCCCCGCTCGGCTCCGGCCCGTATCGCGTCGGCCGCGTCGTCGCCGGCCAGTCGATCGAATATGAGCGGGTGGACGACTACTGGGCGGCGGACCTGCCGGTCAATCGCGGGCTCAACCATTTCGGCAAGCTGCGCATAGAGTTCTTCCGCGACCGGCAGGCGGCGTTCGAGGCGTTCAAGAAGGGCGACATCCACTTCCGGCAGGAATTCACCTCGCGCGTCTGGGCCACCGAATACGACTTCCCGGCGCTGCGCGAGGGCAGGGTGGTCAAGCGCGAGTTTCCCGGCGAGGCGCGCCCGTCGATGCAGGCATGGGCGGTGAACCTGCGCCGCCCGCGCTTCCAGGACGCGCGCGTGCGCCGCGCGATCGGCCTCGGTTTCGATTTCGAATGGACCAACCGCAATTTGTTCTACGGCGCCTACGACCGCTCGAACTCGGTGTTCGAGAAGTCGGCCTTCAAGGCGGAAGGTGCGCCCTCGCCGGAAGAGCTGGCGCTGCTGGAGCCGCTGCGCGGGCGCGTGCCCGACGAGGTGTTCGGCGAGGTCTTCGCCTTCCCGGTCAGCGACGGGGCAGGACGCAACCGCGCCGCGCTTCAGGAAGCGCGTCGCCTGCTCGGCGAGGCCGGCTGGACGCCGCGCGGGCGCCAGCTCGTCAACGAGAAGGGCGAGCGGCTCACCGTCGAGTTCCTGACGCAGGAGGAAGGGTTGGTGCGCGTCACCACGCCCTTTGTCGAGAATTTGCAGGCCATCGGCGTCGACGCCTCGATCCGCATGGTCGACGCCACGCAATACCAGGCGCGCCAGCGCGATTTCGACTTCGACGTGGTGCTGATGGCGCTGTCCTTCGACGCGCTGCCCGGCCGCGATTCGCTGACCAACCTCTTCCATTCGCGCTCGGCCGACCTGCCTTCCTCGCGCAACTATCCCGGCACGAAGGACGAGGCGGTCGACGCGCTGGTCGAGGCCGCGGGGCGGGCCGACAGTGTCGACGAGCTGACCGTGGCGCTCAAGGCGCTCGACAGGGTCTTGCGCGCGCGGGGCGACTGGATTCCAAGTTATCATGCGGCGAATCACAAGGCCGCCTACTGGGACATGTTCGGTTTCAGGGAGCCGAAGCCGGATTACGGCTTCCCGGTGGAATCCCTGTGGTGGTACGACGAGGACAGGGCAAGAGCGATTGGCAGGGGCTGACATCATCGTTTCGACCTCGATAGAGAACGAGGCAGCCTGATGGGCGCCTATATCCTTCGCCGTCTCCTTTTGATGATCCCGACCCTGTTGGGTATCATGGCGATCTCCTTCACCGTCATCCAGTTCGCGCCGGGCGGCCCGGTCGAGCAGGTGCTGGCGCGCATGGCCGGCGAGGGCGGCTCCATGGACCGCATCTCCGGCGGCGGCGGCGACATGGGCGGCGGCTTCGACCAGGGCGGCGAGTTCAAGTATCGCGGCGCGCAGGGGCTGGACCCGGCCTTCATCGCCAAGCTCGAGGCGCAGTTCGGCTTCGACAAGCCGCCGCTCGAGCGCTTCTTCACCATGGTCTGGGACTATATGCGCTTCGACTTCGGCGAGAGCTTCTTCCGCGACATCAAGGTGGTGGACCTGATCCTCGAGAAGATGCCGGTGTCGATCTCGCTCGGCCTGTGGATCACGCTGATCTCCTACGCCATCTCGATCCCGCTCGGCATCCGGAAGGCGGTCAAGGACGGCTCGGTCTTCGACGTGTGGACGTCCGGCATCGTCATCGTCGGCTACGCCATTCCCGGCTTCCTGTTCGCCATCCTCCTGATGGTGCTGTTCGCCGGCGGCTCGTTCCTCGACTGGTTCCCGCTGCGCGGCCTCGTCTCGGAGAACTGGCACCAACTGTCGTGGCCCGAGCGCATCCTCGACTATTTCTGGCACCTGACGCTGCCGCTGACGGCGATGGTGCTGTCGGCCTTCGCGACGACGACGCTGCTGACCAAGAACTCGTTCCTCGACGAGATCCGCAAGCAATATGTGGTCACGGCGCGCGCCAAGGGGCTGACCGAGCGGCAGGTGCTCTACGGCCACGTCTTCCGCAACGCCATGCTCATCATCATCGCCGGCTTTCCCGGCGCGTTCATCTCGGCCTTCTTCACCGGCTCGCTGCTGATCGAGAACATCTTCTCGCTCGACGGGCTGGGCCTGCTCGGCTACCGCTCGGTGCTCGATCGCGACTATCCGGTCGTCTTCGCCAATCTGTTCATCTTCTCGCTGATCGGCCTTGTCGTCAGCCTGATCTCGGACCTGACCTACACGCTGATCGACCCGCGCATCGACTTCGACCGGAGGGACGTCTGATGTCGGAGGTGGTGCTGAAGGGCGAGGTCGAGAAGGTGCGCCATCGCGCCCGGCGGCCGTGGATGTCGCCGCTCAACCAGCGCCGCTGGCAGAATTTCAAGGCCAACCGCCGCGGCTACTGGTCGTTGTGGATCTTCCTCGTCCTGTTCGTGCTGTCGCTGTTCGCCGAGCTGATCGCCAACGACAAGCCGCTGATCGCCTCCTATCAGGGCGAGATCCTGTTCCCGGTCGTCGTCGACTATCCGGAAGAGAAGTTCGGCGGCTTCCTCGCCGTCACCGATTATCGCGACCCGGTGATCCAGGATGAGATCGAGGCCAATGGCTGGGTGGTCTGGCCGCCGATCCGCTACTCCTACCGCACGGTCAACAACGACATCCCGGAGGCCGCGCCGGCCAAGCCGTCCTGGCTCTACGACGAGGAGACGCGCTGCTCGCGCTACTTCGAGGGCGTGAACGACCCCAACTGCACGGTCGGCAACTGGAACTGGCTCGGCACCGACGATCAGGCGCGCGACGTCCTCGCCCGCGTCATCTACGGGTTCCGCATCTCGGTGCTGTTCGGCGTCTTCCTGACGCTGGCCTCGGCGATCATCGGCGTGTCGGCCGGCGCGGTGCAGGGCTATTTCGGCGGCTGGACCGACCTGATCTTCCAGCGTTTCATCGAGATCTGGTCGTCGATCCCGGTCCTCTACCTCATCCTCATCATCGCCGCCGTGCTGCCGCCGGGCTTCTTCATCCTGCTCGGCATCATGCTCCTGTTCTCGTGGGTGGCGTTCGTCGGCGTGGTGCGGGCCGAGTTTCTGCGCGCCCGCAACTTCGAATATGTCAACGCCGCCCGCTCGCTCGGCGTCGGCAACGGCACCATCATGTTCCGCCACCTGTTGCCCAACGCCATGGTAGCGACGCTGACCTTCCTCCCCTTCATCCTCAACGGCTCGATCACGACGCTGACCTCGCTCGACTTCCTCGGCTTCGGCCTGCCGCCCGGCTCGGCCTCGCTCGGCGAGATGCTGCGGCAGGGCCAGCGCAACCTGAACGCCCCCTGGCTCGGCATCACCGGCTTCATGACGCTGTCGATCATGCTCTCGCTGCTGATCTTCATCGGCGAAGCCACCCGCGACGCCTTCGACCCGAGGAAGACGTTCCGGTGAGCGAAGCCCCCCTTCTTTCCGTGCAGGATCTCTCCGTCGCCTTCAGCCAGGGCGGCCGGGAGACGCTGGCCGTCGACCATGTCTCCTTCGACATCGCCCGGGGCGAGACCGTGGCGCTGGTCGGCGAGTCCGGCTCCGGCAAGTCGGTGACGGCGCTGTCGGTGCTGAAGCTCCTGCCCTATCCGCCGGCGAGCCACCCGTCGGGGCAGATCCTGTTCGACGGCAGCGATCTCCTCGCCCAGGGCGAGAAGGGTTTGAGGCGGGTGCGCGGCAACCGGATCACCATGATCTTCCAGGAGCCGATGACCTCGCTCAATCCGCTCCACACCATCGAGCAGCAGATCGGCGAGATCCTGAGAATCCATCGCGGCATGAACGACAGCGCCGCCCGCGCCCGGACGCTGGAGCTCTTGAACGAGGTCGGCATCCGCGAGCCGGAAAAACGGCTCTCGGCCTATCCGCACCAGTTGTCCGGCGGCCAGCGCCAGCGCGTGATGATCGCGATGGCGCTCGCCAACGAGCCGGAGCTCCTGATCGCCGACGAGCCGACGACCGCGCTCGACGTCACCGTGCAGGCGCAGATTCTCGAGCTTCTCGCGGAGCTGAAGAAGAACAACCGCATGTCGATGCTGTTCATCACCCACGATCTCGGCATCGTGCGGCGCATCGCCGACCGGGTCTGCGTGATGACGAAGGGCAGGATCGTCGAGAGCGGGCCGACGAGCGAGATCTTCGCCAACCCGCAGCACGACTATACCCGCCATCTCCTCGCCGCCGAGCCGAAGGGCCGCCCGCCCGCCGCGGACCCCAAGGCCGAGACCGTACTCGAGGGCAGGGACATCCGCGTCTGGTTCCCGATCAAGCAGGGCTTCTTCCGCAGGACCGTCGATCACGTGAAGGCGGTGGACGGCGTCAGCGTCGCCGTCAGGGCCGGGCAGACGCTGGGCATCGTCGGCGAATCCGGCTCCGGCAAGACGACGCTCGGGCTGGCGCTGTCGCGCATGATCGCCTCGAAGGGCGAGATCACGCTGGGCGACGCCCGCATCGACGGCCATTCCTTCAAGGAGATGCGGCCGCTGCGGCGGCAGATGCAGATCGTGTTCCAGGACCCCTACGGCTCGCTCTCCCCGCGCATGTCGGTCAGCGAGATCATCGAGGAAGGGCTGAAGATCCACGAGCCGAAGCTCGACGCCGACGCGCGCGACGACATGATCGTCGACGTGCTGCGCGAGGTCGGCCTCGATCCGGAAACCCGCTTCCGCTACCCGCACGAATTTTCCGGCGGCCAGCGCCAGCGCATCGCCATCGCCCGCGCCATGGTGCTGAAGCCGCGCTTCGTCATGCTCGACGAGCCGACCTCGGCGCTCGACATGAGCGTGCAGGCCCAGGTGGTCGATCTGTTGCGCGAACTGCAGCAGAAGCACCGGCTCGCCTACCTGTTCATCAGCCACGATCTGAAGGTGGTGCGCGCGCTCTCCAACCATGTCGTCGTCATGCGCGGCGGCAAGGTGGTGGAGGAAGGCCCCTCGCAGCAGATCTTCGAGAACCCGCAGACCGACTACACGAAGGCGCTGATTGCGGCCGCCTTCGACATGGCGACCGCGCCGGCCGGCGTCGTCAGCCAGTGATCCGACGAAGGTGATCTGATGTCCCAGCCCGCGCGCGGCCGCATCCTGCTTGCCCTGACCCGGCAGGACGTCGACTATTGGGGGCAGCTCCTCGGGAAGGACCACGAGGTGACGACCGAGCGCGCCTGGCCCGCCGACCCGTCCATCGACTACGCGCTGGTGTGGAAGCACAAGCCGGGCGTGCTGTCCGGCCTGCCCAACCTGAAGCTCGTCATCTCGATGGGGGCGGGCGTCGACCACGTCTTCGCCGACCCCGACCTGCCGGACGTGCCGATCCTGCGCGTGGTGGCGGAAAACCTCACCACGCATATGAGCGAATATGTCGTGTGGCGGGTCATGGACCACCACCGGCAGGGCATGGCCTATCGCGCGCAGCAGGCGGGGAAGGTGTGGGACGAGCATGGCCAGCAGACGGCCGCCTATGTCCATGTCGGCATCATGGGCCTCGGCCATCTCGGCCGCGCGGCGGCGAAGGCGCTGCTCGCGCTCGGCTTCAGGGTCAATGGCTGGACGCGCAGGCCCGCCACCGCCGAAGGCGTCAAGACCTTCCACGGCGAGGCGGGGCTGAAGGATTTCCTCGCCGCGACCGACATTCTCGTCGTGCTCCTGCCGCACACGCCGGCGACCGAGGGCATCATCGACTACGATCTCCTCAGCGGCCTTCGCCGCGACAACGCGCTCGGCGGCGCGGTGCTGGTCAATGCCGGGCGCGGCATGCTGCAAAGGCAAGCCGGCATCCTGCGCGCGCTCGACGACGGCACGCTGAAGGAGGCGAGCCTCGACGTGTTCGAGGAGGAGCCGCTTCCCGTCGAGAGCCCTCTGTGGTCGCATCCCCGCGTCTTCGTCACCCCGCATGCGGCCGCGACCTCCGATCCCGAGCATCTGGTGCCGCTGATGCTGGAGCAGATCGCCCGCTTCGAACGCGGCGAGGCGCTCGACAATCTGGTGGACCGCAAGGCGGGTTACTGAGGCATTTTGCGGTCGGACGGAATCGTCTGACGCCGCATAAATGCGGCTAGGGTCGAGGCCGCTTCCGGCGCGTTCGCCTTCGCCTTATAAGACCCCATGTCGTCCAAGCGAATCGCCGGCCCCGAGATCGAGCGCCTGATCCAGCTTCTGGCCAAGGTGCCGGGGCTGGGGCCGCGCTCGGCCCGCCGCGCGGCGCTCCACCTCATCAAGAAGAAGGAGCAGCTCCTCGCCCCGCTCGCGCTCGCCATGGGCGAGGCGGTGGACAAGGTGCGCGTCTGCTCGACCTGCGGCAATGTCGATACCTGCGACCCCTGCACGGTCTGCACCGACCCGCGCCGCGACGGCGCCATCATCATCGTCGTCGAGGACGTGTCCGACCTGTGGGCGCTGGAGCGCGCCGCCGCCATCAGCGCCCGCTACCATGTGCTCGGCGGCACGCTGTCGCCGCTCGACGGCGTCGGCCCGGACGATCTGAACATCGGTTCGCTCGTCTCGCGCGTCGCCGAGGGCGGGGTCGCCGAGGTCATCCTCGCCGTCAACGCCACGGTCGAGGGCCAGACCACGGCCCACTACATCACCGACCAGCTCGCCGGGCTCGACGTCAAGGTGACGCGGCTCGCCCATGGCGTGCCGGTGGGGGGCGAGCTCGACTATCTCGACGAGGGGACGCTGGCGGCCGCGCTTCGGTCGCGGACGGCTTTTTGACGTATTTCTCAAGCAGGGAGAACGCCATGAGACGACCGACGAGAGGACGACAGACGATGAAGCGCCTTGCCTGCGCGGCGCTGCTCTCGCTCGCCGCCGTCCTGCCGGCGGCGGCGCAGACCGTCGACGCCCAGTTCCGCCAATGGCTGCAGAACGATCTGTGGCCGGAAGCACGCGGCAAGGGTATTTCGGCCGAGACCTTCAACGCCGCCTTCGCCGGCGTCTCGGTCAACCTGAAGCTGCCCGACCTCGTCCTGCCGGGGCAGAAGCCGGAAACGCCGAAGACCCAGCACCAGGCCGAGTTCGGCGCGCCGGGCAACTATTTCGCCGAGAACACGGTGGCGGGCGTCGCCGGCGGCGGGCGCAACCGGGCCGGGCGGCTGAAACCCGCGCTCGACGCGATCGAGCGCCGCTACGGCGTCCCGGCCGGCGTCGTCCTCGCCGTCTGGGGCCGCGAATCGGGTTTCGGCGCGGCCAAGATCCCGCACAACGCCTTCGAGGTGCTCGGCACCAAGGCGTTCCTCGCCACCCGCAAGGAGATGTTCCGCAAGGAGGTGCTGGCGGCGCTGGAGATGGTCGAGCGCCGGCACGTCTCCGTCGCGGCGATGAAGTCGTCCTGGGCCGGCGCGCTCGGCCAGCCGCAGTTCCTGCCGACCTCCTATCTCGCCCACGCGGTCGACGGCGACGGCGACGGCCGCGCCGACATCTGGAACTCGCAGGCCGACACGCTCGCCTCCATCGCCAACTATCTCGCCCATTACGGCTGGGTGAAGGGCCGCGACTGGGGCTTCGAGGTGACGGTGCCGCAAGGCGTCTCCTGCGCGCTGGAGGGGCCGGATCGCGGCCGGAAGATCTCGGACTGGGCGGGCATGGGCATTTCCCGCGTCAACGGCCGGCCGTTCCCCGAGCACGAGGCGCGCCAGGAGGGCTATCTGCTGATGCCCGCTGGGCGCAACGGCCCTGCCTTCATCGTCACCCCCAATTTCTACGTGCTGAAGAAGTACAACGAGAGCGATCTCTACGCGCTGTTCGTCGGCCATGCCGGCGACCGCATCGCCTATGGCGACCGCCGCTTCGCCGGCAACTGGGGCAAGGTGGATAAGCTCTACCGCTCCGACATCGCCGCCATGCAGCGCGGGCTGGAACGCCAGGGCTACGATGTCGGCGGGGCCGACGGCCTGCCCGGCTTCCGCACCCGCCGCTCGATCGGCGAGTGGCAGGCGAGCAAGGGCATGCAGCCGACCTGCTTTCCCGACGCCGCGCTGGTGCGGGCGCTGAAATAGCCGGTCACGGCGTCGCCGTCGTACCTGATGGCTCCTCGTCCTCCTCCTCGTCGCCATTGTCGCTCTGCTGCGCGGCGAGGAAGTTGCCGAAGGATTGCAGCCCGTCGAAATGGTCGCAGAAGACCTTGATGACGACGAGCAGCGGCACGGCGATCAGCGCGCCGATGAAGCCCCACAGCCACGACCAGAAGGCAACGGCGATGAAGATCGCCACCGCGTTGAGCTCCAGCCGCCGGCCGACGATCAGCGGCGTGATGATCTGGCCTTCCAGCACGTTGCAGGCGATGACGAAGGCCGGCGCGACCATGGCGTAGCCCATGCTGTCGAACGAGACGATCGAGATCGCGGCGACGATGACGATGGTGGCCAGCGCGCCGATATAGGGCAGGAAGTTGAGCAGCGCCGCCATCGCCCCCCACAGGAACGGCGTCGGCATGCCGATGGCCCACAGCCCGACGCCGATCACAGCGCCGAGCGCGGCGTTGATGATGGCGACGGTGAGCAGGTAGCGCGAGACCTCGCGCTCGACGTCGTAGACGATCCGCAGCGCGCGCTTCTTCTCGCTCATCGTCGTGAAGGACTGGACGATCTTCTCGTAGAACAGCGTGCCCGAGGCGAGCAGGAACAGCGACAGCACGAAGACGATGGCGGCGTTGGTGACGACGGAGAGCATGGTGCCGGCGGCCTGCGACAGGATGCCAGGCTGCTGCACCGACACCTTCATCACCCCGGCCTCGTTGACCGTATCGGTGACGTTGTCGATCTGGGCCGAGATCTGCATCAGCCGGTCGAACGGCCCGCGCAGCTCCTCGATGCGCTCGGTGAGCGTGCGGCCGATCTGCGGCGCGTCGTTGATGAGCTGCATCAGCGGCCCGGAAAGCAGGTAGCCGCCGAGGCCGACCGTCGCGGCCGAAAGGACGACGAGCAGCGTTGCCGACAGCGCCGAGGGAACGCCGCGCTTGCGCAGGAAGCGCACGATGGGGGTGAGCGTCAGCGCGAACAGGAAGGCCAGCACCACCGGCATGAAGAACTCCCGGCCGAAATAGAGCGCGTAGATCGACAGGATGATGAAGATGCCGGTGAGGACGAATCCGCCGCCACCCGGCTCCTCTCCTCCTTGCGCCGTGCCGGTGGCGTCGTCTGTCGCGGCCATGGTGTCCCCCCTTGATGATCTTGCCGACGATAGCAGATAATGCGTCGGCGTGGCGGCGGTTCCGTCCGCCCGCGGCGGCCCGGTCGGGCAAATCGGGACCCGGCAAATATCGCCGGTCGCGGATCGAATGCGGCGCGGCGACGTTGTCAGGCTGGACGGGACCCAAGGAGGAGCGCTTTCATGCCCATTTTTTCATTCGCGAGAATCGCCGGCAGCCTTGCCGTGACGGCCGTGGTGCTGGCCGGTTGCGTCGTGGTCGAGGAGGGGCCGGGCCACCGTCCGCCGCCGCCGCGCCCGGGCGGGCCGACCGCCTGCACCATGGAATACGTGCCTGTCTGCGGCGAGCGTCGCGGCGACCGCCAGACCTTCTCGAACGCCTGCATGGCGCGGGCGGACGGCTATCGGGTCGTTCATGGCGGCGAGTGCCGGCGTGGCGGCCGCCCCGGTCCCGGCCCCGACCGCCCGCCGCGCGCCTGCACCCGCGAATATGCGCCGGTCTGCGCCCGCCGCGGCCGCGACGTGCGCACCTTCGGCAATGCCTGCGAGGCGCGCGCCGCCGACTATCGCATCCTCGGCGCAGGCCGCTGCTAGGGCGTTTCGCGGCTGAAAGCAGGCAAGGAAAACAGGCTGGGGCAGCGGGTGCGCCCGCTGCTCCAGCGCATGTCCCGGGAAAGCGATCGGATCAAGGCGGGAGCCTGATCTCTCCCGGAATCAGCCCGGCGCGCAGCCGACGCGGAAGCCGGGGCAGCGGAAGGCGAGCAGCCTCTCGCGGCCGGCGAATTCGGCCAGCCGCGCGATGTCGCTGACGGCGACGGTGCTCTGGTTGATGCGTACCCCGACGCTCTGCAGCCGCTGGAAGGCGCGCGACAGGCTTTCCGGCTTCATGCCGAGCCGGCCGGCGATCAAGAGCTTCTCGTAGGGCAGCGCGATGGTGCACGGCCCCTGCTTGACCGGGGCGAGCTCGACGAGGAAGTTCGCCAGCCGCTGCGGTCCGGTGCGCGCCTTCAGCTCCTCGATCTGGTCGACGAGCTTGCGCAGGTGCAGCGAGGTCGAGGCGAGCATGGCCAGCCCGATCTCCGGCGAGGCGCGGGTCAATTCGACGATGCCGCGCGCGGGAACGGCGAGCAGGCGCGCATCCGCCACCACCTCGGCGCTCACCGGATAATGGCCGCCGGTCAGGCACGGCACCTCGGCGATGCAGTCGCCGCGTGCGAACACGCCGACGACCGCCTCGTCCCCGCTCACCGTCATGCGGAACAGCTTCACCCAGCCGTCGAGCACCAGATAGAAGGCGCTCGCCGGTTCGTCCTGCTCGAAAAGGGTCGTGCGCCGCTGGTGGAACTGAAGCTCCGACTGGGCGAGGAGGCTGTCGATGGCCTCCGGCGGCAGCGCCGAGAACATGGGCGCCCCGCGGACCACCTCGCGGTCGTACTGGTCGATGCGCAATTCGCCCATGGGTCCAACCTCCGGCGCATGTCGCGGAAAATCGCGCAACGGTCTTGCGGCAGCGACATGCGCATAATCGACCTGAAGCGCGGGGATCAAAGCCTGATCGGCCACCTTGCGCCTCATCTGCATCGGACCATATCCGCCCCGCCCGGACTTTGCGCCTGCGCAACTAAATCGGCGGTCAGGGCGGGTGCGGCAGGCTGTCCATCCAATTCTTGACTTCAGTCAAGCGTTCGCGGCGCGCGCATCTGGTACGCCGGCTCCTGAGCAACTCCCGTCAGGAGGAAGACAATGACTGACAATGCGGACTCCAAGGAACGGCCGGAAAAGGTGCCTGCGATGCAGCAGCTCCTCGACAATCCGTTTCTGCTTCTCTTCATCGGGATCACGGTCCCGACGGTTCTCTACATCGTATGGGGGGTGATGGAGATCGCGTCGATCCCCATCGCGCCCTGACCTGACCTGAGGGGGCAGACATGGCAATAACACCTCCCGAAAACCGGCTCTGGTGGAACGAACCGATCGAGCGCGTCGAAATCGGCTGGATCGTCGTCGCCTTCCTCTGGGGCCTGTTCATGTTCTTCTTCATGATCGCCTGGCACTTCATCGGCGATCAGAACCTTTCCACCGAGACCTACCGCATCACGCCGGCCGCCTACGAGCAGAAGGTGGCGGATTTCGCGGAGAAGTACCAGGTCGGCGACGAGATGGGCGTTCCCATCGTGCGCCCGCCGGTGGGCGAGGACGTCTATCTTCTCGGCAGGCTGTGGGAGTGGTGGCCGATCCTCGAGCTGAAGAAGGGGCAGAGCTACCGCTTCCATCTTTCGTCCGTGGACTGGCAGCACGGCTTCTCGCTTCAGCCCGTCAACATCAACATCTCGGTTCACCCGGGATACGAGCAGATCATCACCTTCACGCCCACCGAGGCGGGGGAATACGGCATTGCCTGCAACGAGTTCTGCGGCATCGGCCACCATCTGATGACCGGCCGCATCCGGGTCGTCGAATAGGCTGGAGGGGACAATGACAGCCATAGACGCTTCTTATGCCGGCGCTGCGGCGGCAGGCAATTTCCGCACCTGCCGCTACACCGGCCTCAAGGTGGAGGCCTCCGCGCAGTCGCTGATCAAGGCGAACGCGGTCGCCGCCGTCGTCTTCCTCGCCATCGGCGGCGTGATGGGCCTGCTCGTCGCGTTGACCCGCTGGCCGGCGGTGCACCTCCTGCCGTCCGACTGGTTCTATCTCGTGCTCACCGGGCACGGGGCGAACGTGCTCCTGTTCTGGATCATCTTCTTCGAGATCGCGATCCTCTATTTCGCCTCCGCCATCCTTCTGGGATCGCGGCTGGCGACGCCGAAGCTGGCCTGGGCCGCCTTCGTGCTGATGATCGTCGGCGCGCTGATGACCAACGTCGCGGTGTTCCAGGGCGATTCGAGCGTGATGTTCACCTCCTACCCGCCGATGCAGGCCGCGCCGCATTTCTATCTCGGCCTGATCATCTTCGCGGTGGGCGCGCTCGTCGGCGTCGGTGTGTTCTTCGGCACGCTGGTCATCGCCCATGGCGAGCGCACCTATGAGGGTTCGATCCCGCTCGTCACCTTCGGCGCGCTGACGGCCGCCATCATCGCCGTCTTCACGCTGGCCTCGGGAGCGATCATCCTCGTCCCGACCTTCCTGTGGTCGGTGGGCCTCATCTCCGAGATGGACCCGCTGCTCTACAAGGTGATCTGGTGGGGCATGGGCCACTCCTCGCAGCAGATCAACGTCGCCGCCCACGTCTCGGTGTGGTACGCGATCGGCGCGCTGACCATCGGCGCCAAGCCGCTGTCGGAGAAGGTCTCCCGCTCGGCCTTCCTGCTCTACATCCTGTTCCTTCAGCTCGCCTCGGCGCACCACCTCCTTGCCGATCCCGGCATGAGCGCGTCGTGGAAGATCGTCAACACCAGCTACCTGATGTATCTCGCGGTGCTCGGCTCGATGATCCACGGCCTGACGGTTCCGGGTGCGCTCGAGGCGGCGCAGCGCCGCAACGGCTACACCAAGGGCG
Organism: Alphaproteobacteria bacterium; assembly: GCA_037190985.1. Taxonomy (GTDB): domain Bacteria; phylum Pseudomonadota; class Alphaproteobacteria; order Rhizobiales; family Rhizobiaceae; genus Aerobium. The sequence continues at coordinate 360,664 of JBBCKE010000030.1, forward strand.
CGTTCGAGTGGCTGCGCAAGGCGCCGTGGGGCAATCCGGCCTTCGCCGGCATGTTCCTGTCGCTCGTCATGTTCGGCTTCATCGGCGGCATCTCGGGCGTGGTGCTGGGCACCGAGCAGCTCAACCTCCTGATGCACAACACCATCTACGTGCCGGGCCATTTCCACGGCACCGTGGTGACGGGCACGACGCTCGCCTTCATGGCCATGACCTACTACGTGCTGCCGCTGATCTTCCAGCGCGACATCATCTGGCCGAAGCTCGCCCGCATCCAGCCCTATCTGTTCGGGCTCGGCGCGGCCGGCATCTCGCTCTTCATGATGGGCGCCGGCACGCTCGGCGTTCCGCGCCGGCACTGGGACATGTCGTTCACCGACGCGATCCTCCAGTTCGAGCTGCCTTCCGGCGGGTTCCTGATGATGGGGCTCAACGGGTTGTCGGCGGTGGTCGCCTCGGCGGGCGGCATCCTCTACATCCTGATCACGGTGGGCACGGTGCTGTGGGGCAAGCGCCTCGACAAGGGCGAAGCGCCGCTGACCTTCCCGCTGCACAAGCGGGCGGCCACGGTTGCCGAATATGGCAGCCACGCCACGGTCAAGCTGCCGGGGACGATCATCCTGGTCACGATCTTCTTCGTGTCCTTCGTCCTCTATTACTTCGTCAACTGGAAGTACCTGTCGGAACTCTGGCTGATGCGCTGAGTGCCAACCGACTGGAACCGAAAGGAAAAGCTACGATGCTCGCTGCGACCAGGATCGTCATCACCCTGCTGAAACTCAGGATCGGCGTCGCCATCGCAGCGAGCGCCCTGGCCGGGCTCGCCGCTGCAAGCGGCGGCTCGGCGACGGCGGGGGAAATCGCTGCGCTAACGCTTGCCGTCCTCGGCGCCTCCGGCGCCGCGGGGGCCTTCAACCACTACTATGAACGCGACAGCGACAAGCTGATGGCCCGCACGGCCGGCCGGCCCTTCGCCAGCGGCCAGCTCAAGGCCGGGCCGATCTGGCCGGCGACCTTCGCCGCGCTGCTCGGCGCCTCCATCGTGCTCGCCTGGGCTGCCGGCGGCACGATGAGCGCGCTCTACGTCTTCCTCGGCGCCATCACCTACAGCCTCGTCTATACGGTGTGGCTGAAGCGCCGGACCTCGTGGAACATCGTCGTCGGCGGGCTCGCCGGCTCGTTCGCCGTGCTCGCCGGCGCGGCGGCGATCGACCCCGAGCCGCAATGGGTGCCGAGCATCCTCGCCGCCGTGCTCTTCCTGTGGACGCCGCCGCATTTCTGGAGCCTCGCCGCCGCCAAGGTCGACGACTACGCGGCCGCCGGCGTGCCGATGCTGCCCGTGATCGCGCCCGAGCGCGAGTGGACGCTGGCGATCCTGACCTACACCGCCACGCTCGCCGGCCTGTCGCTGGTGCCGCTGTTCTTCGGCATGGGCTGGATCTACGGCGTGTTCGCCGCGGCCGGCGGCGGCTGGTTCCTGTGGAAGAGCTGGCGGCTCTACCGCGCGCCCTCGCGCAAGGCGGCGATGCAGAACTTCCTCGCCTCGCTGGTGCAGCTCTTGGCTCTGGTCGCCGGCGTCTTCCTGTCGGCGCTTGCCGGCTAGGGGCGCGACATGGCCATGAAAGCCCCCTTTCTCGGCCTTGCCGGTCTCTTCCTGGCCGGTCTCTCGCTCGTCGGGATGACGCCGGCTCTCGCCCAGAGCGGGCCGAGGATCGACGCCACCCGGGCGCTGGCGGTCAGCGAGGCGGCGATCGGCCGCGAGATCGGCGACCACCGCCTCTTGCGCGCCGACGGCACCACGCTGAGGCTGTCGGAGCTGAAGGGCCAGCCGCTCGTCGTCAGCCTGATCTATACGAGCTGCTCGACCGTCTGCCCGGTCAGCACCCAGACCCTGAAGAACGCGGTCGCGCAGGCGCGCAAGGCGCTGGGCGCGGACTCGTTCCGCATCCTCACCGTCGGCTTCGACGCGCGGGGCGACACGCCGCGCCGCATGACCGCCTTCGCGCGCGACAACGCCATAGACGGCGACCCGCTATGGCAGGTCGTCTCCGGCTCGCCCGCCGCGCTCGAGGCGCTGATCGAGGATGTTGGCTTCTCCTATTCGGGGGCGGCCGGCGGCTTCGAGCACATCTCGCAGACCACCATCGTCGACGCGGAAGGCCGCGTCTACCGCCAGGTCTATGGCGACGAGTTCCCGCTCCAGGTGTTCATGGAGCCGCTGAAGGAGCTCGTCTTCGGCATCTCGGTCTCCTCGTTCACGCCGGCGGCGCTGGCCGACCGCCTGCGCTTCATCTGCACCGTCTACGACCCGAAGACCGGCCGCTACCGCACCGAATACGCCATTTATATCGGCATAACCGCAGGCGCGGTCTCCCTCCTCCTCATGGCGTGGGTGATCGTGCGCATGTGGCGCGGCAATCGTCGTTATGCCCGCATCGAGGCCCGATCGTGACTGCTGAGAAGACCGTGGAACCCCGCCGCGACTGGCCGGTGTTGCGTCATGCGAAGAGGGGCCTGCGCCGCGTCTTCGACCTTCTGGAGCGCGGCGGCGAGCGCCTGTTCACGCCGGCGCTCAATCCGATGGCCCAGCTCGGCACCATCACCTTCTTCCTGTTCTGGGTGGTGGCGGTCAGCGGCGTCTACCTGTTCCTCTTCTTCGACACCGGCGTCGTCGACGCCTATTCCTCGGTCGAATGGATGAGCCGGGCGCACTGTTATCATGCCGGCGTCATGCGCTCCATCCACCGCTACGCCTCCGACCTGATGGTCGTGACGATGGTGCTGCATCTCCTGCGCGAATTCTCGCTCGACCGCTATCGCGGCACGCGCTGGTTCTCGTGGTTCACCGGCGTACCGCTGATCTGGTTCCTCTACGTCTCCGGCATCACCGGCTACTGGCTGGTCTGGGACGAGCTGGCGCAATATGTCGCCGTCGTCTCGGCCAAGCTGCTCGACGTGTTCCCGATCTTCGGCGAGCCGCTCGCGCGCAACTTCCTGACGCCCGAGCACCTTTCCGGCCGCTTCTTCTCGCTGCTGGTGTTCCTGCACATCGCCATACCGCTGATCCTGCTCTTGGCGATGTGGATCCATATCCGGCGCATCTCGCGGCCGAAGACAAACCCGCCGCGCCTGCTCGCCGGGCTGGTCCTCGCCGCGCTCGTCGCCGTGTCGCTGTGGAAGCCGGCGCTGAGCCAGGGGCCGGCCGACCTGACCAAGGTGCCGGACGAGGTCGGGCTCGACTGGTTCTATCTCCTGCTCTATCCGCTGGCCGAGGACTGGGGCGCGTGGAGCCTGTGGGCGCTGCTGGTCGGCGTCTCGACCATGCTGGCGGCGATGCCGTGGCTGCCGCCGTTCCGCCGCGCGCCGGCGGCGGTGGTCGACCTGCCCAACTGCAACGGCTGCAACCGCTGCGTCGAGGACTGCCCCTACGAGGCGATCCGCCTGGTGCCGCGCACCGACGACGAGCCGTTCCCGCATCAGGCCGAGGTCGACGCCGACCTGTGCGTCTCCTGCGGCATCTGCATGGGCTCGTGCCCGTCCTCGACGCCGTTCCGCCGCCAGCAGGATCTGAAGACCGGCATCGACCTGCCTGGCCAGCCGCTCGCCGAGGTGCGCGACAGCGTCGTCGCCGCATCGGCCGAGCTCAACGGAACGCAGCGCGCACTGGTGCTGGCCTGCGAGCACGGCGCGGGCGGCGGCGACATGGGCGGCGTCGTCACCTTCCCGTGCGTCGCAATGATTCCGCCGTCGCTGATCGACTTCATCATCAGCAAGAACCTCGCCGAGGGCGTCGTCGTCGCCGGATGCAGCGAAAGCACCTGCTACAACCGGCTCGGCGTCGAATGGACCAAGGAGCGGTTCGCCGGCGCGCGCGATCCCTATCTGCGCAAGCGCGTGCCGCGCGAGCGCATCGCGACGATCTGGGCCTCGCCTTTCGAAGCCGGCCGCTACGAGGCCGAGAAGTCGGCCTTCGCCGCCGCCCTCCTGCCGCTGCCGGCGAAGGGCGCGGCGAGGGAGGCGGCCGGTCCGGAGACGGCCGGCGAGATGGAGGCGCAGCCATGAGCGACATGGTGTGGATGCCCGTGCGTTTCGCCGTGCTGGCGCTGGTCGTCGCCGCCGTCGCCGGCCTGTCGAACTGGCCGCGCCATCGCAGCGTGCCGGAGGGCATGGGCGTCGTCACCCTGTCCTTCAGCCACGGCGCCGACCGGCGCGCGGCCTGCCGGCCGGCGACCGAGGAGGAGCTGGCGAAGATGCCCCCCAACATGCGCCGCACCGAGATATGCCCGCGCGCCCGCCCGCCCATCGCCGTCGAGTTCGAGATCGACGGCCGGCAGATGTTCGCCGCCGACATCCCGCCGTCGGGCATCGCCAGCGACGGGCCGTCGCGCGTCCACCGCAATTTCGAGCTGCCGGCCGGAACCTATGAGCTCGTCGTGCGCATGCGCGACCGGCCGGGCGAGGAGTTCGACTGGCAGGGGCGGAAGACCGTCGAGCTCAAGCCGGCGGACCATCGCGTCATCGACTTCCGCGCCGATGGCGGCGGTTTCATCTTTCACTGAGGCGAAAGGACACGACCCATGGCCCTGATCGAATGGAAAGCCCACTACAGCGTCGGCGTCGAAGCCGTCGACCACGAGCATCAGGAGATGATCGACCTGATCAACGAGGTGCACGAGAAGCTGATCGCCGAGGGCGAGGCGCCGGACGTCACTGGCTTCCTCGGCGAGATTTTCCGCGCCATCTCGGCGCATTTCGCGCTCGAGGAGCGGTTCATGCGCGAGCACCGCTACGACCAGCTCAACGAGCACAAGGCGGCGCATGAGGAGCTGCTCGACGACATCCGCGACATCATGGACGGCTACGAGGCCGACCCCGAAGGCGCGCGGGCACAGCTTTCCAGCCGGCTCGATTCGTGGTTTACCGAGCACTTCAAGACGCATGACGCGCGCCTGCACCATCGCCTCGGCACCCACGATCACTAGAGCAACTCCAGGACAGGTGTAAAGCACCTTTCCGTCCGCAATTGCGTCGGGGCAGGAAGGCGGGGCGCATGGCGCGACACGAGAAGGATGTTCGCGTGAGCGAGGAAGAGGTCATTCTGGTCGACGCCGACGACCGCCCGGTCGGCACGGCCGGCAAGCTTGCCGCCCACCGGGAGAACCTGCGCCACCGCGCCATCTCGGTGCTGGTGTTCGACGCCGAGGGGCGCATGCTGCTGCAACGGCGGGCCGAAGCGAAGTACCATTCGCCCGGCCTGTGGAGCAACGCCTGCTGCACCCATCCGCGCCACGGCGAGGAGCCGGTCGAGGCCGCCGGCCGCCGGCTGCGCGAGGAGATGGGCATCGCCCTGCCGCTCGCCTTCGCCGGCCGCTTCGCCTACGAGGCGCCCGTTGGCGAGGACCTTTGGGAGAACGAGGTCGTCCACGTCTTCACCGGCGTCCATGACGGCGCGATCCTGCCGGACCCGGACGAGGTCGGGGCGTTCGGCTGGCACGACGTCGAGGCCCTGCGCGCCGACATCGCCGCGCGCGGCGAGCTCTATACGCCGTGGTTCAGGCTCTATGCCGCCGCGCCGTGGTTCTCGGGGCCTGCTTCCTGAGCGTGTCCGAACGCGCTTGCATTTGCGGGAGCGACGTTTAAAGCCGGCGGAAAGTCTGAAAGCCGGAGAAATTCATGCCCCAGTTCGACGTGCTGTGCATCGGCAACGCCATCGTGGACATCATCGCCCGCTGTGACGAGGCGTTCCTCGTCGATAACGCCATCGTCAAGGGCGCGATGAACCTGATCGACGCGGAGCGCGCGGAGCTGCTCTACGCGCGCATGGGGCCGGCGATCGAGGCCTCGGGCGGCAGCGCCGGCAACACGGCGGCCGGCATCGCCTCGTTCGGCGGCGCTGTCGCCTATATCGGCCGGGTGGCGGACGATCATCTCGGCCGCGTCTACGCCCACGACATCAGGGCGCAAGGGGTGGCCTTCGATTCGCGGCCGCTCGAAGGCGGCGCGCCCACCGCGCGTTCGATGATCTTCGTCACGCCCGACGGCGAGCGCTCGATGAACACCTATCTCGGCGCCTCGGTCGAGCTCGGGCCGGAGGATGTCGAGGAAGACAAGGTCCACGCCTCGCGGATCACCTATTTCGAGGGCTATCTGTGGGATCCGCCGCGCGCCAAGGAGGCGATCCGCCTTGCGGCGGCGCAGGCCCACGCCGCCGGGCGCGAGGTGGCGATGACGCTCTCCGACCCGTTCTGCGTCGACCGCTATCGCGGCGAGTTCCTCGAGCTGATGCGCTCCGGCACCGTCGATATAGTCTTCGCCAACGAGAGCGAGCTGAAATCGCTCTACGAGACCGCCTCGTTCGAGGCCGGGCTCGACGCGATCCGCGCCGACTGCAAGCTCGCCGCCGTCACCCGCTCGGAGAAGGGCTCGGTCGTGGTGCGCGGCGCAGAGACGGTCGAGGTGATGGCGATCTCCGTCGACGAGGTCGTCGACACGACGGGGGCGGGCGATCTCTATGCCGCCGGCTTCCTCGCCGGCTACACCAGGGGCCGCGGCCTCGCCGAATGCGGCGCGCTCGGCTCGCTCGCCGCCGGGCTGGTCATCGGCCAGGTCGGTCCGCGCCCGCGCCAGAACCTGCGCGAGGAGGCCGGGCAGGCCGGCCTCATGTGACGCTTATGGGATGTCCTCGGGCCGGCGGCCCGGCCGGCTGCGATAGGTCGGGATCGACCAGCCGTAGCGGATCGCCCCGGCGCGGATGGCGAAGGCGACCGCGAAGGCGGCGAGCGCCGCCGCCATCGTCGGCAGGCCGGCGATGGTGAGGACCGAGAACGACACCGCCCCGGCCATCGCCGCGGTCACATAGACCTCCTGCCGCATCAGCACCGACGGCTCGCCGGCGATCAGGTCGCGCAAGATGCCGCCCAGCGTCGCGGTCATCAGTCCCATGACGATGGCCACCGGCGCCGAGCCGGTGACGAGAAGGCCCTTCCACGCGCCATAGACGCAATAGGCGGCGAGGCCGATCGCGTCGAGCCATAGCAGCAGGCGATAGCGCGACTCGATCAGATGGGCGGTGAAGTAGACGAGAAGCGCCATCGCGGCGCAGACGGTGAGATAGTCGTGGTTGACGACCCAGAACACCGGCGCGCCGAGCACCATGTCGCGCACCGTGCCGCCGCCGATGCCGGTGACGCCGGCGAGGAACAGGAAGCCGATGATGTCGAGCTCCTTGCGCGAGGCGGCGAGCGCCCCGGTCGCGGCGAAGACCGCGACGCCCGCATAGTCGAGAAAGACGATCTGGTCCATTCGCGGCCTCCCGGTGCCAGCACTATACGATGGGGGAGGCCGGCGGAAGAGTCCGGGAAAAGCCTCAGGCGTCCTTGTCGGCCTGCGTGTCGGCCGGAGCCTCGGTGGCGGCCTGCTTCGGCCCGCCCTTGGCGATGCCGACCATGGCCGGCCGCAGCACCCGCTCGCCGATGGAATAGCCGGTCTGCACCACCTGCACCACGGTTCCCGACGGCACCGACGGGTCCGGCACCTCGAACATGGCCTGATGGAAATTGGGGTCGAACCGCTCGCCCTTGGGGTCGAGCTTCCTGACGCCGTGGCGCTCCAGCGAGGCGATCATCGCCCGGCCGGTCAGCTCGACGCCCTCGACCAGCGCCTTGAATCCGGCGTCGCCGCTCTCCTTCGCCTCGGCGGGAACCGCCTCCAGCGCCCGGTCGAGATTGTCGGCGACCTGCAGCATGTCGCGGGCGAAATTGGCGATCGAATAGGCCTTGGCGTCCTGCACGTCGCGCGCGGCGCGACGGCGCAGGTTCTCGGTCTCGGCCGCGAGCCTGAGCGCGCGGTCCTTCAACTCCTCGTTCTCCTTGACGAGGCGCACCACGGCCTCGTAGTCGGCCGCCTGCTCGTCCTGCGCTTCCTGACCGGTTGTCTGGAACGCCTCGCCCTCGGCCGCGGTCTGCGCGTATTCGCTCTGCGCCGCCGTCTCTTCGGGCGCGCGGGTGTCTTTCGGCTGTTCGCTCATCGCCTCGTCCGATCCCTCGTATGGAGTCATGGATTTGCGCCCGATATCGAGCTTCGGGTGGGGAAAATCAAGAGGCGGAGGGGAATCGGTTCCTATGTCGCAGGAATGCCGTCTTGGCCGCTCAGCGCAGGATGCGGCTGATCATCTGTGCCGTGTAGTCGACCATCGGCACGATGCGGGCGTAATTCAGCCGCGTCGGGCCGATGACGCCGAGCGCGCCGATGACGCGCGCGTCCTTGTCGCGATAGGGCGCGACGACCAGCGACGAGCCGGAGAGCGAGAACAGCCTGTTCTCCGAGCCGATGAAGATGCGCACGCCCGAGCCGTCCTCGGCAAGGTCGAGAAGCTGCACCAGCCCCTCCTTGGTCTCGAGGTCCTCGAAGAGGTGGCGCAGCAGGTCGAGATCGGCCTGCGCGGTGACGTTCTCGAGGAGGTTCGCCCGGCCGCGCACGATGAGGCGCGCCGGCAGGCCGCTTTCCGCCCCGGCCCACACGGCGAGCCCGCGTTCGACCAGATCCTGCGACAGCGTGTCGAGCGCCGCGCGCGTCTCCTCGCGCAGCCGGGCGATCTCGGCCTTGGCCTCGGCCAGCGTGCGCCCGCGTATGTGGGCGTTGAGGAAGTTGGACGCCTCGTGAAGCTGCGAGGCCGTGGTGCCGGCCGGCAGCTCGACGACGCGATTCTCGACGTCGCCGTTCTGCGAGACCAGCACGGTCAGCGCCCGCGTCGGCTCGAGCTGGATGAACTCGATGTGCTTGAGCGGCACCTCGGCCTTGGCGGCGAGCACCAGCCCGGCCCCGCGCGACATGCCCGACAGCATCTGGCTGGCCTCGGTCAAGACGTGCTCCAGCGTCGCGCCGCTGCCGGACGCCTTGACCTGAGTCTCGATCGAGCGCCGCTCCTCGTCGGAAAGGTCGCCGATCTCCATGAAGGCGTCGACGAAGAAGCGCAGGCCCGCCTGCGTCGGCAGCCGCCCGGCCGAGATGTGCGGGGCGTAGATCAGGCCGAGCTGCTCCAGGTCGCTCATCACGTTGCGCACGGTCGCCGGCGACAGCGAGTGCGGCAACAGGCGCGACAGGTTGCGCGAGCCGACGGGCTCGCCCTCCTTGAGGTACGTCTCGACGATCGCACGGAAGATGTCGCGCGTGCGGGCGTCGAGCGACTGGATCTGCTGCTGGTCTGGCACGGGCCTCGTCATCGTCCGGTTTCGTCTTCTGGCGTGCCAAGGATATAGTGGGGGGCGGGCGCGGCGCAACGCCTGTAAGAGGTGTGGGCCCGCGAGCGGCGGGCGCAGCGCCTTTTCCTTTGCCTCGCGCCGAGCCTGCGGCTACAAGCCGGCATCTTCAACCGGAAACGAACCATGCGTCCATCCAAGCGCCAGCCCGACGAGATGCGGGCGATCTCCTTCGAACGCGGCGTGTCCAAGCATGCCGAGGGCTCCTGCCTCGTACGCTTCGGCGACACCCATGTCCTGTGTACGGCGAGCCTCGAGGAGCGCGTCCCCGCCTGGCTGCGCAATTCCGGCAAGGGCTGGGTGACGGCCGAATACGGCATGCTGCCGCGCTCGACCGGCGACCGGATGCGCCGCGAGGCGTCGTCCGGCAAGCAGGGCGGGCGGACGCTGGAGATCCAGCGCCTGATCGGCCGCAGCCTGCGCGCCGTCATCGATCTCCAGGCGCTGGGCGAGGTGCAGATCACCGTCGACTGCGACGTCATCCAGGCCGATGGCGGCACCCGCACGGCGGCGATCACCGGCGGCTTCGTCGCGCTGCACGACTGCCTGAAATGGATGGAGGCGCGCCAGATGCTCTCCGTCCAGAAGGTGCTGAAGGACCATGTCGCGGCGATCTCCTGCGGCATCCATGGCGGCGTGCCGGTGATCGACCTCGACTATGCCGAGGATTCGTCGGCCGGCACCGACGCCAATTTCGTCATGACCGGCAAGGGCGGCATCGTCGAGGTGCAGGGCACGGCCGAGGGCGAGCCGTTCACGGAAGCCGAGTTCGCCGCGCTGATGGCGCTGGCCAAGGCCGGCATCGCCCGGCTGGTGAACCTCCAGAAGATGGCGATCGGCTGAGATAATGTCCGCGCCCATTCCCTCCGGCATCCTCGAATCCGCGCTCTATGTCGACGACCTCGACCGGGCGGAGGCCTTCTATGGCGAGGTGATGGGGCTGGAGCGAATCGCGAAGGTCGAAGGCCGCCACGTCTTCTTCCGCTGCGGCGACGGCGTGCTGCTGCTGTTCGATCCGGCGGAGACCGTGAAGCCGCCGAAGCCGGACGCGAAACTCCCCGTGCCGCCGCACGGGGCGAGCGGGGACGGGCATCTGTGCTTCCGCGCCACGGGTGCCGAGATCGATCGCTGGAAGGCGCATCTGGAAGCGCGCGGGATCGGGATCGAGGCGGATTTCCATTGGCCCGCGCGCGGCGACGAGCCGAGCGGCGGCCGCTCGATCTATTTCCGCGATCCCGCCGGCAACTCGCTGGAGATCGCCGAGCCGAGAATCTGGGGGCTGGCCTGATGCGCATGCTGGACGGCAGGAAGATCGTGGTGGCCAGCCACAACAAGGGCAAGCTGACCGAGATCGCCGGGCTGATAGGCCCGTTCGGCTTCGAGGCGAAGTCCGCTGCCGAATACGGCCTGCCCGAGCCGGAGGAGACCGGCACCACCTTCGAGGAGAATGCCTATATCAAGGCGTTCGCCGCCGCGTCCGCCACCGGCCTGCCGGCGCTGTCCGACGACAGCGGGCTCGTCGTCGACGCGCTCGGCGGCGCGCCGGGCGTCTACACCGCCGACTGGGCCGAGACGGGTGAGGGCCGCGACTTCGTCATGGCCATGCGCAAGGTCGAACACCTGTTGCAGCAGGAGCGCGCGGTAACGCCCGACAGACGCGCCGGGCGCTTCGTCTCCGTCATCTGCCTCGCCTGGCCGGACGGCCATGCCGAGTATTTTCGCGGCCAGGTCGAGGGCACGCTGGTGTGGCCGCCGCGCGGGGAAAAGGGCTTCGGCTTCGATCCCGTTTTCCTGCCGGACGGCTTCGAGCGCACGTTCGGCGAGATGAGCGTCGAGGAAAAGCAGGGGATCGATGCCCCGCTGTCGCACCGCGCCCGCGCCTTCGACTTGTTCCGGCGGGCGATGCTGGCCAAGGCATGAAGAAACCGGCATGAGCGATCCGGGCTTCGGCGTCTACGTCCATTGGCCGTTCTGTGCGGCCAAGTGTCCCTATTGCGACTTCAATTCCCATGTCCGCCACCAGCCGGTCGACCAGGCGCGGTTCGCCGCAGCCTTCGCCGCCGAGATGGCGACGATGCGCGCCCGCACGGGCGAGCGGACGGTGACGTCGATCTTCCTCGGCGGCGGCACCCCGTCGCTGATGGAGCCGGCAACCGTCGGCGCGGTGCTGGAGGCGGTCGCGAAGAACTGGACGGTGCCTTCCGGCATCGAGGTGACGCTGGAGGCCAACCCGTCGTCCGTCGAGGCCGGCCGCTTCCGCGGCTACCGCGACGCCGGCGTCAACCGCGTCTCGCTCGGCGTGCAGGCGCTGAACGACAAGGATCTGCGCTTCCTCGGCCGGCTGCACGATGTCGAGCAGGCGCTTCATGCCATCCGGCTGGCGCGCGAGACCTTTCCGCGCCTGTCCTTCGACCTGATCTATGCAAGGCCGGGCCAGACGCTGGAGGCGTGGGAGAAGGAGCTCGACGCGGCGATCTCGCACGCGGCCGATCATCTGTCGCTCTATCAGTTGACCATCGAGGAAGGCACGCGCTTCCACCTGCTGCACGAGGCGGGCAAGTTCGTCATGCCCGACGCCGATCTCTCGGCCGACCTCTACCGGCTGACGCAGGAGGTCACAGTCGCTCGCGGCCTGCCCGCCTACGAGATTTCCAACCACGCGCAGCCCGGTGCGGAAAGCCGGCACAACCTCGTCTACTGGCGCTATGGTGAATATGTCGGCGTCGGGCCGGGCGCGCATGGCCGTTTCGTCGAGGACGGCCGCCGCATCGTCACCTTCACCGAGAAGGTGCCGGAGGCGTGGGCGTCGCTGGTCGAGGAAAAGGGCGACGGCATTATCGGCGGCGAGGTGCTGACGCGCGAGGAGGAGGCCGACGAGTTCCTGCTGATGGGCCTGCGGCTCGCCGAGGGCATCGACCTTGCCCGCTACGAGGCGCTGTCCGGCCGTGCGCTGTCCTCGCGCCGCATCGCCGTGCTCCAGGACGAGGCGCTCGTCGCCCCGGTCGGCAATTCGCGCCTGAGGGTCACGCCCGCCGGCATGATCGTGCTCGACGCGGTGGTCGCCGATCTGGCACGATAGGCCGATGAGCGGGGACACCGGAAAGGAACGCAGCTACGTCGTCGGGCAGGCGGTGTTTTCCGCCCGGCCGCTCGCGCCCGCGCTCTATCTGGTGGCGACGCCGATCGGCAATCTCGCCGACATCACCATCCGCGCGCTGGAGACGCTTGCCGCGGCCGACATCCTCGCCTGCGAGGACACCCGCGTCACCCGCGTGCTGCTTTCGCGCTACGGCATTTCACGCCGCATGACCGCCTACCACGAGCACAATGCGGCGCAGGCCGGGCCGAAGCTCGTCGAGGCGGTACTGGCGGGCAAAAGCGTGGCGCTGGTCTCCGACGCCGGCACGCCGCTCGTCTCCGACCCCGGCTACCGGCTGGTCGAGGAGGTCGTGGCGGCCGGCGGCGCGGTCGTGCCGATCCCCGGCCCCTCGGCGCTCATCGCGGCGCTGACGGCCTCCGGCCTGCCCTCCGATACCTTCCTGTTCGCCGGCTTCCTGCCGGTGAAGGCAGGGCAGCGGAAAACCCGGCTGGAAGGGCTGAGGGCGGTGCCGGCGACGCTTCTGTTCTACGAATCGCCGCGCCGGCTCGCCGAGGCGCTGGCGGCGATGGCCGAGGTGCTGGGCGACCGGCCGGCCGCCGTCTGCCGCGAGCTGACCAAGGCCTTCGAGGAGGTGCGGCGCGGCCCGCTCGCCGCGCTGGCAAATGCGTATGCGGAAGAAGACACGCCGCGCGGGGAAATCGTCGTCTGCGTCGGCCCGCCGCCGGCGCGGCAGGAGACGGCGGAGGACGTCGACGCGCTGCTGCTTTCGCTCGCCGCCGAATTGGGCGCGTCGAAGGCGGCGGCCGAGGCGGCGCGGATGACGGGCGGCAAGAAGGCCGACCTCTACCGCCGGCTGATGGCGCTGAAAGGCGATGGCGGATAGCGGCGGCGGGAGGAAGCTGCGCCATTACCGGCGCGGCCATCGCGGCGAATGGCTCGCCGCGCTCGCCCTGATGCTGAAAGGCTACCGCATCCTCGCCCGCCGCTACCGCACGAAGCTCGGCGAGATCGACCTGATCGCCCGGCGCGGCGACCTCGTTCTGATCGTCGAGGTCAAGGTGCGGCCGACGCTGGTCGAGGCCATGGAGGCGGTGCGGCGCCTCAACGAGCGCCGCATCGAGGCGGCGGCCGACCTGTGGCTGGCGCGCCAGCCCGACCATGCGCGCCTTGTCCTGCGCTTCGACATGGTGGCGGTCCTGCCGCGGCGCTGGCCGGCGCATGTCGAAAATATTTTCCACGGCCGCTGAGCGCCGGAAAATCATTCCCTTGCGGCGGACGGAGCGCGGAGTCATGCTGCCCCTCGCTTTGCTGCAAAAGAGGGGAATATCGCGATGTGCCACGCCTGCGTCATGGAAAACGTCAAGTCGAGCATGCTGTCGCGCCGCAGCCTGTTCAGGGGCGGCATCGCCGCGGCCGCCGCGGCGACGACCATCGCGGTCACGCCGCAACCGCTGCGCGCCGATGCGCCGCCGCTGTTCGCCGAGGGCCTGCCGGGCACGGTCGCCGACCTGACGCACGAGCTGCATGAGCAGTTCCCGACCTTCTTCGGCGGGCAGCAGGTCTTCTACGACAAGAAGTTCAGCTTCGAGAAGGACACGTTCAACCTCTACGAGCTGCGCATCAACGAGCACACCGGCACCCATATCGACGCGCCGCTGCACTTCTCGGCCGACGGCAAGTCGGTGGCGGAGCTGCCGGTGGAGGACCTCGTCGCGCCGCTGGTCGTCGTCGACATCCGGGCGAAGGCGGCCGAGAACGCCGATGCGCAACTGACGCCGGACGACCTCAAGGCATGGATCGACGCCAATGGCGAGCTGCCCGAGGGCGCGGTGGTGGCGCTGAACTCCGGCTGGGAGGCCCATCTCGGCACGGAAAAGTTCCGCAACGCCGATGCCGAGGGCAAGATGCATTTCCCCGGCTTCCATGTCGACGCCATCCACCAGCTTCTCGAAGGCTCGGCCAAGGCGATCGCGGTCGACACGCTGTCGCTCGATTTCGGCCAGTCGCCCGACTTTGCCGTCCACAACACCTGGCTGCCGGCCGGCCGCTACGGCATCGAGGGCGTCGCCAATCTGGGCAGCCTGCCGGCGAAGGGCGCGACCATCGTCGTCGGCGCGCCCAAGGTGCGCGGCGGCACCGGCGGCCCGGCGCGGGTGTTCGCCTTCGTGTGATTCCCAACGGGGAATGATCGGCCGCCGCGCTGCCCCTCATCCGGCCCTTCGGGCCACCTTCTCCCCGTGAATGGGGAGAGGATGTCGGCGTCGCGGCGGTGTCGCCTCTCCCCGTTCACGGGGAAAGGATGCCGGCAGGCAGGTGAGGGGCGGCGATGTCTCCCCCCAAAAGGCGCTATCGCCGGCTGATCCGCATCGGCAGGCCGCCCTGCGGCTGGGTGGTCAGCTTCTGCACCGGCCACGGGTCGGTTTCGGGCAATACGTCGAAGCGGAAGCGCGACATCAGCACACCGAGCGCGATCGCCGCCTCCTGCATGGCGAAGGCGGTGCCGATGCACACGCGCGGGCCCGCGCCGAATGGAAGGTACTGGTAGCGGTCGATGCTCTCGCGGTTTTCCGGGTAGAACCGCTCGGGCAGGAAGGCGTCGGGGTCCTTCCACAGCTTGCGGTGGCGGTGGATGGTCCACGGCATGATCTGCACCTGCGTCCCGGCGGCGATGTCGAGGTCGCGCCAGCGCTCGGTCGCTATCGCCTCGCGGCTGATCGAGGCCGCGGGCGGGTAGAGCCGCATCGCCTCCTCGAACGCGGCGCGCGTCAGCGGCATCTTCGCCAGCCATTCGTGCGGGTCCGGCGTTCCCGCCACCACCGCGTCGATCTCGGCCTCGATCCTGTCGCGCTCCCACGGCGCCCGCGACAGGCAGTAGAGCGTCCAGCCGAGCGCCCGCGCCGTGGTCTCGTGGCCGGCGCCGATGAAGGTGATGATGTTGTCCTCGATCTCGTCCGCCGAAAGCCCGTCCGGCCCCTCGGCCTTCAGCAGGAGCGTCAGGAAGTCATTGGGGGAGCCGTCGGGGTCGGCGGCGAGCTTTTCCTTGCGCATGCGCATCGTCTCGGCCACCAGCGCGCGGAAGAAGGCGAGCGTGCGGCGTCCGCGCAGGCGGGTGATGCGCGGCAGCCAGTCGGGCGCGCCGATCAGGTCGAGCGGGTCGACCCGGCCCATGGTCTCGAACAGATGGTCGACCTGGCGGGCGAAATCGGTCGGGTCGCCTGCGATCTCGCCGGAAAACAGCGTCTCGGCGAGGATGTCGTAGGTCAGCATCGTCATGTCGCGAGCGACGTCGCTGCGCCCTCCGTCGGCATAACGGGCGGCGAACGCCTCGGCTCGCTCCAGCATCGGGCGGGCGAAGCCGGCGATGTGGCGTGGCGTGAACACCGGCGCCATCGCCTTGCGCGAGCGCTTCCACGTCTCGCCCTCCGCCGTCAGCAGCCCGTCCTTCAGGATCGGCCGCAATATCTTCTGCCGCACCCGCGCCATGCGGTAGTTGCCGGCATTGTCGACGAGGATGTGGCGGATCAGCGCCGGGTCGTTGGCGACGAGCAGCGGCCCGCCGATCCCGGTCCGGATCGACACCCACGGCTCGTTGTAGGACGGCTCGCCCCACAGTTCGAGCGGGTTGCGGTAGACGATGCGCATCAGTTGCAGCGTCGACGGCGGCTTCGAGCGCGGCTTCGGCGCCGGCGGCACGAAGGGGGCGGGCGTGGCGTCCATCGCGGGGGCTCCGTTGCGGGTCCCTTCCATCTAGGGTGCGGGCGGCCCGCATTCAAACCGGCCGCCGTCCCAGCGGCCGTCATGCCGCGTCATCCCCACCAGAATCGGGCAAATGCCTTGGAAATCAACGCTTCAGCGCCTATATCTTGAGGGTCTTGCGGCGCGTGATTCGATCCCGCGCGCCCTTCCCCGGAAACGGCAGAAACGGACCTTCATGAGCGACGAAACCGAGAACGGCAGCGGCACCGACTATGGCGCGGATTCGATCAAGGTCCTGAAGGGCCTCGATGCGGTGCGCAAGCGGCCGGGCATGTATATCGGCGACACCGACGACGGCTCGGGTCTGCACCACATGGTCTACGAGGTGGTCGACAACGCCATCGACGAGGCGCTGGCCGGCCATGCGACGCGCGTCACCGTCACGCTCAACGCCGACGGCTCCTGCACCGTCACCGACAACGGCCGCGGCATCCCGACCGACATCCACTCCGGCGAGGGCGTCTCGGCGGCCGAGGTCATCATGACCCAGCTCCACGCCGGCGGGAAGTTCGACCAGAATTCCTACAAGGTTTCCGGCGGCCTGCACGGCGTCGGCGTCTCGGTGGTCAACGCGCTGTCGATCTATCTCAAGCTGAAGATCCGGCGCGCCGGCAAGGTCCACGAGATGAGCTTCAGCCACGGCGTGCCCGACGCGCCGCTCGCCGTCACCGGCGATGCCGGCGGCGAGACCGGCACCGAGGTGACGTTCCTGCCTTCGCCGCAGACCTTCTCCAAGACCGATTTCGACTACGCGACGCTGGAGCACCGGCTGCGCGAGCTGGCGTTCCTCAACTCGGGCGTGCGCATCGTGCTGACCGACGCGCGCCACGCCGACATCGTGAGCCAGGAGCTGGTCTACGAGGGCGGGCTCGAGGAGTTCGTCAAATATCTCGACCGGGCCAAGAAGCCGCTGATCGCCGCGCCCATCGCCATCCGCGCCGAGCGCGACGACATCACGGTCGAGGTGGCGATGTGGTGGAACGACAGCTATCACGAGAACGTGCTCGCCTTCACCAACAACATCCCGCAGCGCGACGGCGGCACGCATCTGGCCGGCTTCCGCGGCGCGCTGACGCGGCAGGTCACGGGCTATGCCGAGACCTCCGGCATCTCCAAGAAGGAGAAGGTCTCGTTGACCGGCGACGACTGTCGCGAGGGGCTGACCGCGGTTCTCTCGGTCAAGGTGCCGGACCCGAAATTCTCTTCCCAGACCAAGGACAAGCTGGTCTCGTCCGAGGTGCGGCCGGTGGTCGAAAGCCTGGTCAACGACGCACTCGGCACCTGGCTGGAGGAGCATCCGGCCGAGGCGAAGGTGCTGGTCGGCAAGGTGGTGGAGGCCGCCGCCGCGCGCGAGGCCGCGCGCAAGGCGCGCGAGCTGACCCGCCGCAAGGGCGCGCTCGACGTCGCCTCGCTGCCCGGCAAGCTCGCCGACTGCCAGGAGCGCGACCCGGCCAAGTCCGAAGTCTTCATCGTCGAGGGCGATTCGGCCGGCGGCTCGGCCAAGTCCGGCCGCTCGCGCCAGAACCAGGCGATCCTGCCGCTGCGCGGCAAGATCCTCAATGTCGAGCGCGCGCGCTTCGATCGCATGCTCTCCTCCGACATGATCGGCACGCTGATCACCGCGCTCGGCACCGGCATCGGCAAGGACGAGTTCAACGCCGACAAGCTGCGCTACCACAAGATCATCATCATGACCGACGCCGACGTCGACGGCGCGCATATCCGCACCCTTTTGCTCACCTTCTTCTTCCGTCAGATGCCGGAGCTGATCGAGCGCGGCCACCTCTACATAGCCCAGCCGCCGCTCTACAAGGTGTCGCGCGGCAAGAGCGCCCAGTACATCAAGGACGAGCGGTCCTTCGAGGAGTTCCTGATCGAGTCCGGGCTGGACGACGCCTCGCTCGAGCTCGGCGATGGCGAGGTGCGGGCAGGGGCGGACCTGCGCGCCGTGGTCGACGACGCGCTTGCGGTGCGCACGCTGATGAACGGCCTGCACACGCGCTATTCGCGCACCGTGGTCGAGCAGGCGGCGATCGCCGGCGCGCTCAACGCCGAGGTGCTGGCCGATCCCAGTCGCGCGGCCGAGGCCGCCGCCTATGTCGCCCGGCGGCTCGACGCGATCTCCGAGGAGACGGAGCGCGGCTGGGAAGGCCGGGCCAACCCGTCCAACGAGGGCGTCGGCGGCCTCGTCTTCGAGCGCACGGTGCGCGGCGTCAAGGAAGTGGTGGTGCTGGACGCCGCGCTGATCGGCTCGGCCGACGCGCGCGCCATCGACCGCTACGCGCATCGCATGCAGGAAATCTACGGCAAGCAGCCGGTGTTGCGCCGCCGCGAGGCCAGCGAGGCGATCTCGGGGCCGACGGCGCTGCTCGACGCCATCTTCGCCTCGGGCAGGAAGGGGCTGACCCTGCAACGCTACAAGGGGCTGGGCGAGATGAACGCCGAGCAGCTCTGGGAAACGACGCTCGACCCCAACGTGCGCTCGCTGCTCCAGGTCAAGGTGAACGATGCGACGGACGCCGATTCGCTCTTCGCCCGCCTGATGGGCGACGAGGTCGAGCCGCGCCGCGACTTCATCCAGGAAAACGCGCTCTCGGTCGCCAATCTCGACATCTGATCCCGCGACCGGGACGGGCGGGGAAATCGGCGGCGCATGTCGCCAGCTTCGCCGCGTGCGCCGGCGCGCGGGCTTTCGCGAATATGTGATATTGGCCGTGTAGACGGATGGCGGGCGCAAACCGGAGCCGGCGAACATGGCGCAGGAAATCGAACTCAAGCTCGAGCTGACCCCCGAGGCGGCGGAGGCGCTTCTCGCCTCGGGCGCGCTGGCCGCCGACCCGAAGCGGCTCGACCTGCGCACGCCCTATTTCGACACGCCCGACGGGCATCTGGCGAAGGCCGGGTTCTCGCTGCGGATCAGGGATGCGGGCGGCGTCCGGACCCAGACCGTCAAGGCGGCGGGCACCGCGACCGCGGGCCTGTTCGCCCGGCCGGAATGGGAGCGGGCCGTCGAGGACGACCGGCCGGTTCTCGACGATGCGACGCCGCTTCCCGCCCTCCTCGGGGCGCGGCTGCACGACATCGTCCCGATCTTCGAGATCCGCGTCGAGCGGCTGGTCTGGGACGTGCCGTGGGAGGAGGCGCTGGTCGAGGTCGTGCTCGACCGCGGTCACGTCGTGGCCGGCGAGCGCAGCGCGCCGGTCTGCGAGATCGAACTCGAGCTGAAGGAGGGCGCGCCGGCGGCGCTGTTCTCGCTGGCGCGGCACCTCGACGGGATCGTCCCGCTCCATGTCGGCGTCGTCAACAAGGCCGAGCGCGGCCAGCGCCTGCTCGGACCCGTCATCCGCTCGTTCAAGTCCGGCGAGGTCGCCCTTTCGGCGGAGATGAGCGCGGCGGATGCGTTCCGCGCCATCGCCGGCGCCTGCCTGCGGCAGTATCGCTTGAACGAGGCGGCCATCGACCGGGCGCACCCGGAGGCGGTGCATCAGGCGCGCGTCGCCCTGCGCCGGCTGCGCTCCGCCTTCTCGATCTTCGCGCCGATGCTGGAGGACGACCTTTTCGCCGGGCTGCGCGAGGAAACCAGATGGCTGGCCAACGCGCTCGGCGAGGCGCGCGACCTCGATGTCCTCCTGTCCGGCGGGACGGTCGAGCCGGAATTGCGCGGCCGCCTCGAACAGGCCTGCGACGAGGCCTACGGCCGGGCGCTGGCCGCTGTTTCGTCGGCCCGGGCGCGGGCGCTGATGCTCGACCTGTCGCGCTGGCTGGCGCTGGGCGGCTGGCTCTCCCGCCCCGAAGGCGGCGCGCTGCGCGACGAGCCGGTGCGCGGCTTCGCGAGCGCGGCGCTCGACCGCTTCCGGCGCAAGGTCAAGAAGGGCGGGCGCGGCCTCGAAAACCTCACCGACGAGGCGCGCCACGAACTGCGCAAGGACGCCAAGAAGCTGCGCTACGCGGCGGAGTTCTTCGCCTCCCTCTTCGCCGACAAGCGGGGAAAACGTCGGGGGCGGCGCTTCATCGAGGCGCTGTCGGCGTTGCAGGACAAGCTCGGCGCGCTCAACGACATCGCCATGTCGCAGCGCGTGCTGGGCGAGGGCGAGACCGCCGCCGCGCCGGATTTCGACAGCGACAAGGCTGACCTGCTGGAGGACGCGGCCGAGGCGCACGATGCGTTCCGCGATGCCAGGCCGTTCTGGCGCTAGGGCTCTTTGCGAAATGCGCGCCGGGCCTGCGGGAGGAGGAACGCGATGAACGCCGGTCCGGTTGAACCCGGGGAGACGGAGCCGCGGCCGCAAGGCACGGCCGGCGAGGTGCTGGCCGCGTTCCTGAAGCTGGGGCTCACCTCCTTCGGCGGCCCGATCGCGCATCTGGGCTATTTCCGCGAGGAGTTCGTCGCCCGCCGCCGCTGGATCGACGATCGCGCCTATGCCGATCTGGTCGCGCTCTGCCAGTTCCTGCCCGGTCCGGCATCGAGCCAGGTCGGCTTCGCGCTCGGGTTGCAGCGGGCAGGCGCAAGCGGCGCGCTCGCGGCCTGGGCAGGCTTCACCCTGCCGTCCGCCATCCTCCTCGTGCTGTTCGCCTTGTCGGCGGGCGCGCTCGCCGGTCCGCTCGGCCTCGGCCTCCTGCACGGGCTCAAGGTGGTGGCGGTCGCCATCGTCGCGCAGGCGGTTTGGGGCATGGCCCGCACGCTCTGCCCGGATCGCCAGCGGGCCGGCATCGCCGTTGCGGCGGTGGTGATCGTGACGTTCCTCGGCGGGATTTCCGGCCAGTTCGCGGCGATCCTTGCCGGCGCGCTGGCCGGCCTGTGGCTGTGCCGCGGCGACGGCGCGGGGCAGGGGCCGGATGCCGGGTTTCATTTCCCGGTGTCGAAGGCGGCCGGCGTCATGGCGCTCGCGGTGTTCGCGCTCCTTCTCGTCGGCCTGCCGCTCCTGGCGGCCGCGGTTCCCGTGCAGGCGCTGGCGGTCGTCGACGCCTTCTACCGCGCCGGCGCGCTGGTGTTCGGCGGCGGGCATGTCGTGCTGCCGCTGCTCGAGGCGGAGATCGTCGCGCCCGGCCGGGTCTCCGCCGACGCCTTCCTTGCCGGCTATGGCGCGGCGCAGGCCGTGCCGGGGCCGCTGTTCACCTTCGCCGCCTTCCTCGGCATGCTGCTGGAGCCCGCCCCGAACGGCGTCGCCGGGGCGGCGCTGGCGCTGGTCGCGATCTTCCTGCCCGGCCTCCTGCTGCTGACCGGGGCGCTGCCGTTCTGGAGCGCGCTCCGGGCGCGGCCGCGTGTCCGCGCGCCGATGGCCGGGGTCAATGCGGCGGTGGTCGGGATTCTCGGCGCGGCGCTCTACGACCCGGTCTGGACGGGCGCGATCCGGCGGCCGGAGGATTTCGCGCTGGCGCTCGTCTGCTTTTCGGTGCTGACCGTGTGGAGGAGCCCGCCCTGGATCGTGGTGCTGATCGCGGCGGCGGGCGGGGCGGGGCTCGCCGTGCTGCGATCGTCGTGACCGGTCGCGGGAGCGGTCATATCCGCTCGCCGATGCGCGCGGCCTTTTCCTTGGCCAGCAGGATCAGCTCGGGGATCGCGGTCTCGTAGTCGCGGTCCTTGTAGCGGGCGAAGGTCAGGCTGCCGTAGATCTTGCCGTTCTGCATCTTGATCGGCACGGAGATGCCGACGAGATGGGCGTCGAGCTCGCTGGAGACGATGTAGCCGTCCGTCCGCAGCTTCTTGAGCTTCCTGCGGAAGCCGGCCCAGTCCTCGGCGATCTTCTTCTGCCTGATCTCGTTCTCGAACAGGAGATAGACGTTCTTCAGCTCGGCCGAGGGCAGGTGGGACAGGACGATGCGGGACGGGCCGCCCTGAAGCAGGTTCATCGATTTCCCGCGGTCCATCTCGAGGCGGATCGTCTCGTCCGTCTTGTCCTCGTAGACCGACAGGATCTTGTCGCCATAGAAGCGCGAGATCATGATCGTGCCCCTGACCGCGTCCCGGGCGTCCCGCAGGATCTCGTCGGCGGCCTTGAGCACCGGGTCCGACAGGCGCACCGTCCTGTCGATCTCGATGAAGCGCGGGCCGAGAATGTAGGAGCCCGAGATGTTGGTCAGGATGCCGTAGGACTGCATGCTCCTGAGATAGCGGTAGACGGTCGATTTCTTCAGGTCGAGCTTTTCCGAAAGGTCGTTCGCCGTCCAGCGCGGGTGGGTCTCGGTGAAGCAGCCGATGATCGCGAAGAACCGGTTGATGCTCTCTGACTCGTTCATCGTCGCGCCTTCATGGAATCCGCCTGATTCTTTCCAGTCCCTTGTTACCGCAGCCCCGCCCGTTCGTCTTCCGTGCGGCTGGCCCGAGGCGCCGCCGGCGTCCGCGCCCGCCGCCGCCCCGCTCCTCGCAGGCGCGTTGTGCAATGCACATAATATCTGATTTTCTCATATATTGCAAAAATCCAGATTTCTTGTTATTTGACATTCATCAAGGTAGTGCCTTTCCGGAGCCCCCAGATGTCCTCTTTCCACCCCTACTCCCATGAACTCGACTGGCCGGAGGATATCGGTCCGTTCGACGCGGTCAGCTTCGCCATTCAGGCCAATCCGTTTCCCTATTATGCCTGGATGCGCGACAACGCGCCGGCCCTGCGCACCTCGACGCCTTCCGGCGACGTCTGGTTCATCTCGCGCTACGAGGACATCCGCCAGGCGTTCCGCTCGCCCAAGGTGTTCGGCTCGCAGGTCATGGACCCCTACCTGCTCCGCTTCCTGACCATCCTCGATTCGCCCGACCATCCGCGCCTGCGCCGCGCCGTCGCGCCGCATTTCATCCCCAAGTCGCTGGAGGCGCTGCGGCCGGGCGTCGCCGCGCAGGCGCGCCAGCTTCTCGGCGACCTGGCGGCGGCCGGCGGCGGCGACATCGTCAACGGCTTCGCCCTGCCGCTGACCATGAAGACCATCGCCTCCGTCCTCGGCCTGCGCTTTTCCGGGATCGACAAGCTCAAGGAATGGTCCGACGCCATGTCGAGCTATTTCGGCCGGGTGGGACGCAACGCTCCCGGCGCGGCCGGCGACAAGGAGACCACGGCCGAGTTCTTCCAGTTCCTCGAAGGCGAGATGAAGGAGGCGCACGCCAGGGGCGAGGAGTCGCTCATCGCCAAGCTCTACGGTCAGTATCTGAGCGGCGATCTCACCCATGACGAGGCCGTCCACATGGTCGGCTTCATGTTCGTCGCCGGCCACGAGACGACGACGATCATCATCGCCAACCTGATGACGACGCTGTCCGAGCATCCCGACCTCATCGCGCAACTGCGCGGCGACGATGCCCTCCTCGCCCCTTGCGTCGAGGAGCAGGTCCGCTATCGCGGGACGCTCCAGCGCGTCAGCCGCATGACCTACGAGGACGCCGAGGTCGCCGGCGTCACCATTCCCAAGGGCTCCTTCGTCAAGCTGCTGCCGGGCTCGGCCAACCGCGACAGGACCGTCTTCGACAATGCCGACGTGTTCGACATCAACCGCGACAACGCCGCCCATATCGGCTTCGGCCACGGCATCCACATGTGCCTCGGCGCGCCGCTGGCGCGGCTCGAGGCGACCGCCGCGCTCAAGGAGTTCAGTGCGCTGATGGATGGCATCGCCATCGATCGCTCGAAGCCGATCATCTATGTCGAGGGCGGCAACATGGCAAATTCCGGCCCCTCCTCGATGCATGTGAAGCTCGAGCCGCGGGCGGCCTGATGGCGCAGTTCGACACGGTCATCGTCGGCGCCGGCCATGGCGGAACCGCCGTGGCCGACCAGCTCCGCCGGCACAAATACGAAGGCACGATCTGCATCGTCGAGGCGCAGCCCGGCCTGCCCTACGAGCGGCCGCACCTGTCGAAGGGCGCGCTCTATGGCGAGAGCGCGCGGCCGAAGGTGCCGCTGCGCGGCGACAAATGGCTGCGCACCCGGCGGGTCGCGCTGCTCGGCGGGGCAGGGGTCGTGGCCGTTGACGCGGACGAGCGCAAGCTGACGCTCTCCTGCGGCATGGAGGTCGGCTACGGGAAGCTGGTTCTGGCGACCGGGGTGCAGCCGCGGCAGCCGTCCTATTCGGCGCGGGTCCCGATGGCGCTCGGCACGCCGGCGGATGCGCGCCGCGTCCTCGACGCGCTCTGCGCAATACGCTCGCTGGCGGTGGTCGGCGGCGGCTTCGTCGGGCTGGAGGTCGCCTCGGCCGCCGCCGCGCGCGGCATCGAAGTCTTCATCTTCGAGCGCGAGGATCGCCTTCTCAAGCGCGCGCTGGGCGCGGACGTCTCGGAAACCATCCGCCGCGCCCATAAAGGCGCGGGCGCGACGGTGCTGCTCGGCTCGGCCGTCGACGACATCGTCCGGCTCGACGACGGCGGCTACAGGATCGTCTGCGGCGACAAAAGTCTCGTGGTCGACGAGGTGCTTGCCGGCGTCGGCTCGGTCCCGCTCCTGCCTGCCTTCAAGGGCCGTACTCCGCGCCTCGACAACGGCTTCGTTGTCACCAGCCGGCATGGCGCGACAGATGTCGAGGACGTCTATGCCGTCGGCGACGTCGCGCACATCGTCGCCGACGACGGCGCGCCGCTGCCCTACTCGCCCTGCATCGAGAACGCGCTCTACTCGGCCGAGATGGCCGCGCGCCACATCGCCGGCAGCCCGGGCGACGGGCGCGCCTACGTCCAGGTGCTGTGGACCGACCAGATGGGGATGAAGGTCCGCTCCGCCGGCAGCATGGCGGGTGCGGGGGCCGCCGCCGAGCGGATCGATCTCGACGGCGCCGGCAACGCCTACGTCGTCATCGGCCGCGATTCCCGCAACGTCGTGACCGGCATGGAATCGGTGAACTATCCCAAGGTGCAGACCGTCGGGAAGCGCGCCGTGAGCGAAGAATGGACCGTCGATCGATTCATCGATCAGGTCGTCAACCCCGACAGAGATGTCGCTAATCATCCAGACAAGGTGAGCTGACCGATCATGGCAACGAAAACGATTACCGTCACCGATATCGACAGCAAGGACTACGAGGTCGAGCTGATCGACGGCCAGAGCCTGATGGAGGTGATGCGCGATTCCGGTCTCTCCGTCCTCGCGACCTGCGGCGGCACCTGCTCCTGCGCGACCTGCCACGTCTATCTCGACGGCGAGTGGCCCGAACATCTGACCGTTCCCGGCGGCGAGGAGCTCGACATCCTCGAAGGCACCGGCCAGTACGAGCCGGGCCGCTCGCGGCTGTCGTGCCAGATCCCCTGCGCCGAGGTCGAAGGCGGGCGGCTGACCGTCGCGCCGGACTGATCGGAGCCGAGATGACCACGCTGATCCCCGCAAGCACCGGGCTGCATCACGTCCTCGACGGCGGCCGTCGCGGCGAGCCCGCCCTCGTGTTCGTCAATTCCCTCGGCACGGACCATCGCATGTGGTCCGACCTGTGCGACAGGCTGCCCGCCGGCCTGCGCGCCATCCGCTACGACAAGATCGGCCATGGCCTGTCGGGAGCCGGCCCGCGCCGGCGCATCGGCATGGGCGAGCTCGTCGACGATCTCGAACGCGTGCTCGAAGCCAGCGAATGCCCGGCCGCGTGCCTCGTCGGCGCCTCGATCGGCGGGCATATCGCCGCCCTGCTGGCCGCCCGGCGTCCCGACCTCGTCAAGGGCCTCGTCATCGTCGGCTCGACGCCGGCCATGGGGACGCCGCAGATGTGGATGCGCCGGTTCTTCGAGGTCGCGACCTCGGGGATGGACATGCTGGCGCGGCAGATGGTGCAGCGCTGGTTCCCGGCCGGATTCCTCGCCGCCAATCCGCCGGTCGCGGGGCTCTACGAGACGATGGTCGCCCGCTGCGACGTCGCCACCTATTGCGAGATATGCCAGGCGCTGATCGAGTCCGATATCTCGCAGGCTCTGCACGAACTGGAGATCGCGCCGCTGCTTATCTGCGGCGAGGAGGACGTCAGCGCCTCGCCCGCCGCGATGCTGGCCATGGCGCAGGCGATGGGCGGTGCGCGGCTCGAAATCCTCGCAGGCTGCGGCCACATGCCGGCCGCCCAGCAGCCGGAGGCGATGGCGGCGCTGATCGGCGAATATGCGAGCGCGGCGGGAATTACGAAATAGATGGCCGGCGTAGGATCGTAGGCTGCGGGCGAGATCAGTCCCGTTCCGCGCCGGGGGCCTCCGTGCCCGCGTCGAGCGCCATGGCGGCGCTCGCGTCCTTCTCCAGCAGCTTGCCGATATGGTCGGCAGTCGCCTCGAGCGCGGGCAGGACGAGCGACAATTGCTGGTCGCGGCTTCCCGCCGTGTTGAGGACGAGGCTGCTGATCGCGGCGACCGGCTCGCCGAACGCCTTGATCGGCACGCCGACGGCCCAGATCAGCGACTGGTACAGCTCGTTCAGGTAGATTTCCTGCGCGAAGGCGTGGCCGGTGCGTTGCGCGGCCTCGATCCGCTCGTCGAGCGTCTCCCACAGCGCCGGCTCGGCGTCCCACCGGTCCTGGCTCTTGCGCAGCATGTCGAGGATGCGCTCGCGCTCGGGCCGGTCGAGCGCGGCGAGATAGGCGATCCCGACGCCGGTCGCCAGCAGCGGGATCTGCGCGCCGAGGCGGCCGGGGATCGACATGCCGTTGGCGCTGCGGTTGGAATAGACGATGATCATCGAGCGGCCTTCGAGGACCGCGAGGTTGGACGGCCAGCCGATGCGGCTGCGCAGATCCTCGATCAGGGGCTCGGCGAGCTGCACGAGGCGCGAGCGGGCGTCGTAGCCGCGGCTCAGCGATTTCGTCCGCGCGGTCACGCCGAAGACCTGCTGGCCGGGATAGCGGTAGACATAGCCGGCTTCGATGAGCGTTTCGATGATGCGTACGGCGGTGGGCTGGGGCAGGCGGCATGCCTTGCTGACTTCCGAGGCGGTCAGGGGACCGTTCTCGCTGACGACCCGCAACACCTCGAGTCCGCGCAGAATGGCCCTGACGGGCTCGAATGACGTCATGTCGCCAACTCCTCCATGGCCAGCGCCAGCGCGTGCCGGACCAGCTCGTTCTGCTCCACCGTGTGGCGGTCGATGGAGCCGCCGGCGGGGACGGGCGTCGCCGGCCGGCCGACCGCCTCGATCCGGGCCGGCACCCCCGCCGCGACGAGCGCGTCGCGCACGAACGCCCAGGCACCCTGGTTCAGCGGCTCTTCCTGGCACCACACGACGGGGCCGTTCCCTTGCAGGTTCGAGATTTCGCGCGAGAGCGCGGCGATGTCCAGAGGATAAAGCTGCTCCACCCGATGAATCGCGACGTCTTGCGTCAGCCCTTCCTCGTTCCGCGCCTGCACGAGATCATAATAGATCTTGCCGGAGCAGAGAATAACGCCGCGGCTCTTCCCCGGCCTTGCCGCCGGATCGGCGATGAACGGCAGGAAATGCGTGTCCCCCGCGAAGTCGGCAAGCGTGGAGACGCCGGCCCTTGCGCGCAGCAGCGACTTCGGCGCGATGACGAAGAGCGGCTTGCGCCACGGCGCATGCACCTGGCGGCGCAGGAGGTGGAAATAGTTGGCCGGCGTCGAAGGGTTGGCGACGACGATGTTGCCGTTGGCGCACAATTGCAGCAAGCGCTCGATGCGCGCCGAGGAATGGTCGGGCCCCTGTCCCTCCAGCCCGTGCGGCAAGAGGGCGACGAGGCCGGACAGGATCTGCCATTTCGCCTCGGCCGAGACGATGAACTGGTCGACCGCGATCTGCGCCCCGTTGAGGAAGTCGCCGAACTGCGCCTCCCAGATCACCAGATCGTCGGGCGCGTCGAGGCTGTGGCCGTATTCGAAGGCGAGCACGCCGTATTCGGAGAGCGGGCTGTTGATCGCCTCCATTGTCGCGCCCGCGCTCGCCGCCTCCGCGAGCGGCATCGCCGAGCGGTCGCTGGCGAGATCGTGGACCCGCAGATGGCGCTGCGTGAACGTGCCGCGCACGCAATCCTGTCCCGACAGGCGGATGCTGCGCCCCTCGGCGAGCAGCGTGGCGAAGGCGAGGGCTTCGGCCGTCGCGAAGTTGATCGCTTCGCCCTTGTCGATCGCCTCGGCGCGGGCCTCGTAGAACTGACGGACCTTGGGGTGAGGGGCGATGTCGGCGGGAATCGCCGTGGTCGCCCGCGCCAGCGCCCGCAACCTGTCGGCGGGCACGCCGGTGCGCACGGGCTCGACGAGTCGCGCCTCCCCGGAACAGACCCGGTCCTCCCATCCCTGCTGGAAGCGGTTGACCATGTTGGGCCGCGCGGTGCTCATGCCGGCGAAGGCCTCGGCCAGCGCGTAGCGGAACGCCGCCGCCGTCTCGCCGACGCGCCGCGCCGCCGCCTCGTCCCGCGCGGCGAGGCTTTCGGCCAGCACCGCGCCGAGAGGGCGGTGAATGTCGATGCGCTGCCACATGGCCGGCTGTGTGAAGCGCGGCTCGTCGAGCTCGTTGTGGCCGTTGCGGCGATAGCAGACGAGGTCGATGATGACGTCACGGCCGAAGGCGCGGCGCCATGCGAAGGCGACGGCCGCGGCCCTGACCAGCGCGGCGGGGTCGTCGCCGTTGACATGCAGCACCGGCGCTCCGACCATCTTGCCGATGTCCGTGCAGTAGGTCGCCGTCCTGCCTTCGGACGGCATGGTGGTGAAGCCGATCTGGTTGTTGACGACGACATGGATCGAGCCGCCGACGCCGTAGCCGTCGAGGCCCGAGAGCTGCATCAGCTCCGCGATCAGCCCCTGTCCGGAAAAGGCCGCGTCGGTGTGGAGGAGGATGCAGACGGCGTCCGCCGCCGCCCGGTCCCTGCGGCGCGCGCGCGTCAGGCCGGCGGCCACCGGCGCGACGACGCCGAGATGCGACGGGTGGGGCGCCAGCGCGACCTTGAGCGCGGCGCCGTCGAAGGACAATTCCGCCGCGTGGCCGAGGTGGTAGGGCACGTCGCCGGTATAGTCGGGCCGGCCGTCGGTCAGGTCGTGGCCGGCGATCTCGGCCAGCAGCGTGGCGGGCGGCTTGCCCAGCACCGTCGCCAGCGTCGCCAGCCGGCCGCGATGCATGCCGCCCATCAGCGCCTCGCGGCAGCCCGCGCCGGCGGCATGGCGCAGAAGCTCGCGCAGCAGGACGATGCTTCCTTCCGAGCCCTCGCTGCCGAACCGCTTCTTGGTCGGGTGCTTGGTCATGACGAACTTCTCGAACTCGTCGACCAGCGCCACGGCCTCACAGGCGCGCTCCAGCGCCGCCGCATCGAGCGGCGCGGCCATCGTCCTTTCATATTCGGCGAAAAGCCAGTCGCGGGCGTCCTCGTCGTCGATATGCGCCGCCTGCAGCGTGCAGGGGCCGGTATAGGCGGCCTCCAGCGATTGCAGCAGTGCGTCGAGCCCGCCCGTCAGGCGCTGGCCGGCATAGTCGTAGCGCGCTTCCGCCGCGCCCTGTTCGCGCGCTCTCTCCCGCAGCCGCGCCAGCGAAGCGAGCCTGCGCCGCGGGAAGAAGCCGAGGGGGTCGAGGTCGGCTTCGAGATGACCAGAACGGCGGAAGGCGTCGACGAGCATCCCGGCGAGGGCGTCCGGCCGGCCGGTCGGGGCCTCGCCGCCGTCCAGCGTCTCGAAATAGACGCACCAGTCGGCCGGGACGGAGTTCCGGTCGCGTCGGTAACGGCTGTAGAGCTCGAGATAATAGGAGTTGTCACCGGCCAACGGCAGCATGCGAAGAGATCCTGGGCACGAACGGACACGACCGCAGCGAAGGCTGTCGGGAGGCGGTGGCTATTTTCCGGGCAGGCGGGGCGGCTCCACCCCGGCAAGCTGGCACCACGCGTCGAGCAGGCCGGAAAAGTCCTTGCCGCCGAAGCCGCGCGCGCGGGCGAGCTGCAGGCACTCGCGCGCCGCCGAGCCCATTGAGAGCGGCACCTTCATCGCTGATGCCGCGGTCAGGGCGAGCCCGAGATCCTTGTGCGCGAGGTCGATCTGGAACCCCGGCTCGATGTCGCCCGCCAGCACCTTGACCGGAAAGTTGGTCTTCAGGTGGCCGTTGGTGGCGGTGGTGCCGTTGAGCACCTCGATGGTCTTTTCGAGATCGAGCCCGAACCGCGCCATGAGGGTCAGCGTCTCGGCGTTGAGCTGGGCGGCGGCGATGGCGAGGTAGTTGTTGACCACCTTCATCCGCATGCCGGCCCCGACCGGGCCGCAATGGTGGATGGTCGTGCCCATGGCTTCCAGAAGCGGGCGGATGGCGGAGAAATCCGCCTCCGCCGCCCCGACCATGAACAGGCACTCGCCCCTGTCGGCGTGGATGGCGAGCCGGCCGACCGGCGAATCGGCGAAGCGCAGCCCCTTCGCCGCGACGAGCGCGGCGATCTCGTCGGTGACGAGCGGGTCGATGGTGCTCATGTCGACGATGATCGCGCCGGGCCGCGCCACCGGCAGGATCTCGCCCTCGACGACGCTGCGCACGTCGTTCGAGTTCGGCAGCATGGTGAAAACCACGTCGGCGTCCCGGGCGGCGTCGGCCGCGCTCTCGACGCCCGCGCCGCCGATGGCGGCAAGCGCCTCGCGCGCCTCCCGCTTCAGGTCGAAGCCGGTGACGGAGAAGCCCTTGCGCTGCAGGTTCGAAGCCATGGGCAGGCCCATGCGGCCCAGCCCGACAAAGCCAATCTTCATGACGATCTCACTTTCAGGATGTTGGCGCGTCAGACCGAGAGGTAGCTCGTCTTGACCATCGTATAGAACTCGACCGCGTAGCGTCCCTGCTCGCGCGGGCCGTAGCTGGAGTTCTTCCGGCCGCCGAACGGCACGTGGTAGTCGACGCCGGCGGTCGGCAGGTTCAGCATGGTCATGCCCGCCTCGACATTGGCGCGGAAATGGCGCGCATGCTTCATCGAGGTGGTGACGATGCCGGCGGAGAGGCCGTAGTCGGTGTCGTTCGCCACCGCGAGCGCCTCGTCGTAGTCGCGCACGCGGATGACGCTGGCGAACGGGCCGAACACCTCCTCGCGGTTGATGCGCTGGACGTTCGTGGTGTCGGCAAACAGCACCGGGGCGACGTACCAACCGCGCTCGGCAAGCTTCAGCGGCTCGCCGCCGGCGAGGAGGGCGGCCTTCTCGCCGCGCCCGACCTCGACATAGGACATGACCTTGTCGAACTGGCTGGCGTCGATCACCGGGCCGATCTGGGTCGCGGGATCGGCGGCGTTGCCGACCTTGATCTGCCGCAGCCGCTCGACCATGCCGGCGACGAGGCGGTCGTGGATGCCGTCGGTGACGATCAGGCGGCTGGACGCGGTGCAGCGCTGGCCGGCCTGGAAATAGGCGCCGTTGACCGCGAGCTCGACGGCGAGGTTGAGGTCGGCGTCGTCGAGGACGACGAGCGGGTTCTTGCCGCCCATCTCGAGCTGGACGCGGATCAGCCGCTCGGCGCAGCGCACGGCGATGCGCCGGCCGGTCGCGGACGAGCCGGTGAACGAGATGGCGTCGGCGTTCTCGACCACGGCCGCGCCGATGTCCGGCCCGTTGCCGATCACCATGTTGAAGACGCCGGCCGGCACCCCGGCGGCGCCGGCGATCTCGGCGATGGCGGCGGAAATGCCCGGCGTCTTCTCCGACGGCTTCCAGACGACGGCGTTGCCGAAGGCCAGCGCGGGTGCGAGCTTCCACAGCGACACCGCGATCGGGAAGTTCCACGGCGTGATCAGCCCGACGACGCCGACCGGCTCGCGGGTGATCTCGACGTCGACGTCGGGCCGCACGGAGCCGAGCTTCTCGCCCGGCAGGCGCAGCGCCTCGCCGGCGAAGAAGCGGGCGATGTTGCCGGCGCGGACGATCTCGCCGAGCGCGTCGGGAATGGTCTTGCCGCCTTCCAGCGACATGATCTTTGCCAACTCGTCCTTGCGCTCGAAGATCGCCTGCGCGATCTTTTCCAGCACGACCGAGCGCTGCTCCAGCGTCGCGTTGCGCCACGCCGGCTGCGCCTTGCGCGCGGCGACGAAGGCTTCCTCGACATCGGCGACGCTGGCCATGCCGTAGCTGCCGGCCGACTCGTCGAGATTCGAGGGGTTGCGGATTTCGAGGACATCGGCCCCGCCCCGCCAGTTGCCCGCGATATAGTTCCTTGCAAGCGCCGTCGCCACTTCACTCTCCTTCATCGTTCGAACCCTGCGGCCCGTCGCCGGTCCGCCATGGTTCCTGCTGAGAAAGCCTCTAGCACTTTTCAAAACCCTATGCTAGTTTTGAATTACGTATTCATTCTATGAAAGATCGATATGTGGACAGGCGCCGCATGCCAGGTCCGGATTTTCTGCCGCAGGATACCGGCTTTCGCCGGCGCGGCTCCGTGACGACCGGAAGCGGCGCTTTCCATCTTCAGTGAAAATGCCTTTGGCCGGCGCGTCCGGCAAGTGCGGGGTGGCAGCGGAGGACGGCCGTTCGGCCAGGCTGGCGGTCCGCCAAACGGGAGGGAACGAACAGGATGTCTGCGTTGCTGGCGGTCGCCCGCCTGATAGATCGCTTGAACACGGCGATAGGCCGGGCGGCCGGCTGGCTGATCCTTGGGGCTGTCGTCGTCAGCGCGGGGAACGCCCTGTCGCGAAAGTTCCTGTCCATCGGCTCCAATGCCTGGCTGGAGCTGCAATGGTATCTCTATGCCGGCGTCTTCATGCTGGGGGCGGGCTACACGCTCCTCAAGGACGCGCATGTGCGGATCGACATCGTCTCGGCGCAGTTGAGGAAACGCAGCCGCGACTGGATCGACGTCTTCGGCCATGTGTTCTTCCTCATGCCGCTCTGCCTCATCCTCCTCTATGACGGCACTCCCTTTTTCCTCAGGTCCTTCAGCTCCGGCGAGCATTCCTCGAATGCCGGCGGCCTGCTCTTATGGCCGGTCAAGCTGCTGGTGCCGCTCGGCTTCGGGCTACTGCTGCTTCAGGCCGTTTCCGAGCTGATCAAGCGCATCGCCATCCTGCGCGGGCAGCTCGACGACAAGGCCGACGGCGACCCGGATCCCGACGAGACGGGGCCGGACGCGGCGAAGGCCGACGGCGGAGCCGCGTCATGACCGCCTTCATCATCGAGAACATGGCTCCGATCATGTTCGTGAGCCTGATCCTTTTCCTCATCCTCGGCTATCCGGTCGCCTTCGCGCTTTCCGCGGTCGGTCTCGGTTTCGCCTTTCTCAGCATCGAGCTCGGCCTGTTCGGCGAGAACTTCCTGCGCGCCCTGCCCGACAGGGTGTACGGCACGATGTCGAACGAGACGCTGCTGGCCATTCCCTTCTTCACCTTCATGGGCCTCGTCTTGCAACGATCCGGGATGGCCGAGGACCTCATCGACACTGTCGGCCAGCTTTTCGGCCCGGTGCGCGGCGGCCTCGCCTATGCGGTGATCTTCGTCGGCGCGCTGCTGGCCGCCACGACCGGCGTCGTCGCCGCCTCGGTCATCTCGATGAGCCTGATCGCGCTGCCGATCATGCTGCGCTACGGCTACGACCGCTACCTCGCCTCCGGCGTCATCATGGCCTCGGGAACGCTGGCGCAGACGGTTCCGCCCTCGATCATCCTGATCGTGCTGGCCGACCAGTTCGGCCAGTCGGTCGGCGACGTCTACAAGGGCGTCCTGCTGCCGGCCATGCTGCTGGTCGTCCTCTACGCCGCCTATGTCTTCGGCCTGACCATGTTCAAGCCCGACGCGGCCCCGCCCATCCCGAAGGAAGCGCGCAAGCTCAACGAGGCCGACGGCACGGTCGGGCTGAAGTCGCTGGCCGCGATCCTCATCTTCATCGCGCTGGCGATCTTCGGCTTCACCCGCCTGCTTCAGGCGCTGTTTCCGCACCTGCCCGAGATGGACATCGCCATCTACGGCGCGGCGCTCGGCACCATCGCCGGCTATGTCGTCGCGCTGGCCAACCGCAACCTGAAGCTCGGCCTGCTGTCCAGGATGGCCGAGGCGGTGGTGATCGTCCTCGTGCCGCCGCTGGCGCTGATCTTCCTCGTGCTCGGCACGATCTTCCTCGGCGTCGCGACGCCGACGGAGGGCGGGGCCATGGGCGCGGCCGGCGCGCTGATCATGGCGATCGGCCGGCGCAAGCTCAGCTTCGGCATGCTGTCGGAGGCGATCGACGCGACCGCGCGCCTGTCCACCTTCGTCATGTTCATCCTGATCGGCTCGCGCGTCTTCGCCCTGACCTTCTACGGCGTCAACGGCCACGAATGGGTCGAGCATCTGCTGCTGTCGCTGCCCGGCGGCGCGATCGGCTTCCTCATCATCGTCAACCTGATCGTCTTCCTGCTCGGCTTCTTCCTCGACTTCTTCGAGATCGCCTTCATCCTGGTGCCGCTGCTGGCGCCGGCGGCGCAGGCGCTGGGGATCGATCTCGTCTGGTTCGCGGCGATGCTCGCCGTCAACCTCCAGACCAGCTACCTGACCCCTCCCTTCGGGTTCGCCCTGTTCTTCATGCGCTCGGCGACGCCGTCGAAGGCCTATACCGACACCGTGACGCGCCGGCGCATCGAGGGAATAAGGACCATAGACCTCTACCGGGCCGCGCTCGCCTTCATCGTCCTGCAACTGGTCATGATCGGCCTTCTGGTCGCCTTCCCCCAGCTGGTCACGCATTACAAGGGTCCCGAAGTGCAGTATGAGGACAGCGAGATCGAGATTCCGGGTCTCGGGGACGATCTCGACCTTCCCGAACTGGATTTCAACTGACCATGTACGGCCATCTCAGGAACCTTACCGTCGTCGAGGGCGCGTCCTTCATCGCCGCGCCCTCCTGCGGGCTCTACCTCGCTCAGCTCGGCGCCCGGGTCATCCGTTTCGACCAGATCGGCGGCGGCCCGGATTTCGGCCGCTGGCCGCGTGACGCCGGCGGCGGCAGCCTCTACTGGGAAGGCCTGAACAAGGGCAAGCAGTCGGTGGCGATCGACCTGCGCAAGCCCGAGGGTAGGGAGCTGGCCGTGCGGCTCGCCACCGCGCCCGGGGACGGGGCGGGCATCTTCCTCACCAACTATCCGCCGGAAGGGTTCCTGTCGCATGCGAGCCTCGCCGCCCGCCGCCCGGACCAGATCACCGTGCGCGTCATGGGCTGGGCCGACGGCAGCTCGGCGCTCGACTACACCATCAACGCCGCGGTCGGCCTGCCGGACATGACCGGCCACACCGACGACCAGCGGCCCGTCAACCACGTCCTTCCGGCCTGGGACCTCCTGACCGGCTCGATGGCCGCGCTTTCCCTCCTCGCTTCCGAGCGCCGCCGGCGCGAGACGGGCGAGGGCGAGGAAGTGCGCGTGCCACTCAGCGACGTCGCCATCTCGACGCTCGGCAATCTCGGCCAGATCGCCGAGGTCACGCTGTCCGGGCAGGATCGCCCGCGCGTCGGCAACGACCTGTTCGGCGCCTTCGGGCGCGATTTCGTCACCGCCGACGGCAGCCGCGTCATGATCGTCGCCATCACCGCGCGCCAGTGGAGCGGGCTGGTCTCGTGCCTTTCGCTCGGCGCGGAGGTCGCGGCGCTGGAGGCGCAAGCCGGCGTCTCCTTCGCCCATGACGAGGGGCTGCGCTTCGAGCATCGCGAGGCGCTGAACGGGCTCGTCGGCGCGGCGGTCGGCGCGCGGACGCTGGCCGATCTCGCGCCGGCGTTCGAGAAGGACGGCGTGTGCTGGACGCCCTACCGGACGCTGCGGCAGGCCGTCGCCGAGGACACGCGCCTCGTCGCCGGCAACCCGCTATTCTCGCCGCTCGATCATCCCAGCGGCCGGCGCTATCCCGCGCCGGGCTTCGCGGCGACGATGTCGGGCGAAGCGCGCGCGCCGGCCGCGCCGGCTCCGGCGCTCGGCGCCGACACCGAGGAAGTGCTCGCCGACCTGCTCGGCTGCGACGGCCGCGAGATCGCGGCGCTGCACGACCGCGGCGTTGTAGCCTCGGCCGGGAAGGGCCGGGCATGAGCGCGCTGCCGCCCGGCGCGATCGCGCTCTACCAGTCCTTCATCGGCCGGAGCGAGACGGCGCGGCAATATCTCGACCCGGTCAGCCTGAAGCGGTTCCTTGTCGTCCTCGGCGAGAACGGCGAGGCCCCTGCGGCGTTGCCGGCGATGACGCACTGGGCCTATTTCCTGCCGCTGCCGTCGAACGACGAGATCGGCGACGACGGCCACCCGAGGCGCGGCGGCTTCCTGCCGCCGGTCGCCCTGCCGCGCCGGATGTTCGCCAGCGGATCGAGCGAATTTCATGCGCCGCTGCGCGTCGGCGCGGAGGCCGAGTGCACGACGCGGATCGTCGACGTCGCCCACAAGGACGGCCGCAGCGGCGAGCTGGTGTTCCTCGAGCTGGAGAAGACGATCTCGCAGGGCGGCGAGGCCTGCGTGGTCGAGCGCCAGACGATCGTCTATCGCGGCGAAGGCGGGAAGGTGTCGCCGGTTGAGCCGGCCCCCGGGGCCGGTGCGAGCGGGGCCGAGGCGAGCGGGGACGCCGTATGGCGGCCGGGCCCGGTCGACCTCTTCCGCTTCTCCGCCGTCACCTTCAACGGCCATCGCATCCATTACGACGCGCCCTACGCCGCCGATGTCGAGGGCTATCCCGGCCTCGTCGTCCACGGGCCGTTCACGGCTTCGAAGCTGTGCCGCCTGGCCGCGAGCCTCCGCCCCGGCGGCGCGATGGCCCGCTTCGCCTTCCGCGCGGCCGCGCCGCTGTTCTGCGGTCAGCCCGTCCGGCTGAAAGCCGAGGAAAGCGAGGATGGCCTTGCGCTAAGCGCGATCCGGCAGGACTGCAAGGTCGCGGTGGCGGCGCAGGCTTCCTTCCATTGATCCCGACAACGAAAGACGAGCCCGACATGTCCGATATGCAGGAGGAGATTTCCCCTGAGGCCCTGATCTCGACGGCGCAGGACGCCGTTGCCGCGGCCCGCCGCTTCGCCGACGAGGCGCGGGCCGTCGTCAGGCGCGCGGTCTGCGGCCCCGACGGCAAGCTCGACGCCGCGCGGGCGGACGCGGCGCAGCGCCGGCTTCACGGCCTCGCCTGGATCGCCACCTATGTCGAGACGCTGGCCCAGACGCTGCAATGGGCGGGCGCGCTCCATCGCGCCGGCCGGTTCGGCGAGAACGAGCGCGACGTGCTGCTCATCGGCTTCGGCGAATATCTCGCCGCTCTGGCCGACGGCATCGCCATGAGCCAGAACGAATATGCGCGGCCGCGCGAGCTGGGCGTCGAGGCCGCCGCGGCCGTGCTTGTCGCCGACAAGGCGGTGGATTTCTTCCTGTGCGACGGCAACACCGCTGCCCGCCGCCACGCCCTCGTCGAGCGGCTCTATGCCGGCGGCGGCGTCGCCGAGACGCTGGGCGACGACGACCTCGATCTGGTGCGCGAGCAGTTCCGCCGCTTCGCGCAGGACAGGATCGCCCCCTTCGCCCAGCAATGGCACCACGACAACGCGCTGATCCCGACCGAGGTGATCGACGAGATGGCGGCGCTGGGCGTGTTCGGCGTCTGCGTCGACCCGCGCTATGGCGGGCTCGGCATGGGCAAGCTCGCCATGTGCGTGGTGACGGAGGAACTGAGCCGCGCCTGGATCGCGGCCGGCTCGCTCGGCACGCGCTCCGAGATCGCCTGCGAGCTCATCTCCGGCGCGGGGACGCCCGAGCAGAAGGAACGCTGGCTGCCGCGCATCGCCTCTGGCGAGGTTCTGCCGACGGCGGTCTTCACCGAGCCGGACACCGGCTCCGACCTCGCCAGCCTGCGCACGCGCGCGACGCGGCAGGCCGACGGTGGCTGGCGCATCGACGGCAACAAGACATGGATCACCCATGCCGCGCGCAGCGACGTGATGACGCTGCTGGCCCGCACCGACCCGGCGAAGCCCGGCCATGACGGGCTGTCGATGTTCATCGCGCCGAAGCCGCGCGGCACCGAGGAGGACCCGTTCCCGGCCGAGGGCATGACGGGCGGCGAGATCGAGGTGCTCGGCTATCGCGGCATGCGCGAATACGAGCTCGGCTTTAACGGTTTCCGCGTCGAGGCCGACGGCCTGCTCGGCGGCGTCGAGGGGCAGGGCTTCAGGCAGTTGATGCGCACTTTCGAGAGCGCCCGCGTCCAGACCGCGGCGCGCGCCATCGGCGTGGCGTGGAAGGCGTTCGATCTCGGTTTCCGCTACGGCGGCGAGCGCCGGCAGTTCGGCAAGCCGCTGTGGCGGTTCCCGCGCGTCGGCGACAAGCTGGCGCTGATGGTCGTGGAAACGGTGATGGCGCGCGAGCTGACCTATTTCGCCGCCCGCGAGAAGGACTTGGCCCGCCGCTGCGACGTCGAGGCCGGCATGGCCAAGCTGCTGGCGGCGCGCATCGCCTGGAGCAACGCCGACACCGCGCTCCAGGTCCATGGCGGCAACGGTTACGCGCTGGAATACGAGATCAGCCGCGTCCTGTGCGACGCGCGCATCCTCAGCATCTTCGAGGGCGCGGCCGAGATTCAGGCCCATGTCATCGCGCGCGGCCTGCTGGCGACCGGGCGCAACACCTGACGCGGCGGACGAGGGCGGGCCGCGTGCCGGACCGGTTCCGCGACGGCCGGCCATGCCGGGCCGCCGTGCGCCGGCGCGCGGCGTGACGGCCGCCTGCAAGCATCGCCCCCAACGCCTTTCCTCCCGCCGCGTGCAGCCCGTCTCGTCTCTCACGCCAACGCGACTGCCGGCCGTCCCGAGCCGCGATGCGCAAGACGCTTGCATTCCGCAAGGAGACGTTTTATTATGAATACTATATTCATAGAATGAATATTTTACCCAAAGGGAGGATGCAATGAAGAGACGTGAAATGCTTGGAATGGTGGCCGGGGGCATGGCGGGCGCGCTGGCCGCGCCGCACGTGGCCTCCGCGCAGGACAAGGCGACCGTGACTTGGCGTTGCGCGTCGAGCTTCCCCAAGAGCGTCGAGATCCTGTACGGCAACGCGCCGGTGATGAGCGAGATCCTGTCGCGCCTGACCGACGGCGCCTTCAAGCTGCAGGTCTTCGCCGCCGGCGAGCTGGTGCCGCCGCTTTCCGTGCTCGATTCCGTCTCCTCGAACGCGGTCGAGGTCGGCCACACCGCGCTCTACTATTTCTTCGGCAAGGACCCCGCGCTCGCCTTCGGCACGCACATCCCCTTCGGCCTCAACTCGCGCCAGCAGAACGCCTGGCTGTCGCGCGAGGGCACGGCCAAGGAGATCGACCGGATTCTCGCCAAGTACAATCTGGTCGGCTTCGTCGGCGGCAACACCGGCGCGCAGATGGGCGGCTTCTACCGCAAGGAGATCAACTCGGTCGAAGACCTGCAGGGCCTGAAGATCCGCATCTCCGGCCTCGGCGGCCGGATTCTCTCCAACATGGGCGCCATCGTCCAGCAGGTCGCGGCGGGCGACATCTATCCGTCACTGGAAAAGGGCACGCTCGACGCGGCCGAGTTCAACGCCCCGCACGACGACCAGAAGATGGGCCTTCACAAGGTCGCGCCCTATTATTACTTCCCCGGCTTCTGGGACGGCTCCAACGTGCAGCACTTCATCGTCAACGCCGACGAATGGGCCAAGCTGCCGGCGCACTTCCAGGAGGCGTTCCGCGTCGCCGCCTTCGTCGCCAATTACGACAGCCTGCAGAAATACGACATCGCCAATGCGGCGGCGCTCGGCAAGATCGTCGCCGAGGGCGCGATCATCAAGCAGTTCCCGCAGGACGTGCTCGCCGCCGCCTTCAAGGTGGCGCACGAGATCTACGAGGAGATCTCGGCCGAGAACGAGGACTTCGCCATCCTCTACAAGGACATGATGGAGTTCCAGCAGCAGACGGCGCGCTGGCAGCGCATCTCCGAGCTGGCTTACGACTCGACGATTGCGCGCCTGCTCTAGAGCAATTCCGGAAAAAGCGTGAAGCATTTCCGGTCCGGAATTGCGCCAAAACAGGGAGTTGGACCGTTTCTGCGTTTCCGTCGAACCTGAAACGGTCCAGTCTTTCGCAGCAACCGCACGAGACATCGGCCCCATGACACAGAATGACGGACGTTCCGGCTCTGCTCCGGCGCGGCGGGTTTTCATCACCGGCGGCACGTCCGGGCTCGGGCAGGCGGTCGCCCGTCATTTCCATCGTCTCGGGGCCGATGTCGGCATCTTCGATCTTGCGATTCCCGACGGCGCGGCCGAGGCCATCGCCTCGGGCACCGTCTCGTCCGGGCGCATCCTCCCCTTTCGGGGCGACGTGCGCGAGGAGGCCGATCTCGTCCGCGCGGTCGAGGGGTTCGCCGCCGCCTGCGGCCATATCGACGTCGTCGTCTGCGCGGCGGGGATCGTCCGGCCCGGCCGGCTGGAGGACATGCCGCTCGGCGAGTTCCGCGCGGTGATGGACACCAACCTCGTCGGCTCGCTGCTGACGTTCCGGGCCGCGCTTCCGGCCCTGCGCCGGCGGCCCTCGGGCGCGCGCGGGGCCAAGGTGGTGTTCATCTCGTCGATCAACGCCACCCACCCCAAGCAGGGCATGGGCGCCTATTCCCTGTCCAAGGTGGCGATCAACAACATGACCCGCGTGCTGGCGCGCGAGCACGCCGCCGAGGGCATCCAGATCAACGCGATCGCCCCCGGCACCATCGACACGCCGATGGTCAGCAACCTGATGAGCAGCTTGG
Organism: Alphaproteobacteria bacterium; assembly: GCA_037190985.1. Taxonomy (GTDB): domain Bacteria; phylum Pseudomonadota; class Alphaproteobacteria; order Rhizobiales; family Rhizobiaceae; genus Aerobium. The sequence goes on from JBBCKE010000030.1 coordinate 401,342, forward strand.
CCGGTGATGGTCAGGTCAAGCTCTACGGCGAGGCGCCGATCGGCCGCGTCGGCGCGCCGACAGACATCCTCAAGCCGCTCGAACTGCTTTGCGCCGAGGACGAGACCTTCATGACCGGCGCGGTCATCACCCTCGACGGCGGGCGCTCGGCTGCGGACTGAGCGGCCTTCGGCGTTTACGCTCCCGCCTTGTCGATCTCCGCCTTGGCGACGGCAAGGCCCCAGCCGAGCAGGGCCTCGGCCTGCGCCGCGTCGGCGGCCTCCACATAGCACCTGACCTCCGGCGCGTTGCCGGAAACGCGGAAATGGACGGTCCGCCCGTCGGCGGAGAGGATGCGCACGCCGTCGCGCGCGTCGACGCCGGCGACGGGGCCGAGCGCGGCGAGAAGATCGCGCCGGTAGGCCTCGTCATGCTCCAGCCGGTCGAGGAACGGCCCGCTCGCCCGCGCCGGCACCTCGCGCAGGCGGTCGCTGGCGGTGGCGCGGAAGCCGAAGCCGGCGGCCAGCCGCGACAGGGGCTCGCCGCTGCGAACGATCTCGCTCAGGATGCAGGCGATGGGCAGCATCGCGTCGCGCGTCGGCAGCGCCGCGAGCCGCCGGCCCTCCTCCTCCACCGGCGAGGCGAGCAACACGCCGCCATTCGCCTCGAAGCCGGCGACGCGCGTCGCGCCCGACCTGATGGCATCCGCCATGCCCTCGATGACATAGGGCGAGCCGACGCGGGTGCGCACGACCGCGCCGAACCGGCCGCACGTCTCCAGCGCCGAATTGGAGGTGACGGGCGTGACCACCGCGTCCGCCCCGAGCCGTGCCGCCGTCATCGCCCCGACGAGGTCGCCGCGCACGAAGCGCCCCGCCTCGTCGGCGATCAGCGGCCGGTCGGCGTCGCCGTCGGTGGAGACGATGGCGTCGAGGCGCTGCTCGCCGGCGAAGCGGTGAAGGAGTTCGACATCCTCCGGCCGCAGCGCCTCGGTGTCGACGGGAATGAAGGATTGCGCCCGGCCGAGCGCGACCGCCTCGGCCCCGAGCGCGCCGAGCAGGTCGACGATCAGGTCGCGGGCGACCGAGGAGTGCTGGTAGACGCCGACGCGCAGGCCTTTCAGCGCCTCGCCGCCGAAGAAGTCGAGAGTGCGGGCCGCGTAGCGGGCGAGGATGCCGGGGAGGGGGCGCAGCGCGCCGGGCTGCGGTGCGTCGGGCGGCGGCGGCCCGGCATGGATCGCCACGATCCCCTCCTCGTCCTGCTTGTCGATCTCGCCGTCGGCCCGGTAGAATTTCAGCCCGTTGCGGTCCTCCGGTATGTGGCTTCCCGTGACCATGATCGCCGGCAGGCCGCGCTCCATCGCGCCGAGCGCCAGCGCCGGCGTCGGCACCGCGCCGCAATCGAGCGCGTCGAAGCCCGCCGCCCGGATCGCCCCGTGGACGCGGGCGGCAATAGTCGGGCTCGATGCGCGCAGGTCGTGGCCGACCAGCACCCCGTCGCCGGGCCGGATGTCGCCCCGCTTCTCGAGCAGCGCGAGGAAGGCGCGCGTCCAGCTTTCCGCCGGCGGCCCGTCGAGCTCGCTGACGAGGCCGCGCAGGCCGCTCGTGCCGAATTTCAGATCCGTTGCCATGGTTTCCCGTGCCTTCCTGATTGTCTTCGCCGGCCTCAGCCGCCGACCTCGCGCCGGTGCAGCACCTCGCGATAGAGGTCGAGATAGGCGGCGCACATGGTTTCCTCGCGAAACAGCGCCGTGAAGCGGGCGCGGGCGTTCGCGCCCATCCGGGCCGCCAGCGCCTCGTCGCCCGCCAGCGCCAGCATCGCCTCGCCGAGGCGGGCCGGATCGGCCGGCGGCACGGCAAGCCCGGTCTCGCCGTCGAGATTGGCATAGGTCGTCCCGGTGCCGATCTCGCAGGAGATCATCGGCCGGCCGGCCCTTGCCGCTTCGAGCAGCACGATCCCGAACGCTTCCGAGCGCAGGTGGGACGGCAGGACGACGGCCCGGCAAAGCTCGATCAGGCACTCCTTGTCCGCGTCCGACACCGCGCCGACGAGGCGCACATGCGCCGGCACCGCGACGCCCTCGAATGCCGCGGGCGCCGCCGCGCCGGCGATGACCACCGGCAGGCCGGTCCGCGCCGCCGCTTCGAGGAGGAACGGCAGCCCCTTGTAGTAGCGCGCCGAGCCGACGAACAGGAAGAAGCCGGAGCCGACCCGCTGCCGCCACGCCTCGACGTCGGCCGGCGACGGCGGCGCGCGCTCGCCGAGGGCGAGCGGGATGACGCGCACCTTGTCCCGGTAGCGAAGCAGCGCCTCGCTTGTCCGCGCATAGTTGGGCGAGGTGGCGACGATGGCGTCGGCGCGCCTGAGGAAGGCGTTCATCAGCGGCTTGTAGGCGTGGAGCAGGCGGCGCTGCCGGACGATGTCGGAATGATAGACGACCACCGAGGGCTTTTGCCGGCCATGCAGGAAATAGAGCAGGTCCCCGAACGGCCACGGGAAATGGTAGGTCACGAGATCGAACGGCGCGACCAGCCGGCCGAACGCCCGCGCCGCCCGAAGCGAAAAGCTGCTCGACGCGAGATGAAGGCTCGACTGCATCGGGTGCAGATGGTGGCGGCCGAGATGCCCCGGCACCGCCCGCGCGTCGTCGTAGACGGCCATCACATGGCTCTCGACGCCGTCATCGGCAAGCCCTTCGGCGAGGGTGTGGATGACGGTCGGCACGCCCGTACTGTCTTCGGGCAGGTAGGTCTTGTAGACATGCAGAACTTTCAAGACGGGCCCCTGCCTGTCGACGGCGCATGCGGAACGAGGCGGACATGCACCCTGCACCCATCCGCGTCAACCCGCCCCCGGCATTCGCGCCTGCGAGCGCACCGCCGCCCCGATCGCCGCGCACGCGCGGCCGGGAAGCACGATTTCACGGAAGCGGGCATGGCGTTAAAAAATAGTGTGGCGCGAAACACTCGACACCCGCCCATTCTTCACTACATGGTCCGTTCCCGGTAGCCGGCGGCCGCGCAGGCCGCGCGGCGACAGGACGAAGGAGCAAGGGCGCAGACATGGAATCCGGCATCGACCGCCGCCGGCGTGCGGCCGCTCCGGCCGAGCGAAGGCGGTGGCGCGCGTGAGGATCGGCGTCGATGCGCGCAATCTCACCATCGCCATGACCGGCATAGGCCGGTACGTGCTGGAGATGTGCCGCCATCTGGCGCTGCGCGGCCACGACCTCGTCCTTTATCTGCCCGAGAAGGCGCATCCCGGCTATACCGCCATCGACTGGGCCGAGTTGAGGACATCGCCCCATCCGGGGGCGGTGCGACGCCTGATATGGGGGCAGGGCGCGCTGCCCCGCCTCGCCGCGCGCGACGGCGTCGACGTGTTCTGGGGCCCGTCGCACCGTCTGCCGCGGCGACTGGACCCGGCCATTGCCCGCGTCGTCACCATCCACGACCTGACGTGGCGCCATGCGCCCTCGTCGATGCGCTGGCGCGGATTGCTGGCGGACAGCCTGCTGATGCGCGGCGCGGTCGCGGCGGCCGACAGGATCGCCGCCGATTCCGCGGCCACCGCCGAGGCCGTGGCCGCCGCGTTCCCCGCCTCCCGCCCACGGATCAGGACCGTCCATCCGGGGCTCTCGGCCATCGCGGCCGAGCCTTCCGGGCCGTCGCCGATCCTGTCGCGCCTCGGCGTCGGGGCGCCCTACATCCTCTTCGTCGGCACGCTCGAGCCGCGCAAGAACCTGAAGCGGCTTCTGGGCGCCTATGCCTCGCTGCCGCAGGAGGTCAGGGCCCGCCTGCCGCTGGTGCTCGCCGGCGGGCAGGGCTGGGGCTTCACCGATCCGTCCCGGATCGCCCGCCGGCTCGGCATCGCGCATTCGGTGCGCCTGACCGGCTATGTCGACGACGCCGAGCTCCACGCCCTCTATCGCGGCGCGCGGTTCCTGGCCATGCCGTCGCTCTACGAAGGCTTCGGGCTTCCGATCATCGAGGCGAATGCAGCCGGGATTCCCGTCCTCACCTCGAACACCTCCTCGATGCCGGAGGTCGCCGGCGATGCCGCCATTCTGGTCGATCCGCTCGACGTCACCTCGATCGCGGCGGGCCTCGCGCGACTCGCCTGCGACGACGGCGAGCACGCGCGCCTCGCCGCCCGCGCCCGGGCCAACGCCGCCCGCTTCGACTGGGCGAGGAGCGCGGCAGCGATGGAGAGCGTGTTCGAGGAGGCGATCCTCACGCGCCGTTCCCGCGGGAATGACGAATGAGATTTGACGCACCGCCCCTGACATGCTGTATCCGTCCCCGGCAACAACCTCGCCCCGGATACGCGTTGCTGTCCGGATACTTTCAAGACGCCTTCGGCAGTCAGGCGGGCTTGAGTGACTGAAGCACGAGAAAACCCGCCCATGACCATGTCGAACCGCGATGCCGCCTCTCAACAGGATAGCGGGAACAGCCGCCGGATCAGTGTCGTCGTCCCGGTGAAGGACGAGCAGGACACGCTGGCGCGTCTCGCCGAGGGCATCTTCGAGGCCGCCCGCGAAAGCGGGGTGAAGAGCGCCGAGATCGTCTTCGTCGACGACGGCAGCCGCGATGCCAGCTGGACCGTGATGCAGGAACTGGCCGGACGCTATCCGGGACAGGTGCGCGCGCTGCGGCTGAGGCGGAACTTCGGCAAATCCGTCGCCCTGGAAGCGGGGTTCCGGGTCACGACGGGCGACGTCATCTTCACCATGGATGCCGACCTCCAGGACGACCCGAAGGAAATTCCGCGCTTCCTCGCCGCGCTCGACGGCGGGCTGGACCTCGTTTCCGGATGGAAGCGCAAGCGCAACGATCCCCTGTCCAAGACCCTGCCCTCGCGCCTGTTCAACCGCACCACCGCCTGGATGACGGGCGTGCCGCTGCACGACTTCAACTGCGGCTTCAAGGCATACCGGCGCGAGGTGATCGAGCAGCTGCGGATCTACGGGGAGCTGCACCGCTACATCCCCGTCTTCGCCAACGATGCCGGCTTCCGCATCGGCGAGATCGAGGTCGAGCACCATCCGCGCCGGCACGGGGTGACGAAATACGGCATCGAGCGCTACGTGCGCGGCTTCCTCGACCTCATTACCATCCTGGCGACGACGCGCTACCTGCACCGGCCGGGCCATATGTTCGGCGGCCTCGGCGTGGTTCTGGGCGCGCTGGGCGCGGTCATCATGGCCTATCTCGGCGCGCTCTGGCTTTTCGGCTATCCGATCGGCAATCGGCCGCTGTTCTTCGTCGGCTTCCTGATGCTGATCTTCTCCGTCCAGATGATATCGCTCGGCATCATTGCCGAACTGCTCATCCGCCTGTCGGAGCCGAGACAGGTCACGGACCTCGTCGTCGAGGACACCGATCCCGCAACCGTCGTGCGATCGACCGTACAGGAAGATCGGGTCTGACAATCCGCTTGCCGCAGGCAGGAGACCGATGTGATGTCGAAAATCAGGATAGAAGATGGCCTTGTCGTCGGCACGTCGGGCGACAAGTACACCTCGAAGAACCCCATCGCCCGCTGGATGGTCGGCAATTTCGACCGCACCGTCTCGGAACTGGCGGCCCGGGCGCAGCCGTCCACGGTCTTCGAGGTCGGCTGCGGCGAAGGCCATATCGTGCGCCTGCTTCTCGAAGCGACGCAGGCGACCATCCATGCGACCGATATTTCCGCCAGTTGCGTCGCCGAGGCAAAGGCGAACGTCCGCTCCGGCCGGGTTTCCTTTTCGGTCGAGAACGTGCTGACGATGTCGCCTCCCGCGACCCCCGCCGATCTCGTGGTATGCTGCGAGGTGCTCGAGCATCTGGACGATCCGCACAGGGGGCTCGACGCGCTGGCCGCGCTCGGCGCCCGGCACTATCTGCTGAGCGTTCCGCGCGAGCCGCTCTGGCGCATCCTGAACTTTTCCCGCGGCGCCTATGTCAAGGACTGGGGCAACAGCCCCGGCCATTTGCAGCACTGGAGCAAGGGCGGCTTCCTGAAGTTCATCGGCCGGCACTTCACGCCGGTCGCGATCCGTTCGCCGATCCCCTGGACCATGGTGCTTTGCCGGCCAAATGGGCGCTAGACCGGCCCACCTGATGAAGGCCGCCGGCTCGGCGCTCGCCATCGCCTCGATCGTCTTCATCGCCCTCATGTTCTGGCGGGAACGCGAGACGCTGTCCGCCTTCCGGCCGGGGGCGGCGGGCGCCGCGGTTCTGGCGGGGTGCGCGCTCGCCTACGCCGCGCTCGGCTACGTGCTCGCCGAGGCGTGGCGCAGCCTGCTGCTGTGGGCCGGCGAGGCCGAGGCCCGCGGCAGCGACACCCGCCGCATCTACGCCAGGACGCAGATCGCCAAATACATACCCGGCAACGTCGCCCAGTTCGCCGGGCGGCAGTTCATCGGCCGCCAGGCCGGCTGGACCCATGTCGGCCTCCTGCTGTCGACCGTGTTCGAGCTGGTCTCGCTCGTCTTCGTCGCGGCGGCGATCGCCACCGTCGCCATCGCCGCCGGCGCGCGCGGCCTCGTCGATCCGCGCCTGCTGCTCCTCGCGGCGGTCCTGATCCTGGCGGGGCTCGTCGTCCTGCCGCGCTTCGGGCCCCGCGCCCTGTTGCGGCGCTGGCCGGAGGCCGCGCAGCGCGTGGCGGGGCTGAGAATCCGCAACCTGTGGCCCGTGGCCGCGCTTCACGCGCTGTTCTTCGCCGCCGCGGGCGTCATCCTCGTCCTCGTCGCGCAGGTCGTCACCGGCGATTCCGTTCCCTACGCGCAGTGGCCCGCGGTCGTCGGCCTCTATGCGATCGCCTGGATCGTGGCGACGCTGACGCCCGGCGCGCCTTCCGGCATCGGCGTGCGCGAGGTGGTGCTGGTGGCCGGCCTGGCCTTCATGACATCGGCCGGCAGCGCCATCCTCGTCGCCACCCTGCTCAGGGCGGTGACGGTGGCGGGAGACCTGCTATTCTTCCTCGTCGCCGGTTTGAGGCCGGCGAAACAGCCGGCATGACGGCGGGGACGAGCCCGCCGCTTCCGGAGTAGGTTTCCATGCGCGAGCCGCGCCGCACGACGCAAAGCAAGGAAAGACGTCCCGCATGACATCCACAGTGCTGACCGCGCTCGAAACGCTCCTGCCGGCCGTGATCACCCTCCTCTACGCCGCGCTGATCGGGCTTGGCGTGCAGGCGGCGGTGGCCGGATATGTCCGTTTCCCCCGCAGCCTCGGCATCACCGCCGGCATCGGTCTGAGCCTGACGGCGCTGCTGATGGTCTATAGCTATCGCCTCTTGGAGAATGTCTCTCTGCCCATCATTCCGCTTGCCGTCGCCGCATTCCTCTCGATCGGGGTGCGTATTTACCTAGACAGCTCCAAAGGAACCTCGCGCGCCGCGGATTTGCGAATGACGCTATTGAAGGGGATGCGCTTCGCTACATCCGATGAAGGGCTTAGGGAATTGTTTCCTGCCCTTCTTACCGTGATCGTGCTCTATCCGGTGCTCGGATACGGCTTGACGTCTTGGACCCGTGGAATAATCGACCTGCCGAATTACGCCTCTTCGGCAGAAATATGGATGAATTCTGCTGAAGTGTTTTCGCAAAAACATAAAGATATATTCGGTGAGTTACAGTTGTGGCGGGCTGCTTTTGAGAAACCAACCGTCACTGCAATCATGTCTCTTACAAGCATATTGACGGCCTATCCACCCTATCAGCTTCTGAGTCCGACTTTAGCGATTCTGCTTTTCATCGGGCTTTCTTCTCTGCTGACCCTAATAAGAGTTCTCTTCAAGGTTGGTTCTTTAACGGCATCTTTGGTGATTTCTCTACCCACCTTCTCAATCGTACCCATTTCGCGTGTCTACGATGGCCAGCCCGGCCAAGTCGCCTCGGTTGCGATACTCGCCTGCTTGTTGGCAGTGCTCGCGACGCCTGCCCATCGTAGAGGGGTGATAGGCAAGTTGCTGATTGCAGCTTTGGCGGCGGTGGTTGGCACGGCAGCGCTCGGCACAAACTTCACACTGGTGGCTGGAAGTGGTGTCATGCTGGGGACTACGTTTCTCTGGGCACTTTCCAGAAAACCGCAGCAACTCCACAAAGTATGGCAGTCAGCAGCTTTTGGCTTCGTCGCTACTCTGGTGCTCAGTGTACCGATGGCACGCATGTATCTAGTTTCCATCTCCTTCCAGACTGAGCAGACGGATGAATATAATGTCCCGTTCGCCTCTCCATTGGCGGTGATAGGTCAGCAGATTTCCTTATCAGATGTCGCCTCGCAGAATCAGGTTCTGCTGTCATGGTGCTTGATCATAGGGATTATGCTGGTCGCTATCTGGGCGCGCCCTTCCAACCGGTTTCGCTGGCTATTCGATCTCATTTTACTCTCTGGAACGATCATAAACGCATTGGTAATTGCGCTCCGATTTGGGTGGCCCAATTATTCTACTCACAAATGGCTGGGAGTTTTTATAGCTTTCGCAGTTCCATTCCTGCTTGCTTATGCTGTCTCCCTGTTTCGGGGTAGGGACAGAATCGCGGCGGTAATGTTGATGATGCCGCTGGCGGTTTCCAGCGCATACTTCGGATTAAAACGTGGAAACGAAATAAGCAATGTAATAAATTCTGATATGATAGCCTTGAGGGACAATGAGTATCTGTCAAAACAGGAATTAATTAATATCAGGCTGGGGGATATCCAAGAAAATTCTATAGCGGCTCTTGTCGTTCCTTCCAAGGAGACGATAGTTACTGAGAGAACCTATGCGCATGCATCTCTCCCAAAAAATGGTCCTTTCCTGATAAGGACGACAAGTCCAGATTATTTAAATTATCAGGATGAAGTAAGATTAAATGAAACATATGTATTAACTAGGGATATATTAAAACTTACTACAAATGAATTAAATTTCTCAAATAATAATAATGATTCTCGTCGATTTTTATTTGGATTATGGTTCAATTCGGAAGAATGGGGAACGTGGGCAGGAGCGTATGGAGATTATGCTTCATCAGGTTTGCAGGATAATCATATTGTTTTCATCGTTCCAGATGATTATATCTCAAATAATATCGATATAACTGTTATTGGTGGCCCATATGAACCGGATGGGGTAAATAAAAATGTCGAATTCCTTGTGAATGGCGAGTTGCTTCCGCATCATCGTGATAACCGAAATTGGAAGATTGAGGTCCCCCATCGACTGGTTGCTGCTGAGAATGGATGGATTGCTTTGACGATACGTGTTGATCAACCCCTTTCGCCTTCCCAGTTCGGCTCCGGCGACAGACGGATTCTTAGCTTCGGTCTGTCGCAGTTGAAGTTCTCCACCGCTGAATAGCGGTTATATCGGCATTGTCGCGCATTGCTGCTGGGCAGTGGTGTGCGGCAGCAATCTATCCACGTCCCTCGCCCGTTCCGTACCATTGCGGGTTTCACAAGGTGAGGCCCATGGAAAACACGCCCAATCTCGATCTTCCCTACATTCTGCCCTCACAGGCGCAGAAGCATGTCACGCATAACGAGGCGCTGGATGCGCTCGACGCCTTGGTCCAGCTCAGCGTGCTCGACCGCGACCTCGCGGCGCCGCCGCCCGATCCCGGCGAGGGCGACCGCTACATCGTCGCCGCTGCGGCCAGCGGGGAGTGGGCGGGGCAGGAGGACAGGATCGCCGTCTTCCGCGGCGGCGGCTGGCTGTTTGTCGCGCCCCGGCAGGGCTGGCTCGCCTTCGCCGCCGACGAGGGCGTCCCGCTCTGCTTCGCCGGCGGCGCGTGGAAGCCCCTCGGTGAGACGCTGAAGACGTTGCAGAACATGGGCCTCGTCGGCATCGGCACGACGGCCGATGCCGTCAATCCGTTTTCCGCCCGCCTCAACAAGGCGCTGTGGACGGCGCTCGCCTCCGGTGATGGCGGCGACGGCGACCTGCGCTTCACCATGAACAAGGAAGGCACCGTCAACACCGCCTCGCTGCTCTTCCAGAGCGGCTGGTCGGGCCGCGCCGAGATCGGGCTCGCCGGCTCCGACGATCTCGCCGTCAAGGTCTCGCCCGACGGCAGCACCTGGCATCAGGCCTATGCGGTCGAGCGCGCCACCGGCGCGATGACGGTTTCCGGCGCCGTCCGGTTCAATAACGCCGTCGGCCTCGGCCGGCAGCCTCCCGCCGTCGGCGGCCTCTACATCAATCGCGAGAATGGAGTTCCGTTCATTGTATTTTCAGGCGGCGTCGCGTCTTCGCCGACCGAAATTGCCCAAATGCGCGTTGTCGCGGCCACCGGCACGATCGGTTTGACGAATATTTCGCTGACATGGGGCGTGGCCTACAGAAGAGCCTCAACCGCGTCGGCATCATGACGGACAGCCCGGACAACACGCTGTCCGTCAACGGCATCGCCGCGCCGCATGTCGACAACGCGTTCTCCTGCGGCACGGCCTCGCACCGCTGGTCGACGATCTACGCCGCGACCGGGACGATCAACACGTCCGACGCGCGCGACAAGGAGGTGGCGGCGCAAATCGGCCCGGCAGCGGCGCGCATCGTCGATGCGGTCGAGCCGGTGCTCTATCGCTGGAAGGTCGGCGGGGTCGACGTGGTCGAGACCGGCACGGAGCGCGTCCCGGACGGCGAGGACGCCGCAGGCGAACCCGTCTTTATCGAGCGCCCGGTCTCCGTGGCGCAGCCGCGCCCGGGTATGCGGCTCCATGCCGGCTGGCTGGCGCAGGACGTCAAGGCCGCCTTCGACGCGGAAGGGCTCGACTGCGGGGCCTGGGGCCTGGATGCGCCGGACGACGCCGCCAGCCGCCAGTGGCTGCGCCCCGACCAACTCCTCGCCTTCCTGTGGGAGGCATTGCGCCAGACGCGGCGGGAGATGAGGGCGCTTGCGGTGCTTCAGCCGGCCTGAGGGAGCATGGTTCCTGATGTCGCGGATGAGGTTGTGCTAACTCGGCATGGGGCCTGGCGACCTTGCCAAAGGATCGTCGGCCCCATGCCTTTCCGCTTACAGCACAGCCTTCATCCATTCGGGGGGCGCGATCTCGATACCTTCGAAACCCGTAAGGAGATTCTCGCGAAATCCGTGCGTATGGTCGAAATGTCTTTCTGCAAAGAACAGCTGGCGATATCTCTCCGGATGCTTGCGATACAGTAGCGCATCCTTGACAAAGAATCTGCCCCGTTCCGCCGACGATTCCCGATCCTTGCTGCGTGGTTGAGCAGGATGGAATACCCTCACATCCTTCGCGAAAGGAACCTTGCCCAAATCGAGCATGCGCCAACCGAAATCCGTATCCTCTCGAAAATGCGGGTGGTCAAACAGCAGATCGAACCCCGCCAGATAGTGGAATGCTTCCGACCGTACAAACAGGTTTGCGGTCATGAAGCCTATCCCTTCGAACCCCTCATTCGTCACCGGCCGCCAGTTGGGATCACCCAGATGATCCGAGGTGATAAGGCCTTCCACGCCAATGACGTCGGTATCGGTAAAATAGGAACGGGCATTAAGGAGCCAGTCTTCCAGAGGCCGACAGTCATCATCCACAAAGGCGATCACGCTCCCTTGGGCTAGCATCGCTCCCGTATTGCGAGCGCGAACGGCGCCTCGCACGGGCGTGTGGAAATAGGTCGTCGGAAAACCGTAGCTACGTTCGGAGCCGGGCCAGCGCTCGGTGCTCTGATCGATGACCACGACTTCAAAATCTCGTTCTGTCTGCTTTTGCAGATTAGCGAATAGTTCGTCCAACTGGTCATGACGCTCGTAGGTAGGCACCACAACCGAGAATAGCGGCTTCGATTGCCCGGCAAGATGCCATCGTGATTTGAAGAAACACCCAAGCTGGGTCGAAATGCGCTCCCACGCATAGCCGTCCACGACACATTGCCGGGCCACCTTGCCCATATTTGAGCGAATTTGGCTATCGCGCAACCGGCCGATCGCGGATGCGAACTCCTCGACAGTCGGCGCGACAACCAGCATAGGGTGCCGCCCTCCTACCTCGATGCCTCTCGCGCCGATAGAGGTGGTCACGACCGGCAAACCTGCTCCCATAAAGTCGAACATCTTAACATTGGTGCCCGAACCCGCCTCCATAGGATTAACGGCGATGTCGGCCGCATGAAGCCATTGGGTCTTGTCCTGCTCGCTGATGCGTCCGGTCAATCGCACGTTGGACAGAGATGAGCTCAATCCGTCGGCAACGCCGCCAGCAATCACAAAAGTCACATCCGGCATTGCCGGAGCAAGCTGATGGACAATGAAGTTGGCAGCTTGCACGTTCGGTCCATAGGGGCTGCCAATGAAGATGGCCAGGAAGTCATCGTCCTCGATATTCAGAGCTTGACGGGTAGCTCTTCGTTCATCTTCCGTCGGCGGTGGCTCGGCAAATGCCATCACGCCATTCGGGACAACGCGCATCTTTTCTATCGGAAAGCCGTATACGCGATTGAAGCGCAGCATATCTTCATGAGAACAACATATTATCCAGTCGGCGGCCCATCCGACAGATCTCTCGTCTTCAACGACCTGTCGTAGTATCCCTCCTTCAATATCATTATTCTCATCAAGAAACTGAGCTCTTAGAAAACCCTCGACGTTCTGCGCGTCATATATTACGGTTTGACCTGATTTTATGTGATCTTTTACGAGAGGATAGACCCACGGGTGCGAGAAAACGATAACGTCTGCTTCCGATATATGCTCGATGGCTGTATTTATATACTCGGGCGACAGATGGGCTTGCTGGCTGAAGGCAAGGTCTATCACCACTTTTCCTTTGATTTTCTCTGACAGCGCGGTCGCCGCAGCGTGGTGCGCATCGCTTAACGGCACGTCGATCTCGGTGAGGGTTTCGCTGAGTTTATGCGAACGGTATGCCTCACCCGGCCAATCATACGTACCCAGGTAAGTGCATGTGATGTCGCGACCGAGGTTGTGATAGAGTCCCAGCAGGCGTAGACGCCCGCCGCCTATCGGCGGATCGATCGGTTGCATATCGATCACGGCTACCCGAAGGGGCCTTTCATCGACAGGCCGGTCGGGCGACAGGGCGGCTTCGGCCAGGGCGGAGGCAGTTTCCACCCAAGACATGCGGCTTACAAGCTGCTTGGCCTGTCCTCCCATTGCTTCCGTCTGCTCACGATGGGTCCACAACCATTCGAGTCCGCGCCGCACGTGCTCAGGAGTGGGTGCAACCACAAGTCCGGTTTGATACGGCCGGACGAAATGGCTGACCTCGCCAGAATCCTTGCAAGTCAACACCGGCTTGCCGCTGGAGAACGCTTCCAGGGTGACGTATCCATAATCCTCACGCAACGGAACGAATGGAACAGCCAAGCAATCCGCATACAAACGCACCAATTGCTCGTCGGGGATTTTCCCGAGAAATTCGATACGCTCATCATCCCCCGCCAAATCTTTGAGATAAGGCTGCGCCTCGCCAACGCCGGCGAGAATCAAATTCATGGGCAAGGTCGATTTCTTTATCGCCTTGATGAGGAGATCGATCCGTTTCCAGGGGTGCAGCCGTCCGGGGAGGAAGAAGTAGTTACCTGCCTTGCCCACATGGAAATCATTGAAAGCAAGGGGTGGATGCAGAACTTCGCAGGAAAGACCACGCCAACGATAAAGCCGTCGAGCCACTTCATTCCCGATCGCAAAGCGAGCTTTTGCGGCAGAAAGCGCCTGGAAATCCAGCTCATGCAATTGCGCGCGCTGGGCATAGTGATGATCAGATTTGCAATCAAACGCGACGTCAAACATATCATCAAAAACACGAACCGTATGTACTAGATATACAACGTGATTTTGATGATTAATCGCGTAAGTTGGAGCCTTTGTTGAAATTACGAAATCATAAGAAGAAAGGTTTAATTCTTTACATTTCTGGTAATTCGATAATATATCTTCAAATGTAGGCTCGTCTGACGGTACGGCGATTAACTCTACATCGCATCCAATTGATTTCAATCCTTCACTCAGGCCGGCATAAAAGCGTTCAGCTCCCCCTTTTTCACCACTGGATAAGCCAGCAGTTAGGACAGCGACGCGCTTTCCTTGAAAACTGAGGTTGCTGGAGGCATCACTAAGAAGCGACACTCGAGGACTCTCCTTTTTCTACCGCCAGCTCTTCACGGATTCTGGCAAGGATATCATCCACGCTTCGATTGGACGGGGCAATATCCCGCCAGGTAGCGTCATCGGCGGATGAAGACCATGTCTCAAGAGATTCTGAGCTCCTGTCTCGATGCTGGATGTGGGCCCTGTAATGATCGTTGACCAACGCGTCGGCGGACTCATCCTGTGCAAGCGCGGACATAACGGCGCCATTCGCTGTCTGATACTCCATGGTGATGGAACGTAGACGCGCGAAAAGCCTGGGATGCCGACGAAGGATTTTGGCGACCTGACTCTTGAGCCGTGGTCTCGAAACAATAGCATTTCGGGCCTTTATGATTGCCAATCGCAGCACCCGGCGCGGGCGCGATCCCGGCTTGAAGGTGATCCACGCCCACACGCCGCCTGCAAACCACCGGGGGCCTCGCAACACCCAGCGAACCGCACGCGATGCGGCGCGCAGGGGCGCGGTCACGCGCCATGACGTCGAGGCGCGTAGCGCAGCGATCTCCTGCCCGAGTTCGCCGCCGTGGCGGGAGGCGAGATCGTGGGCCAGCGAGAGCGCGGCCAGCCTGTCGTCGCGGGCGGCAAGATCGGCCTGAAGCGCGGCGATCTGCTGCGCATGCGCGGCGGCGGCGCTCTCCATATCCCGGCCCAGGCGGTCGAGGTCGGCGTGATGCGCGGCGACGGCCTCGTCGCGCGCCGCCAGTTCCGCCTGATAGGCGACAAGGGCCTGCGCGTGCGCAGCCTCCGCCTCGGCGAGATGCTGGCGCAGGCGCTCCGCCTCGGCGGCATGCTCCGCGATGGTCGCGTCGCGGGCGGCGATGTCGGCCTGAAGAGCGGAAAGCCGTTCCATCAGGGCGCTATCCGCGTCGCGGGCGTGGAGACGCTCGATCTTCACCAGTCGCGCCGCGAGGGCGGCGTCGCGCTTCGCCAGATCGGCGTGAAACGTGGCCAGTTGCCCGGCATGGTCCCGCGCGGCCTCGTCGAAGGCGCGCTGCACCCGCTCGGCTTCGGAACGATATGCGGCGATGGCGGCGTCGTGCGCCGCCGCATCGTTCTGTCGCGTCGCCAGCTCGCGGGCATGGTTCGCCTCGGTGGTCGCGATCTGGTGATGCAGGCGGTCTATCTCGGCGCGGCGTTCGGCAAGGGCGGCGTCACGGTCGGCCAGGTCGGCCTGAAGCGTGGCGACCTGCTGCGCATGGGCCTTGTCCGTGTCGGCGATGCGCCCGTGCAGCCGCTCGATCTCGGCCTGATGACCCTCGATGGCCGTCTGGCGCGCGCCAAGATCGGCCTGAAGCACGGCAAGCTGCTGCGCATGGGCCGCGGCGGCGTTCTCGATATCCCGGTGCAGGCGATCCGTTTCGGCGCGGCGTTCGGCGATGGCGGCGTCACGGTCGGCAAGGTCGGCCTGAAGCGTGGCGACCTGCTGCGCATGCGCCTTGTCCGTGTCGGCGATCCGCCCGAGCAGCCGCTCGATCTCGGTCTCATGGGCATTGATCGCCGTCTGGCGCGCGGCGAGATCGGCCTGAAGCGCCGCGGCCTGCTGCGCATGGGCCGCAGAGGCGTTCTCGATATCCCGACGCAGACGGTCGAGGTCGGCGCGATGCGCGGCGACGACCTCGTCGCGCGACGCCATTTCGCGCCGGTGCGCTTCCCGCAATTCGTCCATCACCGCCCCGATCTGTTCGGTATTCTTTTCGTGCAACGCGCGGATTTCGGTCTCCGTCTTGCGCACCGCATGGTTCAGCGGGTCCATGTTCGCAGGGTTGGGCTGTGTCGCTGCGTCCACGAAGGGAGACAGGATGTCCTGCGCCTCGCCGGACTGCTTGTGCGCCAGACAGGCGTAGTCGCGGGCGGTGTCGAACATCGTCTGGAACGCCTGCTCCATCGCCCCCGCGGTCTCGTCGACATCCGCGCCGTTGATGCGCAGGATCGCCGTCCGGTCGAAGCCGGCCTGCTGCACGAGGAATTCCAGGAGCGTCGGCGGCAGCGGCTTCTGGTGCGTCGGATCGATATAGAAGGTCCAGGTTCCGACCGAGATGTTTTCCGGATTGGGAGTCTCGAGGATGAGAAGCCCTCCGTCCCCGAGGACGCGGTGGCACTCGTTGAGGAGGTCCAGCAGCGTTTCGATGGGCAGATGCTCGGCAAGGTGGAAGGCCGTGACGACGGACGCGCTGGCCGCGTCCTGCCGCCGCATGAACGCAAGGGCGTCGTCGATCTCGACGGAAAAGCCCCGCTCGAGCGCGGCTTGCGCCATGCCGTCATTGAGATCGACGCCGACCGGCTCGAACCCCGCCTCAGAGACGACCTCGAGCCACTCGCCGCGGCCGCAGCCGAGATCGACGGCGCGACGCCCCCCTCCGACATCGGCCGGCAGCTGCTGCAGAAGTGGCAGATAGACGCGCAACCGCTCCTTGATGAGCTCCGGTGATCCGCGGAACTTGTCCTCGAAGGCGCGGTACAATGTATCGAACGATTGCGTCATTCGAGAATCCCGAAGCTGAGGTTCAGCCGGCTCGTTCCAACGAACACGGGATACGACGTGTTCACCACCTCGAAGACCGCGAGATTATCGATCCAGTCCATATTGTTGTCCAGATGGACCGCCTGGGAATGAAGCGCAATGGACAATCCGTAGGATCCCTGTCCCAGATCGCAGGCGAACCGGATCTCGAACCGGATGCGCCTGCCTTTTTCGAGATTCTGCAACGACTGGCCGGTATGCCAGGTGTTGGTTCCGAAGACCACATGTCCGGTGCGGTCCCGCAGCATGCAGCCGAGGACGAGCTCGGGCACGTCCTCGTGCACGTCCACGTCGACCGCGACCAGAAGGTCCTGGCCACTCTGGACGACCTGGACCTCGGTTCCGTCATGCGCGTCCAGCAATGCCACCGACCCGATCCGGCACGCGCCGTTCCCGCTGCGGCTGTAGCTCCAGCCGTCCTTGTCGCGCCTCTGCTCGACGGTCAGCTTCTCGTTCTCGCGGGCGGCGATCAGGGCGTTGTAGTAGTCCACGACCTGGTCCGGCTCGCCGTCCATCAGCACGTGGCCCTTGTCGAGCAGGATCACCCTGTCGCACAGCGCGCGCACGTCGCCCATGCCGTGGGAGACCAGCAGGATCGAGCTTCCCTCCTCCTTGAAGCGGCGGATGCGGTCGAAGCTCTTGTGCTGGAAATAGCTGTCGCCGACCGCCAGCACCTCGTCGACGATGAGGAGGTCGGGGCGCTCGGCCGTCACCAGCGCGAAGGCGAGCCGCGCCTGCATGCCGCTCGAATAGACGCGAAGCGGCTGGTCGAAGAATTCGCCGATCTCGGCGAACGCCTCGATCTCGGGCATCAGCTCCGCGATCCTCTTCTGCGACAGCCCCATGAGCCCGCCGGCGAAGACGATGTTCTGCCGGCCGGTGAACTCGGGATTGAAGCCGAGCCCCAGCTCGAGGATCGCGTTGAGGGAACCGCGGACGTCGACCGTGCCGCGCGACGGCCGCACCGTTCCGGTGATGAGCTTCAGGAGCGTGCTCTTGCCGGCGCCGTTCTGGCCGATGATGGCCACCGCCTGGCCGCGGCCGACGGAGAAGGACAGGTCCCGGACCGGCCAGAACTCCGCCTCCGGCTTGACGCCGGCCCCGAACCAGTTCGCGAAACGCTCGATGTTCGAGCGATAGGTCGCGTAACGCTTGGAAAGCCCTTCGACGGTCAGCACGGTTTCCATCTCAGAGCGCGTCCACCAGCTCCGGGCTCGCGCGCCGGAAGAGAACGAAGGCGAAGACGATCGCCGCGGTCGCGAGCAGCGCCGGCACGATGAGCGCCTCCGGTTGCGGCCAGCGGTCGTAGAGGAGCGCGTCCTGGTAGATGGCCACCAGCGGCGCCATCGGGTTCATCTCGACAAGCCAGCGGAAGCTCTCGGGCACGATGCCGGGCGGATAGACGATCGGGGTGAGCCAGAACCACAGTTGCAGCACGATGGCCACCACCTGGCCGATGTCGCGCACGAAGACGTTCAGCACCCCGAGAATGATGCCGAGGCCGAAGGCGAAGGCCGAGATCAGCACGATGCCCAGCGGAACGGCCAGGATCGACCAGCCGGGAAAATGCCCGAAGAACAGGAAGACGACGAGGATCGCCGCGACCAGCAGCACATGGCTGGTCAGGGCGCTGCCCCAGACGATCACCGGCAGGCACAGCCTCGGGAAGGCGATCTTCTTCATCACGGCAGCCTGCTCGATGAAGATGGTGGTACTGCGGCCGAGGATCTCGGCGAACAGGGTCCACGCGGCGAGCCCCGCCAGGAGATAGATCGAATAGGCCGCGTCGACATCGGTGTCGGGCAGCCGGGCGCGCAGCACCTGCGACAGCACGATGGAGAAGATGAGCGCCTGCGCCAGCGGGTTGAGCAGGAACCACAGCCCGCCGAGGCGCGAACGGGCGAAGCGGCCCTTCATCTCGGCGCGGATGGAGGACAGGATGAAATAGCGGTAGCGCCACAGGTTGCGCAGCATCAGCGCGCCCTTCTCGGGGAGCTGGCGGGGCGGTGTCGATGGGGCGGGATCATGGCTCTTTCATCCAGTAGGCGAGAACGTCGCCCAGTGTCTTTTCGAGCGGGATCGACGGGCTCCAGCCAAGCTGCAGGCGCGCCCGCTCCGCGTCGCCCCACGTTCTCGGGATATCTGCCGGCCGCACCCGCGCCGGATCGACCTCGACCGCGACGTCGACGCCGGCAAGGGCGATCAGCGTGTCCAGCATGTGCCGCAGGCTCGCCGGCCTGCCGGTCGCGAGGTTGAAGACCAGCCCCGGCTGCCGCGGAAGGTCGCCCAGGGCCGCCGCCGCGTAGGCCCGCACGACGTCACGCACGTCGAGGAAGTCGCGCTCGACGTCGAGATTGCCGACCCGCACCACGGGGTCGGCGCGGCCGGCGGCGATGCGCGCCACCTGACGGGCGAAGGACGGAACGACATAGGCATCGGACTGCCCGGGCCCGGTATGGTTGAAGGGGCGGAAGCGCACGGCGTTCAGCCCGCCATGGGCCATCTGGCCGATCATGATGTCGGCCGCCGCCTTCGTCGCCGCATAGACGTTCATCGGCTGGAGCGCCGTGGTCTCGGGCAGGGGGCGCTCGGTGCCGATGAACGAGGCGCCGTAGGCGTCGGAGCTGCCGGCGAAGACGAAGCGCGCATCCGGCGCATGGTCGAGGACGGCCGTCGCGAGGTTGCGCGTCCCGGTCAGGTTCACGTCCCATGCGCGCCCGGGCGCGCTCGCGGCCTCGGCCGGAGCCGCCACGGCCGCCAGATGCACCACCGCCGTGGGGCGTGCGTCGCGGACCAGCCGGTCGACGGCGTCGGCGTCGCTAATGTCGATGCCGGGCGTCTCGCCGAGGCCGGGAGCGATGATCCCGCAGCCGGGTCCCTCATCGCTCTCGAGATGGTCGATGAGGACCGAGCCGACGAAACCGGCGCCGCCCGTGATCAGGATGCGGTGTTCGGATCGTGCCGCCAAGCGTCCTTCTCCCTCAGCCCCTTCCGCTCCGCGATGCGTAGCGTTCGAGGTCGGCGTCGACCATCTCGCGGATCATCTCCTCGAGCGAGATCTCGGCCTGCCAGCCGAGCTTCTCGCGCGCCTTGGCCGGATCGCCGAGCAGCACGTCGACCTCGGCCGGACGGAACAGCTCCGGGTCGATCACGAGATGGTCGTCCACGTCGAGGCCGGCATGGGCGAAGGCGATGGCGCACATGTCGCGCACCGTCGTGGTGCGCCCCGTGGCGATCACATAGTCGTCCGGCGTGTCCTGCTGCATCATCAGCCACATGGCGCGCACGTAGTCCTTCGAGTGCCCCCAGTCGCGCTTGGCGTCGATGTTGCCCAGCCTGAGTTCGCTGGCGCGCCCGGTCTTGATGCGCGCCACCCCGTCGGTGACCTTGCGCGTGACGAACTCGATCCCGCGCAGCGGCGATTCGTGGTTGAACAGGATGCCGCTCGATGCGTGCAGGCCGTAGCTCTCGCGATAGTTGACGGTGATCCAGTGGCCGTAGAGCTTGGCGACCGCATAGGGCGAGCGCGGATAGAAGGGCGTTGCCTCGGACTGCTCCGGCTCCTGGATCAGGCCGTACATCTCGGACGAGGATGCCTGGTAGAAGCGCGCTTCGGGGCGCTCCAGCCGCAGCGCCTCGAGGATGTTGGTGACGCCGAGGGCGGTCACTTCCCCGGTCAGGATCGGCTGCTGCCAGGACGATTTCACGAAGGACTGGGCGGCGAGGTTGTAGACCTCGTCGGGCTTCACCTCGCGGATCGTCCGGATCAGACCCGACAGGTCGCGCAAATTGCCGTCGACGAGATGCACGTCCTGCTCGATCCCCAGCCATTTCAGCCGCGCCGTGTTGACGTCGGCGGTGCTCGACCGGCGGACGAGCCCGTGAACCTCATAGCCTTTCGCGAGCAGGAGCTGCGCCAGATAGGCGCCGTCCTGCCCGGTGATGCCCGTAATCAGTGCCGTCTTTGCCATGACCCTCGATATCCGATGTTTCTTTGCGCCCATGCTCGTGGACGCGTCCCTGTCTTCCGGTTTCGATCTCAGCCGGTCACGACCTGCCGTAGACGTCGTCGAAGCGGATGATGTCGTCCTCGCCCAGATAGTCGCCGCTCTGCACCTCGATCAGGATCAGCGGCAGCACGCCCGGATTCTCCAGGCGGTGCCGGTGTCCGCTGGGAATATAGGTCGACTGGTTGGTGGACAGGAGCGTCACCTTGTCCTCGTTCGTGACCTTGGCGGTCCCGTACACCACCACCCAGTGCTCGGACCGGTGATGGTGCGCCTGGAGGCTGAGGCATCCGCCGGGCTTCACCTCGATGCGCTTGATCTTGAAGCGGTCGCCCTCCTCCAGCACCGTATAGGTGCCCCACGGGCGATGCACCGTGCGGTGGAAGCGGGCGGCCTCGTGCTTCGCCGCCTTCAGCCGGTTGTAGACCTGCTTGACGTTCTGCGCCTTGTCCTTGTGGGCGATCAGCAGGGCGTCGGGCGTGTCGACGACGAGAAGGTCCGAGACGCCGACGAGGCCGACGAGCCGGCTATCGGCGCGAACGAAGCTGTTTTCCGTCTCCTCGAGGATGACGTCGCCCATGGTGCGGTTGCCGGTCTCGTCGGGCGCGACGAGATCGACCATCGCCGACCAGGAGCCGATGTCCGACCAGCCGCAATCGACGCTGACGCAGGCGATGTTGTCGGCCTTCTCCATCACCGCATAGTCGATCGAGATCGCGGGCGTCCGCTGCATCGGCTCCAGCGCGATCTCGACCGTCTCGTCCTGCCGGAACGTTCCGGCATGTGCCGTGTCGAGCGCCTGCCGGGCACCGGCGAGCACCTCGGGGCAATGGGCTTCCATGGCGTGCAGCATCGCGTCGGCGCGGAAGCAGAAGATACCCGAGTTCCAGCGGTGCCGGCCGCCGGCAAGATAGGCGGCGGCCCTTTCGGCGTCCGGCTTCTCGACGAAGCGCACCGCCTTCTCGCCCTCGACCTCGATATAGCCGAAGCCTGTTTCGGGGCGGTCGGGCTCGATGCCGAAGGTGACGATGCCTCCCCGTTCCGCGAGCTCGACGGCCCGGCGCACGGCCCGGGCGAAGGCGTCCTCGTCGCGGATCAGGTGATCGGCGGGTGAGACGAGCAGCACCGTCTCGCCGCCATGCGTCCTGGCCGCGTGCAGCGCCGCCAGCGCCACGGCCGCCGCCGTGTCGCGGCCGACGGGCTCGAGAAGGAAGGTGTTCCCGACGGCCGGCGCGGACGCGGCCTGATAGGCGTCGCTGGTCAGGAACAGGAAGTCGCGATTGGTCACGGTCAGGATGCGCTCGACGCCATCGAGCCGCGCCGCGCGGGAATAGGTCCGCCCGATCAGGGTGCCGCCTTCCGGGATCTCGACGAAAGGCTTGGGGCAGGTGTCGCGGGACAGCGGCCAAAGCCTCGATCCGGCGCCACCGCTGACGATGACAGGTATGAAGACCATGGCGGAACCGCTCCTCATTTCACATGCGCGTTCATTACCGCGTTTCGCCGGGATGGCCAGATCCACCTCCGGCCGCAGCAAAACCACCCTCCGCCAATGGCGTGGACTAATACAGGTCGGGCACGGAATACAGAAGAATTTTTCTATTTCCGGAATTTCGCGTTCCGGCGCCTGATCTGTTGAACGGCGGCTCTCCCCCTGACGTTGTTGTAATGAATGTCATAAAAGTTGATGATCCGCCTTGAGCGGGCGGCGGAGATGGGGATGTCCCACTTCTTGAAAGGGAGATCGCGCCGATCTTTTTTGCCGCCGGCGATTTCCGGGCGCGTTTCAGCCGCCCGTGCGGCGGGCGCATCCCGGCCCGCGCCATCGTGTTCACCGCTGTGCGCTGGCGCCGAGAAACCTTCGGAACGATTCGGATCGGGCCTGATCGAACACCTCGCCGGGCGAGCCTTCCACCTCGACGAGGCCGTCGCGGAGAAAGATGACGCGGTTCGATACCTCGCGCGCGAACTGGATCTCGTGGGTGACGATCAGCATCGTCATGCCTTCCGCGGCGAGCGCGCGCATGACCGCCAGCACCTCGCCGACGAGTTCGGGGTCGAGCGCCGAGGTGGGTTCGTCGAAAAGCAGGATGTCCGGCCGCATCGCCAGCGCCCGCGTGATCGCCGCCCGCTGCTGCTGCCCGCCCGAAAGATGCGCGGGATAATGGTTGATCTTGTCCGCGAGGCCGACCTTCTCCAGCAAGGCGCGCGCCTCCTCGACCGCCTCGGCGCGCGGGCGGCGCTGGACGTAGATCGGCGCCTCGATCACGTTCTCGAGGATCGTCAGGTGCGCCCACAGGTTGAAGCTCTGGAACACCATGCCGAGACGCGAGCGGATCCGCCCGACCTGGCGCTGGTCGGCCGGCTTCATCCTGCCGCCGGGCCCCCGCTTCAGCTTGATCTCCTCGTGCCCGACCACGATCCGGCCGGCGCTGGGCACCTCGAGGAGGTTGATGCAGCGCAGCAGGGTGGACTTGCCGGAGCCCGACGCGCCGAGAATGGAGATGACCTCGCCCTTGCGCGCCTCCAGCGACACGCCTTTCAGGACCTCGAGCGCGCCGAAACTCTTCCTGAGATCGGCGACACGCAGGACGGGCGGGGCGGTGGCGGAGGATGGCGCAGTGGTCATGCGGAGGCTTCTCGCGGCGGCGCCGGCGCATCGGGTGCGGGGCGCAGGTGGGGGGACAGTCGGTATTCGACGGAAAGGAATATCCGCGTGATGACGAAATTCATCGTCAGGTAGATCGCCCCGGCGCAGATGAAGACTTCGACGGGGCGGTAGGTGCTGGCGATGATGCGGTGGGCGATGCCGGTGATCTCCATCAGGGTGATGATCGAGACCAGCGAGGTCGCCTTCAGCAGGAGGATGATCTCACTGCAATAGGCCGGCAGCGCCTGGCGGATCGCGAGCGGCAGCAGGATGCGGCGCAAAAGGGTGAGGCGCGACATGCCCGTGGCCATGGCCGCCTCGATCTGGCCGCGCGGGATGGCCTGGAAGCCGCCGCGGATGATCTCGCTCGAATAGGCGGAGGTGTTGAGGGAGAGCGCGATGATGGCGCACCAGTAGGGCTCGCGCAGATAGGGCCACAGGAAGCTCGCCCGGATCGAGGGGAACTGGCTGAGGCCGTAATAGACGAGGAAGATCAGCACGAGCAGCGGCACGCTGCGGAACAGGAAGACATAGAGCCGCGCCGGCCAGATCAGCAGCCGGCTGGACCGCATCAGGACGAGAGCGAGCGCGATGACGAAGCCGTTGGCGACGGCGAGGGCGGTCAGGCTGAGAGTCAGCGGCACGCCCCTGAGGAGTTGCCACAGCGTGTCAAGCATGAAAGCCAGCATCAGCCGTGCCTCCGGAAATAGCGCCGGGTCCGGAACTCGGCGAGCTGGAAGGCGGCGTTGCTGATCAGCGAGATGACGAGGAAAAGGCCGGCCGCCGTGATGTAGAAATAGAACGGCTTGAAGGTGGACCCGGCCCCGATCGCCGCCTGTCGCAGCAACTCGACGAGGCCGATCACCGAGATGAGCGCGGATTCCTTCAGCGCGAGTTGCCAGATGTTTCCGAGGCTGGGAATGCCGTAGATCAGCACCTGCGGCAGGATGATGCGGCGGAAGCGCAGGGCGCGCGACATGCCGGCGGCGTGGGCGGCGTCGATCTGGCCGCGCGGAATGGCCTGGAACGCGCCGCGATACACCTCGCACTGATACGCGCCGGAAACGAGGCCGATGGCCAGCACCCCCACCAGAAAGACCGGCGTCACGATGAAACCGCTGGTGTCGAGCTGCTGCAGGCTGTCGCGCAAAAGCGCGGTGCCGCCGAAATAGAGCAGATAGATGACCAGGAGCTCGGGCACGCCCCGCAGCAGGGTCGTGTAGAAGTCGGCGGCCTTTTCCCAAACGGCGATGCCGGACAGCTTGGCCCAGGCCACCAGCGTCCCGAACACTGCGCCGAGCATGAAGCCGCAGCCGGCCGTCGCGAAGGTGACGCAGGCGGCCTTCGCCATGGCGGGACCCCAGCCGCCGTCGCCGAACCCCATCACCTCCAGATATTCGGCCAGATATTCGGCAAGAATCATGCGGATGTCTCCTGCCGCGGTCTCCCGCCAGGAGCGGCGGAAGCGGCCATGGCGACGGGTCGTTTCATGCGCTCCTTCCGCATCGCTTCGCGCCGGCAACCCGGCCGGGCCGCGGCCCTTCCCGCCGGAAGGCCGGAACGGCGATGCCGTTCCGTGCCGTCCTTCCTCGCCCGTCCTGGTCGCCCGAGGGCCACGGGCGGCGTGCCCGGTCCGGTCAGGATGGCGGCGCGATATTCAGCTTGAACCACTTTTCGGCAAGGCGCGCCACGGTTCCGTCCTGGACGGCGGCCGTGATGGCCTCGTCGAACATCGCCTTGAGCGTGTCCTGGTCCTTGCGCAGGCCGACGGCGACGCCCGTGCCGAAAATGTCGCCCATCAGCTTCGGCCCGCCGATCACCAGATCCTTGAACTCGGGGCGCTGCTTCGCTCCCGCCGTCGTGGTGTGGGACTGCATGACGGCGTCGATGCGCCCGGCCAGAAGATCGAGCCCGGCCTGCTCGTAATTCTTGTACTCGCGGATTTCGATGTCCGGGAAATAGGTCTGCATGAAGGTGGCGCTGACCGTGGAGATCTGGACGCCGACGCTCTTGCCGCTGAACATCGGCTTGGCGGCCTCGATGAAGGCCTCCAGCTCGGCCGGGTTCTTGGCGAGATCGATCATCTGGTCCGCGCCGGGCAGGTTGGCCAGCGGCGAATCCTTCAGCACCGCCCAGCCGAACGAGCTCAGGGCGTAGGGGCGCGAGAAATCGATAGCCTCGAGCCGCTTGGGGGTCACGTTCATGGCCGCCATGATGGCATCGAACTTGCCGTTGTTGAGCGCGGGGATGAGGCCGTCCCAGTCCTGGGCGGCGATCTCGCAGCGAACCTCCATGCCGCGGCACAGATCCTTGGACAGCTCGACGTCGAACCCGTCCAGCGAGCCGTCCGCCTGCGAGAAATTCCACGGTGCGTACGCGCCTTCGGTGGCAATCCTCACCACCTCCGGCTTGTTGTCCTGCGCGCTCGCCGGCAGCATGGCCCAGGCCAGAGACTGCGCGACGACAAGCGAAACGGTAACTGCATACCTCACAACACTTCCTCCCGTCTATCACTTCCTCCCGTCTATGTTGTTTCATTGCGCGCCATTTAGTCACGATCCGGCAACTCCCTCCAATGCGTTTTTATAATCGATCATGACTTTTAATTATGCGGATGCCAAAAGCGGCACGCCCGCGTTTCGCCGGGCCGGGAGAGGGCAATGCGGGCAGGATAACAAAACCGCATGCTTCATAATCTTTGATAAGTTGCAGCAGCCGGTTCAATCGGGCCTGATTGGAGCCGGGCAAGAGCCAACCAATATCGCACAACGCGAATTCGACGATCTCCGCTTTCCGGGAAAGCGAGACCCGCATAGTTCTTATCGGTGAGAAGATGGGCATTCAAATCGCGTTCGACGTCGGCGGCACCTTCACGGACTTCGCGTTCGCGCATGAAAACCGGATCGGCTCGACCTTCCTCAAGGTTCCGACCACCTATCCCGATCCGGCCGAAGGCGTCCTGACCGGCATCAGGGCCCTTCTCGAGCAGGGGCTGTTCGAGATATCGGACGTCGTCGCCTCGCTCCACGCCACGACCATCGCCACCAACGCGGTGCTGGAGCGCAAGGGCGCGCGCGTCGCCCTGCTCACCACGAAAGGATTCCGCGACATCATCATCATCGGACGCCAGAAGCGCCCGCAGACCTATCTTCTCAACGTCAGGAAGCCGGCGCCGCTCGTTCCGCGCGCCGCGGTCATGGAGATCGACGAGCGCACCGGCCCCGACGGAACGATAGAAAAGGCGGTCGACCCCGCCGACATCGAGCGCGCAGCCCGCCGCATCCGGGACGAGGGCTACGATGCAGTCGCAATCTGCTTCCTCCATTCCTACGTCAACCCGGCCAACGAGGAAGCGGCGGCGCGCCTGCTGGCGCAGGCCCTGCCCGGCATGCGGCTCTCCGTTTCGAGCGCGATCTCGCCGAAGATACGCGAATATGAGCGGACCAGCACCACGGTGGCCGACGCCTATGTCGCGCCGGCCGTCAACGGCTATATCGAATCCCTGAGCCGGTCGCTGGTGGAGCTGGGCGCCCCGGACAATCTCCAGGTGATGCAGTCGAACGGCGGCCTGCTCTCGCAGGAGCTCGTCTGCCGCTACCCCGTGCGCATCATCGAGTCGGGGCCGGCCGCCGGCGTTCTCATGTGCGCCTCGGTGGGCCGCGCGGAGGGCATCTCCCGGCTGCTGACCTTCGACATGGGCGGCACGACGGCGAAGCTCGGCGCCATAGACGAGGGCGAGCCGGCGATTGTCACCGGATTCGAGGTCGACGTCGTCGACTTCAAGAAGGGCAGCGGCCTGCCGCTCAACATTTCGAGCATCGAGCTCGTCGAGATCGGCGCCGGCGGCGGCAGCATCGCCTCGGCGGAGATGAACCTGCTCAACGTCGGCCCGCAGAGCGCCGCCTCGTGGCCTGGCCCCGCCTGCTACCGGCGCGGCGGCACCCGGCCGACCGTGACCGACGCCAATCTCGTCCTCGGCTATATCGGCGCCGAAGGCTTCAACGGCAACGCCATGGAGCTCGACATCGAGGCGGCCCGCGAGGCGATCGCCTCGGTGGCGAAGCCGCTCGGCCTTTCGGTCGAGGAGGCCGCCTGGGGCATCCACGCGCTCGCCACCAACAACATGGAGCGGGCGCTGCGGATCGTGTCGATCGAGCGCGGCCGCGACCCGCGCGCCTATACGCTCGTCGCCTTCGGCGGCGCCGGCCCGCTGCATGCGGCGCGCCTTGCGCGGCAGGCGGCCGTGCGCGAGCTGCTCATCCCCTTCGGCGCGGGCGTCGGCTCCGCCATGGGATTGCTGACCGCCGTGCCGAAGCTGGACGCGCTGACAACGAAGATCCTGCCGCTGGCAGCGGAATCGGCGCCCGAGATCGCCGCGATGTTCGAGGCTCTGGAAGCCCGCATCGTGCCGGACGCCGGGAAGCTGCACGCCGGCGGCAATTCGCGGTTCACGCGCATCGCCTACATGCGCTATCGCGGGCAGGGCTTCGAGATCGACGTCAAGCTCGACGACGGCCCGGTGGACGCGGCCTTCATCGAGCGCGCCCGGCAGGGCTTCACCGAAGCCTATCGCCGGATCTATGGCGGGCTCGTCTCGGACGCCGCGATCGAGGTGACGGACCTGCAGCTCGTCTGGCAGGCCGACGCGACGGCGCAGCGCACCACGGCCGGGCTCGACCATGGCGGCGCGAAGCGCGCGCTCGCCCGTCGCAAGGTCTACTTCCCCGAGGCCGGCGGCTTCATCGATTGCCCCGTCCACTGGCGTCTCGACCTGCCCGTCGGCGCGCGGATCGAGGGGCCGGCCGTCATCGTGGAAAGCGAGACATCCACCGTGCTCCTGCCCGGCGACCGCGCCGAGGTGACGGCCCAGGGCAACATCCGCGTCCGCATCGACAACGAAGGAACCGGCGTGACGGACGCATTCCGTTAGACACTCATTACCAATGGGAGAAACAACATGTCGCTTAAAATGATGACTGCCGCGGCCGTCGCGATGTCGCTGGCGCTTGCCGGCGGGACGGCCTTCGCCGCCGAGATCAAGTTCGGCGTTATCGCCCCGCTTTCGGGCGGCGGCACGGACTGGGGCATCGGCACGCAGCGCGGCGTCGAGCTGGCCATCGACGAGATCAACGCCGCCGGCGGACTGGCCATCGGCGGGGAGACCCACACCTTCTCCTCCGTCACCTATGACGACCAGTATACGGGGCAGGGCGGAACGACCGCGGCGACGCGCCTGATCGAGGGCGACGGCGTCAAGTACATCTTCGGCCCGCTCGGCTCGCCGCCGGTTCTCGCCGCGCAGGCGGTCGCCGCGCCCGACAAGGCGATGATCCTGTCCAGCGGCTACTCGCCCCAGGTGCTGACGCCCGAAGGCCAGTACAATTTCCGCATCACGCTCTCGACGCCCGAATTCGCCTCGGCGTTCACCCGCTGGCTCAGCGAGACCCACCCGGACGCCAAGCGCGTCGGCATCATCGGCCCCAACGATGCCACCGGCCAGAGCGTCATTCCCATCCTGATCGACGCCTACACCAAGGCGGGGTTCGAGGTGGTTCTCGACGAGCGGATCGAGCGCGGGACGACGGACTTCACCCCGCTGGTGACGCGCATGATCGCGCAGCAGATCGACGTCATCGAGCTTGATTCCAATACGCCGGGCGATGCGGGCCTCATCGTGAAGCAGACCCGACAGCTCGGCTTTGACGGCGTCATCATCCAGACCGGCGGCCCGGCCATCGACGAGGTCATCGCCATCGCCGGCCCGCTGGCGGAAGACTACACCACGATGGAGTGGCTCGATCCGGAGAACCCCGACGCGGCGCCCATGGTCGCGGCCTATCGCGCCAAGTACGGCGAGGGACCGATCAACCAGTTCGTGCCCGTGATGTACAACGCCGCGAAGCTGGTCCTCGAAGCGATGAAGCGCGCCGATTCGATCGAGCTTCCCGCCGTCGCCGAGGAACTGCGCAACCTGTCCGGCCACCCGACGCTGCTCGGCCCGGTGCGCTGGGGCGGCAAGGAAGCCTACGGCATCGACCACCAGCTCATGACCGACTTCTTCATCACCCAGGTCAAGGACGGCAAGCCGACCATCATCGATCGCGTCCAGCCCTGACGGCTTATGGAGAGCTGAATAGTGTTCACGCTTCCCGTTCTTTCGCAGATCGTGCTCAACGGAATCACGTTGAGCGCGATCTACATCCTGGTGGCTCTGGGCTTCACGCTCATTTTCGGGGTGATGAGGATCATCAACTTCGCCCATGGCGAGTTCGCGATGCTCGGCGGCTTCGCGCTGCTGTTCCTGTATTCGGGGCTCAACCTCAATTTCTTCGTCGCCCTGCTGCTTGCCACGCTGGCCGTGGGGGTGGGCTCGCTGGTTCTCGAGAAGTTCGTCTATCGCCGGTTCTATCAACGCGAGATGCCGGGCATGATCGCCTCGCTCGGCCTGTCGATCGCGCTGATCTATGGCGGCGTCGTCTTGTGGGGAACGCATCAGCGCTCGATCCCCAGCGCCTTTTCCGGCGTCTACAAGATGGGTCCGGTCTTCATCACCGCGGAGCGGATCGCCGTCATCGGCGTCTGCGTGGCGAGCCTGCTGCTGTTCTACGTGGTGCTGAAATACACCCGCATGGGGCTGGCGATGCGCGTGATCGCCCAGGACCGCGCCACCGCGGAGGCGCAGGGCATCGACACCACCGCGATCTATCGCTACGCCTTCTTCATCTCGGCCGCCATGGCGGCGCTGGCGGGCGGCCTGATCGGGCAACTGTTCTCGCTGTCGCCCTTCATGGGGCACATGCCGCTGGTCAAGGCGTTCATCGTCGTCATCCTCGGCGGCCTCGGCAGCATACCGGGGGCGGCGGTCGGAGGCTTGATCCTCGGCCTCGGCGAGAGCTTCGTCAGCACGTTCTACGGCGCGTCGGCCGCCCAGTTCATCTCGTTCGGGCTGATCATCGTCATCCTTCTTTTCCGGCCGGAAGGCTTGCTGGGCCGCAAGGAGGGCTGACATGAGCATGCAATCCGTCCGCGACGAGGCCGTCTCCCGCTCGCGCTCGCCGATGCGTTGGGCGCTGGTGGCCGCGCTCGTCGCCTTCCTTCTCGTCTATCCCTTCCTCTTCAGGGGCTTCCTCACCCATATCGGGACGCTGGTGCTGCTGACGGTCATCGGCGCGACCGGCTTCCACCTCATCCTGCGCATCGGCCTCGTCTCGCTCGGCCATGCGGCGTTCGCCGGCGTCGGCGGCTACACCTCGGTCCTGCTGATGATGAATTACGGCCTGCCGTGGATCGTGTGCTTCGTCGCCGCCGGCGTGAGCGCGGCGCTCATGGCGCTGCTTGTCGGGCCGGTGGTGCTGCGCCTGAAGGGGGTCTATTTCGTGCTGATCACCTTCACCTTCGGCGAGATCATGCGGCTCCTCTTCACCGACTGGCAGAGCCTGACCGGCGGCGCCAACGGGATCAGCCGCATCCCGCCGCCCTGGCCGGCGCTTCTCGACACGACCAACTACTACTATCTCGCTTTCGTCGCCGCGGCCGCGACGGTCGCGTTCTCCTACCGGCTTCTGGCCAGCGATTTCGGCCGCAAGATGGATGCGATCCGCGAGAGCGAGAGCCTCGCCGAGGCGAACGGCATCCCCGTCTTCGCGGTGAAGGTCGCGGTCTTCGCCATCGGCTGCACGCTGGCGGGATTGCAGGGCAGCCTGCAGGCGCATTTCATCCGCCTCATCTCCCCGGTTTCCTACAGCTTCCAGGAATCGCTGAACTTCCTCGTCATGAACGTCGTCGGCGGCACGCATTCGCTGGCCGGCCCCATCGTCGGCGCGGTCTTCCTCGTCGCGCTGCCGGAGTCGCTCAGAGGCTGGGTGGAGTACCAGTTCATGATCTACGGCATCATCCTCATCGTCGTGATGGCGGCGCTGCCGGGCGGGCTGGTCGAGCTGTGGCAGAACGTCGTGCGCCGGATCGGGTCGAAGCTCTTTGGGGGCGGCCGATGAGCGCCGTGCTGCAAGTCAACGGGCTGGGCAAGACCTTCGGGGCGCTGCGCGCCGTCGATAACGTCTCCTTCGATGTCGGCGAGGGCGAGATCGTCGGCCTGATCGGCCCGAACGGCGCGGGCAAGACCACGGCCGTCAACCTCGTGAGCGGCGCGCTGAAGCCCAGCACGGGCACCGTCCGTTTCCGCGGCGAGGAGGTGACGGGCATGGCCTCCCACAAGCTCGCCAGGCGCGGCCTGATCCGGACGTTCCAGGCCACGAACCTTTATCCCGAGCGCACGGTCTACGAGACCGTCTATGTCGGCTCCTTCGCGGCGCGCAAGCAGGATTTCTGGGGCTCGCTGCTGCTCACGCAGGCCTATCGCCGCGAGAGCGGCGAGGTGCGCGACCGCATCATGGCCCTGCTCGACGAGCTCGGGCTCGGCGGCATCGCCCACGCGCCCGCCGCCGACCTGCCCTACGGTTACCAGAAGATGCTCGGCCTCGCGGCCGCGCTCGCCGGCGAGCCGCGCCTCATCATGCTCGACGAGCCGGCCGCCGGCCTGAGCGCCGAGGAAGCGGACCGCATATCGGGCCTGATCGAGAGCATCCGCGATCGCGGCGTCAGCGTGCTGGTGATCGATCACAACATGCGGTTCATGGCGCGCCTGTGCCACCGGATGGTGGTGCTCCATCACGGGACGGAGCTCACATCCGGCCCCACCGCCGAGGTCGTGCGCGATCCGCGCGTTCTGGAAGCCTATCTTGGAACGGAGTACGTCGTTGCTTGAGGTCAGGGACATCTCGATTAACTACGGCGCCGTCCGGGCGGTCTCCAGCCTGACGTTCGGCGTCGGCGCGGATGAGACCGTGGCGCTGATCGGCGCCAACGGCGCGGGAAAGAGCAGCATCCTCAAGGCGATCATGGGAATCGCCGGGATCGTCGGCGGCGGCATCGCGCTCGGCGGCGACAGGCTCGACGGCCTCGCGACGTTCCAGGTGGTGCGTCGGGGCGTCGGCTATTCGCCGGAGGGGCGGCGGGTCTTCACCGCCACCAGCGTGCTCGAAAACCTGCATGCCGGCGCTCATACCCTGCCGAAGCGCGACGTCGCGCCGCGGCTCGAACAGGTGCTCGGCTACTTTCCGCGGCTCAAGGAACGGGCGAGCCAGCTCGCCGGAAGCCTCAGCGGCGGCGAGCAGCAGATGCTCGCCATCGGCCGGGCGCTGATGTCGCGGCCGCGTCTCCTGCTGCTCGACGAGCCGACGCTCGGCCTCGCGCCCGTCATGGTGCAGCGGATCGGCGAGGTCATCCGCGAGATCCAGGAAACCGAGAAGCTGGCGGTGCTCGTGGCCGAGCAGAATGCGACATGGGCGCTCAAGCTCGCCAGCCGGGGCATCGTCCTCGAAGTCGGCCACAAGCGTTTCGAGGGATCGTCGGCCGAACTGGCCCATGATCCCAATGTGAGGCAAGCCTATCTGGGAATCGACGCATGACACTGTCTGGTCAGGATGAACTGCCGCTGCTGTTCCAGCCCTACGAACTGCGCGGAATAACGGCCCGGAACCGCATCGTCGTCTCGCCGATGTGCCAGTATTGCTCGGTGGACGGCTCGCCCACCGACTGGCATCTGGTGAACAGCGGGCGCTACGCCATCGGCGGCTCGGGGATCGTGTTCTACGAGGAAACCGCGGTCGAGGCGCGGGGACGGAAATCCTATGGCTGCGCCTCGATCGAGCGTGACGACCAGGTGCCGGTCTATGCGCGCATCGCCCGTTTCATCCGCGAGATGGGCGCGGTTCCGGCGATCCAGCTCGGCCATTCCGGCGCCAAGGGCTCGGTCAAGGGCGCGATGGACGAATGGACCCCGCTGACCGACGACGACACCGCCGCCGGCCTGGCGCCATGGCAGACCGTTTCGGCGGTCGAGCAGCCCTTCGGCGGCGGAAGGCCGGCGTCGAAGGCGATGGACGCCGACGACATCGCGACGCTCGTCGCGGCCTTCGCGGCGGCGGCGCGGCGCAGCGACGAGGCCGGGTTCGACATCTGCGAAATCCACGGCGCCCACGGCTATCTGATCCATCAGTTCCTCTCCCCGGTCACCAACCGGCGCAGCGACGGATATGGCGGCGACCTTGCCGGCCGGATGCGGTTCGCCCTCGAGGTGACGGAGGCCGTCAGGGCCGCCTGGCCGTCGCACAAGCCGCTGTTCTTCCGGGTGTCGGCGCGCGACGGCCGCGGCGGCCTGTGGGACATCGACGATTCCGTCGCGCTCTCCGCCGAACTGAAGCGGCGCGGCGTCGACGTCGTCGACTGCTCGTCGGGCGGCATCGTCGGCTCGTCGCCCATGCCGCTGGTCGCCCGCACGCCGGGCTATCAGGTGGAGTTCGCCGCGCGCATCCGGCGCGAGGTCGGGATGCAGACCATGGCCGTCGGCCTGATCACCGACGCGGCCCATGCCGAGCGCATCCTGCGCGACGGCGAGGCCGATCTCATCGCGCTGGCGCGCGAGCTCATGTTCAACGCGGACTGGCCGGTCCATGCCGCCCGCGCCATGGGGATCGAGGGCGCCTACGACCTGCTTCCCCCCGCCTTCGCCCACAGGCTGAAGCGCCGCGACGAGGTCGGGAAGCTGCCGTTCAACCAGATCGGCGCCGCCGACGCCGCGGGGAAGATCGATGCGCTCGTCGAATCGACCTGAACGTCGCGACGAGCCGTGCCTTCCCCTCAATCCCATGGAACAGAAGATGCATAAGGAAACTGCCGGAACGGCGCGGACGATCGACGCGGTCACCGTCTCCGTCATCGCCAACGGGCTTGTCGCGATCGCGGAGGAGATGGGGACGGCGCTGAGGAACTCGGCCTATTCGTCGGCCGTGCGCGAGGGGGACGACTTCTCCACCGCCCTGTTCGACGTCAAGGGCCGGCTGATCGCCCAGGGCAATTTCACGCCCGGCCATCTCGGCTCCATGCCCTACGTGCTGCGCCACGTTCTGGAATACTACCCGCCCGAGACGCTCGCGCCGGACGACGCTGTGTTCCTCAACGACGCGGCGCTGGGGTCGGGCCATTTTCCCGACTGCTACCTCGTCTCGCCCGTCCATGACGACGGCGAGCTCATCGGCTTCGTCGCCTGCATCGCGCATCATGTCGATGTCGGCGGCGCGGCGCCCGGCTCGCAACTGGTGCAGGGTGTGACGGAGGCGTTTCAGGAAGGCATCCGCGTCCTGCCGGTGCGCGCCGTGCGCAACGACGAGTTCGACGCCGAGTTCCTGCGGATGTTCCTCGGCAATGTCCGCCTGCCGGAGATCGTCAGCGGCGACCTTCATGCCCAGAAGAGCGCCAACCACAACGGCAAGATGCAGTTGCGCGCCCTCTACCGCAATTTCGGCGGCGCGGTGTTCAAGGCGGCGGTGGAGGAATTGCTCGACCGCTCGGAGGCGCTCGCGCGCGAAGAGCTGAAGCGGCTTCCGGCCGGCGCCTATCGCTTCACCGACCATTTCGACGATGCCGGGCCGGGCACCGATCCGATCCGTGTCTCGGTGGAGGTGCGGCTGCGGGACGGGGAGATCGAGTTCGACTTCTCCGACTCGAGCGACCAGGTCGGCGCCGCCCTCAACTCCTATCTCAACTACACGCGCGCCTACTGCTTCTTCGCCGTCAAGGTCTTCACCAACCCGAAGCTGCCGCAGAACGACGGCGCGATCCGGCCGATCAAGGTCACGTCCCGTCGGGGCTCCTTCTTCAACGCCGTCTTTCCCGCGCCCAGCGGCGGGCGGGCGACCATCCAGGTCCGCATCTTCGAGGCCATCAGCGGCGCGCTCGCCCAGGCGGTGCCGGAAAAGGCGATCGCCGGCTTCTCCCACTGGAGCAATCCCAATATCGGCGGCATCGACGACCGGACCGGCAAGCCGTTCATCTATTACGACCTGATCATGGGCGGCTATGGCGGCACGGCTGAGGGCGACGGCGCGGAAGGGGTCGCGGCGGTGCTGAATTGCGCCAACATCCCGGTCGAGATGCACGAGACCAGCACCCCGCTGCGCATCCGCTGCGTCGAGTTCATTCCCGATTCCGGCGGCGCGGGTGAGTTTCGCGGCGGCTGCGGCATCCGCAAGGACGTCGAGCTGCGCACGTCGCAGGGGCGGGTGTCGCTCCTCAGCGACCGCCACAAATTCCAGCCCTACGGCCTCGAGGGCGGCGAGCCGGGACAGGTCGGCAAGACCCTGCTCATCCGCGACGGCGAGGAAACCGCGCTGGGGTCGAAGGAGGTCGTGCCGCTGAAGCGCGGCGACGTCGTCAGCTTCAGGCTGTCGGGGGCGGGCGGGTTCGGCCCGCCGGGCAAGCGGTCGCCGGAAGCGGTCCGGCGCGACCTCGCCGAGGGATATGTGACGCTGGCCGAGGCCCGCCGCCACTATCCGCAGATCGCCGATATCAAGGATTAAGCAATCTTCGTCACCCAACCATATCAGGATCAGGACATGACCATCGACAGCACTCCCGCCTCGGGAGCGAGCGAGGCCCAGGCCGGGCGGCGGCCCGCGCGGGGCGAGCCCTATTTCCACCCCAACATCATCCCGACGCACAAGCGGCAGAACGTGGCGTTCACGCATGGCGAGGGCGTGTGGCTCCACGACGAGGAGGGGCGCAGATATATCGACCTTCTCGCCGGCATCGCCGTCGACTGCCTCGGCCACGCCCATCCGAAGCTGGTCGCCGCCATCGCCGACCAGGCCGGCAAGCTGATCCACGTCTCCAACAACTTCCACATCCCGGTCCAGGAGCGCCTCGCCGAGCGGCTCGCCCGCCTGTCGGGCATGTCCCAGGCCTTCTTCGCCAATTCGGGCGCGGAGGCCAACGAAGCGGCGATCAAGATGGCCCGCCTCTACGGCCACCGCAAGGGAATCGCGAAGCCCCGGATCGTGGTGATGGAGAAGGCCTTCCACGGCCGGACGCTGGCGACCTTGTGGGCCGGCGGCAACACCAAGATCCAGGAAGGGTTCGGCCCGCCGGTCGAGGGGTTCGTGCGCGTGCCCTTCGGCGACGTTTCCGCGATCGAGCGCGCGGTTGCCGCGGACGGCGACATCGTCGCCGTGCATATGGAGGTGGTGCAGGGCGAGGGCGGCGTCAATCTCATCGACTTCGCCGTTCTTCGCGATATCGAGGCGCTGTGCCAGCGCCACGGGCTTCTCCTGATGTTCGACGAGGTGCAGACCGGCGTCGGCCGCACCGGCCGCTTCTTCGCCTTCCAGCATGCCGGCATCTCGCCGGACGTCGTCGTGCTCGCCAAGGGCCTCGGCGGCGGCGTGCCGATCGGCGCCTGCCTCACCGCCGGTCGCGCCAACGGCGTCTTCGGCGTCGGCTCGCACGGCTCGACCTTCGGCGGCAATCCGCTGGTCTGCGCCGCGGCCGAGGCCGTGCTCGACGTCGTCGAAACCGAGGATCTGTGCGGCAACGCGCGCGACGTGGGCGATTATTTCGTCC
This sequence comes from Alphaproteobacteria bacterium, assembly GCA_037190985.1. GTDB lineage: Bacteria > Pseudomonadota > Alphaproteobacteria > Rhizobiales > Rhizobiaceae > Aerobium. The sequence goes on from JBBCKE010000030.1 coordinate 438,055, forward strand.
AGTCGCTCCGGCGCGCGCTCACCCATCCGGGCGTCAAGGAGGTGCGCGGCATCGGGCTCATCATCGGCATCGAACTCGATCGCTCCTGCGGCGATCTGGTGAAGCTCGCCCTCGATGCCGGCGTCGTCATCAGCGTGACGGCGGACCGCGTCGTGCGCCTCGTGCCGCCGCTGATCATCACGAGGGAAGAGGTCGACCACGCCATCTCGCGTCTCGCGCCGGCGATAGAAGGCTTCCTGAACCGCTGAGTCCGCAGCGGGCGGATGTCACGACTTCGCGATCTCCGCCCGCAGCCACGAGACGAAGGACCGCACGCCGCGATGCTGCGGGCGGTCGGTGGGCCACGACGCGTAGTAGGCCAGCTCGCGCTCGATCGGCTCGAACAGCGGCTTGAGCTGACCGGAGGCGAACTCGGCCTGCAGCAGGCGCGGCTGGCCGATGGCGATGCCGATCCCGTCTATCGCCGCCTGATAGGTCAGGAGCGAGCTGGCGAAGACCATCGAGCTCTTGGCGATGATGTCCGGGCGGCCGACCTTGAGCAGCCAGTCCGGCCAGTCGCGCATGCGATACTGCGCGTGCAGCAGCGTATAGGCGGGGATGTCCTCGATGATGCGCGGCGGCGGGGTCGGCGCGTGCGGGCTGTAGACCGGCTGGATGACGTCGCCGAACAGGCGCTCCGAGGCGATGCCGCGCCCGCCATTGTCGCCGAGCTGGATCGCCACGTCGATGTTGTCGCGGGCGAAATCGACCGGGGCGACGGCGGTGATCACGCGGATGGTGATGCGCGGATACCGGGCGTTGAACCGGCCGAGGCGCGGGATGAGCCACTTGGCCGCGAAGGTCGAGTAGACCTTGACCTTCACGGGCTGCACCGTCTGCCGCGCCTTCAGGTCGATCGTCGCCGCCGTGATCGCCTGCAAGGCTGGGGCGATTCGCGAGTAATACTCCATGCCCTCCGGCGTCAGGTTCGTCATCGTCCTGTCGCGGGCGAAGAGACGGACGTTGAGATAGCTCTCCAGCGTCGCGATCTGCCGGCTGACGGCGGGCTGGGTGACGCCCAGCTCCTCGGCCGCGCGCGTGAAGCTGCCGAACCGGGCGGCCGTGGCGAACACGCGCAGCGGGTTGAGCGGGGTGCTGTCGGCGGTCACGGGTGAACTTTCTCATCAGGCATGCACTAAAGTAATGACACATAATCAAACAACAGTTGTCTGTCGATGGCATTCTTGATGACTAGACAGCGTACAGCTCGTCTCCCCCGAGGATTTCATGAATTTTGAGTTGAGTGACGAACAACGTCTATTCGCCGAGAATGTCAGGCGGTTCGCCCGGAGCGAGCTGGCGGACGGCGCGCTGAAGCGCGCCCATCAGTCCGAGTTTCCGTTCGACGTCGCCGGCCTGATGGCGAGGCAGGGATTGCTTGGAATCACCATTCCCGAGGAGGATGGCGGGCAGGGCGGTTCGCTCATGGACGCAGTCATCGCCATCGAGCAGGTCGCGCTCGTGTGCCCGCGCAGCGCGGACGTCGTGCAGGCCGGGAATTTCGGCCCGCTGCGGACCTTCGCCGAATACGCCAACCCGGAGTTGAAGGCGCGCTGGCTTCCCGATCTCCTCGCCGGCAAGATCGCGATCAGCCTCGGCATGACCGAGCCGGAGGCGGGTTCCGCCGTGACCGACCTGAAGGCGACCGCGAAGCCGTCGGGCCCGGATTTCCTCATCAACGGCACGAAGATCTTCGGCACGCACAGCCCCGACGCGTCCCTCTATCTCGTCTATGTCCGCTTCGGCCCCGGCGTCGACGGGATCGGCTCCGTCATCGTCGAGCGCGGCACGCCGGGCCTGCATGTGGGGCAGCCGTCCCCGCTTCTCGGCGGCGAGAACTGGTGCCAGCTCTATTTCGACGACTGCCGCATCCCCGCGTCGAACGTTCTCTTGGGGCCGGGCGGTTTCAGGAAGCAGATGGCCGGCTTCAATGTCGAGCGCATCGGCAACGCGGCGCGCTCGCTGGCCCTCGGGCGCTACGCCTACGAGCTCGCCCGCGAGCATGTGCAGCAGCGCCGCCAGTTCGGCCGCCTGCTGTGCGAATTCCAGGGCCTTCAATGGAGCTTCGCCGACATGATGATCAAGCTGGAGGCCGCCCAGCTCCTGCTGTATCGCGCGGCGACGAACGCCGACCGCGGCCTTCCCTCCGCGTTCGAGACCTCGGTGGCGAAGACGATGTGCAACAAGGCCGGGTTCGAGGTCGCGGACGCCGCCATGCAGGCCATGGGCGGCATCGGCTACAGCCAGGAGCATCTGGTGGAGTACTGCTTCCGCCGGACGCGCGGCTGGATGATCGCCGGCGGATCGACGGAAATCCTCAAGAACCGGATCGCCGAGACCATCTTCGACCGGCGGTTCTCGCAGCGGGGCTCGGCTTCACGGGCGATCGGATAAAAGACATGACGACATCGACGGGGCTGCGCGAGGCGCTTCTCGCGCCGGGGCGCATCGCCATTGTGGGCGCTTCGGACGACCTGACCAAGACCGCGTCGCGGCCGCTGAACTATCTGCGCCGCGGCGGCTATTCCGGCACGGTCTATCCGGTCAACAGCAAGCGCCGGACGGTGCTCGGCGAAGCATGCTGGCCTGATCTCGCCTCTCTTCCCGAGCGCCCCGATCACGTCTTCATCGTCACTCCGACCGATGCCGCTATAGCGGCAGTCGAGGAATGCGGACGTCTGGGAATCCCGGTGGCGACGGTGCTGGCCAACGGCTTCTCCGAGGCGGGGCCGGCCGGCCTGCTGAAGGAACAGCGCCTGCTGGAGGCCGCCCGCCGCGGCGGCGTGCGGGTGCTGGGGCCGAGCAGCCTCGGCATGGTCAACAACGCCGCCAGGGTGGTGCTGACGGCCAACGCGGCCTTCGCCGAGCAGGACCTGCCGACCGGCAAGACCTTCGCCGCCTCGCAGAGCGGCAGCCTGATCGGCGCGCTGGTCTCGCGCGGAAAGGCGCGGGGCGTCGGCTTCCACGGGCTGGTCTCGGTCGGCAGCGAGGCCGATCTCGGCATCGGCGAGATCTGCGCGCTGACGCTCGACGACCCCGATGTCGAGAACTATCTGCTGTTCCTCGAAGGCATCCGGCAGGGCGGGAAGCTGGCCGCCTTCGCCCGCGCCGCCGCCGAGCGCGGCAAGCCTGTCCTCGCCTATATGCTCGGGCGCTCGGAGCAGGCGCGCGAGCTTGCCGTCACCCATACCGGCGTGCTGGCCGGGGAAGCGGACGTCACCGACGAGTTCCTGGCCGAGCACGGCATAGCCCGTGTCGGCAATTTCGACGCGCTGCTCGAGGCCGTGCCGCTGCTCCCGCGCCTTCCCATCCGCAGGCGCGGGGAGCGGGCGCCGCAGGTCGGGGTCGTCACCACCACCGGCGGCGGCGGCGCGATGATCGTCGACCAGCTCGCCATCCGCGGCATCTCCACCGCCGCTCCCGGCGCGGGGACGCTGGAGAAGCTGGCCGCGCACGGTATAGAGGTCGACAAGAGCCGCATCATCGATCTGACGCTCGGCGGAACGCGCTACGACGTCATGAAGACCGCGCTCGATATTCTGGCCGCCGCGCCCGAGTTCGACCTGATCGTCGCCGTCGTCGGCTCCTCGGCGCGTTTCCAGCCCGAGCTCGCCGTCAAGCCGATCATCGACAGCATCGGCGGGGCCACGCCGATCGCCGCCTTCCTCGTCCCCGATGCGCCGCAGGCGCTGGCGCAACTGTCGCAAGCCGGCGTGCCCGGCTTTCGCACGCCGGAAGCCTGCGCCGACGCGATCGCCGCGGCGTGGGGGCGGCGCATGCCTTCGGAGGCCGTCGCCGGCCCCCGCCCGCAGCCGGCTTCGGCGAAGCGGACGCTGGACGAGCTTCAGTCCTACGCGCTGCTCGACGATCTCGGCATCGCAAGGGCGCCCGTGCGCATCCTTTCTGAAGGCGACGACGGCGCGGACATCGCGTTCCCGGTCGTCGCCAAGATCCTGTGCGCCGACATCGCGCACAAGAGCGATGTCGGCGGGGTCGAACTCGGCATCGCCGACGCCGCCGCGCTCGAAGCGGCTGCGGCGCGGATCCGCCGCAGTGTGGCGCGCCACGTTCCGGGCGCCGATGTCGACAGGATCCTCGTGCAGCCGGCGGTCCGGTCCGTTGGTGAGGCGCTCGTTGGCTACCGCGTCGATCCGCTTGTCGGCCCGGTCATCATGGTCGCGGCAGGCGGCGTGCGCGCCGAGCTCTACCGGGATCGCAGCGTGCGCCTGGCGCCGGTCGATCCCGAAACCGCCCGTGCGATGATCCGCGAGGTCAAGGCGCTCGTCGCCCTCGACGGCTACCGGAATCTTCCACGCGGCGATCTGGAGGCGCTGGCGGATGTCGTGGTGCGCCTGTCGGCCCTGGCGACGGAGCGGCCCGATGTCCTCGAGGCCGAGATCAATCCCGTTCTCATCCGCTCGCCCGGCAAGGGCGTCGTCGCCGTCGACGCCCTCGCGGTGGTTGCGCAGGAGCCGCCCTCGGGAGACGGCCGATGAAGGTGGGCGGACCGACCGCCGCCCTCGTCGAATGGGTGGGCGAACTGCGCTTCGGCGCGCTCGACGCGGCGACGCGCCATGCCGCCACGCGCCATGCGCTGGACACGATCGGCGTCATCGCCGCCGGCGCGGGCAGCGATCTGACGAGGAGGGTCGTCTCGCTCCTGCCGGAAACCGGCGGGCCGGTCGCCGTGCCGGGGCTGGGCCGCAGCTTCCCGCTTCTCGATTCGGTTTATGTCGGCGGCTGCGCCGGCCACGGGCTTGAGCTCGACGACGGCTACCGCCTCGGCTCGGTCCACCCCGGCGTCGCGGTCGTGCCGGCGGCGATAGCGCTCGCCCAGACGGGGCCGGTCGACGGCGCGACCTTCCTACGCGCACTGGTCTGCGGCTACCAGGCGGTGGCCAGCGTCGCGCGGGCCTGCCATCCGCGCCTGCGCGAGCGGGGCTTCCATCCGACCGGCGCCGTCGGCGTCCTCGGCTCGGCCGTCGCCTCGTCCTGCCTTCTCGGTCTCGACGCCGCGGCGACGGCGAACGCGCTGGGTCTGTCGGCCAGCGCCGCCGCCGGGCTGTTCGCCTTCGTCGGCGGCGGCGCGGACGTGAAGCGGCTTCACGCCGGGCACGCGGCGCGGGAAGGCGTCTGGGCCGCGCTGCTGGCAAGGCAGGGGGTAGAGGGCCCGCCGGCGGTGCTGGAGGCGGCGGACGGGTTCATGGCCGCCTTCTCCGGTTCGAACCGGCCGGCGATCGCGCTTCCTTCCGAGCCCGGCGATTTCGGCATCGACGATTGCTACATCAAGCCCCATCCCTGCTGCCGCCACCTGCAGCCGGCGCTCGAGGCGATGCTGGAACTCACCGAGGCGCATTCGCTCGCGGTCGACGACATCGAGAAGATCGAGGTCGAGACCTACGCCATCGCGGCGAGCCATGCCCGCACGCCGTGGGATTCGATGGCGAGCGCGCAATTGAGCTTTCCCTATATCCTGATGCTCGGGCTGCGCTTCGGCGCGGTCGAGCTGCGCCATTTCGACAGGGAATGCCTTGCCGATCCCGCATTCGAGCGTCTGGCGGCGAAGATCGACATCCGGGCGAGCGCGGAGATGGACGGTCTCTATCCCGCCCAACGTCCGGCGCGCGTCATCGTCCACAGCCGCAAGGGGCGGCACGAGGCGTTCCGTGGCGAAGCCCTCGGCTCGCGCGAATGGCCGCTCTCCGACGAGGGCGTGTCCGAGAAGTTCCTGCGGCTGGTCGCGCCGGTCTGCGGCGAGCGGGTCGCGCACGACGTCCTCGGCCGCCTCTGGGATATCGAGACGGCGCAGGATGTCGGCGCGGTGCTGCGCCGGCTGAGCGAACCGTCCATGCGACCGTAGGGAAAACGCGCGGCTCCGCGCCAGCCTGCTTCATGAGGAAAATCCGTCGATGACTGTCTACCGTGATGTCGATCTCCATATTGGCGGCCAGTGGCGCGGCGCTTCCGACGGCGGCACCCTGCCGGTCCTCGACCCGGCGACCGGCGAGGTCCTCGGCTCGGTCGCCGCGGCGACGCATGCCGACCTCGGTGCCGCAGCCGAAGCCGCCGCGCGCGGCTTCAAGACGTGGCGGGCGGTGTCGCCTTACGAGCGCAGCAAGGTGCTGCGCAAGGCCGCGCAGGGCTTGCGCGCGCGGGCGCAGGACATGGCCGCGACGCTGACGCGCGAACAGGGAAAGCCGCTGGCCGAGGCGCAGGCGGAACTCGCGAATTCGGCGGACCTGATCGAATGGTTCGCCGAGGAGGGAAGGCGCGCCTATGGCCGCCTCATCCCCGGCCGCGCGGCGAACGTGCAGCAGGCCGTGCTGCGCGAGCCGGTCGGGCCGGTCGTGGCCTTCACGCCGTGGAACTTTCCGATCAGCCAGTCGGTCCGCAAGCTCTCGGCGGCATTGTGCACGGGCTGCTCCGTGGTGCTGAAAGGGCCGGAGGAGACGCCGGCGAGCTGCGCCGGTCTGGTCGAGGTCTTTCTCGAAGCGGGCGTTCCCGCCGAGACGCTCGGCCTGGTCTTCGGCCGGCCGGCCGAGATATCGGAGTTCCTGATCGCCCATCCGGCCATCGCGAAAGTGTCCTTCACCGGCTCGACGGCGGTCGGGAGGCAGATCGCCGCGCTGGCGGGCCGGCATCTGAAGCGCGTCACCCTCGAGCTCGGTGGCCACGCGCCGGTGATCGTCTTCGACGACGCCGACATGGCGCAGGCGACGGGCGTCCTGACCGCGCAGAAATTCCGCAATGCCGGTCAGGTCTGCATCTCGCCGACGCGCTTCGTCGTTCACGACACGCTCTTCGACGCCTTCGCCGACGCGATGACCGCCCATGCCGCCTCGCTCAAGGTCGGCGACGGGATGGAAGCCGGGACGAAGATGGGCCCGCTCGCCCATGCGCGGCGCGTGGAGGCGATGGAGGCGCTTGTCGCCGACGCCGTCGACAAGGGGGCGACCCTGCGGACCGGCGGCGCGCGCATCGGCAATCGCGGGTTCTTCTTCGCACCGACCGTCCTGAGCGACGTGCCGCTCGACGCGCGGATCATGAACGAGGAGCCGTTCGGGCCGGTGGCGGTGATCCAGCGCTTCTCCGAGCCGCGGCAGGCGATCGCGGAGGCCAACCGCCTGCGGTTCGGCCTCGCCGCCTATGCCTATACGCGATCGTCCGCCCATGCCGACCTCGCCGCGCGCGAGATCCGCAGCGGCATGGTCTCCATCAACCACCACGGCCTCGGCCTGCCGGAAGTGCCGTTCGGCGGGATCAACGATTCCGGCCATGGCAGCGAAGGCGGATCGGAGGCGCTCGAAGGCTATCTGGCCACCAAATTCGTTTCCCACGCGCGCTAGGCTCGCTGATCGCGACAGGCTCGGGGCAGCCCGAACGGGCTTGCCCGAGGGGCTTGCCGGCCGGCCGGTGCCGGAGATTCCTTGCGGTGAGCTTCAAAGCTCAGCCGTCCTCGATTGCCGGCCTGGTACAGGCAGGCAGGATTCGAAGACCCGACGATGTCGACGGAATTAAAATGGCGCGCCCGAAAGGATTCGAACCTCTGACCCCCAGATTCGTAGTCTGGTGCTCTATCCAGCTGAGCTACGGGCGCGTGACAGATCGCAGGGCGACCAGAAGCAAGGCCGAGGCAGACCCCGTCTTGCTCGCTGCTTCCTAACGACACGCCGCACGAATTGCAAGCGCGTCGTTGCACTTCTTTTCGGCTGCGCGTCGAGTTTTTTTCAGGAGCCGGCTCGCTCCGTCGGGCATACGGCATCGGCGCGCAAGGGGCGTTGTTGCGGCAGCGCGCCCGCTATGGCAGAAGCGCGGGGACGATTTTCCCGGAGCGCCGATGAAGAGCCAGCGCGACAGACAGACCGACAGGCGCGCGCGCAAGCCGGTGGCGCGGGCCGTCGCGCCGTCCGAGGGCGGCGCGGAGGGCAAGGTCGCGGTCCGGCCGGCGGGCGGGCCGGGGAGCCGGGAGAGGGACGCATCCGCCCGCCCGCGCGCGCCGCGCCGGCAAGGGCCCCTGCCGGCCGAGACCCTGCCGCTGATCCTCGAGGTCGAGCCGGGCGCGGATTATGCGCTCGTCGATTCCGGCGACGGCCGCAAGCTGGAGCGCTACGGCCCCTATCTCATCGACCGGCCCGAAGGACAGGCGATCTGGCGGCCGGCGCTGCCCGAGCGCGAATGGCGAAAGGCCGACGCCGTCTTCACCGGCGACACCGACGAGGAAGGCATGGGCCGCTGGCGCTTCCCGAGGGAGCCCCTCGGCGAAACCTGGCCGATGAAGCATGACGGCATCGACTATCTCGGCCGCTTCACCTCCTTCCGCCATGTCGGGGTCTTTCCCGAGCAGGCGTCGCACTGGCGGCACATGGAGGAGACCATCGCCACTGCCAGGCGCCCGGTGAAGGTGCTGAACCTCTTCGGCTATACCGGCCTCGCCTCGCTCGTCGCCGCGCGCGCCGGCGCGCAGGTGACGCATGTCGACGCCTCGAAGAAGGCGATTCAGTGGGCGCGCGAGAACCAGGAGATGGCGCGGCTCATGGAAAAGCCGATCCGCTGGATCTGCGAGGACGCGATGCGCTTCGTCGAGCGCGAGGAGCGGCGCGGCAGCCGTTACGACATCGTGCTGCTCGACCCGCCGGCCTATGGTCGCGGCCCCAAGGGCGAGGTCTGGCAGCTCTTCGACGACCTGCCCGCTATGGTCGAGCTGACCCGGGCGATCCTGTCGCCGAAGCCGCTCGCCGTGGTGCTGACGGCCTATTCGATCCGCGCCTCGTTCTTCGCCATGCACGCGCTGATGCGTGATGCCTTCGCCGGGATGGGGGGGCGCGTCGAATCGGGCGAACTCGTCATCCGCGAGGAAGCGGCCGGGCGGCGGCTGTCGACCTCGCTGTTCTCGCGCTGGGTGGCGGCATGAGCGAGACGCATCGCGCCGGGCAAGTCAGGGTCGGTCAGGTCAAGGAAGTGACCAGCCTCGCCAACCCCGTCGTCAAGGATATCCGCGCCCTGGCGCTGAAGAAGTATCGCGACGCGCAAGGCGCGTTCATGGCCGAGGGGCTGAAGCTGGTCATCGACGCGCTCGACCTCGGCTGGACCATCCGCACGCTGGTCTTCGCGAAGTCGCAGCGCGGCAATGCGGCGGTCGAGAAGGCGGCCGCGCGCGCCAAGGCCGCCGGCGGGCTGGTGCTCGAAGTGCCGGAAAAAGTGCTGACCGCCATCACGCGGCGCGACAACCCGCAATCCGTGCTCGGCGTGTTCTCGCAACGCTGGACGCCGCTGAAGGACATCCGTCCGCAAAACGGCGACGTCTGGGTCGCGCTCGACCGGGTGCGCGATCCGGGCAATCTCGGCACGGTCATCCGCACGGTCGATGCGGTGGGCGCGAAGGGCGTCATCCTCGTCGGCGACACCACCGATCCCTATTCGCTGGAGACGGTGCGCGCCACCATGGGCTCGATCTTCGCCGTGCCGGTCGCGCGTGCCGACGCCGCCGCGTTCATCGGCTGGCACAAGGCGGCGAGAACGCGCCTCGTCGGCACCCATCTCAAGGGCTCGGTCGACTACCGCGCGCCCGACTATGCGAAGGGGCCGCTCGTCCTCCTGATGGGCAACGAGCAGCAGGGCCTGCCGGACGATCTCGCCGGGGCCTGCGATACGCTGATCCGCATCCCGCAGGCGGGCCGCGCGGATTCGCTCAACCTAGCCGTCGCCACCGGCGTCGCGCTCTACGAGATACGCCGCCACGCCTTCTCCGTCACGCAAGGAAAGGCCGGATGAGGCGTCTTCTCCCTGCCGCCGCCATCGTCCTGTTCGCCGCGATCCTCGACCAGGGGCTGAAGCAGGCGGTCGAGGCGCAACTCGACATGCATGTGCCCGTGCCGGTGCTGCCGTTCCTGTCGCTCTTCCGCACCCACAACACCGGCATCGCCTTCTCGCTGCTCGACGATTTCGGCAGCGTCGGCCTGATCGCGGTGACACTGGCGGTAATGGGCTTCATCGCCTTCATCGCCGCGCGCACCGACCCGGCCCAGCGCCTCGCCCGGCTCGGCTTCGCGCTCATCATCGGCGGCGCGCTCGGCAACCTGATCGACCGGGTCTGGCACGGCTACGTCGTCGACTACATCCTCTTCCACCTGCCGTCATGGTCGTTCGCGATCTTCAACCTCGCCGACGTGTTCATCACGGTCGGGGCGGGGCTGGTCATCCTCGACGAGTTCCTCGTCTGGCGGCGCGGCCGGCGGCAGAAGGACGATTGACCCTGCCGGCGCAGGGCCGCACAGTCCGGTTGCGGCGGCAGGCTGAAAGGGAGGTTTTCATGTCGGATACGTTCAGGGCGCTCCTCGTCTCGCGCGATGAGGACAAGAAGCAGTCCGTCGATGTCGTCGACATGAGCGAGGCCAACCTGATGGAAGGCGACATCACCGTCGCCGTGGAGGCCACCACCGTCAACTACAAGGACGGGCTGGCGATCACCGGCCGGGCGCCGGTGGTGCGGCGCTGGCCGCTCGTTCCCGGCATCGATTTCGCCGGCACGGTGCTTGCCTCGCGCAATCCCGACTGGCGGCCCGGCGACCGCGTCATCCTGAACGGCTGGGGCGTCGGCGAGGTGCATCACGGCGCCTATGCCGGCCGCGCCCGCGTCAAGGGCGACTGGCTGGTGCCGCTGCCCGCGGGCATGAGCGCGCATGAGGCGATGGCGGTCGGCACGGCCGGGTACACCGCCATGCTGTGCGTGCTGGCGCTGGAGCGTCACGGCATCGGGCCGTCGCGCGGTCCGGTCGTCGTCACCGGCGCCGCCGGCGGCGTCGGCACGGTGGCGGTGTCGATCCTGTCGAAGCTCGGCTATGCGGTCATCGCCTCGACCGGGCGGGCCGGGGAGGCGGATTTCCTGCGCGACCTCGGCGCGGCCGAGGTGATCGACCGGGCCGAGCTTTCCCAGCCGGCGCGGCCGCTCGGCAAGGAACGCTGGGCCGGCGGCGTCGACGCGGTCGGCGGCCACACGCTGGCCAACGTCCTTTCCATGACCGCCTATGGCGGCGCGGTCGCCGCCTGCGGCCTCGCCGGCGGCATGGACCTGCCGGGCAGCGTCGCCCCCTTCATCCTGCGCGGCGTCTCGCTGCTCGGCATCGATTCGGTGATGGCCCCGCGCGACATCCGGCTGGAAGCCTGGCGGCGCATCGTCGAGGACCTCGACCGCGACAAGCTCGCCGCGCTTTCGACGACCATCCCCTTCGACGGCATCATTGCCACGGCGCACGACATCCTCGACGGCAAGGTGCGCGGCCGCGTCGTCGTCGATATGGCGGGTTGAAGGCGGGTTCGCTAAAATTCTATCGAGCGGCCCAAACCTTCCCTAAGCAGTCGCTGTTATTGTCCGCCCCCATGATGGCGCAGGAAAACGAGGCGGGCGGGGCGTTCCTCGAAACGGCGGCAGCCGCATCCGGCAGCGGACGCGGTAGCCGCCCGCGCATCGCCGCGCCGCCGCTCGCGCCCGACAGTCCCGGCACCGACCTTGCCGCATCCATGATCGACGGCGCGCGCGGCGAGGCCATGCTGGCGCTCGCCGCGCTGGCGTTTGTCGTCTCGGCCGCGCTCGCCGCGTTCTTCGGCGCGCCGCTGCTTGCGGCCCTCGTTCCCGGCGCGGCCGGCCTTGCGGCGCTTGGCCTCCACGGCCTCGGCCTGCGCCGGCAGGCCGCGCGCGCCGGGGCCCGCGAGCGCAGGACCCGCGAGCGGATCGAGCGGCTTTCCGACCTGATGTGGGAGTATCAGGAAGGCGAGGCGCGCAGCCGCGACCTGACCGACGCGCTGGGCGACATCGTCGTCCACCGCGACCGCGACGGGCGCATCGTCTACGCCAACCGCGTTCTGTCCCGGCTTCTCGGCCTCGAGCCGGAGGCGCTGCGCGGCCGCAGGCTGACCGAGCTGGGGATCGAGATCGGGCTGGTGCCCGACAGCGCCTTTCACGACGGGGAATGCCTGTCCTCGACCGATGTCGCGCTGCGCACGGTCGAGGGCGAGCGCTGGTTCTCGTGGATCGAGCTGTCCGTGCGCGACAAGGACGACGACGCGGTGTCGCACCGCGCCATCGCGCGCGACATCACCGGGCGCAAGCAGGCGGAAACCGCGCTGATCGCCGCGCGCGAACGGGCGGAAGCCGCCAGCGAGGCGAAGTCGCGCTTCCTCGCCACGGTCAGCCACGAGATCCGCACGCCGATGAACGGCATCATCGGCATGGCGCGGCTTCTCGCCGATACGAAGCCGACGCCCGAGCAGCGCACCTATGTCGGCGCGATCTCGACATCCGCCTCGTCGCTTCTGGCGCTGATCGACGATCTGCTCGACTATTCCAAGATCGAGTTCGGCCGCTTCGATCTGGAGCCGCAGCCCTTGAGCCCGCGCGAGCTGGTCGAGAACGTGGTCGAGCTGCTCGCCGCGCGCGCCCACGACAAGGGCATCGGCATCGGCAGCCACATCGCGCCCGACGTGCCGGCGCTGGTCTCGGCCGATCCCGGCCGGCTGCGGCAGGTGCTGATCAACATCGTCGGCAACGCCGTCAAGTTCACCGAAACGGGCGGCGTGCTGGTCGAGGTCGAGATCGCCGGCGAGGCCGGGCAGCAGCGCTTGAGGTTCCATGTCGCCGACACCGGGCCGGGCCTCAGGCAAAGCGACCTTGCGCGCATCTTCGAGGAGTTCGAGCAGGGCGACGGCACGGCGACCCGCGCCCATGGCGGCACCGGCCTCGGCCTCGCCATTTCGCGGCGCATCGTCGAGTCGATGGGCGGGGCGATCCTCGCCGAGGCCGAGCCGGGCAAGGGCTCGCGCTTCACCATCGAAATCCCGGCGGCGGATGCGCTCGCACCCCGGCTCGACCTCGCGGACGCGCTGGCGGGACGGCGCATCGCCGTCGTCTCGGCCAACGAGATGGAGGCGCGGGCGCTGGTCAGCACCGTCGCCGCCCATGGCGGCGCGGCGCAGGTGATCGCCGATCCGGGGCGGATGCTCGCCGGCGATCCTGCCGCCGCCTGTTTCGATACCGTGCTGGTCGATGCGGCGCTGGAGGTGGGCGAGGGCGGGTTCCTGCGCCGCCTGCGCGCGGCCGATCCGCGCGCGCCGCGGGCGATCACGCTGGTCGCGCCGGCCGACCGCGGGCGGCTGCCGGGCTGGGCCGCCGACGGCTATGAGGGCTTCCTCGTCCGCCCGGTCAGGGCGGCGACGCTGCTGCGCGTGCTCCTGTCGCGGGAGGCGCCGGGCGCGGGCGGCGCCGGGGAAGGGCAGGCCGCGCCGCCCACGCCGCACGGCGCGCCGCGCGGGCTCTCCGTCCTCGTGGTCGAGGACAACGACATCAACGCCCTCCTCGCCCGCTCGGCGCTCGCCAAGGCCGGCCATCATGTCGACGTGGTGACGAACGGCAAGGCCGCGGTCGAGGCGCTGACCGAAAGCGGCGGCGCCCATCGCTACGACGTGGTGCTGATGGATCTCCACATGCCGGTGATGGACGGCCTGTCGGCGCTGTCGTTCATCCGCAGCCACGAGGAGCGGAACGCGCTTCCCGCCGTGCCGATCCTCGTGCTTTCGGCCGACAATCAGGAGAAGACCCGCCACGGCGTCATCGCCCATGGCGCGACCGGCTTCCTGACCAAGCCGGTCGATCCGCAGGCGATGATCGAGGCCGTGGAGCACCACGTCGCCGGCTAACGATCGGGCGGGCTGCCTTGCACAGCCGGCGTCGTCATGACACCTTCGTCACACTCGCGTTGCAATGCCCGCCTAGAGCGGCGCGCAAGGAATGGTCCTTCCCGGTGCGATTCGGCGTCGGGCGGGGCCGTTCGAGGAGCGAGGAGAACGAGCCATGCATGTCACCATGACTGAAACCTCCCGGAACACCCCTCACGCCGCGCCCGCGGCATCGCCGATGCCGTTTTCCGGGCTGGCGGCCGGCGCGATCCTCGGGCGCATCGGCGCCATCGAGGTCAGGCTGGCCCGCGACGAGGCCGAGATCGCCGCCGCGCAGGAGGTGCGCTACCGGGTCTTTCACGAGGAGCTGGGCGCGCGCGCCTCGGAGGCCGACGCCCGCGCCCGCCGCGACGCCGACCGCTTCGACGAGGTCTGCGACCACCTGCTGGTGCTCGATGCGAGCCTTGCCGGCCCGGACCACCGCCGCATCGTCGGCACCTACCGGCTGATGCGGCAGGAGAACGCGGCGCTGGCCGGCGGCTTCTATTCGAGCGACGAGTTCGAGCTCGAACGGCTCGTCGCCCGCCATCCCTCCTTGAGCTTCCTCGAGCTCGGCCGCTCCTGCGTCCTGCCGCAATACCGCTCCAAGCGCACCATCGAGGTGCTGTGGCAGGGCATCTGGGCCTATGTGAACCATTACGGCATCGGCGCGATGACCGGCTGCGCCTCGTTCCACGGCACGGTGCCGGCCGCCCACGCCGAAGCCCTGTCCTTCCTCGCCCAGAACTGCCTCGCGGAGGGCGACTGGCGGATTTCGGCCGTCGCCTCGCGCTTCCACGCGATGGACCTGATGCCGGGCGAGGCCGTCAATGCGCGCGCGGCGCTCGCCGCCATGCCGCCGCTCATCAAGGGCTACCTCAGGCTCGGCGCGAAGATCGGCGAGGGCTGCGTGGTCGATCATGCCTTCGGCACCACGGACGTCTTCGTCGTCCTGCCGGTGGCGACGATCTCAAGCCGCTACGTCAACCATTACGGCCCGGACGCGACGCGCTTCGCGGCCTGAGCCATGGCCGGCGACCTCGCGCCCGCCTTCGAGCGCCTGAAGCGGGCGGCCGCCGGGCTGCCCGAGGTCGAGGAATCCACATGGTACGGCACGCCGGCGCTGAAAGTGCGCGGCAAGGGCTTCTGCCGCGTCAAGGGCGCTGAGACCGTGGTGGTGATGGTGGCGCTCGACGAGAAGGAGATGCTGCTTCAGGCCGCGCCCGACATCTACTTCGAGACCCCGCACTATCACGGTTGGCCGGCGATGCTGGTGCGCGTCCACGCAATCGCCGACGACGAGCTTGCGCACCGGCTGAGGCAGGCGTGGCTGCGGAAGGCGCCGAAGACGCTGGCGCGAAAGCTCGAAGGGTAGCGCCGCCCCGCGCCGGCCGCTCCTCGCCCCCGTGAACGGGAAGAGGCCGGGCAGGCGAGGGCGGCGTCGAGGCCCCTCAGGCCCCGGCGCTGTAGGCGGCGATGACCGCCATGTTGACGATGTCCGAATCCTTGGCGTTCATCGGCACGATCTGCACCGGCTTGTTCAGGCCGACGAGCAACGGGCCGATCACCGTCGAGCCGCCCAGCTCCTGAAGCATCTTGGTCGAGATCGAGGCCGAGTGGTAGGCCGGCATGATCAGCACGTTGGCCGGGCCCGAAAGCCGGCAGAACGGGTATTGCCGCATCAGGTTCGGGTTCAGCGCCACGTCGGCCGCCATCTCGCCGTCATACTCGAAATCGACCCGCCGCTTGTCGAGGATGCGCACCGCCTCCTGCACCCGCTCCGAGCGCTCGCCCTGCGGGTGGCCGAAGGTCGAATAGGCGAGCAGCGCCACGCGCGGCTCGTAGCCCATGCGCCGGGCGAAGCCCGCCGCCTCCTCGGCGATGTCGGCGATCTGGATCGAATCCGGCATGTCGTGGACGGCGGTGTCGGCGACGATCACCGTGCGCCCGCGCGCCAGCGCCACCGACGCGCCGATCACCCGGTGGCCGGGCTTGGCGTCGATGATGCGGCGGATGTCCTCGAGCGCGGTCGAGTAGTTGCGCGTCACCCCCGTCACCACCGCGTCGGCGTCGCCCAGCGCCACCATGCAGGCGGCGAAGTGGTTGCGGTCGTTGTTGATCAGGCGCTGGCAGTCGCGCAGGAGGTAGCCCTTGCGCTGCATCCGCTCGTACATGAAGTCGGCATAGACGCCGTTGCGCCGCGACAGCCGCGCATTGACCAGCTCGATGCCCGGCCGGTCGAGGTCGACGCCGGCGTTCTTCGCATTCTCGCGGATCACGTCGTCGCGGCCGATCAGGATCGCCGTGCCGAGCTTCTGGTTGACGTAGGAGACGGCGGCGCGCATCACCTGCTCCTCCTCGCCCTCGGCGAAGACGACGCGCTTGGGCTGGCGGCGCACCCGGTCGTAGATGCGCTGGAGGGTCGAGGCGATGGGGTCGCGCCGCGCCGAGAGTTCCTGCCGGTACTTCTCCATGTCGAGGATCGGCCGCCCGGCGACGCCCGATTCCATCGCCGCGCGCGCGACCGCGACCGGGATCGACGAGATCAGCCGCGGGTCGAACGGCACGGGGATGATGTAGTTGGGGCCGAATTTCGGCCGGTTGCCCTGATAGGCTGCGGCGACGTCGTCGGGCACGTCCTCGCGCGCCAGCGCCGCCAGCGCCCGCGCCGCCGCGATCTTCATCTCCTCGTTGATGGTGGTGGCGCGCGCGTCGAGCGCGCCGCGGAAGATGTAGGGGAAGCCGAGAACGTTGTTGACCTGGTTGGGATAGTCCGAACGCCCGGTCGCCATGATGGCGTCGGTGCGGATCTCGGCCACTTCCTCGGGCGTGATCTCGGGGTCGGGATTGGCCATGGCGAAGATGATCGGCTTCTTGGCCATCGACTGGATCATGGCGGTGGAGAAGGCGCCCTTGGCCGACAGGCCGAACACGATGTCGGCCCCGTCCATGGCGTCGGCCAGCGTGCGCTTGTCGGTCTCGACGGCGTGGGCCGATTTCCACTGGTTCATGCCCTCGGTGCGGCCCTTGTAGACCACGCCCTTGGTGTCGCACAGGATGACGTTCTCGGGCGAAAAGCCCATCGCCTTGACCAGCTCGATGCAGGCGATGCCGGCCGAGCCCGCGCCGTTGCAGACGAGCCTGGCCGTCTTCATGTCGCGGCCGGTGATCTCCAGCGCGTTGATGAGGCCTGCGGCGGCGATGATCGCCGTGCCGTGCTGGTCGTCGTGGAAGACGGGAATGTCCATCAATTCGCGCAGCCGCTGCTCGATGATGAAGCATTCGGGGGCCTTGATGTCCTCGAGGTTGATGCCGCCGAAGGACGGGCCGAGGAAGCGCACGCAGTTGATGAACTCGTCGGCGTCGCGCGTGTCGACCTCGAGGTCGATGGAATCGACGTCGGCGAACCGCTTGAACAGCACTGCCTTGCCCTCCATCACCGGCTTGGAGGCCAGCGCGCCGAGATCGCCGAGGCCGAGGATCGACGTGCCGTTGGAGATGACGGCGACGAGGTTGCCGCGCGTGGTGTAGTCGAAGGCGCGGCTCGGATCTTCCGCGATCGCCTTGACCGGGGCGGCGACGCCCGGCGAATAGGCGAGGGAGAGGTCGCGCTGGGTTGCCATCGGCTTGGTCGGGTTGATCTCCAGCTTGCCCGGCCGTCCCGAGGCGTGGAAATCGAGTGCTTCCTGTGCGCTCACGGAAGGCCCGGCCTCCGTGTTCCTGTCTTTCAGCGGCATGTTGGTGTCCGTATCCTTCCCCGGTGGCGCCTTCCTTGTGGAGTTTTGCCGAAGCGCCGTGAATAAGGCTACACTTCGCGGGCACAAAACGCCAAGCAGGAAAACGCATCCCGCCAGAAGGCAAACGCCCTTGAACCAGCATCCGCATGAGAGCGACGACGCTTCCCTCGCCCCGCCGCCGGCGCTCCCCGCCGCGGGCGCGACGCCGATGATGGAGCAGTATATCGAGATCAAGGCGGCGAACCCGGATTCGCTGCTGTTCTACCGCATGGGCGATTTCTACGAGCTGTTCTTCCACGACGCGGAGTTGGCCAGCCGCGCGCTCGGCATCGCGCTGACCAAGCGCGGCAAGCATCAGGGCGAGGACATCCCGATGTGCGGCGTGCCGGTCCATGCCGCCGACGACTATCTGGAAAAGCTGATCGCGCTGGGCTTCCGCGTCGCCGTCTGCGAGCAGATGGAGGATCCGGCCGAGGCGAAGAAGCGCGGCTACAAGGCGGTGGTGCGGCGCGACGTGGTGCGCCTCGTCACCCCCGGCACCATCACCGAGGACAAGCTGCTCGCCCCCGGCGAGGCCAACTACCTGATGGCGCTCGGCCGTGTGAAGGGGGCGGGGCCGGCCGACCACGCCTATGCGCTCGCCTGGATCGACATCTCGACCGGCGCGTTCAAGGTCGCCGACACCGCGGGCGAGCGGCTGCTCGCCGACATATTGCGCGTCGATCCGCGCGAGCTGATCGTCGCCGAGCCGCTGTTCCGCGACCCGGAGCTGAAACCCCTGTTCGACGTGCTCGGCCGGACGGCGAGCCCGCAGCCGGCGACGCTGTTCGATTCCGCCGCCGCGCCCGGCCGCATCGCCCGCTTCTTTTCGGTGGCGACGCCGGACAGCTTCGGCCAGTTCGGCCGGGCCGAGCTTTCCGCCATCTCGGGCGCCATCGCCTATGTCGAGAAGACCCAGCTTTCCGAGCGCCCGCCGCTCGCCCGGCCCGAGCGCGAGGAGGCGGGATCGAGCCTGTTCATCGACGCCGCCACCCGCGCCAATCTCGAACTGACCCGCACGCTCTCCGGCAATCGCGACGGCTCGCTGCTCAAGGCCATCGACAGGACCGTGACCGGCGGCGGCGCGCGGCTGATGGCCGAGCGGCTGACCGCGCCGCTGACCGAGCCGGCTGCCATCGGCGAGCGGCTCGACGCGGTGTCGTTCTTCCTCGCCGGCTCGCGGCTCACCGATGCGCTGCGCGCGGTGCTCAAGGCCACGCCCGACATGCCGCGCGCGCTGTCGCGGCTGGCGCTCAACCGGGGCGGCCCGCGCGATCTCGCCAGCCTCCGGGCCGGGCTCGATGCGGCGCGCCAGGCCGGCGAGCTGCTCGCCGGCCAGCCGGTGTTGCCGGCGCGCCTCGGGGCCGCCGCGGCGGCGCTCGCCGCCCTGCCGTCCGCCTTCGCCGATCATCTCGACCGGGCGCTCGCCGACGAGGTGCCGCTGATGAAGCGTGACGGCGGTTTCGTGCGCGCCGGCTACGACGCCGAGCTCGACGAGATGCGGGCCCTGCGCGACCAGTCGCGCCGGGTCATCGCCGGCATGGAACGCGATCTTGCCGAGGAAACCGGCATCCGCTCGCTGAAGATCCGCCACAACAACGTGCTCGGCTACTATATCGAGGTGACGGCCAACCACGCCGGGGTCATGACCGGGACCGACGCTGCCAAGGCGCGCTTCATCCACCGCCAGACCATGGCGAGCGCGATGCGCTTCACCACGACCGAGCTCGCGGGGCTCGAAACCAAGATCGCCAACGCCGCCGACCGCGCGCTCCAGATCGAGCTCGGCGTGTTCGAGCGGCTGACCGCCGAGGCGGTCTCCCACGCCGACGCCATCCGCGCGGCGGCCGACGCGCTGGCCGAGCTCGACGTCTCGGCCGCGCTCGCTGTCCTCGCCGCGGCGGAGAATTACTGCCGGCCGGCCGTCGACGCCTCGCTCGCCTTCCGCATCGAGGGCGGCCGCCATCCCGTGGTCGAGCAGGCGCTGCGCCGCCAGCTCGCCGATCCCTTCGTCGCCAACGATTGCGACCTGTCGCCGGAGGACGGGGCGAAGAACGGCGCGATCTGGCTGCTGACCGGCCCCAACATGGGCGGCAAGTCGACCTTCCTGCGCCAGAACGCGCTGATCGCCATTCTCGCCCAGATGGGCTCCTTCGTACCGGCGGCCTCGGCCCATATCGGCGTCGTCGACCGGCTGTTCTCCCGCGTCGGCGCGTCGGACGACCTCGCGCGCGGCCGCTCCACCTTCATGGTCGAGATGGTCGAGACGGCGGCGATCCTCAACCAGGCCGGCGAGCGCGCGCTGGTGATCCTCGACGAGATCGGCCGCGGCACCGCCACCTTCGACGGCCTGTCCATCGCCTGGGCGGCGGTGGAGTACCTGCACGAGAAGAACCGCTGCCGGGCGATCTTCGCCACCCATTTCCACGAGATGACGGCGCTGGCCGGCAAGCTGCCGCGCCTGCACAACGTCACCATGCGCGTCAAGGAATGGGAGGGCGAGGTCGTCTTCCTGCACGAGGTCGGCAAGGGCGCGGCCGACCGGTCCTACGGCGTGCAGGTGGCCCGGCTCGCCGGCCTGCCCGAAGCCGTGGTCGAGCGCGCCCGCGCGGTCCTGCACCAGTTGGAGGAGGGCGAGACCTCCGGCAAGGCGGCGCGCCTCGTCGACGACCTGCCGCTGTTCTCCGTCGCGGTGAAGCGGGAACCGCAGAGGCCGAAGGCGAACGACGCCCTTGCCGACGCGCTCGCCGCGCTCCATCCCGACGAGATGACCCCGCGCGAGGCGCTCGACGCACTCTACCGGCTGAAGGGGCTCTCTGCCGGCTGACGCGGCTTCCGCTGGGGAATCGCGCCGTTAACCCGCGTTTGAATATTTTCATGGCCTACTCGAATGCGAGTGGGAGGCAGTTCGCATGGCGAAACTCGTCAGCGTCTTCATATCGTCGGCATACCGGCAGGCCATCGCCGCTCTCGTCTGGGTATCCGTCTTCCTCCTCGTGCTCGCCGTCGCCGGCGGCTATGCCCTCTACAAGACCTCCGATCTCGCGCGCCTCGAAAGCGAGCGCGCCATCGAGCCGTTCGTCAGGCTGAGCACCAACCTCGTCGAAACCTTCGACAGGATGCACGCGCAGGTGACGGCCGAGCCGTGCTCGCCCGCCTTTCGCGAGCAGCTGCGCCGCATCGCCTACCTGCCCGACGGGCTGAACGAATTTCTCTATGCGCCGGGCGGCCATGTGCAATGCTCGCTCAACCTCGCCGCCCTGGCCGAGCCGCTCTATCTCGGCGCGCCCGATCTCGTCGGCCCCGGCGAGGAGCGGATCGCGCTCTGGTTCGATCGCGACCTCAGCTTTCTCGGCCTTGCCGGCGAGCGGGGCACCTTCGCGCTGAGCGACCCCTTCGTCGCGGTCGTGCCGCCGCAGGGCGTCGACTTCCGCCCGCCGCGATGGCTGACATCGGAGCTGATCCTGCGCGACGAATTCGGGCGGTGGCTCCACCGCGCCGGCGAGGCGGGGCTCTACGAGGGCTGGATGACGGCGCCCGGCTTCGCCGGCCTCTCTGCCGGCCGCGTCAACGCGCTGTCCTGCGATCCCGGCGGCGTCCACTGCGTCGTCGTCGAGGCGCGGCTTTCCACCATCCTTTCCGCCGCGCCGGCCGCCGCCGTGCTGCTGCTGCTCGCCGCGGCGCTGATCGCCGCCTACGCGTCGAACCGGGTCAACTGGCTTATCACCCGGTTCTGGTCGTTCGAATCGCGCTTCTGCCGTCATCTCGACGCCGACTCCGTCCTGTGCGCCTACCAGCCGGTCATGCGGCTCGCCAGCGGCGAGATCGCCGGCTGCGAGGTGCTGGTGCGCTGGCGCGACATCAACGATGCCGTCGTCTTCCCCGACCGCTTCATCGAGATCGTCAAGCGGCGCGGCCTGACCATGCACCTGACGCGGCTCGTCGCGCGCCGCGCCTTCGACGAGCTGTCGGCGACGATCCCGGAAGGGCGCAGGCTTCAGGTCTCCTTCAACATCTTCCCGCAGGACCTCGACAGCGCCCGGCTCGCCGCCGTGTTCGCGCCCTTCACCGCCCGGCCGGACCGGTTCGGCGTCGTCCTCGAGATCATCGAGAGCGACGAGATCCCGGCCAATGCCCAGCGCGAGATCGAGGCGCTGCGCCGGGCCGGCATCAAGACCTATATCGACGATTTCGGCACCGGCTATTCCAACATGCACAACCTCGCCGGCCTGTCGGTGGACGGGGTCAAGCTCGACCGCTCCTTCGCCATGGCGCCCGACAACTCGATGATGGCGCAGATGCTGCGCCACGCCATCGAGATGATCGAGGCGACCGGCCGTGTCATGGTGGTGGAAGGCGTCGAGACCGCCGAGCGGCTGGCGCTGCTGCGCGGCATGCAGGCGAAGGTCGATTTCGTACAGGGCTACTTCATCGCCCGTCCGCTCGACATCGCCGCGTTCGCCTCCTTCCTTGAAGAAAGCTCGCTTCGGCTCGCCGGTCGCGAGACCGTGCCCGAGATGCAGCGGCGGCTGCGCGACCGTATCCAAGGCGGCAAAATCGCGATATAGACCCTGCCGGTGATGCAAGACCGGCAGGCATGGCGAAGATTCCCCTGAAGCTCGAAGAGATCGTCGATGGCGCGGGCCTCGGGCGCGACGTCGCCGCGCTCACAGCGCCGACGAATGGCGACGGCTCCGGCCCCGAGGCGCGGGCCGGCCTCGTGCGGCTGTTCAAGGAAAGGCTGGCCGAGGGCCGCGCCCGGGCCGAGGCGATGCTGCGCGAGGACGGCGGCGGCCACGCCTGCGCCGAGCGCCTGTCGCACCTGATGGACGAGGTGATCCGCGCGCTCTACGTCTTCGCCGCCGAGAACGTCTATCGCGCCCGCAACCCGTCCGCGGCCGAGCATATGGCGATCGTCGCGGTCGGCGGCTACGGCCGCGGCACGCTCGCCCCGTCCTCCGACATCGACCTGCTGTTCGTCCTGCCGTGGAAGCAGACGCCGTGGGGCGAGCAGGTCGTCGAATACATGCTCTACGTCTTGTGGGACCTCGGCCTGAAGGTGGGCCACGCCACGCGCAACATCGACGAGTGCATCCGCCTGTCGCGCACCGACGTCACCATCCGCACCTCGATCCTCGAAGCCCGCTTCCTGACCGGCGACGAGAAGCTGTTCGATACCCTCGTCGAGCGGTTCGACGAGGAGGTGGTCAAGGACACGGGCGCGGAGTTCGTACAGGCCAAGCTGGCCGAGCGCGACGCCCGCCACGCCAAGGCCGGCGAAAGCCGCTATCTGGTCGAGCCGAACGTCAAGGAGGGCAAGGGCGGCCTGCGCGACCTCCAGACCCTGTTCTGGATCGGCAAGTATTATTACCGCGTGCGCACGGCCGAGGAACTGGTCGGCAAGGGCGTGTTCACGCGCGGCGAATACAACCAGTTCCGCAAGGCCGAGGACTTCCTGTGGGCGGTGCGCTGCCACATGCATTTCCTCGCCGGCCGCGCCGAGGAACGGCTGCATTTCGACATCCAGCGCGACATCGCCGAGCGCCTCGGCTACACGACCCATCCGGGCCTCTCCGCGGTCGAGCGGTTCATGAAGCACTATTTCCTCGTCGCCAAGACCGTGGGCGACCTGACGCGCATCTTCTGCGCCGCGCTGGAGGAGGAGCAGGCCAAGCACGTTCCGGGCTTCAACCGCGTCATCCTCAATTTCTCGCGCCGCAAGCGCAAGCTCGCCGGCACCGCCGATTTCATCGTCGACAATCACCGCATCAACGTCGCCGACGAAGAGGTGTTCGCGCGCGATCCGGTCAATCTTCTGCGGCTGTTCTGGTTCGCCGACCGGCACGGGCTGGAGTTCCATCCCGACGCGCTGAAGCTCCTGACCCGCTCGCTCCGGCTCGTCGACCGCAACCTGCGCCGCGACAAGGAGGCCAACCGGCTGTTCATGGAGGTGCTGACCTCCAGCCGCAACCCGGAGCTGAACCTGCGCCGCATGAACGAGGCGGGTCTGCTCGGCAAGCTCATCCCCGATTTCCAGAAGATCGTGGCGATGATGCAGTTCAACATGTACCACCACTACACCGTGGACGAGCATCTGATCCGCTGCGTCGGCGTCCTGTCCGAGATCGAGCATGGCGAGGCCGGGGCGATCCATCCGCTCAGCCATTCGCTGATGCCGGGCCTGAAGGGAAGCCGCGACATCCTCTACGTCACCGTGCTGTTCCACGACATCGCCAAGGGCAGGCCGGAGGACCACTCCACCGCCGGGGCGAAGATCGCGCGCCGGCTGTGCCCGCATATGGGCTTTTCCGCCGCCGACACCGAGACCATCGCCTGGCTGATCGAGAACCATCTTCTGATGTCGATGACGGCGCAGACGCGCGACCTGAACGACCGCAAGACGATCCAGGATTTCGCCGATATCGTGCAGTCGGTCGAGCGGCTGAAGCTCCTTCTCCTCCTCACCGTCTGCGACATCCGCGGCGTCGGCCCCGGCGTCTGGAACGGCTGGAAGGGCCAGCTCCTGCGCACCCTCTATTACGAGACCGAGCTGCAACTGACCGGCGGCTTCTCCGAGGTCTCGCGCGGCGAGCGGGCCAAGGGCGCGCGCGCCGCGCTCGCCGGGGCGCTGGCGGGCTGGCCTGAGGCGGACCGCGAGCGCTATCTCGCTCTGCCTTACGACAACTACCTGCTCACCGTACCGCTCGACGATCAGGTCCGGCATTTCGGCTTCATCCGCGAGGCCGACGTCGCCGGCCGCCGGCTGGCGACGGCGGTGCGCACCCACCAGTTCGAGGCCGTGACCGAGATCACCGTGCTCGCGCCCGACCATCCGCGCCTGCTCTCCGTCATCGCCGGGGCGTGCGCGGCGGCCGGCGCCAACATCGTCGACGCGCAGATCTTCACCACCGCCGACGGGCGCGCGCTCGATACCATCCTGATCTCGCGCGAGTTCGATTTCGACGAGGACGAGCGCCGCCGCGCTGAGCGCGTCGGCCGGCTGATCGAGGACGTGCTGGCCGGCAAGGCCTGGCTGCCGGAGATGATCGAGAAGCGGGCTGGACGCAAGCGCGGGACGAGGGCGTTCCGGGTCGAGCCGCGCGTCGAGATCCGCAACACGCTGTCCAACCGCTTCTCGGTCGTCGAGGTCCGGTGCCTCGACCGGCCGGGCCTGCTGTCCGAGATCACCGGGGCGCTGTCCGACCTTTCGCTCGACATCGCCTCGGCCCACATCACCACCTTCGGCGAGAAGGTGATCGACACCTTCTACGTCACCGACCTGACCGGCCAAAAGATCGAGAGCCCCGGCCGGCAGGAGAAGATTCGCGCCACGCTCGTCGCCGTCATGGAGGGCGCGGCGGCGACAGGCGGCGCGAAGGCCGCCGCCGGCTGAACCACCTGTCCCGGGATGCACCGTTTATGAGCCTCGTCAAGAAATTCGCCGCCGTCGGCGGTGCGACCTCGGCAAGCCGCATCAGCGGCTTCGTGCGCGAGGCGCTGATCGGCGCCGCGCTCGGCGCCGGGCCGGTGGCCGACGCCTTCTACGCCGCCTTCCGCTTCCCCAACCTCTTCCGGCGCCTGTTCGCCGAGGGCGCGTTCAACACCGCCTTCA
Source organism: Alphaproteobacteria bacterium (assembly GCA_037190985.1). GTDB lineage: Bacteria > Pseudomonadota > Alphaproteobacteria > Rhizobiales > Rhizobiaceae > Aerobium. The sequence continues at coordinate 463,189 of JBBCKE010000030.1, forward strand.
TCCCGCTTTTCGCCAAGGAGCTGGAGGGCAGCGGCCCGGAGGCGGCGCGCCGCTTCGCCGAGGACGTGCTGTCCGTGCTGATGGCGGCGCTGATCGCGCTGTCGGCGCTCGCCATCCTGTTCATGCCGTTCCTGGTCGAATGGGTCATCGCGCCGGGCTTCGCCGAGGACCCGGAAAAGCTCGACATCACCGTGCTGCTCACCCGCATCATGTTCCCCTATCTGTTCTTCATGTCGCTGGTGGCGATGCTGTCGGGGATATTGAACTCGATGCGGCGCTATTTCCTCGCCGCCATCGTGCCGGTTCTCCTGAACCTCATCCTGATCGGCGTGCTCGTCGTCACGCTCTCGCTCGGCTTCGACGCCGGGTCCACCGGCCGGTGGCTGGCCTGGGGCGTGTTCGCCTCCGGCCCGGTCCAGCTCTTCTTCCTTCTGCGCGGCGTGCGCAAGGAAGGCTTTTCCATGTCGCTGCGCCGCCCGGCGCTCACTCCCGACGTGAAGCGGCTCCTGGTGCTGATGGGGCCGGCGCTGCTGACCGGCGGCGTCACCCAGATCAACCTGCTCGTCGGCCAGATCATCGCCTCGTCGCAGGAAGGCGCGATCTCGCTGCTCAACTATGCCGACCGCATCAATCAACTCCCCCTCGGCGTCATCGGCATCGCCATAGGCGTGGTGCTGCTGCCGGAGCTGTCGCGCACGCTGAAGGCCGGCGATTTCGCCGACGCCCAGCACCTCCAGAACCGCTCGCTGGAATTCGGGCTCGGGCTGACGCTGCCGGCGGCGGTCGGCTTCATGCTGTTCGCCGGCCCGCTGGTCAACCTCCTCTACGAGCGCGGCGCGTTCACCGCCGAGACCACGGCGCTGACGGCGGCGGCCCTTTCCGCCTTCGCCACCGGCCTGCCGGCCTATGTGCTGATCAAGGTGTTCTCGCCGGCCTATTTCGCCCGGCTCGACGTCAAGAGCCCGATGTGGTTCTCCTTCGCCGCCGTCGTCGTCAACATCGTCGGCAGCCTCGCCCTGTTCCCGTATTTCGGCCATGTCGGCATCGCCGCCACCACCTCGATCTCGGCCTGGCTGAACTTCGCGCTGCTGGCCGGCGTTCTGTGGCGGCGCGGCGACTTCCGCCCCTCGCCGGTGACGCTCCGGCGCGTCGCCATGATCGTGCTCGCCAGCGTCGCCATGGGCGCGCTCGTCCTGCTCCTCGACGGCTGGATGGCCCCGTGGCTCGCCTCGCCCTCGACGCTGGTGCGGCTTGTCGCGGTCTTCGCCGTCATCGGCATCGCGGCGTTCGCCTATTTCGCCATCGTCATCGCCACCGGCGCCATCGACCGCGAGGAACTGAAGAGCGCGCTCAGGCGGCGCAAGCGGGCATAGGCTTCAGATTACAGGGGCCGTCACGCAGCGCGCGGCGTGATCTTGTCGAGCGCGTCGCCGAGCGCGCGCTTGCGCTCCATCAGTTCGTAGCTCGTCTGCAATCCAAGGAAGAAACCCTCGGACATGCGGAAATAGCGCGCCAGCCTCAGGTCGGTATCGGCGGTGACGGCGCGCTTGCCGAGCACGATCTCGTTGATGCGCCGCGGCGGCACCCCGATGGCGCGCGCGAGCGCGTTCTGGCTGAGGCCCAGCGGATCGAGGAATTCTTCCTTCAGGATTTCTCCCGCATGCGGGTTGTGGACGAGAAACCCATCAGTGGTAGTCGACGATTTCGACGTCATGTGCGCCTCCTTCCGACCAGCGGAAACAGATGCGCCACTGGTCGTTGATCCGAACCGAATACTGACCCTTGCGATCTCCCTTGAGCATCTCCAGCCGGTTTCCCGGTGGATTCCTCAAGTCATCGAGATTGCTTGCGGAGTCGATCAGACGCAGTTTCGCCAACGCCCTGCGGGCAACGTCGGCCGACCATTTCCGGCTGGCGACGCCCCGCCACAGTCTCTCGCTGTCCCGATCGGCGAAGCTCCGTATCATGACTGTCTATAACGCATAACGTTATGGAAGTCAATCCATCCCCCTTGATCCCTGATGCTCCATCCGCCATAAGCCGGGCCGACCTTCGGCGCGTCGCGCCGCCCGGCCCTCCACAAGCTTCGGACCCTGACCATCATGAGCAGTTTCAAGCCTCTCGTCTTTTCCGGCGTTCAGCCGACCGGCAATCTGCATCTCGGCAACTATCTCGGCGCGATCCGCAAGTTCGTCGCGCTGCAGGAAAGCCACGACTGCATCTATTGCGTCGTCGACCTGCACTCGATCACGGCGCAGCTCGTCCATGACGATCTGCCGGGCCAGACGCGCGCCATCACCGCCGCCTTCCTTGCCTCCGGCATCGACCCGAAGACCCACATCGTCTTCAACCAGAGCCGGGTGTCGCAGCATGCCGAGCTCGCCTGGATATTCAACTGCGTCGCCCGCATCGGCTGGATGAACCGCATGACGCAGTTCAAGGACAAGGCCGGCAAGGATCGCGAGAACGCCTCGCTCGGCCTGCTCGCCTATCCGTCGCTGATGGCCGCTGACATCCTCGTCTACCGCGCCACCCACGTGCCGGTCGGCGACGACCAGAAGCAGCATCTGGAACTGACGCGCGACATCGCGGCAAAGTTCAACAACGATTTTTCCGGGAAGATCGGCGAGCTCGGCCTCGGCGTCGAGATGCAGGCCGGCGACGAGACGGTCAACGGCTATTTCCCGCTGACCGAGCCGCTGATCGACGGCCCGGCCACCCGCGTCATGAGCCTGCGCGACGGCACGAAGAAGATGTCGAAGTCCGACCCCTCGGACCTGTCGCGCATCAACCTGACCGACGACGCCGACGCCATCTCGAAGAAGATCAGGAAGGCGAAGACCGATCCCGAGCCGCTGCCGTCCGAGCTCGACGGCCTGAAGGAGCGGCCGGAAGCCGAGAATCTCGTCGGCATCTACGCGGCGCTCAGCGAGACGAGCCGCGATCAGGTGATCGCCGAATTCGGCGGCCGGCAATTTTCCGTGTTCAAGCCGGCGCTGGCCGAGCTTGCGGTGGAGAAGCTGGCGCCGATCGCCGCCGAGATGCGGCGCATTTCCGCCGACCGCGCCTATGTCGACGCCGTGCTGCGCGACGGCGGCGAGCGGGCATCCGCCATCGCCGAGCGGACGATGAAGGACGTGCGCAACATCATCGGCCTGCTCGACGACTGACGGGGCAGGGCGCCGGCTGCGGGGGAAGCCGGCCGGCGGGGTCGCCGCCGCCGCTTGTGCCGGGCGCGGCGCGGTGGCAGATTGACCGCCGGCTTGCCCGCGTGAACGCCGGGGGGCGACGGGCCGGGCCCGTGCGGGGTGGATGCCGCGCGGCCCGCAGCCAGGAGAGGGCATATGGTATCGAAACGCCTGAGCAGGGAAGCCGGCCACCGGCGCAAATTCCTCGCCGTGGTCGACAGCACGCCCGAATGCGAGCGCGCGATCGCCTATGCGTCGTGGCGCGCCCGCTCGACCGGCGGCGCGGTGGTGCTGCTCTTTGTCATCGACACCGCCGATTTCCAGCAATGGCTCGGCGTCGAGCAGATCATGCGCGAGGAAGCGAACGCCACCGCCCGCGCCGCGCTCGACGGCCATGCCGCGCGGGTGCGCGACAAGGCCGGGATCGAGCCCGAGCTGGTGGTGCGCGAAGGCTCGGTCGCGCAGGAAATCCACAAGCTGATCGAGGAGGACCAGGACATCGCCATCCTCGTCCTCGCCGCCGGCGGCGCCAAGGAAGGGCCGGGGCCGCTGGTCGCCTCCATCGCCGGCAAGGGCGCGGCCTTTCCCGTTCCCGTCACCGTGGTTCCGGCCGGCCTGACCGACGAGGAAATCGAGACGCTGGCCTGAGGCGGGATACGGCCGGAGCCGCTGGAGACACGCCGCGATTGCATATTCGCCCGGCCGGTCTCATATAAGGCGCATCGGAACATGAGCGGCCCACGCTTGTCGCGGGCGTCGCGATGTCCTATTTAGAATAATTCCAGATTGAACCAACGGAGAACGGTCATGTTCATCCAGACCGAGGCGACCCCCAATCCCGCGACGCTGAAGTTCCTGCCGGGCAAGGTGGTGCTCGACGATGGCACCGCCGATTTCCGCGAGGCATCCGCCGCGCGCGAGGCCTCGCCGCTGGCCGGGGCCCTGTTCGAGGTGCCGGGCGTGACCGGCGTGTTCTTCGGCTACGACTTCATCACCGTCACCAAGCAGGACGGCCCCGACTGGCAGCATCTGAAGCCGGCGATCCTCGGCGCGATCATGGAGCATTTCATGTCGGGCCTGCCGGTGATGGCGCGCGCCGGCGCGGCCGCCGCCCATGCCGAGGAAAGCGAGGGCGAGGAGTTCTACGACAAGGCCGACGAGGAGCTCGTCCTGACCATCAAGGAGCTGCTCGACACGCGGGTGCGCCCCGCCGTGGCGCAGGATGGCGGCGACATCACCTTCCGCGGCTACGAGAACGGCACGGTCTTCCTGCACATGAAGGGCGCCTGCGCCGGCTGCCCGTCCTCGACCGCGACGCTGAAGCACGGCATCCAGAACCTGCTTCGCCACTTCGTCCCCGAAGTGGAGCATGTCGAGCAGATTTCGTAGGGCGGGCCTCGGCGAAACAGGTTCCTGAAAACGAAAAACCGGGCTTGAGGCCCGGTTTTTCGCTGCTTGCGTCGTCCACGTTGCCTGGACGGTTCGCCTTCTATTTCATGATGACCCTATTTCACGATGACCTTGGCGCCGACGTCGACGCGGTCGTAGAGGTCGATGATGTCCTGGTTGATCAGGCGGATGCAGCCCGAGGACATCGCCTTGCCGATGGAGCTCCATTCCGGGGTGCCGTGCAGCCGGTAGCCGGTGTCGCCGCCCTTGTTGAACAGGTACATGGCGCGCGCGCCGAGCGGGTTGGAGAGGCCGCCGGGCTGGCCGCCGCGCCATTTCGCCAGCTCCGGCTGGCGGCCGATCATCGCGGCCGGCGGCGTCCAGGTCGGCCATTCGCGCTTCAGCGCGACGCGCGAGGTGCCGTTCCACTCGAAGCCTTCGCGGCCGACGCCGATGCCGTAGCGCATCGCCTTGCCGTCGGCCATGACGAGGTAGAGGAACTTGTCCTTGGTGTCGACGATCACCGTGCCGGGCTTCTCGTCCGTCTTGTAGCGGACGACCTGGCGATGGTACTTCGCCGGCACCTGGCCGATCGGGATCGCCGGAAGCTGGTATCCGGCATCCTTCTTCGAGCCGTAATCGGCGGTGAAGATGCTGCCGCCCGTGGTGCAGCCGGCAAGGGCGGTGACGGCGCCGAGCGCCGCGACGATAAGGAACTGTCTCAGTTTCATGTAGGATACCGAACCCTGTTGACCGGATGCCGCCCGATTCGAGCCGCAATTTCGCCATGGTTTTTCTGGCTTACCTTGGGGCCTTTGCCAAGCCCGTCCGCCGCATCGGAGTGCGATTTTGTCGCAGGTTGATTCGCGGATATGGCAAATCGGCAACATATTTCACGGTTTCGCCCTTCGGCGAGACGAAAGCGGGCGAAAGCAAAGGAGCGATCGAATGAATGTTTCCGAGGCCGCCCACCGGTCCGGCCTGCCGGCCAAGACCATCCGCTACTACGAGGATGTCGGGCTGGTCAGTCCCGGCCGCGCCGCCAACGGCTATCGCGACTATTCCGACGAGGACGTCCACGGCCTCGCCTTCCTGAGGCGCGCCCGCGGCCTCGGCTTCTCGATCGAGGAGTGCCGGCAGCTGATGGCGCTCTACCGCGACAAGAGCCGCGCCAGCCATGACGTGCGCGAGATCGCGACCGCGCATGTCGCGGCCATCGACGACAAGATCGCCGAGCTGCAATCCATGCGCCGCACGCTCGACACGCTGGTGCGCGCCTGCCACGGCGACAGCCGGCCCGACTGCCCGATCCTCGAGGATATGGCCGGCGGCGCGCTGGCGGGCGGGAAGATCGCCGTGGCGCGCAAGGCGAATGGCGGGAAGGACGCCTGCTGCTGAGGCGGCGCTTCACGCGCGGCCGCCGGAGTGTCATTCTTCGCCCATGCCCATCGTCTCGCCGATTCCCTTCAACCCGCTCGTCGACGGCCGCCAGTCGCAGGCCGCGATGCTGGTGCGCCGCGGCGTCCAGCGCCTGCTGATCGAGCTGGGCGCGGTCGCCATCCCCGAACTGCCGCTGGCGAGCGGCCGCCGCGCCGACCTGATGGCGCTGACGCGCAAGGGCGACATCTGGATCGTCGAGATCAAGTCGTCGATCGAGGATTTCCGCACCGACCGCAAATGGCCGGAATACCGCCAGTTCTGCGACCGCCTGTTCTTCGCTACCCATCCGGACGTGCCGGCGGCGATCTTCCCGGCCGAGGCCGGCTTCATCCTCTCGGACGGCTATGGCGCGGAGATTTTGCGCGACGCGCCCGAGCACCGGCTCGCGCCCGCCATGCGCAAGGCGCTGACGCTGCGCGCCGCCCGCGCCGGAGCGGCGCGGCTGACGGCGGCTGAGATGGCGGGCGTGACGATCCCGGCGCTGGAGGGGGAGTAGGCTTCAGCCCACCCCGACATAGCGGCGCAGCCGCTCCGGGTCGGCGCGCACCTCGGCCGCAGTCGCCGTCTCGCGGTTGCGGCCGTTCTCGATGAAGGCGACGCGGTCGGCGAGCGACAGCGCCGCCTCGACCCGCTGCTCGACGAGGATGACGGAGACGCCCCTGTCCTTGAGGCCGGCCACCGCCTCGCGGATGCGCTCGATCATCGACGGCATCAGCCCTTCGGTCGGCTCGTCGAGGAGGAGGATGTCGGGCTCGAGGCACAGCGCCCGCGCCATGGCCAGCATCTGTTGCTCGCCGCCCGACAGCGTGCCGGAGCGTTGCGACAGCCGCTCGCGCAGGGCGGGGAAGAGGTCGAGCACGGCGGCTCGCGTTTCCTCGCCCTTGCCGCGCGTCATCAGGCCGATCTCGATGTTTTCCGCCACCGTCAGCTCGGAAAACAGCCGCCTTCCCTGCGGCACGTAGCCGATGCCGGTCTTCGGGATTTCGTGGGCGGGCAGGCGGGTCAGCTCGGTGCCGTCCTTGAGAATCGTGCCTGCCTTGACGGCGACCAGCCCCATGATCGCCTTCAGCGTCGTCGTCTTGCCCGCGCCGTTGCGCCCGAGCAGGCACAGCACCTCGCCGCGCCCGAGGCTGAGCGACAGGCCGCGCAGGGCCTGCACCTCGCCGTAGAAGGCGTCGACGCCGGAGACTTCGAGCGTGGTCTCAGCCATTGCCGCCGCTCCCCAGATAGGCGTCCTGCACCGCTTTGTCGGCGCGGATGGCGTCCGGCGTGCCTTCGGCGAGGATGCGGCCGGCATTCATCACCGTGATCTTTCCCGCCAGCTCCATCACCACCTGCATGTTGTGCTCGATCAGGAGCACGGTCGCCTCGTGCGCGATCTCGCGCACGAGCGCGACGAAGCTCTCGATCTCGCCGTCGGACAGCCCTTGAGTCGGTTCGTCGAGGATCAGCAGGCGCGGCTTCAGCGCCAGCCCCATGGCGATCTCGAGCAGCCTTTGATGGCCGTAGGCGAGGTCGCCGGCGGGCGAGGCGGCGCGGCCACTGAGCCCGACCTTCTCCAGCGCCTCGGCGACGCCGGCGTCGAGCGCGCGCTTGCCGACGCCGCCTTGAGCCAGCAGCCGGCGCTGCACCGGCAGCGCGACATTGTCGTAGACGGAAAGCTTCGGGAAGATCGAGGTGATCTGGAACGTATAGGCGATGCCGGCCATGACGCGGGCATGCGCCGACAGGCGGGTGATGTCGCGCCCCTCGAACAGGATGGTGCCGGAGGAGGGGGCGATGCGGCCGCAGATCAGCCCGACCAGCGTGGTCTTGCCCGCCCCGTTCGGGCCGATGATGGCGCGGATCTCGCCCTTCTCCAGCCGGAAATCGACGGCGTCGACCGCCTTCAGCCCGCCGAAGGCGCGCGACAGGGCTCTCGTCTCGATCAGGGGCGTCTCGATCAGGGCAGCCATTTCAGCCACCTTTCCCGCACCGTGCCGAGAATGCCCTTGGGGAAGAACAGCACGACGAAGATCAGCGCCGCGCCGACCAGAACCAGCCACGCCGTGGTCAGCCCCGAGGCGTAGTCGATGACGTAGAACATGAACGCGGTGCCGAGAAGCGGCCCGAGCGTCGTCGCCGCCCCGCCGACCAGCACCCACAGGAGCGGCAGGATCGAATACTGGATCGAGGCGAAGCCCGAGCCGACATAGCCGAACAGCAGCCCGTAGGCGGCCCCCGCCGCGGCACAGGCCAACCCTGAGACGACGACCGCGGAAAGCTTGGCGCGGAAGGTGTCGTAGCCCAGCATGCGCATGCGCTCCTCGTTCTCGCGGATGCCGGCGAGCGTGCGCCCGAAGGGCGAGCGCACCAGCCGCAGCATGGCGAGGAGGACGATGGAGAACAGGACGAGCGCGATCATGTAGCGGCTCGCCGGGTCCGACAGGCTGAGCACGGTGCCACCGAGATCGACGCGGCGCGCGGCGGGCGGCAGCACCAGCCCTTCCTCGCCACGCGTCCATGTCGTGAAATAGAGCGTGGTGAGATAGACGACCTGCGCGAACATCATGGTCACGATCATGAAGGCGACGCCCACTGTGCGCAGCGCCAGCGCCCCGACGACGAGCGCAAGCAGCCCGCCCGCCGCCACGCCCGCCACGAAGGAAGCCGGCACACCCCAGCCGAGATGATAGAGCGGCAGCCCCGCGCCGTAGAGGCCGGCGGCGAAGAACATGGCGTGGCCGAGGCTGAGCAGCCCGCAATAGCCGAGGAGCAGATTGTAGCCCATGGCGAAGACCGCGAGCACGAGGATGCGCGAGAACACGCCGCGATGATAGTCCGGCAGCAGCCAGCCGGCGGCCACCAGCGCCGCGATGACGGCAAGATGCAGCAGCCAGACGCGAGCTGAGGACGTCCCACTCATCGCGCCGCCGTCCCGAACAGGCCTTGCGGGCGGAAGACGAGCACCAGCGCGACGAGCAGCGTGGCGAGAATCTTGGCCAAGGTCGGCGAGAAGAACAGGGTCGAGATGATGCCGTCGGAGAGGCCGATCAGCAGCGCCGCGACCACGGTGCCGCGCAGGGAGCCGAGCCCGCCGATGATGACGACGACGAAGGAGAGCAGCAGCGGGTCGCGGCCCATCAGGTAATGCGCCTGGCTGACCGGCACGACCAGCACCGCCGCCACCGCCGCCAGCATCGCGCCGAGGGCGAAGACACCGGCATAGACGCGCCCGACCGGGATGCCGAAGGCCTGCGCCGTCTCGGCGTCGTATTGCGTCGCGCGCATGACGAGGCCGATCCGGGTGCGCGCCAGCACGAACCAGACCCCGGCGAGGAGCACGGCCGCCGCCGCGATGACGCCAAGCTTGTAGCCGGAATAGCCGAACCACGGCAGTTGGATGCGCGGGTTGAACGGCGGCTGGACCGGCCGCGCATCCGCGCCGTAGAAGGTCAGCGCCAGTTGCTGGACGATGTAGAGCAGGCCGATGGTGGCGACGATGGTCGCTTCGGGATCGTAGTTCAGCCGCTTCAGCACCAGCCGCTCGGCAAGGAAGGCGACCGCGCCGACGACGAGCGGCGCGACGAGGAGCGCGGCGGTGAAGCCGATGGCCGGATGGCCGGCGAAGGCGGTCGAGACCGCCCACGCCACCACCGCGCCGAGCATGAAGAACTCGCCATGGGCGACATTGACAACCCGCATGACGCCGAACACCAGCGACAGGCCGAGCGCCATCAGCGCCAGCGTCGCGGCGGTGACGAGGCCCTCGAGCGAGGCGAGGAGCAGGAGCGGCCCGAAGCCCATTCAGCCGGCGCTTCTGAAGGAAAGGCCGCGCCGCCCCTCATCCGGCCCTTCGGGCCACCTTCTCCCCGTGAACGGGGAGAAGGGGAAGTGGCAGCGTTGCGGCAAGCCTTCCTCTCCCCGTGAACGGGGAGAGGATGCCGGCAGGCAGGTGAGGGGCAGCGCCAACGGTCTCAGCCAGCCACGGCCGGCTCAGAACGACTGCGTCGTATAGTCGGCTTCCGGCTCGTAGAGGCCGTCCTCGATCGCGGTCTTGTGGACGACGTTGAGCTTGCCGTTCTCGACCACGGAGATGTTCTGGATGCCGAACACCTGATGGATCTTGCCGTCGAACCGCTTCGGCCCCTGCGGGTGCTCGACGCCTTCCTCCATGTCGGTGATGGCCTCGGTCGCCTCGATCAGCTTCTGGCGATCCTCGATGCCCCGGTAGCCGGCGGCCTCCATCGACCGCTTGATGATGTAGAGCGTCTCCCAGCAGCCGAACATGTGGGCGTTGGTCGACACGTCGCGCGGGTCGTTGGCGGCCGCGCCGTTCTCGTCGAGGCCGACGGCGTCGCGATAGGCGCGCTCGGCTTCCGAGGCGTCCGCCTGGAGATAGCGCGGCATGCCTTCCCAGAAATGCGAGCCTTCGAGGAAGTCGAGGCCGGGGCTCTTCATGTCGACCGCCTCGAGCGAGTCGATGAAGCCGAACAGCTTCGGCCCGCTTCCGCCGTAGAACTCGCCCAGCTCCTTGACGAAGGTCAGCACCGCCGGGCCGACCATGACGTGGTAGATCACCTCCGTCGCCACCGGAATCTGCGGGAAGTAGCGGGTGAACGAGGTCTCCGTCGGCGGGATGGCGATCTTGGCGATCACCTCCGCGCCCTGCTCCTCGGCTGCCGGTCCGAAGAAGTCGCGATGGTCGTGGCCGAAGGCGTAGTCGGGATAGATCATGGTGATCTTCTTGCCGACGTTCTGCGAGATCCACGGCGCGACCGAGCGGCACTGGGCGCGCACGTCGGTGATGCCGGGCTGGATGACCCAGCGGTTCAGCTTGCCCGAGGCAACGTGATAGCCTTCGGAGACGACGTAATAGGGGATCTTCAGCTCGCCCGCGGCCGGGGCCGAGCCGGTGACGACGTGGGAGAACAGCGTGCCGTAGACGAGATCGACCTTGTGCTGGCTGGCGAACTTCTCGACCACTTCCGCGCCGCGCGCCGGGTCGGTGCCATCATCCTCGGTGACGATCTCGACCGGGCGGCCGTTGATGCCGCCGGCCGCGTTGATCGCCTTGACGGCGGCGGCCGTGGTGCGCTCGTACCAGCGGCCGTAGGAGGCGCCGATGCCGGTGCGGTGGGCCTGGAAGCCGATGCGGATCGGCGCCGAGGACTGCGCCTGCGCGTAGCGCACGAAGCCCGGCGCGGCCGTCAGCGCGGCCGTGGCGCCAAGGCCTTTCAGCGCGCCGCGCCGCGAGATGGATGAGGTGAGGAAACGCGAAGGCTTGCGCGCGTCGGTCATCGTGGACCCCCTGGCTGGAGCCTGCATGCGTAACCGCGTCTGGCCGCGCGATTCCGCTGCCGGGTGTTAAACGGGCGCAACGTAAACCATCAATCGCACGCGCATGCAACACGCCAATTGCTGCGGCGCGAAACCTTTTGCCTTCCTAGAGGCCGTGGGTGCCGTCATAGCCGTTCAGCGGCGGCCGCGCCCAGCCTTCGGGCAGCCTCGCCGGCTTGTAGACCTCCACCACCAGCGGGTGGCAGGCGGCGGTGTCGGACGAGTGCTCGGCCGAGCAGTCGCCGCCGGGGCAGGCCGAAAGGCAGCCGAGAAGGTCGATCTCGGCGAAGAATTCGAGATAGTCGCCGGGCCTCACCGGGCTCGCTTTCATGAAGTACTGGCCGGTGTCGCGGGTGAAGCCGGTGCACATGAAGACGTTGACGACGTCGTGAATGTAGCGCGACGCCTCGTCGAGCGGCTTGCCCGTCTGCCGGGCGAAGGCGCGCGTCAGGTTGGAATGGCAGCAATGGTGATACTGCCCGCCATGGCTGAGCAGGTTGTGGGTGTAGGGGTCGCACCTTGTGCCGATGACGTCGTGGACCGCGCCGCCGAATTCGTCGAAACCGTACCAGTCGAGCGTGTCGTGGGTGATGGTGGCGATGGGGCGCATCGCCGGGAAGGTCGAGAAAAGCTGGTCGCCGAGCCCGACATGGGTGCCGTTCAGCGCCCGCGTCTTGCCGGTGTAGAGCCGTTCGTCGAGATCGTCGGCGTTGAACAGGTTCAGGTCGCCGACCTGCGGCCCCTCGACGGAGAGGATGCGGAAGAAATGTCCGGCGGGCGCGCTGAAGCACGCGGCCTCGCGCGGCGGCACGACGACGCGCTCGACAAGCTCAAGATCGTCGCGCACCGCGCGGTAGGCGGCGAGGTCCGGCCGCGGCAGGCTCTCCACCGGATAGCAGATCACCGGCCTCAACGCCTTGCGCGCGGCAGCGTCCTGCGGGGCCTCGGTGATAGGGTGCGGCTTCATGGCGATCCTCCGATTTGATCCGTCTCCCGTTGATAGGCATCGGCGGGCGCGAGGTAAACCGGCCCGTGCCAGCGCCGCCGCCGCGGAGCCGGCCGCGCAGGCCATCCCGAACGGAACGAAATTCCTGCTTCAGGGAGGAATGGGACACGATTTGCGAAACTCGACCCGTTTCCAGGCCAATGACAGGATGAATATTCTCCGATCCGGGCCGCAAACGACATCGCTTGCCTCCTTGGAGGCGGACGGCCTGCATAGACTGGCCGGCGAATTTTCCTCGATCCCGCAATTCCCCGTACCCCCGTCGATTTCCCTGGAGAGACCCATGAAGCGCATTCTCATTCTCGGCGCCGCCCTTGCCGGCCTGCTCGCCGCCGCCCCGGCGCAGGCCCAAGGGCCCGATACGCTGCTCAACGCCTCGTACGACATCGCCCGCGAGCTGTTCGCCGACGTCAACGCCGCTTTCGTCGCCAGGCATCCCGGCAAGACCATCGACCAGTCGCATGCCGGCACCTCGCGGCAGGCGCGCGCCATCGTCGAGGGGCTGGAGGCCGACGTCGTCACCTTCAACCAGGTCACGGACATCGACTTCCTGGTGCAGAACGGCTTCGTCACCGACGACTGGCAGGGCGATTTCCCCAACAAGGCCTCGCCCTTCTACTCGCTGCCCTCCTTCCTCGTGCGCGCCGGCAATCCGAAGGGCATCAAGGACTGGGGCGATCTCGCCCGCGACGACGTGAAGATCGTCTTCCCGAACCCGAAGACCTCCGGCAACGCCCGCTACACCTATCTCGCCGCCACCGCCTACGCCAAGGAGGCCTTCGGCGGCGACGAGGAGAAGGTGATCGCCTTCATCGAAAAGGTGTTCGACAACGTGCCGGTGTTCGACACCGGCGGCCGCGCCGCGACCACCACCTTCGTCGAGCGCGAGATCGGCGACGTGCTCATCACCTTCGAGGCCGAGACGCGCGGCATCGCCAAGGAGTTCGGCGAGGACAAGTTCGAGCTCGTCGTTCCCTCCGTCAGCCTGCTGGCCGAGTTCCCGGTCGCCATCGTCGACAAGGTGGTCGACAAGCGCGGCTCGCGCGAGTTCGCCAAGACCTATCTCGACTTCCTCTACACGCCCGAGGGCCAGACCATCGCCGCCGAGCGCGGCCACCGCGTCAACGACCCCGCGGTCAAGGAACAGTTCAAGGACCAGTTCCCCGAGGTGCGGCTGGTGACGGTCGAGGACGTGTTCGGCGGCTGGGAGAAGGTGCAGGCCGAGCACTTCGCCTCCGACGGCCTGCTCGACAAGATCTACGGCGAACGCTGACGCCTCGCCACCATGCCGAACCGCCGGCGGGCGTCGCGCCCGCCGGCTTCGTGCCGTTTAGAGCGGCGGACGCCCGGATAAATCCGGGCTGCCGCTCTATCTGTTTGTTTAGCCGCATTTATGCGACGTCAAGTGAGTCCGCTTGACTGCAAAATGCTCCAGAGGAAAGACGAAGTTGAAACGCCGCGTCCTGCCCGGTCTGCCGCTGTCGCTCGGCATCACCCTCTTCTATGCCGGCATCATCATCGCGCTGCCCATCGGTGCGCTGATCTTCAAGGCGGCGAGCCTCGGCCCGGAGGATTACTGGCGTATCGTCAGCTCGGGCCGGGCGCTGGCGAGCTATCGCGTCACGGTGCTCGCCGCGGCGGCGGCGACCGCCGTCAACGTCGTGTTCGGGCTGGCGCTCGCCTGGGTGCTGGCGCGCTATTCGTTTCCGGGCAAGCGGCTGGTCGACGCCATGGTCGACCTGCCCTTCGCCCTGCCGACGGCGGTGGCCGGCATCGCGCTGACCACGCTGTTCGCGGCCAATGGCTGGTTCGGCGCGGCGCTGGCGGAAATCGGCGTCAAGGTCGCCTACACCCCGCTCGGCATCATGATCGCCATGGTGTTCACCTCCATCCCCTTCGTGGTGCGCACGGTGCAGCCGGTGCTGGAAGACCTCGACCCGGCGCTGGAGGAAGCGGCGCAGTCGCTCGGCGGCTCCGACGCCTCGATCTTCGCCCGCGTCATCCTGCCCCTGCTCGCGCCGGCGCTGCTGGCGGGCGTGTCGCTCTCCTTCGCCCGCAGCCTCGGCGAGTTCGGGGCCATTATCTTCATCGCCGGCAACCAGCCCTTCGAGACCGAGATCACCGCGCTTCTCGCCTTCATCCGGCTCGAGGAATACGACTACCCGGCCGCCGCCGCCATCGCCTCGGTGCTGCTGTTCACCGCCTTCCTGATGCTGGCGGCGACCAACATCCTTCAGGCGCGCGCGCTGCGCTACACGCAAAGGAGCTGAGCGATGGCGGCAACGCATGACGGCAGGCCGCCGCGCGTCGGCGATTCCCCGGCGGTCCGGCGCATTTTGATCGGCTTCGTGCTGATCCTCGGCGCGGTGCTGGTGCTCGCCCCGCTCGTCGTCATCTTCACGCAGGCGTTCCGCCTCGGCGTCCCGGCCTTCGCGGCGAACATCGTCCATCCCGACACGCGCCACGCCATCCTGCTCACCGTGCTGACGGCGCTGGTCGCGGTGCCGGTCAACACTGCCTTCGGCGTCGCCGCCGCCTGGGCGATCACCAAGTTCGATTTCCGGGGCAAGCGGGCGCTGACCGTGCTGATCGAGATTCCGTTCTCGATCTCGCCGATCGTCGCCGGCGTCGCCTATCTCTTCGTCTACGGGCTTCAGGGCTTGTTCGGCCCGGCGCTGCAATCGGCCGAGATCAAGGTGCTGTTCGCGCTGCCCGGCATCGTGCTCGCCTCGATGTTCGTCACCGCGCCCTTCGTCGCCCGCGAGCTGATCCCGCTGATGCAGGCGCAGGGGCGTGACCTCGAAGAAGCCGCGACCTCGCTCGGCGCGTCCGGCTGGCGCACTTTCGTCTTCGTCACGCTGCCCAACATACGCTGGGCGCTGCTCTACGGCGTCGTCCTGTGCAACGCCCGCGTCATGGGCGAGTTCGGCGCGGTCTCGGTGGTGTCCGGCAACATACGCGGCCAGACCAACACGCTGCCGCTGCACATCGAGCTGCTCTATCACGACTACAACACCGCCGGCGCCTTCGCCGCCGCCTCGATCCTGACGCTGCTCGCCCTCGTCACCATTGTCGCCAAGCTGGCGCTGGAGCGCCGCGGCGCGGGCCGCGTCCGCCGTCCCGCCCTCGCCAGCCCCGCCCTTGCCGCCTCCACCGCCCCCGCCTCCACCGAAGGAGCCAGACCATGAGAATCGTCCTCGACAATGTGGTGAAGACCTTCGACACCTTCCGCGCCGTCCACGGCGTGTCGCTGGAAATCGGCAGCGGCGAGCTGGTCGCCCTGCTCGGCCCGTCCGGCTCGGGCAAGACGACGATCCTGCGCATGGTGGCGGGGCTCGAATATGCCGATGGCGGCGCGATCCGCTTCGGCGACCAGGACGCCACCAACATTCCCGTGCGCGAGCGCGGCGTCGGCTTCGTCTTCCAGCATTACGCCCTCTTTCCGCACATGACGGTGGCCGACAACGTCGCCTTCGGCATGAAGGTTTCCAGACGCAAGCGCAGCCGCGCCGAGATCGAGGCGCGTGTCGGTGAGCTCCTGTCGCTGATGCGGCTCGACGGGCTCGGCGGCCGCTTCCCGGGTCAGATATCCGGCGGCCAGCGCCAGCGCGTGGCGCTCGCCCGCGCGCTCGCCGTCGATCCCAGGGTGCTGCTGCTCGACGAGCCGTTCGGCGCGCTCGACGCCAATGTGCGCCGCGAGCTGCGCCGCTGGCTGCGCGAGATCCATGACGAGCTCGGCATCACTACCCTGTTCGTCACCCACGATCAGGAGGAGGCGCTCGACCTCGCCGACCGCATCGTCATCCTCGACCATGGCCGCATCGTGCAGGAAGGCAGCCCGCAGGAAGTGTGCCGCCGCCCCGCCTCGGCCTTCGTCACCCGCTTCCTCGGCGACACCAACCGGCTGGAGGCGCAGGTGCGCGGCGGGGTGGCCCGCATCGCCGGCGGCAGCATCGCGGCCGACGGGGTTCCCGACGGGCACGCCGAGATCTACGCCCGCCCGGCAGACCTCGAATGGGCGGGCGAGGGCGCGGGGCTTTCCGCCCGCATCCTGCGCGTCCTCGACCGGCCCGACAGCCGCCGCCTCGTCGCCCGCCTCGACGACGGCGAGACGGTGGAGCTTGACGTGACGCCGGAAACCGTGGTCAGCGTCGGGGATCAGGGCGCGGTGAAGCTGCGCCGCGCCAATGTCTTTTCGCTGGCGTGAGCACCGACAGGGGACAGACGGCAACCGCGTGAGAGGCGAAAGAACCATTGTCATCATCGGCGGCGGCGCGAGCGGCGTCCTGCTCGCCGCGCAGCTTCTGAAGGCGGAAAATCCGGCCCTTCGGGTCGCGATCGTCGAGAAAACCGGCGTTTTCGGCCGCGGGCTCGCCTATTCGGCGACGCTCGACGAGCACCTGCTCAATGTCGGCGCCCACGGCATGAGCGCCTTTCCCGACGAGCCGGACCATTTCCGCATCTGGCTCGGCACGCGCGGCATCGCCGTTGCCGCCGATTCGCTCTATTTCGCCCCGCGCCGGCTCTATGGCGACTATCTCGGCGAGATCGCCGCCGGTCTCGCCGCGCGCGAGCCCGGGCGCCTGCGGCTCGTCCGGGCGGACGTCGTCTCCGTCTCGCCGCACGCGGCCGGCGTCGCGGTCCGCCTTGCCGACGGGGCGATCCTCGAGGCGGACGCCGCCGTGCTCGCGGTCGGCCATGACGCCGAGCCCGCCGGCTTCGCCCCCCATGCGATGAAGCCGGGCGCACCGGAAGACACGCCGCTCGCCCCGGACGCGCCGGTGCTGATCCTCGGCTCCGGCCTGAGCATGATCGACGCCTGGCTTTCCCTCAAGGCGCGCGGCCATCGCGGCCCGGTCACGGTGCTGTCGCGCCGGGGCCTGATGCCGCGCGTGCATCTCAGCGACAAGCCCGCCCCCATCGACATCGCCGACGTGCCGCTCGGCACCCCACCGGCCCGCTTCATGCAATGGCTGCGCCGGCTGGTGCGCGCGCACGAGGCCGCGGGCGGGCGCTGGCAGAACGTGATCGACGGCCTGCGCCCCTTCAACCAGCGCATCTGGCAGGCATGGAGCGGCGACGAGCGCCGGCGCTTCCTGCGCCACGCCAAGGCGTGGTGGGACGTGCATCGCCACCGCGCCGCGCCGCAGATCGACACCCGCCTCGCCGCCGCCGTCGACGAGGGCGGGCTGACGCCGGTGGCGGGCAAGGTCGAGACGGTCGAGGCGGCGGGCGACGGCCTGCTTGTCACGCTGCGCCTGCGCGGCGAGGCAGCGGCGAAGACGCTTGCGGTCGCCCGCATCTACGACTGCACCGGCGTCGTCAGGGACGTGGCGTCCGGCTCGCTGGCCGCCGTGCGCAGCCTGACCGATCGCGGGTTGGCGCGGCCCGATCCGCTGCGGCTCGGCCTCGACGTCGCCGCCGATTGCGCGGTGGTCGACGCCGCCGGCAATCCGTCCGGCGCGATCTTCGCCATCGGCCCGCTGACGCGCGGCGCGCTGTTCGAGATCGAGGCGGTTCCCGACATCAGGGTTCAGGCCGCGAAGCTCGCCGGGGCGCTGGCGCGATGAGCGGCATCGGGCGTCTTGCTCTTTGTCTCGCGCTTCTCGGAGCGGCCCCGGCAGCATCCGCGGAGGTCGAGGTGGAGGCGCAGGTGGAAGGCGGCCCGCTGCGCGGCAGCCTCGCGATGCTGGCGGACGGAACCGCGCGCGCGGCCGTCGTCATCATCCCTGGCTCCGGCCCGACCAATCGCGACGGCGACAGCCCGCTCGGCGTCGAGGCCGGTTCTCTGCGGCTGCTGGCCGGCGCGCTGGCGGAGCGGGGCGTCGCCTCGATCCGCGTCGACAAGCGCGGCATGTTCGCCAGCGCCGGAACCTTCGCCGATCCCAACGCCGTCACCTTCGACGACTATGCCGGCGACGCGCTGGCATGGGTCGAGGTGGCGCGGGAGAAGGCGGGCACCGAATGCGCCTTCATCCTCGGCCACAGCGAGGGCGGGCTCGTCGCGCTTGTGGCGGCGCAGACGGCCGGGCCGTCGCTGTGCGGGCTGGTGCTGGTCGCCGCGCCCGGCCGGCCGATGGGCGTCGTCCTGCGCGAGCAGCTTCGCGCCAACCCGGCCAACGCGCCGCTGCTCGCCGATGCGCTTACCGCCATCGAGGCGCTGGAGGGCGGCGAACGGGTCGACGTTTCTAGCTTCCACCCCGCCTTGCAGGCGATGTTCGCCCCGGCGGTGCAGGGCTTCCTCATCGACGCCTTCGCCCGCGATCCCGCCGCCCTGATCGCGGGTGTGAAGCTGCCGGTGCTGATCGTCGGGGGCGATGCCGACCTTCAGGTCGGCCTCGCGGATGCCGAGGCCCTGTCGCGGGCGCGGCCGGCGGCCGGGCGCGCACTCATCCCGGGCATGAACCATGTGCTGAAGAAGGTGCCGTCGGGCGACATGGGCGCGAACCTCGCCGCCTATGGCGATCCGTCCCTGCCGCTCGCGCCGGGGCTGGCCGAGGCTATCGCCGGCTTCGTCCTCGGCGCGCGCTGAGCCGTCAGCTACGCGGCGCGGGCAAAGCGGGCTGGTTGCCGCCGGGCCGGGCGGGGGCCGGAGCCGGCGCGGCCTCGCGCTGGCGGGCCGCCTTGCGGTAGCGCCCCTGCCGGAACCAGGTGGCGAGGCTGCCGAGGATAAGGCCGAGCGCCAGCGCGGCGAACAGGAGCACGAACAGCGGCAGCGAGATCGTCAGGCCCGGATTGCCGGGATTGAACGGGTCGATGGTGAAGGCCACCGGCGCGCGGTTGGCCACCGCCAGCGCGATCAGCACGATGGCGAGCGGGATGAAGACGAGAACGGTCACGATGCGGTTGAGCATGTCTTTATCCGGTTTCGCGGGGGCTTCCGTCCGTCCCCGGTTCAGCGCTCGTCCTCGGTGTTGAGGCGTTCGCGCAGCTCCTTGCCGGTCTTGAAGAACGGGACCCATTTCTCCTCGACCTCGACAGACTCGCCGGTGCGCGGGTTGCGGCCGATGCGCGCCGGCCGGTTCTTGACCGAGAACGCGCCGAAGCCGCGCAGCTCGACGCGGTTGCCGGCGGCGAGCGCCTCCGTGATCTCCTCGAAGATGGCGTTGACGATGTTTTCGACGTCACGCAGGAAAAGATGCGGATTGCGGTTGGCAATCGTCTGCACGAGTTCGGACTTGATCATCTTGGAGGCTCCACGCCGTGGGTCGGGCCGCGTCTTCACGGAAAATCTCCGCTAGACGGGTGTTTTGCTTGGGTTTTCAGTCCCTGAAAGAGCGGCCGGCAGGGTGCCAGACCGACACAAGCCCGTCAAGGAACAAGCGATCCGTTCCCGCCCGGTCCAGTCCGGTCAGCGCACTGATGACGCTCATGGCCGAGAGCGGCGAAAGCAGGCCGCCCCGCCGTTCCGGCTTCCACTCGATCACGTCGAGCTTTTCGTCGACGCCCTTGGAGGCGAGCCATTCGACGGCCTTCTCCTCGCCGCCGAGGCTGTCGACCAGCTTGAGCTCCAGCGCCTGCCTGCCGGTGAAGATCGAGCCGTCGGCCACGGCGAGCGCCTCGGCGCGGCTGAGCGGCCGGCGCTCCTCGACCAGCCCGACGAACCAGTCGTAGCTGTCCATGACCAGCGCGCGCAGCATGGCGCGCTCTTCCTCGGTGGTGGGGGTGAAGGGCGACGGCTCGGCCTTGAGCGGCGACGATTTGACGCCCTCGACCTTGACCCCGACCATGTCCATCAGCCCGGTGACGTCGGGGAACTGGACCAGCACGCCGATGGAGCCGACGATGGAGGACTGGCGCGCGACGATGTGGTCGGCGGCGCTGGCGATCATGTAGCCGGCCGAGGCGGCGAGCGTGCCGACCTGCGCCACCACCGGCTTTTCGCCCGCCAGCCTGCGCACGGCCTCGTAGATCGCCTCGCCGCCGGCCGTGGTGCCGCCGGGCGAGTCGACGGTCACGATCACGCCCTTGACGTGCGCGGCCTCGCCTATGCGCTTCAGGCGCTTCAGCAGCTCCTCGTTCTCGGTGATCGTGCCTTCGATCCTGACCCGCGCGATCTGGTCGGCAATGCTCAGGCTGTCGCGCATGGCGAAGGAGGCGGCGCCGGCGATGGCGAGCGCGGCGACGGCCAGCGCCGCGACGCGCCAGAAGGTCAGCTTGCGCCGCAGCCGCCTGCGGTCGATGATGTCGTCTGCACGGTTCGTCATGGCACGCCTTTCTCCGACGTTTCCGGCCCCTCGGCGCTGCTTTTAGTCCAAGCCGGCGCGCGCCGGAAGGGGCATGCGGGCCCCCGTCGCGCCCCGCAGAGCCGGGGGAGACTTTCCCGCGCGGCGGCATATCTGTATGAATGCCGCTGAACCCATCCAATTATCACCATAATGGGGTGCAAGTCGAAGTCGCTATGGTGCGGATGCACAAGGGTTCCGGCGCGAAGGCCGGAACCGGTGGGATTCGCCGCTTCGGGCATGAGGGCATGAGCATTTCGCAGGCACGGACGGACACCGGCAGGATGCAGGCCGACCCGGCACGCGCGCACCGCGTCGAGCGGGCGTTTTCCGATGCGCGCCGGCATTCGCGCCGCGTGCGCCTGCTCAAGCGCGTCCTGCCCCTCGCCGCGCTGCTGATGATCGTCGCCTTCGCCGGCCGGTCGTGGCTGTGGACGCCGCAGGCGCTGCCGATCGACCTGCGCGCGCTCGCCATCGAGGACGGGCGGCTGGTGATGACCGACCCGAAGCTCGACGGGCTGACCGGCAGGGACGGGCGTCCCTATTCGATGACCGCCACCCGCGCCATCCAGGACATCGGCATGAGCGGGCGCATCGATCTCGAAGGCATCGACGCCAGGCTTCCCGTCGACGAGACGGGCTGGATGTCGGTCTCCGCGGCTTCCGGCGTGTTCGACCGCGAGGCCAACCGCCTCGCCATCGACAGCGAGCTGACGATGGTGAGCGACGACGGCATGAAGGCGGTGCTCCAGTCGGCCGTCGTCGACATCACGGCGGGCAGCCTCGAAACGGCCGACCCGGTCGACATTTCGCTCGACGGGGCGCACATAAGCGCGGACTCGATGTCGGTTCGCGACAAGGGGGCGGTGCTGGTTTTCGAGAACCGCGTCCGCATGACGATAGACGGCGGGCGCCTGCGCGGCGCGCCGACAGATAACGGGCGCCCGGGCGGCGCCGGAGCCGAGGGCGGGGAGTCGCAATGAAGGACGTGAAACGCACGCTGTCGCTGGCCCTGCCGCTCGCCTGCTCGCTCGCGGTGCTGGCGGCGCCCGCGCTGGCGCAGGACGCCGGGCGCATGACCGGCCTCAAGCTCGACGGCGACAAGCCGATCGAGATCGAGAGCGATCATCTCGAGGTCCGCGAGAACGAAGGCCTCGCCATATTCAACGGCAATGTCGCCGTCACGCAGGGGCCGGTGCTCATGCGTTCCGGCAAGATGACGGTCTACTACGCCAAGGAAGGCGGCTCCGCCGCCACCGGATCGGCCAACATCGACCGCCTCGTCGTCGAGAACAAGGTCTACGTGAAGTCCGAGACCCAGGTCGCGACCGCCGACCACGGCAGCTTCGACATGAAGAGCGAGGTGCTGGTCCTGACCGGCAAGGAGGTGGTCCTGTCCGAGGGCGACAACGTCATCGTCGGCTGCAAGCTGACGGTCAGGATGGCGACCGGCCTCGCCAATCTCGAAGGCTGCGGCGGCGCCGGAGGCGGCGGCCGGGTCAAGATGCTGCTGAAGCCCGGCTCGCAGGACCGCCGGTGAAGCTCGCGACGCTTCTTCGCAGGCCGGCCGCGAAAGCGGCCACTGAGCGGCCTGACCGCGACCGCTTCCGCGGCACCATGATCGCGCGCGGCCTGACCAAGAGCTACAAGGGCCGGCAGGTCGTCAACGGCGTGTCGTTCGGCGTGCGCGCCGGCGAGGCGGTGGGCCTGCTCGGGCCGAACGGGGCCGGCAAGACCACCTGCTTCTACATGGTCACGGGCCTCGTCCCGGTCGACCAGGGCACCATCGAGATCGACGGCTACGACGTCACCTCGCTGCCGATGTACCGGCGCGCGCGGCTCGGCATCGGCTACCTGCCGCAGGAGGCGTCGATCTTTCGCGGCCTTTCGGTCGAGAACAACATCCGCGCCATCCTCGAAATGACCGAGAAGGGCCGCAAGGCGCGCGAGCGCCGGCTGGACGAGCTCCTGGAGGAGTTCCACATCGCGCATCTGCGCAAGTCGCCGTCCATCGCGCTGTCGGGCGGCGAGCGCCGCCGGCTGGAGATCGCCCGGGCGCTGGCGTCGAACCCGAATTTCATGCTGCTCGACGAGCCGTTCGCCGGCGTCGATCCCATCGCGGTCTCCGACATCCAGCAGCTCGTGCGCCACCTGACCTCGCGCGGCATCGGCGTCCTGATCACCGATCACAACGTCCGCGAGACGCTCGGCCTCGTCGAGCGCGCCTATATCATCCATGCCGGGCAGGTGCTGACCCACGGCGTTCCGGCCGAGATCGTCGAGAACCCCGACGTGCGCCGGCTCTATCTCGGCGAATCCTTCAGCCTATAGCGCGCCCGCAATCCCGGACGAGAAACCGTTCGCCGGCGCTTGACAAGCAAAAGCCGGGCCAGTTTCATGTCGCACTGCGGCATGGGGAAACATCGGATGGCACTCAGCGCCAAACTGCAACTGCGCCAGTCGCAATCGCTGACCATGACGCCGCAGCTCATGCAGTCGATCCGCCTGTTGCAGTTCACCCACGCCGAGCTCGAGCGCTTCATCGAGGACGAAATCGAGAAGAACCCGCTTCTGGAGCGACCGGAGGCGCAAGGCGACGAGGCGGCTGCGGAGCAGCCTGCGCCCGCTGGCGAGGCGGCCGGTGAGCGGCTCGACCGTATGTTCGACGAGGCCGGCATCAGCGCCGAGACCATGTCGGAACGCCTCGATTCCTCGATGGAGAACGTCTTTCCCGACGATCCCGGCACGGCCGAGCGCATCGGCCCGGATCTCGCCGGCCAGTGGAAATCGGCGTCCGGCGCGTCCGGTGGGCCGGACGATTTCGACATGGACGCCTTCGCCGCCGTGCCGCCCTCGCTCGCCGGCCATGTCGCGGAGCAGGTCGCCTTCGCCTTCCGCGATCCCACCGAGCGGCTGATCGCGTCGGAGCTGGCCGACGCGCTCGACGATTCCGGTTATCTCCAGGCCGACATCGCCGGGCTGGCGCAGCGCCTCGGCTGCACGCGGGAGGCTGCTCTCGCCGTCCTCGCCATCTGCCAGGGCTTCGATCCGCCCGGCCTCTTCGCCCGCGACCTCGCCGAATGCCTCGCGCTCCAGCTTCGGGCGCGCGATCGCTTCGACCCGGCGATGCGGGCGATGGTCGCCAATCTCGAACTGGTGGCGCGGCGCGACTTCGTCCAGTTGCGGCGGCTGTGCGGCGTTGGCGACGAGGATCTGCTCGACATGATCGCCGAGATCCGGCGGCTCGACCCGCGCCCCGGCACCGCCTTCACCGTCGCGGCGGCCGATGCGGTGGTGCCGGATGTGATCGTGCGCCGCGCCGCCGACGGCGGCTGGGCGGTCGAGCTCAACCCCGACGCGCTGCCGGCCGTCCTCGTCAACCAGAGCTATTTCGCCCATGTCTCGAAGCACGCGACGAGCGAGGCCGACCGGGCGTTCCTCGCCGAATGCATGCAGAACGCCAACTGGCTGACGCGCAGCCTCGACCAGCGCGCCCGCACCATCCTGAAAGTGGCGAGCGAGATCGTGCGCCGGCAGGACGCCTTCCTCGTCCATGGCGTCAGGCACCTGCGGCCGCTCAATTTGAAGGACGTGGCCGAGGCGATCGGCATGCACGAATCGACGGTCAGCCGCGTCACCGCCAACAAATACATGATGACCCCGCGCGGCGCGTTCG
Organism: Alphaproteobacteria bacterium; assembly: GCA_037190985.1. Lineage (GTDB taxonomy): Bacteria > Pseudomonadota > Alphaproteobacteria > Rhizobiales > Rhizobiaceae > Aerobium. The sequence continues at coordinate 487,432 of JBBCKE010000030.1, forward strand.
AGCTGCGGCGCTTCTTCTCGGTCGCCATCGCCTCGACGGAAGGGGGTGATGCCCATTCCTCGACGGCGGTGCGCGACCTGATCCGCGAGCTGATCGAGGCGGAAAAGCCCGACGACGTGCTCTCCGACGACGCGATTGTGGATATGTTGAGGAAAAGAAGCATCGACATCGCCCGCCGCACCGTCGCCAAATACCGGGAAGGCATGGACATTCCGTCCTCGGTCCAGCGCCGGCGCGAGAAGCGCGCCATGGCCGCCGCGCGGCGCTGAAAAACCCCGCCGCGCGGCGCTGAAGGGCCCCGCCGGCCGGCGCTCCGCCCCGTTGCGTTGACAAGCCGATGCAAAACGGACTAGAAGCGCGGCCGCATGCGCCGGGTGGCCGGAACGGGGTTCCCGCGCTGTGGCGCCGTTGACGTGGGCGCCGGTGGCGTAGCCGGAAGCCGACGCCCGAGCCGCCGAAAACCTTGAGTGTGCCGACCACAGGTATAAACTCGACAGCAGTCGGAATCCCGAGAGAGAACCAGCACAAGAAAAGGTCAGTTCGACATGAGCCTGCGCATCTCCGGTAAGCACATGGATATTGGCGACGCCTTCCGCGTCAAGATCGAGGGCCGCATCGAGGATGCGGTCAATAAATATTTCGACGGCGGCTATGGCGGGGCCGTGACCGTGGAGAAGAACGGCTCGCGGTTCTCCGCCGACTGCCTCGTTCATCTCGACACCGGCATCTCGCTCCAGGCGAGCGGCCAAGCGCAGGACCCGCAGCTTGCCTTCGACGCCGCCGCAGAGCGCGTCGAGAAGCGGCTGCGCCGCTACAAGCGCCGCCTGAAGGAGCATCCCGTCGCGGCCGCGGCCGAGTGGATCGACCTCGACTATCGCGTCGTCGCCCCGGTCGCCGGCGAGGACGAGGAGGTCCCGATCGACTACGCGCCGGCCGTCGTCGCCGAATCGACCGTTGCGCTGAAGACCATGTCGGTGGCCGACGCGGTCATCGAGCTCGACACCAAGGACGGCCCCGTGGTGGTGTTCCGCAATGGCGGCAACGGGCACGTCAACGTCGTCTACCGCCGGGCCGACGGCAATATCGGCTGGATAGACACCTCGTCGGCGGCGAACTCGGCCTCGCGCTGACCGCCGCGCTCTCGACCGGACCGCAGGCGGGGGGGCTTGCGTTGCGGCAAACGGGCAGAGCAGGAAGGATGACCTGAAAATGGATCTGAACGACCTGATCGAGGTTTCGGCAGTGATGCCGGCCTTGAAGGCGAATTCCAAGAAGCAGCTTCTGCAATTGCTGGCCGAGAAGGCCGCCGCCGTCACCGGCCTGCCGGAGCGCGAGGTGTTCGACACCATTCTCCAGCGCGAGCGGCTTGGCTCGACCGGGGTCGGCAACGGCATCGCCATCCCCCACGGCAAGCTCGCCGGCATCTCCCGCATCACCGGCATCTTCGCGCGGCTGGAAACCCCGGTCGATTTCGAATCGCTCGACGACCAGCCGGTCGATCTCGTCTTCCTCTTGCTGGCGCCCGAGGGCGCCGGCGCGGATCACCTGAAGGCGCTGTCGCGCATCGCCCGCGTGCTGCGCGATCCCGACACCGTGGCCAAGATTCGCGCCACGCGCGAGGCCGACGCGATCCACACCCTGCTGTCGCAGGCGCCGACGTCGCAGATCGCCTGAGCGTGCTTCGCGGCCGGGTGGAACCGCCCGGCCTCGTGTCAGCCGCCGCCCGGCGGTCTCATTCCCGAAAGGCGGCCTTCAGGGCCGCCTTTTCGATTCCCGGACCGCCGTCCTTGTTTGACGCAATTCCGGACGGAAAAGTGCTTCACACTTTTCCTGGAATTGCTTCAGTGCGTGCTGACCGGGGTCAGGTCGTTCTGGATCGCGCCGGCCAGCGCGGCGTCGCGCGCGTCGGTCAGCATGATCGGCCGCCCGTCCGCGGCGAAGACGGCCCACAGCTTGGTGCCGGGCGCGATATGCGGCATGCCGGGGAACCGGCCGGCCAGCTCTGCGCCGTCGATCTCGCGCAGATAGGCGAGCGAGCCTTCTCCGAGATGCGCCAGTTCGGCAGGGGTCAGGGCAGGGGTCTTGTCGTTGTCAGTCATGTCAGCCTCCTTCTTTGCGGGGCGTCCATAAGACCGGCCCGCAGCAGAGCTTTCCTCGTTCCGGTGCGGCCGGAACTCAGTCTTTCACCGAAATGTTTATTTTCCGTACCAGCCGGTCCGGCTCCGGTCGGTCGAGGTCGATGGCGAGCAGGCCGTTCTTCAGCTCGGCTCCCGTCACCCGCATGCCGTCGGCAAGGACGAAGACGCGCTGGAACTGGCGCGCGGCGATGCCGCGATGCAGGAACTGGCGCTCGGTGTCGTCGTTCTGGCGGCCGCGCACTACGAGCTCGCTGTCTTCCAGCGTCACCTCGAGGTCGGATTCGCAAAAGCCGGCCACGGCGAGGGTGATCCGCAGGCGGTCGCCGCTCTCGCCGCCGGCGAGGCGCTCGATATTGTAGGGCGGGTAGCCGTCGCCGTTCTTGGCGACGCGCTCCAGCGTCTTCTCGATGGCGTCGAAGCCGAGCAGGAGCGGGCTGGAAAAGGGTGTGACGCGGGTCATGCGAAGCGTGTCCTCGAAGAGCGACTGTCGGCGTGAGGACCCCGAAGGCGTCTTCACTTGTCCATGATATGGTCGGTCGCCGTTCCGAGTTCAAGCAGGGAGGGCGGCCGCCGGCATCACTTGTCCTCGATCTCGGCCGCCAGCGCCTCGATATGCGGGGCGGCGGCCGCTTCGATCGCCCGCTCGACGGCGCGGTAGCGCGCGACGATGGCGAGGCCGGTCGGGGTCAGCTGCGCGCCGCCGCCGCTGCGCCCGCCCTTCTTCGTGTCCAGCACCGGCTTGCCGAAGATGCGGTTCGTCTCCTCGACGAGGTCCCAGGCCCGCTTGTAGGACATGTTCATCCGCCGCGCGCCGGCCGAGATCGAGCCGAAGGCGGCGATCTCTTCCAGAAGCTCGACCTTGCCGCGGCCGATCTGGCCCTCGGGCTCGAACCTGATCTTGAAGGTGATGGTCGGCACGGGCGGACATCCTCGTATGACGGGCTGCCCGCCTGTTATGCCGCAACCGCGTCCTCACGGCTACAGATTTGGCCGCTAACGCCTCGCGGGGGCGGCGGCCGTCGCCGCCGGGTCGAAGGTCGCGGTCTTGACGATGGCGAAGACCTCCGCGTCCGGCGCCAGGCCGAGCGTGTCGAGCGAGCGGCGGGTGATGCGGGCCACCAGCTCGTCGTCGCCATGGTCGAGCCGCACCAGCACCTGGGGGCCGTCGTCGCTCGCGATCGAGGCGATCCGCACTTTCAGGACGTTGAGCGCGCTGATGCCGTGCGGCCGCTCGCGCGCCAGCATCACGTCGCGGGCGCGCACCCGCACCCGCAGCCGCGTCCCGGCCGGCGCATCGGCTCTGGGCAGGCGCCATTCGCCGCCGCCGGCCGAGCGCATCAGCGACAGGCCGTAGCCGTCGTCCGGCTCGACCATCGTGAGCTCGATCAGCGCGCTTTCCCCGTCCTCTCCCTTGCCGCCGGGCAGGTTGAGCAGCGGCAGCACCCGCGCCGCCGGCCCGCTGGCCGCCACCTTGCCCTCGGCCAGCGCGACGATGTCGGTGGCGAGCCGCGCCACCTCGGCGATGGAATGGCTGACATAGACGATGGGAATGTCGGCCTCGTCGCGCAGCGCCTCGATATAGGGCATGATCTCGGCCTTGCGCGCCTCGTCGAGCGAGGCCAGCGGCTCGTCCATCAGGATCAGCTTCGGGCTGGCGACCAGCGCCCGGCCGATGGCGACGCGCTGCTTCTCGCCGCCCGAAAGCCGGCCCGGCCGCCGGTCGAGCAGGTGGCCGATGCCGAGGAGGTCGACCACGGCGCTGAAATCGGCGTAGCGCTCGCCCGCCGGGGTGAAGAAGCGCCCGTAATTGAGATTCTGCGCCACGGTCATGTGCGGGAACAGCCGCGCGTCCTGGAAGACGTAGCCGATGCGCCGCTTGTGCGCCGGCACGAAGACCCCGGCCTCGACGTCGACCAGCACGCGGCCGTTGACGGCGATGCGCCCCGAATCCGGGCGGGTGAGGCCGCCGATCAGGTTGATGAGCGAGGTCTTGCCCGAGCCGGAATGGCCGAACAGCGCGATCAGCCGCCCGTTGCTCTCAACCCTGGCCTCCAGCTCGAACTTGCCGAGGCGGTGGGCGACGTCGATCTCGACCGTCATTTGACGTCGAGCCTCGCTGCGACCCGGCGCGCCAGCGCCTCCGAGGCGACGAGCGCCGTCATCGCGATGACGATGGAGATCGCGGTCAGCCGCATCGCCCCGGCATTGCCGCCGGGAACCTGGGTGAAGGTGTAGATGGCCGAGGGCAGGGTCTGCGTCTCGCCGGGGATGTTGGAGACGAAGGTGATGGTCGCGCCGAACTCGCCCATCGCCTTGGCGAAGGCGAGGATCATGCCGGTGATGATGCCGGGCAGGATCAGCGGCAGGGTGACGGTGGCGAACACCCACAGCGGGCTCGCCCCCAGCGTGCCGGCCGCCGCCTCCAGCCTGCGGTCGACCGCCTCGATGGAAAGGCGGATGGCGCGCACCATCAGCGGAAACGCCATCACCGCGCAGGCGAGCGCCGCGCCCGTCCAGCGGAAGGAGAAGACGATGCCGAAATGCTCGTAGAGGAACGCGCCCACCGGCCCGCGCCGGCCGAAGGTCAGCAGCAGCAGGTAGCCGGTGACGACCGGCGGCAGGATCAGCGGCAGGTGGACGAGGCCGTTCAGCGCCGCCTTGCCCCAGAACTCCTTGCGCGCGAGCACATAGGCGACGGCGATGCCGAGCGGCAGGCTCGCCACCGTCGCCCATATCGAGACCCGGATGGAGAGCCGGACCGCGTCCCACTCGCTCGGGCTAAGGTCCAGCCACCACCCCATATCCGCCACGACCGCCTTATCGTTGTCAGTTGGCCGTCAATACGGTGAAACCCTGCGCCTCGAACAGCCCCTTTGCGGTATCGGTCTTGAGGTAGTCGAGGAAGGCGGCGGCGTCGGTGGCCTTCGCCTCGGCGGTCAGCGCCGCGGGGTAGATGATCGGCTCGTGGGTATCCTGCGGGAAAGTGCCGACGATCCTGACCGAGGGATCGGCGGCGGCGTCGGTCTGGTAGACGATGCCGAGCGGGGCCTCGCCGGCGGCGACGAGCGCGAGCGCGGCGCGCACGTTCTCGGCCTGCGCCACCCGGGCTGAGACCGCGTCCCACACGCCGAGCTTCTCCAGCGCCGCCTTGCCGTACTTGCCGGCCGGCACGGAATCGGTGTTGGCCATGGCCAGGCGCTCGTCGCCCAGCGTGCCGGCCAGGTCGAAGCCGGGCGCGATCTCGATCTCGGCCGTGGAATCGGCCGGCGCGATCAGCACGATGCGGTTGCCGAGAAGCTGCACCTCGGTGTCCTTCTGCGTCAGGTTCTTCTCCGACAGGTAGTTCATCCAGTCGAGGTCGGCCGAGATGAACACGTCGGCCGGCGCGCCTTCCTCGATCTGCTTGGCCAGCGCCGAGCTGCCGGCATAGGAGATCGTCGCCTCCTTGCCGCTGTCGGCCTTCCAGGCGGCGTTGATGTTGTCGAGCGCGTTCTTCAGGCTCGCGGCCGCGAAGACGGTGACGGTGTCCTGCGCCAGTGCGGCCGGCAGCGGCGCGGCCAGCATCGCGGCGAGGCCGGCGGCGAGCGCGATGATGCGCGTGGTGAAGCGTCTGCGGTTCAGCATCGGGAAACCCCCTTGAGAGATGGCGCCGCGGGATGCGGCGCGGAAAGGATTGGATATATTCATACGTATATATCCAATCCCCATCAAGGGCGGATTGGCAAGGCTGAAACGACGCCGAAGCGCCACAGATATATCCATTCGGGATTATCGAAACGGCCGCGGGCAACCCCTTCGGAGGGGCGGCGCGGTCAGGCCGCGCCGGCCTGGCCTGCCTCCCAGCCGAGCATGGCGCGCTTGCGCGTCAGGCCCCAGTGATAGCCGGTCAGCGCCCCGGTCTTGCCGAGCGCCCGGTGGCACGGCACCACGAACGAGACGGGGTTGGCGCCGATGGCCGCGCCGACCGCGCGGCTCGCCGCCGGCCTGCCGATCTCGGCGGCGATGGACGAATAGGTGCGCGCCCGGTTCATCGGGATCTTCAGGAGCGCCTCCCACACCCGGACCTGGAAGTCGGTGCCGATCAGCACCACGCGCAGCGGCTCGTCCGGCCGCCAGCGGGCCGGGTCGAAGATGCGCGCGGCATAGGGCGCGGTCGCTTCCGGATCCTCGGCATAGGACGCGTTCGGCCAGCGGCTCGCCATGTCCCCGAACGCCTCGCGCTCGGACCCGGCGTCGCAGAAGGCCAGCCCCGCCAGCCCGCGATCGGTGATCATCAGCAGCGCGGTGCCGAAGGGCGAGGGGTGGTAGCCGTAGCGGATGGCGAGGCCCTCCCCGCGGCTCTTGTAGTCGCCCGGCGACATCGCCTCGTGGGTGACGAAGAGGTCGTGCAGCCGCCCCGGCCCCGACATGCCGACCTCGAAGGCGGCCTCGAGCAGGGGCAGGCCCTCGTCGAGCAGGCGGCGCGCATGGTCGAGCGTCACCGCCTGAAGGAAGCCCTTGGGCGACAGGCCGGCCCAGCGGGTGAACAGTTTCTGCAAGGCAGTCGGCGTCTCGCCGACATCGGCGGCGAGCTCCTCCAGCGACGGCTGGTCGCGATAGTCGAGGCTGATCTTCTCGATCACCCGGCGCACGGTCTCGTAATCCGGTCCGGTCGGGGTGATGTCGCGTTCGAGGATCGCGGTGGGGGTGTTGATGTTCATGGCGAAGTCTCCTTGACCGGCAATATCGTGCCGGAAAGCGCCTTTCGCCACCCGATTCCTGCGCGGGAGCGCCCTATCTCAGCTTCGCCGTCGCCAGCGCCCGGCCGAAGGCGGTGGCGAAGCTCTCGCGGTCGTCGGGGTTGAGGAAGGAGCCGATGGCCACCCTGCGTCCCTCGCCCTCGACCGCCATGCCGGTGATGCCGATCTCGTCGTGGCGGGCGATGGCGAACCGTGTCCAGAACGGGTTGAACCGATGCTCCTGCCGCCGGCCCGAGGGCGCGACCTTGACGATGTCGAGCGCGGTGCGCGACACCGACACCTCCTCTCGCACCCGCGCGGCGCGGTAGTTGAAATGGAAGGCGAGGTAGAGGGCGAGAACGTCGAGGCCGAAGAAGCCGAACACCGGCCACGCGCCCATCGACAGGAACGCCGCCCCGGTCGTCAGCCACACCGCGGCGCACAGCCCCATCAGGATCAGGAAGCCCTTGCGCCCGAGCGAGCGGTACGGCACCAGAAGGGCGCGGAAAAACGGTTCGTCTGCGGCTTTCATCTCGGCCATGGAGCCGAGTATAGAGAAGCCATGCGAAACCCCAAGGACAAAATCGCCGCCAAGACGGCTCCTGCCGGCACGGAAGGCCGCACCGTGCGCCCCAATGCGCTGGCGAAGCCTCGGCCGAGCGCAAAGCGGCCGCCGCTCACCCTCTACACCCCGGCCGAGATCGAGGAGATCTTCCGCCGCTTCTCGGTCCAGCGGCCCGCGCCGAAGGGCGAGCTCGACTATATCAACGCCTTCACCCTTCTGGTGGCGGTGGTCCTGTCGGCGCAGGCGACCGATGTCGGCGTCAACAAGGCGACCGGGCCGCTCTTCGCCGTCGCCGACACGCCGCAGAAGATGCTGGCGCTGGGCGAGGAGAAGGTGGGCGGCTATATCCGCACCATCGGCCTGTGGCGCAACAAGGCGAAGAACGTGATCACGCTTTCCGAGGCGCTGATCCGCGATCATGCCGGCGCGGTGCCCGGCACGCGCGAGGCGCTGACCGCGCTGCCTGGCGTCGGCCGCAAGACCGCCAATGTGGTGCTCAACATCTTCTTCGGCGAGCCGACCATGGCGGTCGACACCCATATCTTCCGCATCGGCAACCGCATCGGCCTCGCCCCCGGCAAGACGCCCGAGCAGGTCGAGGCGGCACTGGTGCGGGTAATCCCGCCCCATTACATGCGCCACGCCCACCACTGGCTGATCCTGCACGGCCGCTATGTCTGCAAGGCGCGCAAGCCCGATTGCCCGGCCTGCGTCATCGCCGACATCTGCAAGTCGCCGGAAAAGACGACCTCGATCCCGGCGCCGCTGGTCGAGATCGAGCCGGCCGCCGCGGCCGCCCCGGTGGCGTGAGCGGCGATCAGGCGAGCGTGACGCCCGCCCCGGCCATCCTGCGCGTCATCTCGTCGAGTGAGCCGCTGAGGTCGATGGCGCGGCAGGCGCTCATCTCGACCGTCGCGGAAAAGCCGTGCCGCACCGCGTCGAGCGCCGAATAGGCGACGCAGTAATCGGTGGCCAGCCCGACGAAGGTCAGATCCGAGATGCCGCGCTCCTTCAGGTAGCCGGCAAGGCCGGTCGGCGTGTGGTCGTTCTCGAAGAAGGCCGAATAGGAATCGATCGCGGGGCGAAAGCCCTTGCGGATGACCAGTTGCGCCTTCGTCCAGTCAAGGCGGGGGTGGAAGTCCGCGCCGCGCGTCCCCTGCACGCAATGGTCGGGCCACAGCGTCTGCGGGCCGTAGGGCATGTCGATCGTCTCGAAGGGCTGGCGGCCGGGATGGGTGGAGGCGAAGCTCGAATGGCCGGCCGGGTGCCAGTCCTGCGTCAGCACCACATGGTCGAACGCGCCGATCAGGGCGTTGACCAGCGGCACGATCTCGTCGCCGCCGGCCACCGCCAGCGCCCCGCCGGGGCAGAAATCGTTCTGGATGTCGACGACGATCAGGGCTTTCGCGCTCATCTTCTTCTCCCGTGCGGCGGGCCGGGCCGTCCCGCGACTTGTCGATGCCCGGGCATCTCAATACAGGCCATGCGGCCCTATGCCACTGCCTTGACGCAACAAATTTTCCCATATTAATCGAAAGCGCGTATTACAGCAGTTGTTCATGTCCCGCAGCGACACCTCTCCGGCCAGCCATCAACAGACAGGATGCCAGGAATGACACAAGCCGCGCGCCAGGAGACGGACGCCGCCGCCGCTCTCGAATTTCCGATCCCCGCCGGGGTCCATGCGCAGAAGGTGATCTCGGTTCGCCACTACACCGACTATCTGTTCTCGTTCCGCATCACCCGGCCGCAGAGCTTCCGCTTCCGCTCGGGCGAGTTCGTCATGATCGGCCTGCCCAATGCGATGAAGCCGGTGTTCCGCGCCTATTCCATCGCCAGCCCGTCCTGGGACGAGGAGCTGGAGTTCTTCTCGATCAAGGTGCCGGACGGCCCGCTGACCCAGCATCTCCAGAAGATCAAGCCCGGCGACACGGTGCTGATGCGCCAGAAGTCGACCGGCACGCTGGTGCTCGACGCGCTGACGCCGGGCAAGCGGCTGTGGATGATCTCGACCGGCACCGGCATCGCGCCCTTCGCCAGCCTGATGCGCGACCCCGAGACCTACGAGAAGTTCGATGAGGTGGTCCTCACCCACACCTGCCGCGAGGTCGCCGAACTGACCTATGGCGAGGAGCTGGCGAGGAACCTCGTCGAGGACCCGCTGATCGGCGAGCTGGTCGAGGGCCGCTTCTTCCATTACGCTACGGCGACGCGCGAGCCCTATGTGCGCACCGGCCGCATCACGGCGCTGATCGAGAGCGGCAAGCTGTTCGAGGACCTCGGCATGCCGCCCTTCGATCCCGCCATCGACCGGGTGATGATCTGCGGCTCGATGGACATGATCCGCGACGTCAAGGCGCTGGTCGAGAAGGCGGGGCTGAAGGAAGGCTCCAACGCCGCGCCGGCCGAGTTCGTCGTCGAGCGTGCGTTCGTCGATTGAGGGGCGTCGATTGAGTGCCTATTCGGCCGCCGCTTCCCGCGCCCTGGCGCGGGCCAGCGCCGGGCGGGCGAGGACGCGGTTGAAATAGGCGTTCACCCGGTCCGAGGTGATCGTGAACTGCGAATCCCGCGCCCATTGCCCGCAATGGCCGAGAATGACGTCGGCGGCGGTGAAGCGGTTGCCCATGGCGAAGCTCGATTCGCCCAGCCGCGCCTCCAGCGCGTTGATCTCGCGGTTGAACTCGGCCGTCGTCCACGGGCCGACGTCGACCCGCTCGATCTCGGGCAGCATCGAGGCGTGCTTCTGGCGGTTCCACAGCGGTGCTTCCAGCTCCGACTGGGCGAAGAACAGCCAGGCGTTGAGATGGGCGCGCTCGGCCGGCGTCTTCGGCCCCATCTCCTTTTCCGGATGCTTGTCGGCGAGATAGGCGCAGATCGCGGCGGAGTCGGTGACGGTCATGCCGTCGTCGACCAGCACCGGCCCCTTTCCGGAGGGGTGATAGCGCCGCATCTCTTCGCTGTCGCGCGCCGCCTTGAGGATGCGATACGGCTGACCCAGCTCCTCCAGCATCCAGGTGACGCGTATGAGGCGCGACCCCGGCGATCCGACTGCGAGATACATGACGATGCCTCCCCCGACTCATCACCGGGCAGACTAGCCGAATGCGCCGGAAAGTGGAGTCTCGCATGCCGCATGGTGCGGGCGGCGAATATGGCGCGGGGTTGTTGCACGGCCGCGATTGCGCTTCTATAGCTGGCGTTCGGCCGAGCGCGCCCTGGCGAGGTTTCACAAAAGGACGGACGAATGAGCGATGAACTGGCGACAACCATCCTCGGCAAGATCAAGGCTCACGCTGCTCCCGAAACCGGCGCGATCACGCTCGAAACCGAATTGAGCGAGTTGGGCATCCATTCGCTCGAGCTGACCGAGATCGTCTTCGAGCTGGAGGACGAGTTCGGCATCGAGATCGAGATGAACACCGTCGACGCCTGGGCGAACCTGACCAATGTTGGCGACATCGTCGACGCGGTGCGCGGACTGGTCGAGACCAAGGCCTGACATGACGCGTCCGCGCATTGTCATCACCGGGCTCGGCGGCATCTGCTCGCTCGGGACCGACGTGCCCGCGATCTGGCAGGCGATGCGCGCCGGCCGCCCCGGCATCGGCCCCATCACCACGACGCCGCTGCACGAGCTCAAGGTCTCCTGCGGGGCCGAGATCGCGCAACTGCCCGACCACGGCATCGAGCACAAGCGGCTGGTGACGATGGACCGCTTCAGCCTGCTCGCCGTGATCGCCGGGCGCGAGGCGGCGGCGCAGGCCGGGCTCGCCCTCGACGAAAAGGCCTCGACGCGCGCCGGCGCGGTGATCGGCACCGGCGTCTGCGGCTGGGAGACGATCGAGGACAATTATCGCGGCATCCTGCTCGAAGGGCGGCCGCGGGCCAACATCTTCTCCATCCCGCGCGGCATGACCGCCGCGCCCGCCGGGCAGGTCAGCATGGATCTCGGCCTGCGCGGCCCGGTCTTCGCCGTCAGCTCCGCCTGTTCGAGCGGCAACCATTCGATCGTCTCCGCCGCCGACCAGATCGTGCTCGGCCGCGCCGATGTCATGCTGGCGGGCGGCACCGAGGCGCCGATCATCTGGGGCGTGCTCAAGGGCTGGGAGGCGATGCGCGTCCTCGCCCGGCAGACCTGCCGCCCGTTCTCGGCCGACCGTGACGGGCTGGTGATCGGCGAGGGCGCCGGCGTCATCGTGCTGGAGCGGCTGGAGCACGCGCTGGCGCGCGGCGCGCCGATCCTCGCCGAATATGCCGGCTGCGGCATGTCGGCTGACGCCACCGACATCGTCGCCCCCACCATCGAGGGGCCGACGGCGGCGATGGCGAACTGCCTCGCCGATGCAGGCCTCGCGCCTGAGGACGTCGACTATGTCAACGCCCACGGCACCGGCACGAAGATGAACGACCAGATCGAGACACAGGCCATCCGCCGCGCCTTCGGCGAGGTGGCTGACCGCCTTTCCGTCTCCTCGACCAAGTCGATGCACGGCCATTGCCTCGGCGCGACCGCGGCGCTGGAGATGATCGCCTGCGTCAAGGCCGTGACCGACGGCCTCGTGCCGCCGACGGCGAACTACACGACCCCGGACCCGGACTGCGACCTCGATGTCACCCCCAACGTCGCCCGCGAGCGCGAGGTGCGCGCCGCGATCAGCAATTCCTTCGCCTTCGGCGGCACCAACGCCACGGTCGCGGTCAAGGCCTACCGCCGCTGAGTGGCAGGAAAAGGCGGGGGCGGACACCACCCGTTTACGCAGCGTTCGCTTCCCATGTCTTGCGCGCAGCGCGGCGGCGGGCCTATCTCTGTCCCGTCCGATTCCGCGCCGCCGCACCGCGAGGTGGCGCCTTCCCGAAACGAGGCTTCTTCCCATGACCAATCTTTCGAGCTTTGCCATCACCACGCGCTGGCCGGCGAAGGAGCCGGAAAAGCTCCAGCTCTATTCCTTCGCGACGCCGAACGGCGTCAAGGTCGCCATCGCGCTCGAGGAGCTCGGCCTGCCCTACGAGGCGCACCTCGTCGACATCACCAGGAACGAGACCTGGACCGGGCCGTTCCTGTCGCTCAACCCCAACGGCAAGATCCCGGCGATCCTCGATCCCGACGGGCCGGGCGGCAAGCCGCTGGCGCTGTTCGAATCGGGCGCGATCCTCGTCTATCTTGCCGAGAAGACCGGCAAGCTCATGCCCGCCGATCCGGCGCGCCGCTACGAGACCATCCAGTGGGTGTTCTTCCAGATGGCGGCCATCGGCCCGATGTTCGGCCAGCTCGGCTTCTTCCACAAGTTCGCCGGCCGCGAGATCGAGGACAAGCGTCCGCTCGAACGCTATGCCGGCGAATCGAAGCGCCTGCTCGGCGTGCTGGAAGGCCGCCTTTCGGGCCGGACGTGGATGATGGGCGAGGACTACACCATCGCCGACATCGCCATCTTCCCGTGGGTGCGCACGCTGCGCGACTTCTACGAGGCGGGCGATCTCGTCGGCTATGACGGTTTCCCCGCGGTCGCCGCCTGGCTCGACCGCTGCCTCGCCCGCCCCGCGAGCGTAAAGGGCCTCACCATCCCGGCGCGGACCTAACGCTGGTTCAGGCTCTGGCCGCCGCCGCGGCCTGAAGCCGCGAGCGGGTGAAGGCGGCGATGAACACGGCCGTCATCAAGACGACGATGGTCGGGGCCGGGGCGCTGTCGATGAAGAACGACAGGTAGACGCCGAGGAACGAGCAGGCGCTGGCGATCGTCATCGCCGCCGCCAGCATCGCCTCGAAGCGGCGGGTGATGAGGAAGGCGGTCGCGCCGGGCGCGATCAGCATCGCGACCGCGAGGATGATGCCGGCCGCCTTCAGCGCGCCGACGATGGAAAGCGACAGCACTGCCAGGAGCCCGTAATGGTAGAAGCGCACCGGAAGGCCGATGGCGCGCGCATGGGCGGCGTCGAAGGCGATGGCCAGGAGGTCGCGCTTGAAGAGGCCGACGAACCCGACGACGACGAGCGCGATCAGCCCCGTCTCCGCGACGTCGGCCCATGTCAGGCCGAGTATGTCGCCGAACAGGATGTGGTCGAGGTGCAGCTCGGTCTCGATGAAGGAATAGAGGACGATGCCGAGGCCGAACATGCCGGAGAAGACGACACCCATAACCGTGTCCTCCTTCACGCGGCTGTTCTCCTTGAGATAGCCGGTCGCCAGCGCGCAGGTCATGCCGGCGGCGAAGGCCCCGGCCGCCAGCGGCAGGCCGGCGGCGTAGGCGAGGATCACGCCGGGCAGCACCGCGTGGCTGATGGCGTCGCCCATCAGCGACCAGCCCTTGAGCACGAGGAATGACGAGATCAGCCCCATCGGCAGCGCCACCAGCAGCGCGGCGAGGAACGCCTGCTGCATGAACGGGAACTGGAACGGCAAGAGCAGCGTATCGATCATCGTCATGCCTTTACGCTGAGCCCCGCGCGCGCCTTGCGCCGCGCCGCGAGCAGCCCGTGCCGGGGCGCGAGGAAGAAGGCGGCGAGGAAGATCAGCGTCTGCAGGACGACGATGATGCCGCCGGTCGCGCCGTCGATGAAATAGCTGGCATAGGCGCCGGTGAAGCTGGTCAGCGTGCCGATCAGGACGCTGATCGCGATCAGCCGGCCGAAGCGGTCGGTCAGGAGATAGGCGGTCGCGCCCGGCGTCACCACCATGGCGATGACGAGGAACGCGCCCACCGTCTGCAACGCCGCCACCGTCGAGGCCGACAGCAGCGTGAAGAAGACGACGCGCAGCAGGCCGGGCTTCAGGCCGATCGAGCGGGCATGCGCCTCGTCGAAGAAGACGGCCATGAAGTCCTTCCACTTGGCGGTGAGGATCACCAGCGACACGCCGGCGATGATGACGAGTTGAGCCGTGTCGGCCGGGGTCACGGCGAGGATGTTGCCGAGCACGATGGTCTGGATGTTGACCGAGGTCGGCGACAGCGAGACCATGAACAGGCCGAGGCCGAAGAAGGAGGTGAAGATGAGGCCGATGACGGCGTCCTCCTTCAGCCTGGTCTTGCTGCTGAGGAACAGCATCGCCGCCGCCGCCAGCCCGCCGGAGAAGAACGCGCCGAAGGCGAAGGGCAGGCCGAGCATGTAGGCCCCGGCGACGCCCGGCACGATGGCGTGCGACAGCGCATCGCCGATCAGCGACCAGCCTTTCAGCATCAGATAGGCTGACAGGAAGGCACAGACCGCGCCGACCAGCGCCGACACCCACATGGCGTTGACCATGTAGCCATAGGCGAAGGGCTCGAGAAGGACGCTCATCCCTCGCCCTTTCCCGTCGCTTCGCCGGTCGGCGCGGCCGGCCCGGCGGTGGAGTGCGCCTGGTCGCCATAGAGCACGAAGGGCCGCTCGTCGTCGGAAAGGACGGTGATGGCGCGCCCGTCCTCGTCATCGTGCAGGTCCGGCCCGCCGAGGACGAAATGGCGCAGCGTGCCGCCGAACGCCCGTTCCAGATTGGCGCGGTTGAACACGTCGTGCGTCAGGCCGTGCGCCAGCACCGTGCCCTTGATCAGCACGGCGCGGTCGCAGAATTCCGGCACGGAGCCGAGATTGTGGGTGGAGACCAGCATGACGCGGCCCTCGTCGCGCAGGGTCTTCAGGAGCGCGATGATCGCTTCCTCGGTCGTCACGTCGACGCCGGTGAACGGCTCGTCGAGCAGGATCACCTCGCCCTCCTGCGCCAGCGCCCGGGCAAGGAAGACGCGCTTCTTCTGCCCGCCGGAAAGCTCGCCGATCTGGCGCTTGCGGAAATCGGCCATGCCGACGCGCTCCAGCGCGTCAGTGACCTTCTCGCGGTCGCTCGCCTTCGGCATGCGCAGGAAGTTCATGTGGCCGTAGCGGCCCATCATGACGACATCCTCGACGAGGATGGGAAAGCTCCAGTCGACGTCCTCGGCTTGCGGCACGTAGGCGACCGCGTTGCGCTTCAGCGCCCGGCCGGCCGGCTCGCCCATGATCGAGACCGAGCCGGCGCTGAGCGGCACGAAGCCCATGATCGCCTTGAACAGGGTGGACTTGCCGGAGCCGTTGATGCCGACGAGCGCGGCGATGGTGCCGCGCGGGATCGAGAACGAGGCGTCGCGCAGCGCCGTGTGGCCGTTGGGGTAGGTGACGGACACGCCGGAAACGGCGAGGCCGGCGCTTGTCGCGCCGGCCGCAGGGGAATGCGGTTTCCCCGTTGCGTTTCTCATCGCGTAAGACCCTCGGCGATGGTCTCGGCCGTGACCTTCAGGAGGTCGAGATAGGTCGGCACCGGACCGTCGGGGCCGGACAGCGAGTCGACGTAGAGCACGCCGCCATACTGCGCGCCGGTCTCGCGCGCCACCTGCATGGCCGGGTCGGGCGAAACCGTGCTTTCGCTGAAGATTGCGGGGATGGAGTGCTCGCGCACCGCGTCTATGACCTTCCTGATTTGCTGGGGCGTGCCCTGGCTGTCGGCATTGATCGGCCAGAGGTAAAGTTCCTTCAAGCCGAAGTCGCGCGCAAGATAGGAAAACGCGCCTTCGCTGGTGACGAGCCAGCGCTTCTCCTCGGGGATCCCCGCGAGCTTCTCGCGGATCGGCCCGGCCACGGCCTCGATCTCGGCGGCGTAGGCCTTCGCGTTCGCCGCGTAGGTCTCGGCATTGTCGGGATCGTGCGCGGAAAGGGCGGCGCGGATGTTCTCGACATAGACGAGCACGTCCGACGGCGACATCCAGGCATGGGGGTTGGGCTTGCCTGTATACGGCCCTTCGCGGATGCCCAGCGGCTCGACGCCCTCGCTGACCACCGCGCTCGGCACGTCCTTCAGATTGCGGAAGAAGCGCTCGAACCATTGCTCGAGGTTCAGCCCGTTCCACAGGATCAGGTCGGCATCCTGCGCTTTGAGTATGTCGCCCGGCGTCGGCTGGTAGTTGTGGATCTCGGCGTCGGGCCGGGTGATCGATTCGACGGTGGCGGCCTCGCCGGCGACGTTCTGGGCGATGTCGGCGATGACGGTGAAGGTGGTGACGACCTTGAACCCGTCATCCCCGGCGGCGGAGGCGGGGAGGGCGGCGAGGCCGAGGAGGGCGGCGGCGATGAGGCTTCTGAGAGACATGGTATCCGGCTGCGTCGAGGGATCGGAAGGTCTGGTTGCCAGCCTTACATAGCTTGCCTTTCGCGTTTCGTCAATGCAATTGCAAATCGTTTGCAATTAGAAAGATGTTGCGGGCATCTGCCCGTTGGCGCAAATGGCTGCGCTCGCGAGAGCCGGGGCGGTCCGGGAAAGCCTGCCGGGGCGGCACGGCGTCCGCCGTCGCGCTTTGCATCGCCGGCGCTCCTGACGCATAGTCCGGCCATGAGCGAGACCGCGAATCCCGACCCAGACTACGAGACCGCCCTGCGCCGGGCCGGCG
The DNA here is from genome assembly GCA_037190985.1 of Alphaproteobacteria bacterium. Taxonomy (GTDB): domain Bacteria; phylum Pseudomonadota; class Alphaproteobacteria; order Rhizobiales; family Rhizobiaceae; genus Aerobium. The sequence continues at coordinate 504,242 of JBBCKE010000030.1, forward strand.
TGCGCATCACCCGCCCGCGCCGCATCATCCTCGGCATCCTCGCCGATGCGGGCGACCACCCCGACGCCATGGAAATCTTCCGCCGCGCGGTCGAGGTCGACCGGGGCATCTCGCTGTCGACCGTCTATCGCACCATGAAGCTGCTGGAAGGCATCGGCGCGATCCACCGCCACGCCTTCGAGGGCGGACCCTCGCGCTTCGAGCCGGCGGCGGGCGAGCATCACGATCATCTGATCGACATCGACACCGGCGACGTGGTCGAGTTCCAGTCCGACCGCATCGAGCAGCTCCAGCAGGAGATCGCCCGCTCGCTCGGCTACGAGATCGTCCATCACCGGCTGGAGCTTTACGGCCGCAGGCTGCGCAAGCAGTAAGCCGTCTCCATTGCCGGTTCATCTGCCGTCTTCGCTGTTGCGAGCAAATTTTTGTGCACTGCATCGGGTATGGCAGCCATGCATGGCAGGCGCTTGTCTTGGCTCCGGTGCCTGTTCATCATAATTGTTCTTGCCGGAAGCCACCTCAACCGGGAGCAATCATGGCCAAAGCGGAAATCGGACTGATCGGTCTCGGCGTCATGGGTTCGGGTCTTGCCCTCAACATAGCCGAGAAGGGTTATCCGGTAGCCGTCTACAACCGGACCTCCGCGCGCACGGGGGAGTTCTTCGAGAATGCCGGCGAGCTACGCGGCAACATCGTTCCCTGCACCTCACTGAAGGAACTCGCCGCCCAGATCAGGCCGCCGCGGCCGATCATCCTTATGGTGCAGGCCGGCAAGGCGGTCGACGAGCAGATCCGCGGCCTGCGCGAGTTCCTGTCCGAGGGCGACATCATCATCGACGGCGGCAACGCCAATTTCCGCGACACGATGCGCCGCTTCGACGACCTCGAAGGCTCCGGCATCACCTTCATCGGCATGGGCGTCTCGGGCGGCGCGTTCGGCGCGCGGCACGGTCCCTCCATCATGGTCGGCGGCTGCCGCGAGGCCTATGCCCGCGTCGAGCCGATCCTGACCGCCATCGCCGCCCGCTATCAGGGCGAGCCGTGCGCCGCCTGGCTGGGCGAGGGCGGGGCCGGCCATTTCGTCAAGACCATCCACAACGGCATCGAATATGCCGACATGCAGATGATCGCCGAGATCTACGGCGTCCTGCGCGACGGCTTCGGCATGGCGGCGGGCGAGATCGGCGAGATTTTCGGTCGCTGGAACGGCGGGCGGCTCAACTCCTATCTGGTCGAGATCACCGCCGAGGTGCTCGCCACCGCGGACCCCGCGAGCGGCCGGCCGCTGGTCGACATGATCCTCGACCGCGCCGGGCAGAAGGGAACCGGCCGCTGGGCGGTGATCGAGGCGCAGATGATGGGCGTGCCGGCCACCGCCATCGAGGCGGCGGTCGCCGCGCGCAGCCTTTCCGCCGAGAAGGCGATGCGCGCCCGGGCGGCTGCCGCCTATGGCGGCCGCGCCGCGCCGTCGGCCGAGAAGCCCGACGCCGCCTTTCTCGAGGATCTCGAGCTCGGTCTGTTCGCCGGCAAGGTCGCGGCCTATGCGCAAGGCTTCGCGGTGATGGAGGAAGCCTCCTGCGAGTTCCGCTGGGACCTGCCGATGGCCACCATCGCCCGCATCTGGCGCGCCGGCTGCATCATCCGCTCGCAGTTCCTCGACCGGCTCGCCCGCGCCTATGACGACGACCCCGATGCCGAGCATCTTTTGCTGACGCGCGATTTCGTCGCCATGATGGGCGAGTCGCATGCCTCGCTGCGCCGCGTCGTCGCCCGCGCCGCGCTTGCCGGCCTGCCGGTGCCGGCGCTGTCGGCCGCGCTCGGCTATTTCGATCTTTTCCGCCAGGCGCGCGGCACCGCCAACCTGATCCAGGGCCAGCGCGACTATTTCGGCGCCCACGGCTTCGAGCGCGTCGACGCCGAGGGGCTGCATCACGGCCCCTGGGGCTCGTCGGAAGGCGAATAGCGGCACAAACGAAAAGGCCGCCCCGGAGCGGGACGGCCTTTCGCGATCCGTTTCCGGTTCAGTTCGCCATCTTCTCCGCGATCCAGTCGCGATAGTTGGCGAGCCTTGTGTAGACGCCGTAGGCGTTGGCGTGGCCGCAGGCGGCCTCGGCGTCCATCGGGCCTTCGCCCCAACTGACGACGCCGACCTGCACCGGCTTGCCGTCCTCAACGGCGAAGAGCGGGCCGCCGCTGTCGCCGTTGCAGGCGTCGCGCACGCCATCGGTTGTGCCGGCGCACAGCATGTTGCCGGTCAGCGGGTCGCTCATCGACGCCACGATCTCCTTCGTCGCGTCCGAGACCGCGGCGACCGAATAGCGCAGGCGCGGGGCATAGGCCTGGAGGATCATGCCGAGGTCGCGGGCGTAGATCTCCTTCATGCCTGCATTGCAGGCGGCGTTGGTGGTCAGCTCGATCTCGGCCTCCATCAGCGTGGACGGGAAGTAGCCGGTCTCCATCCGCCCCCAGCCGATGACGGTGGCGCTGCCCTCCTCGCTGTCGGTGTCGGTCAGGGCGATGAGCGGCGCGTCGGAGTCCTCGGCGAGGCGCAGCAGGCCGATGTCGTTGTCGAGCGTCGATTCGCTGTAGCCGGGATGGACGATCACCTCCGCCACCGCATGGCGCTTGCCCTCGTCGAGCGAGGTCGCGCCGACCAGCGCGGTGACGACGCCCGCCGGGATCGGCGCCCCGGAATCGACGAGGCAGTGCGCCGCCGTCAGCACCCAGCCGGGCGCGATCAGGCTGCCGCCGCAGAACTGGGCGTTGAACTGCGATTGCGGGCTCTCGTCGAGCGCGTTCGAGGCGAGCAGCGCCACCTGGAACGGATAAGCGCCCTTCGCCGCCTCGCGGCCGCCGAAGACGCGATCGTCGCCATCCTCGGCAGCCTTTGTGCGGGCGGCCGGGACGCGGGCGATGGGCGAGGTCCCTGCGCGCGGCGCGTCGGCGCCGTCCTTCAGCGGGCTTGCGCCGGCGAATGCCGATGTGCCGGTCATCATCGTGCCGGCCGTCAGCGCCCCCGCCATAAACGAATATGCGGCGAGAGTGCTCAGTCTTGCGAATGTCTTCAAGGCGTCCTCCTGAGACGTGACGATCCGCGGCTCCACGGCCGCAAAGCAAGGTGCCCGCCATCTAACCCCTTGGAATGACGGTACGGAAGCTATTTGTCGTTGTGAATATTGGAATATTTGCGGCGATGTGCGAGGCTTGTGCCGCCTGTCGGCGGGGTGGGCGCCGACGGCGGGGTCGCCGGCGCGGAAAATTGCCGGTTCGCGCGGCGACATGATCTCGACATCTTTTGCGGATTGGTTCCCGCTGCTTGCTTAACTTTGGGAGAGTTTCTGAAATGAAACCCACGACTACGAAACTGCTTATGTCCGTCGCCCTCGCCGCTTCGATGTGGTCGGGCGCGGCCCTTGCCCAGACCAGCTCCGAGGGCAGCGGCGAAACCCCGCGCGCGGTGCCGGGCGGCCCCGAGCTTTCCGACCGCGGCGTCGCCGTCACCCCGCCGAAGGTCGACCTCGACGAGATCGGCCGCGACCTCGATCTCGACCCCGAGAAGCTGAAGCAGAGCTACGGCACCGTCAGCCGCTCGCGCGGCGGCGAGGAGAAGCGCGAGGCGCCGAGCGAGGACGTGCTGCGTTCGCTCGACGGCGCGTTCAACCCCAACGCCGACCCGGCCTTCGCCGAATCGGGCGACCGGCAGGTCTTCGGCGACGACGACCGCGTGCAGGTCACCGATTCGTCGAGCTATCCGTTCCGCGTCTTCGGCCTGCTCCAGGCCCAGACCAAGGAAGGCTTCTCCAACTGCTCCGCGACGCTGATCGGGCCGCGCACGCTGCTCACCGCCGCGCACTGCCTCTACGACCATGCCGAGGGCTGGTACGACAACTTCATGTTCGCGCCCGGCCTGACCTCGATGGACAACGCCCCCTTCGGCGTGTGGGACTATGAGACGGCCTACATCTTCGAGGGCTACATCACCAACTACCAGGGCTATTACGGCTCGGTCGTGCCGTGGGACATCGCGGTGGTCATCCTCCAGCAGCCGATCGGCGACCATCTCGGCTGGCTCGGCTACTCGCACGATCCGCAGCTCGGCGACTTCCACGCCAACATCATCGGCTATCCGGGCGACAAGCCGGCCGGCACGATGTGGCGCGCCAATTGCGACGTGTCCGCCCAGGCGGTGCAGGAGCAGTATTTCCAGTATCACTGCGACACCTATGCCGGCACCAGCGGCGGCTCGGTCTACAAGTACGACCCGCAGAGCCAGCAGCGCACCATCCTCGGCGTCAACGTCGCCGAGAGCCCCAACGCCAACACGGCGGTGCGCCTGAACCAGACCTATTTCAACTGGGTCAAGGGCCTCGCGAAGTAAGGCGCGGCCTCTTCTTCGGCCGCAAGGCCCATGACGCTCCCGAAGCCCGCGGCTGCAACAGCCGCGGGCTTCGTACATCGGGGTGTGCCTGTTGCGCGCCACGGCGCTCCGTTCTAGGCTTCCTTTCCTCAGGGGAAGGCGGGAGCTGCGAAATCCTATGGTTGCATCTCGGTCGCGGTGCGGGCTGGTGGCGACGGCGCTTGCCGGCGCGCTGGCGGGGCTGGTCGTCGTCGTCGCGCCGGCCGCGGCGCAGGGCGACGCCGGCGCATGGGCGCAACGCGTGCAGGTGATCCACGACGCCGCCTCCGGCACGGTCGCGCGGGTGCAGTTGCGCGCATGGAGCGCCGACCCGGTCGACGCGCTCGAATTCGTCTTCGAGCCGGAGCCCGGCTCCGGCTTCGACCCCGCCGCCGGCGAGGGCGCGATCACCGGGCGCGGCAAGCTGGTGTGGCGGGTGCGCGGCTCCGCCTCCTACGACCGCCGCACGATCCATTCCACCTATGTCGGCGACCTCGTCGCCGGCCGGCCGCACGGCAAGGGCCGGCTGGAGAAGCGCAGCGGCGAGGTGCTGGAGGGCGAGTGGGCCGCCGGCCGGCTCCACGGCGCGGGCGTGCTGCTCGAGGCCGACGGCACCCGCACCGAGGCGCGCTTCGTCGACGGCCGCGCCGAGGGCGAGGGCCGGCAGACGCGCCCGGACGGCTCGATCTATCGCGGCGCGTTCCGCGCCGGCCTGCGCGACGGCGAGGCCACCGTCCGCCTGCCCGGCGGCACGACCTATGCCTCGCGCTGGCGCGGCGGCGTGGAAATCTCCGGCCAGCGGCCCGACGCGATGGCCGACGCCATGATCGGCGGGCTGCTGCGCGCGCAATCGGGCGGCGGCGACGCCGGCAAGGTCGAGCTTTCCGTGTCGGTCGACCAGCGCATGACGCGGCAGGCCGACATGCACTATGCCCACGAGGTCTATGACGACCATATCGAGATCTACCCGGAAAACGCCGGCATGACCGATGCGTGGCTCGGCAAGGCGTCGATCTCGTCCGACAGCTACGGCGCCGCATTCGGCTTCGTCGACTGGGAGGAGGCGCCGTCCTTCCTCGAGGTCGCCATGAGGACGACCGACAATTCCCGCGTCCGGGTCGAGGCGTTCCAGCTTCGCTTCGAGGACAGCCAGGTCTATCGCAAGCCGTTCTTGTCGATCTTCGAGCATCGCGGCTGCACCGGTTTCCGCCCCACCTTCTCCTTCATTAACAATGGCTGGGGCCCGGCCCGCGACGGGCGGCTTTCGCTCCAGTTCTACAACCCGAGCGATCCGGGCGAGGGATCGCGCCGCTTCGATGTCGCGGTCGACGATTTCGATGACGGACTCGAGGTTTCGCTGCGCTCCGTCCTCGATCAGGCCGGCGTCGACACGACGGCGCTGGAGCGGGCGCGCTTCACCTGCGCCTCCGAGCAGGACCTGCCGCAATGCCGGCAGCGGGTGCTCGACACGCTCGATTTTGGCGAGATCGAGCCGCTGCTTTACGGGGGCCACGTCGTCGGCGTCGGCTATCGCGGCGAGTTCACCTATTCCTGGTCCGACGACCGCGGCAACAGCTACGAGATGACCGAGCCGGTCGAGGCCGAGCTCCAGCTCGCGGCCATCGAGACCGAGGTCATGGTGGCCGAGCATGGCGCCGGCTGGGGCGATCCGCCCGCGGCGCTGCGCTATCAGGAGGTGCGCCTGCCGTCGGACGATCAGGACTACACGGTCGACCTCGCGCTGCGCGGCAACCGCAACGTCTCAGACCTGACGGCGCGGCTCAAGGTCTATGCCGGGGAGAATTCGATCCACCGCTTCAGTGCGGTCGCTACCTTCGCCGACGGCAGCATGCGCCAGAGCAAGCCGGTGCATTACTACCACGTGCGGCCGCGCGGGCAGACCTTCTACGCGCCGGAGCCGGACAATTGCTATCTCGACGATTCGATCTTCGTTCCGCCGGAGTGAGAGCCCTGCTCAGCGCGGCGCGGGCTTCGCGAGGTCGAAGAGGTTCGGCAGCTCGATCAGCCGCGCCGCCACCGTCCCCTGCCTGAAGACGCGCAATTCGAGCAGCGTGCCGGAGGCACTGGCCGCCGGCTGGTCGAACAGGAAATTGCCCAGCGAATAGGCCATGATCGCCTCGCCGCCGCCCAATGAGACAAGGCGGCCGTCGGCGACGTGCGGGTGCGCGCCGGCGATGACGGCCGCGCCGCGCAGCCGCATCTCCTCCGCCAGTTCTCGTTCGCGCGGCGAGGGCTCGGTTTCATATTCGCGGCCCCAATGGGCGAAGGCGACGACGGGCCGCGTCGCGTCGCCGACGACCAGCCGGTCGAGAAGCTCGGGCGTGATGAGCCCGCTATAGGGCGGGCCGCTGGAATCGAGGTCGGTCAGCCCGACGATGGAAAGCCCGCCGATATCCAGCCGCTCGCCCTGCGCGAAATAGGGGATGCCGGCTTCGTCGAGCGCTGCCTTCGTCTCCTCGACGCCGGGCGCGCCGAGGTCGCGCGCGTGGTTGTTGGCCAGCCCGACAGCGGCGACGTTCAGCCGCTTCAGCCACGGGATGGCGAGGTCCTGCGGCATGGCGATGGTCATGTGCGGCAGCGATTCCGGCACGTTGGGCAGGATCACCCCTTCGAGGTTGAGGATCAGCGGCCTTCCATGCGTGCGCTCAAGCACGGCCTCGGCCACCCGCTCGGCGGCGTCGGCGTCGGTCAGCGCCTGCGTCATCGCCCGGCCGAAATGGGCGTCGCCGGCAAGGTAGTAGATTTCTGCCTCCGGCTCGTGTGGGTCGTCGGTCGGCCCGAAGCGCCCGAAGGCGATCAGCTTGTAGCTCGTCGTCTCGTCGAGGCGCGCGCGCGTGTGCTCCTGCTGGTTCTCGGACGCCAGCACCACCGGGGCCGCGCCGTATGCCTCGCGTTGCAGCGTCATCTGGACAAGGAGGCTGGCCAGCGAATCGAGATGGTCCGGCTGGTCGAGGCGCGAGAGCGCGTCCGGATCGCCTTCGGCGATCAGGTTCAGCGTCTGCTGGTCGAACAGCCGCGCCCGGCCGTGCGGATGGTAGTGCGAGAAGTCGGTCGACTGGACGATCAGCGTCCGCTCGCCGGCCAGCGGCCGCAGCAGCGCCGCGAGCCTCTCCCAGTCCGCCCGCTTCGAGCGGATCGAGATCGAGACCGGCACCAGCTTCGCGGCGGGGAAGGCGTGGCGCAGGAACGGCAGCAGCGCCAGCACCCCATGGTCGTCGGCGAAAAGGCACGAATCGACCGCCCCGGCCGCGAGCAGCGCGTCGGCTGCCTCCCGGTCGACGTCGATCGGCCCGAGCGCCGTGTCGAAGCCGCGCCGCGTCGTCGCGAAATCCCCGCCCTTGAGGCGCAGGAAATGGTCGGGCGCGAGCAGGATGACCCGGTCGTAGCCGAAGCCGGACGCGGCGCGGAAACCGCGCGCGATCAACCGCGGCACAACGAGGTGATGCGGCACGACGATGCCGGAAAGCCGGACCGCGGAGGGCGGATAGTCCTCCTCCGCCTTTATCGCCGTCTCGAACAGATAGGGGCCGGGATAGAAGCCTGTCCCGAAGCGGCCTTCGCCTTCCGGGCAGGCGGCGGCGAAAGCGGGGTCGCAGGCGAGGAGGAACAGGAGCGTGGTGAGAACCCGGAGAGGTTTGCGCCGCAGAAGAACCATCAGCCGATCCGCCCGGTCCATCCTCGTCACGGCCGCGCCACCAGGAAATTCTCGGTGCGCGGCAGGTGGTAGAAGGGCTGCTGGCGCTCGTTGGTCAGCCGGCGCACCTCGCGGTCGACATAGTCGGACAGGCCGAGGATGCGCACGCCGTCGCCCCCGGTGTTGGCCCCGCCCCGGATGCCCTCCAGCACCGACCATGTGAACGCGCCGTGGCCGAGATCGGCGAGCTCGGCCGCCGTGTTGTTGGCCGCCGTCGCCGCCAGCACGACGATGCGCGCGTCGGCCGCCTCCTTTTCCAGCTTGGCGTTGAATGCGCCCGCGGCATGGCAGGTGTCGAGCAGGAGGATGCGCCTTCCCTTGGCGCGCTCGATCGCCTCGTGGATGTCGGACCAGGCGACGAGCGAGGAGCGCCGCCAGCGGTCGCCGTCCTGCTTGCGCGCGTCGGTCGGCAGCACGTAGTAGTCCTCGTCGACATTGATGCCGTGGCCGGCGACGAAGACGAGGGTGGTGTCGTCCGGGCCGGGCAGGTCGAGGAAATCGACGATCTCGTCGCGGATCGAGCGCGCCTCCGGCTCCATGATCCGCTCGTCGCCGACGATGCGCATGATGTCGCCGGCGCGGGCGTCGTCCGCCTCCAGCGCCTCGCGGTTGACGAGCAGCAGCGCCTCCATCTGCGCATGCAGCGGCGCGGACCGCTCGGCCACCGCGCGCACGAACTCGCTGGCGTCGGCGACCGGGAAATTCAGGTCGCAGGAGCGGCCGCCGCAATCGCTCGGCAGATGCGGATAGTCGTTGACGCCGACGGCGACGACATAGAGCTTGCCCTTGGGCTTCTCGGCCGCCGTCTTCTTCGCCAGCGCCCTGACGCCGCGCTCGGTGACGTAGCCGTACTCGTTGACGCCGCTGATCAGGATCTCGTTCTCGCCCTCGGCCACCGGCACCTCGATGACGACGCGCCCGTCGCCGACCGCGCGCGGGGTGAACTCGTCGACGCGGCGCTCGTTGGCGAGCACGGAGAAGGTGGCGACATCCGCGCCGGCTTCCGCCGCGCCGACGATCTCGACCGAGACGTAGCCCTCCGCCGCCGGCGGGTCGGTCTCGATCACGCGCGCCTCGAATTCGGGCGGCTTGCGTTGCAGGAGCTGGTCGAGCTGGCTGTCCGTGCCGCGCAGTTCTCGCGCCGCGCCGGCCGGGTCGCCGGTCAGGATGGCGCGGCGCACGATCTCGGGGCTGCTCAGATGCTGGCGGATCTGCCGCGCCCAGATGTAGCGCGCTTCCTTGTCCTGCCCCTGGTTGACGTGCCAGCCGACGAGCGAGTCGCCGTTTGGCGAGGAGTAGAAATAGCCCTGCGGCGTCCACATGATCCACTCGTCGCCCGAGGCGAACAGGCTGGCGACCAGCCCTTTCGTGTCGAGATTCCACAGCCGCACCGTCTGGTCGCCGCCGCCTGTGACGAGGAGCCGTGCTTGCAGTGCCTCGGCCATCGCCATCACCGCGCCGGAATGGCCCCCGGCGAACTCGCCGGCAAAGCCGCCGCTCTCGCGGTCATAGGCGATCAGCGTCCCGTCCGAGCCGCCGGTGGCGAGCGTCCTGCCGTCCGACAGCAGCGTGTAGGCGCCGTGGAGATAGCCGTTGGTGGCGTCGTTCTCGATGCGGTGGAGAACGGTGCCGCCGCGCAGGATTTCGAGCACCGCGTTGGGCAGGCGGTGCTCGCCGCCCGCGGCGAAGCGCAGCGCCCACTCGCCGTCCTCGATCGCCGCGCGGTCGAACGCCGCGCCGCTGTCGCCGTATGGCGCGGGGGCCTCGAAGCCGCGATCGGGCGTCGGCAACAGGAACTCGCCTTCGAGCGCGCCCATCGTGTCCGGGCAGGCGTCCTCGCCGGGGCAAGGGTTCTGCGTCCCCCACGCGATGACGCCGCCGTCGGCTGCGACGCCCACCGCCGTCACCGGCGCGCCGGTGCCGCGCATGACGCGCCGGGCCTCGCCGGTTTCCGGGCTCCAGACATGGATTTCATGGCGCTCGCCGCCGGCGCTCGCCATCAGCCCTTCGGGCGCGGCGGCCGCAGTGAAGACGGTGTTGTCGTGGCCGGGATAGAGCACCGGCGGCGCGGCCGGCTCGGCAAGGCGGAACACGGCGAGCGCATAGTCGCCCTCGCAGCGATAGCCGCAGCTCGCGGCGAGCCGCGCCCCGTCGCCCGAAAAGGCGAGCGCGCCGATGCGGCGGCCCCGCGCCGGCAGCGTCATGACCGGCGCGCCGTCTTGCGCTGCCCAGAGATGAATTTGCCCCGCGTCGTCGCCGGTGGCGAATTGCGTGCCGTCGGGCGAGACGGCGAGCGCGGAAAGTTGCGCGTCGCGCAAGGGCTCGGCGTCCGGCATGGCGATCTCGGTCCCGTCCGCCATGTCGTAGAGCCGCACGCCGTTGTCGGCGGTGGCGACGGCGAGGCGCGCGCCGCCTTGCGCGAAGGCGAGCGCGCGGATGCGCCAGGAATCGGCGTCGACCTCGCCATGCCGGGTCCAGCCGGTCGCGGCCGTTTCGTCGCGCCGCCAGACATGGACGAACCCGTCGTCGCCGCCCGCGGCGAGGAAAGCTCCGTCCGGCGAGAAGGCGACATCGAGGACCGCCTGCTCCAGCCCTTTCAGGACGGCGGTGATCCGCCCGGTCTTGATGTCGAACAGGCGCACATCGCCATAGGGCGGCGTCTCGCCGATGCCCGGCCCGAAATAGCCGCCGGCGGCGACGGTGCCGCCGTCCGGCGAGACGGCGAGCGCGAACACCTTGCCCTCGTTGCCGTCGCCGATCTGGTGACGCAGGATGCGCAGCGTCACCCCGGCCCGCCAGTCCCAGACGCGGATGGTCTTGTCGTCCGAGGCCGTGACCAGCAGCTCGCCGTCGGGCGAGAACGCCATGTCGTTGACCAGCGCCCGGTGGCCGCCGCTGTTGAGGAACAGATGGTGAGACGGCGGCGTCTCCACCGGCTGCTGCGCTAGGGCGGGAAGGACCACCGCCGCAGCCAGCATGAAGGCAGCAGCGAAACGAATGGCCGCCGCGCCGCGCGCAAAAGCCGGGTACGACATGGAGGCCTCCGAAGCCGGCGCGGGGGTCAGCCCCGCGGCGTGGTTTCCATCGGGAAGATCAGCACCGCGCCCTTGGCCCCGGCCTTGTCGCCCAGCCGTGCCGCGCCGCGCGTCGCCGGCGCGGCCGCGACCTCGCGCAGCAGCTCGCCGAAGGTGGCCGCGCCGCCGCCGAGGCTGCGCGTCGCCTGGCGCACGCCGACCTGCTCGAGGAAGGACAGATCCTCGACCGGGGTCTGCGGCTCGGCCTCGGACAGCACCACCACCATGCGCTCGATGCCGTAGCTAGAATCGGTGAAGGCGAGCAGCGGCAGGTCGATCTCGCTGCCGCTCGACAGCCGCTCGGCATACATGTGGCTGATCGAATAGTCGCTGCCGATATAGAGCACGTTGATGTCGACGGGCTTGGCCGAGGCGCTCTTGGCCTCGATATGCACCTCGTCGTCGGGGTGGACGACGGGTACGGTGCCGGCGCGCAGCGGCTCGGCATCGGCCGCTTGCGTGCGCTTGATCTTGAAGCCGACCTCCACCTCGTTCGGGCGGAACTCCGACGCGGCCGACAGCCGCGACAGGCTGGTAGCGCGGAAGATGCGCACGAGGTCCTCGGCGAGCTTGGCGGCGATGTCGTCGATGTCGGAGCCGGCCAGCGGCAGCGACGGCGAGCGGCGGCCCTCTTCCAGCGACAGTTCGGCCGAGGGCGGCAGGAGCCAGACGCGCGGCTCGGTGGACAGGCTGGCGCGCGCCGTGTCCTCGCTCTGGCGGGCCTGATCGGCGATGATGATTCCGACGTCCATCTCGCTCATCACCGCGAGCTTCAGGTCCGCCGCCTCGTCGGCCTCGACCAGGCGCAGATTGACCGGCACCTTCTTCTCGTCGACGATCTTGTCGAGCGCGGCGTTGAGCAGCTCCGTCTCGGCCGGCGCGCCGTCGCCGCCGGGGCGGGCGACGACCAGCTCGAAGCCGATGGCGAGCTCGGTCAGCCGCGCCCATGCATTGGCCGGCACGTCGGCGACGGCGAGCGCCGGCAGCCCCTCATGCGCGACCGGCACGACTCGGCTGGTCAGATTCTTGGCCGACTGCACCTCGACATAGCCGACCGCCTGGTCGAGCGTCGCGGCGGGGGAGGCGAGGATGGCGAGCTTCGTTCCCGGCGACAGCCGGTGAAGCTGGCCTGCCGGGATTTCGAGCATGCCGTTCTCGGCCTTGATCGCCCATTGGGCGATGCGGTCCTCCGGGGTCGAGCCGAACACCTGCCGGTCGAGATCGCCCTCGAACAGCGGGGTGGGGCGCATGCGGTTGTCGCCCGAATAGGCCTGAAGCACGGCCTGCCCGAGCTGGCGGTAGGTCATGGCCGGGTTCTCGGCGATCTTGGAGAACACGGTGTAGGTGAAGAGGCCGAGCTTGGTCGCCTCCGGGTCGCCCTTGGGCAGCGGCATCTCCGGCGTCGTCTCGGTGTTCTGCGCGGCGAAGAACGCCACCATGCCGCCCGGCGCGATGGATTCCGCGCCCGTCGGCTCCGACGAGGTGAGGCCCAGCGAATTCTGCCGCGGGCTTTCCTCGCCCATGCCGCGCGTCGCCGGGCCTTGCGCCTCGGCGATCGCCTCCGCCATCGCCGCCTCGGGAATGCCGAGATCGGTGAAATCGATCTTGCGCTCGGTCTCCTCGCTCTCGGTCACGGCCCGGGTCATCGTGCCGGAATGGCAGCAGTCGAATACCGCCCAGATGAACGCGCCCTTGTCGCGGATATTCTGGAGATGGTCGCGGAATTCCTTGTCGATCAGCGCGTTGGGGATGCCCTTGCTGCGGTCCTCCCACATGCCGGTGTCGGCGGGCAGGAAGCATTCGTCGAGCCCGTCCGGCTCGATGGCGGGGTCCATGGCCGGCTGCTGGGTGCCATGGCCGGAGAACTGGAGATAGACGAAATCGCCGGACTTGACCGTGTCGGCAAGGCGATCGAGCGCATCGCGGATCGAGCCACGCGTCGGCGAGGCCGTGCTTTCGATGCCGTCGGCCAGCACCGCGACGTTCTGCGGCTCGAACGTCACCGGCGCGTTGTTGAGGAGGAATTCGCGCACCAGCGAGGCGTCGTTGTTAGGGCCGACGAGGCTCGCCTTGGGCGGCAGGTTCGGATAGGCGGTCACGGCGACCAGAAGCGCGTGATAGGTGCGCCCGGCGTCGTCGCCCGCCTGCTGCGCGAAGGCCGGAAAGGCGCCGAGGCCAAGGCCGCCGACGCCGATGGCCGCGGTTCCGACGAGCAGGCCGCGTCGCGTGATGTGATGATGCATGATCGTTCTCCCAAGCCCAGCTTCCCGTACGGAACGTCTTTGTACAGGAATGGGGCGTCAATTTGAAAGCGGGGTTCGGCACAAAAGCGGGTTCGATGGCGATGAGACGCTGCCGGTTGGGCAAAGCTTGGGTCCGTGCCCGTCTTTTTCTCGACAAGGCGGCGCGGGCGCGCTAGGCGAACGGCGAACCAAACCGGAGCGCCGCATCATGACCGACACGACCGCCGCAGGCACGCTCATCGCGCCGTCCGTCCTCTCGGCCGATTTCTCGCGGCTGGGCGAGGAGGTCGAGGCCGTCGCCGCGGCCGGCGCGGACTGGATCCATCTCGACGTCATGGACGGCCATTTCGTTCCCAACATCACCTTCGGCCCGCAGATCATCAAGTCGATCCGGGGCCGCACCGACAAGGTGTTCGACTGCCACCTGATGATAAGCCCGGCCGACCCCTACCTCGCCGCCTTCGCCGAGGCCGGCTGCGACATCATCACCGTCCATGCCGAGGCGGGCCCCCATCTCGACCGCTCGCTCCAGGCGATCCGCGCGCTCGGCAAGAAGGCCGGCGTGTCGCTGAACCCGTCCACACCCGAAAGCGTCATCGAATACGTCCTCGACCGGCTCGACCTCGTGCTGCTGATGACCGTCAATCCCGGCTTCGGCGGGCAGGCGTTCATCCCGTCCGTCATCGAGAAGGTGCGCCGCGTCAAGGCGATGATCGGCGACCGGCCGATCGACATCGAGATCGACGGCGGCGTGACGCCGCAGACCGCGCCGCTGGTCGTCGCGGCGGGCGCCAACGTGCTGGTCGCCGGCTCGGCCGTGTTCAAGGGCGGCGGCCGGGAAGCCTATGCGCGCAACATCGAGGCGATCCGCAACGCCGCCGACGCGGCGGTCGGGCGTCTGGTGTAGACCGGGGGAATTGCGGCGCGTCGCTGATCGCCGGGAGGCAAGCGGAGAGCGATCCCGGCAGGGGACGAGGGGCGGCTCCATCCCGACGTGAAAGCCGTCTGCTCGGGTGGCGACTTTCGGCAGGCCGCCGGGCTCAGGCGGCCATTTCCTTTTCAGCGCGGGCGGCCGCATCCTCCTCGCCATCGGCCCGCCCCGCCGGCGCGCGCAGCGCCTCGGCCAGACGAGCGAACTCGGCTGCTGCCTCGACATTGCGGCGCGCGGCGACGCCGACGCCTTCCATCGTGTGCCGGGCGATGCCGAGCGCCTCCGCCGCGTCACGCTTGCCGAGCACGTCGATGATGCGCAGATCCGTCTCGATCCGCGCGCCGAGCTTTTCCGCCCGCTTGTCGAGCCGCGCTGCCGCTTCCTCGAGTGCGCCGGCCTGCTGCACTGTCGCCTCGCGCACCGCGGCCAGCGCGGCGGCCTCCGCTTCGAGCCGTTCCATGGCGGCGTTGAAGTCGCGGCCGAACGCATCGTAGGGCGCCGGCAGGTCGACGGAAATCCGGCAAGAAAAATCGCCCTGCGCCAGCCGGCCGATGCCCGCGCCCATCAGCTTCGCCACCGCCGCATGCGCCCGCGCCGTCTTGTCCCGCGCTGCGAGGCCGGTACGGGCTCGGGCGAGCGCGGCGACGAGCTCCCGCGCCTCTCCCTGTTCAACGGTCTCGCCGTCCTCCGAAAAATCGAGCGCCGCCAGCCGCTCGGCCATCGCGATGGCCGGCGCGAGCGCGGCGCGGATCGCATGGCGGGCGGCGAGCCACGCGCTCGCCGCGACCACAAGGGGCGACAGGAGAAGGAAAGGCGCGAGGAGCGGCGGCTGGGCGCGCCACAGGACGAGGCCGCCGCACGCGGCGAGCAGCGCTGCCGCCCCGGCCGCGGCTGCGACCGCGAGGCCGGGCGTCAGGCGCTTGTCCCGCCCTCGTGCCGATGTCGTTCCCATGCGCGCGAACTTTCCGCGATCTTTCGGAGCCGACCCTAGCGGCGCAAGCTTGCTCGAACTTTGCGTCCTGCGTTCAGCCCTCGCCCCCGGCGCGGTCGAGCGCCGCGATCTCGTCGGCGGCGAGCTGTACTTGCGCCGCTCGCGCGAAGCTCTCGACATGGGCGGTCTTCGTCGCGCTGGCGATGGGCGCGGTCACGCCTTCGCGAGCGATCAGCCACGCCAGCGCGATCTCGGACGGCTGCGCGCCATGGGCGGCGGCGACCTCGTCGAGCGCCTTCAGGATCCGCTCGCCGCGCGGCGTCAGGTAATTCTTGACCTTGCCGCCGCGCACCGACTGGCCGAGATCGGCCTGCGACCTATACTTGCCGGAGAGGAAGCCGGAGGCGAGGCTGTAATAGGTGACGACGCCGATGTTCTCGGCGATGCAAAGGTCACGCAAGCCGCCGTCTAGGCGCGCCCGGTCGTAGAGATTGTATTCCGGCTGGACCGCCTGATAGCCGGGCAGCCCGTTCGCGCGCGCCGCCTTCAACGATTCGGCCAGTTGCCCGGCATCGACGTTCGACGCCCCGATCGCCCGGACCTTGCCCGCCTTCATCAGCGTGTCGAAGGCGCCGAGGGTTTCCTCGTAGGAGGTGCCGGCCGGGTCCGGCCAGTGGGAGAAATAAAGATCGATCCGGTCGATGCCGAGCCGCCGCAGCGAACGCTCGACCGCGCCGAGGATCCATTCCCTGGACAGGCCGTGCTCCTTCGGGCCGCCGGTGGCCGAGCCGACCTTGGTGAAGATCGTCATCTTGTCGCGAAGGTGCGGCCGCGCCTTCAACCAGTTGCCGATGATGGTCTCGGATTCGCCGCCCTCGTTGCCGGGCGCCCAGGCCGAGTAGCAGTCCGCCGTGTCGATGGCGTTGAAGCCGTGATCGGCGAAGGCGTCGAGGACCGCGAAGCTGGCGCGCTCGTCGACGGTCCAGCCGAAGACGTTGCCGCCGAGGACGACGGGGGCGATTTCGAGGCCGGTCGTGCCGAGTGCGCGTTTCTTCATCGTGACTTCTCCTTGAAACGAAAGATCATGAGGTGAACGGCGCGGCCGCGAAACGGCGTCAGTCGCGCAGCTCGACCGAGCGGACGCGCGCGGCCTCGACCGCCTCGGTCACCAGCGTCTTCAGCCTGTCCTCGCCCATCAGCACCGAAAGCGCGGCCGCCGTGGTGCCGTTCGGGCTCGTCACCTGCCGGCGCAGCTCGCCCGGCTCCTCGTCGCTCGCCTCTGCCAGCGCGGCCGCGCCGTAGACGGTCTGCATGGCGAGGAGCTTGGCGGTTTCGGCCGGCAGGCCGGCCGCCTCGGCCGCCGCCGTCATGCATTCGATGAAATGGAAGATATAGGCCGGGCCGGAGCCGGAAACGGCGGTCACGGCATCCATCAGCGCCTCGTCGGCGATCTCGGTCACGCGGCCGCTGGCCGAAAGCAGGTCGGCGACGGAGGCGGCGGCCTCACGCGTCACATGCGGGTTGGCGAACGTCACCATCATGCCCTTGCCGATGGCGGCGGGCGTGTTCGGCATGCAGCGCAGCACCGCGGCCTCAGCGCCCAGCCCCTCCTCGAAGGCGGCGACCGGCGTGCCGGCGGCGACGCTGACATAGGTCGCGCTCGCCTTGAACCGCTTGTAGGCGGGAATGATGTCGCGGATCACCTGCGGCTTGACCGCGAAGACGACGAGTCGCGGCGCGACGTCGCCGCCGATCTCCCCTGCGTCGGCCAGCACGGCGACGCCGAGCGCGGCCGCTTTGGCGCGCAGCGCCTCGGCCGGTTCCACCACCAGCGCCTCCTCGGCCTTCAGCTTGCCCGAGGCGATCCATCCTTCCAGCATGGCGCGGCCCATATTGCCGCAGCCGACGAGCACAACCGGTCCGGTCATTTTTCATCTCTCCATTCCTGATGCCGTTCTGATGCCATCGGCGGGCCGCCGCGTCCAGTGGTCGCATCCGCCTTGCGGGCCGCGGGCGGGGACAAGCTTGCGCGCAGAGCCCGGGAATGCGATGGCGTCGCTTTGGCGCGACGGAGGGAATCATGACCCGGATCATCGACGGAAAAGCGGTCGCCGAGGAAGTGGCGGCGACGGTGAAGCACGAAACGGCGGCGCTGGCGATGCGCAACGACATCGCGCCGGGGCTGGCCGTGATCCTCGTCGGCGAGGACCCGGCAAGCCAGGTCTATGTCGCCTCGAAGTCGCGGAAGGCGAAGGAGTGCGGCTTTCATTCGGCGCAGCACACGCTGCCGGCGGATACGTCGCAGGCCGATCTCGTCGCGCTGGTCGAAAGCTTGAATGCCGATCCGGCGATCCATGGCATCCTCGTCCAGCTTCCGCTGCCCGGCCATATCGACGAGCTCGCCGTCATCGAGACGATCTCGCCGGACAAGGACGTCGACGGCCTCACCTATGTCAATGTCGGCCGGCTCGGCGCGGGCGCGCCGCAAAAGGCCTTCGTGCCCTGCACGCCGGCGGGCTCGATGCTGCTGATCGAGCGGGTGCACGGGCGCGACCTCTCGGGCCTGAACGCCGTGGTCGTCGGCCGGTCCAACCTCGTCGGCAAGCCGGTGGCACAGCTTCTTCTGGCCGCCAACGCCACCGTCACCATCGCCCATTCGCGCACGCGCGACCTTGCCGCGCTGTGCCGCACGGCCGACATCCTCGTTGTCGCGGTCGGGCGGCCGGAGATGGTCCGCGGCGACTGGGTGAAGGAGGGCGCGACCGTCATCGACGTCGGCATCAACCGCATCCCCGCGCCGGAGAAGGGCGAGGGCAAGACCCGGCTCGTCGGCGACGTCGCCTTTGCCGAGGCATCGCCACGCGCCGGCGCGATCACCCCGGTTCCCGGCGGCGTCGGGCCGATGACCATCGCCATGCTGATGGCCAACACCCTCGTCTCCGCCTGCCGCTCGGCCGGGGTCACGCCGCCGGAATTTTAGAGCGGCGAACGCCTGCCTGCGGTCTTGCCTCTCCCGGTCGGTACGGTCCATGCTGGATGCGTGTTGGCCGGCGGTCGACCGCGGGAGAAGCCGATGAGCGAAGTCCTCTATACCTACATGGAAAGCCCGATAGGGCGCCTGCTGCTGGCCGGCGACGGGGAGCGTCTGTCCTGCATCGGCTTTCCGGCCGGGAAGGGCGTCGTCGCGCCGCGACCGCACTGGCGGCGCGACGATAACGCCTTTGGCCGCGTGAAGGATCAGTTGCAGGAATATTTCGACGGGACGCGGCAAGAGTTCGACCTGCCGCTCGACCCGCGAGGCACCGCCTTTCAGCTCACGGTCTGGCGCGAGCTGACGCGGATCCCGTACGGCGAGACGATAAGCTATGGCGAACTGGCCCGCCGCATCGGCCAGCCGGACGCAAGCCGGGCGGTCGGGGCCGCCAACGGGGCCAACCCGATCCCCATCGTCATCCCGTGCCACCGCGTCATCGGCGCGAATGGCAGCCTGACCGGGTTCGGCGGCGGCATCGAGACCAAGAAACGGCTTCTTGCGCTGGAGCGTCCAGACCGGATCGACGTGCAGCCCCGGCTGCTCTGATCCCCCGCTAGCCGAAGACGGCCGCCCCCATGTCGGCGCGGCTGGCCAGCGCGCGGAAGCCGGCGAACAATTCCCGCCCCATGCCGAAGCCGTTGGCGGAAAGGTCGGGCGCGGCAAGCGGGCGGGCAGTGAGCTCCGCCTCGCCGACCAGCACCTCCAGCGTTCCCGTTTCGGCGTCGAGCCGGATCGGGTCGCCGTCGCGGATGCGGGCGATCGGGCCGCCGTCGAGCGCCTCGGGCGTGACGTGGATCGCCGCCGGCACCTTGCCGGACGCGCCCGACATGCGCCCGTCCGTCACCAGCGCCACGCGGTAGCCGCGATCCTGTAAGACGCCGAGCACGGTGGTCAGCCGATGCAGCTCCGGCATGCCGTTGGCCTTCGGCCCCTGGAAGCGCACCACGGCGACGAAGTCGCGGTCGAGCAGGCCGGCCTTGAAGGCGGCGCTCAGCTCCTCCTGGTCGTGGAAGACGATGGCGGGGGCCTCGATCACCCGCTTCTCCGGCTTGACCGCCGAGGTCTTGACGATGGCGCGGCCGAGATTGCCGGACAGCACCTTGAGGCCGCCGGTCGGCTGGAAAGGCTTCTGCGCTGTCGCCAGCACCCTGTCGTCGCCGCTTCGCTCCGGGGCGGGGCGGCGGGTCACGCCGCCGTCGGGGCCGAGGCCGGGCTCGATGGCGTAGGGGCGCAGGCCCTCGCCCCAGATCGTCTTCACGTCCTCGTGCAGATAGCCGGCGTCGAGAAGCTCGCGGATCAGGAAGCCCATGCCGCCGGCAGCGTGGAAATGGTTCACGTCGGCCAACCCGTTGGGATAGACGCGGGCGATGAGCGGCACGATGTCGGAAAGGTCCGAGATGTCCTGCCACGTCAGTGCGATGCCGGCCGCCGCCGCCATCGCGATCAAATGGATGGTGTGGTTGGTCGAGCCGCCGGTGGCATGGAGCCCGACGACGCCGTTGACCACGCTGCGCTCGTCGAACAGGCGGCCGACCGGCGTGA
Source organism: Alphaproteobacteria bacterium (assembly GCA_037190985.1). Classification (GTDB taxonomy): domain Bacteria; phylum Pseudomonadota; class Alphaproteobacteria; order Rhizobiales; family Rhizobiaceae; genus Aerobium. The sequence continues at coordinate 524,108 of JBBCKE010000030.1, forward strand.
ACTCGTTGCCTTGCGCCGTGATCGCCAGCGCCCGCCTCGCCGCCTCCTTGGTCAGCGCCTCGCGCAGCGGCGTGTTCGGGTTGACGAAGGAGGCGCCCGGCGTGTGCAGGCCCATGATCTCCATCAGCATCTGGTTGGAGTTGGCCGTGCCGTAGAAGGTGCAGGTGCCGGGGCCGTGATAGGATTTCGACTCCGCCTCGAGCAGCTCGGCGCGGCCGACCTTGCCCTCGGCGTAAAGCTGACGGATGCGCGCCTTCTCGTCGTTGGGCAGGCCGGATGTCATCGGCCCGGCGGGGATGAAGACGGCCGGCAGATGGCCAAAGGTCAGCGCCGCGATCAAGAGGCCCGGCACGATCTTGTCGCAGACGCCGAGGAAGACGGCGGCGTCGAACATGTTGTGCGACAGGCCGATGGCCGCGGACATGGCGATGACGTCGCGCGAGAACAGCGACAGCTCCATGCCGGGCTGGCCTTGCGTGACGCCGTCGCACATCGCCGGCACCCCGCCCGCCACCTGCGCGACGCCCCCGGCCTCGCGCGCCGCCTCCCGGATCAGCGCCGGGAACGTCTCGAACGGCTGGTGCGCCGAGAGCATGTCGTTATAGGCGGTGATGATGGCGAGGTTCGGCACCCGGTCGGCGGCGAGCGCCGCCTTGTCGGCCGGCGCGCAGGCGGCGAAGCCGTGGGCGAGGTTGCCGCAGGACAGGACGGTGCGGTGCGGCCCCGCCGAGATCGCCGCCTCGACCCGTTCGAGATAGACCTGCCGCGCCGGCTTGGAACGCTCGGCGATGCGGGCGGTGATGGCTTCGATCTCGCGTCTGGCTGTCATGGCTCGTGGTCTTTCAGGGCGTCCAGTAAACGGGAACCGGCTTGTCCGCATGGGCGAAGACGGCGCTGACCGGCCTTTCGCCGCCGGGTTCGAGCGCGCGGTCCAGAACCTCGCGCTTTTCCTCCCCCTCTATGTGGAGCGCGAGGAAGCCGGCTTCCAGCAGCCGGGCGAGCGGCAGGGTCAGCCGCGGCTCGCCGGCGCTTGGCGCATTGACCGGCAGAACGAGGCTGTCGCTCGCCGGATCGGTGAGCGCGGCGAGGGTGCCGGCATCGGGAAAGAACGAGGCGGTGTGGCCGTCCGTTCCCATGCCGAGGATCGCAGCATCGAGCGGCCACGGCAGGGCGGCGAGGGCGGCCGTCGCGCGGCGCGCCGCCTCCTCGACGGTCTCGGCCTCGTGGAACAGCGGCGCGAAGCGCGCGGCAGCCGCCTTTCGCGTGAGCAATGAATTACGAATAAGCGCGCCATTGGAGCGCGGTGAGTCTTCCGGCACGAAGCGCTCGTCCACCGGCACCACCGTTACCTTCGCCCAGTCTAGTTCCTGCCGCGCCAGCGCGGGAAAGAACAGCTTCGGCGTCGTGCCGCCCGAGACGGCGAGCAGGGCATGGCCGTGCCGGGCGAGCGCCGCGCCCAGCGCCGCCGCCACGTCGTCCGCCAGCGCCTCGGCCAGCGCCTCCGGCGAGGGAAAGACGCGCCAGTCGGGCCGGGCGGTCATGGCGCGAGCCCCGAGGGAGAATCGCCGCGCCGCCCCTCATCCGCCCTTCGGGCACCTTCTCCCCGTGAACGGGGAGAAGGGGAAACGGCGGCGTTGCGGTCGTCTCTCCTCTCCCTGTTCACGGGGAGAGGACGCCGGCAGGCAGGTGAGGGGCGGCGCGATCGGTGCGGAAGATGAAGCAACGTCCTCACCCGCTCTCGTGCCAGGTGCGGCCGTCGCGCTCGATCAGGGCGATCGCCCCGGACGGGCCCCAGGTGCCGGCGGTGTAGCCCTGCGCCGGCTGGCGGTTGTCGTCCCACGCGGCATGGATCGGGTCGATCCAGTTCCACGCCGCCTCGACCTCGTCGCGGCGCATGAACAGGGTCTGGTTGCCGCGCACCACGTCCATGATCAGCCGCTCATAGGCGTCCGGGTTGCGCACGGCGAAGGCGTTGGCGAAGCTCATGTCGAGCGGCACGTGCCGCAGCCGCATGCCGCCGGGGCCGGGGTCCTTGATCATCAGCCATTGCTTGACGCCCTCGTCGGGCTGGAGGCGGATGACGAGCTGGTTGGCCATCACCGTGCCGGTGCTGTCGCCGAAGATCGAGTGCGGCACCGGCTTGAACTGGATGCAGATTTCCGAGACGCGCTCGGCCAGCCGCTTGCCGGTACGCAGGTAGAACGGCACACCTGCCCAGCGCCAGTTGGCGATCTCGGCCTTGATGGCGACGAAGGTCTCGGTGTCGCTGTCGCGCCCGAGCTCCTGCGTGTAGCCCTTCACCGCGCCGCCTTCGGAGGCCCCGGCCCTGTACTGGCCGCGCACCGTCAGCTTCTGCGCCTCGCCGTTCTCGATCCGCTTCAGCGAGCGCAATATCTTCAGCTTCTCGTCGCGCACCGCGTCGGCGTCCATCGACGAGGGCGGCTCCATGGCGGTGAGGCACAGCAGTTGCAGCATGTGGTTCTGCACCATGTCGCGCAGGGCGCCTGCCGTGTCGTAATAGGAGACGCGATCCTCGAGCCCGACCGTCTCGGCGACGGTGATCTGGACATGGTCGACATGGGCCGAGTTCCACAGCGGCTCGTAGAGCGCGTTGGCGAAGCGCAGGACCATCAGGTTCTGCACCGTCTCCTTGCCGAGATAGTGGTCGATGCGGAAGATCTGGTGCTCGTCGAAGACGCGGCCGATGGCGTCGTTGAGCGCGTTCGCCGAGGCGAGGTCGCGGCCGATCGGCTTCTCGACGACGATGCGCGCGCCGCCGCCGGCGAGGCCATGCGCGGCGAGGTTGCCGGCGATGTCGCCGAACAGCGCCGGCGCGACGGCGAGATAGAACACCCGCACCGCCCGGCCCGGCTCCAGTGCCTTGCCGAGCCTGTCGAAGCCGTCGCCGCTCTTCGCGTCGACCTGGACGTAGGAGAGGCGCGCGAGGAAGCGCGTCAGCTCCTCCTCGTCGATTTCTTGCGGCTTGACGTGCTCGCGGATCGCGCGGCCGGCGAAGTCGCGATAGGCCTCGTCCGACAGCGCCGAGCGCGAGGCGGCGAGAATGCGCGTCGGCTCCGAGAACTGGCCGGCCTTCTGGCGCTGGTAGAGCGCCGGCAGCAGCTTGCGTTCGGAAAGATCGCCGGTGCCGCCGAAGACGATGAGATCGAACGGATCGACGGGAATGGTCTGGCTGGTCATGATCGTGCGCGATTCCTCGCCTTCCGTTGCCGGGCGTTCCATGTGGGCAGCCTATAGTCTAATCGATTTAAAGTTGCCAATACCGAAAATGCCACTGGCGAAATTGCCGCTTGCGGACATCCTAGCCCGAAACCGTACCGGATATGTGAACGGCGCAACGGGAAGGACGTTCCGGCCGAAGCGCGGGCGGGAGGGCGCGGGGCCGGGGCGCAGGGCCTCATTCGCCCCGATCGCGGCTTTTTCCTTGACATGATTTGCCCCGCTGGGTTTGTCGGCTTCATCGAACTGGTCCATCGCGCCTCGTCCGCCGAGAGGGTAGGACAGGCCATTCCCCCGACAGGAGCAAAGACCATGGGCACTCCCTTGACCCTCACCGTCGCCGAAGGCGCTGCATTCATGAACCTGATCGACGGCAAGCCGGCCGACGCGCTCTCCGGCGCGCGCATCGACGTCGCCTCCCCCTCCGACGGCAAGGTGTTCGCCTCGATCCCGGCGTCGGGGGCGGCCGATGTCGATCTCGCGGTCAAGTCGGCCCACAGGGCGTTCCACGAAGGCCCGTGGAGCCGCATGCCGGCGGTGGAGCGCGGCCGCTGCCTGACGCGCCTGTTCCATCTGGTCGAGAAGCATGGCGAGGAGCTCGCCGCGCTGGAGTCCCGCGACACCGGCAAGCCGGCCCGCCAGGGCAAGGCGGACGTCACCGCCACCATGCGCTACTACGAGTTCTACGGCGGCGCGGCCGACAAGATCCACGGCGACACCATTCCCTTCCTCGACGGCTACACCGCGCTGACGCTGCGCGAGCCGCACGGCGTCGTCGCCGGCATCATCCCGTGGAACTACCCCATGCAGATCCTCGCCCGCGTCGCCGGCGCGGCGCTCGCCATGGGCAACACGCTGGTCGTCAAGCCGGCCGAGGATGCCTCGCTGACCACGATCCGCATCGCCCAGCTCGCGCTGGAGGCCGGCGTGCCGGAAGGCGTGTTCAACGTCGTCACCGGCTATGGCCGCGACGCCGGCGCGGCGCTGTCGGCGCACCCGCTGGTCGATTACGTCACCTTCACCGGCTCGCCGCTGACCGGCACCGCGATCCAGCAGGCGGCGGCCATCAACAATCGCGGCGTGACCATGGAGCTGGGCGGCAAGTCGCCGCAGATCGTCTTCGCCGACGCCGATCTCGACGCCGCGCTTCCCGTCCTCGTCAACGCCATCATCCAGAATGGCGGCCAGACCTGCTCGGCCGGCAGCCGCGTGCTCGTCGAGAGGCCGGTTTACGAGAAAGTGGCGGCCGAGCTTGCCGCGCGCTTCTCGAAGCTCGTCGCCGGTCCGCACGATGCCGATCTCGACCTCGGCCCGCTGATCAACGAGAAGCAGCGCGACCGCGTCGCCGGCATGGTCGCGGCGGCGAAGGAGGCGGGCGTCTCGGTGCTCGCCGAGGGCTCCGTCCACGCCGACGCGCCCAGGGGCGGCTACTATCAGGCCCCGGTCCTGTTCGGCTCGGTCGATCCGCAGGCGGTGATCGCGCAGGAAGAGGTGTTCGGCCCGGTGCTGGCGCTGTTCCCGTTCGAGGGCGAGGAGGAGGCGCTGCGCATCGCCAACTCGACCGAGTTCGGCCTCGTCGCCTCGGTGTGGTCGAAGGACGGCGCCCGCCAGCACCGCGTCGCCAAGCGCGTGCGCGCCGGCCAGGTCTTCGTCAACGGCTATGGCGCGGGCGGCGGCATCGAGCTGCCCTTCGGCGGCTTCAAGAAGTCCGGCCACGGCCGCGAGAAGGGCTTCGAGGCGCTCTACGACATGAGCGCGACCAAGACGGTCGTGTTCAATCATCAGTGATCCGGCATCAGTAATCCCGGCATCAATAATCCCGGAAAGAGGACATCATGGCACGTCTCGCAAACAAGGTCGCAATCGTCACCGGCGCAGCCTCCGGCTTCGGCGAGGGCATCGCCAAGCGCTTCGCCGAGGAGGGCGCGCAGGTCGTCGTCGCCGATCTGAACGTCAAGGGCGCCGAGCGCGTGGCCGGCGAGATCGGCAAGGCGGCGGTCCCGGTCCAGGTCGACGTGTCGCAGCGGTCCGAGGTCGAGCGCATGGTCGCGCTGGCGACGGACACGTTCGGCCGCGTCGACACCATGGTCAACAATGCCGGCTACACCCACCGCAACGGCGACATGCTCAAGGTCGAGGAGGAAACCTTCGACCTGATCACCGCCGTCAACATGAAGGCGATCTACTATTCGACGCTCGCCGTCGCGCCGATCATGGAAGCGCAAGGCGGCGGCTCGATCATCACCACGGCCTCGACCGCGGGCTTGAGGCCCCGGCCGGGCCTGACCTGGTACAACGCCTCCAAGGGCTGGGCGATCACCGCCACCAAGTCGATGGCGGTCGAGCTCGCGCCGAAGAACATCCGCGTCAACGCGCTCTGCCCGGTGGCCGGCGAGACCGGCATGCTCGCCCAGTTCATGGGCGAGGACACGCCGGAGCTGCGCGCCAAGTTCCGCGCCTCGATCCCGCTCGGCCGGCTGTCCACCCCGCTCGACATCGCCAACGCGGCGCTGTGGCTCGCCTCCGACGAGGCGGCGTTCATCACCGGCGTCGCGCTCGAGGTCGACGGCGGCCGCTGCATCTGACGATCATCGGGAATGACGCGACGGCGGCCGGGGCTTTCCCCGGCCGCCGTTTCTCTTGTGGCGAGATGCCGGCTTTCCTTGTCCGTTTCCTCGTGTAAGAGAAGGTGAAAGACAAAAGAAAAACGGGAAACGCCATGCACAGGGTCGCGATCAGCGGAACCGGGCTCTTCACGCCTGAGGACGTCGTCACCAATGCCGAGCTGGTGGCGTCCTACAACGCCTATGCCGAGGCGCAGAATGCGAAGAACGCCGGGGCGATCGCCGCTGGCACGGCGCAGGCGCTGCCCTTCTCCAGCGAGGAGTTCATCGTCAAGGCGTCCGGCATCGAGCGGCGCTACGTCATGGACAAGAAGGGCGTGCTCAACCCGGCCGTGATGCACCCGATCCTGCGCGAGCGGGCCGACGACGAACTGTCGATCATGGCCGAGATCGCCGTCGCCGCGGCGAAGGAGGCGCTGGACGCCGCCGGCCGCGCGGCGGACGAGATCGACGCCGTGATCTGCGCCGCCTCCAACCACGAGCGCGCCTATCCGGCGCTCGCCATCGAGGTGCAGCAGGCGCTCGGCATAAAAGGCTTCGCCTTCGACATGAACGTCGCCTGCTCGTCGGCGACCTTCGGCATCCAGGCCGCCGCCGACATGATCCGCTCCGGCTCGGCCCGCGCCATCCTGATGGTCAATCCCGAGATCACCTCCGGCCACCACGAATGGCGCGACCGCGACTGCCATTTCATCTTCGGCGACGTTTGCACGGCGGTGATCCTCGAACGGGCGGACATGGCGAAATCGGACAATGCGTGGGAAATCCTCTCTACCCGCTGCATCACCGAGTTCTCCAACAACATCCGCAACAACAACGGCTTCCTGCGCCGCACCCGCGAAGGCCACATGGCCGACCGCCGCGACATGCAGTTCCGGCAGGAAGGCCGCAAGGTGTTCAAGCAGGTGGTGCCGATGGTGACGGAGCTGATGCTGTCGCACCTCGCCGACGAGGGCGTCGCGCCGGCCGACCTCGACCGCATGTGGCTGCATCAGGCCAACAAGAGCATGAACGACCTGATCGGCGCGAAGCTGCTGGGCCGCGAGCCGACGCGCGAGGAGCAGCCCAACGTCTTGCAGGATTACGCCAACACCTCCTCGGCCGGCTCGATCATCGCCTTCCACAAATTCTCCGAAGACCTCGCACGGGGAAGCCTCGGCGTCATCTGCTCGTTCGGCGCCGGCTATTCGGCCGGCAGCGTCATCGTCCGGAAGATCGCGCCCGTCGCATAGCATTTTGCAGCCGGACGGAATCGTCCGGCGCAAATGCGGCGGAAACAAACAGATACCCCGGAAAACACAGGCGAAATCGTCCGCGGCGGCGGGAACGACCGCCGGCCCTCGCCCGTTTATCCCGCGGCTTGATCGCTGGCCGAGGGGACGCATGTCATACGAGCAGATGTTCATCTTCGGGCTGCTGGGCGTCCTGCTCGGCATGCTCGTCTGGGGGCGCGTGCGCTACGATCTGGTGGCCTTCGGCGCGCTCATCGTCGCCGTGCTCGGCGGCGCGGTGGCGGTGGAGGACGCCTTCGAGGGTTTCGGCCACGAGGCGACGGCCATCGTCGCGCTGGTGCTGGTCATCTCCCGCGCCATGATCAATGCCGGCGCGGTCGAGCTGATCGCGCATTATGTGGTCTCCGCCTCGCGCTCGCTGCCGGCCCATATCACCATCATGTCGGTGACGGGCGCGGCGCTGTCGGCGATCATCAACAACGTCGCCGCCATCGTCATCCTGATGTCGCTCGACATCGAGGCGGCGAAGAAGGCCGGCCGCTCGCCCTCGCTGTCGCTGATGCCGTTATCCTACGCCACCATCTTCGGCGGCATGATCACCCTGATCGGCACGCCGTCCAACATCGTCATCGCCCAGTTCCGGCAGGACGCGCTCGGCAAGCCCTACGGCATGTTCGACTTCGCGTGGGTCGGCCTCGTCTGCGCCGCCGTCGGCATCGCCTTCGTTGCGCTGGTCGGCTGGCGGCTCATTCCCCAGCGCGGCGAGCGCATGCGCCCGAGCATGACGGAAAGCGACCTCTTCGTCGCCGAGGCCCGCGTGCCGGAGAAGTCGCCTTGCGTGGGCAAGACGCCGTCCGACCTCTACGAGCTCGGCGACGAGCACGACGTCACCCTTCTCGGCCTCGTGCGCAACGGCAAGCGGCTTCCCGGCTTTTCCGCCGGGCTCGAGATGCGCAAGGGCGATTTCCTCGTCCTCGAGGGCAACCCGAAATCCATCGAGGCCTTCATCGGCGCGGCGAAGCTCGCTTTGTCGAAGCAGGAGGTGAAGGAGGGGCTGACCGACAAGTCGGTCTCGCTCATGGAGGTCATCGTGCCGGAGGGCTCGCGCGCCATCGGCCGCAACGTCCACGAGATGCGCCTGCGCTACCGGCGCGGGGTCAGCCTGCTCGGCATCTCGCGGCGCGGGCAGCGTTTCCAGGAGCGGGTCGAGAAGCTCGCCATCCGGCAGGGCGACGTGCTCTTGCTGTTCGGCCCGATCGATCTTCTGTCGGACGCGGCCGATTGGCTCGGCACGCTGCCCATCGCCGACCGCCGGCACACCGTCATCCAGCGGCGCAAGGCGCTGCTCGCCATCGGCATCTTCGTCGCCGCCATCGCGCTCGCCGTCGCCGGCCTCGTGCCGCTGTCCATCGCGCTGGCGGCGGTGGTGGCCATCTATGCCATCTTCAGCATCGTCACGCCGTCCGACATCTACGGCTCGGTCGAATGGCCGATCATCGTGCTTCTCGCCGCGCTCATCCCCATCGGCAGCGCCTTCGAGGAGGCGGGCGGCACCGAGATCATCACCCACGCCATCATGAGCCGGACCGAAGGCCTGCCGGTCTGGCTGATCCTCGCCATCGTCATGGCCGTGACCATGGTGCTGTCGGATTTCCTCAATGCCATCGCCACGGCGCTGATCGCCGCGCCCATCGGCGTGTCGGTCGCCCAGTCGCTCGGCGTCTCGCCCGACCCGTTCCTGATGGGCGTCGCCGTCGCCGCTACCTGCGGCCTGCTGACGCCGATCGGCCACAAGAACAACGCCATCATCATGGGGCCGGGCGGCTACCGCTTCTCCGACTACTGGCGGCTCGGCCTGCCGCTGGAGCTGCTGATCATCGCCGTCGGCGTGCCGACGATCCTGTTCTTCTGGCCGCTGTGAGGAGCCCGGCTCAGAACCTGTCGCGCAGCGCGTACCAGTTGAGCGCGAGGAAAAGCAGCGGCGCGCGAAAACGCCGCCCGCCGGGGAAGGGCGGCACCTTCAGCTCCTCGAACAGTCTCAGCCTGTCGCGATTGCCGGCCACCGTCTCGGCATAGAGCCGGCCGACGAAGTTCGACAGCATGACGCCGTGGCCGGAATAGCCGCCGGCCGAGATGACGTTCGGCATCACCTCGCGCACGAAGGGCGTGCGCGGCAGCGTGATGCCGACATAGCCGCCCCAGGCATGGGTGATCTCGACGTCCTTCAGGGCGGGATAGATCTCGGTGATCTGCCTGCGGATGTGGATATTGATGTCCTGCGGGTCGCCGGGCGCATAGATCTCGCGGCCGCCGAACAGGAGCCGCCCCTCGCGGTCGCGGCGGAAATAGCGCACGACGAAGCGCGAATCGTCGACCGATTCCAGCCCCGGCAGCACCGGGCTGCCCTCGCCCAACGGCGGCGTCGCGCCGATGAACGAGCCGATGGGCATCACATGCGCGGCGCTGATGGGTTCGAGGTCGCCGCCATAGGCGTTGACGGCGATAAGCGCCTTGTCGGCGGTGATCGTGCCGCGCGGCGTCGTCACCGTCACCTTGCCGTTGGCCGACGAGATGCCGGTCGCCTTCGTGGTCTCGAAAAGCCGCGCCCCGGCCGCCGCCGCGACGCGGGCGGTGCCCACCACCAGCTTCAGCGGGTTGACGTGGCCGGTGCCGGTGTCGCGGACGCCGCCGAAGAACCGCGTCGAGCCGACGCGTTCCGCCGTCTCCCGCGCATCCATGAACGCGATGTGCTCGTAGCCATAGCGAGCGGCCATCACCTCGGCATGGGCCCGATAGTCCTTCACGTAGCGCGCCTTGTGCGCGACCGACATGTGGCCCGGCATGTATTCGATATCGATGCTGTGCTCCCCGGCGAAGCCGAGAAGGTGGGCCTTGGCTTCCTCGGCAAGGTCGAACAGCGCCTTGGCGCGGGTGAAGCCGAGATCGGCCTCCATGTCCTCCGGCCAGGCGCGCTGGCCGGTGTTCAACTGGCCGCCATTGCGCCCGGACGCGCCGTCGCCGAAGCGGTGCGCCTCGATCAGCGCGACGTCGACGCCGGCCCGCGCCAGATGCGCCGCCGCCGACAGCCCCGTGAACCCGCCGCCGACGACCACGACATCGGCCCGGCTGTCGCCGTCGAGCGCCGGATATTCCGGCCGTTCGCCAAGTGCAGCCTCGTACCAGGAAAAGCCGGGGGAGATGGGGGAATGGTGCATGAGCGAATAGCGAATAGTGAGTAGGGAATAGTGAGTAGTGAGTAGTGAGTAGTGGATTTAGGGGGAGAGAGCTTTTCACTACTCTCTATTCACTATTCCCTACTCACTACACATTGAGAAGCAGGTACTCCCGCTCCCACGGACTGATCACCTCCATGAAAGTCTCGAACTCGGCCTTCTTGATGGCGGCGTAGGTGGAGGCGAAGGAGGTGCCGAGCAGCTCGCACAGCGCCTCGTCGCTCTCGAACAGCTCGACCGCCTCGAGCAGGCCGCGCGGCAGGTCGATGTCGTCCTCGTTGGCCGTGGTGCCGACCGGCGCGTCCGGCTCGATCGCGTTCGTCATGCCGATCAGCCCGCAGGCAAGCGATGCGGCGAGCGCGAGATAGGGGTTGGCGTCGGAGGAGGGGATGCGGTTCTCCACCCGCCGCGCCGCCGGGTCCGAGCGCGGCACCCTGAAAGCGGTGGTGCGGTTGTCGTAGCCCCATTTGGTGTTGACCGGGGCCGAGGCCGCCTGCGTCAGCCGGCGGTAGGAATTGACGTAGGGCGCGAACATGACGAGCGCGTTCGGGATGTGCCGCTGCATCCCGCCGATGAAATGGCGGAAGGCCGGCGTCTCGCCGCCCTCGGCGTCGGTGAAGACGTTCTTGCCGGTCTTCCTGTCGAGGATCGACTGGTGGATGTGCATCGCCGAGCCGGGCTGGCCCTGGATCGGCTTGGCCATGAAGGTGGCGTAGGTGTCGTGCTTCAGCGCCGCCTCGCGGATGGTACGCTTGAACATGAACACCTGGTCGGCGAGCTCGACCGGATCGCCGTGGCGCAAATTGATCTCGAGCTGGCCGGCGCCCTCCTCGTGGATCAGCGTGTCGATCTCCAGCCCCTGCGCTTCGGAGAAGTGGTAGATGTCGTCGATCAGCTCGTCGAACTCGTTGATACCGGCGATGGAATAGCCCTGCCCGCCGCCGATGGCGCGCCCCGAGCGGCCGACCGGCGGGGTCAGCGGATAGTCGGGGTCCGGGTTCTTGTTGACGAGGTAGAACTCGATCTCCGGCGCGACCACGGGCCGCAAGCCGCGTTTGGCGTAGGCGTCCATGACGCGGCGCAGGACGTTGCGCGGCGTGAACTCGACGGTGCGGCCGTCCTGATGGACGAGATCGCAGATCACCTGCGCCGTCGGGTCGCTTTCCCACGGCACGATGGAGAGCGTCGACAGGTCCGGCTCCAGCTTCAGGTCGCCGTCGTCCTCGGGGTAGACGAAGCCATGGCCGTCCTCCGGATAGTCGCCGGAGATCGTCGCCATGAACACCGCAGAGGGCAGCGCCAGAGAGGTATCGGAGGTGAATTTCTTCGACGGCATCATCTTGCCGCGCGCCACGCCGGCCTGGTCGGGCGTGATGCATTCGATGTCCTCGATGCCGCGCCATTCGAGCCAGACGCCCGCCTCCTTCCAGTTCTTCACGCCGCGGAACTTCTTGACGAATTCGGGCACGCGCGCACGCGTTCCGCGGCCGGAGGGGCGGATTTCCTTCTTCTGCACGGGAGGCATCAATCACCGGAAAGATCGTTAGGATGATCGAGTATAACCGCCTCCCCCGGACGTTGGGAAGGGCCGGCCACCCGGCCTATTCCTCGAAACGGTTGGCGTCGTCGCGGTCGTGCTCGTACCGCCTGCCGAGCGGGAAGGGCGGCAGCCAGGATTCGCGGCGGACGGTCCACAGCTCGTAGGTTGGCCTGAACTGGTCGGGGGCGTCGAGGGAGCCGAGATTCACCTCGACCTCGTCTCTGCTGCGCCCGAAGACGGGCGAGCCGCAGCGCGGGCAGAAGTGCCGCCCGGCATAGTCGCGCGTCTCGCCGGAGATCGTCACCGCGTCCTGCGGGAATATCGCCGACGCATGGAAAAGGGCGCCGTGATGCTTGCGGCAGTCGAGGCAGTGGCAAAGGCCGACCCGGTAGGGCCGTCCCGACGCCGCGATCCGGACATCGCCGCACAGGCAGCCGCCGGTAAATCGGTCCATGCGCGTGTCTCCTTCAGGTTGGCTCGTGGAGCCGATGTGAAAAGGGGCGGTCTTGCGACCGCCCCTTGTCTTGCCGTTCATCCGGCCCGTGCGGGCCGTGCCTGTCCGTTACTCGCGGTTGCCGAGGAACTGGAGCAGGAACATGAACATGTTGATGAAGTCGAGATAGAGGCGCAGCGCGCCCATGATCGCCTTGCGGCCGGCGACCAGCGCGCCGTCGCCCTCATAGTACATTTCCTTGATCTGCTGGGTGTCGTAGGCGGTCAGGCCCGCGAACACCAAGACGCCGATCGCCGAGATGGCGAACTGGAGCGCCGACGACTGCATGAAGATGTTGACCAGCATCGCCAGGATGAGGCCCCACACGCCCATGATCAGGAACGAGCCCATGCCCGACAGGTCGCGCTTGGTGGTGTAGCCGAACAGCGACAGCGCCAGGAACGCGGTGGCGGTGATGAAGAACGTCTGGACGATCGAGCCGCTGGTGAAGACCAGGAAGATCGACGACAGCGAGATGCCCATCACGGCGGCGAAGGCCCAGAACGTGGTCTGCGCGGCCGAAAGGCTCATCTTCTCGACGCGGAACGACAGGAAGAACACCATCGCCAGCGGCGCGAGCATCACGACCCAGCGCAGCGGCGAACCGTAGAGCGCGGCGCCGAGGCCGGTCAGCATCTTGCCGTTGCCGAGCGTGGCGACGGCGGCGGAGGGGTCGTTGGTGGTGGCGAGCATCACCGTGCCGAGCGCGGCGAAGCCGGTGATCGCAAGACCCAGCGCCATCAGGTTGTAGACCTTGATCATGTAGGCGCGCAGGCCCTCGTCGATCGCGGCGTCGGCATGCACGCCGGCGGGCGCGACGCGAGCCTGATAGTTGCGAAGGTCAGCCATGGAAAATCCTCTTATCTGCTCATGTCCCGTCGGGTGTCAGGCATGCGCACCTTGCGCAAGCCCAGGCGCCGCTGGCGGGACTCCAGCATGCCTATCGGCAAATATGATGGTTCTTGTGCCTCGCGACAAGGGCGTTTCAGGTTGAAATGCGCCGTGATGCCACCGCCGCCATCACTTTTTCTTCAGAGCCGCGATGGCGTCGCCATCGCTTTTCCTCACAGATTGCGCAGAACGGGCGCCGCCTTGTGGCCCAGAACCCGCCATGTGCCGACGAGGCCGAAGCCGACGGTCAGCACCAGCGCCAGCAGAAGCGTCGACAGCGCCACCTCCGGCAGGAAGCTCGAGGGCAGGGTCATGATGCGCGCCACCACGAACCACGCCGCGATGCCGCCAGCGATGAGCGCGAAGATCGCCGTCGCCAGCCCGATCAGCGCATATTCGAGCGAGAACGCCTTGATCAGCGTGCGCCGCGTCGCGCCGAGCGTCTTCAGCACCACCGCGTCGTGGACGCGGGCGCGGTTGCCGGCGGCGAGCGCGCCCGACAGCACCAGCACCGAGGCGACGAGCGCGATGGCCGCCGCCGCCCGGATGGCGACGGCGAGCTGGGCGACGATGCCGTTGATGATGTCGAGCGCGTCCTTGACGCGCACGCTGGTCACCGAGGGGAAGGCGCGGGTGATGGCGTTGAGCACCTGCGCCTCCTCGGCCGGCGTCGCCTCGGGGTCGGAAAGCGTCGCCAGCCACGAATGCGGCGCGCCGGCGAAGGTGTTGGGCGAGAACACCATGACGAAGTTGATGGCGAGCGATTCCCACTGCACCTCGCGGAAGCTGGATATCCGCGCGGTGATGTTGCGGCCGAGCACGTTGACCGTCACCGTGTCCCCGAGCTTCAGGCCGAGCTCACGCCCCTCCTGCGCGGCGAAGGAGACGAGCGGCTCGCCGTCATAGCCGTCCGGCCACCATTCCCCTTGCGACAGCGTCGAGTTCTCCGGCACGTTGCGGGCATAGGTGATGCCGCGGTCGCCGCGCAGCACCCATGCGCCTTCCGGCGGCACCTCCAGCTCGCGCACGTCGGTGCCGTTCAGCGCCATGACGCGGCCGCGCAGCATCGGCACGCGCACCAGCTTGCCGTTGGGCGCCTCGGCCTCGACGAGGGCGGCGAAGTCGTCGACCTCGCCGCTCTGGATGTCGACGAAGAAGAAGTTCGGCGCGTGCGCCGGCAGGCTGCCGGCGATCTGCCGCCTGAGGTTGCCGTCGATCAGCGCCAGCGTGACGACGAGGGTGAGACCGAGCCCGAGCGACAGCACGACCGAGGGCGTCAGCGCCCCGGGGCGGTGGATGTTGCCGATGGCGAGGCGAAGCGCCGCCCCGCGCATGCGCGGGGCCTTGCGCGCCAGCCATTGCACGAGGGTGCCGACGAGCCGGAGCACGACGAAGGCGGCGACCGCGGCGGTGACGAAGATCACCGCGATGCGCCGGTCGCCGGCGGTGAAGACTGCAAGGAGCGCGAGCACGACGGCGATGGCCAGCACCGCGGCGACATAGACCGGGCGCGGCAGGCCGCGCTGGTCGAATCCCATCTCGCGGAAGAGGGCAGTCGCCGGCACGTCGCGCGCGCGGCCCAGCGGCAGCAGCGCGAAGGCGAGCGTGACGAGGACGCCGAACAGGGCGGCGAAGCCGAGCGCGCCCCAATGGACGCCGCCCTCCATCGGCACCGGGAACACGGCGGCGAGGAACCCGGCGGCCACCGGCGGCATCAGCGCGGCGAGGACGAGGCCGATGGCGATGCCGATCCCCGCCACCATCAGGATCTGCACCAGATAGACGAGGAACACGAAGCGGCCCGACGCGCCGAGGCTCTTGAAGGTGGCGATGACGCCGCGCTTGGCTTCGAGATAGGCGCGCACGGCGTTGGCGACGCCGACCCCGCCGACGACCAGCGCCGTCAGCCCGACCAGCGTCAGGAACTGCGAGAACCGCTCGACGTTCGACGACAGCGAGGGCGCGGCCCCGGTGCGGCCGCGCACGCTCCAGCCGGCCTCGGGGAACTCGGCGGTCGCCCTTTCGCGGACGGCCTGGATGCCGGCCTCGCTGGTGCCTTCCGGCATGCGGATCTTGTAGGCGTGCTCGACGAGGCTGCCGGGCTGGATCAGGCCGGATGCCGCGAGCGCGTCGAGCGAGATCAGGAGGCGCGGCGCGAGGCCGAACCCGTCGGAGATCGCGTCCGGCTCGCTGACGATCCTGGCGCGCAGCTCGTAGTCGGCGTCGCCGAGGCGGATCGTGTCGCCGATGTCGAGGCCGAGCCGCGAGAACAGCATGTCGGCGGCCGCCGCTCCGTGGACGCCGCCGCGCATGGTGAAGATGTCGGCGAGCGGCAGGTCGGGTTCCGTGACGAGGTCGCCATAGAGTGGATAGAGCCCGTCGACGGCCTTCGCCTCCACCAGCGTCTGGTCGGAGCCGTCCGCCAGCCGCGCCATCGAGCGCAGATTGGCGCTGTGGGCGACCTCGCCGAGTTCGTTCAGGAACGCCAGCTCGCGCTGGTCGGCCTCGCGGTGGACGAGCTGGAAGCGCATGTCGCCGCCGAGCAGGTCGCGCCCCTGCGACTCGATGCCGGTCGAGATGGCGCGGGCGAGCGAGTTGACCCCGCCGATGGCGGCGACGCCGAGCGCGATGCAGGCGATGAAGATCAGGAAGCCGGAGAGCCCGCCGCGCATCTCGCGCGCCGAGAAGCGGAAGGCGAGCCGCAGGGTGCGGCCGAAGCCGGCGGTGCCGGTGGCTGTCGCGCTGGTCATGGGTCCCCTTTCGCTCAGGCCGAGGCGGCGGCGAGCGCCGGCGGCTGCTCGATGCGGCCGGAGCGCATGGCGACCTGCCGCGTGCAGCGCGCGGCGAGCGCCGGGTCGTGGGTGACGAGGACCAGCGTCATGCCGCGCTCCGCCGCCTTGGCGAACAGCATGTCGGCGATCTGCCGCCCCGTCGCCTGGTCAAGATTGCCGGTCGGCTCGTCGGCGATCAGCAGGGCCGGCTCGGGCGCCATCGCCCGGGCGATGGCGACGCGCTGCTGCTCGCCGCCGGAAAGCTCGCCCGGATAATGCGTCAGCCGCTCGCCGAGGCCGACGGCTTCCAGCTCGCGCTGCGCGACCCCGAACGGGTCGGCATGGCCGGCCAGCTCCAGCGGCACGGCGACGTTCTCCAGCGCCGTCATGTTGGGGATCAGGTGGAACGACTGGAAGACGATGCCGACGTTGCGGCCGCGGAAGGCGGCGACGTCGTCCTCGGAGCGGCCGTCGATGCGCGTCCCGGCGATCCAGACCTCGCCCGCATCCACCCGCTCCAGCCCGGCCAGCACCATCAGCAGCGTCGACTTGCCCGAGCCGGACGGACCGACGATGCCGGTGGCCTCGCCGCGCGCCACGTCGAGGCTGACGCCCTTCAGCACGTGCACCGAGGACGCTCCCTCGCCCAGTGTCAGGGAAACGTCCTTCATCCGGATTGCGGCTTCTGTCACGGGCGGTTCTTCCTATATGTGTTGCGGGCGTCGGTGGGATATGGGTTGGATATGGTCGCTTTCAAACGCTTTTGTCAGCTTTTTTCGGGTGCGGCGCTTTGCCTTGCCGCCATGACGGCATGGGCCGCGGCCGAGCCGGTGCGGATCGTCGGATTCGGCGACAGCCTGATGGCCGGATACCAGCTTGCCCCCGGCGAGTCCTTCCCCGAGAAGCTCGAAGCGGCGCTTAAAGAGCGCGGTCACGATGTTTTGATCGCCAATGCCGGCGTTTCCGGCGACACGTCGAGCGGCGGCCTTTCGCGTCTCGACTGGTCGGTGCCGGACGAAACCGACCTCGTGATTCTCGAGCTCGGCGCCAACGACATGCTGCGCGGCATCCGCCCCGACGTCACCGAGAAGAACCTCGTCGCCATGATCGAGCGGCTGAACGAGCGCGGCATCGGCATCGTGCTGGCGGGCATGCTGGCCGCGCCCAATCTCGGCGCCGGCTATGCGCAGACGTTCGATCCGATCTATCCGCGCCTCGCCGAAACCTACGGCCTGCCGTTCTACCCGTTCTTCCTCGACGGCGTCGCCGCCGAGCGCGGCCTCCTGCTCGACGACGGCATGCACCCGAACGCCGAGGGCGTCGACAGGATGGTCGAGGGCTTCCTGCCCGTGATCGAGCCCGTGATCGAGAAGGTTCTTTCCGCCCGCGCCGGCGCGCCCGCGGGCGGCTGATACGGCCCGCCGGAAGGCCCGCAGGAAAACAGCTTGCCCCGGCGGGCGAAGAATGGTCCGCTGGACCGAGCAGTCGATTCGAGGAGGCACCCCCCATGCCGCGACTTTTCACCGCCCTCGAAATTCCGCGCGATGCCGCCCTTTCGCTCTCGCTCCTGCGCGGCGGCCTTCCCGGAGCGCGCTGGATCGATGTCGAGAACTATCACCTGACGCTGCGCTTCATCGGCGACGTGGAGGGCCATGTCGCCGACGAGATCGCCAACGCGCTCGACCGGGTCCGCCGGCCGTCCTTCACGCTGACGCTCTCGGGCGTCGGCGCGTTCGGCTCGAAGAAGCCGCATTCGATCTATGCCGGCGTCGCGCCGTCGCCCGACCTCGTCGCGCTGCAGGCCGAGATCGAGCGCATCTGCCAGCGGCTCGGCCTGGCCCCCGAAACGCGCAAGTTCGTGCCGCATGTCACGCTGGCGCGGCTGCGCAACGCTTCCGATGGCGATGTCGCGCTCTATCTCTCCGGCCGCGGCAACTTCTCGACCCTGCCGTTCCGCGTCGGCCGCTTCGTGCTGATGTCGTCGCGCGAATCGGTCGGCGGCGGGCCTTACGTCGTCGAGGAGGCGTGGCCGCTCCTCGCCGCCGGGACCGCCCGCGGCGCGCAGAAGGACGAGCCGGGTTTCCTGCCGCACAGGATGCTGCGCCCATGAAGCCGGAGCGGATCGACGCCGAAGCGGCGAAGGCCGCGCTCGCCGCTCTCGACGGCTGGGCGCTGGAGGAGGGCGGCGGCGCGATCCGCAAGAGCTTCGTCTTCGCCGATTTCTCCGCCGCCTTCGGCTTCATGGCCCGCGCCGCGCTCGCCGCCGAGAAGCTCGACCACCATCCCGAATGGTCGAACGTCTACAACCGCGTCGAGGTCAGGCTGACCACCCATTCGGCGCGCGGGCTGACCGCGCTCGACCTCGAAATGGCGCGGACGATGGACCGCCTCGCCGGCGGGTGAGGTCACGCCTGCCCGCCGAGGCTGGTCGTCATCCCGCGGCGCAAATTGAACGTGGCGCCCTGACCGGACCCCCGATCTTGCAATCGCGCATCCGCCCGCCCATCTTTTTGCCATGGAGCCCATCTTTTCCGTGGAGCCTGGCGCGATGAACCACAGCAAGATCGACGATGTCCTGAAGCCTGCCGGCACGCGCGAGGACGCGCGCCGCGAGGCGGACGTGCGCATGCGGTTCTGGCGCACGGTCAGGCGCGCCGCGCGGCAGGTGCCGTTCATCGAGGACGTGGTCGCCGGCTACTACACCGCGCTCGACCGGCGAACGCCGCTCAGGGCGCGCGGCACGCTACTCGCGGCGCTGGCCTATTTCGTCATGCCCGCCGACATGATCCCCGATTTCATCGTCGGCCTCGGCTTCACCGACGACGTCGCAGTGCTGACGGCGGCGCTGGCCACGATCCGCGGCAACATCCGGCCCGCCCATCGCGAGATGGCCCGCGAGGCGCTGGAAGACGCCGAGCTTTAGAGCAATTCCAGGAAAAGTGTGTAGCACTTTTCCGTCCGGAATTGCGTCACGCAAGGAGTTGGATCGCTTCTGCGTTTCTGTTGAAACCTGAAGCGGTCCAACGCCGCGATCCCCTTCATGAAGCCCCGCGCCGCCGCTTATGGCGGCGCTTGCGCTTTTCAGGTCAAACTCTCGCCGCTTTTGCCCTTTTCATGACGGGGGAAGGGATGCGGCTGCCGTCGCACGGACCCGTCGGGACACGGGCGAAGGCAGGGGTTGCGAAGCGGCGGGGTCTTTCTTCGGTGAGGTTCACCCTTTCGTAACCCTGATTAATTCAAAATGAAGCGATTGGGATGCGGATCACCGTCCCTCACCCGAACACGACCACCCACAGGGATAACGCTAAGACGATGCGCGGAATCATATCGACCATCTCCGGCCTCGCGCTGCTCGCGGCCGCCACGCCGGCCCTCGCTCAAGGGGCGACGAAGATCGGCCAGCACAACGCCTGGGGCACCTATTCGTATCAGGCCAACAACGGCAAGGTCTGCTATGTGCTGACCATCCCGACCGACAAGCAGCCGGCGAGCCTCGACCATGGCGACATCTTCTTCTTCGTCAGCCAGAAGCCGGGCCAGAACGTCTCTTACGAGCCGCAGTTCATCGCCTCCTACGACTTCCAGTCGAATTCCAAGGTCAGGGTGACGGTGGGCGAGCGCTCGTTCTCGATGTTCACCCGCGGCAAGTCGGCCTGGATGGAGAACGCGGCAGAGGAGCCGCAGCTCATCGCCGCCATGCGCGCCGGCTCCGACATGAAGGTGCAGGCCACCTCCGGCCGCGGCAACCCGACCAACTACACCTTCTCGCTGCGCGGCATCACCGCGGCGCTGAACTCGATCCAGACCTGCCAGTAGGGCAGGGCGGGCGAAGAGAGCGGCGAAGGCCGGCCGCGCCGGCCCGAACAGGACGAATCGCGACGGGGCCGTGACGAAACGGTCCCGTTCTGCTATCAGCGCCGCCTGACACTGGCGCGCGGCCGCGGCCGCCATTATCTTTGCCCGACCATGACGCTTTCGCTCGACCTCACCTCGCCTTCGACGCGCGCCACCCTGGCCGCCTCCGCGCGCATGCCGGAAAAGCCGTCGCTGATCGGCATGAGCCGCGAGGAGATGGCCGAGGCGCTTGCCATCGCCGGCGTGCCGGAGCGCCAGCGGCGGATGCGCGTCCAGCAGCTCTGGCACTGGCTCTATGTGCGCGGCGTCTGCGACTTCTCGCAGATGTTCAACATCTCGAAGGATCTGCGCGCCGCGCTCGATCGCCATTTCACCATCGCCCGCCCGGAAGTGGTGGAAGAGCAGATCTCGCAGGACGGCACCCGCAAGTGGCTGTTCCGCTTTCCGCCGCGCGGCGCCGGCCGCCCGGTCGAGATCGAGACCGTCTACATTCCCGAGGAAGGGCGCGGCACGCTGTGCATCTCCAGCCAGGTCGGCTGCACGCTGACCTGCTCGTTCTGCCACACCGGCACCCAGAAGCTGGTGCGCAACCTGACGGCCGAGGAGATCCTCGCCCAGTTGATGACCGCGCGCGACCGGCTCGGCGACTTTCCCGACACCGACACGCCCGACGGCGCCATCGTCCCGGCCGAGGGGCGCAAGGTGTCGAACATCGTCATGATGGGCATGGGCGAGCCGCTCTACAATTTCGAGAACGTCAAGAAGGCGCTGCTCATCGCCTCGGACGGCGATGGGCTTTCCCTGTCGAAGCGCCGCATCACGCTCTCCACTTCGGGCGTGACGCCCGAGATCGCCCGCACCGGCGAGGAGATCGGCGTCATGCTGGCGATCTCGCTGCATGCCGTGCGCGACGATCTGCGCGACATGCTGGTGCCGATCAACAGGAAGTATCCGCTGAAGGACCTGATGGACGCCTGCCGGCGCTATCCGGGCCTTTCCAACGCGCGGCGTATCACCTTCGAATACGTGAT
Source organism: Alphaproteobacteria bacterium (assembly GCA_037190985.1). Lineage (GTDB taxonomy): Bacteria > Pseudomonadota > Alphaproteobacteria > Rhizobiales > Rhizobiaceae > Aerobium. Next base: position 545,015 of record JBBCKE010000030.1, read on the forward strand.
GCTGAAGGACGTCAACGACAGCCTCGACGACGCCAAGGAGCTGGTGCGGCTCCTGAGGGGCATTCCGGCCAAGATCAACCTGATCCCGTTCAATCCCTGGCCCGGCACCAACTACCAGTGCTCGGACTGGGAGACGATCGAGAAGTTCGCCGACTATATCAACAATGCCGGCTACGCCTCGCCGATCCGCACCCCGCGCGGCCGCGACATCCTCGCCGCCTGCGGCCAGTTGAAGTCGGAATCCGAGCGCATGCGCAAGACCGACCGGCTGGCGCTGGAAGCGATGATGATCGCCGGGCACGGCGAGGCGTGAGCGGCCAGCGCCTTTTTACGGTTGCCCTGGTTGCTTGCGGTTACTTCGTCGCCGTTTGCGTCGCGGTCGTCGTCACCGTCGCGCTGATTCTCGCCCCGTCGGCGCTGCCCGACGGTGGCGCGCGCGGCTCCTTCTTCGCCTTGCTGCGCGAGCTGCCGGCCTTCCTGATGATCGGCTTCGTCTGGACCGTGTCCTGCGCCCTGCCGGGCTTCATCGTCGCGATCCTGATCGGAGAAAGCTTGCGCTGGGACCGCTGGCGCGACTATGCGATCGCCGGCCTCGCCAATGCCGCGCCGTCGCTGGCGATCTTCGCCGTCTTCGTCGGCTCGCCCTTCGACATGCCGTCGATGGTGCTGGCGTCGTTTCCCGGCGGCTTCGCCGGCGGCGCGGCCTACTGGTTTTCGGTGGGCTGGCTGGTGGCGCGCCAGCGCGCCATCGCTTCCACGGACGTCGCCTGACCCGGTGCTGCCCGACCCGGCTCTATTTCGCCGACGCGGTCAGGATCCGGAAGGCGAAGGCCGAGAACACGCCGGCGAACAGGTAGTCGGTCAGCCGCATCAGGCGCGGCGCGCGCTTCAGCATCGACGAGAACGAATCCGCCGCCAGCACCATCGGCACCGTCACCGGCAGCGACAGCGGGATGAAGAGAAGGCCGAGGAACAGCAGCTTCTGCGGCGCATAGGGGTCGCTCGCGGTGACGAACTGCGGCAGGAAGGTCATGAAGAACAGCACGATCTTCGGGTTGAGCAGGTTGATCGTCAGTCCCAGCGCCCAGTTGCGGAAGAACGAGCGCTGCTTCTCCGGCCTCGCCTCCGGCGAGAAGGCCGAGCCGTGGCGGATCGCCTGGAAGGCGAGGAAGATCAGATAGCCGGCGCCGGCCACCTTGAGCACGAAGAACGCCTGCGGCGAGGCGACGATCAGCGCCGACAGGCCGAGCGAGACCAGCAGCGTATGGATCATGATGCCGGTCATCGCGCCGGTCATGCAGGCGAGGCCCGCCGCCTTGCCCTGGCTCAGCGCCCGCCCGACGAACAGCGTCATGTCGGGGCCGGGGGTGATGGCGATGACGAACACCGCCACAGCGAACTGGAGGATGACGGAGAAGTCGGGCACGAAGTTCGCGAGTGTCATGACGATGCCGCCGTGAGTGGGAACCGGCGTTCTATACTCCATCGCCGGCGTGCGCGCGAGGGGGAGGGCGCGCGAACGCGCGTAATTGAACCACCCCGCCCTCTATTCCTGCGCGGCGGTTTCCTCGCCGGCTTCCGCCTCCGGCTCCTCCGGCAATTCGCCCTTGAGCGCGTAGGCGTTGCCGTCCCAGCGCCAGACGAGGCCAGGGCCGTGGGCGCGCGCCGGCAGCGTCACGATGTCGGGCCAACCGTCCGTCACCGCCTTGGGGTCGGTGTGGAGATGGACGTTCTCGGTGTCATAGACGACGCGCCAGTTTTCGCCGTCGGGCGCGAAGCCGGTGATGTTGCAGCCCGAGGCGCCGTAATACCACGACGAGCCGCACAGCCGGGTGAACAGCACCCGCCGGCCGCCGTCGAACTCTGCCATGGCCGCGACGAGCGTCGGCTCGGAGGCGGTGGAGAGCCTGAAGCCGGCGATGTCGTCCTTCCTCAGCTCACGCGCCAGCTTCATGTAGGAGGTGAAGGGCGTGAACGTCACCGGCGTATAGGCCGACATGTCGCGCAGGGAACAGCGCTCCTGCGCCGCCGTGATGGCGATACGCGAGCCGCGCAGGGGAAAGGCGGCATCGCCGACCGCCTCGTCGAGCGCGCCGGCGAAGTCGAGCCGCATGCGGATGCCGTCCTTCAGCGGCTCGATGGACGCGCGCGGCAGCGCCAGCGTCAGCCCGCCGTCGGCCGCCGCCACCTTCACCTCGAAGGCGCGTTTGTCGACCTCGACGACAGCGTTGCCCGCGGCGGGCGCGGCTCCCTCGGCGAGCGCGAGGTCGAGCCGCCAGCGCTGGGCCTCGCAGGACAGCGTCGCTCCCGTTACCCTGGTCTCGCCCTGCGCGGCGGGCAGGGTCGCCCGCGCCTCGGTCTCGTGCGCCGCCCATCTGTCGGCGCCCTGCGCGGCCGCTTGCGGCATGGCGAAGGGGACGAGGGCTGCAAGGGCCGCCGAGAGCCGCAGCATGTTTCTGCCGGAAGGTGTCGCCAAGCGTCGTCCCCTTGGACATGTCGGTCTGAATCGGTGCAGCGATCCTACCGCCCGCAAGCGGATCGGCAAGGCCGGCCGGCTTCACAAACCGGCGAGCGCATCGCGCGAGGGCGCACTCCCTTGTCCGGCGCGGCATTCCTGCTAAAAGGGCCGCCGATCCTTATGGGCCGCGCATGGCCCGGCAAGAAGCGGGGAAACCATGGCCAAGTGGAAAGACGTCAAGAAGGTGGTGCTTGCCTATTCGGGCGGCCTCGACACCTCGATCATCCTGAAGTGGCTCCAGACCGAGCTCGGTGCGGAGGTCGTCACCTTCACCGCCGATCTCGGCCAGGGCGGCGAGCTCGAGCCGGCGCGCCAGAAGGCCGAGATGCTCGGCATCAAGGAAATCTACATCGAGGACGTGCGCGAGGAATTCGTGCGCGATTTCGTCTTCCCGATGTTCCGCGCCAACGCCCAGTATGAGGGCATCTACCTGCTCGGCACCTCCATCGCCCGGCCGCTGATCTCCAAGCGCCTCGTCGAGATCGCCGCGGCGACCGGCGCCGACGCCATCGCCCACGGCGCGACCGGTAAGGGCAACGACCAGGTCCGCTTCGAGCTGTCGGCCTACGCGCTCAACCCCGACATCAAGGTGATCGCGCCGTGGCGCGACTGGGAGTTCAAGTCGCGCACCGACCTGCTCGACTTCGCCGAGAAGCACCAGATCCCCGTCGCCAAGGACAAGAAGGGCGAGGCCCCGTTCTCGGTCGACGCCAACCTGCTGCACTCGTCCTCCGAGGGCAAGGTGCTGGAGGACCCGTGGCAGGAGCCGCCGGAATATGTCCACATGCGCACCATCTCGCCGATGGAGGCGCCCGACAAGGCCACCGAGATCACCGTCGCCTTCAGGAAGGGCGACGCGGTCGCCATCGACGGCAAGGCGATGTCGCCGGCGACGCTGCTCGCCGCGCTCAACGATCTCGGCCGCGACAACGGCATCGGCCGCATAGACCTGGTCGAGAACCGCTTCGTCGGCATGAAGTCGCGCGGCGTCTACGAGACGCCCGGCGGCACGATCCTGCTCGCCGCGCACCGCGCCATCGAATCGATCACGCTCGACCGCGGCGCCGCGCATCTGAAGGACGAGCTGATGCCGCGCTATGCCGAGCTGATCTATAACGGCTTCTGGTTCTCGCCCGAGCGCGAGATGCTCCAGGCGTTGATCGACAAGAGCCAGGAAGAGGTCGAGGGCGAGGTCAGGCTGAAGCTCTACAAGGGCAACGTCATCGTCACCGGCCGCCGCTCGCCGAAGTCGCTCTATTCCGACGCGCTCGTCACCTTCGAGGACGACCGCGGCGCCTACGACCAGAAGGACGCCGAAGGCTTCATCCGCCTCAACGCGCTGCGCCTGCGCACGCTCGCCTCGCGCAAGCGCAACGCCTGACCGGCGGCCGATAGGACGGAAAATGAAAAGGGCTGCCGAAGGGCAGCCCTTTTTGCTGTCAGGCGCGGGGTCGCGTCACTTGTCGATCGCCTCGGCCATGATGGCGATGGCCTGCTGGTAGACCCGCGCCGCGTTCCAGCCGGCGATCGCGCCCATATTGGCCTGGTAGCTCGCGCCCGGCTTCCAGCCATGGCCGCGCAGGAAGTTGGCGGTGGAGGCGAGCGCGGTTTCGCGGTTGCGCAGGTCGCGGTTGCCGACGCCGTAGCGGATGACGTTGCCGGGCAGGAACTGGGTGTGGCCGATCTCGCCGTGCATCGCGCCGACCGAGCCCGCCGACAGCGCGCCGCTGTCGATCAGCTTCAGCGCGGCGAGGGCGTGCGGCCGGAAGAAGTCCGGGCGGCGGCAGTCATAGGCCAGCGTGACGATGGCGGAGACCGTGTTCTGCTTGCCCATATAGGAGCCGAACCCCGTTTCCATGCCCCAGATGGCGAGCAGCACGCCCGCCGGCACGCCGTACTGGCGCTCGATCTTGTTGAACAGCGCCGCGTTCGACTTCTTCAGCGAGCGGCCCTTTGAGATGATGGTCGACGCGCCGCGGCGCTGCATGAAGCTTTCCACCGAGCCGCTGAACGCCTTCTTGACGCCGCGGTCGGCCTTGATGGTCGCCGTGGCGTAGCGCGCGCCGGCGAGCGCCGAAAGCCCGCCCCGCTTGACGCCGGCGGCCTTCGCCTCGTCGGCGAAAGCGGCCTTCCACGCCTCGAAGCCGCCGCCGTCATTGCCGCATCTGGCGGCCTCGGCCGCGCCGCCCGAAAGAAACAGCGCCGCCAGCGCCGCCGCGAGAAACCCGCCCCTGAAACCTGCTGCCATTCCTGTCTCCTCGTTCGCCCGAGTCGTTCCGCCGGCGAAATTGTGCCAAGAGCGGGCGCGCTTGTCATCCGTCTGACGAAAGGTTGATCCGATTTCGTCGCCTCACGGATAGCCCGTTTGCCTTGCCGTTGCGTTACCGCCATTCCCCTTCGGTGACGAAAATGTCGATCTCGTGATCGCGCGTCGCGCCGCCGCAGGAACATTTGCCGCCCATTGCCCGTTCGGATGCCTGACGAAACCATTCGGGAGAAGACCGATGAAGATGAAGCTTCTCATGACGGCTGCGGCCTGCGCCCTGCTGGCTGCGCCGGGAGCGGTCATGGCCCAGCAGGCGGTGATCGCCAATGCCGACCTCAACGTGCGCTCCGGTCCCGGCGACGAATATCCGGTCGTCGACAGGATAGCCCTGGACAGCGAGCTGCTGCTGCTCGGCTGCATGGAAGCCAGCGAGTGGTGCGAGGTCAGCTACGGCGACGGCGAAGGCTGGGTGTCCTCCGACTATCTCCTCGCCGCCGCCGAGGAGGCGGATATGCCGGTGGTGATCTACGAAGGCCCCGCCGACGGCACGATGGTGGGCAGCATATCCGACTACGAGCCGGCCCCGCGGGTGCGGGCCTATATCGAGGACAACCGCTACGAGCCGGTCTATCTGGAAGGCGAGTTCGGGGTCGGGACGAGCCTGCCGGAGGCCGTCGAAGTCTACGAGATTCCCGACTACGAGTACCGCTATGTCTACATCAACGACCGGCCGGTGCTGGTCGAGCCGCAGACCCGGCGCATCGTCTACATCGTCCGCTAGGGCAATTTCAGGAAAGGTGTGAAGCACTTTTCCGTCCGGAATTGCGGAAAGAGTTGCGTTTCCTGCGCGACGATGGAGGGCTGCCGGCCCGCGTGGCCGGCAGCCGTCGCGCTTGACTCCGGGCCGTTTTTCCTGTCTAGAGCCGATTGAAATCAGCGACGAGTGCCAACTCCGAGCCGCCGACCGGGGCGTTTCTTCCACGATGAAGATGACGATCCCGGAGGTCAACACCCGGCAGCGCGATGCGCCCCCGGGTGCTTTTCGGTTTTGGGGTTTTGCATCCGGGCGCTGAGCCATTACCTCTCTGGCGGGTCCAATGCGTCAGGGAACGGGAAAAGCGGATGTTTGAATCACTTCAGGAACGCCTCGGTTCCATTCTGAACGGCCTGACCGGCCGCGGCGCGCTGTCGGAGGCCGATGTCTCGGCGGCGCTGCGCGAGGTGCGGCGCGCGCTGATCGAGGCCGACGTCGCGCTCGAGGTCGTCCGCTCCTTCGTCGACAAGGTGCGCGAGAAGGCCGTCGGCGCCGAGGTGCTGAAGTCGATCAAGCCCGGCCAGATGGTGGTCAAGATCGTCCATGACGAGCTGGTCGCCATGCTGGGCGCCGAGGGCGAGACCATCGACCTCAACGCGCCGGCCCCGGTCGTCGTCATGATGGTCGGCCTCCAGGGCTCGGGCAAGACCACCACCAGCGCCAAGATCGCCAAGCGGCTGAGCGAGCGCCAGGGCAAGAAGGTCCTGATGGCCTCGCTCGACACGCGCCGGCCCGCCGCGCAGGAGCAGTTGCGCCAGCTCGGCGAGCAGACCGGCGTCGCCACGCTGCCCATCGTCGCCGGCCAGACGCCTGTCGAGATCGCGCGCCGCGCCGTGCAGGCCGGCAAGCTCGGCGGCCATGACGTCGTCATCCTCGACACCGCCGGCCGCACCCATATCGACGAGCCGCTGATGGCCGAGATGGCCGAGATCAAGGCCGCCTCGAACCCGCACGAGATCCTGCTCGTCGCCGATTCGCTGACCGGCCAGGACGCGGTCAACCTCGCGCGCAACTTCAACGAGCGCGTCGGCGTCACCGGGCTGGTGCTGACCCGCATGGACGGCGACGGGCGCGGCGGCGCGGCCCTTTCCATGCGCGCCGTCACCGGCCGGCCGGTCAAGCTGATCGGCACCGGCGAGAAGATGGACGCGCTGGAGGAGTTCCATCCCAAGCGCATCGCCGACCGCATCCTCGGCATGGGCGACATCGTCAGCCTTGTCGAGAAGGCCGCCGAAACCCTCGACGCGGAAAAGGCCGCGGCGATGGCGAAGAAGATGCAGTCGGGCAAGTTCGACCTGAACGACCTCGCCGACCAGCTTCGCCAGATGCAGAAGATGGGCGGCATGGGCGGCATCATGGGCATGATGCCCGGCATGGGAAAGATGAAGGACCAGATGGCCGCCGCCGGCTTCGACGACAAGATGTTCGCGCGCCAGATCGCCATCATCCAGTCGATGACCAAGGCGGAGCGCGCCAATCCGGACCTGTTGAAGCACTCGCGCAAGAAGCGCATCGCCGCCGGCTCGGGCACCGACGCGGCCCAGATCAACAAGCTGCTCAAGATGCACCGCCAGATGGCCGACATGATGAAGGCCATGGGCGGCAAGGGCAAGGGCGGCGGCATGATGCGCGGCCTGATGGGCGGCATGGCGCAGAAGATGGGCCTCGGCGGCATGGGTGGCATGGGCGGCATGCCCGACCTGTCGCGGATGGACCCCGGGCAGCTCGAGGCGCTGAGGAAGCAGGCCGAGGCCGCCGGTCTCGGCGGCGGCATGCCGCAGCTGCCGAAGGGGCTTCCCGGCGGCATGCCGGGGCTTGGCGGGGGCGGATTGCCGGGCATGCCCGGCGCACCGAAGCTGCCGGGCCTGCCCGGTTTCCCGAAGAAGAAGTGAGGGAGCGAAGATGACCAGCGAAAACGACGACGTCCGGCGCGCGCGCGTGCTTCTTGGCGACCTGCGCGCCTCGATCGACAATATCGACGCCGCCATCATCTACATGCTGGCCGAGCGGTTCCGCTGCACCGAGGCGGTGAGCCGTCTCAAGGCCGAGCACAACCTGCCGCCGGCGGATCTGACGCGCGAGGCCGAGCAGATCGCGCGCCTGCGCCGGCTGGCCGAGGATGCCCGCTTCAATCCCGATTTCACCGAAAAATATCTCGGCTTCATCATCCCCCACGTCATCCGCCATCACGAGGCGGTGTCGGCCGGGGCGACGGACGCCGATCTCGTCACCCGCCCGTCCTGACGGGACGGCGGAAAACCGCAACGAAAACACCGAACGCATAGTCCGACAGGAGAAAATCGAATGGCTCTGAAAATCCGCCTTGCCCGCGCCGGCTCCAAGAAGCGCCCCTACTACCACATCGTCGTCGCCGACGTGCGCAGCCCGCGCGACGGCCGCTTCATCGAGCAGCTCGGCGCGTGGAACCCGATGCTGCCCAAGGATGGCGAGCGCGTGAAGATCAACGAGGAGCGCGTCAAGCACTGGCTGTCGAACGGCGCGCTGCCGACCGACCGTGTCGCCCGTTTCCTTGCCGATGCCGGGCTGGTGACGCGCGAGGCGCGCTCGAACCCCGCCAAGGCCGTGCCGGGCAAGAAGGCGCAGGAGCGCATCGCCGCAGCCAAGCAGGCCGAGGAAGCCGCCGCCGCCAAGGCCGCCGAAGCGGCTGCCGCCGCCGAAGCTCCTGCCGAGGCCCCGGCTGAGGCCCCCGCCGAGGCCGCGGCCGAGGAATAGACCGGACCGGCACGACCCGTCCGCGAAAAGGCCCGGCGCTCGATGGAGCGCCGGGCCTTCTTGCATGTCGAACATGTGGCCGGGCTGGCGGGGCGGTCGGTCGCCTCAGGTCTCCGCCAGGCGTGCGCGGATGGCCGCGCGCCATTCCCTCAAAAGCATCCGGTCTTCCTTGGAGAACGCTGCCCGGCTTTTCAGCGCCTCGAACGTGTCGTCCGGGTGGCAGCGTTCATATTCGGTGCGCAACAGGTCGTCTTCCCGTTCCGCCATGGTCCCCTTCCTCCGCCGATTTCCGCCGGAGGCGCCATGCGACGGCGCCTTCGGCGTGTCGGTTCCGCGCGGCCTACTGCTCGAGCTGCGCGAACAGGTCGGCGAAGACCTGCTTGGCCTTGCCCGGCTGCTTGACGGCCTTGGCCGCCTCGGCATTGACCGGCTCGCCGGCGACCACCAGCATCACCATGCCCATCGCGTAGTGCGGCGTGCACTTGATGCCGTAGACGCCTTCCTTCTCGACGGTGAAGGTGATCTCCTGGTTGATCTTGCCCTTGAACTCCTCGACGCCCTCGGGGAACATGCCCTTGATCGCCTGGGCGTCATGGCCCTTGTCGACGACGAGGAACTTCACCGTATCGCCCGGCTCGACCCTGAGGAAGTCCGGCTCGAAGACCATCGCGCCCTTCTCGCCCTTGTTCAGCATCTTCACTTCGTGCTCCGCCGCACCAGCGGCGCCAGCCATGGCAACGACCGCAGCCGCGGCCAGCATCATCAGTTTCTTCATGGTCTTTCCTTCTGGTCCTGTGGACGGCCTTTGCCGTTGGCGTGAAGATAGTCGCCGCCACGCATCTAGGATTTGCGCTGGCGCAAACAAAGGCTAGAACGGGGTGTGTGGCGTTGCGCCGCATGGGGGGAACAGCGCCGGGAATCCGCGCTGCGCGGGCCCTTGACCTGGAGGGAAACGAGCGTGCCGACGCTGGACCGATCCGTGATAGCCGGCCTGCCGCCCTTCGAGGGACTCGAGCCGGACGATCTCGACCACATCCTCGAGCAGGCCCGCTCCTCGCGCTATCCGCGCGACGCCGCCATTTTCGAGCAGGACGAGACGGCCGAGCACTTCTTCCTGCTGCTCGACGGCCATGTGCGCGTGGTGCGCATCACGCCGGAGGGCGAGCAGATCATCTCGCGCTACGTCAATGCCGGCGAGATGTTCGGCCTTGCCGTGGCGATGGGGCGAAACGCCTATCCGGCGCGCGCGGTGGCCGCCGTCGACTGCGTCGTGGTGGCCTGGCCCAACAGCGCCTTCGCCGGGCTCTCGCGCCGGTTTCCCAGCTTCGGCGCCAGCACCTACCGCACCATCGGCAGGTGGTTGCAGGACACCCATACCCGCATGCTGGAGCTGGTCACGGCGCAGGTCGAGCAGCGCGTCGCCCACGCGCTTCTGCGGCTCGCCCATCAGGCCGGGCGCAAGACGCCGGAGGGAATAGAGATCGACTTTCCCATCACCCGGCAGGACATCGCCGAGATGACGGCGACCACGCTGCACACGGTCAGCCGGCTGATGAGCGGCTGGGAGGAGAAGGGCATCGTCGTCAGCGGCCGCCAGAAGGTGGTCATCGCCGATCCGCACGGGCTGATGCTGATCGCCGAGCAGCGTCCCCGGCACTGACCGGAGCATTTTGCAGTCAAGTGGAACACTTGACGTCGCATAAATGCGGCAAAAACAAACGACCGGAGCGGCATCCGCCGCTCTGGAGAAAGTCTTAGCTGTTGCGGTAGAGCAGCCAGCTCTTGGCGAAATTGCCCTCCTTGAGGGCCGAGAATCGCGTGGTGCGATTGCGCCCGGCGGCCTTGGAGGCGTAGAGGGCGCGGTCGGCCTTGGCGTAGAGGTCGTCCGGGCTTTGCGCCTGGGTGGCCATGCACAGGCCGAGCGAGACGGTTATCGGCCCGTAATTGGTGCCCTTGGCCGTATTGACGAACGGCGCGTCGAGGATCGCCTGGCGCACCTCTTCGGCGACGCGGCAGGTGGCGTCCTCGCCATGGCCTTCGAGGATGATGGCGAACTCCTCGCCGCCCGTGCGGGCGACGAACGCCTCGGCCTTGACGGTGCTGCGGACGAGGTTGGCGACGATCTGGATGATACGGTCGCCGACCGGATGGCCGAAGCGGTCGTTGATCGTCTTGAAGCGGTCGATGTCGGCCAGGATCAGCGCGCTGAACACGATGTTGCGGTTGCTGTCGTAGATCGCGCCCAGCGCCCGGTCGAAGGCCCGGCGGTTGGAGATCTGCGTCAGCGCGTCGGTGTCGGCGAGGCGCTTGTATTCCTCAAGCTGCATCTTCACCGATTGCAGCTCGTTGGACTTGTTGCCGATCGACGAGACGATCTCCCGCTGGCTGGCGAGCGAGGTCCGGGTCGCGGTGGCGGTGACGGAGACGATCTTCTCGAGGAATTCGCGCGACAGCGGCTGCGGCGCGGCGAGCCCGGTCGAGGTCTCGCCGAGTATCTTGCCGTAGGTTTCCATCGACGTGCGCTCCTTGCGGAGCAGCGTGATGATCTCGCTGAGCTTGGTGACGATCTTGGAATGGGCTTCCTCGACGGCGGCTTCGTCGCCGCGCCCGAGCACGCGCGCGGCCACCTCGTCGAGCTGCTTCTGCGTCGGCCGGGCGCCGAGCTCGGAAAGCGCGTCGACGAGATCGCGCCGGCCGCCCGTCACCGCCTCGTAGAACAGCTCGTAATTGCGCGGCAGGCCGGCGACACCGAGCTGGCGCATGGTCAGCACAACGGTCGCGGCGGCATCCGGCCTGTTGACCGGATGGTCGGGGCGTTCCACCTGTGTCGTCTCTTCAGCCGTGCTCACGCCAGCCACCCCCGTTTGCACGAGACGGAACGCCCGGCACCGGATACGTGGTCCCAAGCCGGAGATCGGTCTGCATGCGCCCTTCGCCCGGCGTGCCTGAGCTGCCGTGCATCCGGTTAAACTAACCTTGCGTCAATTAAACCCAGGTTAACCGCGTTTCCCCACCCAGTAAGTGATAGGAAATTCCCGTGCGATTGTGAATGGAGGCGGGCGCGGATGGACATTGCGTCGCACCCTTCGATTGGTTGTTTCGCCTTGAGGAGGCCTTAGGGGTCACAATCGCGTGAGGCCATCCGTTTTGCGCCCGCCGCGCGTTAAACCTTCCCCTGTTCCACGAGCTCACGAGGATTCGTCATGTTCCGATCCGCATCCCTTCTCGGGGCGACCCTGCCCATGCTGCTTCTCGGCACGGCCTGCGCCCAGCCCGTGGATGGAGACCTGTCGAGCGAGGCGGGGACGATCCGCGTCGAGACGGTGGTCGGCGACCTTTCCCATCCCTGGGCCATCGCCTTCCTGCCCGACGGCGGCATGCTGGTGACGGAAAGGGAAGGGCGGCTGCGCCACGTTTCCACTGAGGGCGCGCTGTCCGCGCCGCTGTCCGGTGTGCCGGCGGTGGAGACCGCCGGTCAGGGCGGCCTGCTCGACGTGGCGCTCGATCCCGATTTCGCCGCGAACCGGCTGGTCTACCTGTCGTTCTCCGAAGGCGGCGCCGGCGGCAACAGCACGGCGGTCGCGCGCGGCCGGCTCAGCGAGGACCTGACCGCGCTCGATGCGGTCGAGGTGATCTTCAGCCAGAGCCCCAAGGTGGAGAGCAGCGGCCATTTCGGCTCGCGCCTCGTCTTCGACCGCGACGGCAACCTGTTCGTGACCCTCGGCGACCGCCAGTCCGGCGCGTTCCGCGGCGAGGCGCAGAACCTCGGCTCGCATATCGGCAAGATCGTCCGCATCCGCCCCGACGGCTCCGTGCCGGACGACAACCCCTTCGTCGGCCGCGCCGGCGCGCTGCCGGAAATCTGGGCCTACGGCATCCGCAATTCGCAGGCGGCGGCCCTCCACCCCGAGACCGGGCTGCTGTGGGAGATCGAGCACGGCCCGCGCGGCGGCGACGAGCTGAACGTGATCCGGCCGGGCGAGAATTACGGCTGGCCCGTGGTGACGCTCGGCGTCGAATATTCCGGCCTCACCGTCGGCGACGGGCTGAAGACGGCGCCGGGCATAATCGACGCCATCCATAGCTGGACGCCGGTGATCGCGCCTTCGGGGATGCTGTTCTATTCCGGCGCAGCGTTTCCCGACTGGCAGGGCGACCTTTTCGTCGGCGGCCTCGCCTCCACCGCGCTGGTCCGGCTCGAGCTCGACGGCGAGCGGGTGGTGCACGAGGAACGGCTTCTCGAGCCGCTGAAGCAGCGCATCCGCGACGTCGCCGAGGGGCCGGACGGCGCGCTCTACGTCGCGACCGACGAGGACGAGGGGCGCATCCTGCGCATCGTTCCCGCGAGATAGAGCAATTCCAGGAAAAGTGTGGAGCACTTTTCCGTCCGGAATTGCGTAAAAACGGGATAGCTGGAGAGATCGGGCGGCTGCCTCAGTGCACCGTTACGACGTCGTGCCTCGGCTCCAGCCGGCCGTCGCGCATGATGAGCGGGCCGGGCTTGCCGAAGAGATAGCCTTGCCCGACCTGGCATCCGGCCGCCTTGAGCAGCGTCGCCTGGCTTTCCGTCTCCACGCCTTCGGCGATGGTGCGCACGCCCAGCGCCCGCGACAGGCCGACGATGGTCGAGACCACCGCGCCGGAATTGTTGTCGCTTTCGAGCCGGCGCACGAAGGACTGGTCGATCTTCAGCTTCTTGAAGGTGAAATCGACCAGATAGGACAGGTTCGAATAGCCGGTCCCGAAATCGTCGACCGCGACCGAGATGTCCATCCGCGACAGCGCGTCGAGAATGGCCGCGGCGTGCGCGCGGTCCTGCATCATCGCGGTTTCGGTGACTTCGAGCTCCAGCCGCTTGGGGTCGATGCCTGTGCTGGCGATCACCCCGCTCACCATCGACAGGAAGTCGCGCGTCATGAACTGCACCGGCGAGATGTTCACCGCGACGAAGCAGTCCTGCGGCAGGAAGCGGGCATCCTCGCACGCCTTGCGCAGCACCCATTCGCCGATCGGCACGATCATGCCGGTCTCCTCGGCCACCGGCACGAACTCGCCGGGCGGGACCATGCCGCGCTCGGGGTGCCGCCAGCGCACCAGCGCCTCGTAGCCCACGGTCCTGCCGGTCGAGAGATCGAATTGCGGCTGGTAGTGAAGCTCGAAATCGCCGCGCCGGAAGGCGACGTGCAGCTCGGATTCGATCCACTGGCGATAGTCGGCGACGCGGCCCATCTGCTCGTGGAACGCCGACCAGTTGCCGATGCCGCCGACGCGCGCGTGCTGGAGCGCGAGATTGGCCCGCCGCAGCAGCGTCACCGGCTCCGTGCCGTCCTTGGGGATGGCGACGAGCCCGACCGACATGTTGACCGATTGCAGGTGGGAGGGAAGCTGGTAGGGCTGCGTCAGCTTCTCGTATATCCGGCCGATGAACGCGTCCATCGACCCGAGGTCGGGCCGGTCGGGGATCAGCACCGCGAACTCGCCGGCGCTGATGCGGCCGATCTCGGCCTCGCCCGGCATGACCTCTCTCAGCCGCTCGGCGAAGGCGCGCACGAGCCGGTCGCCGTCGCTGTAGCCGATCGTGTCGTTGATGTGCTTGAAGCGGTCGATGTCGATGTCGAGCAGGAAGACGGGCCTGCCGGTGCCGAGCGCCGCCGTCGCCGCCTCGGCGATCCTGCCGACCATAGCGGTGCGCGTGGACAGGCCCGTGAGCTTGTCGAACTGCGTTTCCCGGTAGACCCAGGAGGCGGATTCGTCGACGCCGGCGAAGAAGGACATGGCGGCGAAGGAGGCCGCCAGCGCGCACAGCGCCGCGATCATGCCGGCCACGATGTCCGCCGGGAGGCCGTCGATGCCGCCGATGCCGGATTTGACTGCCCACAGGGCGAGCCCGAAGCTGCCCAGTCCCGAGGCGGCAATGGTCGCCAGCCGGAAAACCCGGCTTCGCGTCGGAGAACTGTTGCTGTCGCCAGAGTTCCTGTGGCTCATGCCCGGCCCCTCATCCGGGTAAAGAAATACAGAAGAAAACTTAATAAGCGTTTCTTTCCTTATCTGCGATCTTCAGGAGGCGGGCCGGGCGAATGCTTTGCCGGCCTCAGCCCTCGTCGGTGCGCTTCAGCTCGTCCAGCGTCGGCATCGAGACGATGTGGTAGCCGGAATCGACATAGTGGATCTCGCCGGTGACGCCGGAGGCGAGGTCCGACAGCAGATAGAGCGCCGAGCGCCCGACCTCGTCGGCCGTCACCGTGCGCCTGAGCGGCGAGTTGCGCTGCTGGAACGAATACATCAGCCGCGCGTCGGCGATGCCCGCGCCGGCCAGTGTGCGCACCGGGCCGGCGGAAAGGCCGTTCACCCTGATGCCGCGCGGGCCGTAATCGTTGGCGAGGTAGCGCACGCTCGCCTCCAGCCCGGCCTTGGCGACGCCCATCACGTTGTAGTTGGGCATGATGCGCACCGAGCCGGCATAGGTCAGCGTCACCATCGAGCCGCCTTCGCCCATCAGCCCGGCCGCGGCGCGCGCGACCTCGGTGAAGGAGAAGCACGAGATGACCATGGTGCGGATGAAGTTTTCGCGGCTGGTGTCGGCGTAGAGCCCCTTCAGTTCGTTGCGGTCCGAGAAGCCGATGGCATGGACGAGGAAATCCATCCCGCCCCATTCGCTCTTCAGCGTCTCGAAGGCCGCATCGACCGTCGCGGCGTCCTCGACGTCGCAGGGCACCACCAGCTTCGCGCCGACCTGGTCGGCCAGCGGCTTCACCCGCCGGCCGAACGCCTCGCCCTGATAGGTGAAGGCCAGCTCCGCCCCCTGCTCGGCGAGCTGCTTCGCGATGCCCCATGCAATGGAATGGTCGTTGGCGACGCCCATGACGAGGCCGCGCTTGCCCTTCATCAACCCGTCCATCGGCGTCGTCCTCAGCCCTGGTAGCGCTGGAACACCAGCGTCGCGTTGGTGCCGCCGAAGCCGAAGGAGTTGGAGAGCACCGTATCGATCTTCGCGTTGTCGATGCGCTTGCGCACCACCGGCATGCCCTCGAATTCCGGGTCGAAATTCTCGATATGGGCGCTCTCGCCGATGAAGCGCCCTTCCATCATCAGGATCGAGTAGATCGATTCCTGCACGCCCGCCGCGCCCAGCGAATGGCCGGTCAGCGACTTGGTCGAGGAGATCGCGGGCAGCTTGTCGCCGAACACCTCGCGGATCGCGCCCATTTCCTTCGAATCGCCCACCGGGGTCGAGGTGCCGTGGGTGTTGATGTAGTCGACGTCGCCCTTCACGGTCGACAGCGCCTGGCGCATGCAGCGGATCGCGCCCTCGCCGGAGGGAGCGACCATGTCGTAGCCGTCGGAGGTCGCGCCGTAGCCGACCACCTCGGCATAGATCGTCGCGCCGCGCGCCTTGGCGTGCTCCAGCTCTTCCAGCACCAGCACGCCGGCGCCGCCGGCGATGACGAAGCCGTCGCGGTCGACGTCATAGGCGCGCGAGGCGACGGCCGGCCGGTCGTTGAACTTCGACGACATCGCGCCCATCGCGTCGAACAGGTTCGACATGGTCCAGTCGAGGTCCTCGTGGCCGCCGGCGAAGATGATGTCCTGCTTGCCCCACTGGATCAGCTCGTAGGCGTTGCCGATGCAATGGGCCGAGGTCGAGCAGGCCGAGGAGATCGAATAGTTGACGCCGTGGATCTTGAACCAGGTGGCGAGCGTCGCCGAGGCGGTGGACGACATCGCCTTCGGCACGGCGAACGGGCCGATGCGCTTGGGGCTGTTGTTCTTCTCGGTGATCTCGGCGGCCTCGACGATGGTCTTCGTCGACGGCCCGCCCGAGCCCATGATGATGCCGGTGCGCTCGTTGGTGATGTCGCCTTCCTCGAGGCCGGCCGATGCGATCGCCTGCTGCATGGCGACGTGGTTCCACGCGCCGCCCTTGTGCAGGAAGCGCATGGCGCGGCGGTCGACCAGCTCGCTCGGGTCGAGCGTCGGCGCGCCCCAGACCTGGCAGCGGAAGCCGTGCTCGGCGAAATCCGGCGAGAAGGTGATGCCCGACTTCGCCTCGTAGAGCGACGCCCGCACCTCGTCGGCGTCGTTGCCGATCGAGGAGACGATGCCCAGACCCGTGACCACTACCCGTCTCATATGCGCTCCCTCATATTCTTCCCGTGCGCCGCCGGCTCAGGCCGCGCTCTGCTTCGACAGGCCGACGCGCAGGTCGGACGCCGTGTAGATCTGCTCGCCGTCGGCCTTGAGCCAGCCGTCGGCGGTGCCGAGCACGAGGCGGCCGCGCATGACGCGCTTGAAGTCGACGCCGTACTCGACCTTTTTCACCGAGGGCGTGACCATGCCCTTGAACTTCACCTCGCCTGTGGAGAGCGCCATGCCCTTACCCGGCTCGCCGAGCCAGCCGAGGAAGAAGCCCGTCATCTGCCACAGCGCGTCGAGGCCGAGGCAGCCGGGCATGATCGGGTTGCCGATGAAGTGGCACGGGAAGAACCAGAGGTCCGGCTTGATGTCGAGCTCGGCGCGGATGTAGCCCTTGTCGAACTCGCCGCCGGTCTCGCTGATCGCGGTGATGCGGTCGAACATCAGCATCGGCGGGGCCGGAAGCTGGGCGTTGCCCGGACCGAACAGCTCGCCGCGCCCGCAGGCCAGAAGTTCCTCGTAATCGTAGCTCGACTTTCTCTCGACCATGCCTTTTCCGTTTCCCTGCGGCGCACCGCTACCCGACAATCGTTTGGCCGCAAGGGCCGCTCCTTGCCGTTTCCCCTATCACAGTCCGTTTCCCGCTGGAAACAGCCACGCGCATATTGCATGCGTCCGTCCGGCGCATCGGCCCGCTATTGATCGCATATTCACCAGAGAATATATGTTGAAAAGGTGCGCCCGGTGAGAATCCGTGTTTGCGCCGGAAAACGGGTGGCCGAACGGCCGAACGCAAGGGAAGCGCAGCGACTTGATGGAACCTGGGTTCAGACAGGACGACGACCTGGAAATTCGCGTGCGCGAGGCGGGCCTGCGCCCGACGCGGCAGCGAATCGCGCTCGCCGAGCTGCTGTTCGCCAAGGGCGACCGGCACCTCTCGGCCGAGGAGCTGCACGAGGAGGCGCTCACCGCCGGCGTCGCCGTCTCGCTCGCCACCGTCTACAACACGCTCCACCAGTTCACCGAGGCCGGCCTCCTGCGCATCCTCGCGCTCGAGGGCTCCCGCACCTATTTCGACACCAACACCTCGGACCATCACCATTTCTTCATCGAGGGCGAGAACCGCGTCGTCGACATCGAGGCCGCGCCGGTCAGCGTCCACAACCTGCCCGAGCCGCCCGAGGGGATGGAGATCGTCAACGTCGACATCATCGTCAGGCTGCGGCCGAAGATCGTGCGCAAGGGCTGACCCGCCTTCCATTTTCATTCCGGTGAATCCTGAGGATCAGCCGCGCGCGGCCTAGAGCATTTTGCAGTCAGACGGAATCGTCTGACGTCGCATAAATGCGGCTAAGGAAAGAAGCTGGAGCAGCGGAAGCTGCGTTCGTCAGAACGCCCGCTGCTCTAAGCGGCCGCGTCCCTGCCGGGCTCGTCCGGCGCGTCGCGGTTTCCTTCCGCCCACACCACCGCCTTGTAGTCGAACCCGTAGACCAGCGTCGGCTTGACGATCTGGAAATAGGGCGACAGGTCGAAATCGCGCGGCGTGTAGAGCGAGTGATGGCGGATATGCATGATCTCGGCACGCGAGAAGCGCGACTGCGCCGAGGCGCGGCCGGGCGCGCGGGTGATCTCGGGCAGGATCGGATAGCCGATCCGGCCATAGGCCTCCGCGATCAGCGACGAGCAGATCGCCCGCGTCGGGTCGCCCGAGCCGAAGGCGAGCATGCGCCGGCGCCAGCGCACCGGCACCGGCGGCGTCGGCAGGAAGTAGCGCACCATGTCGACGATGTTCTTCATGTCGTATTTAAGCCCGAGCTTACCGAGCATGAACTCGACCACATGGCGGCGGTCGTCCGGCGTCAGTCCGGAAGGACGGCAGATGCGCGTGTTGTAGGTACGGTACTTGGACAGCGGCACCGCCACGCATCCCTCGCCGAGATTGACCTCGATCAGGCGCGGCCGCTCGCCGCCGCTTTCCGGCTCGGGCAGCGAGTCGCCGACATAGAGCGCCGCGTGCGACCATGTCGACTGCGTCAGGTACTTGATCGCGGCCGAGATCTTCTGGTTGCCCTCGACCAACAGGATGTCGCCCGGCTGGAGCGTGCGGTGCAGCGTTTCCGGGTCCGAGGGCGTATAGGGCTCGTAGCCGGAGGATTCGCTTCGCAGGCGGCGCGCGATCAGATGGCCGATGCGGTCGAGAAGCGTATCCGTCTGTTCGGTCATGGCGTCGGGTCTGGCAGATGTCGGTGTCGAAGGCGGCGCACGCTACCAAGTCGGGCGCGAAACTGCAAAGCCGCCCGTCACTGCTCCAGCACCAGCATGCCGTCCTCGACCGAATAGCGCTTCAGCCGCGACAGGAAACTCATGCCGACGAGCGTGCCGGAAAGCGCGCGATCGTCGAGGA
This sequence comes from Alphaproteobacteria bacterium, assembly GCA_037190985.1. Taxonomy (GTDB): domain Bacteria; phylum Pseudomonadota; class Alphaproteobacteria; order Rhizobiales; family Rhizobiaceae; genus Aerobium. The sequence continues at coordinate 563,883 of JBBCKE010000030.1, forward strand.
CCACCGCCTGGACGTCGTCGAGCTCGATCCGGCCGAGCGCGATCCGCTCTATGACCACCGGCGCGAAGCGGGCGCGGCCGTTCGCGGTTTCGGCGGAGCCGGTGAAGTCCGCCTCCGCGACGCTGAGGCCGATGCGCCGCGCCGTGGTCCGGTTGATGGCGATATGGGTCGCGCCGGTGTCGATCATCGCCGGCACCTTGCGCACGTTGAGCCGGAACTCGGCGCTGAAATGGCCGCCGGCAGCGGCGGCGAGCTGCATCCTGCGCCCGGCCTGATGCGAGATCGGTGCGGCGGCGGGCTGCGCCTGCCCGGCATCGGCGCGGGCGGCGGTTTCGCGCGGGGCAGGCTCCGCGTCGCCGGCCACTGGCGCCAGTTGCCGTTCCAGCATGGCCGGGACGGCGGAGAAGGCAGCGGCGAGGATGCCGGCCAGGATGAGAATGCGCAGCATGCGGCGTCCCCGGAGCGGTGTCGCAGGTGAGCCTCTACCCAAATGCTCAGCGCGGGATTAATGCGCGGCCGCTGCCGCGCCGCACGGTTAAGGATGGGTTTCCGTCCTTAAACGTCACGCATGTCTTTATCCCGAAACCGGTTCCCACTTTCGGGAGACATGCGTCAGAACCCGGCGGCGATCTCCGCCATGGGCCGGCGCGGCGCCGCGAGCCCGTCCATGCGCGATCCGGCCAGACGCGCCAGCGCCGCCGGGTTCTCGATGCGGACCTCGTTGTGCGAGAGGTGGCAGATGATGCAGCGCCGCTTCAATTCGCTGAACGAGCGGCTCGCCGTTTCCTGCGTGATGCCGAGATGGTCGGCGATCTCGCGCCGCGTCAGCGGCAGGTAGACCTCGTCGCCGTCGGGGTCGCAGATTTCCGCCAGCCGCTGGATCAGGCTCGCCACCCGCTCCAGCGCCGTCTTGCGGCCGAGCATGGCGGTATGGCCCTGCACCCGGCGCAGCGAGGCGCGCAGCCGCCGCGACAGCTCGCGCTCCAGCGCCGGCGATTCGTCGACGCGGGCCATGTCGTAGCTGGTGATGGTGGCGAAGGTCAGCGTCTCGGCGGTGCAGCCGTGGACGGCGTCGCTTTCCCAGGCGCAGAGCTCGCCCGGCCCGACGAGGTCGACGATGTGGCGGCGGCCGTCGCAGAAGACGTGCGACAGCATGACCAGCCCCTCGTCGACGACATAGACGCGGCTGGCGCGGTCGTGCTCGCGGAACACCAGCTCGCGCGGCGAATGCAGCCTGGTGACGCGCCCGCAATCGCCGTCCCGACCTGCGGTCCTGACGGGAAAAGTCTTTTGCAGTACGCCCATGCCCGGTCCTTCGCGCTCGATCCGATCTCCTCCTTGAGGACAATGCGCAAGGACGCGCGGCGATACCTTGCGCCAGATCAAGTGAAGCCGCGGGGCTGATGCGAAAGGCGGGCCTGACATAAAAAATGCGGGGGAAGCGATGCTTCCCCCGCAAGCCCCCTCGGTCGCGGCCGTCTTTCCCGGCGGCCGCGTCCCCTTGTGCGATGCCCGCCTAGTTGGCCGACGGCACCATCAGTTCCGGCCGCGGCGTCGTCGACGAGTTGGGCGGCAGGATCGGGTAGCTGACGTCGGGCTGCTCGCCGGTCAGCGTGTGCAGGAAGGCGACGATGGCCTCGACCTCGGTCTCCTCGAGCTCGGCGCCGAGCTGCGCGGTGGCCATGACGCCGACCGCCTGCGTGAGGTCCCAAACCTTGCCGCTGTGGAAGTAGGGCGCGGTGAGCGCCACGTTGCGCAGCGACGGCGCGCGGAAGACATATTCGTCGGTCGCGGTCTCGGTGACCGCGAAGCGGCCCTTGTCGCCCCGCGGCAGGATGTCGGCGCCCGGCTGCTCGACGACGCCGAAGGCGTAATATTCACCGCCGCCGACATTGACGCCGTTGTGGCAGGAGGCGCAGCCGCTGTCCATGAACAGCCTGAGGCCCTGCTTCTCGGTCTCGTTCAGCACCGCGTTGTTGCCTTCGAGATACTGGTCGAAGCGCGCGCCGGGGGTGATCAGCGTCGCCTCGAACACTTCGATCGCCCTGGCGACGTTGTCGAACGTCACCGGGTCGGCCTCGCCGGGGAAGGCGAGGGCGAAGCGCTGCTGGTACTGCGGCAGGCTGTTGAGCACGGCCAGCACCCGGTCGGGCGTGGCGTTCATCTCCACCGCCGCCTGGATCGGTCCCTTGGCCTGCTCGGCGAGGTCCGCGGCGCGGCCGTCCCAGAACTGGGCGACGTTGAAGAAGGCGTTGAACACGGTCGGCGCGTTGCGCGGGCCGGTCTGCCAGCCATGGCCGACCGAGACTTCCAGCCCGTCGACGCCGCCGATGCCGAGATTGTGGCAGGTGTTGCAGGAGAACAGGTGGCTGGCCGACAGGCGCGGCTCGAAGAACAGCATCTTGCCGAGCTCGACCTTCTCGCGGGTGATCGGGTTGCCTTCCGGCGCCGGCTGCACCGTCGGGATCGGCTCGAACAGGAGCTGCGCGTCGGTGCGCAGTTCCTCGTCGTTGATCGGGGTGGCGTCCTGCGCGAGGGCGGGAACTGCGAACAGCAGGACAGCCGCGCTGACCGCATACGCTAGCTTCGATTTCATGGTTCTCTCCATCGTGGCTGTGCGAATTGTCAGAATCATAGCGGCCCCCGCGCGGGCGGGTATTGCGATAGATCATGCCTGCCCGGCACGGGTTGTCGCAGGGGCCTGTCGCACCCCCCGCCCCGACCCTCGCCCCGCCCCCCGAACAGGCGCGCGGCCCCGGCGCGCGGGGCCCCGCAAACACCCTTTCCGTTTTCCGCGCGAATGCTTTATAGCGGCACGCCATGACCAGAACCCCGCTTTCCCATATCCGCAACTTCTCCATCGTCGCCCATATCGACCACGGGAAGTCGACGCTCGCCGACCGGCTCATCCAGACGACCGGCTCGCTGGAGGAGCGCGAGATGAAGGACCAGGTGCTCGACGCCATGGACATCGAGCGCGAGCGCGGCATCACCATCAAGGCCAACACCGTGCGTCTCGAATACGACGCCAAGAACGGCGAGCACTATGTGCTGAACCTCATCGACACGCCGGGCCATGTCGACTTCGCCTACGAGGTGTCGCGCTCCCTTCGCGCCTGCGAGGGATCGCTGCTGGTGGTCGACGCGAGCCAGGGCGTCGAGGCGCAGACGCTGGCCAACGTCTACCAGGCCATCGACGCCGATCACGAGATCGTCGTGGTGCTCAACAAGATCGACCTGCCGGCCGCCGAGCCGGAGCGCATCAGAGAGCAGATCGAGGAGGTGATCGGCCTCGACGCCTCGGAGGCGGTGATGATCTCGGCGAAGACGGGCCTGGGCATCGGCGAGGTGCTGGAGGCCATCGTCACCAAGCTGCCGGCCCCGAAGCAGGGCGACGCCGATGCCCCGCTCAAGGCCATGCTGGTCGATTCATGGTACGATGCCTATCTCGGCGTCATCGTCCTCGTGCGCATCGTCGACGGCGTGCTGAAGAAGGGTCAGCAGATCCGCATGATCGGCACCGGCGCGAAGTATCACGTCGACCGCGTCGGCGTGCTGACGCCGAAGATGGTGATGGTGGACGATCTCGGGCCGGGCGAGCTCGGCTTCATCACGGCGAGCATCAAGGAAGTGGCCGACACCCGCGTCGGCGACACCATCACCGACGACCGCCGCCCGACCGACGCGCCGCTGCCGGGCTTCAAGCCGGCGCAGCCGGTGGTATTCTGCGGCCTGTTCCCGGTCGACGCCGCCGATTTCGAGGATCTGCGCGCGGCGATGGGCAAGCTCCGGCTCAACGACGCCTCGTTCTCGTTCGAGATGGAGACCTCCGCCGCGCTCGGCTTCGGCTTCCGCTGCGGCTTCCTCGGCCTGCTTCATCTGGAGATCATCCAGGAGCGGCTGGAGCGCGAGTTCGACCTCGACCTGATCGCCACCGCTCCCTCGGTCGTCTACCACCTGCACATGACCGACGGGACGATGAAGGAGCTGCACAACCCGGCCGACATGCCCGACGTAGTCAGGATCGACCATATCGACGAGCCATGGATCAGGGCGACGATCCTGACGCCGGACGATTATCTCGGCGCGATCCTCAAGCTGTGCCAGGAGCGGCGCGGCGTGCAGGTCGACCTGTCCTATGTCGGCAAGCGCGCCATGGCGACCTACGACCTGCCGCTGAACGAGGTGGTGTTCGATTTCTACGACCGGCTGAAGTCGATCTCCAAGGGCTACGCCTCGTTCGACTACCAGCTCACCGACTACCGCGAGGGCGACCTCGTCAAGATGTCGATCCTCGTCAACGAGGAGCCGGTCGACGCGCTCTCCATGCTCGTCCACCGCTCGGCGGCGGAAAAGCGCGGCCGTGCCATGTGCGAGAAGCTCAAGGACCTGATCCCCAAGCACATGTTCAAGATCCCGATCCAGGCGGCGATCGGCGGCAAGGTCATCGCCCGCGAGACCATCTCGGCCCTGCGCAAGGACGTCACCGCCAAGTGCTACGGCGGCGACGTCACCCGCAAGCGCAAGCTTCTGGAGAAGCAGAAGGAAGGCAAGAAGCGCATGCGGCAGTTCGGCAAGGTCGAAATCCCGCAGGCCGCCTTCATTGAGGCGCTGAAGATGGGGGATAGCTGAGTATCTTGTCCAACTTGGACAATTGCCTATTGTCTATGGATGAAGATTTTCTCCGCCTCCGATGCCAAGAACCGTTTCGGCCAGTTGCTCGATATGGCGCAGGCCGAGCCCGTGCGCGTGCAACGGCAGGGGCGCGACATCGCCGTCGTCATGTCGCCGGACGAGTTCCGTCGCATGGCCGAGGCGGCGCGCGGCCGGGTCACCCCCGCTGTCGAGCGGCTTAACGCCGAAAGCGCGACGCGCTGGGCAAGCGTCTACGAGGCGCTGGCGAAGTAGGTGGATTATCTCGTGCTCGACGACGTGCTCCATCCAAGCCGAGCGGCTCCGCCTGTTCGTAGCGCGCAGGGCGTGCGTAACAACGGCGTGGCGCGCGGCGCGCGGCTGGAAGCCATGCCGGCCGAGGTGATCGCCTTCATCTACCGGCATCTCGAGGCCGGCACCTTCCGCAAGCCCGTTCTCCACGAATGGCTGCGCCAACATGTGACAATGGGTAAATAGCCGATGCGTGCGCTCATCCAACGGGTTTCCTCCGCCTCCGTCAGCGTCGACGGGACCGTCACCGGCGAGATCGGCCATGGCCTGCTCGTGCTCGTCTGCGCCATGCGGGACGACACGGAGAAGCAGTCCGAATGGCTGGCGCAGAAGATCGTCAAGCTGCGCATCTTCAAGGACGAGGAGGGCCGCATGAACAGGTCCGTCCTCGACGCCGGCGGCGCGGCGCTCGTCGTCAGCCAGTTCACGCTCGCCGCCGAGACAAAGGGCAACCGCCCCGGCTTCTCGACCGCCGCCGCGCCCGACGACGGCAAGCGCCTCTACGAGCATTTCTCGGCGCAAGTCGCCGCGCAGGGCGTTACTGTCGCCAACGGCATCTTCGGCGCCGACATGAAGGTCGCGCTCGTCAATGACGGGCCGGTGACGATCTGGCTCGACACGGAAGCCTGATCTCCCCCTGAAGCTGCCGGAATCGGCGGCAGAGCGCGCATCGATCGCGGCAAACTGCCCGCCGCATGGGCATTTTCCCTGAAATCGCGCCCCGCCGCTTCGTTTGCCGGCGATTTTTCTTGATTTTGCGGCTTCCGCTCCCTGTTATGAAGGCGAGAGGGAGGGATCCGCTTGGTCGCTTTCGACGAGATGCGCCCGCACGGGGACGGGCCGAGACAACCCTATGCCGGCTATGACGCCTGGCTCGGCACGCAGGACCCGGCGCGCCTTTCGGAAAAGATGCAGGACGCCGAGCGCGTCTTTCGCCGCACCGGCATCACCTTCGCCGTCTATGGCGAGGCCGAGGCGGCGGAACGGCTGATCCCGTTCGACATCGTGCCGCGCATCATTTCCGGCGCCGAGTGGCGCCGGCTGACGCAAGGGATCGAGCAGCGCGTCCAGGCGCTCAACGCCTTCCTCGATGACATCTACCACCGGCAGGAGATCCTGCGCGCCGGCCGCATCCCCAAGCAGCTTATCGCCGCCAACGAGGCCTTCCTGCCGGAGATGATCGGGGTGCGCCCGCCGGCCGGCGTCTATACCCACATCATCGGCGTCGACATCGTCCGCACCGCCGAGAACGAGTTCTTCGTGCTGGAGGACAACGCCCGCACGCCCTCGGGCGTCTCCTACATGCTGGAGAACCGCGAGACGATGATGCAGCTCTTTCCCGAGCTGTTCCAGACCATCAAGGTCCGGCCGGTCGAGAACTATCCGCAATTGCTGCGCCAGTCGCTGGCTGCGGTGGCGCCGCGCGGGGCGGGCGCAACCCCGACCATCGCGGTGCTGACGCCGGGCAGCTACAACTCCGCCTATTTCGAGCATGCCTTCCTCGCCGACCAGATGGGCGTCGAGCTGGTGGAGGGACAGGATTTGCGTGTCGTCGACGGCCATGTCGCGATGCGCACGACGCAGGGCTTCAAGCGGATCGACGTGCTTTACCGGCGGGTCGACGACGCCTTCCTCGATCCGCTGACCTTCAACCCCGATTCCGCGCTCGGTGTGCCGGGCATCATGGACGTCTACCGCGTCGGCAACGTCACCTTGGCCAACGCCCCGGGAACCGGCATCGCCGACGACAAGGCGATCTATTCCTACATGCCCGAGATCGTCGAGTTCTACACCGGCCGCAAGGCGATCCTCGGCAACATCCCGACCTGGCGCTGCTCCGAGGCCGACAGCCTGAAATACGTGCTCGAGCATCTCGACGAACTGGTGGTCAAGGAAGTCCACGGCTCGGGCGGCTATGGCATGCTCGTCGGCCCCGCGGCTTCGAAGAAGGAGCGCGAGGCGTTCGCCGCCAAGCTGAAGGCTAGGCCCTCCAACTACATCGCCCAGCCGACGCTGGCGCTCTCCACCTGTCCGATCCTGACGGAAAAGGGGCTCGCGCCCCGCCATGTCGACCTGCGCCCCTTCGTCCTGGTCTCCGACCGCATCCGCATCGTGCCCGGCGGCCTGACGCGCGTGGCGCTGAAGGAAGGCTCACTGGTGGTGAACTCGTCGCAGGGCGGCGGGACGAAGGATACGTGGGTGTTGGATGACTAGGAGAGCGGATGGCTAGAAACGGGGCGGGTGGCTGACATGCTTCTCGGACGCACGGCGAACGGCCTTTACTGGATGAGCCGCTATATCGAGCGGGCCGAGAACATGGCGCGCATTGTCGATGCCGGGTTGCGGCTGGCGTTGACCCGCACCGATTCCTCGGCCGACGAATGGACCTCCGTCGTCGTCAGCGCCGGCGCGAAGGACGCCTTCGCGGCGAAATATGCCGACTATTCGGCCGACACGGTCTCCGACTTCCTCCTGCGCGACACCTCGAACCCGTCGAGCGTCCTGTCCTCCATCGAGACGGCGCGGATGAACGCGCGCATGGTGCGCACGGCGCTGACGCGCGAGACGTGGGAAAGCATCAACGAGGCGTGGATGTCGTTCCGCCGCATGCTCGCCAGCCCCATCGACCAGCGCGAGCTCCCCGCCATCCTCGACCGAATAAAGCGCGAGACCGCGCAGATACGCGGCGCGTTCTACGGCACCATGCTGCGCAACGAGATCTTCGACTTCGCCCAGCTCGGCTCCTATGTCGAGCGCGCCGACAACACCGCCCGCATCCTCGACGTCAAATATTACGTGCTCCTGCCGTCGGTGTCCTGGGTTGGCTCCTCGCTCGACAACTACCAGTGGGAATCGATCCTGCGCTCGGTCTCGGCGCACCGTTCCTATCGCTGGGTCTACGAGGCCGACTACCGGCCGGCCCATATCGCCGATTTCCTGATCCTCAACCGGCGCATGCCGCGCTCGCTGGCGTTCTGCTACAGGATGATCGGCGAGAGCCTGAACTTCCTCGCCGACGAATATGGCGAGCGCCATGCCTGCCACGGCACGCTGGAGACCATCGCCTCGCGGCTGAAGCCCGGCACCATCGACGCCGTCTTCGACGGCGGGCTGCACGAGTTCCTCGGCGAGTTCATCCGCTGCAACAATAGGCTCGGCAACGAGGTGGCGCAGGATTACCGGTTCTTCTGATGCGGCTGAAGGTTTCCCACAAGACGCTCTACTCCTACGACGCGCCGGTGCCCTACGCGCTCCAGCGCCTGCGGCTGACGCCCCGCAGCGAGCACAACCAGACGGTGCTGTCCTGGTCGCTCGACATCGAGGGCGCGAAGGAGGAGGTGCGCTTCACCGACCATTTCGGCAACGACACGCGCCTGCTCAGCGTCGCGGGCGAGCCGCACGCCATCGCGATTTCGGCGCATGGCGAGGTCGACGTCCGCGACACGGCCGGCGTCACCGGCGCGCATTCGGGCTTCGCGCCGCTGTGGCTGTTCGAGAGCGGCACCGCCCTGACGGCGGCCGGCCCGCAGGTGAGGAAGATCGCGCGCTCGGCGGTCGGCGGCACCGATCTCGACCGGCTGCACGCGCTCTCGCATGCGATCAGGGAATGCGTCGCCTACCGCGTCGGCGCGACCGACGCGGGAACCAGCGCCGAGGATGCGATGGCGGCGGGCGAGGGCGTGTGTCAGGACCATTCGCACATCTTCCTCGCAGCGGCGCGGCTGCTCGGCTTTCCCGCCCGCTATGTCAGCGGCTACCTCCTCATCGACGGCACCAGCGAGCAGGTGGCCACCCATGCCTGGGCCGAGGCGCATGTCGCCGGGCTCGGCTGGGTCGGCTTCGACGTCTCCAACGGCATCTCGCCCGACGGGCGCTACGTCAGGCTGGCGACGGGCCGCGACTATCGCGACGCCATGCCGGTTTCCGGCATCCGGCAGGGCGCGGCGCAGGAACGGCTTGAAGTCCACATCACAGTCGAGCAGTAGTAGTCGGCGTCTAAAAAACACATGGCGACTGATTCATGACCTATTGCGTCGGCCTCAAGATCGATCGCGGCCTCGTCTTCATGTCCGACACCCGCACCAATGCGGGCGTGGATTCGATCTCGACCTTCCGCAAGATGCATATCTGGGAGGAGCCGGGCGAGCGCGTCCTGGTGATGCTGTCGGCCGGCAACCTTGCCACCACGCAGGCGGTGGTCAGCCTGCTCGACGAGCGCTCCAAGGCGCCGGCCGACCGCGCGCCCTCGATCCTCCAGACGCCGTCGATGTACCAGACGGCGCGGCTGGTCGGCGACACGGTCAAGGAGGTGATCTCCTCCTCGGCCCCGGCCGGCCAGGAGGCCGACGCGTTCGGCGCCTCCTTCATCCTCGGCGGGCAGATCAAGGGCACCGAGCCACGCCTCTTCCTGATCTACCCGGAAGGCAATTTCATCGAGACCTGCGAGGACACGCCCTTCTTCCAGATCGGCGAGACGAAATACGGCAAGCCGATCCTCGTGCGCGCCTACGAGCCGTCGATGAGCTTCGCCGAGACGGCGAAGCTCCTGATGGTGTCGTTCGATTCCACCATCCGCTCGAACCTCTCGGTCGGGCTGCCGCTCGACATGCTGTTCTACGAGCGCGACACCTGGCGCATCGGCTACCGCAAGCGCATCGCCCAGGACGACGCCTATTATCGCGAGATCTCGGACGGCTGGTCGCACGCGCTGAAGACCGCCTTCCAGAGCCTGCCCGATTTTCAGGAATAGGCGGGCCGGGTTCTCAGCCCGTGCGTCGCAGCGCGGCGAGCATCATCGCCCGCACGCGCTCCTCGGCCTCGCGCGCCATCCGCTTGCGGTCCGCGCCGGGGCCGAACGCGACCGGCTCGCCGAAATGGATCTCGACGTCGATGCCGCCCTCGCGCATCAGGCCGGCCAGATGCGGCACCAGCGTCTGGTCGCCGATCCATGCCGCGCGCATGCGCTCGCGCCGGCTCATCGGCATGCCGTGCAGCCGCGTGTAGACGATGGCGACCGGCTGGATCGCCGCGCCGCTTTCCTCGCCCATCGCCATCTGCGCCGCCGCGAACAAAGTGGACTTGAACGGCAGCACCGCGTTGCCGTCCGAGGTCGTGCCCTCGGGAAACAGCACCATCGGCTCGCCCTGCGCCAGCCGCGCCGCGATCTCGCCCGCCTGCTCGCTGGCGCGGCGCGGCCGTGCGCGGTCGATGAAGACGGTGCGCTGGAGCCTGGCAAGCTGGCCGAACAGCGGCCAGCCGGCGACTTCCGCCTTGGCGATGAAATGGACGTCCGTCACCGCGCCGAGCGCCATGATGTCGGTCCACGACACATGGTTGGCGGCGATCAGCAGCGGCCGCCCTTCGGCCGGCCTGCCATGGACATGGACGCGCAGGCCGAGGAGGCGCGTGACCATGCGGTGCCACAGGCGCGGCACGCGGCGCTCGTCCAGGAACGGCGCGCGCAGGGCGAGCGCCTGCCACGCCATCAGCGGCGGGGTGGCGGTGGCGAAGGCGAGAAGCCCCAGCGCCAGCCGCGCATTGCCGGTGACGGTCCTTGTCCGCTTCGCCATTGCCCGTTCCATTCGCGCAGGCCTGCTTTCCGGACCTGATCTAGCGCAGGTCGCGGCGCATGACGAGCGCGGCGGTCTTCGCCGCGCCGGGCGTGTCGTAATAGGCGGGGCGGCGGGCGACCTCCTCGAAGCCGAGCCGGCGATAGAGCGCGATGGCCGGCTGGTTGGTCTCGTCGACCTCGAGGAACAGCGCCTCGGCGCGCTCGCCGTGGAGGTGCCGCAGCACCGCCTCCATCAGCTCGCGGCCGATCCCGTGCCGGCGCCATGCCCGCGCCACGGCGATGGTGAGGATCTCGCCCTCGCCGGCGGCGAGCCGGGCGAGCACGAAGCCGGCCGGCGCTTCCGCCCGGTGGCCGACCCGCCACGCGCCGAAGCCGAACACCGCCTGCTGCGCGAGCAGCGTCTCGAACTCGCCGCCCGACCAGGGACGGACGAAATCCTCGCGGTGGATGGCGGGAAGGAGCCTCGCATCGTCCTCGCTCAACCGCTCGACCGCGAACTCCGTGGCGCGCGAGAAGAAGGGTATCTTCACGGCAACGCCTTTCGCGGCAGGGCGAAGCCCTCCTGCGGCTTGGCGTCGGCCTCGCGCAGGTAAAGCGGCTTCGGCTTCGCGGGCGGCGCGCCCGAAGCCAGCTTCTCCACGCCGCACCGCGCATAAATGGCGATGTCCGCCGTCTTTCCCGCAGCGAGCAAGATGTCTCTCCTGTCGCGGATCAGCTCGTCCGCCGCCGCCAATGCAAGCGCGGCGGGGCCGAAAGTCAATTCGCCGGCGGCGGAAAATGCGGCGACGTAGGCCTGCCCGCGTCCGGCCTCGATCCGCGCGAGAGCGGGGCGGCCGGGGCTCGCCTCCTGCGCCTGCCGCGCCAGCGCCTCCAGCGTGGTCACACCGATGGCCGGAATGCCGAGCGCCAGCGCCAGCCCGCGCGCCGCGGCGACGCCGACCCGAACGCCGGTGAACGAGCCCGGCCCGACCGAAACGGCGATCGCGCCGAGATCGGCATAGGATATGCCTGCCTTTGCCAGCGCCTCGTCGATCACCGCCATCAGGCGCTCGGCATGGCCCTTGCCGAGGTCGAGGACGCAGCGCCCGCGCTCGCCCGTCTCCGTGTCGAGCACGCAGGCGGCGCACAGATCGGCCGCGGTGTCGATCGCCAGCAGGCGCACGTTTTTGCCAGCCTTTCCCGTCAGCCCGCCCGGTCGCGCGCCTTCAGCTCCAGCCGGCGGGCGTGCAGCACCGGCTCGGTGTAGCCGGAGGGCTGCTCGCGGCCCTTGAAGACGAGATCGAGCGCGGCCTGGAAGGCGACGGATTTGTCGAAGTCGGGGGCCATCGGCCGGTAGAGCGGATCGCCCGCGTTCTGCCGGTCGACCACCGCCGCCATCTCCTTCATCACCTCCAGCACCTCGTCCTTCGTGACGACGCCGTGATGCAGCCAGTTGGCGAGGTGCTGCGAGGAGATGCGCAGCGTCGCGCGGTCCTCCATCAGGCCGACATCGTTGATGTCCAGCACCTTGGAACAGCCGACGCCCTGGTCGATCCAGCGCACGACATAGCCGAGGATGCCTTGGGCGTTGTTGCGGATTTCCTGGCGCTTGTCCTCGTCCGACCAGTTCGGCCGCGTTGCCACCGGCACGGAGAGGATGTCGGCAAGCTTCGCCCGGCCGCGGGCGCGAAAACCTTCCTGCACGGCATGGACGTCGACGCGGTGATAGTGCGTGGCGTGCAGCGTCGCCGCCGTCGGCGAAGGCACCCAGGCGGTGTTGGCGCCCGCTTTTGGATGACCGATCTTCTGCTCCAGCATCGCCGCCATCAGGTCCGGCATCGCCCACATGCCCTTGCCGATCTGGGCGCGGCCGGCCAGCCCGCATTCGAGGCCGATGTCGACGTTCCACTGCTCGTAGGCGAAAATCCACGCCGCCTGCTTCATGTCGCCCTTGCGGATCATCGGGCCGGCTTCCATCGAGGTGTGGATCTCGTCGCCGGTGCGGTCGAGGAAGCCGGTGTTGATGAACACGACCCGGTCCTTCGCCGCGCGGATCGCTTCCTTGAGGTTGACCGTGGTGCGGCGCTCCTCGTCCATGATGCCCATCTTGATCGTCGTCGGCTCCATGCCGAGCACGGCCTCGACGCGGCCGAACAGCTCGGCGGCGAAGGCGACCTCGTCCGGCCCGTGCATCTTCGGCTTGACCACATACATCGAGCCGGCGCGGGAATTGGCCCGCCGCCCGTTCTGGCCCCCGGGGAGTCCAATGTCATGAAGGGCGATCAGCGCCGTCACCGCCGCGTCCATGATGCCCTCGGGAATCTCCGTGCCGTCCTTCAGCAGGATCGCCGGGTTGGTCATCAGGTGGCCGACATTGCGCACCAGCATCAGCGAGCGGCCGGGAAGGGTGAGCTTCGAGCCGTTGGCGGCGGTGTAGTCGCGGTCGGGGCTGAGCGTGCGGGTGAAGGTCTTGCCGTCCTTGTCGATCCGCTCCTCGAGGTCGCCCTTCATCAGGCCGAGCCAGTTGCGGTAGGCCGCGACCTTGTCCTCGGCGTCGACGGCCGCGATCGAGTCCTCGAGGTCCTGGATGGTCGACAGCGCCGCCTCCAGCACCACGTCGGCGATGCCGGCCTTGTCGGTCCTGCCGATGGGATGGCCGCGGTCGATGACGATCTCGACATGGAGGCCGTTCTTCTTCAGGAGCACCGACGAGGGGGCCGAAGGCTCGCCGCGATAGCCTGCGAGCTGCGCCCCGTCGAGCGGGCCGGTGATCTCGCCGTTCTCCAGCGTCACCGCGAGCCGGCCCATGGCGACGTCGAAGCCGGTCACGTCGGCCCAGCTCGCCCGGTCGAGCGGCACGCTGTCGTCGAGGAAGGCCTTGGCCCAGGCGATCACCTTGTCGCCGCGCGCCGGGTTGTAGCCCTTGCCCTTCTCCGCGCCGCCGTCCTCGGGAATGGCGTCGGTGCCGTAGAGCGCGTCGTAGAGCGAGCCCCAGCGCGCATTGGCGGCGTTGAGCGCATAGCGCGCGTTCATCACCGGCACGACGAGCTGCGGGCCCGCGACATGGGCGATCTCGTCGTCGACCTTGCCGGTGGTGACGGAGAAGGCCGGGCCTTCCGGCAGGAGATAGCCGATCTCGCGCAGGAACGCCTCGTAGGCGGCGAGGTCGGACGGCGCGCCGTTCTTGCGGTGCCAGTCGTCGATCTTGCCCTGCAACTCGTCGCGGCGGGCGAGCAGCGCCCGGTTCTTCGGCGCGAGGTCGTGGGCAATAGCCGAAAGCCCGCTCCAGAAGGCGGCCCCGTCCACGCCCGTGCCCGGCAGGGCTTCGTCGTTCACGAAGTCGTACAGCGCGCGCGCGACCTGAAGACCGTCGATCTCAATCCTCTGCGTCATTCCTGGCTCCTTCACGTCAATGGCCACGACATCGGATGTCGACATGCCTTCACCATGCGGGGGCGCCGAGGTCAATCCGCCGAATGGCTGAAACTGTTCAACGCGGCCGCCGGCAATCGGCGTCAGGTGATTCCACTCGGCTGCAAGCTGCTCTGGCGGGCGATCCGCGGCCTGCCGCTCGCGCTCGCCGTGACGATGGCCTCGACGAAGGCGCGATCGCCGTCGATGTCGGCCGCGCGGATGTCGCGCGCAACGGCGATCTCCACCGTGTCGGCGCCGGCCTCGGCCGCACGCGCCGCCGCCGCCGCGCGCGCCAGCCGCTCCGCTTCGGCGAGCGCCGCCTCCTCGCTCGCGAAATCGGCGATGCCGTCGGCCGAGGCGATGCGGAACCGGCCCGGCTGCGGCTGGGACACCTGCACCTCGACGGACACCCGCACCTGCCCGACCACCGCGCCGAGCGCGTTGGCGACGTCGGTATCCTCCGGCACCACGCACGCATTGCCGACGAGGCCGGAAAGCGCCGCGTAGTGCAGCGGCGCGGACGCGCCGAGGCCGATCACCGGCCGGTCGAGGCCGATCGAGAGCCGCGCGATGCCGCCCGCGCCGTCGAGTGCGCGCTGGACCAGCCGGTGGGCGACGGTCGGCGCGCCCTCCATCCCGTCCTCGACGAGCGCCGTTTCCAGGATCGCCTCGGCCGAGCGCCGGGTGATGGCGTCGAGGACGCGGGTGCTTATCGCCTCGGCGTCGGGCGCGATCGGGTTGCCGGCCCCGTCGCGCCGGCGGCCGAACAGCGCGGCGCCGAGCCCTGCGGCCTCAGCGTTCCAGTTGGTCTGGCGTCCCAGCGCATGGGCGGCGTCCGAGGGCGTGAAGCCGCTGATATGGACGAGACCGCGCGCCACCAGCCGGTCGAGCGTCACCCCCTGCACGGTCGAGGCGAGCAGCTTGTCAAGCGGTTGCGGCGCGTCGCCGATGGCGGCGTAGAGCCTTTCCTCGGCCGCCGACAGCCCGGCCGCCAGCCGCTCGGGAACGCCGGTGCGCAGGGCGAAGCGGCCGTCGAGCCGGCCGGGGCTGCGCGCCGTCGCCTGCCGTTCGAGCGCCTCGATCACGCCCGCGCCATGGATATGCGCGGCGAGCGACAGCGGCACCAGCCGGCGCGGGCCGAGGACGAGGCGTGGCGCGAGGCCGCCCTCCTCGAGCCGGATTTCAGAATCGCCGCCGAGGCCGAAGGTGCGCATGGCGACCGCCTCGACCATGGTGCGGTAGGTGCCGACCGTCGCGCCTTCGGGGTCGAGGCGCGGCCGCCCCCCTTCCAGCACGGCGACGTCGGTGGTGGTGCCGCCGATGTCGGAGACGACGGCGCTTTCGAGCCCCGTCAGGTGGCGCGCGCCGACGAGGCTGGCCGCCGGGCCGGACAGGATGGTCTCGATGGGCCGCAAGCGCGCGAAGGCGGCCGAGACCAGCGCGCCGTCGCCGCGCACCACCATCAGCGGCGCGGCGATGCCGCGTCCGGCGAGGAAGCCCTCGGTCGCCGCCACCAGACGGTCGATCATCGCGATCAGCCGGGCGTTGAGCAGCGTGGTCAGCGCCCGGCGCGGCCCGCCGAGCCTGGCCGACAATTCGTGGCTCATCGTCACCGGCAGGCCGGTCCGCGCCCGGATCAGTTCCGTTGCCGCCAGCTCGTGCTCGGGGTTGCGCACCGCGAAATAGGCGCAGACCGCGAAGCCGGAGACCGTCGCGCCGATGCCGGGCAGGGCGTCCTCCAACACGGACAGATCGAGCCGCGCCGGATTGCCGTGGACGTCGTGGCCGCCGGGCAGGAAGATCACGGGGTCGGTGCCGAGCGCGGCGCGCAGGCGGTCGCGGTCGAGGTCGGCGTCGGAAAAGCCGATCATGACGAGGCAGACGCGCCCGCCCTGTCCCTCGACCAGCGCGTTGGTGGCGAGCGTCGTCGACATCGACACGAGCGCTATGGAGGACGGCGCGGCTGCCGCCTTCTCCAGCACCGCGCCCGCCGCGCCGGCGATGCCGACGGCGAGGTCGTGGCGCGTGGTCAGCGCCTTGGCCTTGGCGACGATCTCGCCCTTCGGGCCGCGATCCTGCGCCCACAGCACCGCGTCGGTGTAGGTGCCGCCGGTGTCGATGCCGAGGAAAAGGCCGGGATTTGCTGGTTCACGCCGCGTCATGGGAGCGGCTTTAGCCCATCGGGCGGGCATAAGCATCTGTCATTTGCCGTGGAAAGGCGCTAGAGGAACCGCCAGAGGACAAAGATGGAACTGAACGACACGATCGCCCGCGACGAGCCGGCCGCCGCGCCCGCTTCTTCCGCCCAGCCGAAGAAGGTCTTCGTCAAGACCTATGGCTGCCAGATGAACGTCTACGATTCGCAGCGCATGGCCGACGCGCTGGCGGCGGAAGGCTATTCGCCGACCGAGGTGATCGAGGACGCCGACCTTGTCCTGCTCAACACCTGCCACATCCGCGAGAAGGCGGCCGAGAAGGTCTATTCCGAGCTCGGCCGCATCCGCAAGCTGAAGGCCGAGCGCGGCGAGCGCGGCCGGGAGACCATCGTCGGCGTCGCCGGCTGCGTGGCGCAGGCGGAAGGCGACGAGATCATCCGCCGCGCGCCCGTGGTCGATCTGGTGATCGGGCCGCAGACCTATCACCGCCTGCCCGACGCCGTGAGGAAGGCGCGCGCCGGCGAGAAGGTGGTCGAGACCGACTACGCCATCGAGGACAAGTTCGAGCGTCTGCCGGCGCTGCGCAAGACCGAGGTGCGAAGCCGCGGCGTCACCGCGTTCCTGACCGTGCAGGAAGGCTGCGACAAGTTCTGCACCTTCTGCGTCGTGCCCTATACGCGCGGCTCGGAGACCTCGCGCCCCGTGGCGCAGATCGTCGCGGAGGCCGAGCGGCTGGCCGAGGCCGGCGTGCGCGAGGTGACGCTGCTCGGCCAGAACGTCAACGCCTGGCACGGCGAGGGACCCGACGGCTCGGAATGGGGCCTCGGGCAACTGCTTTTCCGGCTGGCCGAGGTTCCGGGCATCGCGCGCCTGCGCTACACGACCAGCCACCCGCGCGACATGGACGACGCGCTGATCGCCGCCCATCGCGACCTTCCCGCGCTGATGCCCTATCTCCATTTGCCGGTGCAGGCGGGATCGGACCGCATCCTGAAGGCGATGAACCGCCGCCACACGGCCGACGACTATCTGCGCCTGATCGAGCGCATCCGCGCGGCCAATCCCGACATCGCCATGTCGGGCGACTTCATCGTCGGCTTCCCCGGCGAGAGCGACGCGGATTTCGAGGCGACCATGCGCCTCGTGCGCGAGGTCGGCTACGCGCAGGCCTTTTCGTTCAAATATTCGCCGCGCCCGGGAACGCCGGGGGCCGAAATGCCGTTGCATGTCGCGGAGCATGTGAAGGACGGGAGGTTGCAGGCGTTGCAGGCATTGCTTGGCGAGCAGCAGGCCGCGTTCCTGAAAAGCCGCGTCGGCCTGACCATGGACGTGCTGATCGAGAAGCCCGGCCGCCAGCCTAGCCAGATCGTCGGCCGCTCGCCCTGGCTCCAGCCGGTAATCGTTGATGAAAAGGCCGGTGAAATCGGCGACATTGTCAGGGTGCGAATCACGAAGACCGGCCATGCCAGCCTCTTTTCCGAGCCGGTTTGAGGGAGGGCGACCGTCCTGAGAAGGAGAGACGCTTGAGCGCCGAAACGGACCTGAAGGCCGCCCCTTCCGGGGCATCGGACATGGCGCATATCGTCCTGACCTTCGACAACAACAAGCAGGCAAGCGCGCTGTACGGCCAGTTCGACGAGAATCTGGCGCGCATCGAGAAGAAGCTCGGCGTCGACATCCGCCCCAAGGGCAACCAGCTCTCGATCAAGGGCGACCCGACGGCCGCCGAGCAGGCGCGCCGCGCGCTCGACCATCTCTACGACCTGCTCCAGAAAGGCCACGAATTGTCGCAATCCGAGGTCGACGGCGCGATCCGCATGGCGGTGGCGGCCGACGACCAGTTGACGCTGCCGACGCTGGAGCGCAAGGGCAAGGTCGCGGCGGCGCAGATCTCGACGCGCAAGCGCACCATCTATGCCCGCTCCGCCAACCAGGACGCATACATGCGCGCGCTGGAGCGGGCCGAGCTCGTCTTCGGCGTCGGCCCGGCCGGCACCGGCAAGACCTATCTCGCCGTCGCCCACGCGGCCATGCTGCTGGAGCGCGGCATGGTCGAGCGCATCGTCCTGTCGCGCCCGGCGGTCGAGGCCGGCGAGCGGCTCGGCTTCCTGCCCGGCGACATGAAGGAGAAGGTCGACCCTTACCTGCGCCCGCTCTACGACGCGCTCTACGACATGATCCCGGCCGACAAGGTCGAGCGCGCCATCGCGGCCGAGGTGATCGAGATCGCGCCGCTCGCCTTCATGCGCGGGCGCACGCTGCGCAACGCCGCCATCATCCTCGACGAGGCGCAGAACACCACACCGATGCAGATGAAGATGTTCCTGACCCGCTTGGGCGAGGGCGGGCGCATGATCGTCACCGGCGATCCCTCGCAGATCGACCTACCGCCCGGCACCCGCTCCGGCCTCGTCGAGGCGTTGCAGGTGCTCGACGGCGTGCCGGGCATCGTCACCGTGCGCTTCGGCGACGCCGACGTGGTGCGCCACCCGCTGGTGGCCGAGATCGTCAAGGCCTACGACCGGCATTTGCCCGGCGCGCCGCGCCGCCGGGACGACGCCTCCTGATGCAGATCGACGTCGCGACGCAAGCCGGCGCGTGGCCCGGCGAGGAGGCGCTGCTCGCTCTCGCCCGGCGGGCGGTCGCCGCGGTCTTCGCCGAGACCGGGCAGGCCGCGCCGGAAGAGGTGGAGCTGTCGCTGCTCTTCACCGACGACGCGCATATAAAGGTGCTCAACCGCGACTGGCGCGGCAAGGACAAGCCAACCAACGTCCTGTCCTTCCCGGCCTTCGCCGTCACGCCGGGCGATCCCGTCCCGCCGATGCTGGGCGACGTCGCGCTCGCCTTCGAGACGGTCCGGTCCGAGGCGGAACTGGACGGCAAGCCCTTCGATCACCATCTTACACATCTCATCGTGCACGGGGTGCTGCATCTCCTCGGCCACGACCATGAGGAGGACGGGGAGGCCGAGGCCATGGAGGCCCTGGAGCGCGCCATACTGGCGAGGCTTGCCATTCCCGATCCTTACGGGTAACAGAAAAACGGTCCAACGACCTGGAAACGATGAACGAGAACGCACAGACAGCCGCGCTTGCCGAGCAGGGCGGCGAACAGGGTTCCAGCCAGCCATCCGGCCAATCGGGCGAACCCCAAAGTACGACCGCCGGACGATCCGGCGCCCGTCCGACATTCTTCGAGCGGCTGAAGGCACGGCTGAAGCCGCGCAACGGCTCGTCCCTGCGCGAGGATCTGGCCGACGCCCTGTCCGACCAGACGGCTGACACGCCGGAATTCTCCGCCGGCGAGCGCGCCATGCTCAACAACATCCTGCGCCTGCGCGAGCTGCGCGTCGAGGACGTGATGGTGCCGCGCGCCGACATCGAGGCCATCGACCTGTCGACCCCGCTCGGCGACCTCCTGACGCTGTTCGAGGAGAGCGGCCGCTCGCGCATGCCGGTCTATCACGAGACGCTCGACGATCCGCGCGGCATGGTCCACATCCGCGACATCGTCGGCTACATCACCCGCGCCGCCAAGCAGAAGCGCGGCCGCGGCGCGAAGAAGCCGGCGCCCGGCGCCGGCCCGCTCGACCTCGCCAACGTCGATCTCGGCAGAGAGGTCGGCGACCTCGGCGTCGTGCGGCCGATCCTGTTCGTGCCGCCCTCGATGCTGGCCTCCGACCTGATGGCGCGCATGCAGGCCGAGCGCCTGCAGATCGCGCTGGTGATCGACGAATATGGCGGCACCGACGGCCTCGTCTCGCTCGAGGACATCGTCGAGATGGTCGTCGGCGACATCGAGGACGAGCACGACGACGACGAGGCGCTCATCACACGCACGGGCGAGGGCGTGTTCGTGGTCGACGCCAAGGCCGAGATCGAGGACGTCGCCGAGACCATCGGCGAGGCTTTCGCCGCCGGCGAGCATGCCGAGGACGTCGACACGATCGGCGGCATGATCTTCAACACGCTCGGCCGCGTGCCGGTGCGCGGCGAGGTGGTGCGCGCCATCCCCGGCTTCGAGTTCCACGTGCTCGACGCCGATCCGCGCCGGGTCAAGCGCGTGCGCATCGTCGAGGACAAGGCGCCCGAGCGCCGCCGCCGCCCGGTGCGCGACGGGCAGGCCGAGGCCGCCGACAGGCCGGCCGGCGACGAAGCGGCCTGATCGCGCGCCTCTCCTTCCGCCCGCGAGGGTTTGTCCTGGGTCAAACCGCAGCGCTTGATTTCGTGCTGATATGCTGGACAAATGATGGTGTGCTAGCCGGGAGAGACTAGAGATGTACAAGCATATCCTGATTGCCACGGACGGGTCGGAGCTTGCCGCCAAAGGCGTCAAGCACGGCATGGCCCTTGCCGGTCCGCTCGGCGCCAAGGTGACGGTGCTGACCGTGACCGAGCCGCTTCAGGCCCGCGCCGCCCAGGCGGCTGTCGCCGCCGGCGTGCGCGACCCCGCCGCCCGTTACGACCAGGCCATCGACGAGACGATGAAGGAACGCTTCTCCGCCATCGAGAGCGAGGCCGAGGCGCACGGCGTCGAGGTCGAGCTGGTCCACGAGATCGATGAATACCCGGCCGAGGCCATCGTGCGCTCCGCCAAGCTGCTCGGCTGCGACCTCATCGTCATGTCCTCGCATGGCCGGCGCGGCGCGCGGCGGCTCATCCTCGGCAGCCAGACCTCGGAAGTGGTGACGCACACGACCATCCCGGTCCTCGTCATCCGCTGAACCGGCGACGGCCGGACCCGGAGAAGAAAAAAGGAGAGGCCGGCATGTCGCCGGTCTCTCCTTTTCCGTTTCACGCGGGGGGCCTGCGCCCGCCCGCTCAATCCTTGTAGGCCTCGCCCGGATAGGCGCCCCAGATCTGGGTCTGGCTCAGCCAGCCCTTGTGGCCGGAAAACTCCATCTCGCACCACTGGCCGTTGCAGCTCCTGATCGTGCCGATGGCGCCCGGCTCCAGCCGCGCGACGATGCGCGAGGTGGTGTCCGGCCCGTCGCGCAGCAGGAGCTCGCTGTCCTTGTCGCGCTGCCACGGCGCGGCGATGGCGGTGCGCCGGCCCGACAGCAGCGACTGGTTGATCCAGCCTTCCGCGCCCTCGGCGTCGCGCACCCGCCGCCAGTTGTCGTATTCCTGGATGATCTCCATCGGCACGCCGGCTTTCATGTAAAGCCATTCGACGGGGTAGTTGAGCCCGGGCCCGATGCGCAAATTGACCTTGCTCGACTTCAGGCTGACGAAGCGCGGCAGCGGCAGGCCGCTCGGGCCGACCGCGGCCGACTGCGCCAGCGAAGGAGAAGCCGTCGGCGCGAGCATGGCCAGCGCGACCCCGAACACGGCGGCAATGGCTGTGCGAGATGACATCTTTCCCAATCCCGTACGGTCCGTTCCTCTGTCGTCCGGGGGCGTTTCCCGCGGACCTTTTCCTTTGTCATCGGCAGGGCGGCTTGATACAGAAGGATCGAAGCCCGACCCGGCCGACGCGGTTTCCAAGTGTCGCCGTTCTTGGTTAAAGAGGTCTCAACAGGACCCGGATTCGAGGAAACAATGGCCGGCAGGAAGAAGCCGCTCGTCGTCATCACCCGCAAGCTGCCGGATGCGATCGAGACCCGCATGCGGGAGCTTTTCGATGCGCGGCTCAATGTCGAGGACCGGCCGCTGACCCAGCCCGAGCTGGTGGCGGCGATGCGCGAGGCCGACGTTCTCGTTCCCACCGTCACCGACCGCATCGACGAGGCGGTGATCGCCCAGGCCGGGCCGAACCTCAAGCTGATCGCCAATTTCGGCAACGGCGTCGACAAGATCGACATCGCCGCCGCCACGGCGAAGGGCATCGTCGTCACCAACACGCCGAACGTGCTGACCGAGGACACGGCCGACATGACCATGGCGCTGATGCTCGCCGTGCCGCGCCGGCTGACCGAGGGCGCGGCGCTCTTGACCGGCGAGGGCAAATGGGCCGGCTGGTCGCCGACATGGATGCTCGGCCGCCGCATCTGGGGCAAGCGCCTCGGCATCGTCGGCATGGGCCGCATCGGTACGGCGGTGGCCCGCCGCGCCAAGGCGTTCGGCCTGTCGATCCACTATCACAACCGCCGCCGCGTCGCGCCCGCCACCGAGGACGAACTGGAGGCGACCTGGTGGGAAAGCCTCGACCAGATGCTCGCCCGCATGGACATCATCTCGGTCAACTGCCCGTCGACGCCGGCGACCTTCCACCTGTTGTCGGCGCGCCGGCTGGCGCTGCTGCAGCCCACCGCCTATGTCGTCAACACCGCCCGCGGCGACATCATCGACGAGGACGCGCTGGTGAAGATGCTGGAGGGCGGCAAGCTGGCCGGGGCCGGCCTCGACGTGTTCGAGCACGAGCCGGCGGTGAGCCCGAAGCTGCTCAAGCTGGCGGCGAAGGGCAAGGTCGTCATCCTGCCGCATATGGGATCGGCCACCATCGAGGGCCGCATCGACATGGGCGAGAAGGTCATCATCAACATCCGCACCTTCTTCGACGGGCACCGCCCGCCGGACCGCGTCCTTCCCCTGCGCGCCTGAGAAAGTCCCGTCCGCTTGATCGCGGTCAGGGACCGGACGCCCGCGCTCGTGCAAGGGTCGCGGCCGGCACACCGATCATGAAGCGAGGCTGAGCATGTACAAGGATATCCTCCTGATCCTTCCGTCCCGGGCCGACGAGGCCGGGCAGGAATTCCTCGTCCGCGGCCTCGAGGTCGCGCGGCTGATGGAGGCGCATGTCAGCGGCCTCGTCGTCGAGCGCTTGGTGCCGATGCCGGTCTCCATCCGCCGCCCCTACACCGCCGGGATGGAAGAGGAGCTGATGCGGCGGCAGCAGGCATCCCACGGCGCGGCCAATGCCGAGCTCGCCGCGTTCGAGGCCGAGGCCAAGCGCGCCGGCCTGCCGCACGAAGGCCGCCTGATGACCGTCTCGGAAGGGACCTACGACGCCGTCGTCGAGCGCGCCCGGCTGCGCAGCCTCGTGGTCGCGCCGTTCATCGGCGACGACGAGGGGCATGCCGATCTGGTGCAGGCGCTGATCTTCGGCGCGGGGCGGCCGGTGCTGGTGCTGCCTGCCGGCGGGGAAAAGGCGTTCCGCCCGCAAAAGGTGGTCGTCGCCTGGGACAACGAGCGCGCCGCCACCCGCGCCGTCGGCGATGCGATGCCGCTCCTGCGCCACGCCAAGGAGGTGCGCATCGTCACCGTCCTCTCCGACAAGCAGGCGACGGCCGGCGCGACCGGCCCGGAGCTCGTCGCCCATCTGGCGCGCTGCGGCGCGCACGCCACGCTCTGCGAGGTCGAGCGCGGCCGGCGCTCCGTCGGCGAGGCGCTGGCCGAGGAGGCCGACGGCGCCGATCTCCTCGTCATGGGCGCGTTCGGCCATTCGCGCATCCGCGACTTCTTCCTCGGCGGCGCCACCCGCCACATGCTCGCCGGCCTGAAAGCGCCGACGCTCCTCTCGCACTGACCCGCCGGGGACGGCGGCCTTTTCGAGCTGCCGGCTGGACTGTCGAACCTTTGGCACCTAGAAGATGGGCGACACGCACCAATAGCAAGTGGGCACGAGATGCTCCCGCCACTCAGTGCCTTGAGATGTTTTCATGTGGCGTCGCGCAGCGAGAATTTCTCGGTCGCGGCCGATACGCTACGGCTGACACCGTCCGCCGTCAGCCACCAGATCAAGTCGCTCGAGTTGTTCCTCGGCCAGCCTCTTTTCATACGCAACCAGAGGCGCATGCAGCTGACCGATGCCGGGAAGGCCTATGCGGCTCGCATAGCCACGGTGTTTCAGGAGATCGAGCAGGCGACGCACGAATTCCTGCGCTCGTCCCAGCATGTGCGGCTGATGGTCCGGGTGCCGCCCAGCCTCGCCAATTCCTGGCTGGTTCCGCATCTCGCCGAGTTCATACGGCGTCATCCCAGTATCGAGATACAGATACTGACGGATCAGGGGTCGGCCGGAAAGCTGGCCGATTGCGAGATCCGCTACGGCCAGAGCAAGTGGCCGGGCATGAACGCCGAGCTTCTGTGGACCGAGCGGCTCTATCCGATGGTGGGGCCGCAGGGGCCGGTCATCCGCGAGATCGCCGATCTCGTCGCCGCGCCGCTCATCCACACCCGCTCGCGCCTGCACGGCTGGCCCGAGCTTCTGTCGGCCCATGGCCTGGCCAAGCATGGACAGAAGACCGGCCTCGAGTTCGACAGGAGCGTGCTTGCGCTCGAAGCCGCGGCTTCGGGTCTGGGCGTCGCCCTCGAAAGCCGCCTCATCGCCCGCAGGCTTATCGAGAGCGGCTCGCTGTCCATGCCGCTGGCGGATGTCAGCATCGAGGACGAGGCCTATTATTTCGTCACCGGCCAGACGGAACTGTCCGCGGCAGCCGCCCTGTTCAAGGTGTGGCTGCTCGAGCATCTTCCCGTCTAGGGTCGCGACTCAGATTCGGGCAGTGATCGTCTTGACGCGGTAGTAGCTGCGCACGGCCTCGAGACCTTTCTCGCGGCCGAAACCGCTCATTTTGGTGCCGCCGAACGGCGTCTCGACGCCGCCGGCGAAGTACTGGTTGATGAACACCTGTCCCGCGTCCACCGCCCGGGCGAAACGGAAGGCGCGCGACACGTCGCGGGTGTAGATACCGGCGACGAGGCCGAAATCGGTGCCGTTGGCCAGCTCGACCGCGTGGTCGAAATCATCGGCGATCTGCACCGTCAGCACCGGGCCGAAGATCTCGTTCTGGACGATCGGCTGGGAAGGATCGTGGGCGACGAGGATTGTCGGTGCATAAAACCATCCGCCCTCCAGACCTTTCACCGCCGCCGGTTCCGCCCCAGCCAGCACTTCGACGCCGCCCGTACGGGCCGCGGCCACCATCGCCGCGATCTTGGAAAGCTGCTCGGCCGACACGACCGGGCCAAGGTCGGGATTGTCGATACCGCGGCCGAGGCTCATCTTTCCGACGCGCTCCACGATCTGCCGCAACAGCCCGTCCGCGACGCCCTTCTCCACCACCAGCCGCGAGCCGGCCGAGCAGACCTGTCCGGAATTGGTGAAGATCGCCTTGAGCACGCCTTCGAGCGCGGCGTTCATGTCGGCGTCGGCGAGGACCACCACCGGCGACTTGCCGCCGAGCTCCATCGTCGTTGAGGCGACATGGCCGGCCGCGGCGCGCATCACCGACTGGCCGGTCGGCACCGAGCCGGTGAAGGTGACGTGGGCGAGCCCCGGATGCTCGACCAGCGCCGCGCCCGTCTCCGCGCCGGGGCCGCAGATCACGTTGTACGCGCCGTCGGGCAGGCCGGCCTCGGCGAGGTAGTCGGCCAGAAGTAGCGAGGTGAGCGGCGTTTGCTCGGCGGGCTTGACGACCGCCGTCGCGCCGGCGGCGAGGGCGGGTGCCAGCCCGCGCGCCGTCGTCACCAGCGGGAAGTTCCACGGGATGATGTGGCCGGTGACGCCGATCGGCTCGTGCAGGGTCAGCGACACGAAGTCCGGCCCAAGCGGAATGGTGTCGCCCTGGAGCTTGTCGGCGATGCCCGCGTAATACTCGAAATGGCGGGCCGAGGTTTCGATGTCGCCCTTGGCCTCGCGCAGCGGCTTGCCGCTGTCGAGCGATTCGATCGTCGCCAGCCGGTCAGCGTCGCGGCGCAGCGCATGGGCGGTGCGGTAGAGGATGCGGCTGCGTTCGGCCGGCAGGGCGTTGCCCCAGCTTCCCTTGAGCGCCCTGTCGGCGGCGGCCACCGCATCGTCCACCATCGCCGCGTCGGCAACCGGCACCTCCTTCAGCACCTCGCCATTGGCGGGGTCGACGGTCGGCCAGGTACGCTCGTGCGACGGCTTCACCCGCTTGCCGTCGATGACCGGGTCGAGTGGAATGTCACGGAGTTCGGAAAACTGCGACATCGTCATGTCTCCTGCTTCATGGATGCGTTGGCTTCGTCCGGCTCGTGCGCCGGCCCGATGGATTTGTTCTCGATGAGGTCGCGCAGGCGCACGGGGCGTGCGGGCGGGCGCATGCGGGGGAGCGGCATGGCGGCGTCCTCATGGTCGAGGTCGAACAGGTGCGAGGCGCTGTTGAGGCAGTTGCGCCCTTGGCAGCGGCCCATGCCGAGGCGCGTCGTCGATTTGAGCCGGTAAAGGTTCGCGTCGCCGGGCAGCACCGCGGCTTTGAGGTCCGCCAGCCGCAATTCCTCGCACCGGCAGATCACAGTTTCGTCAGTGGCGGCGTTGAGACGGGGGGTGGTGATGTATGCGCCCGAAAGGATGCGGCGGAACCGGTCGAGCCGCGCATAGTGTCGTCTGGCCTGCGCGTCGGAGGCTCCGCCGTCGATGATCGCGCCGGCCGCGAGATGACCCTCGGCGATGGCGACCTCGACGCCGCCGATGCCCGCCCCGTCGCCCACCGCATAGACGTTGGCCAGGCTGGTCTCGAAGCGCGGCGAGCGTTGCGGCACCCAGCCGCCCATCAGCGGGTCGCGCACCATGCGACAGCCCGCCATCCGCACGAACTCGGTGCCGGGAAGAAGGCCGTAGCCGCTGACGAGCGTGGCGGCCTCGATCCGCGACGCTGACCGCAGGTCGGGCCGGCCGTCGCCGCCGACCGGCGCGATCTCGACCGCTTCGAGAGCGCCATCGCCGATGGCCTGCGAGACCATCGCGCCGGACAGGAACCGGGCGCCGCTCTTCATGAGGCGGGCGCGGTAGCCGACGCCCTTGAGCAGCAGGGACGGGGAAAGCAGTGCGCCGCGCGTCATCGCCGCGCCGACCCGCCATGTCGGCCGCGCCTCGATGACATGCGTCACCTGCGCCCCCGCCGCTGCGAGGGTCGCTGCCGCGACCAGGACCAGCGGCCCGTTGCCGGCGACCACGATCCTGCCCGGCGGCGTGAGCCCATGCCCCTTGGCGAGGTTGAGGCAGCCGCCGGCCGAGATGACGCCGGGCAGGGTCCAGCCCGGAAAGGGAAAGGGGGCGTCCTGCGCGCCGGTGGCGACGACGATTGCGGCCGCCTCCACGCGCCCGGCCCCGTTCGGCCCGGCATAGTCGATCGTCAACGGGTCGTGGACGGCCCAGGCGGTCGTTGCCGGAAGATAGGTGACGAGCGGGTCGTGAAGAACCGGAAACAGCAGGCCGAGACGCTTCGTCTCGCGAAGAAGCCTCGAATCGGGGCTGGCGGCATAGCCCGGCGGAAGCTGGCGGAAATACTGTCCGCCTGCCTGGAGATTGTCGTCCATGACGACGACCGGTACCCGGCTGCCGACGAGCCGTCGTGCGCAAGCGAGACCGGCCGGCCCGGCGCCGATGATGACAACCGGCTTCACCATCTCAAAGGTCCTCTTTCGGGCGCACCGAGGGGGAGCGGACGGCCAGCCCCTCCCGCACCGGGAACATGCAGCCGCGCACCGTGCCGACACCCTCGACCTCGACGGCGCATTCCCAGCACACGCCCATGCCGCAATAATAGCCGCGCGGTTCGCCGCGGCCGGCAGTCGTGCGCGTGGCGCGAATGCCGGCGCGCATCAGGGCGGCGGCGAGGCCTTCGCCCTCGAAGCCCTCGATAACCTTGCCGTTGAAGGTGAAGCCGACCGTGGTGCCGGGGGCGATCCCCGCGATAGATTGTGCGCTACGCATTGCCGAACCGTCCCGGATGGAATGCCTCGATCGACATGGAGGAGCGTCCCTTCACAATGAGCTCGCCGAGAAGCTGGCCGAACAGCGGGCCGAGCGTGAAGCCGCCGCGCGCGCAGGCGGCCATGTAGACATTGCCGAAGCCGGGCAGCCGGCCGAGATAGGGCAGGGAGTCGGGACTGACGCCTTCATAGCCGGCCCAGCTTCGCAGGATGTGCAGCGGGCCGAGGCCGGGGATGACCCGGTTCGCCAGAATGAGATTGTGCACGAGCTGGTCGAAGTCGATGTCCTTGCGCCGGTCGTCGAGGGAGCCGGTTCCTTGCCAGCCGCCGCCGATCAGACAGGTTCCGTTGGAGACCTGCTTCAGCGTAAGAATGCCGCGCGCATGGGTGACGATCTTGCCGATGATGAAGGGAGCCGGCTCGGTCACGGACACCATGTTGACGTCGAGCGTCACCGGGATGCGGCTACCAAGCATGGCGGC
The DNA here is from genome assembly GCA_037190985.1 of Alphaproteobacteria bacterium. GTDB lineage: Bacteria > Pseudomonadota > Alphaproteobacteria > Rhizobiales > Rhizobiaceae > Aerobium. The sequence goes on from JBBCKE010000030.1 coordinate 592,045, forward strand.
GACCTGCCCCGACCACGCGCCTGCCGCGATGACGAGCTGCGAGGCGCGGAACGCGCCCGCGTCGGTTTCGAGGCGGATGGCACCGTCCGACGCGTCGATCGAGCGGATATGCGTATCCTCGGCGATGGCGACGCCGAGGCGCGCCAGCGTCCTGTGCAGGCCTGGTCCGACACGGGTGGGGCTGGCGAAGCTGTCGAGCGGGCACCAGGTCGCGGCAAGGACGGCATCCGACAGCCAGGGCGTCTCGGCCCGGATTTCATCCGGCTCCATGAACCGGACAGGCAGGCCGGCGCGGCGTTGCGCCTCCAGTCCGGCGCGCAGCCGCGCCACCTCCTGTGGCGTGGTGGAGATCTTGTAGCCGCCGGTCTGGTGATAATCGACGTCGCAGCCGATACGCTCTGGCAGCGCCTTCCAGACATCGAAGGCGGCGAGCGTATAGGGAACCAGCGGCGGCAGCTTGTTCTGCGCCGCGAGCGAGCCGGCATTGACCGCCGACGCTTCCGACCAGACGCGGCCGCGGTCGAGGACGGCGACGCTGCGGCCATGCTCGGCGAGGTTGAGTGCCGTAAAGAGACCCATGACGCCGCCGCCGATAACAACGACGTCGCTCGATTGCTGCAAGGACACGACGATAAAGCCTTTCGTTCAGCCGCTGCTCTTGCGTCAGTTTCCGGAGAGCCTGAACCGGCTGAGGAATGCCTGCGTTCGTGGGTTCTGCGGCCGCGTGAGAACCTCCTCGGGCGTGCCGTGCTCGGCGATGACGCCGTCCGACATGAAATAGACCTCGTCGGCGACCTCGCGCGCGAAGGACATCTCGTGGGTGACGAGCGCCATCGTCATGCCCTTTTCGGCAAGCGTGCGAATCACGTCGAGCACCTCACCCACCAGTTCGGGATCGAGCGCGGACGTCACTTCGTCGAGCAGGAGGATCTCCGGTTCCATCGCCAGCGCGCGGGCGATGGCGACGCGCTGCTTCTGACCGCCGGAGAGTTCGCTCGGATAGGAGGCACCGCGGTCGGCCAGGCCGACCTGCCCGAGAAGGTGAAGCGCGAGCTCGACCGCCGCCTTCTTCTTCATCTTCTTGACGATAATAGGCCCTTCGGTGACGTTCTGGAGTGCCGTCATGTGCGGGAACAGGTTGAAGTGCTGGAACACCATGCCGGTGCGGGCACGAAAGGCAGAGACCTCGCGGTCGCTCGGTCTGCGCCAGTCGGCGCCGTACTTGAAGACCGCGTCGCCCATCTTGACGACGCCGGAATCCGGCTCCTCGAGCAGGTTGAGGCAGCGCAAGAGGGTGCTCTTGCCCGATCCGGACGGCCCGATGAGCGCGACGACCGAGCTCTTCTCGACCCGCAGGTTGATACCCTTAAGAACCTCGAAAGCCCCGAAGGATTTGTGAAGATCGCTGATTTCGATCATGTCTAGCGGCCTTTCGACATGCGGACTTCCATCTGCCGCGCAAGGATCGTGGCCGGGAAGAGGACGACGAAATAGACCACGGCGACCATCGTGTAGACCTCGAGCGGGCGATAGGTCGCGGAGGTGATGATCGCGCCCTGATAGAGCAGGTCCCCCACCGCCAGCGTCGAGATCAGCGACGTGTTCTTGAGCTGAAGGATCGACTGGTTGATGATCGGCGGGATCATCAGCCTGAACGCTTGCGGCAGGATGATGCGGCGCAGGCTCTGGCTCCATCGCATGCCGATGCCCCGCGCCGCATCCCATTGTCCCTTGTCGATCGCGGCCACGCCGCCGCGGAATATCTCGGCATAGAACGATCCGGCATAGAGCGACAGCGCCAGCGCCGCGGCCGTGTAGGCCGGGATGTTGATGCCGATAAGCACCGGGAGCGCATAATAGATCCAGACGAGCTGGACGAGCAGCGGCGTGCACCGGAACAGCTCGATATAGGCGACCAGCGGTATGGTGACGTAGCGGTTTGCGAACTGACGGCACAGGCCGACGATCAGGCCGATCACGAGGCCGGCGAGGTTGGTGCCGATCGTGAAGGCCAGCGTGATGAGCAGTCCCTTGAAGATCAGGGACCGGTACTCCCACAGAAATCCAAAGCTCCAGTCGTAGGACACGCGATTCTCCAGATGTCGGCTCCGCCGGACGATGCCCGACGGAGCCCCAGGTGGTGGCGTTTAGAATTGCACCTCGGCGGGAACGTCTTCCGGCTGGATGTTGACCTTGGCCAGATTGGCGACGATCCACTCGCGGATCTGGCCGTTGCCGCGGTTGAAGTCGCACCAGGCCGAGACGAAATCGCGGAAACGACGATCCGAGTCATACTGCATCGCAGCGGAGACCGCGCTCTGGACATAGGGGCTCGGCATGATGAAATTGCCGAGCTGCGGGTTCTTCTGCTTGGACGTCAGGCCGAGGAAGATCGTGCAGACGAAGCAGTCGGCGCGGCCGGCCGCGACCGCCAGGATCGCCTCGTCGCGCGTCTTGAAGCCGGTGATGTTGGCCTTGCCTGCATAGCGGCGCGCGATCAACTCGTGCGACGAGCCGATGTCGACGGCGATGTTGACCGACGGATCGTTGAGCTCCTCCCACGACGAGGCCGTGAAATCCTTCTTCGCCACGATCGAGAATGTATTGTAGAAGAGCGGGCTGGAGAAGTCGACGACGAGAGCGCGCTTCGGCGTCGGGTTGAGGCCGAACGACAGGTCGATCTTGTTGGCCTGAAGGTCGAGCACGGAATTGCCCCATGTCGATTCGACGACTTCCAGCTCGACGCCCAGCTCGGACGCAATGGAGCGCGCCATGTCGATGCAGAAGCCGCCCCATTCGCCGCTGACGATATCCTTGCTGAAATAGGGTTCCTCGCCGACGAGGCCCGCGACGCGCAGCTTCTTGCTGGACAGGATGCGGTCAAGGTTGGAGCCGGCGGCCGGGGCCGTCACCTCCTGGGCGACGGCCGGAGCCGCCAGCGCCGAAGCCGCGCCGACGGCGACGCCGGACAACAGGGCGGTCTTGGCAAAATTCCTGCGGTTCATGATTTCCCCTTTCATGGTCTTTCGTTCCTCCTTGGTTGCTGGTCAGACCTTCACGCCGCGCAGGAACGCGGCGAATTCTTCCCGTTCGTCTTCGGCGAAGGGCAGGAGCGGCAGGCGCGGATGGCCGCCCGGCCGCCCGAGAAGCCGCATTCCCTCCTTCAGCACGACGTAAGGGTTGTGCTTGCCGGCATACATGCGGCCGTAGAGCCGGTCGATCGGGTCCTGCAGGCGGCGCGCCTCGGCGAGGTCGCCCTTCAGCACGGCCTGATAGAGCCGGACGGCCAGCCGGCCGAAGACGTTTGGCGCCATCGCCACCACGCCGGCGCCGCCCCGCTGCACGATCGGCGCGAGATAGGTTTCCATGCCGGTGAACACGGCGAGCTCCTGCCCCATTTCGCGGATGACGGCGCTCAGCTGGTGGATGTCCTTCGACGATTCCTTGACCGCGACGATGGAGGCGTGTCGTGACAGCTTCCTCAGCCAGTCGACATCGAGATTGACGCCGGTGCGCGGCGGGTTGTTATAGAGCATGATCGGCAGCCCGACCTCGGCCACCGCCGACACATAGGCGTCGAGCTCGCGCGCCGTGGGCAGGATATAGGGCGGCGGCAGCAGCAGAGCGCCGTCGAGGCCCATGTCCTTCGAGGCCGCGGCGAGATTGACCGCGCTTCCCGTGGCTATGGCGGAAATGCCCGCCAGAAGCGGCACCCGGCCGGCGGCCGCGTCCTTGCCGATCCGGAACAGCTCGATGCGTTCCTCGTCGCTCATCGTGAACCACTCGCCGGTCGAGCCTGCGAGGACGATGCCCTCGACGCCGTCGGCGATCAGCGTGTCGATGAGCGTCCGCGTCGCCGCCTCGTCGAAATCGCCGTTTTCCCTGAACGGCGTGACGGAAACCACGAACACGCCGGACCAATCTATGCGGGCCAATTCTACCTCCAGATCGCTGCAAGAATGGGAACAGGCTAGGTCCCGTCCGGGCGGTCGTCGAATGAGAAATGTCCCTTTGGATTGTGAGTCATTTTCATAGCCGGGGCGGTTCGCTGCGCCGGGAATTGTCCGATGCGCGCCAGGTCCCGTACCGGTCATCAGGGCAGGGGTCGCGGATAAGGACGACCAAGATATTGAACTGAAAATATAATTCGCGCCGGCCTGTTTGGAGGATCGCGCAGCAGACATCACGCCTTGCCATTTGCTGCAAGAGCGAATGAAACGGCTGGAAGGCGCTCGCGCTGCGTCGTTCAGCCGGGTTGCGCTTCTCCTGCCGCTTTACGGGGTCTTGACCGGGCGACGAAACAATGGAGGATGCGGCCGTCGAATGAAGCCGTGAAGGCAATCGTTCCCATCGTTCCCGATCAACGCCCGCGATGCCGAACCGAGCAGCGTGGACCCTTCCGTGCGGGTCGGTCACCGGCCTTGGACATGGAGCTTCAAAGTCCCGAATAGCTCGATCAACCATTTGAACCGCCAGCACAAAGACCTTCTCATGCAGCAGCTTGCCTATGTGAACGGCTCCTACGTCCCGCACCGCGAGGCTTCGGTTCCGGTGACGGATCGCGGCTTCCTTTTCGGTGACGGCATCTACGAGGTCACCTCCGTCATC
>JBBCKE010000031.1:0-50187 GCA_037190985.1 Alphaproteobacteria bacterium
CCGAGGCGGCGACTGCCGCCCGCCGGTCGTCCGGCGCGCCCGCGCAGGGCCAGCCGCCAATAGGCGGCGGTGCGGCCCGTGAGCGAGAATCAAACCGGATTATTGAACGTGTCGCAATCCGAGAGCCGGCCGTTGCGCAGGCCGTTGGTGAACCATGTCGCGCGCTGCTGCGACGTGCCGTGGTTGAAGCTGTCCGGCACGACATAGCCCTGCGTGCGCTTCTGGAGCGTGTCGTCGCCGATCTGGTGCGCCGCATTCAGCGCCTCCTCGATGTCGCCCTCCTCGAGCAACCCTTTCTGCGCGGTGTAGTGCGCCCAGATGCCGGCGAAGCAGTCGGCCTGAAGCTCGACGCGGATCGACATCTGGTTGGCCTCGACCTGGCTCATCGACTGGCGCATCTGGTTGAAGCGCGGCAGGACGCCGATCAGGTTCTGGACATGGTGGCCGACCTCGTGCGCCACGACATAGGCCTGCGCGAAATCGCCCGACGCGCCGAAACGCTGCGACAGCTCGCGGAAGAAGGTCAGGTCAATATAGAGCTTGGAATCGCCCGGGCAGTAGAACGGCCCCGAGGCCGACGAGGCGAAGCCGCAGGCCGAGCGCACCTGATCGGAGAACAGCACCAGCGTCGGCTCGCGATAGGTCTGGCCTTCCGCCTGGAAGATGCCGTTCCACACGTCCTCGGTCTCGGCGAGGACGACGGAGATGAACTGCCCCTCCTCGTCGCTCGGCTGGCTGCCCGCGCCGTTCTCGGTGACCTGCGGATTGGTCGGGCCGCCCTCCAGCAACTGCAACGGGTCGATGCCGCAGGCGCGCAGCGCGAAGAAGATGACGACGAGGATGATGATGCCGGACAGCCCGCCGCCGCCGGCGCCGCGGCCGATGGGAAGCGGGATACCGCGACCCATGCGGCCCCCACCCCCTCCAAGGCCGCCGGGCGTTCCGCCCTGTCCGCGGCGATCCTCGACATTGCTGCTCTGGCGGCGGCCTCTCCAACGCATTTCTTCACATCCTCGTTCTCGATGCGACGCCGTGACGGGCAGTCTGCTTCTGTGCCAAACTAGCCGAGCCCCGGCATCGGGTCACGGGTATTCTTGCGCGCGCCCGCGGTCAATCACCGTTAATGGCCCGTTAAGCGGCAAGGCCTAGCGTCGATGAACGCCTGCCAATCCCGACGGGTTCCTTCATGCAAGTCCCCGCGCACGGCCTGACGCCGCTGATCGAACTGGCCAGCCACAAGAGCCTCGACCTGTTCTTCCGGGTCGGGCAGGGCTATGTCGCGCGCGCGGCGAACGACACGGCTTTCCGGCAGGGCGGCCCCGGCTTCGGTGCGAGCCCGTTCGGCATCCAGTCGCGGGCGGAAGCGCGCATCGTCTCGACGCTCGGCCCACTGCCGCATGACGGAAGGCTCTACGCCTGGCCCTCGGGCGGCGGGACGCCGAGGCGGCGCTGACCCTTGCCGATCAGGCGAACGCCTTCAGCCGCCGCGTCGTCTCGGGATCGAGGAAGCCGGCGACCGTGGCGTCCGTCTCCAGCGCCAGCGCCCGGTGGATGTCGGTCGCAGCCGTGGCGTTGAGCGTCCGCTTCATCGCCCGCACCGAAAGCGCCGGCAGGTCGGCGAGCCGGCGCGCGAGGGCCAGCGCCTCGTCCTGCAACGCCGCATCCGGCACCACGCGCCAGGCGACGCCGAGCCGCAGCAGCTCCGCCGCGTCGTAGCGCTCGCCGAGGAACAGCATCTCGCGCGCCTTCAGGAGCCCGACCATCGCCGGCAGCAGCGACGTCACCGCGCCGGTGACGAAGATGTTGAGCGAGACCTCGGGAAAGAAGCCCCTGGCGCTTTCGGCCCAGATCGGGAAATCGCAGTTGATCGCCCATTCGAAGCCGCCGCCGACCGCCCAGCCGTTGATCGCGCCGACCACGGGCTTGGGGCCGAGCGAGATCGCGCGGGTGGCGCGCTGGATCGCCTCGACGAGATCGCGCGCCTCCTCCTCGCTTTCAGGGTGGACGTGCTCGTGCCGGTCGTCGCCGGCGCAGAACGCCCTGCCCTCGCCGGTGAAGACGATGGCGCGCGTCGCCGGATCGGCATTGGCGTCGTCGAAGGCGCGGGCGACGTCGTCGAGCAGCGCCCGGTTCATCGCGTTGAGCTGCCCGGGCCGGTTGAGGACGATGCGGCGCACGCCGCCCGCCTCGGGTACGCTCTTGACGGTCGCATAGGTGAAATCGCTCATGGCTCGCTCCTGATCACGCGCTTCGTCTTGCCCTCGGTGACAGGAAAGCTGCCGGGCGGCAGCACCGTCACCTCGGCGGTCGCGCCGAGTTTCTCCTTCACCGCCGCCGCCACCCGTGCGGCGAGGCCGGGCGAGTCGGGCACGCCCTTCGCACGCTCGACATGGAGCGGCAGCCGGTCATGGGGCGGCGGCGTGTCGAGGACGATACGGTAGTCGCCGGAAAGCTCGCCGATCTCGCTCAGCACGGCCGACACCATGGTCGGGAAGAGGTTCAGGCCCCGCACCACCACCATGTCGTCGCTGCGTCCGACGACGCGGAAGCGGAAGCCCGTGCGCCCGCAGCGGCACGGCTCGGTCTCGTCGACGGCGACGATGTCGCCGGTGCGGAAGCGCACCAGCGGCTGGCAGTCGCGCACCAGATGCGTCAGCACCAGCTCGCCCTTCGCGCCCTTTTCCAGCGGCAACGGCCGGGTGGTGTCGGGATCGATCAGCTCCGGCCACAGCACGTCGGCGGCCATGAAGTGCAGCCGCGTGTCGTGCTCGCACTGGGCGGCGAAGTTGGAGAACACGTCGGAGACGCCGTAATTGGCGTTGCGCGGCTCCATGCCCCACGTCTCGCGGATGCGCGCCCGCAGCGCCGGGTCGTCGAGCCCGGCCTCGCCGCCGAACAGGCCGAGCTTGAGGCCGAGATCGCGAGGCGCGAGGCCGGGAAACTTCTCGGCCAGCGTCCGTTCCAGCACCGCCGGATAGGACGGCGTGCAGGAGATCGCATCGATGCCGACCTCGCGGATGGTGCGGATCAGGAGCTCGGTGCCGCCGACGCCGAAGGGAACGACGAGCGCGCCCGTCGCCTCCAGCGTCATGTGGTCGGTGACGCCGCCCATCCACATCTGGTAGTTGAGGCAGTGGACGACGGTGTGCTGCGCCGTCAGCCCCGCCGCCGCGTGGCCGCGCCCGCCCACCGCTTCGGTGATGCGGCAATCGCGCGCCGAGAGCGCGAGGTTCATCGCCTGGCCCGTGGTGCCCGAGGTGCGGTGCAGCCGGCTGGCCATGGCGCGTGGCGCGGCGAGATAGTCGCCGAAGGGCGGGTGCGCCGCCTGCGACAGGCGAAGCTGCCCCTTGTCGGAAAGCGGCAGCTCGGCGAGGCGCGCGAGCTCGAGCGGCGGCGCGGCATGGCCCCACAGCGCCCGGTAGAAGGCGGAATTTTCCGCGACATGGCGGGCCTGCGCGCGCCACGCTGCCTCCTGGCGGGGGCGCAGCGCGGCCGGCGTCATGAATTCGGCCCGTTCGGCAAGGCCATCGACAGGCGTCATGGTTCCATTCCCCGTTCCCAGATCAGGCTGAGCGTGGCGACCACCGCCTCGCGATCCTTCGATATCTCCGCCAGCGTCCCGTCGTGGCCGAACAGCAGCGCGATCAGGTACTGGTCGATCATGCCGCCGAGCGCGTAGGCGCGCCGCATCAGCTCCTCGCGCGGCGGCGCGGCGCGGCCCTCGCGGGCGAGCTGGCGCAGCCGCGCCTCGACCACGGTCCGCGCCCAGTCGCGGTTCAGCGTCTGGAAAGCCTGCGCCGCCTCGGGAAAATCGTCCTGCCGCGAGACGAGGCAGCGCATCAGCCCGGCATTGCCCTCGAACAGGCCGAAATAGGCGGTGTTGGAGGCGCGGATGCGGTCGCGCCCGCCGACGCGCGCCGCCCCGCGCATCGAGGCCTGCATGAAGGCGACGAAGGCGGTCAGCGTCTGCGCCATCAGGTGGCGCACGTCGCGGAAATAGATGTAGAAGGTGCCGTGCGCGAGCCCGGCCCCGGCGCAGATCTCGGCGACCTTCAGCTCGGTCGCCGCGCGGTCCTCGAGCAACCGGCAGGCCGCGGCCTGTATCCGCGCCTGCGTCCGCTCTGCCTTCCGCCCCTTAGCCGCCTCGCTCAGCAGCCGGTCTGCGAAGCGGAAGCCGGACGTCTCCTGCCATGCCGCGGCCTGCGCCATCATGCGGTTCCTCCCGTTTCGCCTTCGAGCCCGGCCCTGCCGAAGCTGCCGAAGCTGCCGAAGCTGCCGAAGCTGCCGAAGCTGCCGAAGCTGCCGAAGCTGCCGAAGCTGCCGAAGCTGCCGAAGCTGCCGAAGCTGCCGAAGCTGCCGAAGCTCGGCCCATGCCGAACCCGGCCTATCAATACCCATTTTATGAATATGATATCAATATCATATTTTAATCTGGCAACAAACGCATCGGGGTGGATCAGGCGAGGAGGCGCGTGTTCATCCTCGACGTGGCGAAAGCCGAACCGATCCTTCCTTCCCTCGCAAGCGGGTGTCGGGCGCGATTCCCCAGCGACGCCCCGCAATGCCGCGAGGCGCCGCCGTATTGCTCCGCATGAGAAAGCGTGTCGCGCCTTGTGCATTACCGGCACCGCCTGCGCCGCCCCTCATCCGGCTGCCGCCACCTTCTCCCCGTGAACGGGGAGAAGAGAGCTACCATCTTTGCTTTCGCCAATCGCAAGCGTGGCAGGAGAAGTTGTGGGGATTGCGGCCGGCATTCCTTCTTCACGGGGAGAAGGTGCCCGAAGGGCGGATGAGGGGCGGCGCGGGCGGTTGAAGATCGCGCTCCTTCGGAGCGAATAAGACATTTCTCGCAAGCGACATGGCAGGCGAATCATGAGGGAAGCAGCCGAGCATGCACAAGATAACAGCATGCCGTGAACATCGCCCGGCGGATATCCGCCGACGAACGCCCGGCCTGCGCATGACGGCACATCACAGCCGCCAATCATCCCCGCTCGTCCTCGCCCAGCCCGGCGACCACCCGCGCCAGCATCCCGAGGAACGCGTCCCTCTCCTGCGGCGCGAGCGCGGACAGCGCGCGCGCGTTGACCTCGACCGCCGCCGCGTGGACCGCATCGGCCTTTTCCGCCGCCTGCGGCGTCAGCGAGAACAGCATCGCCCGGCGGTCGCCGGGGTCGGGCCGGCGCTGCACCAGCCCGTCGCGCTCCATGCGCGACAGGGTTGCGGCCATGGTCGGCTGCTCGATGGAAGCGGCCTGCGCCAGCGCCTTCTGCGACATCTCCCGCCCGTCGCCGAGCGCGAACATGACCGGCATGTGGGCGCTGGAGAGGCCGAGCGGCTTCAGCCGCCGGTCGATGGCGCGGGCGAACAGTCTTGCCGCCCAGTTGGTCATGTAGCCCGCCGATTTGTTGCGCCCGATCCGTACCATATAGCTTGCTATCCAATTGCATCGCATGCTATATAAACTGGAAGTCGTCCCTGACACAAGGAGCAAGCCGATGCCAGCCAGAAGCACAGGAACCCGCTACGGCGCGGTCCCCATCGCCATCCACTGGATCACGGCGCTCGCCCTCCTCGGGCTGCTCCTGTCCGGCTTCCGCGCCGCCGACATGATGGACGACGTGGCCAAGGCCGGCATCCTGCGTATCCACACCGCCGTCGGCGTCGCGGTGCTGGCGCTGACCCTCGCCCGCATCCTGTGGTGGATCGCCGTCGACCGGAAGCCGCCCTATCCGACGAGCCTGCCGCGCTGGCAGAAGATCGCGTCTTCCGCCGTCCACGGCCTGCTCTATGTCGCGATCCTGCTGATGGCGGGAAGCGGCATCGCCATGATGGCGCTGTCGGGGGCCGCCGACATCGTCTGGGGCGGCGGCGCCGGCCCCCTGCCCGATTTCACGCGCTATCCGCCGCGCGCCGGCCACGGCCTCGGCGCGATGCTGCTCATCGCGCTCACCCTCGCCCATGTCGCGGCCGCGCTCTACCACCAGTTCGTGCTGCGCGACCGGCTGCTCGCCCGCATGGGGCTGGGCCGCTCCTGAAAGCCCTTCGCGGCCCCCGAAAACGCCAGAGAAACCCCTGCCGGCGCGGGCGTTGCCAGCGCGGGGCCGACAGGGGTGGATTCACGCCGTTTCGGGGTTCCCTCCCCCCGCCGCTTCCCCTATAAGGCGCGCTTAGCCTGTCATCAGAATTGCTGTGCGACGAGCCGGCCGGGCCTTCCGCGCGCGAAAGCGTAAAGGGAAGGGTTCCGTCCCGGTGCTTCGCGCAAGCCCGAGAAAAAGCGGAACCTCCCATGCCCAAGCGCACCGACATCAAGTCGATCCTGATCATCGGGGCCGGCCCCATCGTCATCGGCCAGGCCTGCGAGTTCGACTATTCGGGGACGCAGGCGTGCAAGGCGCTGCGCGAGGAAGGCTACCGCGTCATCCTGGTCAACTCCAACCCGGCGACGATCATGACCGATCCGGAGCTGGCCGACGCCACCTATATCGAGCCGATCACCCCGGAAGTGGTGGCCAAGATCATCGCCAAGGAGCGGCCCGACGCGCTGCTGCCGACCATGGGCGGCCAGACGGCGCTGAACACCGCCCTTTCCCTGCGCCGCATGGGCGTGCTCGAACGCTACAATGTCGAGATGATCGGCGCGAATGCCGAGGCCATCGACAAGGCCGAGGACCGCGCCCTGTTCCGCGAGGCGATGAAGAAGATCGGGCTGGAGACGCCGCGCTCGGTGCTGGCCAACGCCACCGAGGTCAAGGACGGCGACCGCAAGGCGCACGAGGCGCGCCGCGCCGAGCTGAAAGCCAGTTTTAGCAAGGATGGGGGTCCCGCCGATCTCGACGCCGCGCTCGACGCGTTGGAGACCGAATGGAACCTCGGCGAGGGCGACCGCAAGCAGCGCTACATGGCGCATGCCATGGGCGTCGCCGCCCAGGCGCTCGATCAGGTCGGCCTGCCGGCCATCATCCGCCCCTCCTTCACCCTCGGCGGCACCGGCGGCGGCATCGCCTACAACCGCGCCGAGTTCTTCGACATCGTCCAGGCCGGCCTCGACGCCTCGCCGACGACCGAGGTGCTGATCGAGGAATCGGTGCTCGGCTGGAAGGAATACGAGATGGAGGTGATCCGCGACCGCGCGGACAACTGCATCATCATCTGCTCGATCGAGAACGTCGACCCGATGGGCGTCCACACCGGCGATTCGATCACCGTCGCCCCGGCGTTGACCCTGACCGACCGCGAATACCAGATCATGCGCTCGGCCTCGATCGCGGTGCTGCGCGAGATCGGCGTCGAGACCGGCGGCTCCAACGTCCAGTTCGCCGTCAACCCGGCGGACGGGCGCCTCGTCGTCATCGAGATGAACCCGCGCGTCTCGCGCTCGTCGGCGCTGGCGTCGAAGGCGACCGGCTTCCCCATCGCCAAGGTCGCCGCCAAGCTCGCCGTCGGCTACACGCTCGACGAGCTGGACAACGACATCACCGGCGGCGCGACGCCCGCCTCGTTCGAGCCGTCCATCGACTACGTCGTGACCAAGATTCCGCGCTTCGCCTTCGAGAAATTCCCCGGCGCCGAGCCGGTGCTGACGACGGCGATGAAGTCGGTCGGCGAGGTCATGGCCATCGGCCGCACCTTCGCCGAATCGCTGCAGAAGGCGCTGCGCGGGCTGGAGACGGGGCTCACCGGCCTCGACGAGATCGAGATTCCGGGCCTCGGCACCGGCGACGACCGCAACGCCATCCGCGCCGCGCTCGGCACGCCGACGCCCGACCGGCTGCGCATGGTGGCGCAGGCGATCCGCACCGGCACCTCGCTTGAGGACGTCCATGAGATGTGCCGCATCGACCCGTGGTTCCTCGAGCAGATCGCCGACATCCTCGCCATGGAGGCGAAAATCCGCGCCCACGGCCTGCCTGGGGACGCGGCCAATCTGCGCATGCTGAAGGGCATGGGCTTCTCCGACGCGCGCCTCGCCTCGCTCGTGAAGAAGGACGCGGAAGAGATTCAGAAGATTCGCGAAAAGCTCGGCGTCCACCCGGTCTTCAAGCGCATCGACACCTGCGCCGCCGAGTTCGCCTCGCCCACCGCCTACATGTACTCGACCTACGAGACGCCGTTCGCGGGCGCGCCGGCCGACGAGGCCGGGGTCTCGGACCGCCAGAAGGTCGTCATCCTCGGCGGCGGCCCCAACCGCATCGGCCAGGGCATCGAGTTCGACTATTGCTGCTGCCACGCCGCCTTCGCGCTGGCCGACGCCGGCTACGAATCGATCATGATCAACTGCAACCCGGAGACGGTCTCGACCGACTACGACACCTCCGACCGGCTCTATTTCGAGCCGCTGACGCCGGAGGACGTGCTGGAGATCCTGCGCGCCGAGCAGCAGAAGGGCACGCTGCACGGCGTCATCGTCCAGTTCGGCGGCCAGACGCCGCTGAAGCTCGCCGAGGCGCTGGAGCGCGCCGGCATCCCGATCCTCGGCACCTCGCCCGACATGATCGACCTCGCCGAGGACCGCGACCGCTTCCAGAAGCTGCTCATCAAGCTGGGCCTCAAGCAGCCGCGCAACGGCATTGCCTGGTCGGTCGAGCAGGCGCGCACCGTCGCCGGCGAGCTCGGCTTCCCGCTGGTGGTGCGCCCGTCCTACGTGCTCGGCGGCCGCGCCATGCAGATCATCCACGACGAGGGCATGCTCCAGACCTACCTGCTCGACACCGTTCCCGGCCTCGTGCCCGAGGACATCAAGCAGAAATACCCCAACGACAAGACCGGCCAGATCAACACGCTGCTCGGCAAGAACCCGCTGCTGTTCGACACCTATCTGTCGGAAGCCATCGAGGTCGACGTCGACGCGCTGTGCGACGGCAAGGACGTCCACGTCGCCGGCATCATGGAGCACATCGAGGAGGCCGGCATCCATTCCGGCGATTCGGCCTGCTCGCTGCCGGTGCGCTCGCTCGACGCCGAGACCGTGGCCGAGCTGGAGCGGCAGACGGCGGCGCTCGCCCGCGCGCTTCATGTCGGCGGGCTGATGAACGTGCAATACGCCATCAAGGACGGCGAGATCTTCGTCCTTGAGGTCAACCCGCGCGCCTCGCGCACCGTGCCCTTCGTCGCCAAGACCATCGGCCGGCCGGTGGCCAAGATCGCTGCCCGCGTCATGGCCGGCGAGAGCCTCGACGGTGCCTTCGGCCATTACGGCGACCGGCCGGACCTGAAGACGCTTCGCCACATCGCGGTCAAGGAGGCGGTGTTCCCCTTCGCCCGCTTCCCCGGCGTCGACACGCTGCTGGGGCCCGAGATGAAGTCGACCGGCGAGGTCATGGGCCTCGACGCCGATTTCGCGCTCGCCTTCGCCAAGGCCCAGCTCGGCGCGGGCGTCGACCTGCCGCGCTCCGGCACGCTGTTCGTCTCGGTGCGCGACGAGGACAAGGCCAAGGTGCTGCCCTCGGTGAAGCGGCTGGCCGATCTCGGCTTCCGGGTGCTGGCGACCGGCGGCACCCAGCGCTTCCTGGTCGAGAACGGCGTCAAGGCCGAGAAGACCAACAAGGTGCTGGAAGGCCGCCCGCATATCGAGGACGCCATCCGCAACCGGCAGGTGCAGCTCGTCTTCAACACCACCGACAGCCAGAGCGCTGTGTCGGACTCGAAGTCGCTGCGCCGCGCGACGCTGATGCAGAAGGTGCCCTATTTCACGACGATGGCCGGCGCCGCCGCCGCCGCCGAGGCGATCGCGGCGCTGAAGGCCGGCTCGCTCGAGGTGCGCCCGCTGCAGGCCTATTTCTGACGCAGGTGGAAGAGGTCGACTTCACTCCACCGGCCACCGTCGCGGACAATGCCGCGCAGGGCCTCGCCTGGCGCGCGCGATACGGACGCGGCGGCACCGAAATCGGCGTCGCCCGCGCCCGCGAGCTGGTCGAGCGCAGGGCGCTGACGCCGCAGACCATCCGGCGCATGGTCAGCTACTTCGCCCGCCACGAGGTCGACAAGCGCGGCCGCAACTTCTTCAACGACGACAACCCCTCGGCCGGGCGGATCGCATGGCTGCTGTGGGGCGGCGACGAGGGCCGCGCCTGGGCGCTCGACATCAGGAGCAGGATCGGCCGGGGCGGGGCGGTCTGAGCCGCCGCCCGGCGGGCCGGATCAACCTTCCGGGCGGAAGGCGGGCGCGCGGGCGGCGTTCTGCGTCAGGAACGAGACGACGACGCAGACGAGCAGCCCGACCGCCAGCAGCGCGGCGCTCTCCCCGAGCTGGAAATGCGCGTTGGCGGCGAGCAGCAGGTGATAGAAGAAGCCGGCATAGGCGAGCTGCGCCAGCCAGACCGGGCGGCGCACCCACACCGCCAGCACGCCGAGCGGCTTCACCACGCTCATGATCCCGACGAGATAGGCCGGATAGCCGAGCCGCGCATATTCCGCGGCCCAGAAATCGTGCTGCGTCAGATAGCCGTAGACGCTGAAGAGGTAGAAGCCGGTGAAGGCCAGCGTCGCGAGGTAATAGAGGACTTTCCGCACATCGCCCATGGAAACCGATCCGCCCGAAAACAAGCCCCCCGGCCTGAATTACCCGCCCTGCCGCATCCTGCGCCGGTCCTTGCCCAGCCCGGTCGCTTCCAGCAGGCCCTTGCGCTTGGCGTCGTAATAGTAGCCGCGCGCATAGTAGCGCACCGCAAGGTCGTGGTTGCCCTCGGCGACGAGATAGGCCCCGCGCAGGTAGCGCCCGGCATATTTCAGGTTGGTCTCAGGGTCGAGCAGCCCTTCGGGCGGGCCGTCATAGCCCATCGTGCGCGCCGTCTGCGGCAGGATCTGCATCAGGCCCCAATACGGGCCGTTGCGCGCCGCCGGGTTGAATGTGCTTTCGCGCTTGACCACGCGCCGCAGCAACTCGACCGGGATCTCGTGATGGCCGGCATAGCGGGCGATCAGCGCATCGAGCTCGGGGCTGCGCGCCGCGACCCTGCCGGCAGGGCTGACGGCGGCCAGCGCCGCCGCGCCGGCGGAGACGGGGGCCGAATAGGCCGCCGGCTCGGCGACCGCGACCATCTCGTCCTGCTCCTGCGCCAGCGAGAAGATGGAGGGCGTCACAGCGACGCTGTCGGGAAGAACCGGGTCGTCACCCGCGACGGAGCCGGCGAGCGAAAGCTGCTGCCCCTCGAGGCCGAGCTCGCTCGTGGTGCATCCGGCCAGCACGGCCGAGACCGCAACGGCGCACACCACGCAATGAAGACGATATCGCGGCAATGCGGATGTTTCCTGCTCGTCGATCCATTCCCCCGCCGATTGCGACGTATCATTTCCTGCCCCCGCCCCGCAAGTAACATCCGATACACGCGGGAAATGTTTGTGAGCCGCCGCTCATATGGCATAATCAAGTTGCGATTCGTCGAATCGTGACTGTCTGCCCTGACGGTAAAGTAATCGCCCTTCTGTTCGGAGTTCTGTGAAGGTTTCCGTTCGCGTTTTGCGCGTCCCGATCACAAGAAACGATGACAGGGATCGAAGATGCTTCTACCGATGGACGGCGCGCCGAAGCGCCGATTGACCGAGCACGAGGAACTTGTGGTCGCCGCAGAGTTCCTCATGGCCCGCGGCTTCGCCGAAGACGAGATCGCCGTCCAGCTCTCCCGTTTCTACTATGTCGACATCGACGCGCTGAACGACGTCGTCGCCATGCTGGCGGATCATCGCGGCTACCGGCGGCAGGCGCACTGAAGCAGCCGGCACCCTACCCCTCGCCACGGCGGCCGAATGGCCGGTGCGCCTGCGCCGTCCGCTGCGGGAGGTGGGTTGCGGCGTCGGGGTCGTCTTCCCGATGGTCGGTCCGCAGGCGGCTTTCGCCCCGGCCGGCGCGCACGCCGGCATCGTCGCCGACATGGGCGAAGGCCGAGAAATCGACCGGCACCAGCGCCGGCCGCGCCAGTGCGAACCCCTGCACCATGTCCGCGCCCGCCCGTTCGGCGAGCTCGAGCTGGCGCCTGTCCTCGATGCCCTCGAAGACGATGCCGATCCCGCGCGAGGAGAATTCCCGCACCATCACCTTGAGCAGCGCGAAGCCCGGCCGCGTGTCCATCAGCCGGCCGATCCACTTCGCGTCGAACTTGACGATGTCGGGCCTGAGCGCGGCCACCCGCTCCATGTCCGATTCCTCGGCCCCGTAATCGTCGACGGCGATGCGGAAGCCGTGGCCGCGCAGCGCCGAGACGAAGGCGGCGAGCGCGGGCTCGGAGGCGGAACGCTTCTCCGTCACCTCGCAGACCACGCGGCGCGGGTCGATGCCAGCCTCGTGCAGGGTCAGCCGCATGTCGCGCAGCGCCGTCTCCGCCAGCTCCCGGTCGAGGAACACCGAAGGATCGAAATTGACGAACAGCATCGCCGGCGGCTTCAGGAACGATCCGGCGTTGAGAAGGTGCAGCGTGCGCGTCAGCGTCTCGACGGCGAACCGCTCGCCCGCCGGAACGGAATGGAAGAATTCGAGCGGCGGGACGCTTGCACCGTCGCGGAACGGCCGGATCAGCCCCTCGAAGGCCGCGATTTCGAGCTGCCCCCGGCTGAAGGCGAAGATCGGCTGGAAGGCGGATTGCAGCGCATAGCCGGCCCACGCACCGCTCGCGGTGCGGTCGTCGTGCCGCACGATATGGGCAAGGATGGTGCTGCGCGCCACGCTGCCTCACAATGGGCAGCCCGCGTCGGCCGCCCGAACTGGCGTAATTGCCTAACCGCCGAGCTTCCCACCAAAGGTTTTACCGTCTGTTAACGCGCGGTTTGCCCGCATTTTGACGCCTCCGGCGCGTTGCCGCGCTTGCACGACGGGCGCAGATGCGGCATTGAGCGCGCGGGCCGCGAGCGGCGGCCTCACCCCGAACCGGAGATATTTCGTCATGGCCTTCCTTGCCGATGCCCTTTCCCGCGTGAAGCCTTCCGCAACCATCGCGGTGACGCAGAAAGCGCGCGAGCTGAAGGCGAAAGGCCGCGACGTGATCTCGCTCGGCGCGGGCGAGCCGGATTTCGACACCCCCGACAACGTCAAGAACGCGGCGATCGAGGCGATCAAGCGCGGCGAGACCAAGTATCCGCCGGTCTCCGGCATCATGCCGCTGCGCGAGGCGATCGCGCAGAAGTTCAAGCGCGAGAACAATCTCGACTACAAGCCGGAGCAGACCATCGTCGGCACCGGCGGCAAGCAGATCCTGTTCAACGCCTTCATGGCGACGCTGAACCCCGGCGACGAGGTCGTCATCCCGCGCCCCTACTGGGTCAGCTATCCCGAAATGGTCGCGCTGTGCGGCGGCACCCCGGTCTTCGCCGAGACCTCCATCGACAACGGCTTCAAGCTGACCGGCGCGGCGCTGGAGAAGGTCGTCACCGGCAAGACCAAGTGGCTGGTGCTCAACTCGCCCTCGAACCCGTCCGGCGCGGCCTATACCGAGGCCGAGCTGAAGGACATCGCCGCCGTGCTGATGAAGCACCCGCAGGTATGGGTGCTGACCGACGACATGTACGAGCACCTGACCTATGGCGACTTCACCTTCCGCACCATCGCCGAGGTCGAACCCGCGCTCTACGAGCGCACCCTGACCATGAACGGCGTCTCGAAGGCCTACGCCATGACCGGCTGGCGCATCGGCTACGCCGCCGGCCCGCTTCCGCTCATCAAGGCGATGGACATGATCCAGGGCCAGCAGACCTCCGGTGCCTGCACCATCGCCCAGTGGGCCTCCGTCGAGGCGCTGAACGGCCCGCAGGACTTCATCCACGCGAACAAGGCGATCTTCCAGAACCGGCGCGACCTCGTCGTGTCGATGCTCAACCAGGCGCGCGGCATCTCCTGCCCGACGCCCGAGGGCGCGTTCTACGTCTACCCGTCCTGCGCGGCGCTGATCGGCAAGAAGACCCCCGCCGGCAAGGTGATCGAGACCGACGAGGATTTCGTCGCCGAGCTGCTGGAGGCGGAAGGCGTCGCGGTGGTGCATGGCTCGGCCTTCGGCCTCGGCCCCAACTTCCGCATCTCCTACGCCACCTCCGAGACGCTGCTGGAGGACGCCTGCACGCGCATCCAGCGCTTCACCGCCTCGCTGGTGTAGGCGCCAGCCATCCTCCACGACACGCGGCGGAACAGCCGCGTGTCATGAAAGTTTCACATTCGCTCAACCGCTCCTTAAAGTCGTCCCGCTAGGGTCGCCGCCGACGGATTATCGGCGGGCGGGCGGCAATGAGCATCTTCACCAACATCAGGAACCACAGCAAGCGCGGCTATTACGTGCTTCAGGCGCTGTTCGCCGCCAGCGCGCTGACGCTCGCCTGGTCTCTCGCCGCCTTCGGCGACGCCGGCATGCTGACCTCGGCGCTCGCCTTCTGCCTCGCCGTCAACCTCACCGCCATCGTCGTCCTCTACTACCTCCAGCGCACCATCGGCGAGCGGCTTCGCCGCGCCTCGATGGACGAGATCGAGACCGCGCGCGTCATGAACACCGACGCGCTGACCGGCGCGATGATGCGCGGCGCGTTCCTCGATGAATTGCAGCGCGCGCTCGGCCGGCCGCTCGCGCCGCGGCAGGCGACGCTGGTCCTGGTCGACCTCGACCATTTCAAGCAGTTGAACGACAGCTTCGGCCACCCGTTC
The DNA here is from genome assembly GCA_037190985.1 of Alphaproteobacteria bacterium. Classification (GTDB taxonomy): domain Bacteria; phylum Pseudomonadota; class Alphaproteobacteria; order Rhizobiales; family Rhizobiaceae; genus Aerobium. The sequence continues at coordinate 14,618 of JBBCKE010000031.1, forward strand.
GGCGACGCGGCGCTCGCCCACCTCGTCAGACTGATCGGCCGGCTGTTCCCCGACGTCATGATCGGCCGGCTGGGTGGCGACGAGTTCGCCCTCCTGATCCGCGATTGCGACATCGCCGCGACCGAGGCCCGCTGCCGGCTGCTGATGGAGGCGCTTCGCGCCGGCATGGTCCATGACGGGCACACGGTCTCTCTCTCCGTCTCCATGGGCGCGGCGCTCGCCCCCGCCCATGCCGGCCAGCCGGCGAACCTGATGCTGCTGGCCGACCTCGCGCTCTACGAGAGCAAGGCCAACGGCCGCGGCCGCATGACCGTCTTCGACACCGACCTGCTGGCGGAAAAGCGCCACCGCCGCTTCATCGAGCGCGAGCTGCGCGCCGCCATCTACCTCAACGAGCTGGAACTGCACTACCAGCCGGTCGTCAACGCCGACGGCTCGACCTACGCCGTCGAGGGGCTGGTGCGCTGGCGCCATCCGGTGCGCGGCCTGATCCCGCCCGGCGAGTTCATCCCCGTCGCCGAGGCGACGAGCCTGATCGACACGCTGGGCGCGTGGGTCTTCCGCCGCGCCTGCCTCGACAGCGCCGCCTTCCCCGGCTGCCGCATCAGCATCAACGTCTCGGGCGAGCAGTTGAAGCGCGACGAGTTCGTCGCCATGCTCGGGCGCGTGCTGGAGGAGACGGGCTGCGAGGCCGGCCGCTTCGTCCTCGAAATCACCGAAACCGCGGCCACCGCCGCGACGCCGGAGATCCTGCGCCGGCTGGAGGCCGCCCGCGCCATGGGCTTCCGCGTCGCGCTCGACGATTTCGGCACCGGCTTCTGCGGCTTCAACTACCTGAAGACCCTGCCGATCGACGCGATCAAGATCGACCGCTCCTACATCAAGAGCCTGTCGCACGACGAGGTGGCGCGCGTCTTCGTCTCGGCGCTGGCGCAGATCGCCCATATCCAGCACCTCGTCATCGTCGCCGAGGGCATCGAGACCGAAGGCGACCTCGCGCTGGCGCGGGCCGCCGGCTGCAACCGCTTCCAGGGCTACCACATCGCTCGCCCGGCCCCGAAGGAGGCGCTCGCCACGTTCTTCCAAGGCCGGGAGCCGGTGGCGCTCGCCGGCTGATCGCCCGGGGAAAGGCGGTGCGACGCCTCGCCCCGCCCTTCCCCCTCCCTGCCCCCTTGCCCTCGTCCGTTAGCCGTGTGACGATGCCTGCATGGCCTTGGCGGCCGCAGCGCCGCCGGGCGCCTGCGACGGCCGCAAGGCCATCACGGCCTTGCCGCCCGCCGCTCACGACGCAACGCGCGCGAGGGAGTGAGGTACATGGGTAAAAGAGCCGGAGAACGACGCAAGGGACCGAAATGCGTGGCCATTGTCGGTCCCTTCTCGAGCGGAAAGACGACGCTTCTTGAGGCGCTGCTGGCCCGCACCGGAGCGATAGCGCGCCAGAACGCCGTTTCGTCCGGCAATACGGTGGGCGACCATTCGCCCGAGGCCCGCGCCCATCTGATGAGCGTCGAGACCGCCGTCGCCACCACCGACTTCATGGGCGAGAGCATCACCTTCGTCGACTGCCCCGGCTCGATCGAGTTCGCTTCCGAGGCGCGGCCCGTTCTCGCGGCCTGCGACCTTGCCGTGGTCGTTGCCGAGCCGGACGAGAAGAAGTTTCCCGCGCTCCAGCTCATCATGCGCCAGCTCGACGAGATGGGCGTGCCGCGCCTCCTCTTCCTCAACAAGATCGACAAGGCGACGGCCGGCGTGCGCGAGACGCTGAAGCTCTTGCAGCCGGCCTCGACGACGCCGCTCTTGCTGCGCCAGATACCGCTGCGCAAGGACGGCATCGTCGTCGGCTCGATCGACCTCGCGCTGGAGCGCGCCTATGTCTGGCGCGAGCATGCCGAGAGCGAGGTCGCCGAGATTCCCGACGACGAGAAGGCGCGCGAGATCGAGGCGCGCTTCTCGATGCTCGAGGCGCTGGCCGACCATGACGACGCGCTGATGGAGCAGTTGCTGGAGGAGATCGAGCCGCCACGCGACGAGGTGTTCGACGATCTCGCCGCCGACCTGCGCGACGGCGCGATCACCCCGGTGCTGATCGGCTCGGCCGAGAAGGGCAACGGCATCATGCGGCTGCTGAAAGCCATCCGCCACGATGCGCCCGATGTCGAGGCGACGCGCAGGCGGCTCGGCGCGGAAGCCGGCAAGCCGCTCCTTCAGGTGATGAAGACGATCCACACGCCGCATGGCGGCAAGCTCTCGGTCGTCCGCGTACTCGCCGGCCGCGTGGCCGACGCCAGCGAAATCCATGCGTCGAGCGGCGCGACGGGGAAGATTTCCGGCATCTACCGCCTTCTCGGCAAGGACCAGACCAAGCTCTCCGCCGCCGAGGAGGGCGAGACGGTGGCGCTGGGCAAGCTCGACGACATCGCCACCGGCGACACGCTGTCGACGGCGCGGGGCGTCGCGCCGCTCGTCGCCTTCGACGTGCCCGCGCCGGTCTACACCCTTGCGCTGCGCCCGAAGGAGCGCAAGGACGACGTCAAGCTGTCCGCCAGCCTTCAGAAGCTGACCCAGGAAGACCCCTCGATCACCGTCGAGCAGAACCAGGACACCGGCGAGACGATCATCTCCGGCCATGGAGAGATGCATCTGCGCGTCACCGTGGAGCGGCTGGAAGGCAAGTACCAGATCGCCGTCGAAGCGCACCCGCCGCGCGTGCCCTATCGCGAGACCATCCGCAAGCCGGTCACGCAGCGCGGCCGGCACAAGAAGCAGTCGGGCGGCCACGGCCAGTTCGGCGACGTGGTGCTCGACATCAAGCCGCTGCCGCGCGGCAGCGGATTCGAGTTCACCGACACCATCACCGGCGGCGTGGTGCCCAAGCAGTACATCCCCTCGGTCGAGGCCGGCATCCGCGACTACCTGAAATCGGGGCCGCTCGGCTTTCCGGTGGTGGATATCGCGGTCAACCTCGCCGACGGCTCGTACCATACGGTCGATTCCTCCGACATGGCGTTCCAGCAGGCCGCGCGCATCGGCATGAAGGAGGGCATGGCCGCCTGCTCGCCGGTGCTGCTGGAGCCGATCCTGAAGGTGCAGATCTTCACCCCCTCGGACGCCACGGCCAAGGTGACGGCGCTGGTGCCGCAGCGGCGCGGCCAGATCCTCGGCTATGACGGCCGCCCCGGCTGGCCCGGCTGGGACGTCGTCGAGGCGCTGATGCCGCAGGCCGAGATCGGCAGCCTGATCGTCGAGCTGCGCTCGGCCACCGCGGGCGTCGCGTCCTACGCGGCCGAGTTCGACCACATGGCCGAACTCACCGGCCGGCTCGCCGACGAGGTGATGAGCGCGCACGGCAAGGCGGCCTGACGGACCGCCCGATACCGGAGCAATTCCAGGAAAAGTGGAAGCGGTTTTCCGTCCGGAATTGCGTCGAAACAACAAGATGGACCGCGCCGGCAAGCCCCGGCGCGGTTTTCGTTTCCGAACGGAGCCTGCCGGTTTATTGTGCAGGGCAGCATCGAAGCCGGCGTGAAGGCAAAAAAAAGCCGGATCGAAACGACCCGGCTTGAAGTATTGGAAGCGCCCGTAGGCAAAACCTCCAGAGGGGAACACTCGCGGGCGCCAATGGGAGGAGGAATGCGCCCGGGAGATGATTAGGATATGAGCGTTCGCCGCCTAAAATGCAAGCAATGTCTTTCGCATTGCACCCATGCAAGGCGCGCATAGCTTGCGCCGCGCCCATTTGCCCCCTCGCAGGGCAGGAAATGCCCTCAGAATGCCCAGCTCCGCGCCTTGGCGATGAGGAAGTCGCGGAAGACGTGCAGCTTGACCTGGTTCTTCATCGCGTCGGGATAGCAGAAATAGGTGTCGAAGGACGGCACCTCGGTCTCCGGCATGATCTGCACCAGCCCCGAATCCTTGTCGACCATGTAGTCGGGCAGCATGGCGATGCCCGCGCCGCGCTGCACCGCCATCTTGATGGACATGATGTTGTTGATCTGGAGCGTGGCGAGCCGCTTCGAGCCTTCCGGCCGCCCGGCCGTCTCCAGCCAGTTCATGTCGGCGAGGTGATGCGGCACCTGCTCGCCGAAGGTGACGATGCGGTGCTTGTCCAGCTCCTCGATGGTGCGCGGCTTGCCGTGCTTGTTGATGTAGGCCGGCGCGGCGAAGAGGTGGAAGTGAACCGTGAACAGCTTGCGCTGGATCAGGTCCGGCTGCTGCGGCTGGCGCAGCCGGATCGCGCAGTCGGCCTGGCGCATGGTCAGGTCGAGCTCCTCGTTGGCGAGGATGAGGTGGAGCTGGATTTCCGGGTAGAGGTCGAGGAATTCCTGCACGCGCTCGGTCAGCCAGCCGGAGCCGAGGCCAACGGTGGTGGAGACGCGCAACGGGCCGGAGGGGCGGTCCTTCGCCTCGGTCAGCCGCGCCTTGACCGTCTCCAGCTTCATCAGCACTTCGTGCGCGGTCTTGTAGAGGATCTCCCCCTGCTCGGTGAGGACGAGGCCGCGCGCGTGGCGGTGGAACAGCGGCACGCCGACATCCTGCTCGAGCGCGCTCACCTGCCGCGAGATCGCCGACTGCGACAGCCTCAGCGTTTCCGCCGCGTGGGTGAACGAGCCGGCTTCCGCCGCCGCATGAAAGACCCGCAGCTTGTCCCAGTCCAGCGCCATGACGCCCGGTTCCCCTTTTCTTCTTGCCGGAGCATAGCATCGCTTCGCTGAAACGATGAGCCGCGCCGGTTTTCCAGTTCAGGCAAATGTCGACGGTTTCGTGCGCATCTATGCGGCGCGCACGACAAATTCATGGCGGCGCCGGATTATTGCGCCGCCTCGCGCGCCACGTCGAGCTCGGCGATGTACCGCTCGGCCTCCAGCGCCGCCATGCAGCCCATGCCGGCCGCCGTCACCGCCTGGCGGTAGACGTCGTCGGTGACGTCGCCGGCCGCGAACACGCCCGGCACGTCCGTCGCCGTCGAATCCGCCGCCGTCCACAGATAGCCGTTCGGCTTCTGCTTCAGCTTGCCGACGAAGAGCTCGACCGCCGGCGCGTGGCCGATGGCGACGAACACGCCGTCGGTCGGCATTTGCGTCACTTCGCCGGTGCGCATGTTGCGCAGCCGCAGGCCCGTGACGGAAGGCGGCGTCGGCCCGTTGCGCGCCTCGCCGACGATCTCGTCGACGACATGGTCCCACAGCACCTTGATGTTGTCCTTGCGGAACAGGCGCTCCTGGAGGATGCGCTCGGCGCGGAACTCGCCGCGGCGGTGGATCACCGTCACGCTGCGCGCGAGGTTGGAGAGGTAAAGCGCCTCCTCGACCGCGCTGTTGCCGCCGCCGACCACGACGACGTCCTTGCCGCGATAGAAGAAGCCGTCGCAGGTGGCGCAGGCCGAGACGCCGAAGCCCATGAAGGTCTCCTCGGTCGGGATGCCGAGCCATTTCGCCTGCGCGCCGGTGGCGATGATCAGCGCGTCGCACGTATAGGCGGCGCCGGAATCGGTGGTGACGAGGAACGGGCTGCGGTCGAGCGTCACCTCGGTCACGAGATCGTGAACGACCTCGGCCCCGACATTGCGGGCCTGAAGCTCCATCTGCTCCATCAGCCACGGCCCCTGCACCGGCTCGGCGAAGCCGGGATAGTTCTCGACATCGGTGGTGATGGTGAGCTGTCCGCCCTGCTGCATGCCGGCGATGAGGATCGGGTTCAGCATGGCGCGCGCGGCGTAGATGGCGGCCGTATAGCCTGCCGGCCCCGAACCGACGATGAGGACGGGCGCGTGTCTGGCGGTCATGGTCTGGCCTTCCTGTCTGCCGCGCCCCGGCGGCGCGACCCCTCGATTGCCGCCCCGGCTGTCGGCCGGGCGAACCGCGCTAATCTAGGTGTCGTCCCCCCTGCCTTGCAAGGCGACGAAAGGCTGCGCCCGGCAAAGGCTGGGGATAGAGGCGCGATCGGCGATTGCCTTGGACAGGCGGGCGCAATATCCGCTAATTTCAAAGTGTGATCGTGAAAGATTCTCGCGCTGCGCCGGAGCCGCCCCATGCCTCTCAAGGCTGACCTCGACGCCATCGACTGGAAAATCCTCAAGGAGCTCCAGAGCAACGGCAGGATGACCAATGTCGAGCTGTCGCGGCGCGTCGGGATTTCGGCCCCGCCCTGCCTTCGCCGGGTCAAGCGGCTGGAGGACAGCGGCATCATCCACGGATACCGCGCCCTGCTCGACACGCGGCAACTGGGCTTCGACGTCGTGGCCTTCTGCCTGATTGGGCTTCACCACCAGTCCGACGCCGAGCTGAAGGCGTTCGCCGAGAAGACGCGCGGCTGGCCCATCGTGCGCGCAGCATGGATGGTCTCCGGCGAATCCGACTTCATGCTCCATTGCGTCGCCGGCGACCTCGCCGCCTTCCAGAGCTTCGTCATCGAGGAGCTGACCTCGACGCCGAACGTCGACACCGTCCGCACCGCGCTGACCATCCGGCAGGTCAAGGACGAGGGCCTCGTCGGTATCTGATCCCGGCATCCGATCTTATCCGAGCGTGATCGTGCGCCCGATCCCGATGGCGTCGAAAAACGCCTCGTCATGGCTGACGACCAGCAGCGCGCCGGCATAGTCGCGCAATCCCGCCTCCACCTCGGCGATAGCGTCGAGATCGAGATGGTTGGTCGGCTCGTCGAGGATCAGGAGCTCCGGCGCGTCCTCGCCCGCCGCCACGCAGGCGAGCCCGGCGCGCAGGCGCTCGCCGCCGGACAGCGTCCCCACCACCTGCAAGGCGGCGTCGGCGCGGAAGGCGTAAGCCGCCAGCGCCGAGCGGCACTCGAACGCGCTCGCGCCGGGATTGAGCCGCCGGTAATTGTCGAGAATGGTGGCCTCGTCGTCGAGCAGGCCGACATGCTGGTCGAAATAGGCGAGCTTTGCCGCAACCCGCAGCGAGCCGCCGCGCGGCGGGATCAGCCCGGCGATCGTCTTCAGCAGCATCGACTTGCCGCTGCCGTTCGGCCCGGCGAGCGCCACGCGCTCCGGCCCGACGATGGCGAGGTCGACCCGCGCCAGCGGCGCCGCGCCAGCATAGCCGATGACGAGATCGCGCGCCTCGACGAGCAGCTTGCCGGCAGGCACCGTGGCTGCCGCCATGCCGGCCGTGAACGGGACGGCGCGCTCCATCCCTTCGCGGCCGCGGGCGAGTGCATCTTGCGTCTCGGCCTCCATGCGTGCGGCGAGCCGGCTCGCCCGCCCCGCCGTCGCCTCGGCGCGCTCCTGCCGCGCGTCGAGCAGGATCTTGGGGTCCGAGCTCGTCGCCCTGCCCCGGCGCGCCACGCCGTCGCGCCGCGCCTGATGCTCGCGCGCCTGCTGCGCGGCGCGGACGGCCTGCTTCGCCTCGCGCTCGGCCGCGTCAAGCGCCTGCGCGGCCGCTTCCTGTTCCGCGGCCTTCATGTCCCGGTAGGCGTCGAAGCCACCGCCATAGACGCGCGCGCCGCGCGGCGAAAGCTCGACGATCCGGTCCATCCGGTTCAAAAGCGCCCGGTCGTGGCTCACCACCACCGCCCCGCCCTTCCAGCCGTCGAGAAAGGCGTTGAGCATGGCGCGGCCTTCGGCGTCGAGATTGTTGCTCGGCTCGTCCATCAGGATCAGGTCCGGCCCGGCGAAGGACAGCGCGGCGAGCGCCGCGCGCGTGCACTGCCCGCCGCTCAAGGTCGACAGCGGCCGCGCCGGCGCGATGCCCGCCAGCCCGGCCTCGGCGAGCGCCTTGTCGAGGCGCGCCTCCAGCGTCCAGTCGGCCTCGGCGATCTCGTCGGCTTCCGCCTCGCCGGCCTCGATGCGCGCCAGGAGGCCAAGCGCCTCCGTCGCGTCCATGAGGTCGGCAACCGTCTCGCCCTCGGCCGTCTCCGCCATCTGGCGCATCAGCGCGATGCGGCCGTCACGGTGGACGGTGCCGGAAGACGGCAGCAAAGCGCCGGCGAGGATCGCCAGCAGCGACGACTTGCCGACGCCGTTGCGCCCGACGAGGCCGGTGCGCTCGCGGCCGAAGGTGAGGTCGAGACCGGAAAAGAGCGTGCGGCCGTCAGGCAGCCGACAGGAAAGGTCGTGAATGGAAAGAACGGGCATGGGACACCATGAAAAACGATGCGTGGCAGGCAAAAAGCGCGCGTGCTGCATCGTTCATCGGGGGTCGCTCCTCTGACAGACGGGGAAATTCTGGCCGGTTCCGCCGCCTATATAGGTTGCCCACCCGCCGGGGGAAAGGGCCGGCCGCGCCCGCCCTGCCGCAGATAGGTGCGCGGCGCGACGCCGAGCATGCGGCGGAACATGGTCGTGAAGGCGGGCGCGCTTTCATAGCCGAGGTCGAGCGCCACCTCCGTCACGCTCGCACCCCGGGCCAGGAGCGGCAGGGCGGCGAGCAGCGTCGCCTGACGCCGCCACACCGAAAGGCTCACCCCGGTCTCGCGCTGGAAGGCGCGGGTGAACGAGCGCCGGCTCATGCCGGCCCTGTTCGCCCAATGGTCGATCCTCACCGCCGCCGACGGCGCGGCCACGAACTCCCGGCACAGCCTGACGAGCCGCGGGTCGGCCGGGAGCGGCAGCGCGAAGGGCCGCTCGTGGAGGCGCGGGATCTCCATGAGGATGAGCCGCATGATCGCCTCGCTCCTGTCCTGCTCCTCCCCGGCCGCAGCCTGCACCGCCTCGACGATCAGGCTGCGCATCAGCTCGCTCACCGCCAGCACCTGAAGGCTCTCCGGCAGGCCCTGCCCGACGCCGGCGCGGACATAGGCCGAACGCATGCGCACCACGCCAATCATCTCGACGGCATGCTCGACGCCGGCCGGAATCCACATCGCATGGCCCGGCGGCACCATCCACCGCCCCTGCCCGGTCGAGATCATCACGCTGCCGCGAAACGGGTAGAGAAGCTGCGCGCGGCTGTGGCTGTGCGCCGCGACCTCGTGCCCGTCCGGATAGTCGCCGGACACGGCGATCACGTCGGCCGAGGCCGCCTCGATGAAGTCGAGGCGGCGGCGCAGTTCCGCCTCGTCGCCCGCGGCCGGCTGAGTTTGCGCCCAGGATTTGTGCATCGGGTATCGAACCTTGGCCCACTCGCGAAGGAAATCGACCAAACCACAAAGGACGGCGGCCTTCAACCGGCCTAGAGCATTTCCAGCCGGACGGAACCGCCCGGTGCCGCATGAACGCGGCGGGACAAACGGATGGAGCAGCGGGACGGCGTTCGTCCAATGCCCGTTGCTCCAGGCATCGGCCAGATTTTCGAGGACCCGACCTTGACCGACACGACCGCAGGCGCGGCGCGCCCGGCCGCCCAGGCGACCGTCTTCCCCATCATCCTCGCCGTGAGCCTGTGCCACATGCTCAACGACGTGCTGCAGTCGCTGATCTCGGCGATCTACCCGATGCTGAAGGAGGACTACGCGCTGGATTTCTGGCAGATCGGCCTCCTGACCTTCACCTTCCAGGTCACGGCCTCGCTGCTGCAGCCGGCGGTCGGCCTCTACACCGACAAGCGGCCGATGCCGCAATCGCTGCCCGTCGGCATGGGGCTGAGCATGGCGGGCCTGTTCCTGCTCGCCTTCGCCGGCAGCTATGCCTTCCTCATCATCGGCGCGGTGCTGATCGGCATCGGCTCGGCCATCTTCCATCCCGAGGCGTCGCGCGTGGCGCGCATGGCGTCGGGCGGCCGCTACGGGCTGGCGCAGTCGCTGTTCCAGGTCGGCGGCAATTTCGGCTCGGCCATCGGCCCGCTGCTGGCCGCCTTCATCGTCGTGCCGCGCGGCCAGTCGAGCGTGGCATGGTTCGCGGTGATCGCGCTCGCCGGCATGCTGATCCTGAACCGCGTCGGCGTCTGGTACGCCCGCACCAGCGCCGCCAATGCCGGGCGCGGCGCCGGCGCGCCCACCGTCGCCCTGCCGCGCGGCCGCATCGTCACCGCGCTCGTCGTGCTGACGCTGCTCGTCTTCTCCAAGAACATCTACACGGCGAGCATTTCGAGCTACTACACCTTCTTCCTGATCGAGAAGTTCGGCGTCACCGTCCAGTATTCGCAGGTGATGCTGTTCCTGTTCCTCGGCGCGATGGCGCTCGGCACCGTGCTCGGCGGCCCGATCGGCGACCGCTTCGGCTCGCGCACCGTGATCTGGTTCTCGATCCTCGGCGTACTGCCCTTCACGCTGGCCCTGCCCTATGCGGACCTGTTCTGGAGCGGGGTGCTTTCCTTCGTCATCGGCGTGGTCATGGCCTCCGCCTTCCCGGCCATCGTCGTCTTCGCGCAGGAGCTGGTGCCGGGCCGCGTCGGCATGATCGCCGGCATCTTCTTCGGCTTCGCCTTCGGCATGGGCGGCATCGCCGCGGCCGTGCTCGGCGTGCTCGCCGACATCAACGGCATCGAATGGGTCTATGCCGTCTGCTCGTTCCTGCCGGCGATCGGCCTGCTCACCATCCTGCTGCCGAGCCGCAAGGAATTGCGCCAGGCCCGCTGAAGGACATGCGGTTGCGCGATCCGGCCGCTTCGGCTATAGGACCGCCACCCGCGTAGACACCCTTGGAGGCAACGCGGCGGAGAGCGGCTGTCCGCAGCACGATCCCGAAAAGTGGCCTGCCGGTTTTCGGACAAGATCGTGCTCTGGAGCAGAGCCGCTTTCGACGTTTGCGGACCCTGTCCGCGAACGCTCCAGCAACGCAACGAAAGGAAATGCCATGAGCCAGTCTTACGAGCTCAAGGCCGAGGCGCGCGACAGGGTCGGTAAGGGGTCCGCCCGCGAACTGCGCCGCAACGGCAAGGTGCCCGCCGTCATCTACGGCGACAAGCAGCCCCCGCTCGCCATCGCGCTGGGCTACAAGGACGTCTACTACAAGATCCACGGCGGCGGCTTCATGACCACCATCGCCACGATCGACGTCGACGGCAAGAAGATCCAGGTCCTGCCGAAGGAATACCAGCTCGACCCGGTCCGCGATTTCCCGGTCCATGTCGACTTCCTGCGCGTCAGCGCCAACACGCTGGTCACGGTCCAGATCCCGGTTCACTTCGTCAACGACGAGAAGTCGGCCGGCATCAAGCGCGGCGGCGTGCTCAACGTCGTGCGCCACGAGATCGAGGCCCAGGTCCCGGCCAACGCGATCCCCGACTTCATCGAGGTCGATCTCGCCGGCACCGACCTCGGCGATTCCATCCACATCTCGGCGGTCAAGCTGCCGAAGGATGTGAAGCCGACCATCACCGACCGCGACTTCACCATCGCCACCATCGCCGCGCCCGCTGGCCTCAAGAGCGAGGAAAGCGAAGCGGCGGCGGACGAAGGCGAGGAATAGTCTCGTCCACCGGGAGCCGTCCGTCATGCTGCTGATCGCAGGCCTCGGCAATCCCGGCCCGAAATACGAGAACCACCGGCACAATGTCGGCTTCATGGCGGCGGACGCGATAGCCCGCCGCCATTCGTTTTCCCCCTGGTCGCGAAAGTTCCAGGGCCTGATCGCCGAAGGCCGCATCGGGGCTGAGAAGGCGCTGCTGATCAAGCCGCAGACCTTCATGAACCTGTCCGGCCAGTCGGTCGGCGAGGCGATGCGCTTCCACAAGCTCTCCCCTTCCGATCTCGTCGTCCTCTACGACGAGCTCGACCTCGCGCCCGGCAAGGTGCGCGTCAAGACGGGCGGCGGCGCCGGCGGCCACAACGGCATCCGCTCCATCGACGCCCATTGCGGCAAGGACTACCGGCGCGTGCGCATCGGTATAGGCCATCCCGGCGTCAAGGAGATGGTGACGCATCATGTGCTGGGCGACTTCGCCAAGGCCGACCGCGAATGGCTCGAGGCGCTGCTCGAGGCCATCGCCGACAACGCCGACAAGCTCGTCGCCGGCGACGACAACGGCTTCATGAACAAGGTGAGCCTCGCCCTGCGTGGCCCGGAGACGGCGGCATCGGAGCCGAAGCCGGCGAAACCCGCGCCGAAGGGCCAGAGCCACATCCGACAGGCCCGCCCGAAGACGCCGAAGGTCGAGATACCGGAAGGCGGGCCGATGGCCGCCATGCTGCGCAAGCTGCTCGGCGGCAAGGAATGATGCCGGTCCGCAACCGGGTTTGATCGCCCGCGAGGGAACCAAACGCCCGCAGGAACGTCGTTTCCCTGCCATGGACAAGGACTGCGAACCCGAGTCGGTCCAGGACGTGCTCGAATGCGTCGAGGAAGCCGGCAACGGCGTGCGCCGGGCATCGGTGGCCGACATCGTCGACCGCATCGGCGACGGGGCCTTCCCGCCGCTGATGCTGGTGCCGGCGCTCGCCATCATCTCGCCGCTGAGCGCGGTCTTCGGCGTGGCGACGCTCTGCGGCCTGACCATCGCGACGATCGCCCTCCAGATGGCGCTCGGCCGCGAGACGCTGTGGCTGCCCGGCTTCGTCCTGCGCCTCAGCATCTCCAGCCGCAACATCGACCGCGTCGTCCGCTGGTTCGGCAAGCCGGCGCAGTTCATCGACCGGCTGACCGGCAAGCGCCTGACGCTCCTCGTCGAGCCGCCGCTGACGCGGCTCTGGGCCACTCTGTGCCTCGCGCTGGCGCTGGTGATCCCGTTCTTCGAGCTGGTGCCGATGTCGGCCACGATCATCGCCTCGGCCATCGCGCTGTTCACGCTGGCGATGCTCGCCCGCGACGGATTGCTGGCGCTCGCCGGCCTCGGCGTGCTGGCCGGCGCGTCGTGGCTCTTGTGGAGCGTCGTGACGTGAGCGTCGGGGGTTGACGATGGCGACCGCTATCGCCCATAGCCCTTGCCACGTTTCCTTTTCCCGACAGGACCATCCATCATGGGCTTCAAGTGCGGCATCGTTGGGCTTCCCAACGTCGGCAAATCCACGCTCTTCAACGCGCTGACGCGGACGGCCGCCGCGCAGGCGGCCAACTACCCGTTCTGCACCATCGAGCCGAACACCGGCGAGGTGGCGGTGCCCGACGACCGCATGACCCGCATCGCCGCCATCGCCGGCTCCAAGGAGATCATCCCGACCCGCATCTCCTTCGTCGACATCGCCGGCCTCGTGCGCGGCGCCTCGAAGGGCGAAGGGCTGGGCAACCAGTTCCTCGCCAACATCCGCGAGGTCGACGCCATCGTCCATGTGCTGCGCTGCTTCGAGAACGACGACATCACCCATGTCGAGGGCCGCATCGACCCGGTGGCCGACGCCGAGACGGTCGAGACCGAGCTGATGCTGTCCGACCTCGAAAGCCTCGAGCGCCGCATCGTCCAGACGCGCAAGCGCGCCACCGGCAAGGACAAGGAATCGATGACCGTCCTGCCGGTGATGGAAGAGGCGCTGACGCTGCTCCAGGACGGCAAGCCGGTGCGCATGATGCTGGACGGCATCGCGGCCGAGGATCTGAGGCTCCTCAACGGCCTCAACCTTCTGACCTCCAAGCCGGTGCTCTACGTCTGCAACGTCGCCGAGGAGGACGCGGCCGGGGGCAACGACCACACGAAGGCCGTCGAAGCGATGGCGCTGGCGCAGGGCGCAGGCACCGTCGTCATCTCGGCGGCGATAGAGGCGGAAGTGGCCCAGCTTGCCGACGAGGAGGCGAAGGAATATCTCGACGCCATGGGCCTGACCGAGCCCGGCCTCGACCGGCTGATCCGCGCCGGCTACACGCTCCTGAACCTCATCACCTATTTCACCGCCGGCCCCAAGGAAACCCGCGCCTGGACCATCGAGAAGGGAACCAGGGCACCGCAGGCCGCCGGCGTCATCCACAGCGATTTCGAGCGCGGCTTCATCCGCGCCCAGACCATCGCCTTCGACGACTACGTGACGCTGGGCGGCGAGACCGCGGCCAAGGAGGCCGGCAAGGCCCGCGACGAGGGCAAGGAGTATGTGGTGCAGGACGGCGACGTGCTGCTGTTCCGCTTCAACACCTGACTGACGCCCCCGCCCCTATGGCTGGACCATGCCTGCCCCGCAAGAAGGACGTTGCGCCGCCCGGCCGAACCCGGCACACTGGTTGTTCAAGATTGAACAGGATTGCCGCATGACCGCGAAGAAATGGGCGTTCGAGGATTTCTCTCCCGGGCAGACGATAGACCTCGGCGAGAAGCATGTGACGGCGGCCGAGATCGTCGAATTCGCCAGCGAGTTCGACTTCCAGCCGATGCATCTCGACGAGGAGGCCGGCAAGGCCAGCCTGCTCGGCGGGCTGTCGGCGTCCGGCTGGCACACCTGCTCGATGCTGATGCGGATGATGTGCGACGCCTTCCTGCTCGATTCCACCTCGCAGGGCGCGCCGGGCATCGACTATCTGCGCTGGAAGAAACCCGTCCTCGCCGGCGACACGCTGAAGGCCAGGAGCACGGTCGTCTCCACCCGCGCGTCCTCCTCCCGCCCCGGCCTCGGCTTCGTCACCGTGCGCTACGAGATCGTCAACCAGCGCGGCGAAACGGTGCTCGAGATGCAGAATTCCGGCATGTTCCTCGCGCGCGGAGCCGCCGCATGACCACGCTCGACGAGTTTTTCCGCATCGGCGAGACCATCACGCTCGGCGCGCACACCTTCGGGGCCGAGGAGATCAAGGCCTATGCCCGCAAGTTCGACCCGCAGCCCTTCCATGTCGACGAGGAGGCGGCGAAGGGCACGCTGTTCGGACGGCTGTGCGCCTCGGGCTGGCACACCGCCTCGACATGGATGAAATACAACCTCCGGCATCGCGAGGATGTCGGCGAGACGCCATGGGACGGCCCCGGCCCCCGGCCGCAATTCGGCCCCTCGCCCGGCTTCGAGAAGCTGCGCTGGCTGAAGCCCGTCTATGTCGACGAGACCGTCACCTTCACCCGGCGGGCCACCGGCCACCGCGCGCTGACGACGCGGCCCGGCTGGCGCATCCTGACCATGGCCTGCGAGGCGTTCGACTCGACCGGCGACAAGGTGCTGGAGTTCGAAAGCGCGGTTCTGGTCAAGACGGACTGAGCGCGCACCTGCGCGAAGGCACGGCCGCGCGGCATCGACGGATTTCCATTTCAGCGAAAGACCGCCTGACCGGGGGCCACCGGTCAGGCGGCAAGAATATGCGATCCCGAAACAAACCGCATTCATGCAGCGTGATCCGTCCAGAGGGGCGGATGCACAATGCTGTCCATTCATAGCTATCTATTCATTTTTCGCATACTCCCAAATGGGATGAGCCAGGCGGGCCGGCAGGCACAGCCGATGTGCAGGATATGATGCACGGGACGCATGGCTCGCAAAGGATCGCGGCGCTCCGGCGTCGCCCGGACCGGGCCGGCTTCAGCCTCAGCCCTCGCGGGCGCGGGCGCGGGCGATCAGCCTTCGCCGCGTTTCGCGGCGCGGCTTGCGTTCGATGGTCGACAGCCGCGCCGGCAGTTCCTCCATCACCGCGCGCCGCGCCTGCGGCGTCATCTCGATCCACGCCGCGATCTCCTCGCGCGTGCGCCCGCAGCCGAAGCAATATCCGGTCTTCATGTCCATCGAGCAGACGAGGATGCAGGGGGATTCGATCGCTGTCATGGTTCTTCGTCGTGCAGTTCCCTGACGATATCCGCCGGCGGTTGCCGGAGCGTCAATGTCGCGCCCAAGCCTTTCGCATTGTGCTTCATCTTTCAAGGCGCTATGGCGTCGGGGGTCGGTTTCCCGCCGGAATTATCCCGACCGAGCCTGCCCTTCCCGGCCTTCCATGCCGGACCTGCCACAGTGGATTTGCCATGACCACCGGCCTTCCCTTCGACGATTTCCGCAATCTCCTCAAGGCCCTGCCCGGCCCGAACGAGGCGGCGTGCGCCCGCGCCGCGGAGCGCAGCGCGAAACTCTCGGCGCAGGGGCCGTCGCTCGGCCGACTCGGGGCCATCGCCGAATGGCTGGCGGCCTGGACCGGGCGCGACCCACAGGTGCTGCGGCCGCTGGTCGCGCTGTTCGCCGGCACCCATCGTGGCATTGCCGGCTCGCGCGAGGAAACGCAGGCCATGGTCGAGCATGCGGCGGCCGGCGGGGCCATGGTCTGCCAGCTCTGCGCCGCCAACGATCTCGGCCTCAAGGTCTTCGATCTCGCGCTGCACATGCCGGTCGGCAACATCGCCGAGGAGCCGGCGCTCGACGAGCGCGGCTGCGCTGCCACCATGGCCTTCGGCATGGAAGCGGTCGCCGGCGGCATCGACCTCGTCTGCGTCGGCGCCATCGGCGTCGGTGGCGCGCTCTCGGCCGCGGCGCTGATGGCGGCGCTGCATGGCGGCCCGGCGTCGGACTGGACGCAGGAGCACGCGGCCGGCGTCGAACGGGCGCTGGCCCACCATGGCGGCAACTTGAAGGACCCGCTCGAGGCGCTGCGCCGGCTCGGCGGGCGCGAGCTCGCCGCCATCGCCGGCGCGATCCTCGCCGCGCGCATGGAGAAGATACCGGTCATCCTCGACGGCTATGCCAGCCTCGCGGCGGCGGCCGTGCTCAAGGCGGCGGAGCCCGTCGCCATCGACCATTGCCTGCTCGGCCACGTCTCGCGCGAGCCCGGCATGGCGAAGGCGGCCGCCGTTCTCGGCCTCCAGCCGCTCCTCGACCTTTCCCTCGGCGACGGCGAAGGCGCGGGCGCGGCCCTTGCCGCGGGCATCGTCAAGAACGCGGCCCTGACGCATTCCGGCATGGCGCTGCGCCCCGAATAGCCACCTGCCTCTCCCGTCGCAAAGTCATTTTCACGTCTCCCGACGGTTGATCCCGCGCGCCCGAAAGGCCACATTCGGGACCAGCGGGCCGTCGCGCCTGTTTTCCCCCGCCCGGCAATCAATATCGAAGAGGATGGAACGATCCCGACATTATCCGAACTTGCGACGCAGCATCCGATGATTGCGACCGTCGCGGCAACGGCCGCGCTTGTTCTTGCCGCGCTGTTCGCCAATTTCGTCGTCAAGGCGCTTCTTCTGCGCGTCCTCAACAAGATGCTTGCCTACACGCCCTACGGCCGCGACCCCGAGCTGCGCCGCCACGGCTTCATCGAGCGCCTCGCCAACGTCGTGCCGGCGCTGGTCATCGCCACCGGCATCGCGCTGGTTCCCAACCTGCCGGCCTTCGTCGTCGTGGTGGTGAAGAACGTCGCCAACGCCTTCATGATCCTGACCGTGGCGATGGCGATCAGCGCCGCCTTCAACATCGTCGACACCATCTATCACCGCCGGCCGGAAGCGCGGCTGAAACCGATCAAGGGCTATGTCCAGGTCGTCAAGATCGCGGTCTACGTCGTCGCCGCGCTGCTGATGATCGCGACGCTGGTCGACCGCTCGCCGCTCATCCTCCTGTCCGGCCTCGGCGCGATGGCGGCGGTGCTGATCCTGGTGTTCCAGGACACGCTGCTGTCGCTGGTCGCCGGCATCCAGATCTCCTCGACCGACATGGTGCGCGTCGGCGACTGGATCGAGATGCCCGGCCAGAACGCCGACGGCGACGTGATCGAGATCGCGCTGCATACCGTCAAGGTGCAGAACTGGGACAAGACCGTGACCACGGTGCCGATCCGCAAGCTGGTGACGGAGCCGTTCAAGAACTGGCGCGCCATGCAGGAATCGGGCGGCCGGCGCATCAAGCGCGCGATCCTCCTCGACCAGAACAGCATCCGCTTCCTGACCGCGGAGGACCACGAGCGGCTCGGCGCGCTCGCCCCGCTCGAAACCTACCTGAAGAACAAGCGCACGGAGCTGGCCGCGTGGAACGACGGCCTCGGGGAACGGGCGAAAGTGCCGGCCAACACCCGCCGCACCACCAATATCGGCACGTTCCGCGCCTATGTCGAAAACTATGTGCGCGGCCATCCCGGCGTCCATCAGGGCATGACGATCATGGTGCGGCAATTGCCGCCCGGCCCCGATGGCCTGCCGCTGGAGATCTACTGCTTCACCAACACCATCGCCTGGGCGGCCTATGAAGGGATCCAGGCCGACATATTCGACCATCTCTACGCGATCCTGCCGGAGTTCGACCTCAACGTGTTCCAGAACCCGGGTGGCGCCGACTGGCGCCAGGCGATGTCTTCCGCAACGGCATCTGCGTAGTCGGCCGCGATTTGCGAGGAATGCTTGCACAAAACCCGTGATCCGGCTTCATAAACCGAACGTTCTTGCGTAGGCTTGCGTTCGCAAAAGGAATCCTGACCATGTCGCTTGACAGGATCGACATCGCCATCCTCGAGGCCCTTCAGAAGGACGGCCGCATCTCCAACGCCGCCCTTGCCGAGAAGGTCGGGCTTTCGCAGTCGGCCTGCTCGCGCCGGCTCGACAGCCTGGAGAAGGAGGGCGTGGTGCGCGGCTATCACGCGCGCCTGTCCAACGCCGCGCTCGGCCACGGCATGACCGCGATCGTCCACATCTCGCTGTCGGGCCAGTTCGGCAAGACGCTGGCCGATTTCGAGGCGGCGGTGAAGCGCTGCCCGAACGTCCTGTCGTGCCACCTGATGTCGGGCGAGTACGACTACATCCTGCGCATCGCCGCGCGCGATCTCGAGGACTACGAGCGCATCCACAAGGAATGGCTGACCGCCATGCCCCACGTCATCAAGATCAACTCGTCCTTCGCGCTGCGCGAGGTCGTCGACCGTACCCATGTCGGCCTGAAGCCGGACATGGCCTGACGTCGGAAGCGGAAAAGGCGGCTAGAAACGCCACGACCCGCCGATTGGGGGGCAACCGGCGGGTCGGGAGGCCGCGCGGACGGAGGGGGGCTTTTGTCCGCGCAGGTGTCTGTCTTTGGCATTAGCACGTTCCGGGAAAGTTTGAAGTGGCAACCCCAAACTTTCCGTTGCGTCAACGAAGGAATTCGTCGACGCGGCGCAGCGTGACGCGCCGGTTCTCCCAGCTTTCGTACTGGGTCGGCACCAGCAGGTAGGCCTCGCCGTATCCGACCGTCTCCAGCGCCCGCGAGGGAATGCCGAACTCGCGCACCAGGACGCGCTTCAGCGAGGCCGCCCGGCGCTCGGACAGCGCGAGGTTCGAGGCGTCGGAGCCAACGGCGTCGGTGTGGCCCTCGATCAGAATGCGCGTGCCGGAGCGGCGCGAGATCAGGCGCTTCAGCGCATCGGCGATCTGCCCGACCTTGCGGTACTGCGAATGGGGAATCTCGGCCGAGCCGAACTCGAAATTGATCGACTGGATCTCGATCGACGGCGCGGCGCGGCGCAGGTCCGGCCGGCGCTTGAATTCCTGCACCGTCACCCGGCGCTGCGGCGCGACGCGGGTGGTCGGCGCGGCCTCGAGCTGGCGCAGGATGCGGTCCGACGACGGCATCTCGCGCGGCGCTTCGCGTCCCGGACGCCGCGTCTCCTGCCGCTCGATGACGCGATCGCGATTCGGCTCGCGCATCTGGGCCGAGGCGACGGTCGGCAGGAGGACGGAAAGGGCGGTGGTGGCGATGAGAAGATGGCGGAACATCGGGGGCGTCTCCTTCGGAAGAACTCAAGGTAACTCGTTGCGATGACAATGGCATCGGCCGTCTGAAACCAAGCTGAACGGGCTGTTGTCCCGCGTTCATAATCCCTAACGCGCGGGTTCGGGCCGCTACAGCCAGGGCGTCACCTTCTCCTGCGACCACGCATAGGGCGAGAAGCCGATGCGCTGGTAGAGCTGGAGCGCGCGCGGATTGTCGAGCGTGCAGGTCTGGATCGTCAGCCGGGTCGGAGCGTGGGCGAAGGCCGCGAACACCGCCTCCGACAGGAAGAACCGCGCCAGCCCCCTGCCCTGGAAATCCGGCGTCAGGCCGAAATAGCGGATATCGGCTTCAGCCGGCAGGGGCGCGAGATCGAGCTCGAAGAAGCCGGCCGGCGCGCCGTCGACGTAAAGGACGCGGATTTCGACGCTTTGCGCATGGACGATCGCCGACAGCGCCCTGTCGTCGAGGTTGCGGTGCTTCTCCCAGTGGCTGGCCTTGCCGACTTGCGCGTAGAGATAGCGATAGAAGGCGAGCGGCATGTCCTTGACCCGCAGCACCGCGAGCGCGTGCCCGAGCGGCATCGGCACCCGCGCCGGCGGCGGCGCCAGCATTTCGAGATGGGTGGCGCGGGCGAGAAGCATCCCGTCCGGGCCGGGCTTCGTATCAGTCATCGCCGGTGACGATGGGCGTGTCGGCGCGCGCGCCCCATTCGCTCCACGAGCCGTCGTAGAGCCGGTTGTCCTCGTGGCCGACCGAGGCGAGCGCCAGCGAGATCACCGCCGCCGTGACGCCCGAGCCGCAGGAGGTGACGACCGGCCGCGACAGGTCGAGCCCCGCCGCCTCCAGCGTGGCGCGAAGCTCCTCGACCGGCAAGAGGCTGCCCTCGCGCGACAGCGACGCGGCCGGCACGTTGCGCGCGCCGGGCATGTGGCCGCCGCGCATGCCGGGGCGCGGCTCGGGGTCCGTGCCGGCGAAGCGGCCGGCCGGCCGCGCGTCGGCGATCTGGGCCGCGCCTTCGGCCACGATCTCCTGCATCTCGGCGAAGGAGACGACCTTCGCCGGATCGCAATCGGCCTCGAAGAAGCAGGAGGCGATCTTCGTCGTCTCGGCTGTCACCGGCCGCCCCTCGCGGCGCCAGCGGTCGAGCCCGCCGTCGAGCACATAGACCTTGTCCGCGCCCATCAGGCGGAACATCCACCACACGCGCGGCGCGGAGAAGAAGCCCGGCCCGTCATAGACGACGATCTCGTCCTTCTCATCGATACCCATCGACGAGGCGAACTGTGCGAACAGCCCCGGTGTAGGCAGCGTGTGCGGCAGGTCCGAGCCCGGCTCCACCACCTTGTCGTGGTCGAAGAACACCGCGCCCGGAATGTGCGCCGCCTGATATTCGGCGCGCGCGTCGCGCCCCTGCGTCGGCAGGTACCACGCGCCGTCGACGATCGACAGGCCGGGCTTGCCCAGCCGCTCCTGAAGCCAGTCGGCGGAAACCACGAAGGGGCTGGTCTGGCTCATGGAAGTCACTCCTGGCTCGAAGGCAGCGGGCCGAAACGGATGCGGAAGCGGCGGTTCTCACGGCCCTTCTTCTCGATCTTGCCGATATGGATCTGCCCGATCTCGGCGGTCGAGGCGACATGGGTGCCGCCGCAGGGCTGGGTGTCGACCGCTCCCTCGTCGCCGATGCAGACGAGGCGGATGCGCCCCGAGCCGGCCGGGGGGCGGACGTTCTTCGACTTCACCAGCGCGGGATTGGCGGCGAGGTCCTCGTCGGTGATCCATCTGGTGAAGATTGGGTGGTCGGCGCGCACCAGCGCCATCAGCGCCTCGCTGACGCCCTCGCGCGTCACGCCGGCGTCGGGAATGTCGAAATCGACGCGCGACTCCTCCTCGCCGACCGCCGCGCCGGTGATCGGATAGGGGCAGGCGACGGTCAGGAGGTGGCAGGCCGCATGCATGCGCATCAGCTTCATCCGCCGCTCCCAGTCGATCTCGGCCGTCACCGTCTCGCCGATCTCGGGCAGCGCCGCGCCCTCGCCCGGCTTGTGGACGATCTCGTCCTTGGTCTCCCCCGTCACCGTGCCGGCAATGGCGATCCGCGATCCGTCGGCGCGCAGAAGCGTGCCCGTGTCGCCCGGCTGGCCGCCGGACGTGGCGTAGAAGACGGTCCGGTCGAGGAAGATTCCCCGCTCGTCGACGGCGATCACCGTCGCCTCGGCCGACTTCAGATAGGCGTTGTCGCGAAACAACGCCTCCGTCGCAAACGCCATTATGCACTCTCCTCGTAGGGAACCGGAATCGTGTTTTCCGTCTCCAGCCATCCCGGCACCGGCAGACCCTTGCCGCGCAGGAAGGACGGATTGAACAGCTTCGACTGGTAGCGGGTGCCGTAGTCGGCCAGAATGGTGACGATGGTGTGGCCGGGGCCGAGCTCGCGGGCAAGGCGGATCGCGCCGGCGATGTTGATGCCGGTCGAGCCGCCGAGGCACAGCCCCTCCTCCTGCACCAGGTCGAAGATGATCGGCAGGGCCTCGGCATCGGGGATCTGCCACGAGAAATCGGGCGTGAACCCTTCGAGATTGGCGGTGATGCGCCCCTGCCCGATGCCCTCGGTGATCGACTCGCCCTCGGCCTTCAGCTCGCCTTGCGTGTAATAGCTGTACAGCGCCGCGCCCAGCGGGTCGGCAAGGCCGATCTTGACGGCAGCATTGTGCTCGCGCAGGCCCGCGGCGATGCCGGCCAACGTGCCGCCGGTGCCGACCGCGGAAACGAAGCCGTCTATCCTGCCGTCCGTCTGCCGCCAGATTTCCTGCGCGGTGGTGGCGATATGACCGTCGCGATTGGCGACGTTGTCGAACTGGTTGGCCCAGATCGCGCCGGCGGCTTCCGTCCTCGCAAGCTGCTCGGCCAGGCGGCCGGACACTTTCACGTAGTTGTTGGGGTTCCTGTAGGGAACCGCCGGAACCTCGATCAGCTCCGCGCCGAGGAGCCGGAGCGCGTCCTTCTTCTCCTGGCTCTGGGTCTCGGGGATGACGATCACCGTGCGGTAGCCCAGCGCCTTGGCCACCACCGTCAGGCCGATGCCGGTGTTGCCGGCCGTGCCCTCGACGATCACGCCGCCGGGGCGCAGCAGCCCGTTCTGCTCGGCGTCGCGGATGATGAACAGGCCCGCGCGGTCCTTGACCGACTGGCCGGGGTTCATGAACTCGGCCTTGCCGAGAATCTCGCACCCCGTTTCCTCGGACGCGCGCCTGAGACGGATCAGCGGCGTGTTGCCGATGACATCGAGAACCGAAGCGGCCATGGGGCTGTTCCTTCTTTTGCCGGGCTGCGCGAAACTAGAAACCGCGAGCCCTGCTTTCAAGGACGGATTTTCCCTCGCGCACCGTTATCTCAGCCCCTGTGCTCGGGCCTTGCGTCGCGCGACCACAGATAGATGACGAGCGAGAGCGCGAGGGCCACCGCATAGAACCAGTAGAGCGCGACATAGGCCGCCGCCGGATCGTCGGGAACCGTCGCCGTCGACACCACCGCGCCGGACGCGAACTGCATCAGGCCGACCATGCCGATGGAGAAGAAATTGAGCAGCGTGATGCCGCGCCCGGTGAGGTGCGGCGGGCAGAAGGCCCGCCCATGCGCCATCATCAGGCCGAAGCTGGCGCCGGAGAGGCCGATGACGACCAGAAGGCTCGTCGAGATGCCGATGCCGGGCGCCGGGTCGAGCGCCAGCAGGACGAGCGCGGTGAGCAGCAGGGCGTTGCCGGCGAAGGCGGCCCATTTGCGGGTGCGGAAGAAGGTGTCGAGCGGGCCGTAGACGAAGCTGCCGGCGGACATGGCCAGCGCCATGAACAGCGTCGCCTGGCCGATGGCCAGCGCATCGGCGCCGTAGACGTCGGCGAGGTAGGGGCCGGCCCACAGGCCGCGTATGCCGCCCGACGGCACGTAGTTCATGGCGACCAGCGGGAAGATCGGCCACAGCGCCTTGAGGCGCATCAGCTCGACATAGCCGGAAAAGCCGCTCGAGACGCCGCCGCCCTTCGCCTGCTCGGGATCGCGGACGAAGAACAGGATCGCCCCGGCGATCAGCAGCGTCACCACGCCGAGGCCGGCGATGACCGGCCGCCAGCCGAAGGCCTCGGCCGCGCCGGCCAGCGGCGACGCGCCGATGACGTTGCCGAGCGAGCCGAACCCGATCAGCCACGAGGTCAGCACCGCGAGCCGCGCCGGCGACCACGTATGGGCGAAGATGAACATCGAGGCCATCAGCACCGGCGCGCAGCCGATGCCGATCAGCGTCATCGCCGCGATGATCATCCACGGCTGGGTGGCGACGGCGAACAGGAACGCGCCGCCGCCGCCGCAGATGCCGAGGAGAAGGCCGGCCGTGCGCTTCGGGCCATGGCGGTCGAGCCAGATGCCGATGAGGAACTGCGATAGCGCGAAGGCGACGAACCATGCGCCGGACGCCATCGACAGGTCGGTCTTGGTCGCGCCCAGCTCGACGGTCAGCACCGGCGCGAGCACCGCGAGAAAGGCGCGGTAGAACTGCGACAGCATGTAGGCGAGCGTGAGCGCCGTGAGGCCGGCCATGATGACGTTTCCCGTCTCATTGTTCCATGGGCGGCCATGCAGCCCGGGTCGACGCCGACCCGGCGGCAGGGTGTTCCATGGCGCGGCGCGGGCCGCACTGTTCCGTGAACGGCCGAGGCCGACCGGACGGGCTTAGACCATCGCGCCGCCCGCGGCAATTGGGCCAGCCCTGCTGTCCTTTGGAGCATTTCGCAGCCGGACGGACCCGTCCGGCGTCGCACGGATGCGGCCGGGACAAACGGCTGCTCCGGACAGGAAAAAGGCCGCCTTCCTCGCGGAAGGCGGCCCGTTGCGGTGGGCGTCAGGCGGCGGCGCGGCCGCGGGCCGGCCGTCGCTTGCCGCGGAACGGCCGCTTCTGCGCCGGTTTGGCGCCGGCGGGCTTCGCGGCGTCCTCCGCGCCAAACGGCCTGCCGCCGCCGGAGGCGCGCTTCTGGAACGGCTTGCCCTGCCCCGGCTTGCCGTCGCGCTGGGGCTGCGTCCCGCGCGGGGTCCTGCCCGGCATGTGGCGCGGCCGGCCGGCCTCGCCCTCACCCCGGGGCGCGGCGCCATCCTGCTGCGCGCCCTTCGCCGGCGCGGGGTCCGGCTGGTCGAGGAAGCTCGCCGCGACCGGCAGCTTCATGCGGATGATGCGCTCGACCTGGCGCAGCTTCACGCCCTCGTCCGGCGCGCACAGCGTGACGGCGATGCCGTCGGCCCCGTTGCGCCCGGTGCGGCCGATCCGGTGGACATAGCTCTCGGCCTCGTCCGGCAGGTCGAAATTGACGACATGGCTGATGCCCGGCACGTCGATGCCGCGCGCGGCGATGTCGGTGGCGACGAGGATGCGCACCTTGCCCTCGCGAAAGCCGTTCAGCGCCTTCTGGCGCGCGTTCTGCGACTTGTTGCCGTGGATGACGGCGGCCTCGAAGCCATCGCGGTCGAGATCGCGCGCCACGCGGTCGGCGCCGTGCTTGGTACGGGCGAAGACGATGACCGACGACATCGCCGGGTCGGCCAGCATGTCGGACAGCACCTTCCGCTTCTGCTTCAGCCGCGCCATGACGAGGCTCTGGCGGATCTCGCCGGCGGTCGTGCCCTGCGGCGCGACCTCGACCCGCACCGGCTCCTTGAGGAGCTCGCGCGCCAGCTTCTCGATCTCGACCGGCATGGTCGCCGAGAACAGCGCCGTGCGGCGCTCGGGATGGGTGGCGCGGGCGATGCGGCGCACGTCGTTGATGAAGCCCATGTCGAGCATGCGGTCGGCCTCGTCGAGGACCAGCCAGCGCGTCTCGGCCAGCGTCAGGTCGCCCTCGCGCACGAGGTCGGTCAGCCGGCCGGGCGTGGCGATGAGGATGTCGACGCCGGGCGCGATGCGCCGGACCTGCGAGCCGCGCGACACGCCGCCGAGGACGATTGCCGTCGAGATGTGCAGCCCCTGGGCGAGGACGCGGATCGTCTCCTCGATCTGGACGGCGAGCTCGCGCGTCGGGGCGAGGATCAGCGCCCGCGCCGTGCGCGGCTTGCGCTTCGTGCCGAGGCCGACGATGGCGGCGAGGATCGGCAGGCTGAAGGCCGCGGTCTTGCCGGAGCCGGTCTGGGCGATGCCGAGAATGTCGCGCCCTTCGAGCTGCGGCGGGATCGCCTGCACCTGGATCGGCTTCGGCTCGGTGAAGCCGGCGTTCTGCGTCGCCTTGAGCATCGCGCCCGAAAGCCCGAGCGCGGCAAATCCGGACGAAACGTCGGCGGTGAAATCGGTATTATCGAGTGTCAAAGTCATGTCTTTCCTGCGGATCGGCGCAAGGCGCTGCGTCCGCATAGTTGGTGCGGCGGGGCGCAACCCGCCGCATGAAAATCTCTATTCTGACGACAAGGCGGAGGAACGCTCGCGTTCCGCTCGGCTGCGCTGTCGCGCCCGCGCGCTTTATGCCGCGGGTGGACGCAACCAGTCCCTTCGGGAAAGCCGGACATGCCGGCCCATGCGCCTCATGGAGCCGCATATGGTGCAAATGGCCGGCAAAAGCAACCTGAATTTGTGCGACGCAATAAAATTCGCGTCAAACGTCGGCCGCGGCGGCCAGCTCGTCGAGCTTCAGCACCGTGTTCCAGTTGCGCGCCGTATTGGGCACGCCGATGCCCTTGTCGAACTTCACCGCCAGCTTCGACGTGCCGAAGCCGTGCGGCGTGTGGAGATAGGCGACCGTGCCGACGATCGCGATGCCCTCGCCGCCGGCGGCGAGCGCGCGCAGCGCCTCGACCCGCGCCGGCTCCGGCGCGTCCGCCAGCAAAGCGGCGTGAAGGAAGGTCGGCGTCTCGACGGCCTCAGGGAACGGATTGGCGGCGATCAGCGCCCGCCACTCGGCCCGGGTCGCCACATGGACGTCCTTGTCGAAGGCGAAGTCGCGGGCGCAGATTTCCGCCACCCGCGCCGCCACCTCGCCGCGCGGCAGCGCGCTCTTCAGCACCGCGTTGCCGCTGTTGATGTAGGTCGCGACACTGTCGAAGCCGCCCGCCGTCAACGCCTCGCGCAGACGCGCGACGGGAAGCTGGGTCTTGCCGCCGACGCCGCGGAACAGGACGATATAGGCCGTGCCTTCGCTCATCGCCTGAGCATACCGCCTCGGCTCAGATGATGAAACCGGCCAGCGTCTCGTTGTCGGTGATGTCCTGATAGGCCCAGCCCGCTTCCTCGAACCGCTTGCGCAGCACGTCGAAATTCTTTGCGTCCTTCGTCTCGATGCCGATCAGCACCGAGCCGAAATTGCGCGCCGATTTCTTCAGGTACTCGAAGCGGGCGATGTCGTCGTCCGGCCCGAGCAGCGACAGGAAATCGCGCAGCGCGCCCGGCCGCTGCGGGAAGCGGAAGATGAAGTACTTCTTGAAGCCCTCGAAGCGCAGCGCCCGCTCCTTGACGTCGGGCAGGCGCTCGAAATCGAAATTGCCGCCGGAAATGACGAGCACGACGACCTTGCCCTTCAGCTCCTTGCGCGAGAAATCCTTGAGCGCGTCGATGGCGAGCGCGCCGGCCGGCTCCAGCACGATGCCCTCGACGTTGAGCATCTCGATCATGGTGGCGCAGAGGCGGTTTTCCGGCACCAGCCGCACCTGCCCGGCCTCGAAATGCTTCAGCAGGCGGAAATTCTCCTTGCCGATCTCGGCGACGGCCGCGCCGTCGACGAAATTGTCGACCTTGTCGAGCCTGACCCGCCGGCCGGCCTCGAGGCTGCGCCTGAGGCTCGGCGCGCCGGACGGCTCGGCGAAGGCGAAGCGCGTCGTCGCCCCCGTCTCGGCGAGATAGCGCGTGACGCCGGCCGAGAGCCCGCCGCCGCCCACGGGAAGGATCATCAGGTCCGGCACGACGCCTTCGGGAAGCTGGGCCGCGATCTCGTGCGCGATCGTCGCCTGCCCCTCGACGATGTCCTTGTGATCGAAGGGCGGCACCATCAGCCCGCCGCTCTGCGCGGCGAAATCGAGCGCGGCGCGGTAGCAATCGTCGAAGAAGTCGCCGACGAGGCGGATCTCGACCGCCTCGCCGCCGAACATCCGCGTCTTGTCGATCTTCTGCTGCGGCGTCGTCACCGGCATGAAGACGACGCCCTTGCGGCCGAGCTGGCGGCAGACGAAGGCGAAGCCCTGCGCGTGGTTGCCCGCCGAGGCGCAGACGAAGACTTCCGCGCCCTCTCCGGAAGCCAGCGCCTTGCGGAAGAAGTTGAACGCGCCCCTGATCTTGTAGGAGCGCACCGGCGTCAGGTCCTCGCGCTTGAGGAACACCCGCGCGCCGGTCTTGCGCGAAAGGTAGTCGTTCTCCTGAAGCGGCGTCTCGGCGAACAGCGGGCGCATCGCCTCGGCTGCGCGCGCCACTTCGCGGGGAAATGCAGCCATGTTGTCGTCTCCGCCGGTTTTCGCGAGGGCTATTGCACAAACTCGCCCGTGACGCCACTGTCGATGCCGAGCGTGTCAGGATTCACCGCCGTGCAGTATTCGACCGTCCGCGCCGCGGTTCACATCGCCTCGGTCTTCGCGATCTACCTGTCCTTCGCCATGCTCGCCCCGGCGGCGGTCGACCTCTATTACGGCAATGACGACTGGCGGGTGTTCGCGTTCAGCGCCTTCTTCACCGGCGGGCTGGCGCTCGGCGGCGCGCTGGCGACGCAAGGCAGGCCGCCGCCGATCTCGTCGCGATTCGGCTTCCTCGTCGTCAATCTCCTGTGGCTCACCACCAGCGCCGTCGGCGCGGTGCCGCTCTATGCCGCCGCCTCGCTCGACCTGACGCTGGCCGAGGCCGTGTTCGAGGCGGCTTCCGGCATCACCACCACCGGCGCGACGATCATCAACGGGCTGGACGGGCTGCCGCCCGGCATCCTTCTGTGGCGCTCGCTGCTGCAATGGATGGGCGGCCTCGGCGTCATCGCCTTCAGCCTGTTCGTGCTGCCGTTCCTGAATGTCGGCGGCATCTCCTATTTCCGCATCGAGACGTCCGACATCACCGACAGGCCGTTCGAGCGCCTGTCGACCCACATCACCGCCCTGATCGGCATCTATTCCGCCGCCACGGTCCTGTGCGCCGTGCTCTATGCCGCTGCCGGCATGGGCGGGTTCGACGCGCTCAACCATGCGCTGACCACCATCTCGACCGCCGGCTTCTCGACCCACGACGCCTCGATGGGCGCCTATGGCGACAATTTCGCCATCCTGTGGATCGCCACGGTGTTCATGTTCCTCGGCGCGCTGCCGTTCTCCATCGTCATGCTGCTCGTGGTTTCGGGGCGGCTCGACACGCTGCGCGACCCGCAGATCCGCGTCTTCGCCGGCTACGTGGTGGCCTTCGTCGCCGCGGTCGCGCTCTATCTGCGCCTGACCGGCGACATGGAGTTTGGGCAGGCCCTGACCTATTCGGCGTTCAACTTCGTCTCGCTCATCACCACGACCGGCTTCGCCACCGGCGACTACACCGAGTGGGGGCCGTTCGTCGCCGGCTGCGCGCTGGTCGCCACCGTGCTCGGCGGCTGCTCCGGCTCGACCTCGGGCGGGGTCAAGGCCTACCGCTTCCTCATCCTGTTCAAGCTGCTCGCCAACGGCCTGAAGCGGTTCGTCTATCCCAACGCCGTGGTGACGGTCCATTATGGCGACCGGCCGGTGGACGACGCCATGCAGCGCGCGGTGGTGCTGTTCATCTCGGCCTTCCTGTCGATCTGGCTGATCCTGACGCTGCTCCTGACGGCGACCGGCATCGACCTTCTCTCCGCGCTTTCCGGCGCGCTGACATGCCTGACCAATGTCGGCCCCGGCCTCGGCGAGATGATCGGCCCGGCCGGCAATTTCTCCGCCGTGCCCGACGCGGCCAAATGGCTGCTGGCGCTGGCCATGCTGCTCGGCCGGCTGGAAATCCTCGCCGTCCTCGTCGTCTTCACGCCGGTGTTCTGGCGGCGCTGAGAGCTTGCCAAGCCCCGTCCGGCACGATAGCGAAGAGCGGGAGTGATCTTCGGCAGATTGTTTCAACGCAATTCCGGACGAAAAAGCGCTTCACACTTTTTCCGGAATTGCTTCGGGAGTTCTTCGCGTTGAGCCGGGCACGCCATTTCGCCATCGCCGCCGTGCTTGCCGCCGCCTTCGCCCTTTCGGGCTGCGCGGGCGGGCCGACGACGCGCCTGCTCGACGCCGTCGCCGCCGAGCCGCAAGAGATCCTCGCCACCCACCGGATATTCGTCGCCACCACGCGCGCGGCCGCCGACGACCGCAAGGAAGTGTTCAGCGGCGAGCGCAGCGTCGACGTGAACTTCGCCCGCGTCGACGTCACGCTTCCCAAGGTCCACGAGCCGGGCAAGGTCGAGCACCCGCGCGCCGGCGCGCGGCGCGACCCGGCACGGCATTTCGCCGCCGCGGAGGTCGCCCTCTACCCCGCTCCGGAAGGTTTCAGGAACGCGTTGAGCGACAGCCTGAAGCGCACGCGCGGCCGCGCGCTGGTCTTCATCCACGGCTATCGCACGCCGTTCGACAATTCGGTCTACCGCGCCGCGCAGATCGTCCACGATTCGGGCTATCACGGCACGCCGGTCCTGTTCTCATGGGCCTCGACCGGGCGGACCGTCGACTACATCTACGACAACAACTCCGCCACCGTCGCCCGCGACGGGCTGGAGGAGACGCTGCGCCGGCTGCGCGCGGCCGGCGCGACCCGCATCGACATCATCGCCCATTCCATGGGCAACTGGCTGACGATGGAAACGCTGCGCCAGATGGCGCTTTCGGGCAACCGCGACGTCCACAACAGCCTCGGCGACGTCATCCTCGCCTCGCCCGACATCGACGTCGACGTGTTCAAGAGCCAGTTGCGCCGCATCGGCAAGATCGACTGGCCGATCTTCGTCATCCTGTCGCGCGACGACCGGGCGCTGCTCGCGTCGTCGATCATCGCCGGCAACCGGCCGCGCGTCGGCGACTACGGCAACGACGCCGATCTCGCCAGCCTCGGCATCACGGTCGTGGACATTTCCGGCATCTCGTCTGGCGGCGACAGGCTGAACCACGCCAAGTTCGCCGAGAACCCGCTGATGGTGCAGCTTCTTGGCAGCCGGCTGAACGAGGACCAGATGCTCGACGGCAATAGCGACGACATCACGCGCCGCATCGACGGACTGGCGCAAGGCCTTGGCCAGACTCTCGGTTCCGCCGCCGAGATCATCGTCACCACGCCGTTCGAGGTCATCAACATCGCGGTCGGCGGCCGCCGCTAGAGCAATTCCAGGAAAAGTGTG
Organism: Alphaproteobacteria bacterium; assembly: GCA_037190985.1. Classification (GTDB taxonomy): domain Bacteria; phylum Pseudomonadota; class Alphaproteobacteria; order Rhizobiales; family Rhizobiaceae; genus Aerobium. The sequence continues at coordinate 45,319 of JBBCKE010000031.1, forward strand.
AAGCACTTTTCCGTCCGGAATTGCGTCAAAACAAGCAGATAGATCGTTTCAGTGAAACGATCTGATTCACAGGAAGAGGTCGACCTTCTCGAACCGCGTGACGTCGACGATGCCGATATCCGAGATGCGCAACTCGGGAATGACCACCAGCGCCAGCAGCGAGTGCTGCATGTAGGCGTTGTTCAAGGTGCAGCCCATCTCGCGCATCGCCGCCGTCAGCTTCGCCGCCTTCTGCGCCACGACCTCGGCCCGCTCGTCCGACATCAGCCCGGCGATGGGCATCTCGACGAGGGCGATCTCCCTGCCCTGCGAGAACAGCACCACGCCGCCGCCGACCTCGCCCAGCCGGTTTGCGGCCAGCGCCATGTCGCGCTTGTTGGTGCCGACGACGATCATGTGGTGCGAATCGTGCGCCACCGTCGAGGCGAGCGCGCAATCGCGCGTATAGCCGAAGCCGGAGACGAAGCCGTTGACGACGCCGCCCGTGCCGCGATGGCGCTCGACCAGCGCGATCTGGCACACGTCGTTCTCGCGGTCCATCTCGACCAGCCCCTCAGTGACCGCAAGATCGGCCTCGAGCGCCCGCGTCGGCGCCTGGTTCTCGATCACGCCGATGACGCGCACCCGCGCCTCGTTTGCGCCCTCGGGCGCGACGATGTCGAAATCCGCCGCCTTGAGCGCCCTGCCCAGCTTCACCGTCTTCCTGGTGCGGGCGGGATAGTCGTAGGGCGGGATGTCGACCTCGAGCCGCCCGCCCTTGGCCAGCCGCACGCCGCGGGCGAACACCTCGTCGATGGCGAGCGCGGCGAGATCGGAGACGATGAGGAAATCCGCCAGCCGCCCCGGCGCGATGGAGCCTATCTCGCGCTCCAGCCGGAAATGCTGGGCGGTGTTGAGCGTCGCCATCTGGATCGCCGTCACCGGCTTCAGCCCCTGGGCGATGGCGTGGCGCACCACGCGGTCCATGTGGCCATCATGGACCAGCGTGCCGGAATGGCTGTCGTCGGTGCACAGGATGAAGTTGCGCGGGTCGAGGCCCTTTTCCGTCACCGCCTTGATCTGGCTCGCCACGTCGTACCAGGCCGAGCCCAGCCGCAGCATCGCCTTCATGCCCTGCCGGACGCGGGCGACGGCATCCTCGACGCTCGTGCCTTCATGGTCGTCCTCCGGCCCACCGGCGACGTAGCCGTGGAACGGCAGGCCGAGGTCGCGCGAGGCGTAGTGCCCGCCGACCGTCCTGCCCGCCTTCACCGTCGCCGCGATCTCGGCCACCATCAGCGGGTCGTTGGCGGCGACGCCGGGAAAGTTCATCACCTCGCCGAGGCCGATGATGTTCTCCCAGTTCATCGCCTCGGCGACGTCCTCGGCCGTCAGTTGCGCGCCGGCATTCTCCAGCCCCGCGGCCGAGGGCACGCAGGACGGCATTTGCACATGGACGTTGACCGGCATGGCCAGCGCCTCGTCATGCATCAGCCGCACCCCTTCGAGGCCGAGCACGTTGGCGATCTCGTGCGGGTCGACGAACATCGAGGTCGTGCCGTGCGGGATGACGGCACGGCAGAATTCCGTCACCGTCACCATGCCGCTCTCGACATGCATGTGAGCATCGCACAGGCCCGGGACCAGATAGCGCCCGCCGGCGTCCACCACCTTCGTCCCCTCGCCGATGGCGTGGGAAGCATCCGGCCCGCAATAGGCGAAGCGGCCGGCGGCGATGGCGATGTCGGTCGCCGCGATCACCTCGCCCGAATGGACGTTGACCCAGCGCCCGTTGCGCACGACGAGATCGGCCGGCTTCCTGCCCATGGCGACGTCGACGAGACGGGTCGCGACCTCCGTCCACGGCTTCGGGCGCGGGAAGGCTGGCTTGGTCCTGACGGGCATGGCGCGATCTCCGTTTGGCCGACTGTGCCACCGAGCGCATGGCAAGCGCAATGGCGCGCTCGCCTTGCCGCGAACGGGCAGGCGTGCGGCCCCGCCTATCTGTCGAACTTGGTCGCCATGATCACCGAGGTCTGCGTCCGCTCGACCCCTTCGAGCGCGCCGATCCGGTCCACCACCGCGTCGAGCGCCGCGACCGAGCCGGCGGCGACCACCGCCATCAGGTCGACCTCGCCGCTGATCGAGTGCAGCGTGCGCACCTCGCGGATCTCCTCGAGCTCGGCGATGGTCCGGCCGGCATGCTTGGGCTTCACCGTGATCATCACGAAGGCGCGCACCAGCGCCCGCTCGGCGGCTGTGCTCAAGCGCACCGTGTAGCCGGCGATGGCCCCGCTGCGCTCCAGCCGCTCGATCCGCGCCTGGACGGTGGTGCGCGACAGGCCGAGCCGGCGCGCCAGCTCCGAGACCGGCATGCGCGCATTCTCCGACAGCAGCGACAGGAGAAGCTCGTCCTTGATGTTTTCCTTCATATCGACGAAATCCTTCGTCATTTTGCACGATCAAACCTGAAATATCATAAGTTCACCGGTTTGAAATGCAAAGCCGTTCGTGGCCTTCTCGTCCGATCACAGGAATGGAGGGCAATCCCATGCAGGAAGCGAACAGGGACATCGTTGTCGTCGGAGCCGGCAAGATCGGCTCGACCATCGCGCTGATGCTGGCCGGGAGCGGCGATTACCGCGTCATCCTCGCCGACCGGGACGCCGCGCAACTGGAGGCGGCGGACAGGCACAAGGCGGTGACGACGCAGGCGCTCGACATCGCCGATGGCGCGGCGCTGCGCGCCCTGCTCGCCGGCAAGTTTGCCGTGCTGAGCGCCGCCCCCTTCCACCTGACCACCGCGATCGCCGAGGCCGCGGCGGCGACGAACGTCCACTATCTCGACCTGACCGAGGACGTCGCCTCGACGAAACGGGTCAAGGAGCTGGCGAAGGCGGCGAAAGCCGCCTTCATCCCGCAATGCGGCCTCGCGCCGGGCTTCGTCTCCATCGTCGCCCACGACCTCGCCAGCCGGTTCGAGCGGCTCGACACGGTGCGCCTGCGCGTCGGCGCGCTGCCGCAATACCCGTCGAACGCGCTCAACTACAATCTGACATGGAGCACCGACGGCATCATCAACGAGTATATCGAGCCGTGCGAGGCCATCGTCGACGGCCGCCTGATCGAGGTGCCGGCGATGGAGGAGCGCGAGGAATTCTCGCTCGACGGCGTCACCTACGAGGCGTTCAACACCTCGGGCGGCCTCGGCACGCTGTGCGAGACGCTGGCCGGCAAGGTGCGCACGCTCAACTACCGCACCATCCGCTATCCCGGCCACGCCGCGATCATGAAGACGCTGCTCAACGATTTGAACCTGCGCAACCGTCGCGACCTGTTGAAGGACATCCTCGAGCAGGCGCTGCCCGCGACCGGGCAGGACGTGGTCATCGTCTTCGTCACCGTCTCCGGCCTCAAGGGCGGGCGGCTGATGCAGGAGACCTACGCCCACAAGATCTATAGCGGCCTCATCGCCGGCCGGCCGCGCAGCGCCATTCAGATCACCACCGCCGCCGGAATCTGCGCCGTGCTCGACATGCTGGCAGAGGGAAAGCTGCCGCAGAAGGGCTTCGTGCGGCAGGAGGACATCGCGTTTCCCGACTTCCTCGCCAACCGTTTCGGCCGCCACTACGCGGCGGATGCGGCCGCCCACGGCGCGGCCGCCTGATCTCGCGGGTTCGACGAAAAAGCCCGGCCCGCAGATGTGCTGGCCGGGCTTTTCGTTGCGCTTGCCTTCCTCAGAAGCCCGAGACGCGGGGCAGCCAGGTCGAGAGCCACGGAATGAAGGTGATGAGCAGGAGCACGATCATGTGGGCGATGAAGAAGGGCGGCATCTCACGGATGATCGCGCCGACGCGCAGCTTCACCGTCGACGACACCACGAACAGCAAGGCCCCGACCGGCGGTGTGATCAGGCCGATGGTGAGGTTCAGGATCACCACCATGGCGAAGTGGATCGGGTCGATGCCGAGCGAATGGGCGATGGGCGCGAGGATCGGCACCAGCACCATCACGCCCGGCAGCGGATCCATGAACAGGCCGAAGACGAGGAGCAGCACGTTGACCGCCAGCAGGAAGACGATGGGGCTCAGCTCCCACGAGATGATCGTCTCGGCCAGCCGCTGCGGCACCCCCTCGATGATCAGCACCCAGGCGAAGGACCGCGCCGCCGCGAGGATCAGCAGGACCGCGATGGAGATCAGCGCCGAGCGGAAGATGATGGCGGGAATATCGCGCAGCTTGAGCGAGCGATAGAGGAACATGCCGCAGGCCAGCGCGTAGAAGATCGCGACCACGGACGCCTCGGTCGGCGTGAACACGCCGGCGCGGATGCCGCCGATGATGATGACGATCAAGAGCAGCGCCGGCAGCGCGTGGATGGTCGTCCTGACCATCTCGCGGCCGGACGGCTTGGGGTCGCCGCCGCGATAGCCGCGCTTCTTCGACACGAAATAGTTGGCGATGCACAGCGCGATGACGATGACGATGCCCGGCACCATGCCGGCGATGAACAGCGCGCCGACCGATACCTCCTCGACCTGAAGCGCGTAGATGATCATGATGATCGACGGCGGGATGATCGGCCCGAGGACCGCGGCCGAGGCGGTGAGCGCCCCCGCATAGGACTTGTCGTAGCCGGACTTCTCCATCATCCGGATCATCATCGCGCCCGGCCCGGCCGCGTCGGCCAAGGCCGAGCCGGAAATGCCCGAGAACAGCGCCGCCGAGATGACGTTGGCATAGCCCAGCCCGCCGCGCAGATGGCCGACGAACTGCGAGGCGAAGCGCAACAGCACATAGGTCATCGCCCCGCCCGTCATCAGCTCGGCCGCCAGGATGAAGAACGGCACCGCCATCAGCGGGAACGAGTCGAGCCCGGAGAACATCTCC